>NZ_CP081001.1:1348750-2697500 GCF_029590555.1 Sphingobium sp. V4 | reverse complement strand
GCGATGAAGGACGTGGCACGCTGCGATAAGCGTGGGGGAGCTGTGAGCAAGCTTTGATCCCGCGATTTCCGAATGGGACAACCCACCTTCACCATTTAAGACTGCGCCAGCTTCTGCTGGATCAGTGTTAAATGGGAGAGGTATCACTAAGCTGAATAAAATAGGCTTTGGTGAGGCGAACCCGGAGAACTGAAACATCTCAGTACCCGGAGGAAAAGACATCAACCGAGATTCCGTTAGTAGTGGCGAGCGAACGCGGACCAGGCCAGTGCCTGGTGTTTAGTTAACAGAAGCCTCTGGAAAGTGGCGCCATAGCGGGTGACAGCCCCGTATGTGAAAGCGAAACATCAGGACTTGAGTAGGGCGGAGCACGTGAAACTCTGTCTGAACATGGGGGGACCACCCTCCAAGCCTAAATACTCGTACATGACCGATAGCGAACCAGTACCGTGAGGGAAAGGTGAAAAGCACCCCGATGAGGGGAGTGAAACAGTACCTGAAACCGGATGCCTACAAGCAGTGGGAGGGTCCTTGAGACCTGACCGCGTACCTCTTGCATAATGGGTCTGTGACTTAGTGTATCATGCAAGCTTAAGCCGTTAGGTGTAGGCGCAGCGAAAGCGAGTCTGAATAGGGCGACCATGAGTATGATGCATTAGACCCGAAACCCGGCGATCTAGGCATGACCAGGTTGAAGGTGCGGTAACACGCACTGGAGGACCGAACCGTTTAATGTTGAAAAATTATCGGATGAGTTGTGTTTAGGGGTGAAAGGCCAATCAAGCCGGGAAATAGCTGGTTCTCCGCGAAATCTATTGAGGTAGAGCGTCGGATGATTGCCGTTGGGGGTAGAGCACTGGATGGTTGCGGGGGTCGCGAGATCTACCAATACTAACCAAACTCCGAATACCAACGAGTCTAGTCCGGCAGACAGACGGCGGGTGCTAAGGTCCGTCGTCAAAAGGGAAACAGCCCTAACCTACAGCTAAGGTCCCCAAGTCACGTCTAAGTGGGAAAGCATGTGGGATTTCCAAAACAACCAGGAGGTTGGCTTAGAAGCAGCCATCCTTTAAAGAAAGCGTAACAGCTCACTGGTCTAAATAAGAGATCCTGCGGCGAAGATGTAACGGGGCTCAAGACGTGCACCGAAGCTTAGGGTTCAGTCTTTTGACTGAGCGGTAGCGGAGCGTTCCGTAGGCCGTTGAAGCGGGAGGGTAACCGACCGTGGAGGTATCGGAAGTGCGAATGCAGACATGAGTAGCGATTAACAGTGTGAGATGCACTGTCGCCGAAATTCCAAGGGTTCCTGCTTAAAGCTAATCTGAGCAGGGTAAGCCGGCCCCTAAGACGAGCCCGAAGGGGGTAGTCGATGGGAACCACGTTAATATTCGTGGGCCTGGTGGTGTGTGACGGATGGCGTAACTTGTTCGGCCTTATTGGATTGGTCCGGGCAGGGAAGTTGTCCCAGGAAATAGCCCCACCGTATAGACCGTACCCTAAACCGACACAGGTGGAATGGTAGAGTATACCAAGGCGTTTGAGAGAAGTATCCTGAAGGAACTCGGCAAATTGCCTCCGTACCTTCGGAAGAAGGAGGCCCCATCTTAAGGCAACTTTTGATGGGGGGCACAGGCCAGGGGGTAGCGACTGTTTAGCAAAAACACAGGGCTCTGCTAAGTCGGCTTCAAGACGACGTATAGGGCCTGACGCCTGCCCGGTGCCTGAAGGTTAAGAGGAGGAGTGCAAGCTCTGAATTGAAGCCCAGGTAAACGGCGGCCGTAACTATAACGGTCCTAAGGTAGCGAAATTCCTTGTCGGGTAAGTTCCGACCTGCACGAATGGCGTAACGACTTCCCCACTGTCTCCAGGATATGCTCAGCGAAATTGAATTCTCCGTGAAGATGCGGAGTACCCGCGGTTAGACGGAAAGACCCCGTGCACCTTTACTGCAGCTTCAGAGTGGCATTAGGAAAGAACTGTGTAGCATAGGTGGGAGGCTTTGAAGCGATGACGCCAGTTGTCGTGGAGCCATAGGTGAAATACCACCCTGTTGTTTTCTGATGTCTAACCTCGCACCGTTATCCGGTGCAGGGACCCTCTGTGGCGGGTAGTTTGACTGGGGCGGTCGCCTCCTAAAGAGTAACGGAGGCGCGCGATGGTGGGCTCAGGACGGTTGGAAACCGTCTGTTAGAGTGCAATGGCATAAGCCCGCCTGACTGCGAGACTGACAAGTCGAGCAGAGACGAAAGTCGGTCATAGTGATCCGGTGGTCCCTCGTGGAAGGGCCATCGCTCAACGGATAAAAGGTACGCCGGGGATAACAGGCTGATGATTCCCAAGAGCTCATATCGACGGAATCGTTTGGCACCTCGATGTCGGCTCATCACATCCTGGGGCTGGAGCAGGTCCCAAGGGTTTGGCTGTTCGCCAATTAAAGTGGTACGTGAGCTGGGTTCAGAACGTCGCGAGACAGTTTGGTCCCTATCTGCCGTGGGCGTCGAAATTTGAGAGGAGTTGACCCTAGTACGAGAGGACCGGGTTGAACATACCTCTGGTGTACCAGTCGTCCTGCCAAGGGCGCAGCTGGGTAGCTATGTATGGACGGGATAACCGCTGAAAGCATCTAAGCGGGAAGCCTCCCTCAAGATAAGATTTCATCGAGCCGTCGTAGACCACGACGTTGATAGGTCGGATGTGGAAGTGCGGTAACGCATGGAGCTAACCGATCCTAATTGCTCTGTTCGCGCTTAAACGGTTCAGAAATGAACCGCAGAGTCCCACCATCAACGACAGCCTTGAAAAAACCTGTCGAAACATGGCGGTCGTTAAGCCAGCCAGGATATCTCAACACAACCCGCACGGGCATCGATTATACCCAACAAAGCGCCAGCTCCATTGCTTGGTGACCATAGCGTCAGTGACCCACCCGATCCCATCCCGAACTCGGCCGTGAAACCTGACTGCGCCGATGGTACTGTGGCTCAAGCCCCGGAAGAGTAGGGCGTCGCCAGGCATTGAAGCTCGCGCTTTGTTCAAAACCCATTCACATCCCAAAAAGGGCGGCCCGTAAAACAGGCCGCCCCTTTTTGCTGCAAAAAACTGCCTCCTCAGGCAGAACAACGTCGCGGGGTGGAGCAGCCCGGTAGCTCGTCAGGCTCATAACCTGAAGGTCGCAGGTTCAAATCCTGCCCCCGCAACCAAAATGAAATTGCAGATCTCCGCAGAGAGTTGCAATCTTGAAAAGACCCGCCCCAGTGGCGGGTTTTTTATTGCCCGCCACCAGGAGCACTCGACCCGCGCAATTCAGCGTGGCAAACCGATCATCGATATCTGACGACCATAACCCGGCTCGCCCAGATGGCAGGAGCGCCGATAGCTGAAGAAGCGGTCCGGCTGGCTGTAGGTATCTTCGTCCAGCATTTCCACCCGCCCTACGCCCGACGCCGCAAGGCGCGCGGCAACATAGCCCGCTATGTCGAATTGAAGATGCCCGGGCCGCCCTTCGGAAAAAAAGCGATCATTCTCCGCATCGGCGTCGGTGAAGCGATGCGCGAAATCCATTGTCACTTCGTAGGATGGCCGGCCGATGCAAGGACCGATCGCACAACCTATCCGTTCCCGCTGCGCGCCCAGCGACACCATCGCAGCCAGCGTCGCGTCGGTCACCCCTCCGATAGCGCCCTTCCACCCTGCGTGGGCCGCCCCCACGACGCCCGCCTCCACATCGGCGAACAGCACCGGTACGCAGTCGGCGGTCAATATTCCGAGCAACAGGCCAGGCTGGTCGGTCACCAGTGCGTCCGCCGCCGGTCTTGCATCGTCCGCAAAGCCGTGGCTCACCCGCACGACGTCAGCGGAATGGATCTGGCGGACCGTAACCAGCTCCACGCCAGGCAAAACAGCATCTCGCGCCAGATCCCGATTGCGCCGGACCGCGTCCCGATCGTCATCCGAGCCAAGTCCGACATTGAGCCCCGCGTAGAGACCGGTCGACACGCCGCCCGTCCGTCCCGCAAAACCGTGCGGCAAATTCCCAAACGCCCGTGCCTTCAGCAGTTCGACCACGTCGACCCTTTCCACTTTCATGTCATGGCCGCGCAACATACTTGCGCGCGCCGGATTAGGCGATAGTCTCCGCTTCCCATAAGCAAAAGGGGTACGTCCGGTGACGTGCCGGACTAGGGAAACAAGAGGTCTTCATGATATTCGGGCGCGTTAAGCCTCTGGACGCCATCCTGGCGACGGCAGAGAAGAAATCGCTGCATCGCTCGCTGGGGGCATTCCAGCTCACCATGCTGGGCATCGGCGCCGTGATCGGTACCGGCATCTTCGTCCTGACGGCCGAAGCCGCGCAAAAGGCGGGGCCGGGCATGATGCTCTCCTTCGTCATCGCCGGCTTCGTCTGCGCCGTGGCGGCGCTCTGCTACGCGGAAATGGCCGCGATGGTCCCGGTTTCCGGGTCGGCCTATACGTACAGCTATGCGGTCATGGGTGAGTTGATCGCCTGGATGGTCGGCTGGGCACTGATCCTGGAATATGCGGTGGCTGCCGGCGCGGTTTCGGTCGGCTGGTCTGGCTATGTGGTGGGGCTAATCGAGCACACATTCCATCTCGACATACCCGACCTGCTGACACGCGGCCCGTTCGACGGCGGCATGGTCAATCTGCCGGCGATGCTCATCGCCGCGCTCGTCACCTGGCTCCTCGTCATCGGCACCAAGGAAAGCGCCACCGTCAACGCGGTGCTGGTCGCGATCAAGGTGGCGGCGCTGTCGCTGTTCATCGTGCTGTCGGTGCCGGTGATGAACATGGATGGCTTCACCCCCTTCGCCCCGCTCGGCTTCTCCGGCATCTCGGCGGCAGCGGCCTCGATCTTCTTCGCCTATGTCGGCTTCGACGCCGTTTCGACCGCGGCCGAGGAAACCAAGAACCCGCAGCGCAACATGCCGATCGGCCTGATCGGCTCGCTCGGTATCTGCACCGTCTTCTACATGCTGGTCGCGGCCGGCGTGATCGGCACTGTCGGCGCGCAGCCGGTGACGGGTGGCGGCATTCCGATCGCGCAAGGTGGCATCGCACTGGCCCCGGGTTCGGTCGAATTGTCGCAGCAGTGCGCGGCGCTGGCTGCCGCCGGCACGGAAGCCGTTACCTGCTCGAAGGAGGCGCTGGCCTGGACCCTGCGTGAAATCGGCTGGCCGCAGATCGGCAACCTGCTCGGCCTGGCAGCCGGTCTTGCCCTGCCGTCAGTCATACTGATGATGATGTTCGGCCAGACCCGCATCTTCTTCGTCATGAGCCGCGACGGCCTGTTGCCCGCGATGTTCTCTAAGGTCCATCCGACCTACAAGACCCCGCATGTCATCACCGTCCTGACCGGCATCTTCGTCGCGCTGTTCGCAGCCTTCTTCCCGGTCGGCATCCTGGCTGACATCTCCAACTCGGGCACGCTCTTCGCCTTCGCGGCGGTGTCGATTGCGGTGATGGTCCTGCGCAAGACGGATGCAGGCCGGGCCCGTCCGTTCCGCACGCCTGCGGTCAACGTCACCGCGCCGATCGCGATTGCGGGCTGCGCCTATCTGTTCTGGAGCCTGGGCGTCGAAACCAAGCTGATGTTCGTGGGCTGGGCGACCGTCGGGCTCGTCGTCTATTTTGCCTATAGCCGCAAGCGCAGCCATGTCGGCCGCGGCGTGGTGGATGTGCCGGAAGACGATGCGGGCATCCCGCCGCAGCCGGTCCCGCCGATGCCGGGGGCGCATACGCCGGGCGGACAGGACGCCTGAGCTTCCTGGATCGAACGGGGCGGGAAACCGCCCCGTTTTTTTATGTCAGTGAAAGTCGATGTCGGATTCGCGGAGCGCACCATGGTGCGGCCGGGTGAACAATTTTCCCCGCTCCGCCCAGACGACGATCAGGAAGGACAGCGAGCCGAAGACCAGCAATCCGACAGTGAAGGGCAGGGTGGTGCCGTCGAAGGCACGGCCGACGATGCTGCCGAGCAGGCTCGACACGGCAGTCGTCAGAAATGCCTGGAAGGAGGAAGCTGCGCCCGCGCCCTTGTGGAAGGGCTCCATCGAAATCGCGCTGAAATTGGATGCGGTGAATGCGACCGTCATCATGGTCATCGCCTGCAAGGCCATGAAGGTGGTCAGCGTCTCCTGTCCGGCCAGGATCACCGCCAGATGGACCGCGGCGATGAGGATGAAGGCGAGCAGCGCGCTCTGGCTCATGCGGCGGGCGCCGAAGCGGGACACGAGGCGGCTGTTGATCAGACTGCCGATGCCCATGCAGCCGGCGATCATCGCGAAGCCGATCGGAAAGATATGCTGTGCGTCGAAGACATCGAAGAATATCTGCTGGATGGACAGGATGAAGCCGATCAGACCACCCATCACCACGCCGCTCGCCAGCATGTAGCCGATCGAGCTGCGCGTACGGACGACGGTGCCGATCGTATGGAGCAGCGCGCCTGGCGTAATCTGGACGCGGTTTTCCGGGCGCAATGTTTCGGGCATCCGTGCCAGCATCCAGCAGAGGATCAGGCTGGCGAGAATGACGAGAACCCAGAAGATCCAGCGCCACGGGGCGACCCAAAGGATCGCCTGGCCGAAGCTGGGCGCTATGACCGGAATCAGCATGAACACGGCGAAGATCAGCGACATGACGCGCGCCATGGCGTCGCCCCTGAACTGGTCGCGGATGATGCCGACGGTGATCACGCGGCTGGCGCCCGCGAAGAATCCGGCGCAGGCGCGACCGGCCAGCATCATCTCGAAACTCCGGGCGCTGGCGCAAGCGATGGAAGAGACGATGAACAGCGCCATGGCGCTGCCCAGAACCCGCTTTCGCCCGTACCTGTCAGACAATATGCCGAACAGCAGGGAGCCGACCCCCAGTCCCATGAAATAGACGCTGATGACGAGTTGCCGGTCATTGGGATAGGGGATGGCCAGATCGCGGCCGATCTCTGGCAGTGCGGGCAGCATCGGATCAATCGACAGCGCGTTCATCGCCATCAGGCAGGCGCACAGCAGCACGAATTCGCGGAAGCCGATATCCTTGGCGCGCGGCGCCGCGCCGGGGGTAGGGATCTGGGACATGCAGAGCCTATGCGGTCTAAGGCGCAGCGATGCCAGTCTTTATCGCGGCCGCTGCGCGGCGCATGACGCCATCCCGACCGACCATATCCAGTCCCCAATATGCCTAGCGAGACGTTAACCATTTTTTATCGCCTGCCGGGCCAAGCTGCATTTCATGAAAAACCAAAGGGTCATCCATTGAGTTAGTCGGAAGTCAGGGGATCGGTATCATGGGCAACAGTATCAAGAGCGCGCAATTTCTGATGGAGGCCCGCCGGTCGCGGGCTGCGGGCGGATCGGCGGACGACTGTTTCGACCTGGGCGTTGCCTATAGCTGCGGCACCAGCGGCCTGCCGATCGACCTGATCGAGGCACATAAATGGTTCAACCTGGCCGCGCTGCGCGGCAGCGAGGAAGGTCAGTCGATGCGCGCCGAGATCGCCGAGGAAATGACCGCGCGCGAGATTGCCGAGGCCCAGCGCCAGGCGCGTGCCGTCCTCGCCGCGACGCAGTTGCGCGCTGCCTGAGCTAATTACCCTTTCGGAACGGCGTTCGTCCGGCCAGCCATTGCCGGTCGCGTTGCACATCGGTTCGCTCGGCCGCCAGAAACTCGGCTACTGCGCGTCGGAAGCCCGCATCGGGAATATAATGCGCGGACCATGTCGGTTCCGGCGCATAGCCCCGCGCCAGCTTGTGCCCGCCCTGAGCGCCCGCCTCCACCTTGTGCAGCCCGCGTGCGATGGCGGCATCGATCGCCTGATAATAGCATAGCTCGAAATGCAGGTTGGGGACGTCTTCGGAGCAGCCCCAGTAGCGGCCATAAAGCGTGTCCGCGCCGATCAGGTTGAGCGCGCCTGCGATCGGCTGCCCTTCCCGCAGCGCGAGCATGAGCAGCACCTTGTCGGCCATCGTCTCGCCCAGGATCGAGAAGAAGGCGCGGGTCAGATAGGGCCGCCCCCATTTGCGCGCGCCGGTATCCTGGTAGAAATGCCAGAACATGTCCCAATGGGCTTCGGTCAGGTCGCCGCCCGTCAGATGGACGATCTCCAGCCCGTCGACCGCGCGCCGACGCTCCTTGCGGATATTCTTGCGCTTTTCGCTGGACAGGTCCGCCAGAAAATCGTCGAAGCCGGCATAGCCCCGGTTGGTCCAGTGAAACTGGCTGTCCTCGCGGACCAGCCAGCCGGCCGCCTCGAACAGCGCCAACTGGCCCGGCGCGATGAAGGTCGCATGGGCTGACGACAGCCCGTTGCGCTCCACCAATGTCTCTATTCCCGCGATCAGCGCAGGCGCGGCATCGGGATCACGCAACAACAGGCGCGGACCAGGTACCGGGGAAAAGGGGGCGGCGATCTGAATCTTGGGATAATAGCGCCCGCCTGCTCGTTCCCAGGCATCGGCCCAGCCATGATCGAATACATATTCGCCCTGGCTGTGGCTCTTGGCATAGAGCGGCGCGGCGGCAGCGATCCGCCCATCCGGCCCCTCTATGACGAGCGGCAGCGGCTGCCAGCCGCTTGTCGTCCCAACGCTGCCCGATCGTTCGAGTGCGGTCAGGAAGTCCCAACTGACGAAGGGATTGCCCGTTCCGGCACAGGCGTCCCATTGATCCCTGGGCAGGTCGGCAACCCCGGCGGCAACGCGCGCGACAACTTCAGTCATGCGGGCGCTCGAAAATGATCTGATCCGCATGGCGCGCCGCGCGGGTACGCTCTTCGTCGCTGCGCACGGTCCATGTCAGCACAGGCAGTCCCCCTCTGCGGGCGCGGGTCGCGAAGGGCGATGGCAGGTCGCGAATGTCACAGGCGATGAAATCGGGTCTCGCCAGCCAAAGTGCAAGGGTGCGCTCGAACCGGCCCCGCAGTCGACCCTTGCCCTGCTGCGTGACCACCAGCCCGCGGACCGTCTCCGGCCGGTGACGGGCGAACCATCGGACTGCATGGGGATTGAAGGACATGACGGCCGCCAGTCCGGCATCCGTACCTGCAAGTTCGCGCGCGACCGATTCGCAAAGATCGGCCACATGTCGCTTGTCCGCCTTGATCTCGACAAGGAGCGGCACTTGGCCGCTGCACCGCTCCAGCAGCGTGGACAGCCGCGGGATCGAACCGGCATCGGGCAGCGCGATCGCGTCAAGAAGGACAGCATCCAGCGAATCGACGTTCTCCTGAAGCCCGGCCATCCGCTCCAGCCTGGCGTCGTGAAAGACGAAAGCGACGCCGTCCCGGCTTGTCCGCACGTCACATTCGATGCCGAGACCGGCGGCGATGGCGGCGTCGAACGCCGCCATGCCATTTTCGCTCGCTTCCGGCCCGTGCAGCCCGCGATGGGCAAAGGGGCGGGCGGTGAGAAAGTCGAGCCTGCGGCCGGACGCGCGCAAATCGTCAGGCCTGCGCCCCGACCTGAACGATCGCGTCGATTTCGACCACCGCGCCCAGAGGCAGCACCGGCACGCCCACGGCGCTGCGGGCGTGCTTGCCCGCGTCGCCGAACACCTCAACCATCAGTTCGGATGCGCCATTGGCGACCTTCGGCTGGTCGGTGAAGGTCGGTGCGCTCGAAATGAACGCGCCCAGCTTCACGATCCGCTCGACCCGGTCGAGAGTGCCGAGCGCGGCCTTCATCTGCGCGATCAGGTTGAGGCCGCACACGCGCGCAGCGGTGACGCCATAGTCGAGGTCGCGATCCTCGCCCAGGCGGCCTGTCATCAGGCCATCGGGTGCCAGCGCGATTTGCCCGCTGATGTGCAGCAGGCCATTGGCCTCTACCGTCGGAACATAGGCGGCGACGGGCGCAGCGGGCTGGGGCAGCGTGATGCCGAGTTCGGCGAGACGGGCTTCGATGCTCATATTGTGGCTCCATCAAGGGGAAGAAGGGGAAAAGGGGCGGGGCCTTCGGCGAGCCGCGCGACGATCCAGCGCTCTGCGTCGACCCAATTGTCGATCCGGGCATGAGCCTGGGGCGCGGCGGGCACGCCGGGCGCGATTTCCGGTTCGCCCACCATGTGCAGTCGCCATACGTCGGGGGCGTGGCGGGCGACGGAGTCATGATGTTCGGCCAGATCGTCGATGAATAATGCTACGCTCGGTTGCCGTTCCGCCACGATGCGGGCGAGCGGTCGGCCCTTGCCGCCCTGGTTCCAATGCACGGGCAGATCCAGCCCATGGGCCGAAAGTTGCGCGACGCGCGCGCCATGATGTCGCTCGCCGATATTGGTCAGCACGACGATGTCGGCGATCCGCGACAGCCGCCCCAGTGCCTCGACCGCCCCGGAAATCGGCGCCTGCCGGTGCATTTCCGTGTCGAAGAAGCCGACCAGCAGCGACCAGACCCGTTCGCGTTCCAGCACCTCGCCGCTGTCCTTGTGCCGCAACGCTTCGGCGAAGCCGCGATCGTGCATGTCGAAATGGACCGCGTGCGTCTCGTCCAGCCACTGGCGGAACGGCACGACCATGTGCAGCAGCACCTCGTCGCAGTCGGTGATGATGAGGGGGCGGGTCATTGACTCAATGTCTCCTGCGCCGCGATCAGCGCGGCGGGCGTGGTGTCGATCGCTTCGGCGCAGGCGATCAGGTCCGGCTCATGGTCGGCCAGAAAATTGAGCACCGCGCCCAGTATCGCCCGGTCGCTCACGCCGGCGCGTAGCGCGCCGGCGTCGAGTCCGGTCAGCGCCAGCAGCCGGTCGGCCCGCGCGCCGTCGGCCAGCGTCCATCCCAGCGCCAGCAGGGCGAGCATCGCAGGGTCTTCGCTGCTATCCGGCTTGCGATTCGGGCTGTCGGGTCGCATGATGGGCCTTTGGCGGGGAAGCGGTCGGGGGCTCGCTTCATATGGAATTGCGGGTGACTGGTGGCAAAGCGTGTGCTCGTTGTCGAGGACAACGAACTTAATCTCAAACTTTTTTGCGACCTGCTGCGCGCCCATGGGCATGACGTGCTGCCGCTGCGCGACGGTCGCGACGTGCTGGCACAGGCGCGCGACTTCCTGCCCGACCTGGTCATCACCGACATCCATCTGCCCCATGTCAGCGGCTATGACCTCATCCTGTCGCTCAAGGCCGACGAGCGGCTTTCGACCGTGCCGATCATGGCCGTCACCGCCTATGCGGGGAAGGGCGACGAGGAGCGGATCCGCGGCGCCGGTGCCGACGCCTATGTGTCGAAGCCGATTTCCGTGCTGCGCTTCATCGAGCAGGTGAACGCGCTGCTGTAGCGATCGTAACGAAGGCGACAGTTTGGTCACCGGTCTGTCATGCAGCTTTCATCGCGACGCCTTCATTCGGAAGCGTGGCCGTCATTCCCCTCTGCCAACCCCCTGCGCCAAGGCGCGGCGCTCCGCCGACAGCCGGATCATACAGGGGTAATCATCCATGTCTCATCTGACCGACGAGGCGCGCGCGCCCTATCGCGACGCGCAGTCCAGCATCGAACTCGGCGACAACAGCCTGGAAGCGATCGTCGCCGCCAATCCGGCGCGCCGCACGGTGCTGAAGAACGGCCTCCTTGGCCTGTCCATCCTGCCGATGCTGGGCGCGCTCGCGGCCTGCGGCGACGATGACGATTCGAGCAGCCCCACGCCCACTCCGACGCCTACCCCGACGCCGACGGACAGCTATGCGATCAACTTCGCGTCGGTCGCCGCCAACCAGAACGACACCGTTACGGTGCCGTCGGGCTATACCGTCGACGTGCTGCTGAAGGCGGGTGATTCGATCGAGGCCGGCACGCCCTATTCGGGTAGCTACCCGACGCCGGCAGACGCCGAGAAATGGGCCGGCGGCAATCATGACGGCATGGAATTTTTCGAACTGTCGGGCACCGATGCCAACAGTGGCGGCCTGCTCGCGATCAATTTCGAATATCCCGATTTCAACATCCTGATGGCGGGCAGCTACAACGCCGCCACTGCCACCGCCAGCCAGAAGGCGCTGGCACTGTCGGCTGTCGGCATTGGCGTGGTCGAAATCGCCAAGGGCACGGACGGCAAATGGGCGGTCAAGGCCGGGTCGCGCTTCAACAAGCGCTACACCGGCAACAGCAGCTACAAGGCGAGCGGCCCGGCGTCGGGTCTGCTGTCGCCCACGATCAAGGGGATGCTCAACAACTGCGCGTCCGGCCGCACCCCCTGGGGCACATATCTGACCTGCGAGGAATCGACCGACAATTATCTCGATCCGACCCAGCCGGAGGAAAATTACGGCTGGGTGGTCGAAATCGACCCCTATCAGGAACTGGCCGTTCCCACCAAGCGCACCGCGCTCGGCCGCTTCGATCATGAAAACACCGCCTATATGGCGAACAGCGACCATCGCGTCGCCATCTACATGGGCCATGACGGCACGCCGGGCTGCATCTACAAGTTCGTGTGCGACCGCGCCTACAGCGCCAGCAATCGCGCCGCGAACATCGACATGCTCGACCATGGCACCCTCTATGTCGCCCGCTTCAATGCGGACGGCACCGGCGAATGGCGCGCGATGGTGCATGGCCAGAACGGCCTGACCGTCGGCGCCTCCGATCCGGGCAATACCAGCCAGAGTACCACGCCGCTGGCGCCGACCCCGGTCGACTTCAACAACCAGGCCGAAGTGCTGGTCAACTGCATCTCGGCGGCGCGCGTCGCCGGCGGCACCGTCATGGACCGCCCGGAATGGATCACGGTCGCGCCCGACAACAGCGCGATCTTCGTGACGCTGACCAACAATAGCGGCCGTCGCGTCACCAACCCTGCCAACCCGCGCGTCACCAATCTTCACGGTCACATCATCAAGTTCAAGGAAGACGGCAATTCGCCGCTGGCCATGAAGTTCAGCTGGGAAATCTTCCTGCAGGCGGGCGATCCGAAGCTGGCTCCGGGTGGCGCCAATCTGGTAGGCGATATCAAGGGCGATACCTTCTCCAGCCCCGATGGCATCCGCATCGACCCCAAGGGGCGCCTGTGGGTCCAGACCGACCATAGCGTCCCCGGCAATTCGGGCGTGACCGGCACCACCATCGATCAGGCCTTCGGCCATAATGCGATGTTCCATATCGACCAGACGACCAAGCAATCAAAGCGCTTCCTGGTCGGGCCGCTGGGCTGCGAGATCACCGGGCTTGCCTACACGCCCGACCTCAAGACCTTCTTCGTCAATATCCAGCATCCCACGGGCAACTGGCCGGTGGCGGGCCAGCAGCCGCGTTCCTCGACCATCGTCGTGCGCCGCACCGACGCCCAGCCGGTCGGCAACTGACCGCACTGATAACCCCCCTTCCTTGGCGAAAGGGGGCGGAATGGGGCGCTCCTGTAAGGGGGCGCCCCATTTTCGTTGGGGCCGCCATGCTGGCAAATCGGGACCAACAGCAAAAGGCCCGTTCCCCGGAGGGACGGGCCTTTTGCATGTTCCGAAAGCCGGATGATCAGGCGCGCGGGCGAAAAGCCCGCAGCGGCTTACTTGATCTTGGCTTCCTTGAATTCGACATGCTTGCGCGCGACCGGATCATATTTGCGGAAGCTCAGCTTCTCGGTCTTGGTGCGCGGATTCTTCTTCGTGACGTAGAAGAAGCCAGTGTCAGCCGAGCTGACGAGACGGATCTTGACGGTTGCCGGCTTGGCCATGGCCCTATTCCCTGGTCGTAAATTGCGTAAAAAGAAAAGCGGCTCGCCATTGGTGAGTGGCGGACCGCCCCGTTTCAGCAGCGGCCCATGGGGCAGATTCGGTTTCCTGTCAAGGCTCGGCCTAGGCTTTACGTAGCTTTAACCGTCCTGCGCCTAGCCTGCGAGGATCACGGACAGGAGGGCTTCTCCATGCGGCATGACCCGATTTCGGCCATTTTGACGGACCTCCTGCGTCGGGTCGACGCGCTGGCGGGGCAGCGCGGTCATCTCTCCCTGATGCGCCTCCATGATGAGGTGGACCAGATCCGTCATATCGCGCGCGCCTTCCATCTCGATACGGTGGAGGGATTGGCGGGCACGCTCGAATCGGCGCTCTCGCTGCATGGCCTCGGCCCGGTGGTGCTGTCCTATCTCGACCTGCTGCGTGAGGCTATCGGCGCGGAGATGCCGGTCAGCCTGATCGTCCCGATGATCCCGCGCGCGGCATCGCCCGCCATCGTCCCGCTCCGCGCCTGATCGTTTCGCTCGCCTAATGGACGCCCTGCTGATCGCCCTGCTCGGCTGCCTGCTCGGCGAGATGGGAGACAAGAGCCAGTTGCTCGTCCTCGCGCTCGCGACCCGCTATGACCGTGACGGTGCGGTGATCGTCGGCATCATCGCCGCCGCCATCGCCAATGCCGCCATATCGGCCTGCGCCGGCGGCTGGATCGGCCCGATGCTGGGCGCAGACGCGCGACTGCTTTTCCTGGCGCTCGCCATCCTGTTTCTGGGCGTCGGCCTGCTCTGGCGGGTTTCCACGCCCGACATGCTGGACGGCTGGCCGACAGGCGCCTTCCTCACCACGGCGCTCGGCCTTTTCATCCTGGGGTTCGGCGATGGCCCGCAATTCCTGATCCTGGGGATCGCCACCCGCACCGGCGACCCGGCGCTGGCCGGGATCGGGGGCGCCATCGGCGTGATCGCGGCGCTGGTGCCGGTCGTGCTGCTGCGCGGGCAATTGCTCGCCCTCCTGCCGCTGCGCGCGATTCGCCGGGCGGGCGGGGTGGTGCTGCTCGTCACCGGTGCGATGCTGGCCTTGTCGGCGACCAGCCTGCTCTGATCGATCCGTTTCATCAGCCTGATCGGCATTTGCGATTCGAAAAAATGGCACCTATTCGGCGCGCGATCATTATATGTCCGAAATCAAATCCGCGAACAGGAGGATATTGGATGACCGCCCCCGATCTGAAGACCCCGACCGACCTCAAGAGCAACGCCGTCAAGTCGGTCGCCGACGCGCTGAACGGCGCTCTGGCGGACAGCTATGCGCTTTACCTCAAGACCAAGAATTTCCACTGGCACGTTTCGGGTCCGCATTTCCGCGACTATCATCTCATGTTCGATGAGCAGGCCGCAGAGATTCTGGCGGTCACCGACCTTATCGCCGAGCGTGTGCGCAAGACCGGCAATACGACGCTGCGGTCCATCGGCGACATCGCCCGGCGCCAGAGCGTCACCGACAATGACGCCGATTTCGTCAGCCCGGCCGACATGCTGAAGGAACTGCGCGACGACAATCTGGCGCTGGTCGAAACCTTCCGCGCGGTGAAGGCTGCCGCGACCGAAGCCGGCGACAATGCGACAGAAGGCATTGTCGACGACTGGACCGACCAGGCCGAGCAGCGCGCCTGGTTCCTGTTCGAGGCCGCGCGCGGGGCGTAAGCCGCCGCGATGGCGATGAAAACCCGCTGGTGCGAACCGGCGGGTTTTTCACGCCCGGGGGAAGGTCAGTCCTCCCCGATCACCGTTATCGCCATGATTTCCACAGCCTCTGCCTTCCCGGCAAAATCGACCTTCTCGCCGACTTCCGCATCCATCACCGCGCGGGCGAGGGGGGAGGAGAAGCTGATTCGCCCCTGATGCGGATCGGCCTCGTCGTCGCCGACGATCGCCACCGTCTTTTCCTGTTTGTTCAACCGGTAGGTGATGCGCGTGCCGAAGGCGACACTGTCGCTATCGGGCACCGGCCGCAATTCGGCCGTCGCTAGCCGCGTCCGCCAGTAGCGTAGTTCGCGCTTGTGCTTCTTGGTCGCCTCTTCGTCCATCGCGGCGGTATCGACGCTCTCCAGCGCCTCCACCTTCTCCCGCGTCAGTCGCAACCCCCGCGCCGTCACCCAATTGGGACCGGGCGGGATCGGCAGCTCGAACTTCGGCTCCATATGCTCGTCATCGCTTTCGCGACGAAAGGCGACACTCACGTCATCTCTCTCCTGAATATCAATGTCCGGGTCGCGCCGGCCGAAGCCCGCACACCCGTCTTCGCCAAGATCAGCGCGAACGGCGGTTCAATCCTCGTCGAACAGCCCGGCAAGCTGTTCCACCATCGTCCCGCCCAGCTGCTCCGCGTCCATGATGGTCACGGCGCGGCGATAATAGCGGGTGACGTCATGGCCGATGCCGATCGCCACCAGCTGCACCGGCGACCGGTTCTCGATCCAGTCGATCACCTGACGCAGATGCCGCTCCAGATAGGTACCGCTGTTCACCGACAGGGTGCTGTCATCCACTGGCGCGCCGTCGGAGATCACCATCAGGATGCGGCGTTCCTCGGGACGCGCGATCAGCCGGGCATGAGCCCATAGCAGCGCCTCGCCGTCGATATTTTCCTTGAGCAGCCCTTCGCGCATCATCAGGCCCAGATTCTTGCGCGCGCGCCGCCAGGGATCGTCGGCCTTCTTGTAGACGATGTGGCGCAGGTCGTTCAGCCGTCCCGGCATCGGCGGACGCCCGGCGGCCAGCCATTCCTCGCGCGCCTGGCCTCCCTTCCATGCCCGCGTGGTGAAGCCCAATATCTCGGTCTTGACCCCGCAACGCTCCAGCGTGCGCGCCATGATGTCGGCGCTGATCGCCGCGATGCTGATCGGGCGCCCGCGCATGGATCCGCTATTGTCGATCAGCAGCGTCACCACCGTGTCGCGAAACTCGGTATCCCGTTCGATCTTGTAGGACAGCGATCGGGTGGGATCGATCACAATCCGCGCCAGTCGCGCCGCGTCGAGCAGCCCTTCTTCCTGATCGAAGTCCCAGCTGCGCGACTGCTGCGCCATCAAGCGTCGCTGGAGCCGGTTGGCGAGCTTCGTCACCGCCCCTTGCAAACTTACCAGCTGCTGGTCGAGGAAGCCGCGCAGCCGCACCAGCTCATCCTCGTCGCACAGTTCATCGGGACTGACGACCTCGTCATATTTGAGCGTATAGGCCTTATAGTCGAAACCGGGCGGCAGGTCGGACATGGGCCGGTTGGGGCGGACCGGCATCATGCCTTCCTCGCCCATATCGTCCGCGCCTTCATCGCTGTCGGCATCGAACTCGTCGCTATAGTCGGTCTCGCCGTCCTCTGTGTCGCCGCCCTGGTCCTCGGCGCGCGCCTCGGCGTTCATGTCGCTGTCGCCGGCCTCGTCCTGGCCGCTGTCGCCTTCCTCCTGCTGCTCTTCCTCGTCCTCGCCCTCATCCTGCGATTCGGGTTCATCGGCGTCGGGCGGGACATCGGCGTCGATCAACTGGAGATGCTCCAGCATGGCGGTGGTCAGCTTCTGGAAAGCGCGCTGATCGTCGATCGCCAGCGCCAGCGCGTCGAGATCGCTGCCGGCCTTGTCCTCGATCCACTGGTCGACCATGGCGACGCCCGGCGCGACATCCTTGGGGATGGCCTGCCCGGTCAGCCGCTGGCGCACCTTGAGCGCCAGCGCGGTCGACAGCGGCACCTCGTCGGCGGATCGCGCCCGGCGGATCGCATCGGATTTGAGGCGCAGGTCGAGCGCATGGTTGAGGTTGGCGCGCACCCCCTCCATCGCGCGCGATCCGATCGCCTCGACCCGCGCCTGCTCGACCGCGTCGAACACGGCGCGCGCCACGGCTTCCCCCGGCGCCGAGGCGGCGTGTATCTTCGCGCTGTGGTGGCGCAGCTTCAGCGCATAGGCATCGGCAAAACCGCGTGCCAGCGCCACCTGATCGGCCGGCAGGGCACGGCCGGGCGTCGGCACCTTGATCGCCTTGCCGGCGGCATGGGGGGTATCGGCGGTGAAGCCGACCTCCACTTCTGCGTCGCGGGTGATCGCACGCGCCGCGCCGGACAGCACATCCTTGAAGGCGTCGATGGGGGAACGTTCGGTCATGGAATCAGCAATGCCTCGCGCAGCGCCTCGCGCGCCGGCGCGTCAACGCACAGCACATCCTCCATGTAGCAATCGATTCCGCCATGGTCGGCGTCCAGCGTCTCGAACAGCGCATCCAGATAGGCCGCATCCGCGTGCAGCACCGGCGCGATCACATCGGCGCGGTCCCGTCGTGCGGCTGCCAGCCGCGATTCGCCTTGCGCGAGGCGCCAATCCCAGTCGGCATGATCGTTGGTCAGCAGATAATCTTTCACTATGGCTGCGCGCGGTACGCCAAGCGCCGCCAGGATCAGCGCCGCGCCGACCCCGGTGCGGTCCTTACCTGCCGCGCAGTTGATCAGGATCGGCAGTCGTCCTGCCAGCATCTGACGGAACATCGCCCGATAGGATTCGGCATGATCGATCGCGATCGAGCGGTACAGCGCGATCATCGCCGCGCGCATATCTTCGGCTGTGGCCGCGCCGGCGCGCAAGACTTCGCCCAACACGCCGCTGGTCTCGCGATAGTCGCGGCAATAATAATCGACGTCCGCGCCATGCCAGGATGTCGGTTCCGCCTCGCGTTCATTGGGGCGCCGGAAATCGCAGATCGCCCGGATGCCAAAGGCGCGCAACTGGGTTGCGTCCCGGTCGGTCAGCAGCGCCATCGTGCCCGACCGATAGAGCATTTTCCGACGCACGGTCCGCCCGTCCGCGGTCGCATGGCCGCCGAAATCGCGCAGATTGAACGCGCTTGCCAGTGGCAGCCGGTCGCCGGCCATTACGACTTCGCCGCTCATGGCCGTTCCGGTTCGCCGATGCGCGGGACGGCAACCGTCTCGATCTGCGTCTCGACCTCGCTCATCAGCTTGTGGACCGGGCATTTGGCGGCGACGGCGATGAGCTTGTCATGCTGCTCGTCGCTCATCGGCCCGGTCAGCGCGATCCGCGTGGTCAGCTTGTAGATACCCTTGCGCTCCTCGCTGGCGTCGCGAACGATGCCGACATGGATATTCTCCACCGGAATGCCGTTCCTCTGCGCATACCAGAGCATGGTCATCGCCTTGCACGCGCCCAAAGCCGAGTCATAGAGGTCATGCGGGTCCGGGCCGGCATCATTGCCATCGGGAGCGGACATGTCCGCCACCATCTCATGCCCCCGGATGCTGATCCGGTGCGCGGTGCCGCCATTGGGGTCGATCCGTTCGACGACGATCATGCCTTGTCTCCCTGCCGTCGGACAGGGCGAACGTCAGTTCGCCCGCGTCGCCACGCTCTCGGGAAGGTCCTTCCCGAACACGCGCTGATAATATTCCGCCACCAGCGCCCGCTCCGCCTCGTCGCACTTGTTGAGGAAGGACAGGCGGAAGGCGAAGCCCACATTCTTGAAGATCAGGGCATTCTGCGCCCAGCTGATCACGGTGCGCGGCGACATCACGGTCGAAATGTCGCCGTTGATGAAGCCCTGGCGGGTGAGTTCCGCCACCTTGATCATGCTCTCGACTTCCTTGCGGCCGCCTTCATGATCATATTCGCCGGACTTGGCCAGCACCACCTGCGCCTCGGTGGCGGCGGGCAGATAGTTCAGCGCCACCACCAGGTTCCAGCGGTCCATCTGGCCCTGGTTGATCTGCTGCGTGCCATGATAGAGGCCGGTCGTGTCGCCCAGGCCAACCGTATTGGCGGTCGCGAACAGGCGGAAATGCGGGTTCGGCCGGATGACCCGGTTCTGGTCGAGGAGCGTCATCTTGCCGTCCGTTTCCAGCACGCGCTGGATCACGAACATCACGTCGGGACGGCCGGCGTCATATTCGTCGAACACCAGCGCCACCGGCCGCTGCAACGCCCAGGGGAGCAGCCCCTCACGGAACTCCGTTACCTGCTGGCCGTCCTTGAGTACGATGGCGTCGCGCCCGACCAGGTCGATACGACTGATATGCGCATCCAGGTTGATGCGGATGCACGGCCATTTCAGGCGGGCGGCGACCTGCTCGATATGGCTCGACTTGCCGGTGCCATGATAGCCCTGCACCATGACGCGGCGATTATAGGCAAAGCCCGCCAGGATCGCGAGCGTGGTGTCGGGATCGAACACATAGGCGGGATCGAGGTCCGGCACGCGCTCGTCCGCCTGGGAAAAGGCCGGGATCTTCATGTCGACATCGATGCCGAAGACGTCGCGCGCATCCACCTCCCGGTCGGGCGCGTCGAGCAGTGTTTCGGCGCGGGTGTCGGGCTGGACGTTCGAAATCTCGGTCATGGCGTCTTCAATCTTTCTGCGAGTCATTCAGCCCCTAACCGATATTCTCGGGCCATGTCGATAGAGTGGGGCCTTGATGCGCGGCGATCAAGTTGCCCTTTCAGCCAAATTGGCATCCTCGCCGGTCGGGATGGCTGGGTGGCACACGTCCGGGATCGGCGCGGCGCTGCCGACAGGATCCATGTATTTTCAGGTCATGTGTCGCTAACCAAGGACGATGGACTGGAGCAATGAAGCCTATTTCCTCGCCATCCCGTTTCTGCTGCTCAACGGCTGGACCCTGTTCTGCTTTGGATGGGACAAGAGATGCGCGATCGCCGGCCGGCGGCGCATATCCGAGGCGAATTTGCTAACCCTGGCGCTGCTGGGCGGCTCTCCGGGGGCTCTGCTGGCGCGCCGGCTCTTTCGTCACAAGACGCGCACGCAACCCTTTTCCGCCTGGTTGCAGCTGATCGTCGTCAGCCAGGCGGGCCTCGCGATCGGCTGGTTCCTGATCTGATCAGGCGAACACAGTGGCCTTCTTCAGGTGGCCATAGGCCTCGATCACGCCTTGAAGCGCGCCTTCATGGCTGCGGTCGCCACCATTATGATCGGGATGATAGCGGCGGAGCAATTCGGTGTAGCGCGTCCGCAGCGCCCTGCGGTCCGCGTCGATCGGCAGGCCCATCACCGAGAGCGCCCGACGATCCTCGTTCGACAGGAACTTGCCGTCCTGCCGCATCTGATTGTCGGCCCGCGCCTTGGCGACCCGTTCCCTGAACCTCGCCCCGATCGCGTCGAGCGGATCCTGGAAGTCCGACCATTTGGGCGGCGGACTGGCGGCGTTGGAGGAGAAGGCGCGCGTCTCCCGTTCCCAGCCCGCATAAGGGCGCTGCGCGGCGGCGATCTCCTCCGGGGACATGCCGGTGAAGAAATTATATCCCTGGTTGAACTGGCGCACATGCTCCAGGCACAGCCAGCGCCAGCGCGGGCCGTCCTGACTGGAGCGCCCATTCTCCAGCGGTGGCGCGCGGAATTCGCCCGGCTCCGGGCAGCCCTCGACCGCGCAGGGGCGGTCGCTTTCCACGCGGCCGTGAAAACGGTTGAATCGACGGGTCGAGAAGGATTCGCTGCTCAAGATTGTCCTGATGAAACTGTCGGCAAAGCAGCCTATATAGGCGACATGACCACCGACCTCAAAGGCCCAATGGCGGGACCGATCGCCACCGAAATCGAAGCGCGGCTGCGCGCCGCCCTGTCCCCGCAGCATCTCGCCGTCATCGACGACAGCGAAAAGCATCGCGGCCATGCAGGACATGATGGGTCGGGGGAGAGCCATTTCACGGTCGACATCATATCGGACCGCTTCACCGGCCAGAACCGCGTCGCGCGCCAGCGACTGGTCAACGCCGCGCTCGCCGACCTGCTGCGCGACAAGGTCCATGCCCTCGCCATCAAGGCCCGCGCGCCGGGCGACGCTTGATGGTGACGGACCTGATCGTCCAGACGATCACCCCGACGACCCATGACCTGGGCGATTTCAAGGTGCATCGCTCGCTGCCCGTGAAGGGGCGCACCATGGTCGGTCCGTTCATCTTCTTCGACCAGGCGGGGCCGGCCCTGATCGCGTCGGGCCAGGGGGTGGACGTCCGACCGCATCCGCATATCAACCTCGCCACCGTCACCTACATGTATGAAGGGGCCTTTCTTCACCGCGATTCGCTTGGCACAGAGCAGTTGATCGAGCCGGGCGCGGTCAATCTGATGACGGCGGGCAAGGGCATCGTTCATTCGGAACGCTCGCCGGAGGAGGACCGCGTCAAGGCATCCAAGCTTTCGGCCATCCAGACCTGGCTGGCGCTGCCCGACCGGTTCGAGGAAATGGACCCAGCCTTCGAGCATGTCGGCGAGGGCGGCCTGCCGGTGATAGACGATGGCGCGGTGCGCGCCCGCGTCATCATGGGATCGCTCTGGGGCGAAACCTCGCCCGTCACCACCTATGCGCAGACCGTCTATGCCGATATCCAGCTCGCGCCGGGCGGCCGCATCGCCATCGACCCCTCTGCGGACGAGCGCGCCCTCTATGTGTCGGGCGGCGATGCCGCGCTGGACGGCCTGCTGCTGGCGCCGCAGACACTCTATGTCCTGCGCCCCGGCACGTCCGCCACGCTGATGAGCGTCGATGGCGGCCGCGTCGTTCTTTGCGGCGGCGAAGCCTTCACCTCGCCCCGCCATGTCTGGTGGAATTTCGTCTCGTCGACCCAGGAACGGCTGATGCAGGCGCGCGAGGATTGGGAAGCGATGCGCTTTCCGCTCATTCCCGGCGACGATCGGGAATTCATCCCCATCCCGCAAGGCCGGCCCAAGACGGTCAGCTATCCCTGAAGCCTCCCCCTGAAGGGAAGCATCACTGCACGAAGGTCAGCGACAGATTCTCGGCATTTTTCGGAATGTCGATCCGGCTTTCGTTGATCGACGCTTCCTCGCCGGGCTTCAGCCGCGTCTTGTCGGCCTTGGTGGTCCAGCTGAAGACCAGCCGGTTCTGCCGGTCGCGCAACTGCACCAGCACCGGCGGCACCGGCAGCGCCTGCGCGCCGCTGTTCACGATCCGCGCGCCGAAGGCGAAATATTCCTCGCCCGTGGGCAGCTTGCGTCTTTCTGCCGGCTTCGACAGGTAGAAGAGCAGGTCGGGATCGCCCTCCTCCGGCACGATGCCCAGGCCCACCATCCAGGCGGGCGGCCCGAAATAATGGAGCGCGCCGCCGGCCGCCGCGACGAGCAGGAAAAAGCCTGCGGCGGCATAGGTCCAAAGCTTCAGCACGTTGCGCCGGGGCTTGGCGGGGGCGGGTGGGGCGAAGCGGCTTTCCTCCACCGGATCGACCGGCGCGCCGGCGTAGATGTCGTCGAACCGATGGTCGGCCGGCTCGTCCGGTGGGGAAGCAGCCTCCTCCTGCGGTGCGGGCGCGGCAGCGGGCACAGGTGCACCGGTGTCGGCCATGGCGGGCGGTGGCGTTCCCGCTTCGCCCTGGAACATGGTGGATTGCGCCGCCGCCGGGGCATAGGCTGGCGGCGGCGGTTCGGGCGCTTGCGCCGGTGGAGCGACGGGCGGGGGAGCGGCCGGGGCTTCCTCCCGCACAACCAGCGCAGCGGGTTCCTGGAACCAGCTATGCTTGCACGCCGCGCAGCGGACCTGGCGGCCATCGGGACCTACGGCGCTGTCGGGTACGACATAGCGCGTCGCACAATTGGGGCACACCAGGATCATGTCGCTTCATAGGCATGGCAGGGACTCGCGCGCAAGCGGCAACAATCATGGCGCGACTCGCGCGATCGCGCGGCGCGGGCTTTACGGCGGCCTGCCGGCTGTGCCATGGCTGGGCTTCGGGGCAGCAGGGAGCGCGACAGCGCCAGATCTCAAGACATGACGGCCATCGTCCAGTTCGAAAATGTCGGTCTGCGCTATGGTCTGGACAGCGAGACGCTGTCCGATGTGAGTTTCTCCCTGGCCAGCGGCGGATTCTATTTCCTGACCGGCGCTTCGGGTGCGGGCAAGACGTCGCTGCTCAAATTGCTCTACCTTGCCCAGCGGCCCAGCCGTGGCGTCATCCGCCTGTTCGGTGAGGATGTGGTCACGCTTCCCCGGAAAAGACTGCCCGGCTTCCGCCGCCGCATCGGCGTGGTGTTCCAGGATTTCCGGCTGGTCCCGCATCTGTCCGCTTATGACAATATCGCGCTGCCGCTGCGCGTCGCGGGCATGGAGGAGAGCGAGATCGACGCCCCGGTGGCCGAGATGCTCAACTGGGTCGGCCTCGGCGATCGCGGGCAGGCGCGCCCGGCGACGCTGTCGGGCGGGGAGCAGCAGCGCGTCGCTATCGCCCGCGCGGTGATCGGCCGTCCGGAGATATTGGTGGCGGACGAACCGACGGGCAATGTCGATGCTGACATGGCCAGCCGCCTGATGACCCTGTTCGAAGCGCTCAACCGGCTGGGGACGACCATCGTCGTGGCTACCCACGACCTGCCGCTGATCGCCCAGGTCAAGGGCGCGCAGATGATGAAGCTGGACAAGGGCCGGCTCGCCGACCCCACCGGGATGCTGCGCTATCCGCCGCGGCCGCAGGACCGGCACTGATGGCGGGCCATGCCAACCGCAAGGCTGCGGCCGCCGCGCGCCATCGCCTGCTGCCGGGCGGCCGGGTTGCGGGACCGATGCCGTGGATCATCGCGATCATGATGTTCCTCACGGTGCTGGCTGCTGCTGCGGGACTGGGGCTGGGCGCCGCGGTTCGCGCGATGAGCGCGGACCTTGCGGGGCGCGCCAGCGTGCAGGTGGTCGAGGCCGACGCACTGGTGCGCGACCGGCTCTCGGCGCGCACGCTCCAGGCGCTCCGAAGCGCGCAGGATGTCCGGGCGGCCGATCCCGTCGACCCGGCGCGGCTGGCTGACCAACTCCGTCCCTGGCTGGGCGACGGGGTGAGCAGCGGCGACCTGCCGGTGCCGGCCTTGATCGACGTGACGCTGACGCCCGGCGAGGCGGATGCCAAAGTCGGTCGCCTGCGGACCCTGCTGGCGCGCCTGTCGCCGGGGCTGCGGATCGAACCCCATGCCGCCTTCCTGGCGCCGCTTGCGGGCCTGCTGGCGGCGCTGGGCTGGCTGGCGGTCGGGGTGGTGGCGCTCATGGCGCTGGCCACCGGGGCGGTCGTCGTGCTGGCGGCGCGCGGGGCGCATGACAGCCATCGCGGCACGATCGACGTTTTGCATCTCATGGGTTCGACAGACGTGCAGATCGCCCGCCTGTTCCAGCGGCGCATCGGGCTGGACGCCTTTCTCGGCAGCGCGCTGGGCTTCGCCTTTGCCGTGCTGGTCATCATCCTCATTGGCCTGCGCCTCTCGGCCGCGGGATCGGACCTTCTGGGCGCGGTGGAGATATCCCCAGGCGGCTGGGTCGTGCTCGCCATGCTGCCCGTCATGGGCGTCACGCTGGCGACGCTTACCGCGCGCTGGACGGTGCTGCGCGCGCTGGGGCGATCGCTGTGATCGTCCGCCTCGCCGCCGTAGCCCTGCTCGCCTGGATGCTGGGCTTCGCCTGGTTCGCCATCTTCCTGCCCCAGCCGCTCGACGGGCGGCAGACCGATGCCATCGTCGTGCTGACCGGCGGCGCGGGGCGGATCGACCGGGGCATTGCCCTGCTGGAGGATGGCGCGGCCAAGCGGATGCTGATTTCCGGCGTCGACCGCTCGGTCCGTCCGGTGGAGCTGGCGGCGCAATATCAGACGCCCGAACAGCTCTTCGCCTGCTGCATCACGCTGGGTCGCGAGGCGATCGACACCCGGTCCAATGCGATCGAGACCGCCCGCTGGCTGGAGCGGCGCGATTACAAGACCGTGCGGCTGATCACCACCGACTGGCATATGCGCCGATCCGCGCTGGAATTGCGCCAGGCGCTGCCCGGTCGCGTCAGCATCGTCTATGACGCGGTGCCCAGTCGCCCCAGCCTGACGGTGCTGCTGCGGGAATATAATAAATATCTGCTGCGGCGGGTGGCCGCGCTGATCGGCATCTGACAATCCATTCCCATGATAACGGCCATCCGCTCCCTCCTCTTCATGCTCGTCTTCTACAGCGGCAGCCTGGGCTTCGTCCTGTGGGCGCTGCTGTCGAGCTGGGTCGCGCCGGCGTCGGTGCAGGGCGTGGCCACCGGCTGGAGCCGCTTCCACCGCGCGAGCGCGCGCTGGCTGCTGGGGCAGAGGGTGGTGGTGCAGGGCGACCTGCCCCATGGACCCTATCTCTACATCCTCAAGCATGAGTCGATGTTCGAGACCATCGACCTGCTGTGCCTGTTCGATCGGCCGGCGATCGGGGCGAAGCGCGAATTGCTCGACATTCCGCTGTGGGGCGTCATCGCCCGCCGCTATGGCCTCATCCCGATCGAGCGCACTGCCGGGGCCAGCGCGCTACGCGCGCTGCGCGCCTCGGCCAGGGCGGCGGCGGCGGCGGGGCGGGCGGTCTGCCTCTTCCCCGAAGGCACCCGCGTGCCCCATGGCGAGTCCCCGCCGCTCAAATCCGGCTTTGCCGGTCTCTACAGCCTGCTCGGCCTGCCGGTGGTGCCGATCGCCGTGGACAGCGGCCGGGTGTCGCCACGCGGCCGCTTCCTGAAGCGCGCCGGCACCATCACCTACAAGGTGGGCGAGATCATCCCCACCGGCCTCGACCGCAAGGAGGCCGAAGCCAAGGTCCATGCGGCGATCAACGCGCTCAATCAGTGCGACCGGCCGAAATCGGGCTTGGCGTCGTCCTGACCCTGTTCGATGATCGACCGGCGGATCGCGCGGGTGCGGGTGAAGAGGTTGAACAGTGCGTCGCCGTCATTCCAGCGGATCGCTCGCTGCAAGGCCGACAGATCCTCCGAAAAGCGCTGGAGCATGTCCAGTACCGCATCCTTGTTTGCCAGGAACACGTCGCGCCACATGGTCGGGTCCGACGCGGCGATGCGGGTGAAGTCGCGGAAGCCGCCGGCGGAATATTTGATCACCTCGCTCTGGGTCACATCCTCCAGATCGCTGGCGGTGCCGACGATGGTATAGGCGATGAGGTGGGGCAGGTGGCTCGTCACCGCCAGCACCATGTCATGATGCGCCGGGTCCATCGTGTCGACATTGGCGCCCACGCGCCGCCACAGTTCGGCGACGCGTTCGACAGCGGCGGGATCGGCGCCCGCAGGCGGGGTGACGATGGACCAGCGGCCCTTGAACAGGGTCGCGAAGCCCGCCTCCGGCCCGCTATTTTCGGTGCCTGCCACCGGATGCGCCGGGATGACGGTGCGGCCGGGCAGTGCGGCGGTGAGCTGCGCCAGCACGTCCGCCTTGCACGAACCCACATCGCTGACGATGGCATCGGCCGGCAGATCGTCGGCGATCTCCGTTGCCGCGGCGCCCATGGCGCGGACGGGGACGCAGAGGATGACCAGATCGGCGTCGGTGACGGACGCGCCCGCCGTGTCGGTGATGTCGTCGCACAGGTCGATGCGCCGGGCGGTGTCGCGCACCGCCGGATCGGCATCATGGCCGGTGACGCGCACGGTCGGCATTTCGGCCCGGATCGCGCGGGCCAGCGAGGAGCCGATCAGGCCCAGGCCGATGATGGTGACGCGGGCGAAGGGCAGCATGGCGTCAGGCCGCCTCCGCCATGGCGCGCAGCTTGGCCGCGACGGCGCGGGTCTGCGCTTCGGTGCCGATGGTGATGCGCAGGCCATTGGGCAGCCCCTGCCCCGGCAGCCAGCGGGTGGCGAAGCCTTCGTCCCACAGCCCCTTCATCGCCGCTTCGGCGGTCAGCCTGCCGTCGAACAGGATGAGGAGGAAGTTGGTCCGGCTCGGCACCGCGCGCAGGCCGTGGTTGGAAAGGGAGGCGACCTCGCCCGCCAGCCATTCGCGCCACCGTGCATTATGCGCCCGGCTCTGTTCCACCCATGCCGTATCGCCGATCGCCGCGATCGCCGCCGCCTGGCCCGCCGTCGTCACGTTGAACGGCGCGCGGATGCGGTGGAGGATGTCGATGACATCCTGACTGGCATAGCCCCAGCCGATCCGTTCGGCGGCGAGGCCGTAGATTTTGGAGAAGGTGCGCGTGACCAGGACGTTGCTGGCGGTGCGGGCTAGGTCGAGGCCGCCATCATCCTCGTCCGCGTCGAGATATTCGGCATAGGCCTGGTCGAGGACGAAGAGGATGTCCGGGCGCAGCCCGGCGTGGAGCCGTGCGATCTCCGCACGGCTGGTCATGGTGCCGGTCGGATTGTTGGGGTTGGCGAGGAACACGACCTTGGTCTTTTCTGTCACGGCGGCGAGCAGCGCGTCGACGTCGGTCGCATAGTCGGCGTCGGGCGCCTCCACCGGGGTCGCGCCCACGCGCCGGGCGGCGATGTCATAGACGGAAAAGCCGTAGCGGACGTAAAGCACCTCGTCGCCCGGCCCGGCATAGGCGCTGGCGGCGATGTGGAGCAGCTCGTCCGAGCCGGTGCCATAGATGATCCGCGCGGGATCGAGGCCATGGGCCGCGCCGATCGCCTCCCGCAGCTTCGCCGCGCCCGGATCGGGATAGGTGGCAAGGTCGGCGGTGGCGGCGATCAGCGCCGCGCGCGCCGCCTGCCCGGTGCCGAGCGGATTTTCGTTGGCGCTGAGCTTGATGAGCGGGCGGCCGTCATCGGCCGCCGACTTGCCCGGCACATAGGCATGAATGCCGAGAATCCAGTCCTTGGGTGCGGGTTTTGCAGCGATCTGTGTCATGGCGGGGGGCTTTAGCGGCTTTGTAGGCAAAGGCAAAGCGGCGGGACGCGGTCGATGGTTCGGCCGGTGCTGGGCGATGGTGCCGACCGGCAGGGTCACGGCGTCGAAGTTCACACCGTCGTCGCGTGTCGCGACGCATAAGTGCGGATTTTTGCCAATGACGCGCCCCCGAAGCGCCCGCGACGCGCCCATTGGGTCACGCCGGCGCGTCATGTGGGTCACGGTCGTGCGCGCGCCACGCGTCGGTCGGGTTCCAACTGGGACAGGGACGTAAGGGCGCGGAAGCAGCGTGAACGGAGGCCGGCGCGAAGGAAGGGCGGTGTGATCCATCATGCAGGATAGATCAGGAAATTTCTGAATAGGACAGGGGGATCGGGCGGGAGCGATCGGAAGCGGGGGCGGGGCGGTTTGTGTGTCCGGAAGCGACCATTTTTTGCCGCTCATCACTGTCATCTGCATCGCTGACAGCGGCCATTGATCCAGATGGCAAGTCGAAGGCCGAATGATTAAATCTGGTGGAAAGCGGACATCGGCACCTAGCTGCGAAGCGGTGAGCGGACTGTAATAAGTGCTGTGAAGTCTGGGTCCTCAACGACGTCATCTTCGTCAGCCAATTGGTATATGCCGGGGTCGGCAGCCTCGACCGCGTCGAGAACTGGGGCGATGGTGAAATCCTCACCATTGTTTTGGCGGATCACTATTCCCGCACTCTCTTGGACAGATAGAACAGTTCCGAAAATCTGTTGTCGCCGAACGAGTTGCTCATCGTGATCGACAAACGTCAGACCAACTAGAAGTGTGCAACCGATGAGATCGTTAGCGAAATCGCTGTCCCAGACGTCGTCGTCCAAGTTCTCAAATTCTGTCATACCTTCCCATACCTGCATAGTAGAAGGTCAGCTAGTGGGCGATTGTTGCCGGACGATTTTTCTTCGCGCAGCGGCAGCTATCGCCGATTATCTCCCTGAAAGCCGACAGTCCCCTAACCACCCCTTTCCGTCATTCGCTGCAAAGGCGGGAACCCATCTCCAGACCTTGCGCCTAGTGTCTCGTTGAGGAGATGAATCCCCGCCTCCGCGGAATGACGGTATTGGGGAGGTTCGTCGGCGCTCTATACCACCGGCGTCAGCACTGGTTTACCTGCGAACCAGGCGTCGAGATTGGCCAGCACCAGGTCGGCCATCGCCTTGCGCGTGTGGACGGTCGCGCTGCCCTGATGGGGTTGGAGCACGACATGGTCCATGGTCAGCAGCGTTTCCGGCACATGGGGTTCGTGGGCGAACACGTCGAGGCCGGCGCCGGCGATGCGCCGGTCGGCCAGCGCGGCGACCAGCGCGTCCTCGTCGATCACGCTGCCCCGGCTGATGTTGACGATGACGCCCCGCGGTCCCAGCGCGTCCAGCATCGCCGTGTCGACCAGCTTCGCGGCTTCCGGCCCGCCCGAGGTGGCGACGATGATGACATCGCTTTGCCGGGCGAAATCGAGCGGGTCGGCGACATAGCGATACGGCGCATCCTGCGCCTGCCGCCGGTTGTGGTAGAGGATTTCGCCCGCCTGCCGCTCCAGCCGCTCCGCGATGGCGCGGCCGATGCGGCCGAGGCCCAATATGCCGATGCGCGATCCCGTCACCCGGCCCGACAGGGGCGGCTTTTCGCCACGCGCCCAGCCGCCCGAGCGCACCAGCGCGTCATTGGCAGCAATGTTGCGGACCGTGGCATAGAGCAGGCCGACGGCGAGATCGGCGACATCGTCGGTCAGCACGTCGGGCGTGTTGGTGACGCGGATGCCCTTCATGCGGGCATGATCGACATCGACCTTGTCATAGCCGACCGAGAAAAGGCCGATGATCTCCAGCCCTGGCAATGCGTCCATGATGTCGGCCGGCGCGCCGACCGATCCGAAGCTGACCAGCGCCCGCGCATCGCGCACGGCCGGCGGCAGGGCGGCCGGATCGGCGCCGGCCGCTACGGCATGAACGGTGAAGCGACGCTCCAGTTCATCGTCCAGATAGGGGTAGAGGGGGCCATAGGCGACGATCGGCGGGCGTTCAGCATGGGTCATGCCGCCCATCTAGGGACGATGCCGCTGATGCGCCAGATTGACAGAGCGGGACAGCGGTCCTAGCCCCGCTCCACCATGGCCAGCGTCCCCTTGAGCGAAGACAGCCGTTTCGGCCTGCGTCGGCAGGCCCGCCTGACCGGACCATTGCGCCTGTCGAGCGGCGCGAGCCTGGGTCCGGTCGACATCGCCTATGAAACCTATGGCGCGATGAATGCGGACAAGTCCAACGCCATCCTGATCTGCCATGCGCTGACCGGCGACCAATATGTGGCGTCCGACCATCCCGTCACCGGCAAGCCCGGATGGTGGTGGCGGCTGGTGGGCGAGGGCAGGCCGGTCGATCCGGCGCGCCATTTCATCGTCTGTTCGAACGTCATCGGCAGCTGCATGGGATCGTCCGGGCCGGCGAGCGTCGATCCTGTGACCGGCGAGCCGCACGCCATGCGCTTCCCGGTGCTGACCATCGCCGACATGGTGCGGGCGCAAGCCGCGCTGCTCGATCATCTGGGCGTCGATCGCCTCTCCGCCGTCATCGGCGGGTCGATGGGCGGGATGCAGGCGCTGACCTGGCCCACGCTCTTCCCCGAGCGGGTCGAAAGCTGTGTCGTCATCGCCTCCACGGCGCGGCACAGCGCGCAGAATATCGCCTTTCACGAGGTCGGGCGGCAGGCGATCATGGCCGATCCCAACTGGCGCGGTGGCGACTATTATGCCGACGGACAGGTGCCGAGCGCGGGCCTGGCGGTGGCGCGCATGGCGGCGCACATCACCTATCTGTCCGAAGCAGGGCTAACGGAGAAATTCGGGCGGCGCTTGCAGGGGCGGGATGCCAAGACCTTTGGCTTCGACGCGGATTTCCAGGTGGAAAGCTATCTGCGCCACCAGGGGCTGAGCTTCGTCGAGCGGTTCGACGCGAACTCCTATCTCTACATCACCCGCGCCATGGACTATTATGACATTGCCGAGGATCATGGCGGGTCGCTGGCGCGGGCCTTCTCCGCGAGCAAGGCGCGTTTCTGCCTGGTGAGCTTCGACACCGACTGGCTTTATCCCACGGCGGAATCGCGGATCATCGTCCATGCGCTGAACGCCAGCGGCGCGCAGGCCAGCTTCGTCGAACTGTCCAGCCCGTTCGGCCATGACGCCTTCCTGCTGGAATGTCCCGAACTCAACCGGGTGGTCGACGGATTCCTGCGGGGCGGGCGGGCATGAGCGAGACGCTAAGGCCGGACCTGGCCCTGATCGCGCGGACGGTGCGGCCGGGCGCGCGCGTGCTTGACGTGGGCTGTGGCGACGGCGCGCTGATGGCGGTGCTGCGCGACCGGGCGCAGGTCGACGCGCGCGGGCTGGAGATTGACGGGTCCAACGTCGCCGCCGCCGTGGGGCGCGGGCTGTCCGTGGTGCAGGGCGACGCGGACACCGACCTCATCTACTATCCCGACGCCAGTTTCGACTATGCGATATTGAGCCAGACGCTCCAGACGACGCGGCGGCCGGACAAGGTGGTGGAGGAATTGCTGCGCATCGGGGGGCAGGCATTCGTGTCCTTCCCCAATTTCGCGCATTGGCGGGGGCGGCTGTCGCTGATGTGGGGCGGGCGGATGCCGGTGACGCGGCTGCTGCCCGATACCTGGTATGACACGCTCAACATCCACCATGTGACGGTCGACGATTTCCGCGCGCTGGTGAAGGAGCGCGGCTGGCATATCGACGGGCAGTGGTTCCTGAAGGGCGACCGGGAAACCACCCACGCCAATGCGAACCTGTTTGCCGAACATGCGGTGTTCCTGCTGCGCCGGTGAGCGCGACGGATCAATAATCCTTCGAATAGCGCAGATTCGCCGACGACCCCGCATTGGTGCCGGTCTTCGACAGCAGACTGAGCGTCTTGGACAGGGCGATTTCCAGCTGGGTGGCGGTGAAGCCCTTGGAGTCGGTGATGACCTCCACATAGATATTGTTGGAGATATGCTGGCCGACCGCGAGGCTGGTGCCGCGCCCCGTCGCCTCGTCGCCGCCGACGATGCCGATCCGGTCGAGGCCCGACGCGCCTTGCAGTTTGCCCATCGGATTGAGGCCGCCGCTGCCGCCGCGCAGGCCGTTGAGGGCCGCCGCCAGCTGGATCGCCTGGGTCGCAGACAGGTTGGCGACATTGTCGCCGAACAGGATGCGGGCGAGGATTTCGTCCTGCGGCAGGGTGGGCGTGGAGATGAAGCTGATGTCGGGCTGCTGCGCGCTGCCGGCGACCTGGATTCCCGCCGTAACCGTGTCGATCCGGGTTTCCGCCTTGATCGCCAGCGTGGGGTTCATCATCGGCCCGTTGAAGCTGATGACGCCCTGCGACAGGTCGAACTGGTGGCCCGAGAAGCTGTAGCGGCCGCGGATCACCTCGATCTTGCCGACCACACGTGGGGCTGCGGTGGTGCCGGTGACTCGCATGTTGGTCTTCCATTCGGAATCGAGGCCCATGCCGGTCACGTAGATTTCATTGTCGGCGCGCACGCGAATGTCGAGCTTCCAGTCGGCGGGCCTGGCGGCGGCCTGCCGCGCGGCGAGTCGCTGGTCGAGCGCGTCGCCGCCCGCGCCCTTGCGGCGGACGCCGGTCAGCTGGCGGATTTCGGTGCCACCCTGCCAGGCGACGCGATAGCGGGTTTCCGGCAGCGACAGGTCGCCCCGGATGAGGCCGCCACTTGCGGCGCTGTTGGTGATGTTGAGCGTGCCGCTGACCACGCTGGTGATCGCCTCGCTGCGGGCGAGGCGGGCGCGGTCGAGCTTCACGGCGATGTCCATCGGGAAGCCGCTGTCCGCCGCCAGCCCGACATTGCCCGAGGCCTGCACCGTGCCGTCCCCGGCGCGGCCGGAGAAGTCGCGGATTTCCAGATGATCGTTGGTGAAGCGGCCATCCAGCTTCATCCGCGTCAGGCGGGTGCCGAACGTTTCATTTTCATAGGTGAGGGCATTGGCGCGGACCACGCCGTTGAGGCGCGGATCGCTCAACCGCCCGCTGAAGTCGGCGGCGACGGCGAGCCCGCCCGTCAGCTGCTGGTCGGCGAGGCCGGCGAAGGAGAAGAGCACGTCGGCCGGCCCGGCATAGCGGATGCCGCCGCCGAGCGGGGCGTTCTGCAACTGCCCGGCCCAGGTCGCGCCCGCGCCCGGAGGGGCCAGCGTGGCGACGAACCGGCCGAGCATCGTGTCGCCCTCGCGGATCAGGCCGCGCAGGTCGCCGCCCGCCGGGGACAGCTTGCCCTCGACGCTCATCGACACCGGGTCGGACACGGCGGTCAGGCTGGATCGGCGGAAGTCGCGGATCGCGAGGCGCGTGGTCGCGGTCGGGAAGGCGTTGCCGGTCTGTCGATAGTCGAGCGTGCCGGTCGCGCGCCCGCCGATGCCGAGGCCCGGCGCGGCGATGTTGGCGATGGCGAGGTCGAAATCCTTGAACCGCGCCTGCGCGCTGGTCGTGTCGCCGAAGCGGCCGGCGAGATCGACCTTGCCCTGCGGCAGCACGAGGGTTGCGGGGTCGAGGCGGTAGCCGGCCTGTTCGACGCGGATGATGGCGGGCTGGGCCAGTTTGAAGTCGATATTGGCGGCCTTACCCTGCAACGCCACGGCATAGAGGGTCGGACGCAGCGCGGCATTGGCGGCGATCGAGAAGGGCACGCCGCTGGAGCCGTCGGCGACCAGCTGGGCGCGGCCACGCCCGCCCTGATAGTCGACCCGCGCCCGCGCCTTTCGCACCACATAGGCGCCATAGGCGGCGTTGGCGATCTGGGCATCGGCCCTGATCTGCGGCTGATCGGTCAGCAGCATGGAGGCGTTCACGATCGCGCGGCCGATGACGATATCGGCCGCACCCGGCAGCTTCGCGTTGCTGGCGGTGGCGTTGACGTCCACGCCCTGCACCTTGCCCACCGCCGCCAGCCGGACCGCCCCGGTGATGCCGGAGCCGTTCATCGCCAGCTGCCCGGTATAGGGACCGGCGGCGCTCTGCTGGATGCGGCCGTTCATGTCGACCCCGGCGAAGCGCGCCTTCGTCACGTCGATGGTCAGCGGCCCTCTTGCGGTGCGGATCAGCAGATTGGCGAAGAAGGGACCATAGGGCGATCCGCCGGTCGCTTCGAGCCGGTAGCCCGCCGCCTCGCCGTTCAGCTTTGCGACCACGTCGGTCAGCTGCACGCCGACATTGGGCCGCGCCGCGCGCAACACCGCTTGCGGCCGCTCCATCGTGCCGCGCACGGTGAGCGCCAGCGGGCCATATTGGCGGGAGGACGCCGTGGCGTCGAAGGCGACCTGCCCGTCCGTGTCATAGCTGCCCGAGCCGCTGTGAATGGTGAAGTTGGGCGCGGCGCCCTTGAGGCTGGCGAGCGTGAACTTGCCTTCCGGCGTCATCCCGATGCGGCCGGACATGACCGCATTGCCGCCGAGGAAATCGCGGACCGAGGCATTGTCCCAACGCGCCGTTCGCACGCCAAAGCGCCCGCCAAGGCCGAATCCGCCCTTGGGTCCGGGGATCAGTTCGACGTCGGTGTTGAGGTTGACGATGCCTACGCCGTCGATCCGGTAGTCGTTGACCCGCCCTTTCAGCGCGCCGCGATAGAGGGCGTTGTCGATGTCGGCCAGGACGATGGCGGTGGCGTCGATCTTGTCGCTGTCGATCTTCAGATTGTCGCTGATGAGCTTGCCCGCCGCATAGGCGAAGTCGCCCTTCACGCGGAGATTGCGGAGCAGGCCGCCCGCCGCCGCATTGAGGCCCGTCACGCGGGTCGCGGTGGCGTTCACCGGGATGCGGATGCGGTCCGCGTCGATCACCGCCCGGCCGCTGGCTTTCAGATTTTCGATGCCGGTCGCGTCGAAGGCGATGCTTTTCGCGCTGATGTCATAATCGATGAAGGGCGTCGCCATTGGGCCGTCGAGGATGACGGAGGCGCGCACGTCATTGCCCTTCACCTTCTCCATGATCGCGCCGGGCGTCAGCAGCGCGGCGTTGATCTTCAAGGCGCTGAACTGACTCTTGCCAAGGTCGATCAGCCCCTGCGCGTCGGCGGCCATGGCGGGCGAACGCAGCGTGCCTTTCAGGTTCACGCGCCGCTCGTTGAGACCGGCGAACAGGTCGACGTCCAGTTGCGGCGCGGTCAGGCGGTCGACCGTGCCGGCAAGGACAAGACCGGGGCGGACCGGGCCTTTCGCCGTGAAATTGCCGTCGCGCGCGGCGAGCGCGATGTTCGCCAGCTCACCCCTGGGCGATGTCGCGACGATGCGGCCATCCCACGCCTGCCAGCTGCCCTTGCCGTCCAGCGTGGCGCTGAACCCGTCGGTCAGGCCCGACATGGCGGCGATCACCCCGCCCTTGGGCGCGGTCAAGGTGCCGCTCATGGCCAGGCGATTCTGCGCGGGCACCGCGTCCAGCCGGGCTTGCAACCGGTCGCCGCTGTCGACCACGGCGTCGGCGGACAGGATGGCGCGGCCGTCCGAAATATGGGTGACGCCGTCGATCGCGATGGCGCGCTTCTGGCCGATCACGGGCTTTGCAAGGACGAACTTGCCGATCTTCATGCGGTCGACGTCGATGTCGAGGTCCGGCAGGATCGGCGCGTTGGGATCGCTCTCCACCACATTGAACTGCGGACTACGCGCCAGCACGACCAGCGGCGTTTCCAGCAGGCTGACCGAGATGTGGTTGTTGACGTAGCGGAAGGGCCGCCAGACGACATGCACCTGCGGGCTGACCGCGAACACGCCCTTGGGGTCGCGCAGCACGAGGTCGTGGATCACCATGTCGCTGTAGATCGACCCGTCGATCCGGCCGACCTCGATGTTCATCCCCGATTCGAGCTGGAGCGCCGCGATCTGGCGGATCAGGAAACGCTTGCCGGGCTGGGTGTCGAGGCCGAACAGCAGGCCCGCCACCAGCACCACAAGCGATACGACCAGTCCCACGGCGCCCAACGCGATCTTCTGCCACAGCGGGCGCTTCTCGCGGATCACCACGGTGTCGGAAGCGGGGGGAGGGGTGTCGTCCTGCGCCATCAGAAGGCCTGTCCGATGCCGATATAGAGCGCGAATTTGGATTCGCCCGGTTGCCGGTTGATCGGCATGGCGATGTCGGCGCGGAAGGGTCCGAAATTGGTGTAGAAGCGGCCGCCCAGCCCGACGCCATAGCGCATGTCGGAAAATTGCGGGATCTGGCTTTCATAGACCTGCCCCGCATCGACGAAGGCGACGACGCCATAATTGCCGAAGCGATAGCGGCCCTCGACCGCGAATTCATTGACCGACCGGCCGCCGATCGGGTCGGCGTTGACATCCTTAGGCCCCAGTTCCTGATAGCCGAACCCGCGCACCGATCCGCCGCCGCCGGCATAGATGCGCCGCGACGGGGCGACATCGTCGCGGTCCACGCCGTTGATCGTGCCGAGCCGCGTGCGCGCCGCGATCACCAGGCTGTCGGACACGGGATAATAGCCGCTGAGGTCGAAGGTGCTGCGCACATAGGGCGAGAAATTGCCCTGCAACGATCCTTCCGGCGATACGCGCAGGCTGGCGCGGAAGCCGCTGGTGGGGTTGAGCAGGTCGTTGGAGCGGTCATAGCCCACCTGCACCGGCAGTGCGCCGATGAAATAGGTCCGCCGCGTTTTGTCCGCCGTCAGCAGATCGGTCACGACCTGTTCGTTGGTCAGCAATATTTCCGCGCCATAGCTGTAGGTCCAGCGTTTCTGGAAGATCGGCGTCGACTGGCGCGACCAGCCGATGTTGAGGCCTGCTGTATAGGCTTCATAGGCGTCGTAATTCTGGTGGTTGAGCGTGATGCCGGTCTGGAATGTCTTGTCGCGCTTGCCCGCGTTGGAGCGGCGGAAGGTCGCCGACGCGCCCTGCTCCTGCGTGCCCGCGACCGCGCCCAGGATCAGCGCGCCTTCGGGCGGGAACAGATTGCGATGGGTCCATGTCCCTTCGGCGCGGAAGCCCTGGCCGGTGCCATAGCCTGCTTCGCCCGCAAGGGTGCGGGGCGGCCCGGCCTCCTGCTCGACATGGAGGTCGACATATTCGGTGCCGTCCGGCGCGGCTTCGTTGGTGCGGACCGGATCGACCGCGACGCTGGCGAACAGGCCGGTCGCGACCAGCGCCTTGCGCAGATCATCGACCTTGCGGCTGTCATAGAGGTCGCCGGGCCGGTAGCGGCGGATCACCTCCATATGGTCGGCGCCGAACGCCTGTTTCGCGCCGCTGGTGGTGATCCGGCGGAAGCTGCCGCGCGGGCCGACCTCCACCGGGAGCGTATAGGCGCCGGTCACCGTCGCGGGATCGAGCAATATGTCGCGCTGGCCCACTGTCGCGAAGGGATAGCCATTTTCGGGCAGTTTAAGCGCGACATTGGCTTCCGCGCCCTCGACATTGGCGGCGATGATGGGGTCGCCGGTCTGGAGCGGCAGGCTGTCGCGCACCAGCGTCGGCGGGACGGTGGGGGTTGCGGTGACGACGATGTCGCCGATCCGGTAGCGCTGGCCCGGCGTGACGGAGATCACCGCCTTGAGCGTGCCGTCGCCCGTCTGGTCGAGGCTGGCGAGCGCGGTCGCGTCATAATAGCCTTCCGACTGGAGCAGGCGCACCGCCAGCTTCTCGTCCTCTTGCGCCCGCGCCTGGACCATGGCGGCGGTGTCGGCCTTGCCATCGCCGTCGATCAGCGCGGATTCGGCGCGAAACTCGTCGCCCAGCCCGGTCTTGCCGAAGCCCTCGATGCTGGTCGCGTAGCGGATGTCGGGCAATTTGGCGGCGGGATCGTCATTCGCCGCCGCATTGGCCGGCACGGTGACGCTGTCGAGCGGCGGCAGCGGCTGGGCCAGTTCCCGTTCCTCGGCCGGCTCGGTCGCCGGAGGCAGGTCAGCGGGCGCGGTCGAGGCCTGCGGCATCTGCTGGTCGATCCAGCTATCGATCGAGGGCAGCGGGGCGTTCGGGTCGGCGCCTTCGACGCCGGGCAGGCGCGCCTCGAACTGGTCGTCGGGCAGGATCGGCTCTTCGGGTTCGGATTGGGCCGGCGGGGATGGGGCGGGCGGTGTCTGCGCGACCAGCGGCAGGGGCGAGCCCGTCAGGAGGATCAGGCTCAACATGCGCCGGACATGATGTGCCTGCCGTCTGCTCATATGGTTGCGAAGCCCCTTTCGCCGCCAGCCATATAGAAGGCTCGCAAACTGGCAATACGCTCAAGGGGTTGCGGCGGTTCCCGCCGGAAGGGGATTTGCCGCGGCGGGCGGATGCTTCCCTCCGCGCGCGCCAGCGTCTAGAGCCGGTGCATGACATTTGCGCTCAATATCTCGCGATCCATTTCGGGCCAGCCCTGGCGCTGGCGGGGCGCCGGCGCCGACGCGCGCGACCCAGCCTATCTGCCCGACGATCTGGTGACGCAATTGCTGCTGGCGCGCGGCTGCCCGCGCGACGCGGTGGAAGCGCATCGCAACCCCACCATTCGCCAGTTCATGCCTGATCCCAGCCTGTTCCGGGATATGGACGCGGCGGCCGAGCGACTAGCCGACGCGGTGCAGCGCGGCGAGGATGTCCGCATCTTCGGCGATTATGACGTCGACGGCGCGACCAGCGCGGCGTTGCTGATCCGGTTGCTGCGCGACCTGGGCCTGGCGGCGAAGCCCTATATCCCCGACCGCCTGATGGAAGGCTATGGCCCGTCTGGCGAGGCGCTGGTGCGGCTGGCGGGCGAGGGCGCAACCCTGATCGTCACCGTCGATTGCGGGGCGCAGGCGTTCGAGGCGCTGAGCATGGCGCGGGCGACCGGCGTCGACGTGGTGGTGGTCGACCATCATAAATGCGCGACCCAACTGCCCGAAGCCTTTGCGCTGGTGAACCCCAACCGGCTGGACGAGCATCCCGACGCGGCCGTCCACGGCCATCTGGCGGCGGTCGGCGTCGCCTTTCTGCTGGGCGCCAGGCTGCTCAAGCTGCTGGATGCCAGGGGCTGGTTCGCCAGCCGGGGCAAGCCGAACATCCTGGACCTGCTCGACATCGTCGCGCTGGGCACCGTGGCGGATGTCGCGCAGCTGCGCGGCCTCAACCGCGCCTTCGTGGCGCAGGGGCTGAAGGTGATGGCGAAGCGGCGCAACATCGGGCTGGCGGCGCTGATCGACGCCAGCCGCCTCACCCGCGCGCCGCTGTGCCATGATCTGGGTTTCGCGCTTGGCCCGCGCATCAATGCGGGCGGGCGCGTGGGTCAGGCGGACCTGGGCGTGCGGCTGCTGACGACGGAAGACCCGGCCGAAGCCGCGCGCATCGCGGCGCAGCTCGACCAGTATAATGAGGAGCGCCGAGCGATCGAATCGACGGTGCAGGAACAGGCCGAGGCGTTGCTCGCCGCCCAGGGCAACCGCGCCGTGGCGGTGATCTCCGGCCAGGGCTGGCACCCCGGCGTGATCGGCATCGTCGCTGGCCGCATCAAGGAAAAGGCGGGCCGGCCCGCCATCGTCATCGCGCTCGACGAAGCGGGCGTGGGCAAGGGATCGGGCCGCTCCATTTCGGGCGTGGACCTGGGCGCGGCGGTGCTGGCGGCCAAGGACAGCGGCCTGCTGGTTGCCGGCGGCGGCCACGCCATGGCGGCCGGGCTGACGGTGGCGGCGGACCGGATCGACGCGCTGGCCGACTATCTGGATGATCGCCTGTCCGCCGCCGTCGCCAGGGCGCGCGACGACCGGGCGCTGCTGATCGACGCGGTGCTGGCGCCGGCGGGGGTCAATCCCGACTTCGTCGCCGCGATCGAACAGGGCGGGCCCTATGGCGCCGGCTGGCCCGCGCCGCTGATCGCCGCCGGGCCTATGCGCGTGATCAAGGCCGATGTCGTGGGCAATGGCCACCTGCGCGCGATCATGAGCGGAGAGGATGGCCGTTCGATCAAGACCATCGCCTTCCGCCAGGCCGAAACCGACCTGGGCCAGGCGATATTGGGGGCGCCGCGCGACCGGCGGCTCTGGGTCGCGGGCAAGGCCAAGATCGACGACTGGGGCAACCGCCCCGCCGCCGAGCTGCATCTGGAGGACGCCGCCTGGGCCGATTGAGCGGGATTGTCATTTTCTTGTCTTTAGGGGGTTGACCCTTTTGCCGTCGCCGCCTAATTGCGCCCTCGCTTCGCAGCGCTGCCCAACGGCGGCGCCGACGAACGGCCCCTTCGTCTAGCGGTTAGGACGCGGCCCTTTCACGGCTGAAACACGGGTTCGATTCCCGTAGGGGTCACCACCTTCGTCTCCAATGGCGAAGTGCGTGGCAGTCAAGATCCTCCGATATCTACAGATCCGACGCAATGCGCTGCCGCGCGGGCGGGCGAGCGTCGATTGTTCCAGCGGGTGCGCGGCGCTTTCACCCGCACGCGTCGGCGATCCGTCGGCCTGCGTGCCGACTATATGCAAATACTATGGAGATCGCCCTGGCTCCATCTCGATACTTAATGGCGGTCGGCAATATCTGAATGGCCTCACGAATCGCGCCCGGACCCTCGCGGCGCGTCTGTTGGGGGATATTTGCATGATACGCCTACCGGCCTTCGCGGCCGTCCTTCTTCTTTCCGCCTATGCCCCTCTGGCCTTCGCGCAGGATGATCCCGGCCCGTCCGACGTCACCGTCAGCGGATCGGTGGCGCTGGCGTCGGATTATCGCTTCCGCGGCATTTCCCAGACCGACAAGGCGATGGCGGTGCAGGGCGGGCTGACCGTCGCGCATCGCAGCGGGCTTTATGCCGGCGCATGGGCCTCCAACTTGGCGGGCTGGGGCACGTTCGGCGGGGCGAACATGGAACTGGACCTGATCGCGGGCTACAAGCTGCCGCTGGCGGACGGCGCGGCGATCGACGTCGGCCTGACCTGGTACATGTATCCGTCGGGTGCCGACAAGACCGACTTCGCCGAACCCTATGTCAAGCTCAGCGGCACCGCCGGTCCTGCGACGCTGACGGCGGGCGTCGCCTATGCGCCCCGGCAACAGGCGCTGGGCCGCTGGTATGCGACCGGCGCGGACGCCGCTTCGGGCGTCTATACCGATCCGGGCGCGAAGGACGACAATCTCTATCTGTGGGGCGACGCGGCGATGGCGATCGCCGGCACCCCCTTCACCGCTAAGGCGCATGTCGGCCAGAGCGACGGCAATCGTGGGCTTGGCCCCAATGCGACCAGCGTGGCGCCGACCGGCAGCTACTGGGACTGGTCGCTGGGCATGGACGCGACCTGGCGCAACCTGACGCTGGGCCTGTCCTATGTCGACACCGACATCGGCCGCAGCGAGGCCGCCTATCTGCAACCCAGTTTCAGCAAGGGCCAGGACGGCGCCGGCTCGATCGCCGACCCCACGCTGGTCGTGGCGCTGACCGCTTCATTCTAGGGAGACGCATATGCAGGATCTGCTCTGGATCGGGGTCATGGCCGGGCTGCTGGCGGCGACGCTGGCCTATGCCCGTCTGTGCGATGGCGCATGAGGTGCGGCCATGACGATTGACCTCTGGCTCGCGGCGCTGACCGCGCTTGGCCTCCTCCTCTACCTGGTGGCGGTGCTGATCCGCCCCGAGCGCTTCTAGAAAGGAGCCCGGACCGATGACCATCCAGGGCTGGATTCTCATCCTTCTCTTCGTCGGCTTGTTGCTGGCCGTGACGAAGCCCGTCGGCGCATGGCTGTTCGCGCTGTATGAAGGGCGGCGCACGCCGCTGCACGCCGTGCTGGGGCCGGTCGAGCGCGGTTTCTACCGCCTCGCCGGCATCGACCCGGACGAGGAACAGAGCTGGCGTCGCTATGCGGTGCACATGCTGCTGTTCAACTTCGTCCTGACGCTCTTCACCTATGCGGTGCTGCGGCTTCAGGGCCTGCTGCCGCTCAATGGCCTGGGCTATGGCGGCGTGGGCGCCGACGGCGCGTTCAATACCGCCATCAGCTTCACCACCAACACCAACTGGCAATGGTATTCGGGCGAGGCGGCGCTGTCGAACCTCAGCCAGATGCTGGGCCTGACCATCCAAAACTTCCTGTCGGCTGCGACGGGCATCGCGCTCGCCTTCGCCTTCTTCCGGGGCTTTGCGCGGCGGGAAGCGAAGACGATCGGCAATTTCTGGGCCGACGTGACCCGCGTGACGCTCTATCTGCTGCTGCCGATCTCCATCGTCTATGGCGTCTACCTGATCGCGTCGGGCGTGCCGCAGACGCTGGCCGCCTCGGTCGACCTGACCACGCTGGAAGGCGCGAAGCAGACGCTGGAGCTCGGTCCGGTCGCGAGCCAGGAAGCGATCAAGATGCTGGGCACCAATGGCGGCGGCTTCTTCAACGCCAACAGCGCCCATCCGTTCGAAAATCCGACCGCCCTGACCAACCTGGTGCAGATGCTGTCGATCTTCGTCATCGGCTTCGGCCTGACCTGGTGTTTCGGCAAGGCGGTCGGCAACACGCGGCAAGGCTGGGCGATCCTGTCGGCCATGCTGGTCCTGTTCCTGGCGGGCGTGACCGTCACCTACTGGCAGGAAGCGGCGGGCAACCCGATCCTGCACAGTCTGGGCGTGCCCGGCGGCAATATGGAGGGCAAGGAAGTCCGCTTCGGCATCGCCGCATCCGCCCTTTTCGCCGTCGTCACGACCGCCGCCTCCTGCGGCGCGGTCAACGCCATGCATGACAGCTTCACCGCGCTGGGCGGCATGATCCCGCTGTTCAACATCCAGCTGGGCGAAGTCGTGGTCGGCGGCGTCGGCGCGGGCATATACGGCTTCCTGCTGTTCGCCATCCTCGCCGTGTTCGTCGCGGGGCTGATGGTCGGGCGCACGCCCGAATATGTCGGCAAGAAGATCGAGGCGCGCGAGGTCAAGCTGGCGGTGCTGGCGATCGCGGTGCTGCCGCTCTGCATCCTTGGCTTCACCGCCATCGCCGCAGTGCTGCCCGCCGGTCTCGCCGGTCCGCTCAACAAGGGACCGCACGGCTTTTCGGAGATACTCTACGCCTTCACATCGGCCACCGGCAACAACGGCTCCGCCTTCGCCGGGCTGACCGCAGGCACGCCCTTCTACAACAGCCTGCTGGGGATCGCGATGTGGCTGGGCCGCTTCTTCGTGATCGTACCGATGCTGGCGATCGCCGGCAGCCTGGCGGCCAAGAAGCATGTGCCCGAAAGCGCCGGCTCCTTCCCGACCACGGGTCCGCTGTGGATCGGGCTGCTGGTGGGCATCGTGCTCATTGTCGGCGGCCTCACTTTCCTGCCGAGCCTCGCGCTCGGTCCCATCGCCGATCATCTTGCGATGATCCATGGCCAACTTTCCTGAGAAGGGGCGCCGGATGGCACGCGCTACCAGTAAATCCCTGTTCACGGCCGAACTGATCGTTCCGGCGATCGGCGACGCCTTCAAGAAACTCAATCCCAAGGAACTGATCCGCAACCCGGTGATGTTCGTCACCGCCTGTGTCGCGCTTCTGATGACCGTCCTGCTCGGCATCGGCGGCGACGGGCTGGCGGTCGGCTTCAAGCTTCAGCTGGTGCTGTGGCTGTGGCTGACGGTGCTGTTCGGCACCTTCGCCGAGGCGCTGGCCGAAGGACGCGGCAAGGCGCAGGCGGCGTCGCTGCGCGCCACCAAGGCGGAACTGACCGCCCGCCGGGTGAAGAATGGCGGCACGGAGGACGTGCCCGCCAGCCAGTTGCGCGCGGGCGACCTGGTGCTCGTCACCACGGGCGACCTGATCCCCGCCGATGGCGAGGTGATCGAGGGCGTCGCGTCGGTGAACGAGGCGGCGATCACCGGCGAATCCGCGCCGGTGATCCGCGAGGCGGGCGGCGACCGTTCCGCCGTGACGGCCGGCACCCGCGTCATTTCCGACGAGATCAAGGTGCGCGTCACGGTCGATCCGGGGCAGGGCTTCCTTGACCGCATGATCGCGCTGGTGGAGGGAGCGGAACGGCAGAAGACGCCCAACGAGATCGCGCTGACCATCCTGCTGGTGGGCCTCACCATCATCTTCCTGATCGCGGTCGGCACCATTCCGGCGTTCGCGGCCTATGCCGGCGGGACCATTCCCGTCGCGATCCTGGCTGCGCTGCTGATCACGCTGATCCCGACCACCATCGCCGCCCTGCTGTCGGCGATCGGCATTGCCGGCATGGACCGGCTGGTGCGCTTCAACGTGCTGGCCAAGTCGGGCCGCGCGGTCGAGGCGGCGGGCGATGTCGACGTGCTGTTGCTCGACAAGACCGGGACGATCACCATCGGCGACCGGCAGGCGTCGGAGTTCCGCGCGGTCGGCGGCACACGGCCGGAGCAGCTGGCCGAAGCGGCCCTGCTGGCCAGCCTGGCCGACGAGACGCCCGAGGGGCGATCGGTCGTCCTGCTGGCGCGCGAGCGATTCCATGTGTCCGCCACCGCCCTGCCCGAAGGCGCCGAAGTCATCCCCTTCACCGCCCAGACGCGCATTTCCGGCGTCCGGATCGGCGACCGGCTGATCCAGAAGGGGGCGGTCGATTCGATCCTGCGGGCCAATCCGGGCTTGGGCGAGACGGCCGCCGCCACCGAGTTGCGCCGCATGACCGACGAGATCGCCCGCGCCGGCATGACGCCGCTGGCGGTCGCGCAGGACGGCCGGCTGCTGGGCGCGATCGCGCTCAAGGACATCGTCAAGGCCGGGGTGCGTGAACGTTTCGCCGAACTGCGCCGCATGGGCATCCGCACGGTGATGATCACCGGCGACAATCCGCTGACCGCCGCCGCGATCGCGGCCGAGGCAGGGGTCGATGACTTCCTGGCGCAGGCGACGCCCGAGGACAAGCTGGCGCTGATCCGCAGCGAGCAGCAGGGCGGGCGGCTGGTCGCCATGTGCGGCGATGGCACCAACGACGCGCCCGCGCTGGCACAGGCCGATGTCGGCGTTGCGATGAACACCGGCACGCAGGCCGCGCGCGAGGCGGGCAACATGGTCGACCTGGACAGCGATCCGACCAAGCTGATCGAGGTGGTGGGGCTGGGCAAGCAGATGCTGATGACGCGCGGCGCGCTCACCACCTTCTCGGTCGCCAATGACGTCGCCAAATATTTCGCGATCATCCCGGCCATGTTCGTGGCGCTCTATCCGGGCCTTGGGGTGCTGAACGTGATGGGACTGGGAACGCCGCAGAGCGCGATCCTGTCGGCCATCATCTTCAATGCGCTGATCATCCCGCTGCTGGTGCCGCTGGCGCTCAGGGGGGTCGCCTACCGGCCGATGGGCGCGGGGCCGCTGCTGGCCCGCAACCTTGCCGTCTACGGCCTGGGCGGGCTGATCGCGCCCTTCGCCGGCATCAAGATCATCGACCTGGCCGTCACCGGCCTGGGTCTGGCCTGAAGGAGGCCATGACATGAGCAAAGACTTCCTCTCCTCGCTGCGGCCCGCGATCGTCATGACGATCCTGTTCGCCATCCTGCTGGGCATCGCCTATCCGCTGGCGCTGACCGGCATCGGCCAGGCCGTCCTGCCCGCGCAGGCCAATGGCAGCCTGGTCCGGGACGAGCGCGGGACGATCATCGGATCGACCGTGATCGGCCAGGCCTTCACGTCCGACCGCTATTTCCAGACCCGGCCCTCGGCGGCGGGCAAGGGCTATGACGGGCTGGCCTCGGCCGGTTCCAACCTCGGCCCGGCGGCGCAGGCCCTGACCGACCGGGTCAAGGCCGATGTCGACAAGCGGCGGGGCGAGGGCGTGACCGGCCCGGTCCCCGCCGATCTGGTGACGGCGAGCGGATCGGGCCTCGATCCCGACCTGTCGCCCGCCGCCGCGCTGGCGCAGGTCGACCGCATCGCCCACGTGCGCGGCGTTTCGCAACTGCGGTTGCGCGATCTGGTGCGCCGTCATATCGAACATCCCATGCTGGGCTTTCTGGGCGAGGATCATGTGAATATATTGGCGCTCAACCGGGAGCTTGACCGGCTGCCGCCAGTGCCCGAGCGCGCGTCGCGTTGAACGAGCGCGACCGGCCCGACCCCGAAGCCTTGCTGCGCGCCGCCGCGCAGGAAGGCCGCGGCCGGCTCAAGATCTTCCTTGGGGCGGCGCCGGGGGTCGGCAAAACCTATGAAATGCTGGTGCAGGGCGCCGCGCGACAGAAAGCGGGCGCCGATGTCGTCGTCGGCGTGGTCGAGACCCACGGCCGGATCGAGACCCAGGCGCTGACCCAAGGGCTCGAAATACTGCCGCGCCGGTCGATTGCCTATCAGGGGCATGTCCTCACCGAAATGGACATCGACGCGCTGCTGGAGCGGCGTCCGGCGCTGGCGCTGGTGGATGAGCTGGCGCATACGAACGCGCCGGAAAGCCGCCACCCCAAGCGCTACCAGGATGTCGAGGAACTGCTCGACGCGGGGATTGACGTCTATTCGACGCTCAACATCCAGCATGTCGAGAGCCTGAACGATGTCGTCGCCTCCTTCACCCGTGTCCGGGTGCGGGAAACCGTGCCCGACAACATCCTGGAACAGGCCGAGATCGAAGTCGTCGATATTCCGCCCGCCGAACTGATCGAGCGGCTGAAGGAGGGCAAGGTCTATCTGCCCCAGGAGGCGACGCGCGCGCTCGCTCACTTTTTTTCCAAGACCAACCTGTCGGCCCTGCGCGAACTGGCGCTGCGCCGCGCCGCGCAGGCGGTCGACGCGCAGATGCTGGAGGATCTGCGCGCGCAGGCGCTGGGCGGCACCTGGGCGGGTGGCGAGCGCATCCTGGTGGCGGTCAGCGAATTGTCGGGCGCGGAAGAGCTGGTCCGCGCTGGCAAGCGGATTTCCGACGCGGCGCGGGGGCAGTGGAGCGCGATCCACATTGAAACGCCCCGCGCGCAGCAATTTGGTGAAGAGGACAGGCGCAGGATCGCGTCCGCGCTCAACCTGGCTTCCAGCTTGGGCGCGACTGTGGCGACGGTGCCTGGCGCGTCGGTGGTCGAGGGGCTGAAAGCCTATGCCGCCGAAGCGCGGGCCACCCAGCTGGTGGTCGGCAAGTCGATGCGATCGCGCTGGTTCGAATGGCGGCATGGATCGGTGGTCGACCGGCTGGTGCGCGAGACACCGGGGGTCGCCGTCCATGTCCTTCCGCTCGACGGAAGGCGCCCCGGCTTCCGGCCGCTGTCGGCGATCCGGCGGGGCGACTGGGGCGCGCCATCGGGCTATGCGTGGACGATCCTGCTCGTCGCGCTGGTGACGATGGGCGGGACGGGCCTGTTCCACGTCCTCGACCTGGGCAATGTCGGCCTGCTCTACCTGGTGCCGGTCATGGTGGCGGCGAGCCTGTTCGGCCTGCGCACCGGCTTGTTCGCGGGTATCCTGTCCAGCCTCGCCTATAATTTCTTCTTCCTGCCGCCCACTGGCACGCTGACGGTCAGCAATCCCGAGAATATCGTGTCGATCTTCGTGCTGCTGGGGGTCGCGGTCGTCACCAGCCAGCTGACCTCGCGCGTGCGGGCGCAGGCGGACATGGCGGCGACGAGCGCCCGGATGAATGCGGCGCTTGCCGGTTATCTGCGGCGGTTGACCGCGCTGGGCAGCCTGGACGAGGTGATGGGCGCGGCCTGCCATGAGATCGCGCATCTCCTGAATCTGCGCGTGGTGATCCTGGAGATGGGTGCCACCGGCCTGACGGTGCAGGCGACCAGCGAAGCGGGCGCGCGGATGGAAACGATGGAGCTGGCCGCCGCCCAATGGGTGTGGGACACGGGACAGGCCGCCGGACGGGGAACCGGGAGCCTGACCGCGTCGGACTGGCAGTTCCAGCCGCTCAAGGCCGGGGATCGCGTGCTGGCGGTGCTGGGCCTGGCCCGCGACGACGGGCGAGACCCCATCCGGTCGGACCAGCTCGCGCTGCTCGGCAGCCTGCTCGAACAGACGGCGCTGGCGCTGGAACGGCTGCGGCTGGAGGCGGAGATGCGCGACCTCGACAAGGTGCGCGAGCGCGACCGGCTGCGCGCCGCGCTGCTATCCTCGGTCAGCCACGACCTGCGCACCCCGCTGACGTCGGTGCTGGGGGCAGCGGCGGAACTGCGCAAGCGAATCGACGACCCGCTGCTCGACACGATCGAGAGCGAGGCGATGCGGCTCAACCGCTTCGTCGCCAATCTGCTCGACATGGCGCGTGTCGAAGCCGGGGCGCTGCGGCTGCATGTCGAGCCGGTCGACCTGACCGATGCGGTCGGCGCGGCGGCGCATGATGCGCGCCGGTCGCTGGAAGGACATCCGATCCGGCTGGACGTGCTGCCCAGCCTGCCGCTGGTCAATGTCGACCCGCAGCTGTTCCACCATTGCCTGCTCAACCTGCTCGACAATGCCGGCCGCTACGCCGACCCCGGCACGCCGATCACGATCCGCGCCGAGCGGGTCTATGGCGAGTTGATCCTGTCGGTGCTGGACGAAGGGCCGGGCCTGCCGCCGGGGCGCGAGCAGGAGGTGTTCGAGACGTTCCGCCGACTGGAAGGATCGGACCGGTCGATCAGCGGCACGGGCCTTGGCCTTGCCATCGTGAAGGGATTTGCCGAAGGCATGGGCATGACCGTGCGCGCGGCGAACCGGGAGGACAGGCGCGGCGCGGCGTTCAGCATCCATTTCCCGGAGGAACTGCTGGTGAGCGCGACAGCGATGGAAAGCGATCTATGAGCGGGCAGCAGATTCTTGTCGTCGACGATGAAATCCATATCCGCCGGCTGTTGCAGGGCACGCTGGCGCGCGCGGGATACCATATGGTGGAGGCGACCAGCGCCGCGCAGGCACTGGAGGAGGCCCGGTGGGCGAAACCGGACGCGATCCTGCTCGACCTTGGCCTGCCCGACCGGGACGGGCTGGAGATCATCCAGCTGCTCCGCGCCATCGGCCCCGCGCCGATCATCGTCGTGTCGGCGCGCGAGGCGACCGACCAGAAGGTCGCCGCGCTGGACCTGGGCGCGCACGACTATGTGACCAAGCCCTTCGACAGCGAGGAAGTGCTCGCCCGGCTTCGCGCGTCGCTCCGCGATCGCATCGAGGCGCAGGGCGCGCCGCCGGCGGTGCGATCGGGCGCGGTGGTCATCGACCTGGCGAACCGGACCGTCACCCGCGACGGCGAGGAGGTGCATCTGACCCGCAAGGAATATGACGTTCTGGGCCAGATGGCGCTGCATCCGGGGCGGGTCGTGACCCACCAGAAGATATTGCAGGCAGCCTGGCCGCTGGAGCATGACCGCCGCATCGACTATCTGCGCATCGTCGTGCGCAACCTGCGCCAGAAGCTTGAGGCGGACCCGACCCGGCCTGCGCTCATCGTCAATGAGCTGGGCATCGGCTATCGGCTGATCGCCGAGGGCTGATCCGCCGGCCTTCGCTATGAAAACACTATGGGATGGGCGCTAGCCCCGTCTCGAATCCCTATGCGCCGCTGGATAGATGGAGGGCCGCTACCAAGGGAGAGCGGCATGTCGAATCACGGAAAGCGGGGTCAGGATCTGGGGCTGCGGACGGGCGGGCTGCTGCTTGCCATCGTCGGCGGTGTCGCAGTGCATCTTCTATGCAGGCTGGTTCCGATGCCGCATCGGCATGGCGCGACGCCGGTCGAATATCTGCTCGCGGCGTTCGGCTTCCTGTGTCTGAGCGCGGGCGCCGGGCTGGTTGCGCTGGGGCGGCACATATTCGATCCGGTGCCCATTTCCGCACGCTGGGCCGAGGGGCATGTCACAGGGTCGCGCGTGGACGCGATGGCGCGCGACGGCGGGTGACGCCGGGCGGGGGCGTGGCGCCGGTTGCGCGGCGCCTGCGGCGGCTCTACGGCTGCGGCTTCCCTTTTGCCCGCTTCGAGTGCCTGTCCGTCGATGCATCGCCTGTTCTGCCTGTTCGTCCTGCTGCTGGGCCTAACGCCGGTTTCCGCGGCGGCGCTGCCCGCCAACCGGCCCACGCCCGGCTTTACCCGCGTCGCGATCGAGACATCGGTGGGCAGGATCATCGTCGCGCTGGACCAGAAGCGTGCGCCGCGCACCTCGGCCAATTTCCTGGCCTATGTCGACGACGGGCGGTTCGACGGCGTCACCTTCTATCGGGCAGCGCGGCGCAAGAGCGATCCGAAATATGGTCTCATCCAGGGCGGGATCGATACCGATGCGCGCCGGTCGCTGCCGCCGATCCCGCACGAGCCGACGACCCGCACGGGCATCCGCCACCTCGACGCCACATTGTCGATGGCGCGACCCAACCGGCCCAATTCGGCGATGGGCAATTTCTTCATCACCATCGGCCCGACGCCCAACATGGACGCGCGCGGCGACTATATCGGCTACGCCGCCTTCGGCCATGTCGTGGCCGGGATGGACGTGGTGCGGCGGATACTGGCCGTTCCGACTTGTTGCGGGTCGGGGCCGATGCGCGGGCAGATGATCGTCAAGCCGATCGCGATCCTGCGCGCGCGCCGGCTGGATGGCACGCCCCGGCCGACGCGCGGCGTCAAGCCCTGGCTGATCGGGCTGAAACGGCAGACAGCGAAATAGACAATATCAGGCGAAGGCGGCCTGACCGCGCAGCCAATCCCGCCCGCTGCCGCGGGGAGGCCGGGCCTGGATCTTCTTCCAAGCCTGTTCGTGGAAGAAGAATGCGACGGCGTTGATCACCGGTTCGATCAGCGCGATGCCACCCGCCAGCGCGACCGACCCCGTCATGAGATAGGCGACGGTGAAGCCGACGGTCAGGTGGATGGTCAGGTAAGTCCCGGTCTTGATGAGGTCGAGCGACATGGTGGCGTCTCCTTGGTTGATTTGCAAATAAGAGTCGTTCGCAATAATTGCCACCCGCTTTTTCCGCTGGCTCTGATCGGCTGGCGCGATCAGAAGTGGGCAGACCGGACAGGCGGCAGAGGAGCGGCGCGATGGCGGGACGGATCAGGGTAGGCATCGGCGGCTGGGTCTATGAGCCATGGCGCGGCAGCTTCTATCCGCAGGGGCTGCGGCAGAAGGACGAACTGGCCTATGTCGGGCAGCATCTGACCGCGACCGAGATCAATGCGACCTATTATAGCAGCCAGAAGCCCGCGACCTTCGCCGGCTGGGCTGGTGCGGTGCCCGACGGCTTCCAGTTCGCAGTCAAGGCGTCGCGCTATTGCACCAACCGGAAAGTCCTTGCCGAAGCCGGCGAGTCCATCGCCAGGTTCGTCGAGCAGGGCATCGCCGAACTGGGCGATCGGCTGGGCCCGATCCTGTGGCAGTTCATGGCGACCAAGCGGTTCGATCCCGACGATTTCGGCGCTTTCCTCAAACTGCTGCCCGCCAGCGTCGCGGGCGTTCCGCTGCGCCACGCGCTGGAGGTGCGGCACGAGAGTTTCGACGATCCGGCCTTTCTCTCACTGGCGCGCGAGGCCGGGGCGGCGGTGGTCCTAGCCGACCATGACGAATATCCCGCGATCACCGGCCATGATGTCGGTTTTTCCTACATGCGGTTGATGCGTGCCAGCGAGGACGAGCCGACCGGCTATGCTCGCGACGATCTTGTCCGCTGGACCGACAGGGCGAAAGCGCAGGCGGAGCGGGGCGACGTCTTCACCTTCTTCATCAGCGGCGCGAAGGCGCGCAATCCGGCCGCAGCCCAGGCGATGATGGTGGCTTTGGGGTAACAGGGCTGTTGCATTTGATGCAATCGGAAAGCCGTCCTTTGCGATTGTTACAGGAATATGACCGGCGTAATGGCCCGCATCCCTCAGGACGGGGGATCGAGTCTTGTAACAATGGAGCAAAATATGCGTCAGGCTTTTCAAGGCGCTGTGCTGGCCGTTGCGGTCGGCGTGCAGATGCTGACTTTCTATTCGGTGCTTTATGCCTGATCGCGGTCTGACCGCGATCTTCATCCCGACTGTTCGGGATGCCAAAAGGCCGCTCCTGGGTTGAACCAGGGCGGCCTTTTTACTTTGCAGCGACTTTGAATGGGGACGACCGCGGGCCGGGAAGGCATCAGCCCTCCGCCAGCCAGCCAGCGAGCAGATAGGCCACGACGCCAATCGGCCCCAGCGCGCAGAGCGTCAGCAGAACCAGCGCGACGCGGAGCAATGTGACATCGATGCCGGTGCGGTTGGCGATGCCCGCGCACACGCCCATGATCTTGCCGTTGCGGCGGTCGAGGGTGAAGCTGTTGTTCATGAGTCTGGCCTTCTGCTTGGATATATTAGAATGGGGAGGCGGAGCCGATCAGGCGATCGGCACCACCGGGACGGCTGCGCCGACGAACAGGCTGGCGAGCATGACGGCGCCGACGAGGGCGAGGGCGGCGTTCTGGAACTTGGCGATGGACATGGCTGATACTCCTTGATGTAGTGGCCGGACCATCCGGCCTTGATGCCGGCAGTTTTGCAGGGAGCGTGCCAATTTCGGTTTCTGGCGGAATTGCGCGCATTTCCTCGATCCAGTCCAATTGAACGTGTGTAAAAAATTCTGCCTTTTGGGGAAAATTGCCGCAATGTGGCGAAAAATTCCGGAGGTTTCATGAGTGCTCCCCTTCTCTTCGTCTATGGGACGCTTCGCGCCGGGTTCGACGGGCAGATGGCGCGGCGGCTATGGGCGGAGGCGCGGCTTGTCGGGCCTGCCAGCATCGGCGGGGCGCTATACCGGGTCGCCGATTATCCGGGCTTCGTGCCGGGCGCGGGCGGGCCGGTGGCGGGCGACCTGTTGGCGCTGGAGGATGCCGATGCCACCCTCGCCTGGCTGGATCGCTATGAGGAATGCGATCCGCTGTCCCCCGCGCCGCACGAATATCGGCGCGCGCGGATGGTGGTCGAGGGGCCGACGGGGCCAGTCGAGGCCTGGGTCTATGTCTATGCGCGCGATCCGGCCGGGCTGGCGCGGATCGAGAGCGGCGACTATCTGTGCGGCTGATCGGGCGGCCTGATGCCCCTCTTCACGCCATCCGCTTGAGCAGCCAGCCGATGCTGGAGCCGCCGGGCAGCGCCTCGCTGGTCACGACCAGCTGCCGGGTGGTATGGGGACGGCCATCGCCATCGACCCAGAGGCTTTCCTCGACGCTGAGCAGGCCCGTCCCGGTGCGGAACTGCCAGGGCGCGCCGAGATCGAGGCGGAGCAGGGCGCCCTGATTGTCCGCCGTCAGCGTCGGCTCCACCCCGGGCGCGAGGTGGAAGCGCAGTTCCACCGGCTGCTTGCCGGGCCTGCGCCGTCGCTCGGCCGGGGTCAGCATGTCTTCGCCCCGGATTTCCTTGCCGTCGCCGCTCAGCAACAGCAGGCGGCGATGGATATAGCCCAGTCGGCGGACATAACCGTCATGGGAGAGGTCCAGCCGGCTGCCATTGTCCAGTTCCTGCCGGTTTAGCTCGACCTCGGTCACGCCCTTGCCCAGCGTGCCGTCGGGCAGCAGGGCGGTGGAATTGCTGTCCTTGAGGACGAGCGTGCTGTGCGCCGCGGTGGTGCGCAGCCCCTGCGCCAGGTCGCGGGGAATCCACGCGCCTTCCAGCCCGGCACCGCCGCAATTGACGATCAGGCGCGCCGGCCCGTCGCTGATCTCAATCGCGCCGGTGGAGGCGCAGCCCGCTTCGGCGAGGCGCGCGACCGGCGGCGGGGCGCCGTCGATCTGGATCACGGTCGTGCCGGCGGCGATCCGCTGATAGCCCCAGTCGCGGGCCTGACGCAGCGGCCGGGCGCGCACCCGGCTGGCCTGCACCACCGCCTCGACCGTCTGCGGCGCGATCGCGCCCGCGCCCTGCCAGTTGCCCAGCCCGCCATCGCCATGGGTGAGGGCCAGCAGCGCGGGCACTGCGCGGGTAAGGGCGTCGGTCAGGCAGGCGGGCGCCTTTTCCCGCCGCACGTCATAGACGGCGCGCAGCATGGCCAGCGCCATGATCGCCTCCAGCTGCGCCAGCGGGGATCGCGAGACGATGCCGCCATCGGGATGGAAGCTGCTCTCGATCGCGCGCTTGAGGCCCGCTTCGCCAAAGATCCGTCGCGCTTCCCCGCCGGGGATCAGCAGCGCGGCGGCCAGGATCGCGCTCCAGGCGACAAGGCGCGGCAGGCCCATCGGCGCCTTGTCGGCGCTCCGGTCGAGATGGCGGGCGGTGCGCGCGATGCAGTTGAGCACCAGCGATCGGTAGACGAGGTCGCTGGAGGAAAGAATCAGCGGCGCGTGGGCGGTCCAGAAGAGCAGGCGCCAGCCGGCATTGTCGGCGCGCCAGGCCGGTTCGCTCGGGGTTTCGGCATGGGCGTCCAGCCATTTGCGCATCACCGCCTCGGCGATCGGGGCGCCCTGCTCCCGCGACGCGCTGCCGGCGAGATCGCGCAGCCAGCGGAAGCCGTGCAGATAGTCGGCAAAGGCGGGGCTGGCCGAAAGCCGGGCGAAGTCGAGCGTGGCGATCGGCTGCTTCTGCCCCCGGAACAGGAAATAGCCGGCCCGGATCGCCGCCCCGGCGCGTCCATCCCCCGGAACCTCGTCATCGGGCACGGCGAGCAATTTGAGCGGATATTTGCCCTTGAGCTTGCGGCCGTGGATCGGCGTCTTCCAGCTCAGCAGGTAGAAATGATTGGCGATCCGCTGGGCCAGGGACAGCCCCTTGTCATCCGCGACGCGGATCAGGCGCTTGCCCTGCTCGATGCCGTCGGCGCCGGCATCGGCGGACGGCGCTTCGGGCCGGGAACGGGCCGAGATGCGCCGGGGCTCGCTCACCCGCCCCGCAGCTTCCGGATATTGTCGGCATAGGCTTGCGCGCCGCCGCGGAAGGTGGCGGTGCCGGCCACCAGCACGTCGGCGCCGGCCTCGATCGCCCTGGGCGCGGTGGTGAAGTCGATGCCGCCATCCACCTGCAAATGGATGTCGCGGCCCGACTTGTCGATCATCTTGCGGATCGCCTCGATCTTGCGCAGCTGGTTCTCGATGAAGCTCTGGCCGCCGAATCCGGGGTTGACGCTCATCACCAGGATCAGGTCGACATCATCCATCAGATAGTCGAGCATCTTGGCCGGTGTGCCGGGGTTGAGCACCACACCCGCCTTCACGCCCAGCGACTTGATATGCTGGACGGTGCGGTGAATATGCGGCCCCGCCTCCGGATGGACGGTGATGATGTCGGACCCGGCCGCCGCGAAGGCGTCCAGAAACTGATCGACCGGCGAGATCATCAGATGGACGTCGAAGGTCTTTTTCGTATGCGGGCGCAGCGCCTTCACCACCGCCGGGCCGATCGTGATGTTGGGCACGAAATGGCCGTCCATGACGTCGATATGCACCCAGTCGCAGCCGGCTTCGTCGATGGCGCGTACCTCCTCGCCCAGGCGGGCGAAGTCGGCGGAGAGGATGGAGGGCGAGATGAGGATCGGACGGGTCATTAACCGTTCGCCTTAATCGCCACCGGGGGCAAGGGCAACGGGGATTTGGGGACGAGTCGCGATTGTTCGCCAGCGCCCGCGCAACCGCCTTCAAAGCATGACGAAAATCGTCGGGTCCAGGCGGGGCGAGGATGCCGCGCCCTGGGGCAGCAACTGCTTGACGCCATGGAGCGCGACCACGCTCCCTTCGCGGTCCACCACCGGCGCGGCGATCAGCCGCATCGCGCAGGCGCCCATGCCGTCGGCCTGTTGGATGTCCACGTCCAGGGTGAAGCCGCGCTTGTGGCGGATCGCATAGGCGCGCAGCCGCTCCATCGGCTCGCGCGAATCCGGAGCGTAGAGCGACACGGCGAGCGGGCGGGGCACGTCCAGATCCCGCTCCAGTCCGAATATGTCGTAGACGCCGGCGGTCCAGCTCAGACGGTTGTCCTGGAGGTCGCAGAACCAGAGGCCTAGGCCCCGTTCGGCCAGCGCGATATCGTTGCGGGCGATGGTCGGATCGAGAAGCACCGGCGACAGATGGTCGCGCAGCGCATAGAGCGGCCAGCTATGGTTCAGCGGCAATGGCTCGGTCGGACGCATGGGCGGCGCACCTTGTGAAACGGACGATCCATTCTGAGCCCTTATGGTTAAGGCTTAGTTGGCCCGCTTTGCAAGTCGCGCGACGAAGAATCCGTCGACGCCGCCCTGGGCGTCCAGCATGTCGGGCAGGCTGCGCAGCCAGCCCTGCGGCGTCGGCGCCATGCCTGTGGGCAGTTCGCCCGCTTCGGCCGGCAGCAGCGTGAAATCGGGATGGGCGGCCAGGAAGCGTTCGACCTGTTCCTCGCCCTCCGCGGGTTCGAGCGAGCAGGTGGCGTAGACGATGCGCCCGCCCGGCTTGACCCACGCCGCGGCGCGGGCAAGCAGCTCACCCTGCAATTCCGCCAGTTCCGCGATCTGGCGCGGACCGATGCGGTGCAGCACGTCGGGATGGCGGCGATAGATGCCGGTCGCCGAACAGGGCGCATCGAGCAGGATGGCGTCCACCGGTGCGTCGGGTTGCCACTGCCGCAGGTCGGCCTGCACGATGTCGGCGGACAGGCCGGTGCGGGCGAGATTCTCGGCCAGCCGCTCCAGCCTTTTCTTCGACTGGTCGACGGCGGTAACGCGCCAGCCTGCGGCGGCGAGCTGCATCGTCTTGCCGCCGGGCGCGGCGCACAGGTCGAGCACATGGCGCGGCCCATCTTCGCCGGTGCCCGGTCCCAGCAGGCGCGCGGCGCAGGCGGCGGCGATGTCCTGCACCCACCAGGCGCCCTCGGCGAAGCCCGGCAGGTCTGGGATGGCCGCGCCGCCCTGATCGGGATTGGCTGGCAGGCGCACATGGCCGGGCGCGAAGGAGGCGCCACCCAGTTCATCTGTCCATGTCGCTGTCGCATTCGCATCGCGCAGGCTGACGTCGACCGGCGGGCGCACGGCGTAGGCGCGCGCCGCCGCTTGCGGCATCGCCTCGCCCCATTGGCGCGCCCAGCGCTCGGCGACCGGTGCGGGCAGGGTCGGCGGATCGGGGAGGGCGGGCGCACTGCGCGTCACCGTGCCGAACACGCCATGGACCAGCTTGCGCGGGCCGCCATCGACCAGGGGCAGGGCAGTGGCGATCGCGGCATGGGGCGGGGTGTCCATCCGCAGCACCTGCGCGAGCGCGATGCGCAGCACCATCCGCGCCTTGGCATCGTCGGGCAGCACCTGCTTCGTCGCGCCGTCGATCAGCGCGTCGAGATCGGGCAGGTGCCGCAGCACCTCGGCGGCGATCGCGTGAACCAGCGCGCGGTCGGCGGGCGGCAGCCCCTGCGCGGCGCCATGCAGCGCCAGCTCCAGCGGATCGCCCCGGCGCAGCACCGCGTCCAGCAGCCGCAAAGCGGCGCGGCGCGCGGGAAAGCCGGGGACATCGTCGGCGCGGGGCGCGGCGGAACGGGGGGCAGGGCGGCGGGGCATCAGCGGCCCCTACGCGCTTTCGCCCTCAAAGAAAATGGGAGACGCCGATGCCGATGCCCATGAACAGGGCGATCCAGGACAGGATGCCGATCCAGAGCGCCAGCCAGTCCGACCGGCGAGGCCGTGCATGGACGCCCTTGGGCACGGTGCGGAGCGAGGAAGGGATGCGCTTGCCGCCCAGCGTGACCAGCGCGATCACCCGGCGGCCAACCCCATGAAAGAAGCGCGCCGTGTGGCGGGAAAAGACATGCTCGACGGTCAGGTCGACCACCAGGCCGCCGGCATGGCGCAGCACCACGCCTGCCGCATCGACTACGACCTCGCCGATCTCGTCGACCATCAGCGCCCGTGCGGGTCGAGCGCGCTGCGGCGGCGTCGTGGGGCGGGTGACAGGGCGGACGCGCGCGGGGCTGCGGTCAATGCCGGCGCGCCCATCTCCTGCGCAATGTCCTGCAAGGCGGCGATGCGCTTTTCGGTCGCCGGGTGGGTGGAGAAGAGTTCGCTGACATGGGTCGGCACGATATAGAGTTGCGCCGCCGCCGGGTTGCGCTCCGCGACCGGATTGGGGATCATTTCGGCCCGGCCCGAAATCTTGGCGAGGGCAGAGGCGAGCGCATGGGGATTGCCGCTGATTTCCGCCCCGGCGCGGTCGGCGCCAAATTCGCGGGTGCGGCTGATCGCCATCTGCACGATCATCGCGGCGAAGGGCGCGACGATCACCGCGGCCAAGCTGGCGAGGATGTTGCCATGGCCATTCTCCTCGTTCGACCCGCGGAAGAAGAGGCCGAAATTGGCGAGCATCGAAATGGCGCCGGCGATCGTCGCGACCATCGTCATGATGAGGGTGTCGCGATTCTTCACATGGCCCAGTTCATGCGCCATCACGCCCGCCACCTCCTCCCGGCTCAGCATAGACAGCAGGCCGGTGGTCGCGGCGACGGCGGCATTTTCGGGGTTGCGGCCGGTGGCGAAGGCGTTGGGCGCATCCTGGTCGATGATATAGACGCGCGGCATCGGCAGTCCCGCCCGCTGCGCCAGTTCCCGCACCAGATTATAGAAGTCGGGCGCGCTACCGGCGTCGACCTCGCGCGCGTCGTGCATCCGAAGAACGATCTTGTCCGCGTTCCAGAAGGTAAACAGGTTCATGCCGGCCGCCGCCAGCAGCGCGATTACCGCGCCGCCGCTGCCGCCCAGCGTATAGCCCAGCGCCATGAACAACGCCGTCAGCGCCGCCAGCAACATGGTCGTCTTCATTCCGCTCACTTGCACTTCGCTCCTTTGCGGCCCAGATAGCCCGGACAGCATGAATATGGGGTGGATAAGCCCCGCCCGCAATCGAAAGGCCGCCTTATGGGACGTTTCAACGGCAAGCGCCCGGCGCATGTAAAGCCGCCCGCTCATCTCTCCAAAAGCCCGCCTGTGCCGCAGCCCGACCCGATCGATAGCCCGTCGCGCCATGACGAGGAATTGAGCCCGGTGCGCTATGGCGATTGGGAGCGAAAGGGAATCGCGATCGATTTCTGACCCTTGGCGTGCGCGACTCGGTTCGCCGTCGATTTAGCACGTCTGCCGATGGTCCGTGCCGCTGGTGCGGGGAGAGCGTCCGTCCGCTCTGGCCTTTTTCCTCCGCTTTTGTGCAGGACTTTGGCCATAAGAGGAGTTTTCGGGCGTGGGTGTGCAACTTGTTTCGGATATGTCTGTGAAGCCGGTATCGGGCTATGCGCCGGAAGATGCGGCACTGCTATGCGCGGTGGGACGGCTCGTCTGTGCCTGGACCATGCTGGAGCAGAGCCTGGAGGCCAAGATCGGCATGTTGCGCGATGCGATGGGGGACGTCCGCACCATCGGCGCGCGAACCCGGCCGACCATGACCAAGCTGATGACCGAGTTGCGCACGATGGTGGCGATGCGCGACCGGCGCAACGCCAGCGCGCTGACCGAAATATCCGCGATCGAGCGCGACATGCAGCGGATCGACCGGTTCCGTGCGCTCATCATCCAGGGCTTCCAGCAGCCCGAACCGGGCGGTTTCGCCTGCCGCGACCAGCGCAACAATCAGGTGCATGTCAGCCTGGACCAGCTCGAAACGGAAATATCCGCGCTGGAACAGGTCGCGCAAAGACTTCTCGCCGTCTGAGGCGTTGTTGCGCGCGCAAGCGCATATCTCTACGGTCTTTCACGCGATTCCAGACGCGTTTTTCGCGTTGCAGCGAGAATGGAGCAGCATGTCTCACAAGCCTATTCGCAAAGCCATCTTTCCGGTTGCCGGTCTTGGCACCCGTTTTCTTCCAGCAACAAAGGCGGTACCCAAGGAATTGCTGCCCGTGGTGGATCGGCCACTGATCCAATATGCGGTCGACGAAGCTCGCGAGGCGGGGATCGAGCAGATGATCTTCGTCACCGGCCGGGGGAAGGGCGCGATCGAGGATTATTTCGACATCGCCTACGAGGCTGAGGCGACCCAGCGCGAACGCGGCAAGGATCTGTCCGCGCTGGACGGCACGCGGCTGATGCCGGGCAACGCGGTCTTCCTGCGTCAGCAGGAGCCGCTGGGCCTGGGCCATGCGATCTGGGTGGCCCGCGACATCGTGGGCGACGAGCCCTTCGCCATCCTGCTGCCGGATGAATTCATGAAGGGCGCGCCCGGCCGTGGCTGCCTCAAGCAGATGGTCGACGCCTATGACAAGGTCGGCGGCAATCTGGTCTGCGCGCTCGAAATCCCCATGGACCAGACGCCCAGCTATGGCGTGATCGATCCGGGCGCCCGCGATGGCGCGCTGACCGAGGTGAAGGGGCTGGTGGAAAAGCCCGCGCTCGGCTCCGCGCCGTCGAACCTGATCGTGCCGGGCCGCTATATCCTGCAACCGCAGGTGATGAAGATATTGGAGACCCAGGAAAAAGGCGCAGGCGGGGAAATCCAGCTGACCGACGCCATGGCCTCCATGATCGGGAGCCAGCCGTTCCACGGCGTGACCTTCGACGGCCGCCGCTTCGACTGCGGGTCCAAGGCCGGCTATATCGAGGCCAATCTCGCGCTGGCGCTGGAGCGCGCCGATCTCAAGGATCATATCCGCGCCTTCGCCCAGGAAGAGCTGGCCCGCTGATCGGACCATCGCGGCCCGCCGGAGGGCGGGCGGCCAGCAAAAAGGGCGGCCCCCGAGGGGGGGAGCCGCCCTTTTTTCATGTCCTGGCAGCGTGCGCCTCAGAAGGGCACTTCATCATCCAGGTCATTGTCGAAATTGGGGCTGCCCGCACCGCCACGGCTGCCGCCGCCGAAATTGCCGCCGCCCGACGAGCCGCGTCCGCCGCCGAAGCCGCCGCCCTGACCGCCGCCGAAATCATCATAGTCGCCGCCGCCAAAGCCGCTCGATCCGCCGCTCCAGTCGCTCACGCCCTGCGAACGGCCGCCGCCGCCGCCTTGGCCGCCGGCGCCCGGCGCGCCGTCCAGCATGGTCAGCACCGATCCCAGTCCCTGAAGCACGACTTCGGTGGTGTAGCGGTCATTGCCCGACTGGTCCTGCCACTTGCGAGTGCGCAGCTGGCCCTCGATATAGACTTTCGATCCCTTGCGCAGGAAGCGTTCGGCGACGCCCACCAGCCCTTCGGAAAAGATGGCGACGCTATGCCATTCGGTGCGCTCCTTGCGCTCCCCGGTCATGCGGTCCTTCCAGCTTTCGGACGTGGCGATGCGCAGATTGCACACCTTGCCGCCATTCTGGAAGCTCTTGACCTCCGGATCGGCGCCGAGATTGCCGACCAGAATGACCTTGTTGACCGAGCCTGCCATGTTTCCTCCAACGCGTTAGCCGGCCCTTATAGCGGCCTGTTTTGGGAGGTCCAGAACGGACTTGGGCGCAGGTTCAATGCGCCAGCGCGCCAAGGGCGAGGCCGCCCGAAAGCAGCGCCAGCCAGGATGCGGCCGCGCGGCGGAGCCAGGGCGCCCGGTGCCCGTCGCCACGGCCCCCGCATTGCCCGCCCAGTGCCGTCCAGAACAGCGCGCAGAGGAAAATGGAGGCAGCGAACAGGGCAACATGCGGCAGGAAGGCCGGTGCGCGCGGCGGCGGCAAGAGCGCCAGCGCGACGATCAGCCCCTTGGGATTGAGGAGGGTGGTGACGAACAGCCGGCGTGCGTCCACGGCGGGTGCGACGGCCCCCTCCATGGGCGTGCGCCACAGCGCCAGCGCCAGATGGAGCGCCCATGCCGCTGCCGCGAGCTTGACCGTCTGCGCCAGTCGGGGCCAGTCGGCCATGACCTCCGTCCCCAGCATCGCGACCGGCAGTACGACGGCCAGATAGGCCGCCATTTCCACCGGCACGAGCCGTGCCGTCCGGCGCCATCCGCCCTGCGCGCCGGACAGCGCCATCAGCATGTTGGTGGGGCCAGGCGTCAGCAGCAGCGCCCATACGGAAAGAAGGAAGGGCAGGGTGGGCATGGGTGGACGTCCGTGGGTCGATGTCCGGCCCCGTTATCCCGTCATGGAGCGCCCGGCCTTGATCCGCCGCAAAATCGCGAACCGCGGTTGGAGAGCGGCTGGGCGTGCCGAACGACCTTTCCGGTCGCCGGCCAATCCCCCTTATCCCACGCCCAGCGCCGTCGCGGTCCAATAGGTCAGGCCCGCCGCAACATAGGCCAGCACGAAGAGATAGCCGACCATGAACATCGGCCATTTCCAGCCATTGGTCTCGCGCCGCGTCACCGCGATGGTGGAAATGCACTGGGGCGCGAAGATGAACCAGGCAAGGAAGGCGAGGGCGGTCGGCAGCGGCCACTGGTTCTTGAGCCGGTCGCCCAGGCTCTGTTCCAGCGCTGCCTCGTCATCGCCCGCGTCGATCGAATAGACGGTCGCGAGCGCCGACACGGCGACTTCGCGCGCGGCCATGGCGGGGATCAGCGCCAGCGAAATGTCGCGGTTGAAGCCGATCGGTTCGAGCACGACATTGAGGCCGCTCGCGATCCGGCCCGCGATCGAATGGTCGACCTGGCTGGTGGGATCGCCGTCCGGCACGCGCGGGAAGCTGAGCAGGAGCCACAGGATCACGGTCGAGGCGAAGATGATGGTGCCCGCGCGCTTGAGGAAGATGATCGCGCGCTGCCACAGGCCAAGCAGGATGTCCTGCGGGCGCGGCCATTGATATTTGGGCATTTCCATCAGGAAGCCGCCGCTCGCGCCCTTGGTGACGGTGAGCCGCAGGACGAGGGCGACCAGCATGGCGCCGACGATGCCCGCGACATAGAGGCAGAAGAGTACGAAGCCCTGGAGGCCGATGCCGAGGCCCCCCCCGAACTCGAAAATGTCGCGAGCCGGGATGAAGGCGCCGATGATGACGGCATAGACCGGCAGGCGCGCCGAACAGGTCATCAGCGGCGCGATCAGGATGGTGGTCAGCCGGTCTCTGGGGTCGGAGATGGTGCGCGTGGCCATGATGCCGGGAATGGCGCAGGCGAAGGAGGAAAGCAGCGGAATGAAGGCGCGGCCCGAAAGGCCCACCTTCGCCATCAGCCCATCCATCAGGAAGGCGGCGCGGACCATGTAGCCGGTCGCCTCCAGCATCAGGATGAAGAAGAAGAGGATCAGGATCTGCGGCAGGAACACCACCACCGAACCCACGCCATTGATGACGCCGTCGACCAGGAAGGAGCGGAGAATGCCGTCGGGTAGGGCGTCTCGGGCCGCGTTGGCGGCCGCTTCGGCAAAGCCCTCGATCATGGCGATCGGCGCTTCCGACCAGGCATAGACCGCCTGGAACATGATGAAGAGCAGGCCGAGCAGCAGGATGAGGCCGAAGACGGGATGCAGAGCGACCCTGTCTACCGCCGCGGTGAGGCGACGCGAGGGCGTTTCGCGCACGATCGTGGCGCGCGCGATCCGTTGAGCTTCGCGCCGGGTCGCGTCGAAATCCCGGTCCTGTCCGGCAGGATAGGGGCGCGGCGCGCCGTTCAGCAGGCTTTCCAGTTCGGTGCGCAGATGATCGAGCCCGCGCTTGCGCACTGCAACGGTCGAAACGACCGGCACGCCCAGTTCGCGCGACAGGATGGCGGCGTCCAGTTCCAGCCCGTCGCGGGTGGCGAGGTCCACCATGTTGAGCGCGACGATCGTCGGCAGGCCGAGCGCGATCAGTTCCAGCGCGAAGCGCAGATGATTGTCCAGATTGGCCGCGTCGACTACGATCACCAGGGCATCGGGCCGTCTCTCGCCGACCTGCCGGCCCATCACCACGTCGCGCGTCACTTGCTCGTCCGGGCTGGCCGGGTCCAGGCTGTAGGTGCCGGGCAGATCGACCAACTCGACCGGGCGGCCGTCCGACAGCGACAAGCGGCCGGCCTTGCGCTCCACCGTCACGCCCGGATAATTGCCGAGCTTCTGCCGCGCGCCGGTCAGGGCGTTGAACAGCGCGCTCTTGCCCGCATTGGGATTGCCGACCAGCGCGATCAGGGGCAGGCCGCTCATGCGTCGCCCTCCTGCGGTCCAGTACGGACGGTCACGGCGGCAGCATGATTGCGGCGCATGGCGATGGTCATGCGGCCGATCCGGCAGGCGATAGGCCCGCGTCCGAAAAAGCCACCATGGTGCAGCGTTTCGACGCTAGCGCCCTCGCACAGGCCGAATTCCCGCAGGCGCTGCCCCTCGATAGCGGAGAGGGCGGACCAGTCGATCAGGTCGACATAGGCGGGTTGGCGCAAAGGCAGGTCGGTCAGACGCAAGGGAAAGCACTCACAGGCTATTTCTGCGAGTGACTATCAATACCGATACGAAATGGCCAGCGGGAATCGTGGCCCCGCGACGGCAGATCATGCTGGCGGATAGCGCAGCCGACCGATGAAGCGCGACAGGCTGAGCCGTTCGCCGCCGCCGATGCCCTTCCATTTGGCCTTGGCCTGTTCGAACCGCATCACGCCCTCGATCCGGCGCGCGAGGAAGGCGCGGCTGTCGGCATGGTCCTCGCTCTCGTCATCGACGAAGACCAGCAGGGTGGAGGCATAGACCGCAGTCAGCGTCGTGCGCTTGCTGTAGTGATTGAAATCGGTCGCGGTGTCGCCGGCGGCGCGCCACATGATGTCGGCCGCGCGCCAGGCCAGCTTTGCCGCGCGCGGGGCGTTAGTCGGCAGGGCGAGGATGGCGAGCGCGCGACGCAACGCTTCGCGATCGGGCGCCAGCAGCGCCAGCCGGGCTTCGACCAGGGCGATGATCTTCCGACGAATCGACAATGTCGCCAGCGCCTCGGCGGGGAGCGCGTCGCTCATCCGGGCGTCGATGCTGGCGAACCAGGCGTCGATCATGTCGACCGCGCCGTCGGCGAAGGCGAGCTGGGCGATTTCGGCATCGACGCCTTTCTCCGCCGACGCCATCGCAACCGCTTGGGGTCGCCAGCCGTCGAAGGCGGCGTGGCGCGCCAGCCCGGGCGCCAGCAGGGCACGGATTTCATCGAGGGTGAGGTCGGAGATGTCGCTCATGCCGGGCAACCTAGAGCGATTTCCCGTCAGATGGAACAGCGGAGGGCTCGGAAATCGCGGCCAGCAAATCAGGCGCGTCCCGGCAGGCGCACAAGCACCAGCGCGGCCGCCACTGCCGCCGTTCCCAGCATGTCGATCGGACCCAGCCACTCGTCGAACAGCAGCCACCCCAGCAGCGCCGACACGGCCGGTTGCAGCAGCAGGCTCAGTCCCAGGACCAGCGGCGAGAACCAGCCGATTGCGTAGGTGAGCAGCCCCTGGCCGACCAGCTGGCTGGACAGGGCGAGCAGGATGAGCGGCGTCCAGTCGTGCGGCATGATGGTTTCGCCCAGCGCCAGCGCGCAGAGCAGCAGCACCGGGGTGCTTGCCGCGCTCGACGCCGCCAGCACCGACCAGGCGTCGAGCCGTTCGCGCGCGCCCTGCACGATCAGCAGATAGGCGGTGTAGAATATCCCCGCGAGCAGGCAGAGCAGGTCGCCATGGAAATTGCCGATGGACAGTTCATAGCTGCCGCCCATCATCATCAGCGCGCCCGTGCCGGCCAGCGCCAGCGCGGCGGCCTGGATCGCTGTCGGGCGCTGGCGCAGCACCAGCAGCGCCCAGGCGGGCAGGAACAGGCCGCTCAGATTTCCGAAAATCGTGGCATTGGCGACTTTGGTGTAGAGAATGCCGATATGCCAGGCAGCGAGGTCCAGCGCGAACACCAATCCGGACAGGGCGAGGGCGATCCATTCACGCCGCATGGGCGGCGTGCGCTTCAGTCCCGGCAGCGCCAGCAGAACGAGGAAGGGCAAGGCGAGGCTGAGGCGCCAGAAGGCCGCAGCGACCGGGCCGACGTCCGAGAGCCGCACCAGCACCGGCCCCAGCGGCAGGATCAGGTTCGCCAGGATCAGGGCGGGAAAGGCGGCGCGCGGCATGATGATTGTCGCGGCAGGGGTTGAAGTCGGCATGGCGGCTCCCTAGCTGGCTTTGCGCATCAAGTCCCGTTGCATTTTGCAACCATGATGAGGGAGAATTTCGTGACGACCCTGTTCGATCCCGTCCAACTCGGCGCGGTCAGCGCGCCCAACCGCGTGCTGATGGCCCCGCTGACCCGCGGTCGCGCCACCCGCGACCATGTACCCACCCCGATCATGGCCGATTATTATGCACAGCGCGCCTCGGCCGGCCTGATCATCAGCGAGGCGACCGGCATTTCGCGCCAAGCGCTGGGCTGGCCCTATGCGCCGGGCATCTGGTCCGACGAGCAGGTCGCCGCCTGGAAGCCGGTGACGCAGGCCGTGCATGACAAGGGCGGCCGGATCATCGTCCAGCTCTGGCATATGGGCCGCGCCGTCCACAGCAGCGTGACCGGCGAGCAGCCGGTGTCTGCCAGCGCTACCGCGGCGCCCGGCGACGCGCATACCTATGAGGGCAAGAAGCCCTACGAGACCGCGCGGCCGCTGGCGCTGGAGGAAATTCCGGGGCTGATCGACAGCTATGTCCGCGCTGCGCACAATGCGATCGCCGCCGGCTTCGACGGGGTGCAGATCCATGCCGCGAACGGCTATCTGATCGACGAATTCCTTCGCGACAACAGCAATTTCCGCGACGATGCCTATGGCGGCAGCGTCGAAAATCGCGTGCGCCTGCTGGGCGAGGTGACGCAGGCGGTGGTGGATGCGATCGGCGCTGACCGCGTGTCGGTGCGCCTGTCGCCCAACGGCGATTCGCAGGGGGTGAACGACAGCGATCCGGCCAGCCTCTTTGCCCATGCCGCCGATGTACTCGACGCGATCGGCATTGCCTTCCTGGAATTGCGCGAACCCGGACCGGACGGCACCTTCGGCGCCACCGACGTCCCGCGCCAGTCCCCGCTGATCCGCCAGCATTTCAAGGGGCCGCTGGTGCTCAACAGCGATTATGACGCGGAGCGGGCGCAGGCGGACCTGGCCAGCGGGCTGGCAGACGCGATCAGCTTCGGCCGCCCGCTGATGGCCAATCCCGATCTGGTCGAGCGCCTTCGGACCGACGCGCCGCTCAATCCGCCCCGGGAGATGACGACCTGGTATGGTCCAACGGCCGAGGGCTATACCGACTATCCGACGCTGGAGCAGGAAAAGGCGGCGGCCTGAATCAGAAGCCCGGCCGGACATCGGGTCCGGCCCGGCTTTTTCCTGCCAGTCTTCGGGGCCGGATCAGGCGCCGAATTTTTCGCGCAGCGCCAGCATGGCGATCGCCGCCTTGGCCGCTTCGCCGCCCTTGTCCTTCTGGTCGGGACGGGCGCGCACCAGCGCCTGCTCCTCATTTTCCACGGTCAGGATGCCGTTGCCGATGGCGATGCCGTCCATGCTGAGCGCCATCAGGCCGCGCGCGCTTTCGTTCGACACCACTTCGAAATGATAGGTTTCGCCGCGGATCACGACGCCGATCGCGACGAAGCCGTCATAGCGGCCGGTTTCCGCCGCCATCGCCACCGCGCCGGGAATCTCCAGCGCGCCCGGCACCGTCACCACCTCATATTTGTGGCCGGCATCGTCCAGCGCGGCCTTCGCGCCTTCGATCAGCAGGTCGTTGAGATGGTCGTAGAAGCGCGCTTCGACGATCAGGAACTTGGCCATGCTGATATCCTCTTACAGTTCGATCGGCCGCTGCCCAACCACGGACAGGTCATAGCCGTCAAGCGCGATCAGGCTGTGGTGGCTGTTGCTGAGCAGGACCATGTCATGCACGCCCAGCTCCGCCAGTATCTGTGCGCCCACGCCATAGTCGCGCAGTTCGTCCATGCCGGCGACCTTCTGGCCGGCATGGGACCGGATGCTCTGGGTCAGGAAATCGTCGCGCTGGCTGCCGGTCAGCATCACGATGAGGCCGGCGCCTTCCTCCGCCACGATTTCCATCGACCGGGCGAGCAGGCCCGCGCGCTTGCCGTTGGCTCCATAGACATCGTCCAGCAGCGACAATTGATGCATCCGCACCAGAGTCGGCTGGTCGGGCACGACATGCCCCTTCTGCAACACCATCTGCTCGGTATGGGTCGCCTTGTTATAGAAGGTGATCGCCTTCCATTCGCCGCCCCATTGGCTCTGGAAGTTCGCTTCCGCGCGGCGTTCGACCATATGGTCGTGGCGGCGGCGATAGGCGATGAGGTCACGGATCGTGCCGATCTTCATCTTGTGCTTCTGGGCGAAGGGGATGAGGTCGTCGAGGCGCGCCATGGTGCCGTCATCCTTCATCACCTCGCAGATAACGCCCGAGGGGTTCAGGCCCGCGAGCCGCGCCACGTCGACCGCCGCCTCGGTGTGGCCGGTGCGTACCAGCACGCCGCCGTCGCGGGCCACCAGCGGGAAGACATGGCCCGGCGTCACGATGTCGGCCTTGCCCTTCGACCCGTCGATCGCGACGGAAATGGTGCGGGCGCGGTCGGCGGCGCTGATGCCGGTGGTGACGCCCTCGCGCGCTTCGATCGACACGGTGAAGGCGGTTTCGTGCCGGGTGCCGTTGTTGCGGCTCATCAGGTCCAGGCCCAGATGCTCGACCCGGTCCTTGGTCAGCGCCAGGCAGATGAGACCGCGGCCATGGGTCGCCATGAAGTTGATCGCATCGGGGGTCGCCATCTGTGCGGGGATGACGAGGTCGCCCTCATTTTCCCGATCCTCGTCATCGACCAGGATGAACATGCGGCCGTTGCGGGCCTCGTTGATGATCTCTTCGGGGCTGGCGAGCGCGGTGCCGCCCTCGCGCTTCAGCAGATAGGCTTCCAGCTTGCCCAGCGTCTCGGCGGTCGGATTCCAGTCCGCCTCGCCCAGCTTGCGCAGCGAATTGGCGTGCAGGCCAGCGGCCCGGGCCAGGCCGGAACGGGACATGCCGCCGTCGGTGACGAGGGTGCGGACGGTATCGAGAAGTGCAGACGACATGAAACGACTCCTTCCCCGGATGGGATAGGGGGCGTATATCACACCGCAATGTGATTATTGCAAGGCGCAATCACATTGTGCGGTTGCGAAGGCTCTGCATCCGGTCGAGATAGCGTGCCAGCACGTCGATCTCCAGGTTGAACGCGCGGCTTTCGGGCAGCGCGTTCAGCGTCGTCGCGGCGGCGGTGTGGGGAATGATGTTGAGGCCGAAATGCACGCTGCCATCGGCCTGGTCCTCGACGCTGTTCACCGTCAGCGAGATGCCGTCGAGGGTGATCGAGCCCTTGGTGGCGAGGGCCGGCGCCAGTTCGGCCGGTGCGCGGATGACGAGCCGGGTCGAATCGCCTTCATGGACGGCCGACACCAGATAGCCGATGCCATCGACATGGCCGGTGACGATATGGCCACCCAGTTCGTCGCCGACCTTGAGCGCGCGCTCGAGGTTCAGGCGGCCGCCCTGTTCCCACAGGCGCGGTGCGGTGCGCGCCACCGTTTCGGCCGACAGGTCGACCGCGAACCAGTCCTCGCCCTTTTCCACCACCGTCAGGCAGGCGCCCGAACAGGCGATCGACGCGCCGATCGCGACGCCGTCCATGGCATAGGCGCAGCCGATGACGAGCCGCAGGTCGCCGCGCTGCTCATGGCTGCGGATGATGCCGATGTCGGTGATGATGCCGGTGAACATAAAGCGACAGTTCCTGAATTCCGTCCGTTCCTTCAGAACGGGATGCGTCGCGCGCTGATCTAGGCGCTCCGCACCCGCTCGTAAACCTCCAGCCGGTCGACGCCCAGCGCACGCGTTTCGGCGATGCGCCAGCGGTCATGAGCGTGGGCCAGGTCGGCAAGGCCGATGTCGCCGATCCCCGCCAGCCCGGCGCCGATGACGATCGGCGCGCGATAGAGGAGCAGCCGGTCCACCAGGTCCGCGCGCAGAAAGGCCGCTGCGGTTTCCGCGCCGCCCTCGACCAGCAGATGGTCCACCCGGTCGAGCGCGGCGATTTCTTCGGGCGCGCCGATCCGCGTCCAGCCCCTGGGCGCATCCTTCCGGGTCAGCAGCAGCCGGCGGGGCGAGCGATCCTCCAGCCCGCGCAGGCGCACGTCGAGGCGGGGCGCATCGGCGCGCAACGTGCCCCCACCCACCAGGATGGCGTCATGCCGCGCCCGCTCCATGTGGGCGTGGGCGCGCGCGTCCGGCCCGGTGATCCAGCGACTCGCCCCGTCCCTGAGCGCGATCCGGCCGTCGAGCGAGAGGCCCAGCTTGAGCGTCACATGCGGTCGGCCCAGCGTCTGGCGTAACACGAACCCCGCCATCGCGGCGGCCGCCTCGTCCGCCATCAGCCCCATTTCGACGGCAATGCCCCGATCGCGTAGCCAGGCGGCGCCCTGTCCATCGGTGCGTGGATCGGGATCGCGCAGCGCGATCACCACGCGGGAAACCCCGGCGCGCGCCATCAGATCGGCGCAGCGCGGGCCGCGTGGGGACAGGTGGAAACAGGGTTCCAGCGTCACATAGCAGCAAGCCCCGCGCGCCCGGTCCATCGCCTGCTCCAGCGCCTGCGCCTCGGCATGGGGGCGGCCGCCCTTCTGGGTCCAGCCGCGTCCGACGACCTGGCCGTCGCGGACGACAAGGCAACCGACATTGGGATTGGGCGTGGAAAGGCCGCGCCCGCGCCGCGACAGGGCGATGGCCGCGGCCATCAGGCGCGTGTCGTCTCGGGGCGAAGTCATGCCGGTCAGGGCTGGGCGGCGCCCGCTTTCGGCGCGGCCTTTTCCGCCTTGGCCAGCCGCTCGTCGAGCAGTGCGTCGATCGCCTTGACCGCTTCCTTGCGCCTTGCGGTATTGCGGGCCTCTTCCGCGCGCCATTCGATGCCGAAGGCGTCGGCATAGCCCTGCATCTTCTTCTGCTGCTTGAGCAGCGCCGCCTCACGCTTGGCGAAGTCGATCTTTTGCTGGAGGATGATCGCCGCGTCGGATCGGTTCGCGTCCCAGCTTTCGACATAGATGATCTTGTTGCGCGTCGGCATCGTATTGGTGTTCGCGTCGATGACGAAGGTCCACACGATCACCCAGGTGAGCGCGACGGACAGGCCCAGCAGCGGCCATTTATGCTGGCGCTGCTGACGGAAATAGCCCCAGAAGTCGCCAAGCGCGCTCTTGGGGGAAACGGGACGGGGAAAGATCGCCATGCCGCCCTTATAGGACAGGGCGGGCGCAGATGCAAAATGGTCCATGCCTGCTCCATTCTCCTGCAACCCTCCCGGGCAGGAGGTGCAGGATTTGCGACGCCGAAGGCCGGAGACCGCGGACCTTACCGATCCGTCAGCGTGAACCGCACGGTCAGCGATTTGGTCGCACTGATCGCAACCCCGTCGCGAGTCGCCGGGCGGAAGCGCCATTTGCGCAGTGCGTGCCGCTGGGTCGCGAGCCAGAAGCTTTCATCGGTCGCCGACAGTTTCTCGATATCGGTGACGCGCCCTTCCGGGCTGATCGTCACGCGAACCGTCACCGCGCCTTCCAGTCCCTGGCGAATCATGGCGCCGGGATAGTCCGGCTGGAACGCGGCCATGGCGCGCGGATCGATCGACGGCTCGGTCAGTACTGGCGGGCGCGGCGGTTCGACGGGGGGAAGGATGATGGCCGGTCCCGGATCGGTCCCGGTCCCCGATCCGGGTGTCACGGTGATGGGCGGATCGCCGTTGGGCAGGACCACCACCGGGTCGGCGACGGTGGGCTGCTGCTGACGGGGGCGGGCCTGGATCTTCGGATCGGCCTGCGGCTCCACGATCGGCTCGGGCGGTGGGGAAAGCGGGATATGGGTCGTCGTCAGCGGCGGCGGCGTGAAAGCGGTTTCGATCACCTCTCTGGGGATCAGCAGGAAGGCGCCGATTACCAGCGCATGGACCGCCACCGTTCCGCCCAGTCCCAGCGGCGACTTTCGCGCGGCGCCGTAGCGCGCGCCCATATCCTGCTGACCCGCCTGCCCTTGTCCCGTTCCCAACGCCATGAGTCGCATCGTTCGGCTCCTCTGCCTGTGCATCCTCTCCCGCGACCGCCGGTCCTGCCGGATTCTCGGGCGAGATGAAATGATACAACATCAAATAATGATATGTTGCAACATAAAATTCTTGCGCAACATTCGGGCTGCATCGCGACATATGGGGGCAAAGCGGGAGTGCGACGACGGGTGAAACAGGATCATGTCTTCAGGAGCCTCCATGCGATTGCGTTCCCTTCTTCTGACCCTTTCGGTCGCCGCCGCGGCGCCGCTTGCCGCCCAGCCGCAGGGTGGGCAAGGCGGTCCCTGGGCCGCTGACGCCGACCAGAACGGACAGATCAGCCGCGACGAAATGACCGCCTATATGGAGCGTCGCTTCGGATTGATGGATCAGGACGGCGACGGACAGGTGCCGGTGCAGGCGATGCAACGGATGATGGGCCATGAGCGCGAACGGCCCGTCGCCGCGGGCGAGACGCCGGAAGGCCGGGAGCGTGGCGGCCCGGGTGGTGCAGGTGGTCCTGGTGGAGCAGGTGGCCGGGGCGGCGCCGGTGGTCCGCCGCCCGGTGGCCGTCCGCCTCGCGAACGCGCCGAAGCCGGTGGCCCGCCGCCGTCCCCGCCTGGCCGAGCCATGCCCTGGCCCGAAGACGGCAATGACGATGGCCAGATCGACCGCGCCGAATTTCTTGCGCCCGCGCTCGCCATGTTCGCTGACCAGGACCGCAATGGCGATGGGCTGCTGACCGCCGAGGAGCTGCCCCCGCCGCCGCCGGCCGGGGAGGGACCGCCGCCCGGCGAATAAGCCCGTTCGTCCAGGGACCGGCCGCCTTTCTCCTCTGCGTGGCCGGTTCCGCCGGGGCGCGCCGTTTGGCCCGGCGCGCCCCGGCCTTCACGGCTAGAACAACGTGTCGACCGCGTGGATGGCAAGGCCCACGAGGCCGCCCACCAGCGTGCCGTTGACCCGGATATATTGCAGGTCGCGCCCGACCGCATGTTCCAGCCGCTGGGTGACGGTGCCCGCGTCCCAGCCGCGCACCGTGTCGCTGACCAGCCGGACGATCGCATCGCCATAGCCGGCGGTCGCGCCGACGGCCGCCCGGCGCACGAAGCGGTTGATGACGAGCCGCAGGCCCGCTTCCTGCTGCAATGTGCCGCCCAGCGTGCGCAGCGCTTCGCCCAGCCGTCCGGCCATCGCCTTGCCCGGATCGCGTACCGCGCGCAGCAGGCCGGCGCGCGCCTGTTCCCACAGCCCGTCGATCCAGCGCTGCATCGCCGGATTGTCGACGATCTCGTCGCGCACCTTGGCCACCTTTGCTTGCATCTCGAGGTCGAATTGCAGGTCGAAGGCCAGCTTGGCCATGCCTTCTTCCGCCTTCAGCCTTAGCGGATGGCCGGGGTCTTCCGCCATGTCGGACAGCAGCTTGCGCAGGCCCGACAGGATCGCGTCGGCGAGATTTTCGTCGAGGCCCGTCCAGCGCAGCACTTTGCCTGCGCGTTCATGCACCATCTGGCGGATCAGATGCTCGTTGGCTTCCAGCGTGCGGTCGGCCCAGTGGACGATGCCGTCCATGACCGGGGCGTGGCGGCCGTCGCGCATCGCCGCCTCGATCGCCTGCCCGATCAGCGGCCCCATGTGGATGGCTCGCAGTCGCTGGCCGATCGCGCCCTTGACCATGCCACCGAGCCGTTCCTGGTCCAACGCCTCCAATATGTCGGCGATCAGGCGCGAGGCGCCTTCGCGCAGACGCCCGTCGCCGCCCGATGGGCTGGCGAGAAAGCGCCCGGCAGCCGCCGCGACGTCGATGTGTCGCATCCGGCGCGCGACGACCGCCGGGGTCAGGAAATTGTCGCGCAGGAACGCGGCCAGCGTGTCGCCGATCCGGTCCTTGTTGCGCGGGATGATCGCGGTGTGGGGGATCGGGAGGCCAAGGGGGTGACGGAACAGCGCCGTCACCGCGAACCAGTCGGCCAGGCCGCCGACCATCGCCGCTTCGGCGAATGCCTGGACGAAGCCGATGGCGGGATGGAGATGGGCGGTGGCGCGCGCTACGATGAACAGTGCGGCCATCGCCACCAGCATACCCGTCGCCACCAGCCGCATCCGCCGCGCCGGGTGGGGGTCGGCGACATCCTTGGGCCGGGACAGGCGAAGCAGCGTCATCACCCTCCAACGGTTACGCTGCCGTTTCGTTCAGGCAAGTCCTTCTTTTTTGCCGACGCGCCGATAGGACGACGCGCCGGCCCTGGCCTCATTCGGCGGGCTGCACTTGCCCGCCGCCGTCCTTGTCGTCGCCCGGCTTGTAGGTCAGCAGGCCCCGGCCCAGGCGCGGGCCGATCCAGCTTTCCAGGCCGATCGCCAGGCTGAAGCTCGCCGGCACGATCACCAGCGTCAGCACAGTGGACAGGATCAGGCCGCCGATCACGGTGATGCCCATCGGCGCGCGCCATGCGCCGTCGCCCGACAAGGCGAGCGCGGTCGGCACCATGCCCGCCACCATCGCGACCGTCGTCATGACGATCGGCTGGGCGCGCTTGTGTCCGGCATCGACGATCGCCTCATATTTGGGCACGCCCTTCTCCATTTCCTCCAGCGCGAAGTCGATGACCAGGATGGAGTTCTTGGCGACGATGCCCAGCAGCATCAGCAGGCCGATCAGCACCGGCATCGAGATGGGATTGCCCGTCAGGTGCAGCGCCACCGCGCCGCCCAGCGGCGCCAGCAGCAGCGACCCCAGGTTGACGAAGGGGGGCATCACCCGCTTGTAGAGCAGCACCAGGACCGCCAGTACCAGCATGATGCCGGAAATGACGGCGATGACGAAATTGGTGAGCATTTCCGCCTGCCATTTCGCGTCGCCGGCGTCGATCTTCTGCACGCCCTGGATGCGGCCTTCGACAATGTCCTTCATCAGCGGCAGGGCGTTGATCTTGGCAGTGGCCTGGCTGGTGACGATGCCCGGCGCGAGGTCCGCGCCCACGACGATGCGACGGATCTGGTTGTAGCGGCGAATCTGCGTCGGGCCGGCGCCGAAGCTGATGTCGGCGACGACCTTGAGCGGGACCGACCCGCCGCTGACGGTGGGAACCGGCATATTCTCGATCGTCGCGATATCCTTGCGGCTGTCCTCGGCGATCGACACGCGGATCGGGATCTGGCGGTCCGACAGCGAGAATTTGGCGCTGTTCTGGTCGATGTCGCCGATGGTCGCGATGCGGATCGACTGGCTGAGCGCCGCCGTGGTCACTCCCAGGCTCGCGGCCAGGTCGAGGCGCGGCTTGATGATGATTTCCGGCCGCTGCATGTCGCCTTGTACCCGCGGCGCACGCAGTTCCGGAATGCGGGCCATTTCGGCGACCAGGCGGTTTGCGGTCTGGTCCAGCTTTTCCGGGTCGTCGGACCCGAACATCATGATGATGTCGCGGCCGAAGCCGCCGCCCGATTGCGACTGAAAATTGACCCGCGCATCGGCGATCGTCTGGAATTTGGGCGCGATCTTGCGCTCCCAGTCGACCGAACTGATCGGCCGGTCCTTCTTCAGCGTCAGGAAGATGTCGGCCGTGGTCGGCTCGATATCCGCAAAAGCGGCATCGACGACCTCCGTGTCGGCCGCCAGCATGTCGGCGACCTTGCGGGTGATGGCGGTGGTCTGCTCCAGTGTGCTGCCTGGCACCGTCTCGATCTTCACCTGGCTGAAATCGGTGTTGATGGTCGGCTGGAACGTCATCGGCAGGGTCGAAAAGGCGAGGATCGTAGCCAGGAAGGCCAGAAGGCCGAAGCCCATCGTCCAGACCCGGTGGTCGATTAAGAAGGCGACGGTCCGGTTGCCGATTCCGCCGCGTGCGCGCCGCGCCTTCGCCTTTCGGTCGTTGAGCGACCAGCGCAGCACGTCCATGTAACGGTCCATCATCCAGCCTTCGCCATGGCTCTCCTCGCCATGGGCCTTCAGGAAATAGGCGGCGATCATCGGCGTGATGAGGCGGGCGACGGCCAGGCTCATCAGCACCGAAACGACCACGGTCATGCCGAACTGGATGAAGAACTGGCCCGAAATGCCGGGCATCAGCGCGACCGGCAGGAACACCGCGACGATCGCCATGGTGGTTGCGAGCACGGCGAGGCCGATTTCGTCGGCAGCGTCGATGGATGCCTGATAGGCGGATTTGCCCATCCGCATGTGGCGGACGATATTCTCGATCTCCACGATCGCGTCGTCGACCAGCACGCCTGCCACCAGGCTCAACGCCAGCAGCGAGATGCCGTTCAGCGTGAAGCCCATCATGTCCATGAACCAGAAGGTCGGGATGGCCGAGAGCGGAATGGCGAGGGCGGAAATCATCGTCGCGCGCCAGTCGCGCAGGAACAGGAAGACGATGACCACGGCCAGCACGGCGCCTTCGATCATCGCCGCCATGGCGCTGTGATATTGCTCCTTGGTATAGTCGACGCTGGTGTAGAGCTGCTTGAACTGGACCTTGGGATTTTCCTTCTTCAGCTTGTCCAGCACCTTCATCGCATCGTCATAGACGGTGACGTCCGACGCGCCCTTGGCCTTTTCCATGCTGAAGCTGGTCACCTGCCGGCCGTTCATCAGTGCCTTGCTGCGCTGTTCGGCATACATGTCGCGCACGTCGGCGATGTCGGCGAGCTTGACCGTGCGGCCGCCGGAAATGGCGATCTGGGTCGCGCCCAGGCCGCGCGCATCGCGCGCGTTGCCGAGCACGCGGATCGACTGTTCGGCCCCGGCGATCTCGGTCCGTCCGCCGGCGGCGTTCAGGTTCACCTGGTTGAGCTGCTGGTTCACCTGCGCGGCAGTGATGCCGAACGCCTGCAGCTTGGCCGGGTCCAGGATGACGCGGATTTCCCGGCTGACGCCGCCGCCCCGGTTGACGGCCGCCATGCCGCTGACCGACAGCAACCGCTTGGCGACCGTATTGTCGACATACCAGGACAGTTCCTCCAGCGTCATGTCGGTCGCCTCGGCACTGAAATAGGCGATCGGGCCTCCGTCCACGTCGATGCGCTGGACCTGCGGCTCCAATATGCCCTCCGGCAGGTCGCTGCGGATCTGATCGACGGCGTTCTTGACGTCGTTGACCGCGCGGTCGACCGGCGTGCCGATCTGGAACTGGACATTGGTCAGCGACCGGCCCTCGGACGCGAAGGAGGTGATCTCGTCGACGCCGCTGATCCCGCGCACGGCCGCTTCGATCCGCTGCGTGACCTGCGTTTCCAGCTCGGTCGGCGCCGCGCCCGGCTGGCTGACGATCACGCTGACCGCAGGGAAGCTGATGTCCGGATTATTGTTCACGTCCATCCGCATGAAGCTGACGATGCCCGCCAGCACCAGTGCGGCGAACAGGACCAGTGGCGTTACCGGGTTGCGGATCGCCCATGCGGAAATATTGCGGAAATTCATGACGGCTTCCTTCGCCGGACGCGGAAATCCGCGCCCCTCCTCATCCTGCGGCGCGCGGACGGTCCTGCGCGCGTAAAGCTCCAGGCGACCGCCCCGGAGGGCACGTCGCCGTGCGTCAGCCGGCCTTGAGCGGTTCGGGCTTCACCTTCTGTCCCGGCGCCAGGAAGGCGCCGGCGGAGGTCACGATCTTTTCCGTGCCGGTGATGCCGCTCGTTACCGCCACGCCCGCGTCGGACACCTGGCCCACGGTCACGTCGCGGCGTTCCACCTGGCCCTTGCCGTTGACGATATAGACATAGCTGCCCTTGGCATCGCTCTGCACTGCCGATTCCGGCAACAAAGGCGCGCTGCCCGATCCGCTGGTGATCGTCGCCGACGCAAAGCCGCCGGGCCGGATCGCCGGATTATAGGGAACGGCGATGCGGGCGATGCCGAGACGCGTCTGGGGATCGACCACCGGCGATACCTGCCATACGCGACCGGCGAAGCGGGCCTGGCTGCCGATCGGCGTCACTGTCGCGCCGTTGCCGGGGCGCAGCGTCGCGAGGTCGGCTTCGGCCACCTGCGCCTGCATCTCCATCTCGCCGTCCTTGGCCATGCGGAACAGCACACCGCTGCCGGCCTGGACGATCTGGCCGGGCTCCACGGTGCGTGTCAGCACGAGGCCGGCTGCGGGGGCGCGAATATCGAGCCGCCCGGTCCGTGCCCGCTGCTCGGCCAACTGGGCCGCCGCGACGCGCACGCGCGCTTCGGCCTGGTCGCGGGTGGCGGTACGCTGATCGATGTCGGCGGCGCTGATGAAGCCGCGCCCGACCAGCGCCTTGGCACGGTCAAGCTGCGCCTGCGCGAGCTTCGCGTCCGCGCGTGCCACTTCGACCTGCGCTGCGAGCGAGCGGACCTGTTCGGTCTGGACGGAGCGCTCGACGGTCGCGAGCACCTGGCCGGCGCGCACCCAGTCGCCCGGCTGCACCAGCACGCGCGTGACCATCCCCCCTTCGCCGACCACGCCGACCGGCATGTCGACCCGCGCCGCCAGCGATCCCGTCGCGCTCACTGTGCGCGCGACAGTCGACTGGCCGGGGCTGGTCACCGTCACAACGGGCACCTGCGCGGCGGGGGCCGGCGCGGCTGCCGGTTCGGCCCCGCGCATGGAAATCCAGGCGGCCACCGCAACCAGCGCGATTGCGATGCCGCCGCCGATCATCAGCCGCTTGCGGCTGCGGCGGGTGTCATCCTCGCCCATGACCATCGCCGAGTCGCCCAGCAATTGGGTTTCGTAATTCATGCCGATTTCCATCTCTCCGGCGCTTCGCCCCTGATAGGGACTGTATTATATAAATATAGCACCTCGCTCAACCCCCAATATCACGGTGCAAGGGGGCAGGGCAAAATCATAATGCACGGTGGACAGGGGCGGAAAGACGGCGGGTCGTGCGTTTCTCCCTCTTCGACAATGGATCGACTTGTCAGAATCACCGGATTGTGGCGCAATGGCCTCCGGTGCGGGGGTAGGGAGAGGAACGCGCCATGGAATTGCTCGGATGGATTATCGTCGGCCTGTTGGCCGGCGGGATCGCGAAGCTGGTGATGCCGGGCCGCGATCCCGGCGGGTGCGTCGTCACCATTTTACTGGGCATCGCCGGCGCGCTGCTGGCGGGCTTTGTCGGTCGCCTCGCCGGAATCTACCGGCCGGGCGACAGCGCCGGTTTCATCGCCGCAGTGCTGGGGTCGATCGCGGTGCTGGCCATTTATCGCTGGTTTGCCGCGCGGCGTTGACGGATGCGGGAATGAAAAAGGCCGCGCCTCGGCAGGCGCGGCCTTTTTGCTTGTAGTCTGGTGTGGTTTAGCGGACGGAGCCGCGGCGGACCAGATTGACGATCGCCAGCAGGATGATGGCGCCTACCAGCGACACCAGGAAGCTGTAGAGCGTCAGTCCATCGTTGATCGAGCCACCGCTGAAGATCAGGCCGCCGATGAAGGCGCCGACGATGCCGACCACGATATTGAGCAGGATGCCCTGCTGCGCGTCGGTGCGCATGACCATGCTGGCGAGCCAGCCAATGACGCCGCCGACAACAAGCCACAAGATGATGCCCATATTACTCTCCTTGACCACGCCCCCTGCGGGTTGGGTGCCTGTTCAACGGAGGAGCAGGCGTCGCGTTCCATGGTCGTGAAAATGATTCCGGGCCGGAAACCATCCGGGCTTTGCGCCGTTGTTGCGCGCCTTTCGCCCGGGCGAACGAAAAAGGCCGCCGGAGCGCGCCGGCGGCCTTTTCGGCTTCCTCTACGGGACGATCGGATCAGTATTTCTGCTGCCGTTCGTAGAGCGATTTATAATATTGGATGCGCGTGACGCGGAGGCCATGCATCCCCGACCGGTCGACCGCGCGCTGCCAGCCGGCGAATTCCTCCAGCGTCAGATTATAGCGCTTGCACGCTTCATCCACGGTCAGCAGGCCGCCATTGACCGCTGCCACCACTTCGGCCTTGCGCCGCACGACCCAGCGGGTCGTGTCTGCGGGCGGCAAGCTCTCCAGGGTTAGGGGCTCCCCAAGCGGGCCGACAACCTGAGCGGGCCTGATTTTCTGGTTCTCGATCATTCTTACCCTCAATGTGCGGCATTGGCGTTGCCGAATTCAGCAGTGAATCCCTTATCTTCCTCAGCCCTGAACATCGGCTAAAGCGCCACGGTAAACACAGCCTTCATCTTCCTTGCCCCCCAGCTAAACGACGTGCGATCAACGGGTTGAAGCTGCCCGCAAGTCGAACGGCCTCGATCATGCCGTCGGAACGTGGCGCGAAGAGTTCGGCCAGTTCCTGGACCCAGTCATCTTCCCCATCCTGCCCCCGCAGGACGCCCGCGACCGCCTGCGCCGTCGGGCTGGCCGCCTGGGCAGCCGCAGTCGCGGCGCGCAGGAACGGCCAGACCGGCGCGCGCGGCCAGCCTGGAACCTTGTTCGTGGCGGGCGTCAGCCCGCCTGACCGGAGGAAGCTCAGATCCATGCAGAGGCTTCTACCGGCGAATGGATAACCGACGGTAAATCCGCCGCACGCTTTGTCGCTTAATCAGACTCGTCTGGCCGCCAAATGGCGCGCGCAGGTGCAGACTTTGTTAACTTTTGCGCATCGGTCGGCCTTGCACTATATGCGCGCCCATGCAGCCCCAGTTCCAGCTTGCCGAGCCGCTAAACGCGCGGCGCATCGTCGTCGCCATGTCGGGCGGCGTGGACTCCAGCGTTGTCGCCGCGCTCGCCACGAAGACCGGCGCCGAAGTGATCGGCGTCACGCTCCAGCTCTATGACCATGGCGCCGCTGTCGGCCGCACCGGCAGTTGCTGCGCGGGGCAGGACATACGCGACGCGCGCGCGGTCGCCGACCGCATCGGCATCGCCCATTATGTCTTTGATTATGAAACGGCCTTTCGTGATTCGGTGATCGCCGACTTTGCTGACGAATATATGGCCGGCCGCACCCCCATCCCTTGCGTGAAGTGCAATATGGGCGTGAAGTTCACCGACCTCTTCCAGATCGCGCGCGACCTGGGCGCCGACTGCCTCGCCACCGGCCATTATGTCCAGCGGGTCGAGGGCGCGCATGGTGCGGAACTGCACCGCGCCGCCGATCCCGCCCGCGACCAGAGCTATTTCCTCTTCGCCACGACTCAGGCGCAACTCGACTATCTGCGTTTCCCGCTGGGTGGCCTGCCCAAGCCGCAGGTGCGCGAGATCGCGGCTGAACTTGGCCTGTCGGTCGCGCTCAAGCCCGACAGCCAGGACATCTGCTTCGTGCCCGACGGCGACTATGCGAAGATCGTGCGGAAACTGCGCCCCGACGCGGACGAGGGCGGCGACATCGTCCATATCGACGGCCGGGTGCTCGGCCGGCACAAGGGGATGATCCATTTCACCGTCGGCCAGCGCAAGGGGCTGGAGATTGGCGGCCAGCCCGACCCGCTCTATGTGGTGCGGCTGGACGCGGCGGGCAAGCGGGTGATCGTGGGGCCGAAGGCGGCGCTGGCGGTGTCGGGCGCGGTGCTGAGCGACATCAACTGGCTGGGCGGCGACTTCACCGGGCCTTTAACCGCCAAGGTCCGTTCGATGGCCAAGCCCGTCCCCGCGCGCCTCGACGGCGATCGCCTGCTCTTCGACGCACCGGAATTTGGCGTCGCACCGGGCCAGGCGGCGGTCCTCTACGCCGGCGACCGCGTGCTGGGCGGCGGCTGGATCGCCAGCACCCAGGCGGCGATGGCGGAAGCGGCCTGATAGGCATGTCATTGTACGCGCGCTCTTGGCTGTTTACCGGCTGGGTGTTGCTGGTGTTCTTCACCTTTCCCACCTGGTCGGCTTTTATGGAGCGGATTGTCGGTCCTGATGGCTTGTGGCTTGTCGCCGCATTCTGGCTTGGCCATGCTTTCGTTCCGATGTTCCTGCTCAAATGTCCCGACTGCGGGCTATCACCCTTTGCCAGCAGCAAAAAGTTCATAGCTTGGCACACCACATGGCCGCGAAGGATTTGCGGGCATTGCGGTCACGACCACAGAAGGACGCAGATGGACGGGTAGATGGCCGTAACGCCGCAAACCTTGCCCTTTCGCGCCCCCGCGCGTAAGGCGCGCGCGTCATGACTCGCTCGCTCACCTTCGCCATCCCCAAGGGCCGCATCCTCGATGAGGCGCTGCCCCTGCTCGCCAAAGCCGGTATCGAGCCGGAGGCGGAGTTTCATGACAAGAAGAGCCGGGCGCTGCGCTTCGCCACCAACCGGCCCGACGTGTCGATCATCCGCGTGCGCGCGTTCGACGTCGCGACCTTCGTGGCCCATGGCGCGGCGCAGATCGGCATCGTCGGCTCCGACGTGGTCGAGGAGTTCGCCTATTCCGAACTCTACGCGCCGGTCGACCTTAACATCGGCCATTGCCGCCTGTCGGTCGCCGAGCCGGTCGACGCGGGCGACGAGGATCAGGCTGCGATGAGCCATGTCCGCGTCGCGACCAAATATCCCCACCTCACCCGCCGCTATTATGAAGCGCGCGGTTTGCAGGCCGAATGCGTCAAGCTGAACGGTGCGATGGAGCTGGCCCCCTCGCTCGGCCTGTCGCGCCGCATCGTCGATCTGGTTTCCTCGGGCGCGACGCTGAAAGCCAATGGCCTGGTCGAAACCGACATCATCATGCAGATCAGCGCGCGCCTGATCGTCAATCGCGCCGCCTACAAGATGCGCTCGGCCGAACTCTCGCCGCTGGTCGATGCCTTCCGCGCCGCCGTGGGGGTGAAGGATGCCGCTTAAGCTCTCTACCACCGACGGCGATTTCGCGTCCGCCTTCACCGCGCTGGTCGATGCCCGCCGGGAAGCGGACGAGGATGTGTCGCGGGACGTGACCGCGATCCTGAAGGCGGTGCGCGCTGGTGGCGACGCCGCGCTCGCCGATTATACCCGGCGCTTCGACCGCCATGACCTTGATGTCAGCGGCTGGGCAGTGACCCCTGCGGAAACTCGCGCGGCGCTCGACGGCATTTCGACGGAACTGCGCGACGCGCTGGAACTCGCGGCCGCGCGCATCACCGTCTATCATGAGAAACAGAAGCCGCAGGACAGCGACGGCGTGGACAGCGCGGGCGTGCGCCTTGGCGCGCGCTGGAGCGCGGTCGATGCCGCCGGCCTCTATGTGCCCGGTGGCCGTGCCGCCTATCCCAGTTCGCTGCTGATGAACGTCATCCCCGCCAAGGTCGCGGGCGTCCGCCGCATCGCCATGGTGACACCGACGCCGGGCGGCGAGATCAACCCGCTCGTTCTGGCCGCCGCGCAGATCGCCGGGATCGAGGAAATCTGGCGGGTCGGCGGCGCGCAGGCCGTGGCTGCGCTCGCCTATGGCACCGACCGGATCGCACCGGTGGACGTCATCACCGGCCCCGGCAACGCCTGGGTCGCCGAAGCCAAGCGGCAACTATATGGCGTGGTCGGCATCGACATGGTCGCCGGCCCGTCCGAGATCGTCGTCGTCGCCGATGGCAAGAACGACCCGGAATGGACCGCCGCCGACCTGCTCAGTCAGTCGGAACATGACCCGACCAGCCAGTCGATCCTCTTCACCGACGATGCCGCCTTTGCCGATGCCGTCGCGCAGGCTGTCGATCGCCAGATTCCGGCGCTTTCGACCAGCGCCGTCGCCCGCACCAGCTGGGACGCCAATGGCGCGATCATTCTGGTCCGCGACCTGGATGAGGCTATGCCGCTGGTCGACCGGCTCGCGCCCGAACATCTGGAACTCGCCGTGGACGATCCCGAACCGCTGTTCGCGCAGGTCCGCCATGCCGGATCGGTGTTCCTCGGCCGGATGACGCCCGAAGCGGTCGGCGATTATGTCGCCGGGCCGAACCATGTGCTGCCCACCGGCCGCCGCGCCCGTTTCTCGTCGGGCCTCTCGGTGCTCGACTTCATGAAGCGCACCAGCTTCCTCAGCCTCGACGCCAGGGCGATCGGCGCGATCGGCCCGGCCGCCGTCGCGCTTGCGCGGGCGGAAGGGCTGCCCGCGCACGCCGCCTCGGTGGCGCTTCGTTTGAAATAAAAATCCGTTCGCTTCGAGCATCGTCGAGAAGCCCGCGTGCAGCGCTTCTCGACAAATTCGAACCGGACGGAGTAGGGACATAGTGATGAACGACCGCTCCAAATCCCGCTCCGCCGCGCGCCTCGCCGCGGTACAGGCGCTCTACCAGCTCGAAATGGAGGGCACGCCCGTCCATATCCTGCTGCACGAATTTCACCAGCATCGCCTCGGCGCCACGATCGAGGATGTGACCTACGCCCAGGCCGAAGAGCCTTTCTTCGACGATGTCGTGACCGGGGTGGACCGCCGCCGCGACGAAATCGACGCGCTGATCGCCGCCCGCCTCTCCAGCGGCTGGAGTCTGGACCGGCTCGACAAGCCGATGCGCCAGATATTGCGTGCGGGCACATATGAACTGCTCGCCCGCAAGGATGTCGGCACCGGCACCGTCATCAGCGAATATGTCGATGTCGCCCATGCCTTCTACGACAAGCGCGAGGCGGGCTTCGTCAACGGCCTGCTCGACGGCGTGTCGAAGGATGTGCGGACGTCGTAATTCCGCTGGACGACAATTTCGCTGGTCATGGTCCTTGCCTCGCAGGCCGGGCTCCATCGCCAGATCGTGTCGGATGATGCATCTTGCGGGAGATTCATCCCCGCCTTCATGGGGATGGCGGAGGATTTGGCTATGGTAGAGGATGCGCTAGGTTCGAACCATGTCCGCCGAATTCCGCTTCCTGACCCTGCTGCGCCTGCTTGCGCATGACCCCGCCGCGCAGGGGTTGGTGGATGATGTCGCGATCCTGCCGGTGGGCGACCGCCGCCTGATCCTCACCAGCGACACGATGGTGGAAGGCGTCCATTATCTTCCGACCGATCCCGCCGCCGATATCGGCTGGAAGCTGGCGGCGGTGAACCTGTCGGACCTCGCGGCCAAGGGCGCGCGGCCGGTCGGCTGTCTGCTGAACTATGCCCTGTCGGGCGACGACGTCTGGGACGAGGCGTTCATCGCCGGTCTGGGCGAGGCGCTGGACCGCCACGCCATGCCGCTGCTGGGCGGCGACACGGTGAAGATGCCGGCAGGGTCCGCGCGCAGCTACAGCCTGACCGCCATCGGCGAAGCGACGGGACCGGTACCCACCCGCACCGGTGCGCGGGCGGGCGACCGCCTCTATGTCACCGGCCCGGTCGGTGACGCGGGCATCGGGCTCGATCTCGCCAGCGCCGATCCGTCCGCTACCGGCCCGCTGGTCGAAGCCTATCGCCGTCCGCGGCCGCGCCTGGTCGAGGGCGCGTTGCTCGCTCCCGTCGCCACGGCGATGATGGACCTGTCCGACGGCCTGCTGATCGACGCCGCACGCATGGCGCAGGCAAGCGGCGTCGCCATCACCATCGATCATGTCCCGCTCTCTCTCGCGCTGGAAAAGGTGCGCGGCGCCAGCATATCGGTTCAGATCGCCGCCGCCCGTGCGGGAGACGATTATGAACTGCTCTTCGCCCTTCCGCGCGGCGTGACGCCGCCAGTCCGCGCCGTGCCGGTCGGCCATGTGGCGGCAGGGTCGGGCCTCACCCTGATGATCGACGGCGCCGTCATTCCGCTGCCCGACCGGCTTGGATGGGAGCATGGCTAGGGTATTGCCCGCGCCTTGATCCACATCATGGCCCGCCTATCTTGACGCGCGCCGTCCGGCCTGTAGCTTGATCCCACCCTATTCTCAGCCGGTTGGAGCGCCTGGATGCGTGACGCCATGTTGCTGATTGACGCGGTGCCCGATGCCGGACCCTTCGTTCCGGCGGTCCGCCCCTGCGCGCCGCAAACTTGCCTTTCGCCTGCCCGTCATTCCCTGCGGAGCGGCCGATGACAGCAACAACAGGGGGAGAGGAACAAGCATGGAGATAGTCTATATCGCCATAGGGTGCGGCCTGCTGGCCATAGTCTACGGGCTTTTCACCAGTCGACAGGTACTGGCCGCCTCGCCGGGCAATGACGTGATGCAGGCGATTGCCGGCGCCATTCAGGAAGGAGCCAAGGCCTATCTTGGTCGCCAATATATGACGATCGCGATCGTCGGGATCGTCGTCGCGGTCCTCGTCGCGCTCTTCCTGGGCCTGACCTCGGCCGTGGGCTTCCTGATCGGCGCGATCCTGTCGGGGGCGGCGGGCTTTATCGGCATGAACATTTCGGTGCGCGCCAATGTCCGTACCGCCGAAGCCGCGCGCGGCACGCTGCAAAGCGGCCTCACGGTCGCGTTTCGGGCCGGCGCGATCACCGGGATGCTGGTCGCCGGCCTCGCGCTGCTCGCGATCAGCGGTTTCTTCTGGTATCTGACCGGCCCGGCCGGCCATGCGCCCGACGATCGCCTGGTGATCGACAGCCTGGTCGCGCTGGCCTTCGGCGCGTCGCTCATCTCCATCTTCGCGCGCCTGGGCGGCGGCATCTTCACCAAGGCGGCCGATGTCGGCGCGGACCTGGTCGGCAAGGTGGAGGCGGGCATCCCGGAAGATGATCCACGCAACCCGGCCGTCATCGCCGACAATGTGGGCGACAATGTGGGCGACTGCGCCGGCATGGCCGCTGACCTGTTCGAAACCTATGTCGTCACCGTAGGCGCGACCATGGTGCTGATCGCGCTGCTGGTCAGCGGCGTCGACAACGCGTTCCTGCTGAAGCTGATGGCCCTGCCGCTGATCGTGGGCGGGGTGTGCATCATCACCTCCATCATCGGCACCTACATGGTCCGCCTGGGCGCCAGCCAGTCTATCATGGGCGCGCTCTACAAGGGCTTCTGGACAACCGCGATCCTGTCGATCCCGGCCATTTACGGCGTCACCGCCTATGTGCTGGGCGACATGAACGCCGTGTTCGGCGCCGACCTCGACGGGGTGGGGGGCTATACCGGCATGGCGCTCTTCTGGTCGATGATGGTGGGTCTGGCCGTCACCGGCCTCATAGTCTGGATCACCGAATATTATACCGGCACCAATTATCGCCCGGTCCGCAGCATCGCGAAGGCGTCCGAAACCGGCCATGGCACCAACGTCATCCAGGGGCTGGCCGTGTCGCTGGAGGCGACCGCGCTGCCGACGCTGGTAATCGTCGTCGGCATCATCGTCGCGCACAGCCAGGCGGGGCTGATCGGCATCGCCTTCGCCGCGACCGCGATGCTGGCGCTGGCAGGCATGGTGGTGGCGCTCGATGCCTACGGACCCGTCACCGACAATGCCGGCGGCATCGCGGAAATGAGCCATATGGACGACAGCGTCCGGGTGAAGACCGACGCGCTCGACGCCGTGGGCAACACGACCAAGGCGGTGACGAAGGGCTATGCCATCGGTTCGGCGGGCCTTGCCGCTCTGGTGCTGTTCGGCGCCTATACGGAGGATCTGAAATACTACAACAGCGCGCTGGGCCTCACCGCGCCGGTCGATTTCAGCCTGTCCAACCCTTATGTGATCGTCGGCCTTCTGCTGGGCGCGCTGCTGCCCTATCTGTTCGGCGCGATGGGCATGACCGCGGTGGGCCGCGCGGCGGGCGACGTGGTGAAGGACGTGCGTGACCAGTTCGCCACCAACAAGGGCATCATGGAAGGTACCTCGCGTCCCAACTATGCCCGTACCGTCGACCTCGTCACCCGCGCCGCGATCAAGGAGATGATCATCCCCAGCCTGCTGCCGGTGCTGGCGCCGATCGCCGTCTATTTCGCCATCGCGGCAGTGGCCGGGGTCGCCAACGGCTTCGCGGCGCTCGGCGCGTTGCTGCTGGGCGTCATCGTTTCGGGGCTGTTCGTCGCCCTGTCGATGACCAGCGGCGGCGGCGCGTGGGACAATGCGAAGAAATATATCGAGGACGGCCATCATGGCGGCAAGGGCAGCGAGGCGCACAAGGCAGCCGTGACCGGCGACACGGTGGGCGATCCTTACAAGGATACGGCCGGCCCGGCGGTCAATCCAATGATCAAGATCACCAATATCGTCGCCCTGCTGCTGCTCGCTGCCCTGGCGCATGGAGGGTAGAAGCAAGGTATTGATTAACTGACGATTTCAGGTGACGCACGATCGGCCTCGTCCTATCAGAAGGACGGGGCCGATATGTTTGTGGGGGCATGATGAAGGGCGTTGTCGGATTGGTGGCGGGGGTCGCCGGCCTGTGGGGCATGGCGGTGTCGGCGCAGACGCCGCCCGCGCCGCAATGGACCATCCGGGATTTCGCCGCGCTGCCTTTGATGGATCAGCCTCGCCTGTCTCCCGACGGCCTGCACATCGCCAGCCGGGTTGCCATCGGCGGCGAACAGCGGCTCGTCATCGCCGATGTCCATGAAGGCCCCGAGCGTATCCGGTCGCTCGGTCTGGGGGAAAATGATCTCAACTGGTGGAAATGGGTCAATGACGACTGGCTGATCGCCGGCGTCGGCAATGAAACCCAGGTCGAAGGTATGCCCTGGTATCTGAGCCGTGTCGTCAGCGTGAAGCGCGACGGCAGCAAGGTGAACATGCTGGCGAAGAATGTGGCCGCGCAAAATGCCGACGACGTCATCTGGATCGCGCGCGACGGCAGTCCCCGCATCCTGCTGTCCTACCAGACCTCGATCTATTATTCGGATCCCGGCTTCTGGCCGAAGGTGGACGAGGTCGATGTCACGACCGGCCGGATGCGTAGCATCGTGGCGCCCCGTCAATTCGTGCGTGGCTGGTACGCCGACGCCCAGGGCAATGTGCGAATGGGCATCGGCTATAATGACAGCAGCCGGACAGCCAAGCTGCTCTACCGTCCCGATGGCAGGTCCAGCTTCAGGGTGGTCGACCGGGCCGACCGGCGGCGCGACGAATCGCTGGTGGTGCCCTTGCTGTTCACCGCCGATCCGGGCCGCGCGATCGCCAGCGATGATCGCGAAGGCACCGACGCGCTCTACGAACTGGATCTCTCCACGCTCGAACTGGGGCAAAAGCTCTTTGCCGCGCCCGGCTTCGACATCGACTGGATCGAGGAGGACGCGGCCGGGACGGGGCTGGCCGGCGTGCGCTACACGGCCGACGCCCCAGCGGTACACTGGTTCGATGCCAATCTGGCCAAGATCCAGTCGGACATCGACAAGGCCGTCGGTGATCGCCGCGCCCGTATCATGTCCACCAGCCGCGACGGCCAGCGCATGATCGTCCATGTCGGCACGCCCGATCAGCCGGGCACCTATTATTATTATGATACGGCGGCCGGTGCGATGAGCGTCCTGTCCCGCGTCAGCGATCGCTTCCCCGGCAAGGCCCGGCTTTCGCCGGTCAGAACGATCCGGTACAAGGCGCGCGACGGGCTGGAGATCGCCGCTGTCCTGACCTTGCCGGCGGCCAAGGACCCGAAAAATCTGCCGCTCATCCTCATGCCCCATGGCGGTCCCTTTGCCCGTGACGTGGAGGAATGGGACTGGTGGGTGCAGTTCCTCGCCTGGCGCGGCTATGCCGTGCTCCAGCCCAATTATCGGGGGTCTTCGGGCTATGGCACAGCCTTTGCCGAAAAGGGCGAGGGCCAGTGGGGACTCGCGATGCAGGATGATCTCAACGATGCGGTCGACTGGGCGGTGAAGGAGGGGCTGGCCAATCCCAAACGGGTCTGCATGGTCGGCGCCTCCTATGGCGGCTACGCGGCGATGCGTGCGGCCCAGCGCGATGGCGCAAAATATCGCTGCGCCGTTTCCTATGCCGGCGTGTCGGACCTTGGGGCGATGATGCGCTATGACAGCCGCTTCCTGAACCACGGCACGCGCAAGGACTGGATGAAGGAGCAGGCGCCCGATTTCGCGACTGTGTCGCCGATCAACTTCGCCGCGCAATTCTCGACACCCATCCTGTTGATGCACGGCAGGAAGGATCGCCGCGTTCAGGTGGGGCAGTCGCGGGAAATGGCGGAGAAGCTGAAGGGCGCCGGCAAGGTGGCGGGGCGCGATTATATCTATGTCGAACAGCCTTTGGCCGACCATTTCTTTTCACGCGAAGCCGACCGGCTGGAATTTCTCGAAAAGCTCGATGCCTTCCTCCAGGCGCATAATCCGGTCTGACACCGGGCGCGCTTGCCGCGTCTTTCCGCCGGGCCTATAGCGCGCGCCATGACTGCCGAACCCTTCCGTTCCCAGCTTGCCGCGCTGGAGCAGCGCGGGCGGCTGCGTCGCCTCTCCCCCCGCGCGGGACGCGATTTCGCATCCAATGATTATCTGGGTCTCGCGGGGGATCCGATGATCGCGCAGGCCGTTGCCGATGCGGTGGCGCGCGGCGTGCCGCTGGGGTCGGGCGGCTCGCGCCTGCTGCGCGGTAATGCGCCCGAGCATGAAGGGCTGGAGGCCAAGGCGGCCGACTTCTTCCGCACCCAGGCGGCCCTCTATGTCGCCAACGGCTTCGTCGGCAATCTCGCGCTCTTCTCGACCCTGCCGCAGCGCGGCGACCTGATCGTCGCCGATGAACTGATCCACGCCAGCGCCCATGATGGCATCCGTATGAGCAAGGCCGCCGCAGTCTTCGCTGCGCATAATGACGTGCAGAGCTTCGCGGATCGCATCGCCGCCTTCCGGACGGACGGGGGGAAGGGGCGCATCTGGATCGCGGTAGAGACCCTCTATTCCATGGATGGCGACCTGGCGCCGCTCGCCGATCTCGCACGTCTTGCTGCGCAGCATGATGCGATGCTGTTGCTGGACGAGGCGCATGGCACCGGCGTCTTCGGCCCCGGCGGACGTGGCCTGTCGGCGGGTCTCGACGGGCTGCACAACGTCATCACGCTTCACACCTGCGGCAAGGCGATGGGGGCGGAGGGCGCGCTCATCTGCGGTTCGCGCATCCATATCGACTATCTCATCAACCGCGCCCGCGCGTTCATCTTCTCGACCGCGCCCTCGCCGCTGATGGCGGTCGCGGTGTCGGCCGCGATCGATCGGATCGAGCGGGCCGGCGACCTGCGCGAGCGGCTGATGACGCTGCGCCAGGACGCGGCGGAGGCGATCTGCGCGCCGCTGGGGTTGCCGTCCCCGCGTAGCCAGATCCTGCCTGTGATCCTGGGCGAGGACAGCCGCGCCATGGCCGCCGCCGCCGCCTTGCAGGAGGCAGGGTTCGACGTGCGCGGCATCCGCCCGCCGACCGTGGCGCCCGGCACCAGCCGGCTGCGCATCTCGCTGACCCTCAATGCCAGCCGCGCCGACGTGGCCGCGCTGGGCCGCGAATTGCAGCGGGTGGTGCAATGACCATCCTCGTCGTCACCGGCACCGACACCGGCATCGGCAAGACCGTGTTCGCCGCCGGCCTTGCGGGCGCGCTGGGCGCGCATTACTGGAAGCCCATCCAGGCCGGGGTCGATCCCGAAGGCGACAAGGAAACGGTCGCCGCCCTGTCGGGCCTGTCGCCGGACCGCATCCTGCCGGAAGCCTATCGGCTCAACACGCCTGCATCGCCGCATCTCGCCGCGCGGATCGACGGGGTGGAGATCGACCTCGATCGCCTGACCCTGCCGCAGGTCGATGGGCCGCTGGTGATCGAGGGGGCGGGGGGCGTGCTGGTCCCTGTCACCGAAACGCTGCTGATGGCCGACCTGTTCGCCCATTGGGGCCAGCCGGTCATCCTCTGCGCCCGCACCGGCCTCGGCACGATCAACCACAGCCTGCTCAGCATAGAGGCGCTGCGCGCGCGCGGAGTGCCCATCGCCGGCATCGCCTTCATCGGTGATCCGCACGCGGAAAATGAGCGGATCATCCCGCGGATCGCGGGAATTTCCTCGCTCGGCCGCCTGCCGCATCTCGATCCGCTCGATCCCGCCGGCCTGGCCCGCGCCTTTGCGGCGCACATTGCGCTTTCCGATCCTTTCAACCGCTGATAATTTTCGACCAACGACATGGACATCGCTCTTTGACGGGCGTTCAAGTCCTGCCCATGCCGGGCGCATCATGCGGTCGCCCGACCTGTCACAAGCAAGGGACGCTTTGATGAAGAACCTCCTCCTGGGCGCCGCCGCGACCGCGCTCGCCCTGGCCGCCACCATGGCCCATGCCGATCAGGCGGCTCCGTCGCCCGCGAGCAGCGCCGCCCGCAATACCGGCGTGAAGCCCACCTATGGCACATTCGGCTTCGACACCGCCGGCATGGACAAGTCGGTGAAGCCGGGCGACGATTTCTACGATCATGCCAATGGCAGCTGGGCGAAGAACACGCCGATCCCGGCCGACAAGTCCAACTATGGTGCGTTCAACACGCTGGACGACCTGTCGCGCACCCGCACCAAGGGCATTCTCGAAGCGGCGCAGGCCGACCCGAACAGCAAGATCGGCAACGCCTATGCCGCCTATATGGACGGCGTCACGGTCGAGGCGAAGGGGCTGGCCCCGATCAAGCCGTGGCTGGCCGAGATCCAGGGCGTGAACGACCTGGCGAGCTATGCCAAGGTTGCGGCCAAGGCTGCCCGTTCCGGCATTCGCGGCCCGTTCCGCTTCTATGTCGGGCAGGACGACAAGGATCCCGAAACCTATATCCTCTCGATGATGCAGGGCGGCCTGGGCCTGCCCGACCGCGACTATTATCTGGACCAGGGCGAGAAGATGGCGGCGATCCGCACCGCCTATGTCGCCCATCTGGAAAAGATGCTGACGCTGGCCGGCGAACCCGATGCCCGGTCGCGCGCCGCTGCGCTGATGGCGTTCGAGACGGAGATCGCCAAGGTCCACTGGACCCAGATCGACAGCCGCGACGCCGACAAGACCTATAACAAGATGGCGCTGGCGGACCTGCAAAAGGCCGCGCCCGGCTTCGATTTCGCGGCCTTCTATGCCGCCAACAATCTCCAGCCAGCGCAATTGCTGGTCGCCCAGCCCAGCGCCGTGACCGGCGAAGCGGCGCTGATCGCCAAGGCGCCGTTGCAGGTGCTGAAGGACGGACTGCTGCTGTCCAGCCTGCACGCCTATGCCGACTATCTGCCCGACAGCATCCCAAACGCCGACTTCGCCTTCTACGGCACCACCTTGTCCGGCACGCCCGAGCGCGAGGAGCGGTGGAAGCGCGGAGTCACCTTCCTCAAGGAATCGCTGGGCGAGGAAGTGGGCAAGGCCTATGTCGCCCAATATTTCCCGCCCGAAACCAAGGCGGCGATGGACCAGCTGGTCAAGAATGTCCTCGGCGCCATGGGCCGCCGCATCGACGGACTGCCCTGGATGAGCAACGAGGCCAAGGCCCGCGCGCACAAGAAGTTGGCCGCCTTCACCCCCAAGATCGGCTATCCCGACAAGTGGCGGGATTATAGCGGGCTGGAGATCAGGCGCGACGACCTGTTCGGCAATGCCCTGCGCTCCAATGCGTTCGAATTCGACTATAATGTCGGCAAGCTCGGCAAGCCCATATATCGCTGGGAATGGGGCATGACGCCGATGGAGATCAACGCCTATGCCAATTTCGGCATGGTCGAGATCGTCTTCCCCGCCGCCATCCTCCAGCCGCCCTTCTTCGATCCCCATGCCGACCCCGCTGTCAACTATGGCGGCATCGGCGCGGTCATCGGCCATGAACTGAGCCATCATTTCGACGATCAGGGCGCGAAATATGACGAGACCGGCAAGCTCAACCAGTGGTGGACGGATCAGGACGTCGCGAACTTCAAGGGCCTGACCGACAAGCTGGTCAAGCAGTATGACGCCTACGAACCCTTCCCCGGCGCGCATGTGAAGGGCGCGTTCACCCTGGGCGAAAATATCGGCGATCTGGGCGGCCTGGCGGTCGCGCTCGATGCCTATCACGCCTCGCTCGGCGGGAAAAAGGCCCCCGTGATCGACGGGCTGACCGGCGACCAGCGCTTCTTCCTCGGCTGGGCGCAGGTGTGGCGGCGCAATTATCGCGAGGCGAACCTGCGTCAGCGACTGGTGACCGATCCGCACGCGCCGTCGCAATATCGCGCCGACATCGTGCGCAACTTCGACGCCTGGTATGACGCCTTCAAGCCCGCGCCGGGCGGCAAGATCCATCTCGCGCCCAAGGACCGCGTGAAAATCTGGTAGGAATCGGTCGGGCCGGGTTCATCCGAATCCGGCCCGATTTTCATTATGATAGCGAAATAATTGGTGGTGCGGCAGGATGCCGCTTGCCGCCGACGAACCGATGTGCGCGCGCCAGCCATCTTTTGAATCCCACGACTCGCCGTTCCGCCCTTTCCCGCTCGGAACGCATTTCACAGCTTGGCCGTCTGATCAGCAACTTGATCACAAGGAGAAGCATGTTGACGGGTCTCAACACCACCGGTTTCCTCAAGGCGGGCATCGCCTCGATCGCATTGTTCGCCGCCTATCCCGCCCTCGCCCAGAGCGAGGCCGCCGCACCTGCGGCCCCGGCCGCTCCGGCTGCCGGCGCCAGTAATTTCAGTGACGCCGACATCAAGCAGTTCGCCGCCGCCGCGGTGGAAGTGACGAAGATCCAGCAGGATTCGTCCATCCCCGACGCGGACAAGCAGCCCAAGATGGTCGCGGCACTGCAGGCATCGGGCATCCCGCCCGAAAAGTTCAATCAGATTGGCCAGGCAGCCGCCGCCGATCCGGCGCTGCAGCAGCGCATCCAGGCGGCCGCCCCGGCCGCCCCGGCGCCTGCCCCGGCAGACCCTGCCGCGCCCGCGCAACCGGCCCAGCCGCCGCAGCAATAATGTTCCCCGGGGCCGGGCTTGGCGACATCGCCACGCCCGGCCTTCCTCTTTGTTCCCCAATGCGTAAAAATATCGGGGGTGACGCGCCCTTGATCGCCTGTCTATCCTAACACCATGCAGGAACAGGCACTTTCCATCGCGCTGATCGGCATATTGGGGATCGGCGCGCAATGGATCGCCTGGCGGACCGGCTGGCCCGCCATCGCCCTGATGCTGGCGGCAGGCGTAGTTGGCGGACCCGTCCTCCACCTTATCAATCCCGAGCATGTCTTCGGCGACCTGCTGGAGCCGATGGTGTCGGTTGCGGTCGCGCTGATCCTGTTCGAGGGTGGTCTCAGTCTCAATTTTCGCGAATTGCGCAAGACCGACGGTGCGGTCACGCGCCTGGTGCTCCTGGGTTCGCCGATCGGCTGGGCATTGGGATCGCTCGCCTGTTATTATATCGCCGGCCTCGTCTGGCCGGTGGCCATCCTGTTCGCGGGCATATTGGTTGTCACCGGGCCGACCGTGGTGCTGCCGCTGCTGCGTCAGTCCAATGTCGCCGCACGGCCGCGCGCGATCCTGAAATGGGAAGCGATCGTCAACGATCCGACCGGCGCGCTGCTGGGCGTCGTCACCTATGAATATCTGCGCCGATCGGGGGAGGGGAGTTCGCTTGCCACCGTCATCGTCTCCCTGATCGCCGCCGCCATCGTCGCCGGGCTGTTGGGCTGGATCGCGGCGCGCGCGATCGGCTGGATCTTCCCGCGAGGCCATGTGCCCGAATATCTCAAGGCTCCGGTGCTGCTGGTCGCGGTGATCGGGGTGTTCGTCCTGTCCAACATCATCCAGCAGGAAACCGGGCTGCTCGCTGTCACGGTTATGGGCGTGGCGCTGGCGAACATGCGGCTGGATTCGCTGCGCGACATCCAGCCCTTCAAGGAAAATGTCACGGTCCTCCTCATCTCGGGCGTGTTCGTGATCCTGTCGGCCTCGCTGGACCTCGCTGTCCTGCGTCAGTTCGAATGGCGCTTCCTCGGCTTCCTCTTCGCCCTCCTGTTCCTGGTCCGGCCGATCACCGTGCTGTTGAGCCTCGCCTTCTCGCCCGTCCCCTGGAACGAGCGGCTGCTGGTCGCCTGGATCGCTCCGCGCGGCATCGTGGCGGTCGCCATTTCCGGCCTGTTCGCGCTGCGGCTCGATCGCCTTGGCTATGGCGACGGCTCGATTCTCGTCACTTTGTCCTTCGCGGTGGTGGTGGCGACGATCGTCTGCCATGGCTTTTCGATCAAGCCGGTGGCCCGCCTGCTGAAGGTCACGGGTGCGCAGGAAAAGGGGCTTTTGCTGGTGGGCGCCACTCCCTTCAGCCTGGGCCTGGCTTCGCAGTTACAAGCGCTGGAGGTGCCGGTGATGATCGCCGACAATAGCTGGCAGCGACTGGCGCCGGCTCGCCATGCCGGCATCCCGACCTATCATGGCGAGATATTGTCGGAAGCGACCGAGGAACGGCTCGACCTCGCCCGGTTCCAGGTGCTGGCGGCGACGACCGATAACGAAGCCTATAATGCGCTGGTCTGCAACGAGTTCGCGCCTGAAATCGGCCGCGACAATGTCCATCAGCTGGGCGACGCCAGTGACGATGAAGACCCCCGCGCCCTGCCCGAATCGCTGCGCGGCCGCGCGCTCTTTTCCTCAGGCCATGGCGTGGAGGACATCATGCAGCGCGAGGAACAGGGCTGGACCTTCCGCAAGACCCGGATCAGCGAGCAGTTCGACTTTGAGGCCGCACGTGCCTCCCTGGCCGAAGGCGGCGACATGCTGCTGCTGGTGCGCAGGAATGGCGCGCTGCGTTTCTTCACCCACGCGTCGCGGCCGACGCCCCAACCCGGCGACACGGTCCTGTCCTATGTGCCGCCCGCCGACATATGGCCGAAAGGAGAGCAAGAATGAGGAGATTGGCTCCCACGCCCCTTCTGCTGTGTGCGCTGGCCGCGTGCCACGCCCCTACGGACAAGGATGCCGGTGAGATAGCCGATGCAGCCAATGCGATCGAAGCCAATGCAGCGGCCAATATTGTCGAGCCGCAACGCTCGATCCTGCGTCCCGAGGTGATCGACAAGCCTGATGTGCCCGCGATCGAGCCGGTGGACGCGGTGATCGGGTTCGGCCAAGCCCCGATGGCGCTGGACGATGCCGCCAGGTCGGCGCTCGACCGGCTGCTGGCGACGCCCGCGATGAAGGCCGGCGGCCCCGTAACCCTGCGCGGTCACAGCGATTCGCGCGGCAGCGACGGCGACAACCGGGTCGCCTCCCGCATCCGGGGGGAATTGGTGCGCGACTATCTGGTCGAGAAGGGCGTGGCCAGGGGGCGCATCAGCCTGGTCGCGCTCGGCGAAACCCGGCCGATCGCCCCCAATGGGCGGGAGGATGGCAGCGACGATCCCGAAGGCCGGGCGAAGAACCGCCGGGTCGAGGTGCATGTCGCGCTTCCCGCCGTGATCGTCCCGCCTCCTGTGGAGCCTAAGCCGGCGGAGAAGCCATAGCCTTCCCATCTCCGCTGGCCTAAAGGCACGTCATGACCTCTCCTGTCTGGCATCCCTTCACCCAGCATGGCCTGAACGAGCCGATCCCCCATGTGGTCCGGGCAGAGGGGGCGCTGCTGCACCTCGCCGACGGCGGCACGTTGATCGACGGCATTTCCAGCTGGTGGGTGACGACCCATGGCCATTGCGAACCGCGCATCGCCGCCGCCATCGGGCGGCAGGCGACCCAGCTCGACCAATTGATCTTCGCCGCCTACACGCATGGGCCGGCCGAAGAGGTCGCGCGCGGGCTGATCGACCTCGCGCCGCGCTTCGATGGCCAGCCCGCACTCGCCCATGTCTTCTATTCCGACAGCGGTTCGACCGCGGTCGAAGTCGCGCTCAAGATGGCGCTCGGCTATTGGCACAATCTGGCGCTGGATGGCCTCGCCGAGGCGCGCAGCCGCATCCTCGTCCTTGAACATGGCTATCATGGCGACACGATCGGCGCCATGTCGATCGGCGAGCGCGGCGTCTACAACGCCGCCTGGACGCCCCTGTTGTTCGATGTCGGCACCGTTCCTTTCCCCGCGCCGGGCGGGGAGCAGGTCTGCCTCGACGCGCTGGAGGCCGCCTGCGCGGACAAGCCCGCTGCATTCATCGTCGAGCCGCTGATCCTGGGGGCAGGGGGGATGCTGATCTATCCGCCGCACATGCTGCGGGAAATGGCGGCGATCTGTCGCAAGCACGGCGTGCTCTTTATCGCGGACGAGGTGATGACCGGCTGGGGCCGCACCGGCACGCTTTTCGCCTGCGAGCAGGCCGGTGTCGTGCCCGATATCATGGCCGTGGCCAAGGGCATTACCGGCGGGGCCATCCCGCTCGCCGCAACGCTGGCCACCGCGCCGATCTTCGACGCGCATTCTTCGACCGATCGCGCGCGCCTCTTCTACCACTCGTCGAGCTATACGGCGAATGCGATCGCCTGCGCCGCCGCTGCCGCCAATCTCGCCATCTGGCGGGAAGAGGATGTGCTGGGCCGGATCGCCGCCCTGGCAGATGGCATGGCCACGCGACTCGCGCGGCTGGCGGCGCATCCCGCCTTTGCCAACCCGCGCCAGCTGGGCGCCATCGCCGCGATCGACCTTGTCGCGCCGGACGCTGGCTATCTTTCCGACCTTGCCCCGCGGCTGCGCGCCTTCTTTCTGGAACATGGCCTCTTGCTGCGGCCGCTGGGCAACAGCATATACCTCATGCCGCCCTATTGTCTCGACGCCGACCAGCTCGACATGATCTTCGCGGCGCTCCATGCCGCCGGTGAAAAGTTCGGTGTGCAACCCTGACTTTCATTTTGTGCGATTTGGCGCTATGGCGGCGCGATTTTTCGAATTCGGGATAATATGGCTAAAGAAGAACTGCTTGAAATGCGCGGACAGGTTGTGGAGCTTCTCCCCAACGCCATGTTCCGCGTGCGGCTGGAAAATGATCACGAAATTCTCGGCCATACGGCCGGCAAGATGCGCAAGAATCGCATCCGCGTGCTCGTGGGTGACGAAGTTCTCGTCGAACTCACCCCCTACGACCTGACCAAGGGTCGGATCACCTACCGCTTCAAATAAGCCGCTGGATTGATGCGGCTCATCCTTGCTTCGGCGTCCCCCAGGCGGCTTGACCTTCTGGGCCAGATCGGCGTCGTCCCCGACGCGGTCGATCCTGCCGATATCGACGAAGCCCCCCTGAAGCATGAAACGCCCGCAGCCTATGCTGCGCGCGTGGCGGCGGACAAGGGGGCGCTCGTCGCCGCGCGCCATCCGGGCGCGCTCATCCTGTCGGGCGACACCGTGGTCGCCGCCGGGCGCCGCATCCTGCCCAAGGCGGAAAGCGAGGACGAGGCGCGCGCCTGCCTCGCCCTGCTGTCGGGCCGCCGCCACCGGGTATTCAGCGCGATCACGCTGATCGACGCGGATGGGCGGGCGCGGCATCGCCTGGCGGATAATATCGTCACCTTCAAGCGGCTGGAGCGGGCGGAGATCGACGCCTATGTCGCCGGGGGCGAATGGCGCGGCAAGGCCGGCGGCTACGCGATCCAGGGCCACGCCGCGGGCTTGATCCGCGCCATCCAGGGCAGCCACAGCGCGATCATGGGCCTGCCGCTTTACGAAACCCGCGCGCTGTTGAAGGCAGCGGGCTACCCATTGGACTAGAGGGATTGCAAGGGAAAGGGCAGATTTCCCTGCTCGGCAACCCCACCAACAGGAACAGCATTATGGCCGAATGGCTCTATGAAGAAGGTATCGGCGAAGCCCGCGCGGCGCTGATCGAGCATGGCAAGCTGGTCGAGGCGCTGATCGAGCGGGACGGCGGTGATGCCCGTGCCGGCGCGGTCGTGCAGGGACGTCTGACCGCCACCATCATTCCCCGCAAGCGCGGTATCGTCCGCCTGACTTCGGGCGAGGAGGTGCTGCTGGAGCCGATCCCGCCCAGGCTGGCGGAGGGCGGCAATGTGCTGGTCGAAATCCTGCGCGAGGCGATTGCCGAGGAAGGCCGTCCCAAGCGGGCCAAGGGCCGCGTGCCAGCGCCCGGCGTCAAGCCCCATGCCGGACCCAGCCTGCTCCAGCGCATCCGCGCCACCGGCGTGCCCGTGATTCCGTGCCCCGCGCATGAAGAGGATCGGTTAGAGGCGCATGGCTGGAGCGAGTTGATGGAGGAGGCGATGACGGGCGAGGTCGGCACGGAGGCCGCCGCGCTGCGGCTTTACCTCACTCCCGCCATGTTGCTGATCGACGTGGATGGATCGCTGCCGCCCGCCCAGCTCGGTCCCAAGGGCGCCAAGCTTGCCGCCCAGGCGATCCGCCGCATGGGGCTGAGCGGGTCGATCGGCATCGACCTGCCGACGATGAACAACAAGGATGAGCGGATGATCGCCGCCGCGCAGATCGACAAATATCTGCCGCTTCCCTTCGAGCGCACCGCGGTCAACGGCTTCGGCTTCCTCCAGGTCATCCGCCGTCGCGAACGCGCCAACCTGATGGAATTGCTGCGCGAGGATCCGGTGCTGACGGCGGCGCTCGCGCTGCTGCGCCGCGCGGAACGGCATGGCCAGGGCGGGGCCGCGACGATCACCGCCGCGCCGGCGATCATCGACCTGTTGCGCAAGCGGCAGGACTGGGTCGAGCTTCTCGCCCGCCGCCGGGGCGGCGCGGTGATCCTGAGCGCCGACGCGGCGCTTTCCCTGGCGGGCGGCCATGTCGCCTAAGCCCGCGTCCTGTCCGGTCTGCGGCCAGCCTTCGTGCCCGGAAACCCGCCCTTTTTGCGGCCCCGCCTGCCGTGACCGCGACCTTCTGCAATGGCTCGGCGAAGGCTATCGCGTACCCGGTCCGCCAGCCGACGAAGCCGCGCAAAAAAATGGCAATTATGGGCTGGACAGCGAGCCGGATTGACGCCTATAGGCACGCCTCCATCCGGCGGACGCCTCCGCCAGGAACCCGTGCCCGGGTAGCTCAGTTGGTAGAGCATGCGATTGAAAATCGCAGTGTCGGCGGTTCGACTCCGTCCCCGGGCACCATTTGTTCTCTTTTCCTCATCCAGCAGCATCCAGAGCCACCCAGAAAATGGCGGAAAACGTCGGTTTTGAATAACCCATCGTCCCCGCACGTCCCCGGGGGTGCACTGTCAGCCACACACTGATCATGGTATTTTCATGGTATCCGGCAATTTGCCATTTCGGAGATACCATGATGGTCCTCACCGTCACGGCAACAAATGCAGCAAAATCAAAGGATAAGTCCTGCAAGCTGACCGATGGCTTGGGCTTGTATCTTCTGGTCAAGGAGATGGGCGGCCGTCTCTGGCGGATGAACTGCAGCTTCCTCGGAAAACAGAAGACGCTCTCCTTCGGCAGCTACCCCGAAGTGTCTCGCCAAGGCTCGCGAGAAGAAAACGGCGGCGCGAGGAGCGCTGGCAGACGGGCAAGACCCGGCTGAAGTGCGGAAGGCCAAGGTTCGCGAGGCGAAGGCCAAATCGGAAGAGACCTTCAAGGCGATAGCCGATGAATGGCTTGCCCGCCTCGAGATCGAGGGGCGTGCGACCAAGACGCTTCAGAAGATGCGCTGGCTGCTCGACCTCGCCTATCCGCTTATTGGCAACCGGCCCATCGCAGACCTCACCGTACCCGAACTGCTGGAAGTCCTCCGCACGGTTGAGGTGCGCTGGCGGTATGAGACGGCTACGCGCGCGGTACGCATTGGGAGGAGCGGATCAGGATGATGCTGCACTGGTCGAACTATCTCGATGAATTGCAGACAGGCGGTAGGGTTCTCAAGGCCAATTTCAGGCGAAGCTAGAGTGGGGCTCCGTGCCGCTTGCCGTCAGGCGCAACCGGTCCATTTTAGGTCTATAAAAGCGTGCTCCAGTTCTATGACCGGGCCGAACCAGGCTGGTGCGCCAGGGCCGCCGCCGTAGCGCATTACACACCGCACTTGTGGCGATCATTGAGCTAATCAAATCCGAGGGCAATTCTCTGCTTGAGGCGGAGTCATACCAAACCGTCCTTGAGGACCCGCTGCGGAATTTGCAGGGTGATGATTCCTACGGGGTGCCTGTCTCGGGCGTCGATTTTTGGCGAGTGGCCCCGCACGGTGCGGCAGGCTCATATTCAAGCAGCGCGGGCAGGCGCGTCCTGATCGCCAAGATCCTAACCTCTCCGCCACGGGTAAAGGTTCAATAGCTCGAGCCCTTGCGGCACCGGCCATCGGCGGAGGACCCACTCCGCCGATGGTTAGACGTTAGCGTGTAGCGCGCTTTTGCGGCACGTCGCGATGCGGTAACCCGGTAGGGCGGCCCGAAGGCCTCTGAGTCACGAAAATGTTGGAAAAACTGGAGCGGGCGAAGGGATTCGAACCCTCGACCCCAACCTTGGCAAGGTTGTGCTCTACCCCTGAGCTACGCCCGCTCTGGCGGCCGGAGAGTGTGTCCCTCTCGGCGGGTGGCGGGGAACTAGCAGCGCTTTCCGGGATCGGCAAGGGGGGAATTGCACAAAATTGAAATTCTCTTTCGCGGCCGCAAAAAGTCTCGGTTTTCCGCCATTTTTCGCTTGTGAAAAGATCGCGCGGCGGCGCTGCTCGCTGGTTTCAACGACGAATCACGGCGCTCCACCGTCATCTTGGGCGTTGGGCGTCAGCCGCGCTTCTGCTAATCTGTCGTCCGGAGGCAATGTTTGTGCCTGCAGAGGGATCATTTGCCGACGCGCTTCGTAATGACCAGCAGATCAGCAGGGAGGACCATCCATGACGTCCGATCATTTGACGCGCCGCGGCCTGTTGCGGGGCAGCGCCGTCCTTGCCGCATCGGCGCCCGTCCTCTCGAACGCGGCGGCCGCCGACGCGCCGCTCCGGAGCAGCAAAGGAACCCGCATGAGTCCCGTCGAACTTACCGTCAACGGACGCGAAGCGCATCTGCAACTCGATCCGCGCACGACGCTGCTGGATGCCCTGCGCGAGCATCTGCATCTGACCGGCACGAAGAAGGGCTGCGACCATGGCCAGTGCGGCGCCTGCACCGTCCTGGTCGAAGGACGCCGCATCAACAGCTGCCTGACGCTGGCCGTGATGCATGATGGCGAGAAGGTGACGACGATCGAGGGGCTGGGCACGCCCGAAGCGCTCCACCCGATGCAACGCGCCTTCGTCACCCATGACGGCTATCAATGCGGTTATTGCACGCCGGGGCAGATCTGCTCGGCCGTGGCGGTGCTGGACGAGATCGATGCGGGAATCCCCAGCCATGTGACGGAGGATCTGGACCGGGTGGCGATCAGCGACATCGAACTGCGCGAGCGGATGAGCGGCAATATCTGCCGCTGCGCCGCCTATCCGAACATCATCTCCGCGATGCGCGACGTTTCCGGCCAATCCGGGCGCGGGGAGAAGGCTGCATGAGGCCCTTCACCTACGAACGCGCAACCAGCGTCGAAGCGGCCGCCAAGGCAGCGGCATCGGTCCAGGGCGCGCGCTTCATCGCCGGCGGCACCAATCTGCTGGACCTGATGAAATTGCAGATCGAGACGCCGGCCCATCTGATCGACGTCAATCATCTGGGCCTCGACAGGATCGAGGAGACGCCCGATGGCGGGCTGCGCATCGGGGCGCTGGTGCGCAATACCGATCTGGCGGCCGACAAGCGCGTGCGGCGCGATTATGCGGTCCTCAGCCGCGCGCTGCTCGCCGGCGCATCGGGCCAGCTGCGCAACAAGGCGACCACCGGCGGCAACCTGCTGCAACGCACTCGCTGCCCCTATTTCTACGACACGCGGATGCCCTGCAACAAGCGCAAGCCCGGCAGCGGCTGCGGCGCTATGCAGGGGATGAGCCGCAGCCTCGCCATCCTGGGCGTCAGTGACGCCTGCATAGCCCAGCATCCCAGCGACATGGCGGTGGCGCTGCGACTGCTGGACAGCGACGTGGACACCATTGACGCCAATGGCGCGAAGCGGTCCATCCCGATCGCCGACTTTCACCTTTTGCCCGGCGACACGCCGGAGAAGGAAACGGTGCTCAAGCCGGGTGAGATCATAACCTCGGTCACTTTGCCCAAGCCGGTCGGCGGCACCCATGTCTATCGCAAGGTGCGCGACCGCGCCTCCTATGCCTTCGCCCTGGTGTCGGTGGCGGCGGTGTTCGGCAAGGATGGCAGCGCGCGCTTCGCATTTGGCGGCATCGGCGCGAAGCCGTGGCGCGTCGAGGAGGCGGATGCTGCCGCGAAGAGCGGCGCGAAGGTGGTGGCCGAAGCTGCGCTCGCCGGCGCCCGCACGACGCATCATAACGACTTCAAGAAGACACTGGTCGAACGGACGCTCGCGTCGCTCTACCGCCAGCGGGAGGCACGGGCATGAAGTTCGACGCGCCAGCGGGCATCAATCCGATCGACAAGGGCCGCGTGATCGGCATCCCCCATGACCGGATCGACGGCGCGGCCAAGGTTACGGGCACGGCGCCCTATGCCTATGAGCGTCACGATGCCGCGCCCAAGGCCGCCTATGGCTGGATCGTCGGCTCCGCCATCGCGAAGGGCCGGATCGCCGCGATGGACCTGCGCGCGGCAGAGGCTGCCCCCGGCGTTCTGGGCGTCGTCACCCACGCCAATGCCGGCAAGCTTGGCAAGGGCAGCATGAACACCGCGCCGCTGCTCGGCGGGCCGCAGGTCGATCATTATGAGCAGGCGGTCGCGCTGGTGATCGCCGACACGCTGGAAAATGCCCGCGATGCCGCCAGGCTGGTGCGCATCGACTATGCGCCGGAAAGCGGCAAGTTCGACCTGGCGGCCGAGCGGGTGAACGGGGTGATCCCGCCCGAAGGCTTTGGCGGCCCGTCCGACACCAAAGCGGGCGATTTCGACAGCGCCTTTGCGAAGGCGGCGGTGAAGGTCGAGCGGACCTACACCACGCCCGACCACAGCCATGCGATGATGGAGCCGCACGCCACCACCGCCGCCTGGAACGGAGACAGGCTGACCCTCTGGACCTCCAACCAGATGATCGCCTGGGGCGTGAGCGAAGTCGCCCGGACGCTCGGCATTCCCAAGGCGAATGTCCGGCTGGTGTCGCCCTATATCGGCGGCGGCTTTGGCGCCAAGCTGTTCCTGCGCGCCGACGCGCTGTTGGCGGCGCTGGGCGCCAGGCAGGTGGGCCGGCCGGTCAAGGTCGCCATCGCCCGGCACCAGATTCCCAACAACACCACCCATCGCCCGGCCACGATCCAGCGCATCCGGCTGGGCGCTGACAGGGACGGGGTGATCGACGCGATCGCGCATGAAGTCTGGTCGGGCGACCTGCCCGGCGGCGGCGCGGAAACGGCGGCGCAGCAGACGCGGCTCCTCTATCGCGGCGCGCACCGCATGACCGCGCACCGGCTCGTCACGCTCAACCTGCCCGAAGGCAACGCCATGCGCGCGCCGGGCGAGGCGGTGGGCCTGCTGGCGCTGGAAGTGGCGATGGACGAACTGGCCGAAGCGGCAGGTGTCGACCCGGTCGAGCTGCGCATCCGCAACGATGTGCAATATGATCCCGAAGCCGGTCCGCAACGGCCCTTCTCCAGCCGCAAGCTGGTGGAATGCCTGCGTGCAGGCGCCGACCGTTTCGGCTGGGCAAAGCGCAACCCGAAGCCGGGGCAGGTGCGTGACGGCCGCTGGCTGGTCGGCATGGGCGTCGCGTCCGCCTTCCGCAACAATCTCGTCACCAAATCGGGCGCGCGCATGGGTGTGGACGCTCAGGGGCGGGTGATCGTCGAAACCGACATGACCGACATCGGCACCGGCAGCTACACCATCATCGGCCAGACCGCGGCGGAGATGCTGGGCGTGCCGCTGGATCATGTGACGGTGCGCCTCGGTGACAGCCGCTTTCCTGAATCGGCCGGTTCGGGTGGTCAGTGGGGCGCGAACAGCAGCACGGCGGGCGTCTATGCCGCCGCCATGGCGCTGCGGGCGAAGCTGGCGGAAAAGGCGGGCTATGCCGCCGATCAGGCGCAGTTCGAGGATGGTCTCGTCAAACTCGGCAACAAGTCGCAGACCCTCGCCGCGCTGGCAGGGCGCGATGGCGTCTGGGCGGAAGACAGCATGGAGTATGGCGACCTCGACAAACGCTATGCCCAGGCGACGTTCGGCGCGCACTTCTGCGAGGTCGGGGTCGATGTCGACACGGCCGAGGTGCGCATCCGCCGGATGGGCGGCGCTTTCGCCGCCGGCCGCATCCTCAACCCCAAATCGGCGCGCAGCCAGGTGATCGGCGCCATGACCATGGGCGCGGGCGCCGCGCTGATGGAGGCGCTGGACGTCGACACCCGCTTCGGCTTCTTCGTGAACCACGACATGGCCGAATATCTGGTGCCGGTCCATGCCGACATTCCCGAACAGGATGTTCTGTTCATCGAGGAGCTGGACGACAAAAGCTCGCCGATGAAGGCCAAGGGGGTGGGTGAACTGGGCATCTGCGGCGCTGGCGCGGCAGTGGCCAATGCGATCTACAACGCCACCGGGATCAGGCTGCGCGACTATCCGCTGACGATCGACAAGCTGCTCAAGGTGCAGGTGGCCTGAGCCATATCTCGTTACCCCCGTTCGCTCGAAACGAACGGGGGTGGTTCTCAAACGAAGTTCGCCGCCACCTCCGCCGGGACGCGCAGGATGCGGCCCGACGCCTTGTCGATGATCGCCCAGGTGGATTTGGCCGCGACCTTCACCTTGCCGTCCGGCCCGGTGAACTCGATCAGCCGGTCGAAGCGCGCGCCGCGCGGTCCTTCCGGAATCCAGGTGCGCGCCGTCACCGTTTCGCCCTGCGTCACATTGCCGCGATAATCGACCTCATGCCGGGTCACGACCCAGATATAGGCTTCGACATGGGCAGGATCGGCGTCCTGCCGCCAATGTTCGACCGACACCTGCTCCATCCACTGGACCCAGACCGCGTTGTTCACATGGCCCAGCTCGTCGATATGCTCGGGCAGGGCGGTGATCTGCCTGGTGAAACTCGACGCCATCAGCCCTCCACGCCCAATTGCCACAGGATGAAGGCGAATTCCTCCGCCGTTTCGTGCAGGCTTTCGAACCGGCCCGACTTGCCGCCATGGCCCGCGCCCATATTGGTCTTGAGCAGCAGGATATTCTTATCGGTCTTGGTCGCACGCAGCTTGGCCACCCATTTGGCCGGTTCCCAATAGGTCACGCGCGGGTCGTTGAGACCCGCCGTCACCATCAGCGGCGGATAGTCCTGCGCGCGGACATGGGTGTAGGGATCGTAGGACTGGATCGTGCGGAACGCCGCCTCATCCTCGATCGGATTGCCCCATTCCGGCCATTCGCCGGGCGTCAGCGGCAAAGTCTCGTCCAGCATGGTGTTGAGCACGTCGACGAACGGCACATGCGCCACCACCGCGCCCCACAGGTCGGGATCGCTGTTGATGACCGCGCCCATCAGTTCGCCCCCGGCCGATCCGCCCGAAATGCTGATCCTGCCTTTCGACGAATAGCCAAGATCGATCAGCCCCTTCGCCACATCGACGAAATCGGTGAAGGTGTTCACGCGCTTGTCCAGCTTGCCGTCCAGATACCATTGCTGGCCCAGGTCATCGCCGCCGCGAATATGGGCGATGGCGAAGGCGAAGCCGCGATCCAGCAGCGACAGGCGGCTGGTCGAAAAGCCCGGCTCCATCGCCAGCCCATAGGCGCCATAGCCATAAAGGTGCAGCGGTGCGCTGCCGTCGCGCGGGAAATCCTTCGGGTAGACGATCGACACCGGAATCTGCGTGCCGTCGCGCGCCGCGATCATAAGCCGCTCCGCGGCATAGCGGCTCGCATCATAGCCCGACGGGATTTCCTGGACCTTCAGCACCTCCAACTCACCCGTTGCCAGATGATAGTCGTAGATGGTGTCGGGCGTGACCATCGATTCATAGCCGATGCGCAGCTTGGTCACGTCATATTCGGGATTGTCGTCCAGGCTCGCCGAATAGCTGGCTTCGGGGAAGGGGATGCGCTTGGGCGTGTGGGTCGCGTAATCGCGCAGTTCGATCTGGTCGAGGCCGTCCTGCCGCCCTTCGGTGACGTAGAAGCCCTTGAACAAAGTGAAATCGGTCAGGTAGAAATGCGCGTCCGCGCCAATCACCTCGTCCCACTGGTCGGGCGCGTCCAGCGTCGCCTTCACCAGCCGGAAATTGGGATGGCTGTCGTTGGTGCGGATGTAGAGCGTGCCTTCATGCTCATCGACATCATATTCGCGTCCGGCCTTGCGCGCGGCCACCAGCAGCGGCGTCGCGGTCGGATCGTCGGCGGGCACCAGCCAGGCTTCGCTGGTGACATGATCGCCGGTCGCGATGACGATCCACTTTTCCGATGAAGTTAGGCCGATCGAGACTCGGAACCCCTCGTCATCCTCATGGAACAGCTCGACGTCGCTCTCGACGCTCTGGCCCAGCCAGTGCAGCCGCGCATTGTCGGTCCGCCAATTCTCGTTGGCAAGGCCGTAGAGCAGCCCCTTGCTGTCGGCCGTCCACACCAAGGACGACAGCGTATCGGGGATCACTTCGGGCAATATCTCGCCGGAGAAGAGATCCTTGATCCGCGCCTCGAACCGTTCCGACCCGTTGGTGTCGATGGCGTAGGCGAGGTAGCGGCCGTCCGGGCTGACCGACATCGCGCCCAGCCGGAAATAGTCATGCCCCTCGGCCAGCGCCGGTTCGTCAAGGATCAGCTGATCCTCGCCGCCAGCCACGGGCTTGCGATACCATTTGCGATATTGCGCTCCCGTCTCGAAGGCGCGCCAATAGACATAGTCGCCATCCTTCTGCGGGACGGACTGGTCATCCTCCTTGATCCGGCCCTTCATTTCCTGGAACAGCGTGTCGAGCAGCGGCTTGTGCGGCGCCATGGCCCCTTCGAACCAGGCGTTTTCGGCCTCCAGATAGGCCAGCACATCCTTGTCCTGCACATCGGGATAGCCGGGGTCGCGCAGCCAGGCCCAGGGATCGTCCACGGTGATGCCATGACGCGTGAAACTGTGCGGGCGGCATTCGGCGATGGGGGGCAGGGAGGCAGGCTGCATGTGATCGGTCATCAACTATCCATGGGTCAGACGGGGCGGACGCTGGAATAAGCGCGCCCGTCCCTCTATGTTGTCGGCATTATGGCCGGTGCAAGAGGCCGGAATGATCCAAGGGAAGTTCGATGTCCAGTTATGAAGATCGCCTGAAGGCTTTGCGCGCGCAACTGGTGCGCCAGCGGCTGGACGGTTTCGTGGTGCCGCTGACCGACGAGCATATGAGCGAATATGTCGGCGCCTATGCCCAGCGGCTCGCGTGGCTGACCGGATTTCAGGGGTCTGCGGGCAGCGCCGTGGTGCTGCCGGAGGAAGCGGCGATCTTCGTCGACGGCCGCTACACGCTCCAGGTGCGCGAGCAGGTCGACGGCGCCCACTGGCAATATGAAAGCGTGCCCCAGACGTCGATCGCCGCCTGGCTGAAGGATCATGCCGGGCAGGGTGCGCGGATCGGCTATGATCCCTGGCTCCACACCCGCGCCTGGGTGGAGCAGGCGACGCAAGCCCTGGCCGAGAAGGGCGCGGAGCTGGTCGCGGTCGACACCAACCCCGTCGACGCCATCTGGCCCGACCGTCCGGCGCGCAGCGACGCCAAGCTGGTCGTGCATGACGATCGCTTCGCCGGCCAGTCGGCCGCCGAGAAGCGCGCCGCCATGGCCGACTGGCTGACGGAGAAGAAGGCCGACGCCGTGATTCTATCCGCGCTCGATTCGATCGCCTGGACCTTCAACATCCGCGGCAAGGATGTGGAGCGCACGCCCGTCGCGCTCGCCTATGCCATCGTTCATGCCGATGCGACCGCCGACCTCTATGTCGCGCCGGAGAAGATGGACGAAGCCGTCGCCCAGCATCTGGGCAATGCGGTGCGCGTGCATGATGGTGCGACCTTCTCCACCGCGCTGGCGGATTTCGCGGGCAAGACCGTGGTTGCAGACCCCGAACGCGCCGTCGCCGCCATCTTCAACGGGCTGGACGAAGGCGGCGCGACCGTGCTGTCGCTGCGAGACCCCGCCGTCCTGCCCAAGGCGATCAAGAATGATACCGAGATCGCCGGCCACAAGGCGGCGCAGGCGCGCGATGGCGCCGCGCTCAGCCGCTTCCTCCACTGGATCGCGGTCGAAGCCCCCAAGGGCAACCTCACCGAACTCTCCGCCTCCGATCGGCTGGAAACCTTCCGCAAGGACACCGGCCTGCTCGAAGACCTGTCCTTCGATACCATCAGCGGCGCGGGGCCAAATGGCGCGGTCGTCCATTATCGCGTCGAGGAAAAGACAAATCGCCCGATCGAGACCGGCACCCTCTATCTGGTCGATTCGGGCGGCCAGTATCGCGACGGCACCACCGACGTCACCCGCACTGTCGCCATCGGCACGCCGACCGACGAAATGCGCCATCGTTTCACCCTGGTCTTGAAGGGCCATATCGCGCTCGCCCGCGCCGTCTTTCCGAAAGGGACGCGCGGCGGCCAGCTCGACGCCCTCGCCCGTCAATATCTTTGGACCGAGGGGCTGGATTACGCCCATGGCACCGGCCATGGCGTCGGCAGCTTCCTGTCGGTGCATGAAGGGCCGCAGCGGATCGCCACCTTCGGCGGCGGCGACGAGCCGCTGGTGGCAGGCATGATCCTCTCCAACGAGCCAGGTTATTACAAGGCCGGCGAATATGGCATCCGCATCGAAAATCTGGTGCTGGTGGAGGAACGCGCGATCCCCGGCGCGGAAAAGGACATGCTGGGCTTCGAGACGCTGACCTTCGCCCCGATCGACCGCGCGCTGATCGCCACCGACTTGCTGAGCGGTGATGAGCGCGCCTGGCTCGACGCCTATCATGCCGCCGTGCTGGACCTCGTGGGGTCGCAGCTGGAGGGCGATGCATTTGCCTGGCTCCAGGCTGCCTGCGCGCCGCTCTGAAGCGGGCAGGCCTGTCAATCGGCGTGATCGTCGCCCTTGGCATCGCCATCGTCGTGGCGCCGGGCTGGCTCTGAGCCGGCCCGGCTCTGCGCCTTGCGCCGGCGCAGATTGTCGCGCAAAGCCTGCGCCAGCCGCGCCTTTTTCTCGTCGTTCGTTTCAGCCATGGCGACGCGCATAAGCAAAATGCATCATCTGCCGCAAGTCGCCTTGACATGGGAAGCGCGGGCGGCCATAGGCGCGACCTCCGAAGCGCGCAGGCGCTCCGGAGCAGAAATAGAGTGCTGCCGTAGCTCAGTGGTAGAGCGCATCCTTGGTAAGGCTGAGGTCGCGAGTTCAATCCTCGCCGGCAGCACCATTTCTTCCCTTTTTCGATATTTGCCGGACCCGATCCTCCTTTCGGGGATCGTGATGTCGTGCGCGCGCGCTGCGGCTCAGACCAGCCCCAGCCGCGTCAGTTCCCCCAGCATCCTGGACGGCATCGCATCCAGATCGTCGGCTTCGCCGCCATTCAGGTCCGGCGGCGCATCCTTGTCCTCCAGATAGCGCCAGCCCTGATGCGCGCGTTTGGGGCTGGCGCGCACGGGGATCAGTGTCGGCGCCAGCCGGATCCAGTAGCGCCCCTGGCCCGTTTCCTGGAAACCCATCAGCGGACTGCGCCCGACCAGCGCATGGCCATGAATCCAGTAGAGCGACCCGCCATCCAGTTCCTCCAGCCGCTTGGGCAGATAGCGGGTGGTCAGGCGCGCCTCTCCGGCATGGCTTTCCAGCCAGGCGCGCAGGGAGGCGGGGCTTTCGCTCTGGAAGGCGATCTTGGTGAGGTGCAGGGGCATGGGACGCCCTAAGATGGGCGCTCTCGTCAGCCGGTCAATCCCGCGGCCGTGGCGAGGCCCAGGAAAGCAAAGAAACCCATCGAATCGGTTATCATGGTGACGAAGATGGACGAAGCGACCGCCGGGTCAAGGTTCATCCGGTCGAATGCCAGCGGCACGGCCGCCCCCGCAAGGCCGGCCGTGACGATATTGGTGATCATCGCCGCGGCAATCACGCCGCCCAGCGCCATGTTCTGGAACACCAGCCCCACGCCGATCCCCAGCACCACGGCCACCGTCGCCCCGTTGAGCAAGGCCACGCGAATCTCGCGCAATATGGTGCGCCGGGCGTTGGAGCCGGTGATCTGGTTGGTGGCGAGCGCGCGCACCGTGACCGCCATGGTCTGGCTGCCGGCATTGCCGCCCACGCCCGCGACGATCGGCATCAGCGTGGCGAGCGCCACCATCTTCTGGATCGTGCCTTCGAATATGCCGATGATGGTCGACGCGACCAGCGCGGTCAGCAAATTGGTCAGCAGCCAGCGGACGCGCGCGCGATAGCTGTCCATCACCGGCTCGTTGATGTCGCCCTCGCCCGCGCCCGACAGACGGAGAATATCCTCGCCCGCTTCCTCGGAAATGATGTGGACGACGTCGTCCACCGTGATCATGCCGACCAGCCGGCCCGACGCGTCGACGACGGCGGCGGAGATCAGCGCATATTTCTGGAAGCGCAGCGCGACTTCCTCCTGGTCCATGTCGACCGGGATCAGCGTCTGCTCGCGCTTCATCAGGTCGGCCACGGCGATGCCGCGCGGACAGGTGAGAATCCAGCTGAGCTGGCAGGTGCCGATCGGCTTGTGCGTCGCGTCGACGACGAAGATTTCCCAGAAGTCGCGCGTCAGGTCGCCATTGTCGCGCAGATAGTCGATCACCTGGCCGACCGTCATATGCTCGGGCACCGCGACCAGGTCGCGCTGCATCAGGCGGCCGGCCGATTCCTCGGGATAGGACAGGGCGCTCTCGATCGCGGCGCGGTCTTCCGGCTCCATCGCCTCGAGGACGGCCTGCTGGTCGGCCTCCTCCATGTCCTCGATGATCGCGACGGCGTCGTCGGTGTCCAGTTCCGACGCGAATTCGGCGACCTGCTCCGGCGCCAGCGCCCCGATCAGGTCGTCGCGGACATAGTCGTTCAGTTCGGAAAGAACCTCCGCGCCCACCAGGTCGCCCAGCGCGGCGGCGACGTTCGCCCGCTGTTCCGACGGGGTCAGTTCCAGCAGGTCGGCAATGTCGGCGGGGTGAAGCGGCGACACCAGGTCGCGCGCCTTTTCGCTGTCGCCTTCCTCCACCGCGTCGAGCACGGCGGTGAGGTAGGCGGGCTTCAGCCGGTCGTCCTCGTCGTGGCTGGCTTCCGCCGCCTCGACGATCGCTTCGTCAAATTCTGCGCCGTCCACAAGGGGTTCGGCCACATCGCCGCGCTCGCTCATGGCGCCCCCTACTGTCCGGTTCCTGTAACATTCTGTCGCTTTCGCCGATGCACAACCGAAATGCAATGGGGAGACAGCGCTTCCATCGGCCTCATTAGCCTTTATATGGGCTCATCTGTTCCTTCCCCGGCAAGAGAGGATTTTCCATGGCCGACGAAACACTCACCCTTTCCCTCGACAGCGGCGGCGACGTCGTCATCAAGTTGCGCCCGGACCTCGCGCCCGGCCATGTCGAGCGCATCACCACCCTGGCCAAGGAAGGCTTTTATGACGGCGTGGTCTTCCATCGCGTCATCCCCGGCTTCATGGCGCAGGGCGGCGACCCGACCGGCACTGGCATGGGCGGGTCGAAGCTGCCCGACATCAAGGCGGAATTCAGCCGCGAGCCGCATGTGCGCGGCGTCTGCTCGATGGCGCGCGCGATGAACCCGAACAGCGCGAACAGCCAGTTCTTCATCTGCTTCGACGACGCGACCTTCCTCGACGGCCAGTATACGGTCTGGGGCGAAGTCACGTCGGGCATGGAGCATGTCGACGCGCTGCCCAAGGGCGAACCGCCCAAGACTCCGGGCAAGATCGTCAAGGCGACCGTCGCCTGACCTGCCCCGCCTGAAAGGCTGAAAGGACGCCCGGCCCTTTGACAGGCCGGGCGTTCCTGCGTTCAGGGCGTGCGCGCCATTCCGTCCGTCATGGAAATGGTCCTGGCCGCTTCCGCGCCATTGTCGATGTCGTCCGTCGCGGGCGGCGCCACATAGGCGCCGATCGATTCGATGTGCCAGCGCCGCTGTTCCTCGGTCGATCCGGGGACGTCATTGACCCGGCGCAGCGTGACCTGCCGCAGCATATGGAACGGCTTGCCGTTGGCGGCGATCCGGCCATAGACCTGCACCGGCACCGTCACATGGACGGAGCCTGCGGCGCCTTCGGTTTCGGACGGCGCGCCGACATTGGCGTGAATCTCGCCAAATCCGCGAAAGCGCGCCTCGAAATGGGCGTCATCCTGCCCTCCGATCGCGCTGCCGGGATTCCACAGATCCTGCGCATCCTCGAAACGCTTTTCCTCCAGCAAGCCATAATAGCCCTGCACCACCTGCGCCGCGCCCTGCGCGCTGTCCGGGTCGATCGTTCCTTCGGCGACCGGCGCAGGATCGACCGGCAGGCCGCCGGGCGTGCCGGGGGCGGGCGGATTGAGCGGTTCCATCAGCGCCATCGCTTCGGCGCGGACATTATTTTCCACCTGCGCGGCATTGGCGCCATTCGCCAGATTGTCGATTGCGCTCTCCTCCCGCCCGTCGCACGCGGCGACGAGCAGGAGCGGGAGCCATGCGGCGGCCCTGATCGATCCCCGCATCAGTCCGGGCGCACCCGTGCTGCCGGATCACGGCCGCCGCCCGACCGCATCGGGCGATCGGCACGGGGGCCGGGCGAGGGCCGGTTGCCCCATTCGCGCTGCGCGCGCGGTTCGCTCATCCGGGGCTGGCTCATCTGGGGCCGGGGTTGCGGTGCGGGACGGACGGCATTGGCGCCATCATTGCCGCGCCAGCGACCGCGACCGACATTGCCGTCCGCGTCCGGGCGCGGACGGGTCCAGTTTCCGGGCCGCCCGTCGCGATCCGCCTGCCGGTCGTTGCCGCGCCAGTCGCGCCGTCCGTCCCGGTCCCGGCCCTGCCAGCGATCGTCGCGCCGTTCGGCGCGGCGGCCTTCCCAATAGCGGCGCTGACCATCATTCCAGCGGTGACGCCGGCCTCCCCGGTCATAGACATAATAGCCGTTGCCCGGATAATAGAAGCCATCATACCAGCCATAGCCGCCCGGATAATAGCCGGGGCTGTAATAGGGGTCGTAATAGCCGCCGCCATAATAGCCGCTGCCTACGCTCACTCCGCCATAGCCATAGCCGTCGTCATAGGCGCAGCCGCCAAGGGCCAGCGCACCGGCAAGGCCCATGACGGCGAGAAACCTTTTTGCGGTTCCAGTCATCGCCTGTCTCCTTAACAGTCTTTCTGATGACGGGAATAACGCCCTCAGTTTGAATTGGTTGTGAATGGGCGAGGGGATGGTGCGCAAGCGTTTATTCCCCGTTCAGAAAAGTCGCCTTCCGTTCATCGGGGCGACAGAAACCGTGTTCTTTCCGTCACATAATCGACATTTGCCCGATTTTCCCGATCCGTTGAGGAAACCTTCGGGCAGGCCCGCTCATTTCCTCTCCGTCGCCCGGACGCTTGCAGCGCCGGACATGCGGCCCGGCGGGTCCACACCGCCGCTTGAATCCCCACAGATAAAAAGGGTCATACCCATGAAGACACTGGTTTTCACGGCAGTCGCTGCCGCGTCGCTGCTTCCCGCCGCCGCCCTGGCGCAGGACGCCGACTCCACCCGTCGCATCGAGCCCTATGTCGGCGTCATGGGCGGCGTGCATAATTTCGACAGCGAGACCGGCAAGGAAGGCATCCCGCCCGTCGGCTACAAGGGCCGCATGGTGGAGGGTGTCGCCGGCGTGAACTATAATGTCGCCGGCCCGATCGTGCTGGGTGTCGAAGGCACCGCGTCCAAGGGCGTGTCCGGCGACATCGACTGGGAATATGGCGTGGCGGGCCGCGCTGGCGTGAAGGCGGGCAAGGACAGCCTGATCTTCGGCAAGGTTGGCTATAAATGGGTCAATTTCGACGCGCTCGGCCCGGACAGCCCGGATTTCCACGGCACCACTTATGGCGCCGGCGTGGAATTGTCGCCGGCGGACATGGGCGGTTCATCTGAACGCAGCAATATCCGCCTGCGCGTCCAGGCCGACACGCTCGGCAATTTCCGCTCGATCCGCCCGATGGCGGGCGTCGTCGCGAAATTCTGACACCTGGCGAATAGGGGGCGGGACGAGGCCAGGCCGGTCCCGCCCCTCATCGGTCACCTCCCGTGGCGGGAGTTGGGGTGCGGAACGGCATTAGGACTGCTGCCGTTCCGCATTCCCCTTGAGCCTGCTTGCTGTACTGCCCTGCATCTTGCAAAGCGCGGGCGGCCTCTCCATCACGTCGGCCATGACCTGGCATTTCTGGATCGATCGCGGCGGCACCTTCACCGATGTGGTGGCGCGCGACCCCGATGGGCGGCTGCACACCGCCAAGCTCCTTTCCAGCGATCCCGAACGCTATGCCGACGCGGCGGTCGAAGCGGTGCGCCGGCTGACCGGCGCGGGCGACGGCCCGGTCCCGCCCTGCGCCCTGCGCATCGGCACCACCATCGCCACCAACGCCCTGCTGGAACGCAAGGGCGAGCCGGTGCTGCTCGCGGTGACGCGCGGTTTTCGCGACGCGCTGCGCATCGGTACGCAGGAACGGCCCGACCTTTTCGCCCGCCACATCATGCTGCCCGAACCGCTCCATGCCGATGTGGTCGAAATCGACGAGCGGCTGATGGCCGATGGCGCGATCCGGACCCCGCTGGACGAGGCGACCGCCCGCGCGGCGCTCCAATCCGCCCATGACCGGGGGCTGCGCGCGGTCGCGATCCTGCTGATGCACGGCTATCGCCATCCCGCGCATGAACGGCGGCTGGCGGACATCGCGGCCGAGATCGGCTTCACCCAGATCAGCGCCAGCCATGACGTCGCGCCGCTCATCAAGCTGATCGGGCGCGGCGACACGACGCTCGCCGACGCCTATCTTTCTCCCGTGCTGCGCGCCTATGTCGATGGGCTGAAGGCGGCGCTGGGCGATGAAAGCGACATGCTGTTCATGCAGTCGAACGGCGGCCTGACGGATGGGGCGCTGTTCCGGGGCAAGGATGCCGTGCTCTCCGGCCCCGCCGGCGGCATCGTCGGCCTGGCCCGCACGTCGGAGCAGGCGGGTTTCCATGACGTCATCGGTTTCGACATGGGCGGTACCTCGACCGACGTGTCCCATTATGCCGGCGCCTATGAGCGGGACAATGAAGCGCGGGTGGCGGGCGTGCGCCTGCGCGCGCCGATGATGCGCATCCACACCATCGCGGCGGGCGGCGGTTCCATCTGCACCTTCGTCGACGGCCGTTTCCGCGTCGGGCCAGAATCGGCGGGCGCGGTGCCGGGACCGGCCTGCTACCGGCGCGACGGTCCGCTCACCATCACCGACTGCAATGTCATGCTGGGCAAGATCCAGCCCGACTTCTTCCCCAGCCTGTTCGGACCCGCAGGCGACCAGTCGCTCGATCGCGACGTGGTCGCGCAGCGCTTTGCCGCCCTCTGCGCGCAGGTGCGGGCGGAAACCGGCCGCCGCATGACCCCGCAGGAAGCGGCGCAGGGCTTCATCGCCGTCGCCGTCGCCAACATGGCCAATGCGATCAAGCGCATTTCGGTCGCGCGCGGCCATGATGTCGGCCGCTACACGCTCGCCAGCTTCGGCGGGGCGGGTGGGCAACATGCCTGTCTGGTCGCCGACGCGCTGGGCATGGACCGGGTGATGATCCATCCGCTGGGCGGTGTCCTGTCCGCCTATGGCATGGGGCTGGCCGACCGCCGCTCGGTGCGCGAGCGGACGCTGGCCCTGCCGCTCGATCCGGCGGCGATGCCCGACCTGCAGGCCGCCGTCGACGCGCTCGCCGCCGAAGCCCACGCCGACCTGCCGCAGGCCGACCGGACGGAAACCCTGCTGCGGCTGCGTTATGATCGCACCGACAGCCTGTTCGATGTGCCGCTCGCCGACATGCACGCCATGCGCGCCGACTTCCTTGCCCAGCATCGCGCCCGCTTCGGCTTCGCCGGGCAGGGCCGCATCCTTGTCGACATGGCGCGGGTCGAGGCGATCGCCGCGACGCGGGAAGCGATGGACGGCATTGTCATGCTTGCCGACGAAGCGGCGGCGCCGCTGGCGGCAATCGACTATGCCGGCGTCCCCGCGCCCGTCTACGACCGGGCGGGCCTGTCCGCCGACAGCGAAATAGACGGTCCCGCGCTCATCATCGATCCGGTCTCGACCACCGCCGTCGAGCCGGGATGGCGCGCGCGGGTCGACGCGATCGGCAACCTCATCCTCACCCGCCATCGGCCGCGCACGATGCCGGAAACCGACTCCGAAGCCGGCGTGGTCGATCCGGTAAGGCTGGAGGTGATGGGCGGCCTGTTCATGGCCATCGCCGAGGAAATGGGCGCCGCGCTCCAGCACAGCGCTTCGTCGGTCAACATTCGCGAACGCCTGGATTTTTCCTGCGCGCTGTTCGACGCGCAGGGCAATCTGGTCGCCAATGCGCCGCACATGCCGGTGCATCTGGGCAGCATGGGGGACAGCATTCGCGCCATCCTGCGCCGGCGCGGGCCTGATGCGGACGGCCTGCCGCGTGACGGCCGGGGGATGCGGCCGGGCGATGTCTATGCGCTCAACGCCCCCTATGACGGCGGCACCCATCTGCCCGACGTCACCGTGGTCATGCCGGTGTTCGTCGACGGGCGGGCCGCGCCCTCCTTCTACGTCGCCGCGCGGGGGCATCATGCCGACATCGGCGGCATCACCCCCGGATCGATGCCGCCGGACAGCCGGTCGGTGGAGGAAGAGGGCGTCATCCTCGACAATCTGCTGGTGGTCGACCGGGGCGATTTTCGCGAAGCCGCGATTCGCGACCTGCTCGCCGCCGGTCCCTGGCCCGCGCGCAACATCGACCAGAATATCGCCGACCTTGCAGCCCAGATCGCCGCCTGCGCCAAGGGGGCGGCAGAATTATTACGGATCAGCAACGATTATGGCGTGGATACCGTCGCGGCCTATATGGCCCATGTCCAGGACCAGGCCGAAGCGGCCGTCCGCCGCCTGATCGGCCGGTTGTCCGACGGCCGCTTCGCCTATCCGATGGACAATGGCGCAACTGTCCATGTCGCTGTCGAGATCGACCGGAAATCCCATGCGGCGACGATCGACTTCACCGGCTCCTCCGCCCAGCTGCCGGGCAATTTCAACGCCCCGCTCTCGGTCGTGCGCGCTGCCGTCCTCTATGTCGTGCGGACCCTCATTGACGAGGCGGTGCCGATGAATGACGGCTGCCTGAAGCCCGTCACCATCATCGTGCCCGAAGGATCGATGCTGCGGCCCCGTCATCCCGCCGCCGTGGTCGCGGGCAATGTCGAAACCAGCCAGGTCGTGACCGACGCGCTGTTCGGCGCGCTCGGCGTCATGGCCGGTGCGCAGGGGACGATGAACAATTTCACCTTCGGCAACGACTGCCATCAATATTATGAGACGATCGCGGGCGGCTCGGGCGCCGGTCCCGATTTCGACGGCGTCGACATGGTCCAGACCCACATGACCAACAGCCGCCTCACCGACCCGGAAATCCTCGAAGCCCGATTCCCGGTGCTCTTGGAGGAATTTTCGATCCGATCCGATTCCGGTGGGGCGGGGCGGCATCGCGGCGGCCATGGCGGGGTGCGCCGCATCCGCTTCCTGGAGCCGATGACAGCCGGCATCCTCGCCAATCGCCGCATCGTCCCGCCCTTCGGCCTTGACGGCGGGGCGCCGGGGGCGCCGGGGCGCAACTGGGTGGAGCGTGCCGACGGCAGCGTCGAGCCGCTCGGCTCCACGGCGACGGCGGAACTGCAGGCGGGCGATGCCTTCGTCATCGAAACGCCGGGCGGCGGGGGATTCGGGCAAGCCTGACCCTTCGCTCGAAAGGGCCGGGCGTCGGCCTTTACCGCTGCCAGCTCGAATCGATCCGGTCGATCACCCGCACCATGGACTGGAAATCCGGGACGCCCGGCCCGACCGGCAGCTGGACCCCGGCCAGATCGCGCTGATGCACCGCGATCACCTCCGGCGGGATGTCGATCGGCGTCCCGGCCGCGCCCGCCGCCACCTGGATCTCGCACGCCCGTTGCAGCATCCACTGCTTCAGGAAGGCTTCGGGCAGGGTCGACGCCATCACCAGGGTTCCGTGATTGCGCAGCATCATCACCCGCCTGTCCCCCAGATGCGCGATCAGCCGCTCGCCTTCCTCGGGCCGAATCGTGACGCCTTCAAAGTCGTGATAGGCGATGCGGCCGATGAAGGCGGCGGCATAGAAGCTGATCGGCCGCAGCCCTTCGGCGCACGCGCTCACCGCCATGCCGGCGGTCGTGTGGGTGTGGATGATGCAATGGGCGTCAGGCAGGTGCCGGTGGAACACGCTGTGCTGGGTGAAGCCCGCCCGGTTGACCGGATAGGCGCTGCCGTCCAGCACATGGCCGTCAATGTCGATCTTGACCAGGTTGGACGCCGTCACCTCATGATAGCCAAGGCCGAACGGATTGATGAGGAAGGCATTGTCTTCCCCCGGCACCCGCAGGGTGATGTGGTTGTAGATGAGTTCCGACCAGCCCATATGGTCGAAGATGCGGTAGCAGGCGGCGAGCTGCTGGCGCGCCTCCCATTCTTCGGGCGACATGCTGGGCTTGGGCGCGGTGGTTGCCATGGCGATCCTCCTGTGTCTTTTATCGCGCCACTATCCGCCCGCTCGTCGCAAAAGTCGAGGATCGGGCCTTTTGGGTTGAATTTGCGCGACTCTGCTGATAGGGCGCCGCCCACATGGCGCAGGATGACCTGCGACGACTCACTGGCTTTGCTATTCGGTCGGGCCGTCGGGAAGGACTGGATGTCCCGGCGAACCGCCCGTTTTTGATTGGAGATTGACGGACTTATGCAGATCATCGTTCGCGACAACAATGTCGACCAGGCCCTCCGCGCGCTCAAGAAGAAGCTGCAGCGTGAAGGCGTGTATCGCGAAATGAAGCTGCGTCGTCACTACGAGAAGCCGTCGGAAAAGCGCGCCCGTGAAAAGGCCGCCGCAGTCCGCCGCGCGCGCAAGATGGAGCGCAAGCGCGCCGAGCGCGACGGCGTCCGTTAAGACGCTGTTCTGACGGGGCCGGCATCCTGCGGCCCCGTTTGCCGACGACTTTCCTGCCCTGAATTAGCGAGCGCACGCCCATGTCCACGACGGCTGTTCCCCTTCGTCCTATCGCCAAGGGGTCGCTGACGCGGCTCTGGGTCGGCATTGCCGCCGTCGCGCTGGCCGCGGGCGGCCTGGCATGGGCGGGGCAGCAGGGTGTCGCGGCGTCGCCGGCGGCTTTCCTGTCGCAGAATGCCGGTGAAGATGGCGTGGTGACGACCGAATCGGGCCTCCAGTACAAAGTGCTGGAGGAAGGCACGGGCGCCAGCCCGACCACGTCCGACGTCGCGCTGGTCGGCTACAAGGGCGCGCTGCTCGACGGCACGGTCTTCGACGAGAATCCGCAGGCGCCGATGCCGATCGACGGCGTCGTGCCCGGTTTCTCGGAAGGGCTGCAAAAGATGAAGAAGGGCGGCAAGTACCGCCTGTGGATTCCGCCGCAGCTGGGCTATGGCGATGCCGACAATGGCCCGATCCCCGGCGGTTCGGTGCTGGTGTTCGACGTGACGCTGCACGATTTCAAGTCGAAGGCGGAACTGATGCAGTTGCAGCAGCAGATGATGCAGCAGCAGGGCGGTATGCCGCAGCCCGGCGCGATGCCACCAGCGGGTCAGTGACCCACGCAGCCGGATGAGTCGAGGAAGGGGCCGTTTGTCGGCCCCTTTTCTTTTGTCCTTTCAGTCCGGATCGCGACAGGCCGTGTCGGCCGTCGCGCCGAAGGCAAGGGCATCGGCGCTGCCGATCTTCGCCTCGCCCGCGAACAACTGATCCAGCCGTCCCTTGATGTCGTGTCGATAGGCGGGCGTGGCGACCGATCGCGGCGCCGACACCTCTATGTCGCATGCGATGGCGTTCTTGATCCGCTCGACCGCCGCATCGTCCAATATGCCGGCGCTCCTCAGTTCCCGGCACAGCTGCAACAAGCCTACGGCGGTCGCCTGGGCGCGCATTCCGACATTGGTGAGGTCGAAATGCAGCTTCTTCTCCTTGTCCAGGCCGATGGTCATGGCGCGACTCCTCTCTCAAAACTGTGTCATGCTATCATGAGATCAAGCATCGGACAGCCGGGACGTTCCCGGCCCCGGGACATGCCAATGGAAGGGATTGGCCTAGCTCTCCGCGTCGCGCCCGGCGGCCATCGCCTTGGACCGCTCCTCCAGATAGACCTTGATCATCGCCACGATCGGATCGGCCAGGAACAGGCCGATGATGCCGAACAGCGCGCCGAACAGGATCTGCGCCGCCAGCACCAGCGCCGGCGCCAGGTCGGTCGCGCGCTTGGCGACCATCGGCACGATCAGATAGCCATCGACGACCTGCACCGCCAGATAGACGCCGAAGGCATAGAGCCCCGTGTCGGTCCCCGCCGAAAAGCCGACGAGGATGATGAGGATGCCCGATATGATCGAGCCGAGATTGGGCAGGAAGGCGAACAGTCCGGTGAGGATGCCCAGCAGCCCCGCCATCGGCACGCCGCCGGCCCACAGCAGCAGCCAGGTGCCCACCCCCTCCACCGCCATGCCGATCAGCCGCCCGAACATCAGCCGCCGCAGCGTCCATCCCATCCGGTCGGCGATGCGGTAGAAATGCGCGCGCTTTTCCATCGGCAGCATCCAGGCGACGCCGCGCTCGTAGAGCTTCGGTTCGACCGCGATGAAAATCGCCAGCACCAGCATCATGACGGCGCTGGTGATCGCGCCCACCGCGGTGCCGACCGCCGCCGTCACCCGGCCCATGCTGCTCATCGCCTGCTGTGCCAGGCTTTTCAGGTCATCGGGCGTGGTGCTGACGCCCAATTGCTGCATCCAGCCGCCGATCCGCGCCACCTGCGCCTCGACGATGCCGCGCATCGCCTGCGCCTGCTCGGCCAGGCTCGATCCGGTGAGGTAGAAAGTATAGGCGAGGAAGGCGACCGCGCCCAGAAGCACGATGGTCAGGCGCCACCCCCGCGCGATCGGCAGCACCCGGCCCAGCAGGCGCGCGCCGCCGTCCATCATCGTCGCCAGCACCAGCGCGCCCATGATGAGCATCAGCGGCTGGGCCAGGAGCACGACCAGTGCGATCGCGATGCCGATCGCGAACCAGACGCCCGCGCGTTTCAGTTCATGCTGGACCAGCGCGCTGCGCATTTCGCTGGGGCCGGGTTCCTCGACATGATGGTGCCTGTCGCTCAAACCCGAACCCCTTTCAGCCAGTCTATTTCGGGTCGGTAACGCTCTCCGGGCGCAGGCTGTTCCCCGCGCGTCCGCCGCGGAAGGCATGGAGCCAGCTCAGCGGGTTCCAGGTCGAATCGCCGTCGAGGCTGAAGGTGATGAACTCCGCCCGGCCGCCGATCGCCTCCCACGGCACCGGCCCGCCCAGGCCATTTTCCTCCAGCGGGGCGCGGCTGTCGGCGCTGTTGTCGCGATTGTCGCCCATCAGGAAGACATGGTTCGCAGGCACGCGCACCGGACCGTACCAGTCGAGCGCGCTGGGCCCCATGTCGATCGTGACGTAGCTCCTGCCGTTGGGCAGGATTTCCTGCCGCACCGGCAGTTCGCAATAATCGCGCCCGTCCTTGCCGGTGATGCGGGCACCGGGGAATTGCAGCGGCGAACAGGGAGCGTTGCCGTCCACCGGGATGCGCAGCGGCTTCATCGCCTTCTGCTTCACCGCCACACCGTTCAGCATTACCTGGCCGCCGCGCACCTCGATGATGTCGCCGGGCAGACCGATCACGCGCTTGATATAATCCTCGCGCCGGTTTTGCGGCGACACGATGACGATGTCGCCGCGCTCGGGCAGGCGGCCCAGGATGCGGCCCTTCAGGAAGGGCAGGGGATGGAAACTGGGCGAGACATAGGACCAGCCATAGGGAAATTTGCTCACCACCAGCCGGTCGCCGGTCAGCAGCACCGGCATCATCGATTCGCTGGGGATGTAGAAGGGCTTGGCGACGAAGCTGTGGAAGGCCAGCACCGCCAGGATCAGCAGCGTGATGCTTTTCACCTCATGCCACCAGTTGACCGCCGGCTTCGTTTCGGCCTGGTCCGGCATATCGGGGGCGGGCTGGTCGTCAGGCAGGTCGATGGCCGTCACGGGCTGGCTTTCGTTGGGAGGATTGTCGCTCACAGGGGCAGTGCCTCGATGATGACGAAGGCCTGCGCCCATGGATGATCGTCAGTGAGCGTCAGATGAATGACCGGCCTGCGTCCCGCCGGAACCATGGCTTCCAGCCGCGCCAGCGCGCCGCCCGTCAGCGCGAGCGTCGGCGCGCCGGACGGCGCGTTGACCACGCCGATGTCCTTCATGAACACGCCCGCCTTGAACCCGGTGCCGACCGCCTTGGAAAAGGCCTCCTTGGCGGCGAAACGCTTGGCTAGCGTCCCGGCCCTGGTAAAGGGGCGGCGGTTGGCCTTGGCCTGCTCGACATCGGTGAACACGCGCTGGACGAACCGCTCGCCGAAGCGATCGAGCGAGTTTTGGATCCGCTCGATATTGCAGAGATCGGAGCCGAGGCCGATGATCAACGGGCCAGGTCCATCTGCCGCCGCATTTCGCGGATGCTGCCCTCCAGCCCACCGAAGATCGCCTCGCCGACCAGGAAATGGCCGATATTGAGCTCGGCGACCTGCGGGATGGCGGCAATCGGCGCGACATTGTCGAAGGTCAGGCCGTGGCCGGCATGGGGTTCGATGCCGTTCTTGGCCGCCAGCGCCGCCGCGTCGGCGATCCGCCGCAGTTCCGCCGCGCGCGCCGATCCGTCGAGATGGGCATAGGCGCCGGTGTGAAATTCCACCACCGGCGCGCCCAGCCGGATCGCGGCCTCGATCTGCGCGGCGTCGGCCTCGATGAACAGGCTCACGCGGATGCCCGCGTCGTTGAGCCGGGCGACGATCGGCGTCAGCGCCCCGATCTGCCCGGCCGCGTCGAGACCACCCTCGGTAGTGCGCTCCTCGCGCTTTTCCGGGACGATGCAGGCGGCGTGCGGGCGATGCTTGAGCGCGATTTCCAGCATCTCCGGCGTCGCCGCCATTTCCAGGTTCAGCGGCACGTCCAGCGCCGCCATCAGCATCGCGATATCCGCGTCGCGGATATGGCGCCGATCCTCGCGCAGATGGGCGGTGATGCCGTCCGCCCCGGCCTTCACCGCGAGCAGCGCGGCCTTGACCGGATCGGGATGCTCGCCCCCGCGCGCGTTCCGGATGGTCGCCACATGGTCGATGTTGACGCCAAGGCGCAGGGGGGCAGCGCTCATCGCTTACTGCTTCCTGCTGCCAGGCTTGATCGCCGGCACCGCCGCCAGTTCGGGCGGCACGGCATCCTCGTCATAGACAGGGAAGTTGATCGACACGAGCGGGTAGAAGGGCACGCCCAGGTCGACCTCGCCGGCCGAACGGTCGACCAGCGCGGCCTCGGCCACGACGATGCCGCCTTCCTTTTCGACCGCCTCGATCGCCTGGCGGGAGGAGAGGCCTGTCGTCACCACGTCCTCGACCATCAGCACTTTCTGCCCGGGCGATATGGCGAAGCCGCGGCGCAGCTCGAACGTCCCTTCGGGGCGCTCCAGGAACACGGCGTCCTTGTCGAGCGCGCGACCGATTTCATGACCGATGATGAGGCCGCCCATGGCCGGCGAAACGACCAGGTCGATCTCCTGCCGCAATTCGCGTGGCAGCTTCTGCACCGTGGCGCGGGCCAGCTTGCCGGCGCGATCGGCGTTCATCAGCACCCGCGCGCATTGCAGATAATTGGCGCTGCGGCGACCCGACGACAGGATGAAATGCCCTTCGAGCAGCGCGCCCGCTGCCCGGAATTCCGCCAATACTTCCTCGTCAGTCATGCCGTTCACTAATCCTGTCGCGTGGCCCCGGCGCCTGTCCGCGTCCCGGCCCACTGCCCTGCATCAAAAGGCGCGCGCCTGCGCGTCCCGTCCGCGCCCCTGTGCGCGGACCTGCGAAATAGGCGGGCAGGGGATGCGTTGCAACAGCGAAGAAAATCTGCTCCATCTGTGCTTGAGGCGGGCGGAAACCCTGCCTATAAGCCGCGTCAGAACCGACCGGGCGAAGTCCATGCACGCAATGTGCGGCTTCGCTGCAGCGGCGCCAAGGGGTTAGGGGTATGAAGAGGCTATGAAAAAGGTGAAATCGCTCGTTCTCGCCGGTTTGCTGGCCTTTGCGCCCGCCGTCGCGATGAACGGCCACGCTTTTGCACAGGATGACGTCGCCGTCGCTGCGCCGGTTGCGGACAATGCCGCGGCGCCCGCCGAATCGGCGGCGAACGCCGCCGCGCCGGCCGCCGAAGCTGCCCCCGTGGCCAAGGTCGCGGCCCCGCCGCGGATGAAACCGACCGAAGGCATCGGTATGCCCCGTCCGGGCGAAATCACGCTGCAGGAACAATTTACCGAAACCGGGCGCAGTGCGCGCTGGCTGCATGACGTGCTGCTGCTGCCGATCATCACCATCATTTCCATCCTCGTGCTGGCCCTGATGCTCTATGTGATGGTCCGCTATCGCCGCAGCGCCAATCCGGTGCCGTCGAAGACATCGCACAACACCTTCATCGAAGTCATCTGGACGGTCGTGCCGGTGCTGATCCTGCTGGCGATCGCGGTGCCGTCCATCGGCCTGCTCGCCGACCAGTACAAGCCCGCGCCCAAGGATGCGCTGACCGTCAAGGTTACGGGCTATCAATGGTATTGGGGCTATGAATATCCCGACGCCGGTATCGCCGAGTTCGTGTCCAACATGCTGCCGGAGGACAAGGCCAGGGCCAATGGCGAGCCTTATCTGCTGGCGCCCGACAATCGGCTGGTTCTGCCCGCCGGCCGCCCGGTCAAGCTGATCATCACCGCCGCCGACGTCATCCACAGCTTCGCCGTGCCCTCGCTCTGGGTGAAGATGGACGCCGTGCCGGGCCGCCTGAACGAGAAGAGCTTCACCATCGAGAAGCCGGGCGTCTATTATGGCCAATGTTCGGAACTGTGCGGCGCGCGCCACGGCTTCATGCCGATCGCGATCGAGGCGCTGCCGCCCGAACAGTTCGACCAGTGGGTGCGCTCGCAGGGCGGTTCGCTGAAAAAGGAAGAGGCGGCAACGACCGCCCAGGCCGCTCCGGCCGATGGCGCAAAAAAGATTTGATGCAGGGGTAGGAACGCCATGACCACCATCACCGCAGATCATCACGGCGATCATGCCCACGATCATCATGATGCCGATCACAAGCCGGCCTTCTTCCAGCGCTGGTTCATGTCCACCAATCACAAGGACATCGGCACCCTCTATCTGATCTTCGCGATCCTGGCCGGCCTTATCGGCGGCGCGATTTCGGGGCTGATGCGCGCCGAACTGGCGCAGCCGGGCATCCAGTATCTTCACGCCTGGGCGCAGCAGTTGGAAGGTTCGTCGGCGACGATGGACCAGGCCTATCATCTGTGGAACGTGCTGATCACCGCCCACGGCCTCATCATGGTCTTCTTCATGGTGATGCCCGCGATCATCGGCGGCTTCGGCAACTGGTTCGTGCCGATCATGATCGGCGCGCCGGACATGGCCTTTCCGCGGATGAACAATATCAGCTTCTGGCTGCTCATCCCCGCCTTCGCCCTGCTCCTGGGCTCGACCTTCGTTCCCGGCGGCACCGGCAACGGCGCGGGCACCGGCTGGACCGTCTACGCGCCGCTTTCGACCAGCGGCTCGGCCGGTCCCGCCGTCGACATGGCGATCCTGTCGCTCCACATTGCGGGCGCCAGCTCGATCCTGGGCGCGATCAACTTCATCACCACCATCCTCAACATGCGCGCGCCGGGGATGACCCTGCACAAGATGCCGCTGTTCGTATGGTCGGTGCTGGTCACCGCCTTCCTCCTGCTGCTCGCGCTGCCGGTTCTCGCCGCCGCGATCACCATGCTGCTGACCGATCGCAATTTCGGCACCACCTTCTACGATGCGGCCGGTGGCGGCGATCCCGAACTCTACCAGCATCTCTTCTGGTTCTTCGGTCACCCGGAAGTCTATATCATGATCCTGCCGGGCTTCGGCATCGTCAGCCAGATCATCTCGACCTTCAGCCGCAAGCCGGTGTTCGGCTATCTCGGCATGGCCTATGCCATGGTCGCGATCGGCGTGGTCGGCTTCGTCGTCTGGGCGCACCACATGTTCACCACCGGCATGTCCGTGAATGTGAAGATGTATTTCACCGCCGCGACGATGGTCATCGCCGTCCCCACCGGCATCAAGATCTTCTCCTGGATCGCGACGATCTGGGGCGGGTCGATCAGCTACAAGACCCCGATGGTCTGGGCGCTGGGCTTCATCTTCCTGTTCACCGTGGGCGGCGTCACCGGCGTGGTGCTGGCCAATGGCGGCGTCGATGACGTGCTGCACGACACCTATTATGTCGTCGCGCACTTCCATTACGTCCTCTCGCTGGGCGCGGTCTTCTCGCTCTTTGCGGGCTTCTACTACTGGTTCCCGAAAATGTCGGGCCGGATGTATAACGAGTTCCTCGGTCAGCTGCATTTCTGGGTGTTCTTCGTCGGCGTGAACATGCTGTTCTTCCCGATGCACTTCCTGGGCCTGAGCGGGATGCCGCGCCGCTATCCCGACTATCCGGAAGCCTTCGCTTACTGGAACAAGATCGCAACCTATGGCTATGAGATCATGGCGGTCGGCGTGCTGATCTTCCTCGTCAACGTCTTCTGGTCGCTGTTCGCCGGCCGCCGGGCGGAGGGCAATCCCTGGGGCGAAGGCGCAACGACGCTGGAATGGACGCTGTCCAGCCCGCCGCCCTTCCACCAGTTCGAAACGCTGCCGGTCGTCGACTGATGGCCGCAGGGCGCCGCCTCGGCTCCGGCCGGGTGCGGCGCGCTGGGAACGGGCGCCGGGGGGTGGGACCGTCTGTCCGTTGCGGGAATCGGCGCGCGCCTTTAAGGGGCGCGCGACTGATACAAGAGGAGCTTATGGCCAGTTCGCCGATCATGTCCGGGATGAGCAAGCCGGTAATGCCCGCCCATTGGCGGGATTTCGTCGCGCTCACAAAGCCGCGCGTCATGACGCTGGTCGTGTTTACGGGCCTGTGCGGGCTGCTCGCCGCGCCGGGGCACATCCATCCCGTGCTGGCCTTTACGGCGATTCTCTGCATCGCGCTGGGCGCCGGCGCGGCCGCCACGCTGAACCAGTGGTGGGAAGCGGACATCGACGCCAAGATGAAGCGCACCGCCAACCGTCCGCTGCCCGCCGGCCGGATGGACCGGCAGGCGGCGCTGCATTTCGGCGTTGGCCTCTCCTTCTTCTCGGTCCTGCTGATGGGCGTAGCGACCAACTGGCTCGCCGCCGCGGTACTGACCGTCTCGATCCTCTTCTACGTCTTCGTCTACACTATCTGGCTCAAGCCCCGCACGGCCCAGAATATCGTGATCGGCGGCGCGGCCGGCGCCTTCCCCCCGGTGATCGGCTGGGCGGCCGTGACGGGGGACATCAGCGCACTGCCCGTCGCTCTGTTCATGCTGATCTTCTTCTGGACGCCGCCCCATTTCTGGGCGCTCGCGCTGTTCGTGAAGACCGATTACGCCGCCGCCGGCATCCCCATGCTGCCCGTCGTATCGGGTGAGGTGGCCACGCGTCGGCAGATCTGGCTCTACACCGCGATCATGGCGGTCGCGGCAATGGCGCCGGTGCTTCTGCAACTGACCGGGGCCATCTATGGCACCGCCGCCCTGCTCGGCACGGCGGTCTTCGCCGCCCTGGCGTTCCAGGTCTATCGCCGGCGCGAAAGCGATCCCACGCGCATGGCGCCGGAAAAGCGGCTGTTCAAATATTCGATCCTCTATCTTTTCCTGCTGTTCGGGGCGGTGGTCGTCGACCGCTGGCTGCTGGCGTGACGCCGGAGGAACAGGATCAGGTGCGCGCGCGACAGAAATCGCGGGCGATCGTGACCGGCCTGCTGCTGGGCTTCCTCGTCATCCTCTTCTTCGCCATCACACTGGCGAAGATCGGCGCGAGCCATCAGATCTGATGGCGACGCTGCCCCCTTCGCCCTTCGAACGGGACCGGCGCAATCGGCGCACGCTGGTCGCAACGGCGCTGGTGGGGCTGGCGATGCTGGGGCTGGGCTTCGCCTCCGTGCCGCTCTATCGCATCTTCTGCGAAACGACGGGTTTTGGCGGAACGACCCAGCGGGCGCAAGCGGGCGGGCAGGTGCGTGCGGCGGTCGGCCACACCATGTCGATCCGCTTCGATTCGAATGTCCAGCCGGGAATGCCGTGGCAATTCTACCCGGAACACCGGACCGACACCGTGACCGTCGGCGCGAAGGACATGGCGATCTTCGTCGCGAAGAACCTGTCGGACAAGCCGGTCACCGGCACCGCCAGCTTCAACGTCACCCCGACACAGGCCGGCGCCTATTTCACCAAGATCCAGTGTTTCTGCTTCACGCAGCAGACATTGCAACCGGGTGAGGAGGTGCGGATGCCGGTCCTCTATTATGTCGATCCCAGGATTCTGGACGATCCGGACAACAGGGACACGCAACAGATAACGCTCAGCTACACTTTCTACCCTGTTGAGCAGGGCAAGAAGGCAAGCTAAGGAAAATAGCCAAGAACAGGAGCAGGGAAGAGCAGGTCATGGCAGGCGCAAAGAATCACGATTATCACATCCTTCCACCCAGCATCTGGCCGCTCTTCGGCTCCATGTCGGCGCTGGTCATGGCATCGGGCGCGATCATGTGGATGCATCCCGACGCGATGGGGCCGGGCGGCGGCTGGATATTCCTGATCGGCATGGCCGGTGTGCTCTTCACCATGTTCAGCTGGTGGAGCAATGTCGTCGCCGAAGCCCATGCGGGGGACCATACGCCGGTCGTCCAGTTGCATCTGCGCTATGGCATGATCCTGTTCATCGCTTCGGAAGTGATGTTCTTCGTCGGCTGGTTCTGGGCCTTTTTCGACTTCTCGCTCTTCCCGAGCGAACTGGCGCCGATCGAAGGGCTGTTCCCGTCCAAGGGCGTGGAGGTGATGAACGCGTTCGAGCTGCCGCTGCTCAACACGCTGATCCTGCTCTGCTCGGGCACCACGGTGACCTGGGCGCATCACGCGCTGATCCACGGAGACCGCGACGGCCTGATCAAGGGGCTGTGGTGCACCATCATCCTGGGCGCGATCTTCTCGTGCATCCAGGCCTATGAATATGCCCATGCCCCCTTCGATTTCGGCGGCAATCCCTATAGCTCGGCCTTCTACATGGCGACCGGCTTCCACGGCTTCCACGTCCTGGTCGGGACCATCTTCCTGGCCGTGAACCTGGTCCGGGCCTATAAGGGCCATTTCACACCGCGCCAGCATTTCGGCTTCGAGGCCGCCGCCTGGTACTGGCATTTCGTCGACGTTGTGTGGCTGTTCCTGTTCGTCGCCATCTATGTCTGGGGCGGCTGGGGCGCGCCGGTCCATGGCGGCTGAGCCGCCGGTCGAAGCCTGACTTGAATAGCGGCCGGGGTGATGCTCCGGCCGTTTTCTTTTCGCGCTCGTACAGCTATTGAGGACCGCCATGTCCCTCCCGCCCGACCCCACCGATCGCCCGCAATCCGCACGGCTTCCGATCGTTCCGACCATCATGGTCGCGCTGGCAGTGCTGGCGATGATCGCGCTGGGCGCCTGGCAGCTCCAGCGCCGTGCCGGGAAGGCGGAGGCGCTGGCCCTCGCCGCAGCCAATCCCGGCCGCCTCGCGATCGCATTCCCGAAACTGGCGCCGGTGGATCCCGCGATCCTCTTCCGCCCCTCCTCGGTCCATTGCCTGACCGTGGTCCAATGGCAGGTGGAGGCCGGCCGCGCCGCAGACGGCAGCAGCGGCTATCGCCATATCGCCCATTGTTCGACGGGCGCGGAAGGGCCGGGGGTGCTGGTCGCCGTCGGCGTCGGGCAGAAGCCGGACGACAAGCCCGCCTGGACGGGCGGCCAGGTCGAAGGCTGGATCAGCCAGGAACCCGACCATCGCGCGCTGCTTACGCGCATGGGCGGCAAGGCTTCCCCGCTGCGTCCGATGCTGATCGCGCGGCAGGCGCCTCCCGGCCTCAAGCCCGTCGCGCCGCCCAGTGCCGCCGACCTGCCCAACAACCATCTCGCCTATGCAGTGCAATGGTTCTTCTTCGCGGCGGTCGCGGTGATTATCTATATTCTCGCGCTGCGCCGCCGGAACGCGTCGAACGCCGCCTAAACGCTTGCTCCTCGGGCCGCGTATCGCTACCGCGCTTTCCCATTATGCAATATGAGAGCACCAGGGGGAGCGCGCCTGCGCTCGGGTTCGAGGATGTGACGCTGGCTGGGCTGGCGTCCGATGGCGGCCTGTATCTGCCGACCAGTTGGCCGAGCTTCACCGCGGACCAGATTCGCGCCCTGTCCGGCCTTTCCTATGTCGAAACCGCCGTACGGGTGATGATGCCCTTCGTCGCGGGCTCACTTGCCGAAGACGAACTGCGGGAGCTTTGCGCCGCTGCCTATGGCCGCTTCAGCCATCAGGCCGTGACGCCGCTGGTCCAGCTCGACCATCAGCATTGGGTGCTGGAGCTGTTCCATGGCCCGACGCTCGCCTTCAAGGATGTCGCGCTCCAGCTGCTCGGCCAGTTGTTCGAGCGTTTCCTGTCGCGTCGGGACGATCACCTGACCATCGTCGGCGCCACGTCGGGCGACACCGGGTCGGCGGCGATCGACGCTGTGGCGGGCCGGGCGAAGATCGACATCTTCATGCTCCATCCCGAAGGCCGCGTCTCCGACGTGCAGCGGCGCCAGATGACCACCGTGCTGGCGCCCAACGTCTACAATATCGCCATCGACGGCAGCTTCGACGATGCGCAGGCGCTGGTGAAGGCGATGTTCAACGACGCCGATTTCAAGAGCCGTTTCAACCTGTCGGCCGTCAACAGCATCAACTGGGCGCGGCTGATGGCGCAGGTCGTCTATTATTTCTACGCCGCCGTGCGGCTGGGCGCACCGGACCGGGAAGTCGCCTTCTCCGTCCCCACCGGCAATTTCGGCGACGTGTTCGCCGGCTATGTCGCGGCGCAGATGGGCCTGCCGGTCGCGAAGCTGATCGTCGCCACCAACGTCAACGACATATTGCATCGTGCGCTGGCCGAAGGCGATTACAGCCAGGGCCAGGTCGTCCCGACCGCGACCCCCAGCATGGACATCCAGGTCAGTTCCAATTTCGAGCGGCTGCTGTTCGACGCTGGCGGACGCGACGGGCTCGCGCTGGCGGAGCAGATGCGCGGGTTCGAGGCGAGCAAGGCGATGCGCCTCACCAACGCGCAGCGGGAAGGCGCTTCGCGGCTCTTCACCTCCTCGCGCATCGACGCCGACGGCATGACCATGGCGATGCGCTGGGCCTATGACGCGGCCGGACAGGTGATCGACCCGCACAGCGCCATCGGCCTTGCCGCCGCGCGCGGGGCGGGTGTGGACGCGTCCGTGCCTGTGGTGACGCTGGCGACGGCGCACGCCGCGAAATTCCCCGACGCTGTCGAGCGCGCTACCGGCACCCGTCCGCCGCTGCCGCCGCGCGTGGGTGATCTCTTCTCGCGCGAGGAGAGCTACGCCCGGCTGCCCGGCACGTTCGAGGCGATCACCGCCTATGTCGCCGAACGCGCGACGCCGCGCGGCTGACGAGGCGGGGTTGGAACTCAAGACCCTCATCGGCGAACCCTGGTCGGATTACGGCCTGCTTGACTCGGGCGACGGCCGCAAGCTGGAGCGCTATGGCCGTTTCCGCTTCATCCGCCCGGAACCGCAGGCGATGTGGAAGCCCGCGACCACCGACTGGCGAGCCGACGGCGAATTCATCCCCGGTTCGGACGAGGATGGCGGCGGCCGCTGGTATTATGAAAATCCGGTCCCGGCCGAAGGCTGGCCGCTGCACTGGAAGGAAGTGACCTTCCAGTCGAGTTGCACCCCTTTCCGTCATCTCGGCTTCTTTCCCGACATGGCGCCGATCTGGGATACTCTGCGCGGCGCCATCGCCGACAAGCCCGACGCCGAGGTCATGAACCTGTTCGGCTATACCGGCGTCGGCACGCTGGCGCTGTCGGCCGGCGGCGCGCGCATGGTCCATGTCGATGCGTCCAAGAAATCGGTAGCCCAGGCCCGCGCCAACGCCGCGCTGTCGGGCATGGAGGACAAGCCCGTCCGCTGGATCGTCGAGGACGCCGCCAAGTTCGTCGCCCGCGAAGTCCGGCGTGGCCGCCGTTATGACGGTATCCTGCTCGACCCGCCCAAATATGGCCGCGGCCCCGATGGCGAGGTCTGGCGGCTGGAGGAGGATCTGCCCGGTCTCATCGCCAATTGCCGCGCGCTGCTCGATGCCGATAGCCGCTTTCTGTTCCTGACCGTCTATGCCGTCCGCATGTCGGCGCTGGCGATCGGCGAATTGCTGCGCCAGGCCTTTGCCGACCTGCCCGGCACGGTCGAGGCGGGCGAACTGGCGGTGCGGGAGGAGGCGCGCGGCATCGCCCTGCCGACCGCCATCTGGGCGCGCTGGCGGCGCTGAGCATCGCTTCGACCTTTTCGGGTTGAGCGGTCCCGCATGGTCCGGCATGACGGCCCCCATGCGCTTTTCACCCGCCCTTGCCGCCTCGTCCCTGCTGGTTCTGCTTGCGTCCTGTGTCGGGCCGCCGAGTCGAACCCCTGCGCCGGCGCGCGCCTTGCCTGCGCCGCCTCCGGCGCCACAGGCCTCGCCCGCGCCGCCTCCCCCGCCTGCCCTCGCGTGGGAGGATCGCGCGCTCACGCCGGGCAGCTGGAGCTATCGTCAGGATGCCGGCGGCAGCGCGGCCCTGTTCGGGTCCGCGGGGCAGTCGCTCTTCACGCTGCGATGCGACCCGGCGAGCCGCCGCATCACCGCCCTACGCGCCGGTGCCGGACAGGGAGCGATGGTGATCCGCACCAGCTATGGCGCGGTCAGTTGGCCCGCCACGCTCGATGCAGGCGCGCAACCGCAGGTGATCGCGACGAGGGCCGCTACCGACAGCGCGCTGGATCAGATGGCCTATAGCCGTGGCAAGATCGGCGTCGAAGTGCAGGGCTTGAGCCCGCTGATTGTCCCGGCCTGGGCAGAGGTGGCGCGGGTGGTCGAGGATTGCCGGGGCTGAGGAGAAAACTGGCCAAGCCGTGCCGCGCGGACGAAGAATTATGATTCCAAAAAAGAAAAATACAAGGCTTGAAGATAGGGTCCGTCTGATTCACATTTCACTTCATGGACGGATGAAGGGGTGATCCGACGCCGGCCATAGGGCTCAATATAGCGAAAGGAGGTGATCCGATGTCTCATGGTTCAGCAATGGGGTCGGTCAAGTCCATTCGGGAAATGCGCGGCTGAGCGACGCCTTGGCGTCGATCCTCGATCGCAGGCCCTGAGCGCCGACATACAGGCACCTATCTCAGATCCGGTCTGCTGGCGGGCGATAGCGCGACACACATTCCCTTGGGCGGCACTTCCGGCCGCTGACCATGTCAATGATGGGCCGTCGAGCTTGGTCTCGGCGGCCCCTCTCATGTCTGGCGCAAATGATCATGGAAGGGCGGGCCTGCCCGTGCGCCGGGCAGCCTCGCAAGGCATGATGCGGGCCGGGGTCGGTTGAAAGCAATGCCGGCCCCGCGCCTAACTCCGCATCGTGCCGGTATCGATATAGCGCTGGTGCCAGGCGAGCGCCTCGCCGGGCAGCATCGGCGATTGCAGGCCGAAGCTGCCTTTTAGCGCCCTGGCATAATAGTCCGCCAGCATCGGCCGGAAATCGGGATGGGCGCAGTTGGCGATGATGACGTCCGCCCGCTGGCGCGGAGCAAGGCCGCGCAGGTCGGCCAGGCCCTGCTCGGTCACGATCACCTGCACATCCTGATTGATATGATCGACATGGCTGCAATGGGGCACGATCGCCGAGATCGCGCCGCGCTTGGCGGTCGAGGGCGTCATGAAAACCGACAGATAGGCGTTGCGCGCAAAGTCCCCCGATCCGCCGATGCCGTTCTGTATGCGCGATCCCATGAGGTGGGTGCTGTTGACGTTGCCGTAGATGTCGGCCTCGATCAGGCCGTTCATCGCGATGCAGCCCAGCCGCCGGACCAGTTCGGGATGGTTGCTGATCTCCTGCGGTCGCAGGATCATCCTGTCGCGGAAGCGAGCCATGTCGGCGTTGAGACGGGTGGCGGCTTCCGGCGACAGCGAGAAGGCGGTGGCGCTGGCCATCCGCAGCTTGCCCGATTCGAGCAGGTCCAGCATCCCGTCCTGGATCACCTCGGTATAGGCGACCATATTTTCGAACGGGGCGTCGATCAGCCCTGTCAGCACGGCGTTGGCGATATTGCCGACCCCCGATTGCAGCGGCAGCAGCGAGGCGGGCAGCCGTCCCCTTCGCACTTCATGGCTCAGGAAATCGAGCAGATGGCCGGCGATCGCATGGGCGGTGGCGTCGGGTGAGGAAAAGGGGGCGTTGCGGTCGGGCGCGTCGGTTTCCACCAGCGCGATCACCTTGTCGGGATCGCAGCGGAAGGTCGGCTGGCCGATGCGCTGGTCGGCGCGCACCAGTGGGATAGGTATGCGATGGGGCGGCAGGGCGGTGCCGTAATAAACGTCGTGCATCCCCTCCAGCGCGGGATTCTGCCAACGATTGACCTCCAGGATCACGCCCTTGGCGCGGTCGATCCAGGTCTTGTTGTTGCCGACCGACGCGGAAGGGATGAGGGCGCCGTCCGCCGTGACGCCGGTCACTTCGATCACGGCGATGTCCAGCTCGCCCAGGAAGCCCTGCCACGCCATCGGCGCGACCTGGCTCAGATGCATGTCGAAATAGTGCATCTCGCCGCGATTGATGCGCTCGCGGGCGATGGGATCGCTATTGTAGGGCAGCCGGAATTCGACGCCGTCCGCTTGGGCCAGCGCGCCGTCCAATTCGGGGCCGGTGGACGCGCCGGTCCAGATTTTCACGCGGAAATGCTCGCCCGCCTGATGCGCGGCCGTGATACGCCTGGCCAGCGCCAGCGGCACCGCCTTGGGATAGCCCGATCCGGTGAAGCCGCTCATCCCCACGGTCATGCCATCATGGATCAGGGCGGCGGCGTCCTCGGCGGACCGCCGCTTCGACGCCAGGGCGCCATGGGCGATGCGATTGGTCATGTCGTCCTCTCACTCCTGCGGTCAATCGGGCCGCTTCGCGCCTTCCGTTCTGGCTTTTCAGGCAGGAAGACAATAAGGATTCACCGCACAAATATTGTGCGGACGGCGTTCAAATGTCTGATCTGTTGATCGCGATGCGGACATTCGTTCGCCTCCATGAAATGCCCAGCTTCTCGCGCGTCGCGCAGGAGATGCACGCCAGTCATACCACGATCGCCCGGCGGCTGGATCAAGTGGAAGCGCATTTCGGTCTGCCGTTGTTCCATCGTTCGACACGACGCCTGGTTCCCACGGCGGACGCCGACCGGCTGCTCGTCCACGCCCGCGCCATGCTCGATGCGCTGGACGCGGCGGAGGCGGATTTCGGTCCGGCCCGGGACCAGCCGCGTGGGCTGGTCCGGATTGGGCTGACGACCGCGCTGGGGCTGCATTATGTCGAGCGGCTGGGGGAATTGATCGTGCGCCATCCCGGATTGCAGATCGACTGCGCGATGACCGACTGGCAGCGCGACGTAGTGGAGGATCGGCTGGACCTGGCGCTGCGGGTAGGGCCGATCGGCGATGACAGTCTGGTGGTGCATCCCCTGGGGGCATTGTCGCGGCGGCTGGTCGCCCATCCCGATTATCTTGCGCGCCATGGCGCGCCGGGCAGCGCGGACGATCTCGGCGCGCATCAGTGCATCGCCTATGCCTATGGCGATCGGCCTGCGCGCTGGATGATCGACGGGCGGGAACGGCTTGTGGCGGGCGCCTTTCGCTCGGACAATAGCGAGGCGGTGCATCGCGCGGCGCTTAGTGGCCTTGGCATCGCGCTGCTTCCGGCAATCCGCGTGGTCGCGGACATGGCGGCGGGACGGCTGGTGCCGGTGCTGCCCGGCAGCATGATCGCCCCGCTCGACATTTTCGCGGTTCACCCGTCGCATCGCCGCCTGCCGCCGCGCGTGCGGCTGGTGCTGGACTTCATCAAGGCCCATTTCCCGGCGGAAGGGTAAAGGGGTGCTATCGTTCCACCCCCTTCGCCTTGCCCCAGGCGCGGGCGGCGGTGTAGCCCAGATAACCGGTGCCGAAGAGCGCATAGAGCGGTTCGGGCAAGGCATTGAGATAGGCGCGCATTCCCGCGATGATCGCCGCCGCCGTCTGGGGCTGGACGCCCGCGATCAGACCCATCGGCACCGACCAGAGCAGCAGCATGTACATGACGTACAGGAAGGCCGGGCGCGCCCGTGCCGTCCAGATGTCGCCGTCCTCCTCTCTGGCCTTGGTCATTGCATTTCTCCTGAACCGATCCGGTTCGCCAGCCAGCCATAGAGAAAGACCTCGTTGGCGGGCCGGCTTTCGGCCAGCGCGATATAGCGCTCGCCCTGGAGCGCCTCGATCGCCTTGAGCAGCACCCTGTCGCCCGCCGCTCCACGCAGCGCGCGGAAGGCGCGAAGGGCGGCCAGGGTGCGGGCGCCCAGGCTGCGATCGACCTTCAGATCGGGATAATCCTTCTGGTTGCGGTTCAGCGCGTTGAGCGCGCGCTGGAGAAAGCCGGTTGCGGCGGCGACGCCCATATTGATCGCCGTGTCGAACAATTCCGCTGCAATCGACCAACTCGTCTCCGCCACAAAGGCATATCCGGGCCGTTCCCAATAGAGCCGACGGTAGATATTTTCCGCGACGCAGCGCGGCAATGCCTGCATGGCGCCGGTATAGCCGTTGGCGCGGGCCACAGCCTGGGTAATGCCCATGTTCGTCGGCCCGCCGCGATCGGCTGGATGATCGCTATATCCGCCTTCGCGGGCAATGACCTCGTCGATCAGGTCGTCTATGTCCATAATGGCCTCCTGCTGTCGAAAGAGGCGGCCTAGTTATCCCATATGGTTCGCTGTAGGACAGCGTAAAATTGCGGCGGCCCGACAAGCGCAGGCGAGCGGTTGGCCGGATGCCGTTGGCGCGTGATGCGCGCTGCGACACATGCTATCATGCCGACCGCAACGGGAGGGACTCATGCGCCTACGGACAGTTGCAGCGGCCATCTCGATTCTCTGGACCTGGTCTCCAGCCCTTGCGCAGGCGGCGCCATCGCCCGTCGATGTAAAGGCGGCGTTCATCGCGGCGGGCTTCCGGCTCGAAGCGGGGAAGTGGAGAAATTGCGACGATCCGGGCAGCGCTGCCTACACGCCGGGGCAGATCGACGATTTTCGGGACTTGAACGGTGACGGGCGGCCGGAGGCGATCATTTCGGAGGGGAGCAACTTCTGTTTCGGGATGACAGGCACGGGTTTTTCACTCGTCAGCAAGCAGGCGGACGGGACATGGCGGCTCATGACCAGCAGTCCTGGCTTACCCACCATCCTTGCGATCAAAGCGTCGAACGGATGGCCGGACATAGAGATTGGCGGGCCGGGCTTCTGCTTCCCGGTGACGCGATGGACCGGAGCCGAATACAAGGTCGTGCGGCATCAGTATCAAGGAAAGCCCTGCAGACCTGCGCAATGACCGATGGCAGGCGCATGGAGCACTGCTAAAATTGTGCTTTAACCATGCTTCCGTGATTTTGGTCGGGACGAGAGGATTCGAACCTCCGACCCCCACACCCCCAGTGTGATGCGCTACCAGGCTGCGCTACGTCCCGACCGGAGGGCGCCCTTTAGAAGCACGCGAGCGAAGTTGCAAGCGCTCAATCGCAGCTCTTTTCACGGCCGGGCCGAATCCCTAATCATATTGCCTCGCCCGGCGCATCTGTGTTAGCCGCCCGCCCTTGATCCGTGGGTGCCGACCGGCATCCGCGACCGACAGAAAATAAGGCAGTCCCACCCATGTTCATTACTCCAGCCTTTGCCCAGACCGCGGGCGGGCAAGCCTCCGGCGCCAGTGTCCTGGTGCAGATGGCGCCGCTGGTCCTGATCTTCGTGGTCTTCTATTTCCTGCTTATCCGTCCGCAGCAGAAGAAGATGAAGGAGCATAAGGCGAAGATCGACGCCGTGAAGAAGGGCGATCAGGTCGTCACCGGCGGTGGTCTTGTCGGCAAGGTCGTGCGGGTCGACGAGATTTACGCCGATGTCGAACTGGCCCCCGGCATGAAGGTGAAGGCGGTCAAGTCGACCCTGACCGACGTGATCGACCCGGCCACCGCCAAGCCCGCGAACGACTGAGCGGCGTCATGCTGAACTTTTCGCGCTGGGCGGTCGCCGCGATCCTCCTGCCCCTGGTCATCGGCGTACTGTGCGCCGTGCCCAGCTTCCTGCCCGACGCGACCGTCGCGAAGCTGCCCGGCTTCATGCAGACGCGCGTCAATCTCGGCCTCGACCTGGCGGGCGGCAGCCATCTGCTGCTCGAAGCATCGACCCAGGACGTTGCCAAGCAGCGGCTGACCAACATGGAGGAGCAGGTTCGCACGGAATTGCGCCGTGGCGATCCCAGGATCGCGATCGGCGATATCTCCAGCCGCGACGGGAAGCTCAGCTTCATGGTGCGCGATCCCGCCCAGGTGGATGCCGCCGTCGAGCGCATCCGGCCGCTGACGCAGGGCGCGGGCCTGACCGGGCAGCGCGATTTCAATGTCGAGGTGGTGAACAGCTCCACCATTGTCATCACGCCCACCGATGCGGGCATCGACAATGCGGTCAAGAGCGCGATGGAAGTCGCGACCGAGGTCATTCGCAAGCGCATCGACGAAATGGGCACGCGCGAGCCGACCATCCAGCAGCAGGGTGGCAACCGCATCGTCGTGCAGGTGCCAGGTCTTCAGGATCCCAAGGCGCTCAAGGATCTGCTCGGCCAGACCGCCAAGCTGGAATTCAAGCTGGTCGACACCACGGCCAACCCGGCCGAAGTGGCGCAGGGCCGCGCGCCGGTGGGCAGCGAAGTCCTGCCTTATCCAAACAATCCGAGCGGCGTGCCGGTGATCGCGGTGAAGCGCCAAGTGATGGTGTCCGGCGAGGATCTGACCGACGCCACCCAAGGCTACGGCCAGAGCAACGAGGCGATCGTCAACATCCGTTTTAACGGATCGGGCGGCCGCAAATTCGGCCAGGTGACGTCGCAGAATGTCAATCGTCCCTTCGCCATCATCCTGGACGGCAAGGTGCTGTCGGCTCCCAATATCAACGAGCCGATCCTGGGTGGAAGCGCCCAGATCGCAGGCAGCTTCACCGTCGAAAGCGCCAATCAGCTCGCCATCGCCCTGCGGTCGGGTAAGCTGCCGGTCGCGCTGACCGTGGTGGAGGAACGCACGGTCGGACCCGGCCTGGGAGCGGACTCGATCCGCGCCGGCATGATCGCTTCGATCATCGCGGTGGTCGCGGTCGCGGGCTTCATGTTCCTCAGCTATGGCCGCTTCGGCATCTATGCCAACATCGCCGTCGCCATCAACGTGGCGGTGATCCTGGGCGTGATGGGCATGTTGGGGGCGACGCTGACGCTGCCGGGCATCGCCGGTTTCGTGCTGACCATCGGTACTGCGGTCGACGCCAACGTCCTCATCTACGAGCGCATCCGCGAGGAGCGGCGGCGGGGCCGCGGCGTGGTGCAGGCGATCGAGTTCGGCTACAAGGAAGCCAGCCGTACCATTTTCGAGGCGAACGTGACCCACGCCATTGCCGGCGGCATCATGCTGGCGCTGGGTTCCGGCCCGGTCAAGGGCTTCGCCATCGTGCTGCTGATCGGCATCGCGACCAGCGTGTTCACTGCCGTGACCTTCACGCGCCTGCTCGCCGCGCGCTGGGTCCGCACCACGCGCCCGACCGAAATCCATATCTGACGGGGCGGGAGAGAAAGACATGAAACTGCTCAAGCTTGTCCCCGACAACACCAATATCGGCTTCGTCGCGATCCGCCATTGGGCCTTCGCGCTGACGGCGCTGCTGACCGTGCTGGCCGTGGGGGCGACCGCCTACAAGGGTCTCAACCTGGGCGTCGATTTTGTCGGCGGCCTCATGATCGAGGCGAAATTCCCGCAGAATGTCGAGACCGACAGGGTGCGGGCGACCATCGGACGGCTGGGCGTGGGCGAAAGCTCGCTCCAGCAATTCGGCGATCCCAAGACCGTGCAGATTCGCCTGCCCTTGCCCGAGCAAGGCGGCGCGGGCGCGGCCAACGCCGTGGTCGAAAAGACCCGTAACGCGATGACCGCCGAGTTTCCCGGCGTCACCTTCTCCCGCTACGATACGGTGTCGGGTAAGGTGTCGGGCGAACTGATCCAGAATGGCGTGCTCGCCGTCGTGCTGGCGATCGTCGGCATCGCGATCTTTTCCTGGTTCCGCTACGAATGGCAGTTCGGCGTCTCGACCTTCGTCGCGATCGTCCATGACGTGCTGATGACCTTGGGTTTCTTTGCCGTCACCCAGTTGGAATTCGACCTCAACATCATCGCCGCCGTGCTGACGATCGTGGGCTATTCGATCAACGACAAGATGGTGATCGACGACCGCATCCGCGAAAATATGCGCAAATATCGCAAGATGGACATGAAGGCGCTGATCGACCTGTCGGTCAACGAAACGCTGCCGCGCACGGTCATGACGTCGGTGACGGTCATGCTGGCGCTGGGCGCGTTGTTGCTGTTCGGCGGCCATGTGCTGCGCGGCTTCACCGCCGCCATGATGCTGGGCATCATCGTCGGTACCTATTCGTCGGTCTATGTTTCGTCTTCGCTGTTGATCACGCTGGGCCTGACCCCGCAGGCGGCGGAAAAGAAGGCGGCGAAGAAGGGCTATGCCGGAACCGCCGAACGCGTGGGCCCCAGAGAGGCAAGCCGTGATGACGGAGCGCGCCCCTGACCGACGCGGGGATCAAGCTGCGCCGTGATGATGGCGGACAAGGGCCGATCGTCACCGGCTTTCAGGGCCGGGGCTTCCGGGTACGGGACGATGTGTTCCCTGACGGCCTGCTCCTCAGCCCGGTGCGGGCGCTGGCCTGGACGAATGCTCCGGCAGTCGATGCGCTGACACTGGAATCGCTGGGGGACTTGTTCGCCATCGACCCGCGTCCGGAATTCCTGCTGCTTGGGACCGGCGGCGGTCTGCGCCAGCCGCCGCGCGCCTTCGTCCGCGCGGTTGAGGCGCTGGGCATGGGCGTAGAGGCGATGGACAGCCGCGCGGCGGCCCGCGCCTGGGGCGTGCTGCGCGCCGAGGAACGGCAGATCGTGGCGGCGTTGCTGCCGCTTTGAAATCCCGTCGGATAGGGCGTGCATGATAGCGCCTTGCCCTCTCGCGGCGCTTTGGCCAATGTCGCACCCTCTTTGAACCAAGGGGGCTTTTTCATGCCATTTCGCCGTCCCGCTGCCGCTCTGCTGGCTGCGCTTCTCGTCACGACCAGCGCCCATGCGGCCACAGCCGATGCGCAGGCGCGTGGGGGCGAGGCCGCGTTCCGGGCGCTTTACAAGGAACTGGTGGAAACCGATTCCAGCTGGCCGGACGGGAGCTGCACGCTCGCGGCCGAGCGGATGGGGGCGCGGCTGAAGGCGGCGGGCTATGCCGCCGACGATGTCCAGATAATTGTCGATCCCACCCATCCGAAGGAAGGCAATCTGTCGGCCATCCTGCGCGGGAGCGATGCGAAGCTGCCCGCAGTACTGCTGCTGGCCCATATTGATGTCGTGGCGGCCAAGCGCGCCGACTGGCAGCGCGATCCCTTCACCCTGATCGAGGAAGGGGGCTATTTCTACGGCCGCGGCACCTCCGACGACAAGGCGATGGCGGCGGCCTTTACCGACCAGATGGTCCGCTACAAGCAGGAGGGTTACAAGCCCAAACGCACGATCAAGCTGGCGCTGACCTGCGGCGAGGAAACGGAGAAGGCGCTGAACGGCGTCGAATATCTGCTCAAGAACCGGCCCGACGCATTGAAGGCCGGCTGGGCGCTCAACGAAGGCGGCGGCGGGTCGCTGGACGAGAGCGGAAAGCCGGTCAGTCAGGGAGTGCAGGCGGGCGAGAAAGTCTATCAGGACTTCGCCTTCAGCGCGACCGCGCCGGGCGGGCATAGTTCGCGCCAGACGCCGCGTTTCAATGCGATCGGCTGGATGGCTGCTGCGCTTGCACGGGTGAACGATTATGATTTTCCCGTGAACCTGACCCCGGCCGCCAAAGCCTATTTTGGGGCTTCGGCGCCGCTTTACCCCGGCAAGGTATCGGCGGCGATGGCGGCGATCGGTGCGGGCACGGCAAGCGAGGCGGATTATGCCGCCGTGTCGGCCGAGAATGCGAGTTGGAACGCCACGCTGCGGACCACCTGCATTCCGACGCTGGTCTCTGGCGGCCATGCGCCCAACGCCCAGCCGCAATCCGTGACGGCGAACGTCAATTGCAGGATCATTCCAGGCGAGAGCGTCGAATCCGTTTTGGCGCGGTTGAAGGAGGTTGCGGCCGATCCCCGGGTGAAGGTCGACCTGGCCGATCCGCCCCAGCCCAAGTCGTCGGCACCCGAACTGACGCCGCAGATCATGGGACCGATCGAAGCGCTGACCAGGGAAATGTGGCCGGGCGTGCCCGTAATTCCGCGCCTCGCCACCGGAGCGACCGACGGCCGTTTCACCAATGCGGCGGGCATCCCGACCTATGGCGTGTCCGGTATGTTCGCGGACCCGGACGGGCAGGGCGTCCATGGTCTCAATGAGCGCATCCGCGTGAAGTCGCTGCTTGACGGCCGGGCCTTCCTTTATCGGCTGGTCAAGGCCTATACCCGGTAAGACCTCCGGACATGCGCTGAAGCGCGTCTTCCAAGCCGCCTCACTTCAGACAGGCGGGGAGCCGCTTGCGGTGGGCGGCTCCCCCCTCCTTGCGCATCTGCCCGTATCTGCTTAAGCATGTTGGCAAGTTCCGGTCCCGTCTTTGGGACTGGCGATAAGCAGAAGTGAGTTACGGCATGGTGCAGCAGAGCCGCCCATCGCCGCAGAGTTCCGGCCCGACCGGCCGTTATGCGGGCAAAAGCGCCCGCTCCGGTCCGGGCGAAGGGAGCAAGGCTGCGGCCATTCCTCCCCCGTCGAAGCAGCGGGGATTCGCGCTTCATGGCGCGCGCGAACGGCGCTCCTATGCCGCGATCGACCTGGGCACCAATAATTGCCGGTTGCTGATCGCCAAGCCTTCGGCAGATGGCTTCATCGTCGTCGATGCCTTTTCGCGCATCGTCCGGCTGGGCGAGGGGCTGGCGTCGACCGGCCGGATCAGCGACGCGGCGATCGATCGCGCCATTGCCGCTCTGTCGGTGTGCGCCGACAAGCTCCGCCGCCGCCATGTGACGCTCGCCCGTTCGGTTGCAACCGAGGCGTGTCGCCGGGCGTCCAACGGGGCCGAGTTCATCCAGCGCGTCTATCGCGAAACCGGCATCGCGCTCGACATCATCAGCGCGCAGGAAGAGGCAAGGCTGGCGGTGCTGGGCTGCCATGCGCTGCTGGAGCCGGGACATGGCCCGGCGTTGATCTTCGACATTGGCGGCGGCTCGACGGAACTGGTGCTGGTCGATGCCCATGGGGATGGCGCGCCGCATATCGTGGATTGGGTCAGCGCCCCCTGGGGCGTCGTGTCGCTGACCGAGAGCGAGGCGTTCGACCATGGCGATCCGGCGGAGCGACTGGCGGCCTATGGCCGGATGCGTGCGCGGGTGGCGGATGCCTTCTCGCCGCTGGCCCGTCGGCTGCCGCGCGATGCCGAGGGTATCCGCCTGCTCGGCACTTCGGGCACGGTGACGACACTGGCCAGCCTGCACCTCAACCTCCCCCGTTATGACCGGCAGGCGATCGACGGGCTGATCGTTCCATGCGAATCGATGCGCTCCATTTCGGACCGGCTGTCGGGCATGGCGCTGGCCGAGCGGCAGAAGCTGCCCTGCATCGGCACGGAACGGGCCGATCTGGTCGTGGCCGGCTGCGCCATATTGGAATCGATCCTCGACATCTGGCCGGCCGAGCGACTGGGCGTCGCCGACCGGGGCATTCGCGAGGGCATTTTGCGCGGGCTGATGGACCGCGACGGGAGAGTGATGTGAGAGGCGCGGGCGCGGGCAAAGTGCGGGTCAAGTCGGCCAAGGGGCGCACGGCGCAGTCGGTGCGCTGGCTGGAGCGGCATCTCAACGATCCCTATGTCCGCAAGGCGAAGGCTGAAGGATGGCGCAGCCGCGCCGCCTTCAAGCTGATCGAGTTGGACGAGAAATTCCATTTCGTGAAGGGATCGCGCGCGGTCGTCGACCTGGGCGTCGCACCTGGCGGCTGGGCGCAGGTGGTGCGCAAGATGGCGCCCAAAGCGGCGGTGGTCGGGATCGACCTGCTGCCGACCGATCCGATTCCCGGCGTCACCCTGTTCGAAATGGACTTCATGGACGACAAGGCGCCGGACCTGCTACGCGAGGCGCTGGGGCAGGAGCCGGACCTGGTGATTTCGGACATGGCGGCCAACACGGTCGGCCATGCCCAGACCGACCATCTGCGCACCATGGGCCTGGTCGAGGCGGCGGCGCTGTTCGCGGTCGAAAATCTGCGCAAGGGCGGCACCTTCGTCGCGAAGGTCTTTGCAGGCGGCACGGACGCCGAGTTGCTGGCGGTGCTCAAGAAGCATTTCACGACGATCAAGCACGCCAAGCCGCCGGCCAGCCGCAAGGGCAGCGTCGAATGGTATGTCGTGGCGCAGGGATTCAAGGGACGGGCAGACGATCAGGCCTGAGCGGCCGTTAAGGGGGATCATTGGTCGCTACGGTTTCGACGGTCGCCTATCTGGGGCTGGAGGCGCGCGCCGTGGAGGTGCAGTGTCAGCTGGTCCCCGGCCTCCCCAATTTCATCCTTGTCGGCCTGCCTGACAAGGCGGTCGCGGAAAGCCGGGAGCGCGTGCGCAACGCCATCGCCGCGATCGGCCTGTCGCTGCCGCCCAAGCGGATCACCGTGAACCTGTCGCCGGCCGACCTGCCCAAGGAAGGCAGCCATTTCGATCTGCCGATCGCGCTCGCCCTGCTGGGAGCGATGGGGGTGATCGATGCCGAGACGCTGGCGGGCTATGTAGTGGTGGGCGAATTGGGTCTGGACGGGCGGACCGCGCCCTCGCCCGGCGTGCTGCTTGCCGCGCTCCATGCGGGCGGGCAGGAAATGGGGCTGGTCTGCCCGGCGGCGCAGGGGGCCGAAGCCGCCTGGGCAGGGCAGGTGGAGGTGGTGGCCGCGCCGGACCTGCTGAGCCTGCTTAACCATTTCAAGGGCACCTCTGCACTGTCTCCGCCCCAACCGGGCGCGGTCGAGGCGCCGGTGCGGACCGCCGACCTGAAACAGGTGAAGGGGCAGGAGGTTGCCAAGCGCGCGTTGGAGATCGCGGCAGCCGGTGGTCATAACCTCTTGATGGTGGGGCCGCCGGGCGCGGGCAAGTCGCTGATGGCGAGTTGCCTGCCGGGTATATTGCCGGAAATGACGCCGTCCGAGGCACTGGAAAGCTCGATGGTGGCGAGCGTTGCCGGCACGCTGGAGGGCGGTCGGATCAGCCGGGCGCGCCCCTTCCGCAACCCGCATCACAGCGCCTCGATGGCCGCCTTGGTGGGTGGCGGCCTGAAGGCGCGGCCGGGCGAGGTCAGCATGGCGCATCTGGGCGTCCTGTTCCTCGACGAACTGCCCGAATTCCAGCGCACCGTGCTCGATTCGCTGCGGCAACCGCTGGAGACGGGCGAGGTCACGGTGGCGCGGGCCAACGCGCATGTGACCTTCCCGGCGCGGGTGCAATTGATCGCGGCCATGAACCCCTGCCGTTGCGGGCATCTGGGCGATCCCTCTCTGGCCTGTTCGCGTGCGCCGCGCTGCGCGTCGGATTATCAGGCCAAGGTGTCTGGGCCTCTGCTCGACCGCATCGACCTGCATGTGGAGGTGCAGGCCGTGACGGCGGCCGACCTGGTGTTGCCACCGCCGGCCGAAGGATCGGCCGAGGTCGCGGCGCGGGTCGCCGCGGCACGGGCGGTGCAGACGGCGCGCTATGCGGGCAGCGGTCTGCGCACCAATGCGGAGGTGAATGGGGAGAGACTGGAGGATGTGGCTGGCCCCGATGAGGCGGGGCGGCAATTGCTCGCGCAGGCCGCCGCCGCGATGAAGCTATCGGCGCGCGGCTACACGCGCGTGTTGCGGGTGGCCCGGACGATTGCCGATCTTGCCAATGCGGAGCAGGTGGGGCGCGTACATGTCGCGGAAGCGCTCAGCTATCGTCGGCGCGCGCCGGTGAACTGATGCTGGTCACGCTCAAGACTTGGGCGAAGCGGCTGAAGCGGGATGCCGTGGCACTGTGGATCGCGGCGCGCTGCCCGGATACCCCTTTGCTTGCGCGCGGCATAGCGTTGCTCGTTGCGGCCTATGCGCTCAGTCCGATCGACCTGATCCCCGACTTCATTCCCGTGATCGGACTGCTTGACGATCTGCTGATCGTGCCGCTGGGCATAGCCCTGGCGATCGCCTGCATCCCGGCTGCGCTGATGGCGCGGTGCCGCGAAGAGGCCGATCGCCTGGAGAAGCGGCCGGCCAGCAGGGCGGGGGCGATCTTCATCATCCTGCTATGGGTGGCCGGCCTGACGATCCTGTCGGTCTGGGCGATCAGGGAACGGGCCGGACGCTGATCAGCGTGTAGATGCCGATGATCATTCCGCCGCCAGCGAAACCCAGCAGGAAACGGCGAATATCCGGCCAGAAGTCGGGATGTTCCATCGCGCGCCTCCTCCGATCGAGTTGAGGGCGCGAGCGGTAGCGCTGCGGAATGGGCGCTTCCAGTGACAAATATGGTTAGGGGACGAGCCGCTCAACCGGCGCTGTCGTTGGCGATCAGCTTGAGTTCGGCCGTCGGCGCGTCCTTGGCCTGGTGGCTGAAGCGGCCTTCGATCCGGCTGCCGGCCTCGATCGAGATGGAGACGTAGCTGACATCGCCGGTGATCCGGGCGCTGCTTTCGACCACCAGGTCCTGCGCGGTGATCGATCCGTCGACCAGGCCGGCGAGGCGGGCGCTGTGCGCGGTGACATGGCCGGTGATGCGGCTGTCCGGTCCCTGCACCAGGGACGCGCAGCATATGTCGCCCTCTACCGCGCCGTCGACATGCAGGTCGACGCTGGCAGACAGGTTCCCTGTGATCGTGACGTCGCTGCCGATCAGCGAGAAGGGGGTATGCTTAGCCCCGGTTGCCGACATCGGCGAAACGGGCCGTGGCGATTTTCTGGACTTGGAGAACATCCTTGCGGGCCTCGAGGAAAGGGCGGGGATTAACGGCCTGGCCGTTCAGCCGGACCTCGAAATGAAGATGGGGGCCGGTCGAGCGGCCCGTCGAGCCCATGCGCGCGATCATGTCCCCGCGCACGACCTTCTGCCCCACGCGGCCGGCGAACCCGGACAGATGGGCATAGCGGGTCATGATGCCATTGCCATGCTCGACCTCGACCACATTGCCATAGCCCTGGCGTTGACCGACGAAGCTGATCTTGCCGTCGGCCGCGGCGTTGATCGGTTGACCGCTCCGGCCGGGGAAGTCGAGTCCGGCATGGAAGGCGGCATGGCCGTTGAACGGGTCGCGCCGATAGCCATAGGAGCTGGACAGCATCGGCGTCGTAGTGGGCTTGCCCGACGGGATCGTCAGCAGGCTGCGCTCCAGAAACTCCATCCGCGCCATGGCATCGGCCAGATGCTCCAGTTCGCCGGTCATTGCGCCCTTGTCACCTTTCCAGGGAACGAATGGGCCGCCCTGGGCGCGCGCGGCGCTGCGGGCGAGTTTGTCGGGGTTGAGGCCGAAACTGCGGATGGCGGCGGCGGCTTTGTCGGCGCGGCGCTCGACCGCGCGGGTCAGCAGCATGGCGAAACGGCGCTGGCGCTCATCCAGTTGGACAAGCGGCGCGGCCTCGGGCGCCATGCTGATCTTTCCCGCGATGCCGTCCTTCTCGCTGCTCTTTTCCGGGCCGACCAGATCCGCTCCGGCTGCCTTGGCTTCCTCGGCGCCGAAATGGGTCTTGTAAAGATCGTCCATGAAGTCCTGGCGCGCTTCGAGATCCTGGGCCAGTTCCTCTACTGACTCGCGATAACCTTCGACCTTGCTGGCGGCGGTGGCGACCGAGCGGCCCTGTTGCGCCAGCGCGGCGCGCTGCTGCGCAATTGCAGCATTGTCCGCCAGCATCGACAGGGTCACGCCACCCCATCCGAGCAACGCTGCGGTTGCCAGGCAAGCGGCACCGATCTGCGCGCGGCGCGAAATCCTGATGAATTTGACCTGGCCGCCGGATCGCAGGAAAATCTCCCGCTCAGGGCAGAGGGCATCAAGCCGGTCCCGGAGGCCGGCGAGCCCCTTCTTCTTTTGTTGCGACAATGCGACCCCGCGACTCTATCTTGTGAGTCGAGCCGGTAGCAAAGCATTGCCTGTCGCGCGAATCCGGTTCCCCGGACTCGTGACGAATCGAAAGGTCAGCGCGATGAAATGACGTAAACGGAATTTAGTTCCGCGATGTCAGCGATATTTTTCATTTTTTTCTGCATCATGTCAGGCTGCGCGCGCTAGCGTCAGCGCGTAGCCAGGCTTCGACATCGACCGCCGGCATGGCGGCGCCGAAATGGAAGCCCTGTCCGAAGTGACAGCCGCCGGCCCGCAGATAATCTAGCTGCTGTTGGTTTTCGACTCCCTCCGCGACTGTGCGGATGCCGAGGCTATATGCCAGATTGAGTACCGTTCGGACGATAGCGGCATCGTCCGGATCGGTTTCCAGGTCGCGCACGAAGCGCTGGTCGATCTTGATGACGTCGATCGGAAATTGCTTGAGATGCGACAGGGAGGCGTATCCGGTGCCGAAATCGTCCAGGGCGATGGCGACGCCCGTCTCGCTCAATCGTTGCAGGATGCGGCCTACCCGGTCGGCATTCCGGCCCAGAAACACCGATTCCGTCACTTCAAGTTCGATCATGGATGGCGGCAGGCCAGCCTGCTCCAGACGCTCCAGCAGGCGGTCGGCAAAGGCGTCGTCGTTCAGGTCCGCGCCCGATACGTTGAACGCGATATGGCCGAAGGACAGGCCCGCGTCGCGCCAGCGCCGGCAGTCGGTGACGATACCGTCGACCATCTGCGCGGTGATCGCAGGCCCGAGTTCGGGATGCTCGAATGCGACGGAAATATCGCCGGGCATGATGATGTCTCCCATGCCGGTGGGGCAGCGAAATAACGCCTCGAAGCCCTGTAGTGCGCCGGTGTCGAGCGCGACCTTGGGCTGGTACCAGGGAACCGGACGTTCGTTGGCCAAGATGTGGCGCGCACGGTCCAGCATCGCGGCTTCCCGTTCCCAGCTGTCGAGCAATTCCGGGCCGAACAGAGTCGCGCGCCCCCGGCCGCTGTTCTTGGCATGGTAGAGCGCTATGTCGGCATGTTTGATGAGAGCGGCGCCGTCGTCGCCATGATCGGGGAATAATGCGACACCGATGCTGACCCGGCTCTCGATCGGCCTGCCGCGATAGCTGAGCGGGGCATGGAGATGCTCGCTGATGCGCGTAAGGATCGGCTGGAGCGCGTCGGCGCCGGGCAGGCGGGTCAACAGCACGGCAAACTCGTCGCCTCCCATGCGCGCGACAAGGTCGCCGGGTCGCAATGCGTGGCGCAGTCGCCCCGCGACCGCGCAGAGCAGGGCGTCGCCGGCATCATGGCCAGCCGTGTCATTGACGCGCTTGAACTCGTCCAGGTCGATGAGCAGCACCGCCGAGAGGGGCATTCTTTCGCCCAATGCGGTCGTTGCCTGGGTCACCGCCGCCATGAAATGGGCGCGGTTGGCAAGACCGGTCAGCGCGTCCGACATGGCCAGCTGCTCCAGATGCCGCTCGGCTTCCTTCCGCTCGGTGATGTCGACAACGCTGGTCACGAAACAGGACTCGCCGTCGATGACGATCGGGCGCGACGACAGTAGCGCGTTGCGGATCGCCCCGTCACCGCGGCGAAGGCGGCATTCGAAACTGTCGATCGTCTCGCCGCGTTGGAGTCGGTCGAGCAGTTCGTCGCGCGTCGGCAGGTCGACATAGGTCCGGTTGACATTGTCCAAGGAGACGTCCTGCCCCGACATATAACTGTCGGCCGCGGCCCGGTTCATTCGCACCACGCTGCCGTCGCGGCGCGTGACGAGCAGTGGCAGGGGCACGGCCATGAACATGCGTTCCAGCGTGTCTCGGCTGTCGGCGAGCGCATCCTGCGCGGCGCGCGCCAGTCGGCCGGCCATCCACTCCTGCCGCTGCAACCGATTGTTGCGAGCGATGGCGATCCACATGCCGCAATGGAGCATCAGCACCGCCATCATCATGCCGGGCATGGTCGGGGACAAGGGCGCCGGCGCAAGATAGCCGATCAGCAGCAGCACCCCGCAACCCAGGCCACCGCCGACATTGCCCCGAAAACTGGTCGGCACGACGAGGTAGAAGACCAGCGGCAGCATCACCAGGACGAAGACGGCGATGTCGCTGCGCGAACTGACCAGGAAGGCGACGCCGACGGCCGTCACCACCTGCCAGGCAAAGCAAATCCGTTCGACCGCGCCGAAGCTCGTCATCCTGCGGCACAGCGAAAGGCAGAAAAGCGACCAGAGGATGACGCAAATGCGGGCGGGCACGGCTATCCAGAAATGCGGCGTCCCCGCAAATCGCCAGTCGCTCAGCAGGAAGAGGCAGTTGAGCAGCGCGGATAACTGGAACAGCAGTCGGGCATGGCGGCTATATTCCGGCAGCCGTTCGGCCTGAAAGGCCGATTCCCTTGCAGGGTCGCGGAATTCGCCGGTAAGGGAAGATAAAAGGTTCACGTCTCACCTGATGTTCCGCTGGCGGAAGGATTAACCTGTTACAGTTACCAATTCCCTAACCCTTTGAATTGGCGACATTGGTCGGTCCATCTGCGGCGTTCGCCCCTAGTCTTCTTGACCCTTGGTCCAGGCATCGCTATAGCGCCGCTCGCCCAGAGGCCTGCCGTGCGAAGACTCGTCTCCTCGCGACATAAGATTGGGCGACACTAGAGCTGAACATTGCCGGGTGCTCTTGCGGCTCCAGGGGGCGTATGCCTACCGGGGCCTTTGCTGTTTGCGGGAATCTTCCTCCAGGCGGTGCGGAACGCGGGGATGCCCAGGTAAAGTAACTGAAAAAGGTGAAGGGCTTCATGCCAACAATCAACCAGCTGGTCCGCAAGGGCCGTGAGCTGCAGAAGACCAAGTCGAAGGTCCCTGCGATGGATGCCAACCCGCAGAAGCGCGGCGTTTGCACCCGTGTCTATACCACGACCCCGAAGAAGCCGAACTCGGCTCTCCGTAAGGTGGCGAAGGTGCGTCTGGTCAACCAGCGCGAAGTCATCACCTACATTCCGGGTGAAGGCCACAACCTTCAGGAGCACAGCGTTGTGCTGATCCGCGGCGGCCGCGTGCGCGACCTTCCCGGTGTGCGCTACCATGTGCTGCGCGGCGTTCTGGATACCCAGGGCGTCAAGGATCGTAAGCAGAGCCGTTCGAAGTACGGCGCGAAGCGTCCGAAGTAAGAAGGGGAGACCAGAAATATGTCACGTCGTCGTCGCCCCGAAAAGCGCGTCATCCTGCCGGATCCCAAGTTCGGCGATATCGTGCTGTCGAAGTTCATGAACAGCATCATGCAGGACGGCAAGAAGGCCGTTGCTGAATCGATCGTCTATGGCGCTCTCGAAACCGTCGAGACCCGCGCCAAGAAGGATCCGATCGGCATGTTCCACGATGCGCTGAACAATGTGAAGCCCGGCATCGAGGTTCGGAGCCGCCGCGTCGGTGGTGCCACCTATCAGGTCCCCGTCGAAGTGCGCCCCGAGCGCGCCCAGGCGCTGGCCATCCGCTGGCTGATCACCGCCGCGCGCAACCGCAGCGAAACCACGATGGCCGCGCGCCTCTCGGGTGAGCTGCTGGACGCTGCCAATAACCGCGGCAATGCCGTGAAGAAGCGCGAAGACACGCACCGCATGGCGGAAGCGAACCGCGCCTTCTCGCACTACCGCTGGTAAAGGCGAGCGGGCGCCGCAAGTGCCCGCTTCGTCATATGGGTTCCAAAATCGGTCCGTTCGTCATGGGTGGCTACCCATGGCGGACGGATTGGTTTAGGGGCCACGCGCAGAATTAACGAATCCCCAACCGCCGGCGCACCGGCAACGGAGAAGCATCATGGCCCGCAGCCATCCGCTCGAACGCTATCGCAATTTCGGTATCATGGCGCATATCGACGCCGGCAAGACCACCACGACCGAGCGTATCCTTTACTACACCGGCAAGTCCTACAAGATCGGCGAAGTCCATGACGGCGCCGCGACCATGGACTGGATGGAGCAGGAGCAGGAGCGTGGTATCACCATCACGTCGGCTGCGACCACCTGCATCTGGAACGATCACCGCCTCAACATCATCGACACCCCCGGCCACGTCGACTTCACGATCGAAGTCGAGCGTTCGCTGCGCGTGCTCGACGGCGCGGTCGCCGCGTTCGACGGCGTTGCCGGCGTTGAGCCGCAGTCTGAAACCGTGTGGCGTCAGGCGGACAAGTACAAGGTTCCGCGGATGTGCTTCATCAACAAGCTCGACCGCACCGGCGCCGACTTCTATTATTGCGTGCAGACGATCATCGATCGCCTGGGCGCCGTTCCGGCCGTCCTCTATCTGCCGATCGGTGCCGAATCGGACTTCAAGGGCCTGGTCGATCTGGTCGAAAACCGCGCCATCATCTGGAAGGATGAAAGCCTGGGTGCCGAATTCTTCTATGAGGAAATTCCGGCCGACCTGGCTGACAAGGCTGCCGAATATCGCGAAAAGCTGATCGAACTCGCCGTCGAACAGGACGACGAGGCGATGGAAGCCTATCTGGAAGGCAACCTGCCCGACGTCGCGACGCTGAAGAAGCTGATCCGCAAGGGTACGCTCGGCCAGGCGTTCGTGCCGGTGCTGTGCGGCTCGGCGTTCAAGAACAAGGGTGTTCAGCCCCTGCTCGACGCGGTCGTCGACTATCTGCCTTCGCCGCTCGACATTCCCGACGTGCAGGGTATCAACCCCGACACCGAAGAACCCGACAGCCGTGCGACTGCGGACGACGCGCCTTTCTCGGGTCTGGCGTTCAAGATCATGAACGACCCGTTCGTCGGCTCGCTGACCTTCCTGCGCGTTTATTCGGGCACCCTGACCAAGGGCACCTATCTGAACTCGGTGAAGGACAAGAAGGAAAAGATCGGTCGTATGCTCCTCATGCACGCGAACTCGCGTGAGGACATCGATGCGGCCTATGCCGGCGACATCGTCGCGCTGGCCGGCATGAAGGAAACCACCACCGGTGATACGCTGTGCGCCGAGCGCCAGCCGATCATCCTGGAGCGGATGGAATTCCCCGAGCCGGTCATCGAACTGTCGGTCGAACCCAAGACCAAGGCCGACCAGGAAAAGATGGGTGTTGCCCTCAACCGTCTGGCTGCCGAGGATCCCTCCTTCCGTGTCTCGACCGACCACGAATCGGGTCAGACCATCATCAAGGGCATGGGTGAACTTCACCTCGAAATCCTGGTCGACCGCATGAAGCGCGAGTTCAAGGTCGAGGCGAATGTCGGTGCGCCGCAGGTGGCCTATCGCGAATATCTCAAGAAGGCCGTCGACGTCGACTATACCCACAAGAAGCAGTCGGGCGGCACCGGCCAGTTCGGCCGCATCAAGGTGAAGCTGACGCCGGGTGAACGCGGCGCGGGCATCATCTTCAAGGATGAGATCAAGGGCGGTAATATTCCCAAGGAATATATCCCTGCGATCGAAAAGGGTATGCGCGAAACGGCGGCCACCGGCTCGCTGATCGGCTTCCCGATCATCGATTTCGAAATCAACCTCTATGACGGCGCCTATCACGACGTCGACTCGTCGGCGCTGGCTTTCGAAATCACCGGTCGCGCGGCGATGCGTGAAGCGGCCCAGAAGGCCGGCATCACGCTGCTCGAGCCGGTCATGAAGGTTGAGGTCGTCACCCCGGAAGAATATCTGGGCGACGTCATCGGCGACATGAACAGCCGTCGTGGTCAGATTCAGGGCACGGACAGCCGCGGCAACGCGCAGGTCGTCGAGGCGATGGTCCCGCTGGCCAATATGTTCGGCTATGTGAACTCGCTGCGTTCGTTCACCCAGGGGCGTGCGAACTACTCGATGATCTTCTCGCACTATGACGAAGTGCCGCAGAATGTGGCGGACGAAGTCAAGGCGAAGATGGCCTGACGACTTTCTCTGGCCGGCCCGTGCGAGCGGGTCGGTTAGGGGCTGGTAATATCGAAATTTGCTGCTATGGACGCGCCTTCGCAAGGCGCGGCCGAGCGGTCAAACCACATCGGATTTGATTAGAAGGTAGGAAAAAATGGCTAAGGCTAAGTTTGAGCGGAACAAGCCGCACTGCAATATCGGCACGATCGGTCACGTCGACCATGGCAAGACCTCGCTGACCGCCGCCATCACCAAGGTCCTCGCCGAAACCGGCGGTGCGACCTTCGTCGACTATGCCAACATCGACAAGGCTCCCGAAGAGCGCGAGCGCGGCATCACCATCTCGACCGCCCACGTCGAGTATGAGACCGAAGCCCGTCACTACGCGCACGTCGATTGCCCGGGTCACGCTGACTACGTCAAGAACATGATCACCGGTGCCGCCCAGATGGACGGCGCGATCCTCGTCGTTTCGGCGACCGACGGCCCGATGCCGCAGACTCGCGAGCACATCCTGCTCGCCCGCCAGGTCGGCGTGCCGCAGCTCGTCGTGTTCATGAACAAGGTTGACCTGGTCGACGATCCGGAAATTCTGGAGCTGGTCGAGCTGGAAATCCGCGAGCTGCTCAGCTCGTATGATTTCGACGGCGACAACATCCCCGTCATCCCCGGTTCGGCTGCCGCTGCCCTTCAGGACAAGACCCCTGAAATCGGCCACGACGCCGTTCTGAAGCTGATGGCTGCCGTCGACAGCTTCATCCCGCAGCCGGAGCGTCCGGTTGACAAGGCGTTCCTGATGCCGATCGAAGACGTGTTCTCGATCTCGGGTCGCGGCACCGTCGTCACCGGCCGTGTCGAAACCGGCATCATCAAGGTTGGTGAAGAAGTCGAGATCGTCGGTCTGAAGCCGACCACCAAGACCACCGTCACCGGTGTCGAAATGTTCCGCAAGCTGCTCGACGAAGGTCGTGCGGGCGACAACATCGGCGCGCTGGTTCGCGGTACGAAGCGTGAAGAAGTCGAGCGTGGTCAGGTTCTGGCGAAGCCGGGCACCATCACCCCGCACACCGAGTTCGACGCTGAAGTGTATGTCCTGTCGAAGGAAGAAGGCGGCCGTCACACGCCGTTCTTTGCGAACTATCGTCCGCAGTTCTACTTCCGCACCACCGACGTGACCGGCGAAGTGATCCTTCCCGAGGGCACCGAGATGGTTATGCCTGGCGACAACGTGAAGCTCGGCGTGAAGCTGATCGCTCCGATCGCGATGGACTCGGGTCTGCGCTTCGCCATCCGTGAAGGCGGTCGTACCGTCGGCGCAGGGGTTGTCGGCACGATCTCGAAGTAATATAGGACCGCAGCGGCGCGAATCGTCCGATTCGCGCCGCTGAGGATTTTAGCCGCCCCGGATCGTCTTTCTCCGGCTCGCATGAGCTAGAAAGGCAATGGACGGGGCGGATATTTTTTGTTGGCGCATTTTGTAAATCATCGGCTGCTCCGGCTGGTTTTGAAAATGCTCCGGTTTTTGGCTCTTTCGCATCGGTACAGGAACTATGGACAGCAACATCCGCATTCGCCTCAAGGCGTTCGATCATCGCGTGCTCGATCAGGCGACCGGCGACATCGCCGACACCGCCCGCCGCACCGGCGCCCTTATCCGCGGTCCGATTCCCCTTCCGACGCGCATCGAAAAGTTCACGGTCAACCGTGGTCCGCACATCGACAAGAAGTCGCGCGAGCAGTTCGAGGTCCGCACCTACAAGCGTATGCTTGACATTGTGCAGCCGACGCCGCAGACGGTCGACGCGCTGATGAAGCTGGACCTGGCTGCCGGCGTGAACGTCGAGATCAAGTTGGCCTAAGCCGACAAGTCCCTGCTTTCCGAAAGGAGGGCAGGGTATCGGGCATTCCGGGTATCCGGAAGCTCAAACGACACAAGGGATACCGCACGGCCCTCCGGTGAACCGGAAAGGCGCGTGGTCCTGGTCCCCCGTCGCCGTTCCCGAGCAGGGGGTGGCATCCAACCCGGACGGGGTGATCTATATTTGGGTTGGGCCGCGAAGGAGAAATCCTGAGCGGTTTTTTCGTTGGATACGCCCGCTGCTAAGGCGGGCCTCTATGGGAGTAATCGGTGATGCGCACAGGCGTGATCGCTAAGAAAGTCGGGATGACCCGTCTGTTCCAGGAGGACGGACGTCATATTCCCGTTACGGTTCTTGCCCTTGAGGGCAATCAGGTCGTGGCTCGCAAGGAAGTTGATCGTGACGGTTATGTCGCGGTTCAGCTCGGCGCGGGCGTCGCGAAGGTCAAGAATGTCGCCAAGCCGCAGCGCGGCCACTTCGCCAAGGCGGAAGTGGAGCCGAAGGCGCGCCTGGTCGAGTTCCGTGTCGCCGAGGACGCGCTCCTCGATGTCGGCGCCGAGATCGCGGCCGATCACTTCATCGCTGGCCAGCTGGTCGACGTTGCTGGTCATACCCAGGGTAAGGGTTTTGCCGGTGCCATGAAGCGCTGGGGCTTCGGCGGTATGCGCGCTACCCACGGCGTGTCGATCAGCCACCGTGCCCATGGTTCGACGGGTAACCGCCAGGATCCGGGCCGCGTCTTCAAGAACAAGAAGATGGCGGGTCACATGGGTGACCGCGAGCGGACCCAGCAGAACCTCGAAATCGTCCGCACGGACGTCGAGCGCGGCCTGCTGTTCGTCAAGGGTTCGGTTCCGGGCGCCAAGGGCACCTGGCTGACCGTGTGCGATGCCGTCAAGGTCAAGCGCCCCGCCGACGTTCCGTATCCCGCCAGCCTGAAGGCTGCCGCGAACAGCAACAATGCTCCGGCCGAGACGCCTGCTGAAGAAGCAGTCGCTCCCGAAGCGACCGAAGGCCAGGAGGGCTAAACCATGAAGGTCAATGTACAGACCCTCGACGCGCAGGCTGCCGGCGAGCTGGAGCTGAACGATGCCGTTTTCGGTATCGAGCCCCGCACCGACATCCTGCACCGCGTCGTCACCTGGCAGCTGGAGAAGCGTCGCGCTCCGGCCCGCGCTACCCGCGAGCGTTCGGATGTCGCCCGCACCGGGAAGAAGTTCGGTCGCCAGAAGGGCGGCGGTACCGCTCGTCACGGCGATCGCAAGGCGCCCGTCTTCATCGGCGGTGGTAAGGCGCACGGCGCCCGCGCTCGTGACTTCGGTCACGACCTCAACAAGAAGGTGCGTGCGCTCGGCCTGAAGATGGCGCTGTCGTCGAAGGCGAAGGACGGTTCGCTGATCGTTCTCGACACGCTCGACGTGGCAGAGGGCAAGACCAAGGCTCTGGTCGCGCATCTCGCCAAGCTGAACCTGACCAAGGCGCTGTTCATCGATGGCGATGCGGTCAACGTCAGCTTCGCGAAGGCTTCGGCCAACATCGTCGGCGTGAACCTGCTGCCGGCCGTTGGCGCCAACGTCTACGACATCCTGAAGGCCGACTCGCTGGTGCTCACCCGCGCCGCGGTCGAAAAGCTGGAGGCCCGTTTCAATGGCTAAGAAAGAAGCCGCGACCGTGGACAACCGTCACTTCGACGTCGTTGTCGCACCGGTCATCACCGAGAAGTCGACCCTTCTCTCCGAGAACAACGCGGTGGTCTTCAAGGTCGCCAACGATGCGTCGAAGCCGGAGATCAAGGCTGCCATCGAGGCGCTGTTCGGCGTGACCGTCAAGTCGGTCAACACGCTGGTGCAGAAGGGGAAGGTCAAGCGCTGGAAGGGCAAGCCCTACAAGCGTTCGGACGTGAAGAAGGCGATCGTGACGCTTACTGCGGACAGTAAGCCCATCGACGTCACCACCGGTATCTGAGGCGGGATAGATGGCACTGAAGCACTATAACCCGACGAGCCCGGCCCAGCGTGGCCTGATCCTCGTCGACCGCAGCGGCCTGCACAAGGGCAAGCCCGTCAAGGCGCTGACCGAAGGCAAGCGCAAGACCGGTGGCCGCAACAACAAGGGTCATGTGACCTCGCGCGGCATCGCCGGCGGTCACAAGCAGCGTTACCGCATCATCGACTTCAAGCGTAGGCTGTGGGACGTCGAGGGCACGGTCGAGCGTCTGGAATATGACCCCAACCGCACCGCCTTCATCGCGCTGGTCAACTATCCCGACGGCACCCAGGCCTATATCCTGGCGCCGCAGCGTCTGGCTCCCGGCGACAAGGTCGTCGCGGGCAAGAAGACCGACGTGAAGCCGGGCAATGCGATGGAACTCGGCCAGATGCCGGTCGGCACCATCATCCACAATATCGAGATGAAGCCCGGCAAGGGCGGTCAGCTCTGCCGTTCGGCGGGTACCTATGCCCAGCTGGTCGGTCGCGATCGTGGCATGGTGATGGTCCGTCTGTCCTCGGGCGAGCAGCGCTACATCCGTTCGGACTGCATGGGCACTGTCGGTGCCGTGTCGAACCCGGACAACGCCAACACCAACCTTGCCAAGGCCGGCCGTAATCGCTGGCTGGGTAAGCGTCCGCTGACGCGCGGTGTGGCGAAGAACCCGGTCGATCACCCGCATGGTGGTGGTGAAGGCCGGACCTCGGGCGGCCGTCATCCGGTCACGCCCTGGGGCAAGCCGACCAAGGGTGCGCGCACCCGCCACAACAAGGCGACGGACAAGTTCATCATCCGTAGCCGCCACGCGAAGAAGAAGAGGTAAGCGAGATGGCTCGTTCCGTCTGGAAAGGTCCGTTCGTGGACCTCAGCCTTCTGAAGAAGGCGGAAACGGCGCAGGACGCCGGTGGCCGTACCGGTCCGATCAAGACCTGGTCGCGCCGTTCCACCATCCTGCCGCAGTTCGTTGGCCTGACGTTCAACGTCTATAATGGCCGCAAGCATGTTCCGGTCCTCGTGAACGAGGAAATGGTTGGTCACAAGCTGGGTGAATTCGCCCCGACCCGCTACTTCCCCGGTCACGCTGCCGACAAGAAGGGCAAGCGCTAATGAGCAAGCAAAAGGCTCCCCGTCGCGTCGCCGACAATGAGGCGCTGGCCGTTGGCACGCAGATCCGTGGTTCAGCCCAGAAGCTGAACCTGGTCGCCACGCTCATCCGCGGCCGCAAGGTCGAGGACGCGCTGAACATCCTCGCCTTCTCCAAGAAGGCGATGGCGGTCGACGTGCGCAAGGTGCTGGCTTCGGCCATCGCCAATGCGGAAAACAACCACAATCTGGACGTCGACGCACTGGTCGTCGCGGAAGCATCGGTGGGCAAGAGCTTCACCCTGAAGCGCTTCCACGCTCGCGGCCGCGGCAAGTCGACCCGGATTCTGAAGCCCTTCAGCCGCGTGCGCATCGTCGTGCGTGAAGCTGCAGAAGAGGCGGAGGCGTAAGCACATGGGTCACAAGAGCAATCCGATCGGTCTGCGTCTGCAGATCAACCGCACCTGGGACAGCCGCTGGTTCGCGGAAGGCGCCGACTACGGTCGCCTGCTGCTGGAGGATCTGAAGATCCGCCAGTATATCATGAAGAACCTGCCGCAGGCCGCGATCTCCAAGGTCGTTATCGAGCGTCCGGCCAAGCTGTGCCGCGTGTCGATCTACGCCGCCCGTCCCGGTGTCATCATCGGCAAGAAGGGCGCGGACATCGAAAAGCTGCGCAAGAAGCTGGGCGGCCTGACCTCTTCGGACGTCAGCCTGAACATCGTCGAAATCCGCAAGCCGGAAATTGACTCCAAGCTCGTTGCGCAGGGCATTGCCGACCAGCTGGAACGCCGCGTGGCTTTCCGTCGTGCGATGAAGCGCGCGGTGCAGTCGGCTCTCCGTCTGGGCGCCGAAGGCATCAAGATCACCTGCGGCGGCCGTCTGGGCGGCGCGGAGATCGCGCGCGTCGAATGGTATCGCGAAGGCCGCGTTCCGCTGCACACGCTGCGCGCGAACGTCGACTATGCCGAAGCCGAAGCCCATACCGCCTATGGCGTGTGCGGCATCAAGGTCTGGATCTTCAAGGGTGAAATCCTTGGTCATGATCCGATGGCCACCGACCGGCTGATGCTGGAGGCTCAGACCTCCGGCGTGCGCCCGGCGCGCTGAAGATAAGAAGGTAATAGCGTCATGCTGCAACCGAAGAAAATGAAGTTCCGCAAGGCCTTCAAGGGCCGGATCAAGGGCGACGCCAAGGGCGGTTCGGCTCTGAATTTCGGCTCCTACGGCCTCAAGGCTCTGGCACCCGAGCGCGTCACCGCACGTCAGATCGAAGCGGCTCGCCGCGCGATCACCCGCCATATCCGCCGTCAGGGCCGGTTGTGGATTCGCGTGTTCCCCGACGTGCCGGTGTCGAAGAAGCCGGCCGAAGTCCGTCAGGGCAAGGGCAAGGGTTCGGTCGAATATTGGGCTGCTCGCGTCAAGCCGGGCCGCATCCTGTTCGAACTGGACGGCGTGCCCGGTCCGCTCGCAGCAGAGGCCTTCTCGCGCGCCGCGATGAAGCTGCCCATCAAGACGAAGGTCGTCGCCCGCCTCGGCGACACCTCGCACCTGGAGGGTTAAGCCGTGGCGAACGTCGCAGACCTCAAGACCAAGACGGACGACGAACTGTCGACCGAACTCAACAACCTGAAGCGCGAGCAGTTCAACCTGCGTTTCCAGGCGGCCACCAACCAGCTGGAAAAGCCCAGCCGCGTGCGTGAAGTCCGTCGGTCGATCGCGCAGATCAAGACCCTGCAGTCCGAGCGTACCCGCTCGGCCGCGAAGTAAAGGAAACACACGATGCCCAAGCGCGTGCTGACGGGAACGGTGGTTTCCGACAAGACCGACAAGACGGTGGTGGTTCGGGTGGAGCGCAAGGTAAAGCATGCGCTCTACGGCAAGATCATCCGTCTGTCGAAGAAGTACCATGCCCATGATGAGGGCAATGTCTACAAGGAAGGCGAAACGGTCCGCATCGAAGAGACCGCTCCGATTTCCAAGCTCAAGACCTGGAAGGTCATCGAGCGCGTGGACACCCACAAGTCGCCGGAAACGGCGGCCTGAGGGAGGCTCATTGAGCCTTTGACCTAAAAATGCGGCGCGGGGCTGGCCTTTTCCTTCGGGAAAGGGTACAGGCCCGCGCTTCGCGTAGAGTCAAAGGCTCGGTTCGAGTCTCTATGCACGAAATTCGGAACCGCCGGGAATTGTCCCGGTAGGCCAAATAAGAAGGAACCGGATCCATGATCCAGATGCAATCCAATCTTGACGTCGCTGACAACAGCGGCGCCAAGCGCGTCCAGTGCATCAAGGTGCTGGGCGGCTCGAAGCGTCGCTTCGCGAGCGTAGGCGACATCATCGTCGTCTCGATCAAGGAAGCTGCGCCTCGTGGCAAGGTGAAGAAGGGTGACGTGCATCGCGCCGTCATCGTGCGCACCGCCAAGGACGTGCGTCGCGCTGATGGCAGCGTGATTCGCTTCGACGGCAATGCCGCTGTGCTCATCAACAAGAACGAGGAGCCGATCGGCACCCGTATCTTTGGCCCGGTCGTTCGCGAACTGCGCGCCAAGAAGCACATGAAGATCATCTCGCTCGCCCCCGAGGTGCTGTAATGAGCGCTGCAAAGATCAAGAAGGGCGACAAGATCGTCGTCCTGGCCGGCAAGGACAAGGGCCGCACCGGCGCCGTCCTGCAGGTGCTGCCGAAGGAGGACAAGGTCCTCGTCGAAGGCATCAACGTCCATGCGCGTCACCGCAAGCCCGATCAGTCCAACCCGCAGGGTGGCATCGATCGCAAGCCGGCGCCGCTGCACATTTCCAACGTCGCTGTCGCCGACAAGGATGGCAAGCCGACCCGCGTCCGTTTCGAGGACCGCGACGGCAAGAAGGTCCGTGTCGCCGTCAAGTCCGGTGAGGTGCTGTAATGAGCGACAAGTACATCCCGCGCTCGAAGGCGCAGTATGACGCCGAGATCGCCAAGGCGATGACCGAGAAGTTCGGTTACAAGAACGTCATGGAAGTGCCCAAGATCGAGAAGATCGTGCTCAACATGGGCGTGGGCGAAGCGACCCAGGACAAGAAGAAGGTCACCCAGGCCGCCGAGGAAATGGAGCAGATCGCCGGTCAGAAGCCGGTCATCACCAAGGCTCGCAAGTCCATCGCGCAGTTCAAGCTGCGTGAAGGTATGCCGATCGGTGCCAAGGTCACGCTGCGCCGCGAGCGCATGTATGAATTCCTGGACCGTCTGATCAACATCGCGCTGCCCCGCGTGCGCGACTTCCGTGGTCTGAACCCCAAGAGCTTCGATGGTCGTGGCAACTATGCCTTCGGCATCAAGGAGCAGCTGATTTTCCCGGAGATCAGCTACGACAAGATCGACAAGGTTCGTGGCATGGACATCATCGTGACCACCACGGCGAAGACGGACGAGGAAGCGCGCGAACTGCTGCGTCTCTTCGGCTTCCCCTTCCCGATCGAAGAGAAGCAGGCGGCCTGAAAAGGCCCCGCTTCTCTCCCAAACGCTTAAGCTAAGGAAGAGAACTTAAGTCATGGCGAAACTGAGTTCGATCAACAAGAACGAGCGCCGCAAGAAGCTGGTGAAGAAATATGCCGGCCGCTATGCGAAGCTCAAGGCGATCGCGAATGATACCGCGGCCGATGACAGCGATCGTCTGATCGCGCGTCTGAAGATGGCGGAGATCCCCCGCAACGGCAATCCGACCCGCGTTCGGAACCGCTGCGAGCTGACGGGGCGTCCCCGCGCTTACTACCGCAAATTCCGTCTCTGCCGCGTGCAGCTGCGTGATCTGGCCAACAAGGGCCTGATCCCCGGCGTCACCAAGTCGAGCTGGTAAGGATCATTTGAGATGGCATTGACCGATCCCCTGGGTGATATGCTCACCCGCATCCGCAACGGGCAGCAGGCGAAGAAGGACAGCGTCGTGTCCCCCGCCAGCAAGCTCCGTGCCCGCGTCCTCGACGTGCTGCAGCGCGAAGGCTATATCCGTGGTTATTCCGAGGAAGTCCTCGGCAATCATCCCGGCCTGCGCATCGAGCTGAAATATTTCGAGGGCCAGCCGGCGATCAAGCATGTCGCCCGCGTGTCCAAGCCTGGTCGCCGCGTTTACTCGGGTTCCAAGGAACTGCCGGTAATCCGCAATGGCCTCGGCATCACCATTGTCTCGACGCCCAAGGGTGTTCTGTCTGACGCGGAAGCGCGTGAGCAGAATGTTGGCGGCGAAGTGCTGGCGGAGGTGTTCTGATGAGCCGCACTGGTAAGAAGCCGGTTGCCGTCCCCGCGGGCGTCACCGCGTCGATCGCCGATGGCGAGCTGTCGGTTAAGGGGCCGAAGGGCACCCTGTCGCTGCCGCTGGCCGACGAAGTCACCTACAGCATCGAAGATGGTTCGATCGCGGTGAAGCCTGCCAACGACAGCAAGCGCGCCCGCGCTTTCTGGGGTATGCAGCGCACCCTGATCGCCAATCTGATCACCGGCGTGACGGAGGGCTACACGAAGAAGCTGCTCATCACCGGTGTCGGCTATCGTGCGGACGCCAAGGGCAAGGTTCTGAACCTGAAGCTCGGCTATTCGCACGACGTCGACTTCGCTGTGCCGGAAGGCATCGAGATCAAGACCCCGGATAACACCACGGTCGAGATCACCGGCATCGACAAGCAGAAGGTGGGTCAGGTTGCCGCCGAGATCCGCCGCTGGCGCAAGCCCGAACCCTATAAGGGCAAGGGTATCAAGTACGCCGGCGAGTTCATCTTCCGCAAGGAAGGGAAGAAGAAGTAAGATGGCAAAGCTTTCCCTCTTCGCGCGGCGTCGTCGCCGCGTTCGCACCGCCCTCAAGGCCGTTGCGGGCCACAAGCCCCGCCTCAGCGTGCATCGTTCGGGTCGTCACATCTACGCGCAGGTCATTGATGACGTCGCCGGCAAGACCGTCGCGGCAGCATCGACCCTGGACAAGGATGTGCGCGGCAAGACCGGCGCAACTTCCGAAGCCGCTGCCGATGTCGGCAAGCGCGTCGCCGCCGCGGCGACCGCCGCCGGTGTCACCAAGGTCGTGTTCGACCGCGGTGGCTTCCTGTTCCATGGCCGCGTCAAGGCGCTGGCCGATGCCGCCCGTGAAGGCGGGCTGGAGTTCTGATCATGGCTGACGAAAACACCAACGAAGTCGTCGCACCCGTCGAGGGCGTCGAGGCTCAGACCGAAGGTCGTGGCCGTGGCCGTGGCCGTGGCGGGGATCGCAACCGTGGCGAACGTGGCGGCCGTGGCCGTCGCGACGACCGTCGCGGCAATCGGGACGAGGAGCAGGGCGAAGAGCTGATCGAGAAGCTGGTTCACATCAACCGCGTCTCGAAGACCGTCAAGGGCGGTAAGCGCTTCGGTTTCGCCGCTCTGGTCGTCGTCGGCGACGGCAAGGGCCGTGCGGGCTTCGGCCATGGCAAGGCGCGCGAAGTGCCCGAAGCCATCAGCAAGGCGACCGCCGCCGCCAAGAAGGCGATGGTCCGCGTTCCGCTGAAGGAAGGCCGCACCCTGCACCACGACGGCCTCGGCCACTTCGGCGCCGGCAAGGTGACGGTTCGTTCGGCCCCGGCCGGTACGGGCATCATCGCCGGTGGTCCGATGCGCGCCGTGTTCGAAAGCCTCGGCGTCGCTGACGTCGTGACCAAGTCGAACGGCACGTCGAACCCCTATAACATGATCCGTGCGACCTTCGCGGCGCTGGGCGAACAGACCAGCCCCAAGTCGGTGGCGCAGCGTCGTGGCAAGAAGGTCGCCGACCTTCTGCGTCGCGGTGGTGCCTCGGCCGACGTCGCGCAGGCTGACGCCGAAGCGATTGCGGAGTAACAGACATGGCGAAAATCAAGATCAAGCAGATCGGTTCGCCGATCCGTCGCCCGGCCGACCAGAAGAAGATTCTGATCAGCCTGGGCCTTGGCAAGATGCACCGCGTGGTGGAGCTGGAAGATACCGCGGAAGTGCGCGGTGCCATCAAGAAGCTGCCCCATATGGTGCAGGTGGTCGAGTAAAGACCGTCATCCCAGCGGAAGCTGGGATCTCTGGCAATTGGGCGACTCCGTGATGGAAGCCGCCCAGCCTCACAAGGCTCCAGCTTTAGTGGGGGCTTTGGCCCGATCCCGGTGGATCGGGCCTTCGCGCGAACATAGCGAAAGCGAGTGCACAAAACATGAAACTGAACGAACTCAACGATAATGCCGGTAGCCGCAAGGGCCGGATGCGCGTCGGCCGTGGTATCGGCTCGGGCAAGGGCAAGACCGCCGGTCGCGGCCAGAAGGGCGCCAAGGCGCGTTCGGGCGTCAGCATCAACGGCTTCGAGGGCGGTCAGATGCCGCTCCACATGCGTCTGCCGAAGCGCGGCTTCAACAATATCTTCGCCAAGGATTACGCGATCGTGAACCTGGGCGCGGTGCAGAAGGCGATCGACGCCGGCAAGCTGGACGCTAGCGCCACCGTCGATCATGCTGCGTTGAAGGCGGCCGGCCTGGCGCGTGGTGGCAAGGACGGCGTGCGCCTCCTCGCCAAGGGCGAACTGACCACGAAGCTGAGCTTCCTGGTCGCCGGCGCGTCGCAGAGCGCGATCGACGCAGTCGAGAAGGCCGGTGGCAAGGTCGAGGTGATCGCGGTGGTTCCTGCGGCGGAAAAGGCCAAGGCCAAGAAGGGCACCGCCCTTGCCGCCAAGAAGGCCGCAGCGAAGGCCTGATCCGGCCTGCCAAGTCTTGCAAGCGTGACCCCGCTGCCCGATATGGGTCGGCGGGGTCATGTGCATCGGGGACGCTGTTTGTCGCAGCCGCGGCAATTCCCGGTTCGACAGCGCCCCAAGCCCCCGCTAAGGGGAATGCGATTCCGGCTCGGACCTCCATCCCGGGCAAGAGTGATTTGAAGGGCAGCCACCATGGCATCGAGAGCCGACCAGCTCGCATCTAATCTCAGCCTCGCGAAATTCAGCCAGGCGACCGACCTCAAGAAGCGCCTGTGGTTCACGCTCGGCGCACTGATCGTCTTCCGCTTCCTGAGCTTCGTGCCGTTGCCCGGTGTTGATCCGACGGCGCTTTCGACGCTCTATGCCCAGACCAACGGCGGCATCCTCGATATCTTCAACACCTTCTCGGGTGGTTCGCTGTCGCGCATGAGCCTGATCGCGCTTGGCGTGATGCCCTATATCACCGCCTCGATCGTGGTGCAGCTCGCGGCCAGCCTCTCGCCGCAGCTTGCTGCGATCAAGAAGGAAGGGGAGAGCGGCCGCAAGAAGCTGAACCAATATACCCGCTATGGCACCGTTGGCCTGACCGCGGTGCAGGGCTATTTCATTGCGGTCGGTCTAGAGAGCTTCGGTGCCCAGTCGGGCGTCGCCGCCGTGATCGAACCCGGCCTGCTGTTCCGGCTGACGGCGGTCGTCTCGCTGATCGGCGGCACGATGTTCCTGATGTGGCTGGGTGAACAGATCACCTCGCGCGGCATCGGCAACGGCGTTTCGCTCATCATCATGGCCGGCATCGTCGCCCAGCTGCCGGTGACGCTCAGCAATCTGTTCAAGTCGGGCAGCGAAGGCTCGATTTCCGGCCTGCTCATTTTCCTGATCATGGTCATGGCGGTCGGGCTGATCCTGTTGATCTGCTTCATGGAACGCGCCCAGCGCCGCGTCCTGATCCAGTATCCCAAGCGCCAGACCCGTCAGGGGCTGATGCAGGCCGATCGGAGCCATCTGCCGCTGAAGGTCAACACCGCAGGTGTGATCCCGCCGATCTTCGCCAGTTCGTTGCTGCTGATGCCGCTCACCATCTCGCAATTTGCGGGGCAGACCGTAGCGGGCGAGAGCAGGCTGGGCGATTTCGTCCTGACGCTGAACCAGTATCTGGCGCACGGCAGCCCCGTGTACATGGCGCTCTATGGCCTGGGCATTGTGTTCTTCTGCTTCTTCTACACTGCGGTGGTGTTCAACCCGGAAGAGACGGCTGACAATCTGAAGCGCAACGGCGGCTTCATTCCGGGCATTCGTCCGGGGAAGAACACCGAACATTATCTGGATTATGTGCTGACGCGCATCACCGTCATCGGCGCGGCTTACCTGGCGTTCATTTGCCTGGTGCCCGAATTCGCCATCGCACGGGCGGGAATTCCCTTCTACCTTGGAGGGACTAGCCTGCTGATCGTCGTCAATGTTACGGTCGACACCGTGACCCAGATCCAGAGCCATCTGCTCGCCCACCAATATGGCGACCTCATCAAGAAGGCGAAGCTGAAGGGTCGACTGCGCTGAGGGGCGTTTCGAGACTCTGAATAGCGCACGAACAGGGGAGAATGCGCGCAATGAATATCATTCTGCTTGGTCCTCCGGGGGCCGGCAAGGGTACCCAGGCGACGCGGCTGGTGGACAGTCGCGGGATGGTGCAGCTGTCGACCGGCGATATGCTGCGCGCTGCGGTGAAGGCCGGGACGCCGATCGGACTCAAGGCGAAGGCCGTGATGGAAGCGGGCGCGCTGGTGTCCGACGAGATCGTGTCGGGCATCATCGGGGAGGCGCTCGATGCGCTGGCTCCCGAGACCGGCGTGATCTTCGACGGATATCCGCGGACGCAGGCGCAGGCCCAGGCGCTCGACACCCTATTGGGATCGCGCGACCGCACGCTCGACCATGTCATCGAACTGGATGTGAATGAGGATGCGCTGGTCGAGCGCATCACGGGCCGTTTCACCTGCGCGACCTGCGGCGAAGGCTATCACGACCGGTTCAAGACCCCTGCGGTCGAAAATGAGTGCGACAAGTGCCATGGGCACGAGTTCAAGCGCCGCCCCGACGACAATGAGGAGACGGTGCGGACCCGCATGGCCGAATATCGCGCCAAGACCGCGCCTATCCTGCCGATCTACGAGGGCCGCGGTATCGTGTCGCGGGTCGACGGCATGGCCGACATGGCCGACGTGACCGCCGCCATTGCCGCCATCTTGGATGGCGAGGCCGCCTGAGCTAGACTGCCCTCCGGGAACGAGGGGAGGCAGCCATGGGCATTTCGAGGTTACTGGCATGGGCTGGCGTGGCGATGGCCGCACCGGCCCATTCTGCTGTTACGGGCGCGGGCGAGAATGGTTTTGCGACCCAAGCCAGCGTCGAGATCGCGGCCGGGCCAGAGGCTGTCTACGCCTTGCTGGCGTTGCCCGGTCGGTGGTGGAATGACGCGCACACTTATAGCGGCGATTCCGCCAACATGACCTTGGTGCCACAGGCGGGCGGCTGTTTCTGCGAAACCATCCCGGCGAAAAGTGGGACGGCGGGATCGATCGAACATGCACGCGTCGTCTATGCCGTTCCTGGCAAGCAATTGCGGCTTGTCGGGGGATTGGGGCCGCTCCAGACCGAGGGTGTTACCGGCGCACTGGACTTCGCCATCCAGCCGGTTGGACAGGGGGTCAAGATCACGATGACCTATGTCGTCGGAGGCTATCTGCGGGGAGGCGCCGCGAAGATGGCGCCTTTGGTGGATCAGGTGCTGGCGGAACAATTGGCGGGACTGAAACGGGCTGCCGAGTCGCCACGCTGAGCGGCCGAAGATCTGTCCGCAGCGGCATAATGTCTCAATTTGGAAAGGAAGCAGCAAAAAATCGCGGAATCGAACGTTGCTGTTAACCACGATAGTAACGGATTCGTTGCTGTCCTGTTGCTATGAGAGCGCATGGTCGGAACGCCGCCTTCCCGCAACCGCTTGACGGAATTGGACGCGCTCCGGGGCATCGGCGCATTGTGCGTGCTGATCTTCCACTATTCGACCCGCTTCCACGAGCTGTTTCCGCAGGCCGCGCATGTGCCGTTCAGCTTTCCCGGCGGCAATTACCGGGTGTTGCTCTTCTTCACCATATCCGGCTTTGCCATCTTCTTCACGCTGGACCGAATCCGGTCCGTCGCTGATTTCGTCGTCAATCGTTTTGCCCGACTCTATCCCGCCTATCTCGTGGCGATGCTGCTGACGCTGTCGATCGAATATCTGGCGCAGGCGACTCAGCTGCTGATCGGGCCGGTGGCGATCCTCGCCAATGTCACCATGTTGCAGGGCTTCGCCTTCCTTCCGGAGGTGGATGGCGCCTATTGGACCCTGACGGTCGAAATCGCCTTCTATTTCTGCATGATCGCGATCTGGAAATTCACCGGGATGCGGCGGCTGGAGCCGCTGCTGGCGGGTTGGCTGATGCTGCGCTGGCTGTTCTGGATTTGGCCCGACATGCCCGAGCGCATCATCATGCTGCTGGTGCTGCGCTATGCCCCCTTCTTCATCATCGGGATGCTGGCCTATCGGGTCTGGCGCGGCCAGCGCAGGCTGCGGCAGCAGGCGCCCTATGCGGCGCTGGCGTTGCTGTCGATCGCGACGATGGAGAGCTGGGATGTCGCCATTGTCGGCTGCATCCTGCTGCTCGCCTTCGTGGCGCTCGTCCATGGCTATCTCCGCTTCGTCAGCTTGCGACCGCTCGTCTGGCTGGGCGGGATCAGCTATTCCTTCTACCTAATCCACCAGCATGTCGGCTTCGTCGTCATGCTGGAATGCGCCAAGGCCGGTTACAGTCCCTGGATCGGCTTTGCGGCGGCGTTCGCCGTCGCATTGCTGCTGGGGACCGCGATCAACCGCCTGGTCGAACGTCCCGCCGGAGAGGCCATCCTGGCCTGGTGGAAGCGGCGCAGCGCGGCGCGGGCTTCCTTGCCGGATGCCGCACCCAGCCAGACATGAAAGAGGCGCGGCCGTTTCCAGCCGCGCCTTCATGACTCTGCGATCGTCGTCTTATTGCGCGACGGGCGCCGCCGCGGCCGCATTGGCGGGCAGCCCACCGAGTTGCGTCACCAGCTTGGTATAGGCGTCGAGATAGGCGAGCACGATCACCTGGCCGATCTCCGTATTCTGGTAGCCGCTGCCGCCGGCCGCGGCGAAACCGCCCCACCAGCCGCCGCCCGCGCCGCCGCCGAAGCCGATGTCGGTCTTGCGCGCATAGCCTTCGGTCAGCGCCTCTTCCTCGGTCGTGCGTGCGTTTACGATCGAGAGAGTGACGTTGGCCTCTTTCTTCTTGATGTTGAGGCCGCCCAGGATCGCGCCGCCGAAACCGCCCATCAGGCCGCCGAGCGCGCCGCCGATGCCGCCGCCGCCCGAATTGCGGTTCGAAGAGACGATGTCCGGCTCCAGATAATAATCAGCCGCTTTCACCTGGCCCTTGCCCAGGTTCGACCCCGCCTGGAGTTCACCCGAATCGGCCATTGCGCGTTCCATCGCGCGGCTCGCCATCGCCCGTCCGCGATTGACCATGCGGAAGCAGCCCGACTGCTGGATGAAGACCTTTAGGATCGCCTCCGGGCTGCCCAGGTTCAGTTCGCGCCACCACTGATTGTCCGGCTCCACGATCGCGACGGTGCCGAGCATCCGGGTACAGCGGGGGATTTCGCGCGTTGCGCGTTCCTGCGCGCGGCGACCGGAGGAGGCGCCTTTGGTGGTGCCGTCCTTGTAGGTCTGGCCGGATGAACTCATATTTGTCTGCGCATTCGCCGCGATCGGCGTCGCGACCAGGGCTGCCGTCGTGAGTAGCGCGGAAACGGTCTTCAGCATTGCCAAAATTTCCCCTTGATGCGGATATGTACAGCCGTTTCTGATTATGGTGCGACCCCGCAAAAGGTAGCGACATCCTAGCACAGCGGACAGGACTTGCATACTGCGGCGCGAACCTGCTTCTGCCGTGCTGACAGGGCGTGTAATCGCTGCTATCGGGCGCCGATGACCGATCTCAGCCATATCCGCAATTTTTCCATCATCGCGCATATCGACCATGGCAAGTCCACGCTGGCCGACCGGCTGATCCAGCGCACCGGTGGCCTGACCGACCGCGAGATGAGCGCGCAAGTGCTCGACAATATGGACATCGAGAAGGAGCGCGGCATCACCATCAAGGCGCAGACCGTGCGCCTCGACTATGTCGCGAAGAATGGCGAGACCTATGAGCTGAACCTGATGGACACGCCGGGCCATGTCGACTTCGCCTATGAAGTGTCGCGCAGCCTGGCCGCGTGCGAGGGCGCGCTCCTGGTCGTGGACGCGGCGCAGGGCGTGGAAGCGCAGACGCTGGCGAACGTCTACCAGTCGATCGAGCATGACCATGAGATCGTGCCCGTCCTGAACAAGATCGACCTGCCGGCCGCCGAGCCGGAGAAGGTGCGCGCGGAAATCGAGGAGGTTATCGGCCTCGACGCGTCCGAAGCGGTGCTGGCCAGCGCGAAATCGGGCATCGGCATCGACGAGGTGCTGGAGGCGATCGTCGCGAAGATCCCGCCGCCCAAGGGCGACCGTGACGCCCCGCTGGAGGCGATGCTGGTCGACAGCTGGTACGACCCCTATCTGGGCGTCGTCATCCTGGTGCGCGTCGTCAATGGCGTCATCAGGAAGGGCCAGAACATCAAGTTCATGATCGGCGGCACCGAGCATCTGATCGACCGCGTCGGCTGTATGCGGCCCAAGATCGAGCATCTGCCCGAGCTTGGCCCCGGCGAGATCGGCTTCATCACCGCCCAGATCAAGGATATCAGCCAGACCCGCGTCGGCGACACCATCACCACGGTCAAGAATCCGGCCAAGGCGGCGCTGCCGGGCTTCAAGGAAGTGCAGCCGGTGGTGTTCTGCGGCCTGTTCCCGGTGGATGCCAATGATTTCGAGAAGCTGCGCGACTCCATCTCGAAGCTGCGCCTGAACGACGCCAGCTTCTCCTTCGAGATGGAAACATCGGCGGCACTGGGTTTCGGCTTCCGTTGCGGATTTCTGGGCCTCCTTCATCTGGAGATCATCCAGGAGCGGCTGACCCGCGAATATGATCTCGACCTGATCACCACCGCGCCTTCGGTGGTCTATGAGATGCATATGAAGGACGGGACGGTGCGCCATCTGCACAACCCGGCCGACATGCCCGATCCCAACCATATCGAGATGATCGAGGAGCCGTGGATCGAGGCGGTGATCTACTGCCCCGACGAATATCTGGGCAGCATCCTGAAGCTCTGCCAGGACCGGCGCGGCATCCAGAAGAACCTGACCTATGTCGGCGGCCGCGCGCAGGTGACCTATGAACTGCCGCTCAACGAAGTCGTGTTCGACTTCTATGACCGGCTGAAGTCGATCAGTCGCGGCTACGCCAGCTTCGACTATCACCAGATCGGCACGCGCGAGGGCGACCTCGTCAAGATGAGCATCCTCGTCAACAATGAGCCGGTCGATGCGCTTTCGATGATCGTCCACCGCAGCGCCGCCGAGGCGCGCGGGCGGCACATGTGCGAACGGTTGAAGGATCTGATCCCTCGCCACCTGTTCAAGATCCCGATCCAGGCGGCGATCGGCGGCAAGGTGATCGCGCGCGAGACGATCGCGGCGATGCGCAAGGATGTCACGGCGAAATGCTATGGCGGCGACATCACCCGCAAGAAGAAGCTGCTGGAGAAGCAGAAGGAAGGCAAGAAGCGGATGCGCGAATATGGCAGCGTGCAGATTCCGCAGGAAGCCTTCATCGCCGCGCTGCGGATGGGCGACGAGAGCTGATGCCCGTCTCTATCGGCCGCCCGCTGCAAGGGCGGCATCAGACGGGCGCCTGAGCGGCGTCATTCCGCCGCCGGCAGCGCCCGCGCCTCGTCCACCTGCGGGTCGCGCGCCAGCACGTCGAGCGGTTCCATGGCCTCTATGTCCTTGCCGCCGGTCTCGATGTCGAGGTCGCGGAACTTGCGGCCGGTCGCGAGGACGCGGCTCTCGAAACTGCCGATGAAGCTGTTGTAGTTGGAGACGGCGCTGTTGAGCCCGGAGCCGAGGCGCTTGAGATGGGTCGCGGCGACGGACAGGCGCTCGTACAGTTCCTTGCCGAGCTGGCCCACCTGCTGCGCCTGTTCCTGCATCTTCGCCTGGCGCCAGTGGCCCGCCAGCGTGCGGGCGAGGGGGAGGAAGGTGGCGGGGCCGCAGATGATGACGCGGTTGCGCGCGGCGCGTTCCCACAGGTCCATGTCCGCCTCCAGCGCCGCGGTGACGAAATTGTCGCCGGGGACATACATGATGACGAAGTCGGGCGCCTTGGCGAACTGTTCCCAATAGGCCTTGCGCCCCAGCGCGTCGGCATGGGTTCGCACGGCGCGGGCATGGTCCGCCAGATAGCGCTCGCGAGAGGCGGAATCGACCTGGTCGACGGCGTTGAGATAGGCTTCCAGCGAGCATTTGACGTCGACCACCAGTTGCTGGTCGCCGGGCAGGCGGATGATGAAATCCGGGCGCAGCCGGCCGTCCTCCACGGTGACGGAGACTTCCTCCTGGAAATCCACGAAGGGGGAGAGGCCGGCGGTTTCGATGAGGTTCTTGAACTGCTGCTCGCCCCAGCGGCCGCGGGTCTTGGGCGCGGCGCGGAGCGCATTGACGAGCTTGGCCGTTTCCTCGCGAACCTGGCCCTGACCCTGATGGACCTGCGCGATCGCCTCCCGCAGTTCGGCATAGCTGCCGACCCGGTCCTTCTCGACACGGGCGAGGCCTTCCTCATAGCGTTTGAGCGTGGTTTCCACGGGCGAGAGAAGGGTCTTGAGCTGCGCCTCGCTCTTTTCGCTCGCCTGGGCGAAGCGCTGGTCGGCGCGGGTCAGGAACTGGGTTTGTGCCTGGTCGAGCAGCTTGCCGCCAATCTCGCTGAACTGGGCGGAAAGCTGTTCCTTGGCGTCCTTGAGCGCGGCGATCTGCTGCTCGAACGCCTGGGTGCGGGCCTGGGTGTCGGACTGGAGCGCGGCGAGATCGCGCAGCGCGGCCTCCCGCTCGGCCTGGACAGCGTCGAGACGCCGGGCAGCAGCGGATTGCACCGCCTCCAACCTCTGGTCAGCGGCGACCTGCGCTGCTTCGAGGCGGGCGACATGGGTCGCGGCCTGCGCGACCCGTTCCTTTTCCACCGCCAGTTCGGCGATGGCGCCATTACGCTGGGCCGTCGCGGTGTCGAGCTTCGCGGCAAGATCGGCCTTTTCGGCCATGAGCGGGGCAGCCGACCGGGTCCGCAACAGCCAGCCGACCGCAAGGCCGATCAGGAGGGCGACGAGGAGGAGAAGAGCGGCCGGGCTGTCCATATCTGGTCCTTTTGGGAACGAAACGGGAACCTAGCGACATGGGCGGCGAGCCGCAAGTCCGACAGCGACATGGACAGTTGAAACGATAAGTAAGTATTTCAATAGTTAGCTAACTATATAAATACTCAGGCTGCCTCTGCGCTTGGTGCGGCGAAGCGGGTGCGATAGTCGCCGGGGGACAGGCCGACGAGGCGGTGGAACAGTTTGCGGAAGGCCGCGGAATCCTCGTAACCGACGCTCCAGGCGATCTGGTCGATGGTGCGCCGGGTGAATTCCAGATGCTCGCGCGCCGTGGCGATGCGCAGATGCTGGACATATTCGATCGGGGTCATGCCCGTCGCCGCCTTGAAGCGACGCTGGAAGGTGCGTTCCTCCAGCGCCGCCTGCGCCGCCATCTCGGCGGTGGTGACGGACTTGGCCTCCCGCGCGGCGAGCCAGTGCTGGACCTTCAGGATCGGCTCGTCGCCATGGGTCATGCGCGGCATGAAGCGGGCAAAATGCTTCTGCTCGCGCCCGGCCGTATCGACCAGCAGGAACTTGGCCGTATCGAGCATCACGGTCGGCCCGAGCAGCCGGTCGACCAGCCGCAGGCCCAGATCGGTCCACGCCATCAACCCGCCAGCCGTGATGAGATCGCCATCGTCGATGACGATCCGGTCGCAGTCCAGCTTCACGGCGGGGAAGCGGGCGCGGAACGGTTCGGCGAACCACCAGTGGGTCGTGGCGGGCCGGCCATCAAGCAGGCCGGTCGCCGCCAGCAGGAAGGCGCCACCGCAATTGGAAGCGAGGGTCGCGCCCTGGGCGTGCCGGTCCAGCAGCCAGCGGGCATAGGGGGCTGCTTCCTCCGCGTCGGGCACGCCGGACAGGCGGCCGGGGACGAGCCAGATGTCCGGTGCGCCGGGCCGCCCGTCATGCGTATCATGGCAGCGGGCGAAGCTGCCGTCGGCCTGCATCCGCCAATGGCTGACGCGTAACGGCGGGCCGCCATGCTGGCCCGAAAATTGCCCGGCGATGGCGATGAGGTCGGTCATGCCATGGACCATCGCCTGCTGGCAGTCGCGGTAGAGGAGGATGCCGATTTCGGCCTTTGGGTTCTGCGTCGCGTCCATGGGACAGCCTTTGTCGGAATCGGCCCGCTTAATGTCGGGACCGCCAATCCCGATCCTCCGTCATTACCCCTAAAACTGCAAGCACAGGGCGAGAGAGACGCTCTTCCAATGCAGAAGGGACTTTCATCATGAGCAATTTCGTCACCACCAAGGACGGCACCCGCATCTTCTACAAGGACTGGGGGCCGCGCGATGGCCAGCCGATCGTCTTTTCCCATGGCTGGCCGCTGAGCGCCGACGCCTGGGATGCGCAGATGGTGTTTTTCGCCAATCAGGGCTTTCGCACCATTGCCCATGACCGCCGCAGCCATGGCCGGTCGGACCAGACGTGGGACAATAACAATATGGACCAATATGCCGACGATCTGGCCGACCTGATCGCGGCTCTGGACCTGCACGATGTGGTGCTGGTCGGCCATTCGACCGGGGGCGGCGAAGTCACCCGCTATGTCGGCCGCCATGGCACGAGCCGCGTGGCCAAGCTGGCGCTGATCGGCGCGGTGCCGCCGCTGATGCTGAAGACCGAGGCCCATCCGGGCGGGCTGCCGATCGACGTGTTCGACGGCATCCGCAAGGGCACGTTCGACAATCGCAGCCAGTTCTTCAAGGATCTGACCATCCCCTTCTACGGCTATAATCGCGACGGCGCGGTGATCTCCGAGGGGGTTCGCGAGGAATTCTGGCGGCAGGGGATGATGGGCGGCCTGAAGGGGCAGCTCGATTCGATCCGCGCGTTTTCGGAGAGCGATTTCCACGCCGACCTCGCCAAGGTCGATGTGCCCACGCTCGTCCTGCATGGCGACGACGACCAGATCGTCCCGATCGGCGCCTCTGCCCTCTCGACAGTCAAGATCGTTACGCAGGCGGTGCTGATGGTGTATGAAGGGGCCGATCATGGACTGACGGTCACCCATCAGGATCGGTTCAATGCCGACCTGCTCGATTTCATCAACGGCTGACAAATCCGGCTTCGTTCGTTTCGAGCGTGTAGAGAAGCGGACGGAGGTTCTTCACAGGAGACTTCCCATGACCAATGAAACCATCCTCATCACCGGCGCGTCGGACGGCATCGGCGCGGTCTATGCCGATCGCTTTGCCAGGCGCGGCGCCAATCTGATCCTGGTCGCCCGACGGGCGGAGAAGCTGGAGGCGCTGGCGGCGCAATTGCGGGCCGAAGCCGGCGTTGGCGTCGAAGTGATCGCCGCCGATCTGGCCAAGGCCGATGACCTGGCCCGGATCGAGGCGCGGCTGCGCGACGATGACGCCATCACGGGCCTCATCAACAATGCCGGGATCGCTGGCGAACAGAGCTTCGTCGAGACCGATCCGGCCTATCTGACCGGCCTGATCGACCTCAACATCCTGGCCGTGACGCGGCTGTCCCGCGCGGTCGCGCCCCGGTTTGCGGCGACGGGGGCGGGGACGCTCATCAACATCACGTCGGTCACGGCGCTGATGCCCGACGGCTTCACTGCCGTCTATCCGGCGAGCAAGGCCTATGTGCTGGCCTTTACCGAGGCGTTGCAGGTCGAACTGGGCGGCAAGGGCGTGCGGGTGCAGGCAGTGCTGCCGGGGATCACCCGGACGCCGATCTGGACCGAGGAGCAGATCGCGGGAATTCCGGCCGAGATGGTGATGGATGTCGAGGTGATGGTCGATGCGGCGCTGGCCGGGCTGGACATGGGCGAGGCGATCACCATTCCGGCGCTGCCGGACCGGGGCGACCTCGACGCCTATCTCGCCGCGCGGGCGGCGTTGCGGCCCAATCTGTCGCTGAAGGATGCAGCGGCGCGCTATCGCAAGACGGCCTGACCTTCTCCGTCATTTCCCGCCTGCGCGGGGATGACGGGTGGAGTGCCTGTTTTCCCAAGGAGAAGCATCATGATCCTCGGTCTTTCCATTCCAGCCTTCATCGCGCTGCATGTCGCGATCAGCCTGGTCGGCATCGTCGCTGGCCTTGTCGCCTTGCTGGCGCAGGCGAAGGGGCGGTTCCTGCCGCGGGTGCAGGCCTTGTTCCTCGTCACCACCCTGCTGACCAGCCTGACCGGTTTCCTCTTTCCGTTCCGTGGGTTCACGCCGGCGATCGGGGTGGGCATCCTTTCGACGCTGGTGCTGATCGTCGCCTTCGTCGCGCTCTTTGGCCTGAAGCTGCGCGGCCGGGCGCGGACGATTTACGCGGTGAGCGCGACGGTGGCGCTGTGGCTCAACCTGTTCGTGCTGGTCGTGCAGAGCTTCCTGAAGGTGCCGGCGCTCAACGCCTTGGCGCCGACCGGGACGGAGCCGCCCTTCCTCGCCGCGCAGGCGCTGCTGCTGGTCGCCATGCTGATCCTGGGCGCCATGATCGTGCGTCAGCCCAGCGTCGCGCGGAAGGCGGCGAGCCGCGCGATCGCCTGATCCAGCATCGCGTCCGTCTTGGAAAAGCAGAGACGGACGAGATGGGTGACGGATGCGTCGGGGTAGAAGGCGCTGATCGGGATCGCTGCCACACCGGCTTCGTCGATGATGCGGTTGCAGAAGGTCACATCGTCCAGCGCGATCCCCGATGCGGGCAGGTCGATCGACAGGAACCAGGTGGCGGCGCTGGGCTGGACGACATAGCCCGCCGCCACGAGGCCGGCCGCCAGCCGGTCGCGCGAGGCCTGATAGGCGGCGCGCTGCTCGGCGAACCAGGCGTCGGGGTAGCCCAGCCCCTCCGCCACGGCCCATTGCAGGCCGGGCGGGGTCGTGAAGGTCAGGAACTGGTGGGCGCGGGCGAGCAGGGTAGCGATCGGCGGGGCGGCGCACATCCAGCCGACCTTCCAGCCGGTGACGGAAAAGATCTTGCCCGCCGACCCGATCTTGACGGTGCGGTCGCGCATCCCCGGAAAGGCCATCAGCGGGCGGTGGGCGACATCGTCATAGACGCTTTGCTCCCAGACTTCGTCGCAGATGGCGATCAGGTCATGCGCAACGCAGAGGTCGGCGAGCAGCGCCAGTTCCGCCTCGCGCAGCACGATGCCGGTAGGATTCACCGGATTGTTCATGAGGAGGATGCGGGTGCGCGGGGTGATGGCCGCTGCCAGCGCGTCGTGGGTCACGCGCCAGTCGGGCGGGGTCAGCGTCACCACTTTCGCGACGCCGCCCACGCGCTCCACGAGCGGCAGATAGGCGTCGTAGAGCGGGGCGAGCATCAGCACTTCGTCGCCGGGTTTCACCAGTGCGAGCAGGCTGGCCGCGATCGCCTCGGTCGCGCCGGAAGTGACGATCACCTCCTGCTCGTAAAGATCGAGCTGCTGGTGGCGGTCATAATGGTCGGCGACCGCCGCGCGCAGTTCGGGCAGACCGGCCATCGGCGGATATTGGCTGGATCGGGTCAGCAGCGCGTCGGCGGCGGCTTGCAGGACGGCGCGGGGGCCGGGGCCTTCGGGAAAGCCCTGCCCCAGATTGATCGCGCCGGTTTCCCGCGCGCGGGCGGACATATGTTCGAAGATGGTGGTCGGCATGTCCCGATAGACGGGGTGGCCGAGGGCGGCGCTGGTCATGTCACGCTCCACCGCTGCTGCCGCTTGCGCGGCCGAGCTGACCGGATGGCGATCCCCCGGACGGCCATTATACCTGACACCCACGGCTGCTTACGCAGCCGAATAAAGCCGGCGAATGTCCCCCGGACATTCGCTTTGCCGGCTTTATTCCCATTCGATGGTCCCCGGCGGCTTCGACGTATAGTCATAGACGACGCGGTTGATGCCCTTGACCTCATTGATGATGCGCGTCGCGACGCGGCTGAGGAACGCGGCGTCGAAGGGGTAGATGTCGGCAGTCATACCGTCGGTCGAGGTGACGGCGCGGACGGCGCAGACGCTGTCATAAGTGCGGTGGTCGCCCATCACGCCGACGGTGCGGACCGGGAGCAGCACGGCGAAGGCCTGCCAGATCGCGTCGTAGAGGCCTGCGTTGCGGATTTCCTCCAGATAGATGGCGTCCGCCTTGCGCAATATGTCGCAGCGTTCCTTGGTCACTTCGCCGGGAATGCGGATGGCGAGCCCGGGGCCGGGAAAGGGATGGCGGCCGACGAAGATGTCGGGCAGGCCCAGTTCCTTGCCCAGCACGCGCACTTCGTCCTTGAACAGTTCGCGTAAGGGTTCGACCAGTTTCATGTTCATGCGTTCGGGCAGGCCGCCGACATTATGGTGCGACTTGATCGTAACCGAAGGGCCGCCGGTGAAGCTGACGCTCTCGATCACGTCGGGATAGAGGGTGCCCTGCGCCAGGAAATCGGCGCCGCCGATCCTGGCGGCTTCCTCCTCGAACACGGCGATGAATTCGCCCCCGATGAACTTGCGCTTCTTTTCCGGGTCGGTGAGGCCGGCGAGGCCGCCCAGGAAGCGGTCTTCCGCGTTTACATGGACCAGCTTGATGCCATAATGTTCGCGGAACAGGCTGACCACCTGTTCCGCTTCGCCCAGCCGCATCAGGCCATGGTCGACGAAGACGCAGGTGAGCTGGTCGCCGATCGCTTCGTGGATCAGCACGGCGGCCACAGCGGAATCGACGCCGCCCGACAGGCCGCAGATCACCCGGCCTTCGCCCACCTGGGCGCGGATTTCGGCGATCTTGGTGGCGCGGAACTCGGCCATGGTCCAGTCGCCGGCGAGGCCGCAGACATGGCGGACGAAATTGGCGAGCAGCTTCGCGCCGTCGGGGGTGTGGACGACTTCGGGGTGGAATTGGGTGGCGTAGAAGCGCTTTTCCTCGTTCGCGGTGACGGCATAGGGCGCGCCCTCGCTGGTCGCAACGACCTCGAAGCCGGGGGCAAGGCTCGTCACCTTGTCGCCATGGCTCATCCAGACCTGATGCTTTTCGCCTTCGGTCCAGAGGCCGTCGAACAGGGCGCAGCCCTGCTTCACTTCGATGAAGGCGCGGCCGAATTCGCCGCTCTCGCCGCCTTCGACATTGCCGCCCAGCTGCTGCATCATCGTCTGCTGGCCGTAGCAGATGCCCAGGATGGGGATGCCTGCATCGAAGAAATGCTGCGGGGCGCGGGGGCTGTCCTCCCACATCACCGAGGAGGGGCCGCCTGACAGGATGATGCCCTTGGGCTGCATCCGCTCGAAGGCTTCGGCCGCGCTGTTGAAGGGGGCGATCTCGGAATAGACGCCGGCTTCGCGGACGCGCCGGGCGATGAGCTGGGTCACCTGGCTGCCGAAGTCCACGATGAGGATGGAATCCTGAAGGGGCAGCGTCATCGAATCGCCTTTGTGTCGAGCGGTGGAAGGGATTCGCGCCCGGTTAGTCGCCCTGTCCCGATATGTCCAGTTCTCCCCGCCTCATGGGCGCGCGGGGGCATCCTCGTCACGGCTGGCGGCCCGGCCGAGCAGCGCCGCGCCGGCCAGGACCAGCGCCGCGATCAGAAAGGCGCTGCCGATGAAAGGCAGCAGCGGACGGGCGCCGACCGAGGCGGAATAGACAGCGCCGAAGAAGAGCGGCGAGACGATGCCCGCGATCGCGCCCACGCTGTTGTTCGCGCCCTGGAGCTGTCCCTGTTCGCTTTCGGAGACGCGCCGCGTCATCAGCGACTGGATCGTCGGCATGGCGAGGCCCCAGAGCGCATTGGGGAACATGGCGGCGACGAACAGTCCGCCGGTCGGCGCCAGCCCCATGGCGGCGACGCCGATCGCCCCGAAGGCGAGGCCGATGACCATGGTGCTGTGGTCGCCCAGCCGCTTCACCACCGGGCCGACCAGCGCCCCCTGCACGCCCATGTCCATCAGGCCTACGAGTGCCAGCAGCGTGCCGACCTGCCACGCGCCCCAGCCATAGCGGTCGCCGGCATAGAGGACGAACACGGCCGAGAAGAGATGATGAGCGAAATAGAGGAGAAAATTGACGAGCGCGAGGCTGGAGAGTTCGGGGTGGGAGCGCAGCAGCCGCAGCGCGCCGAACGGGTTGGCGCGGCGCCAGCTGAAGGCCATGCGCTTTTCCGCCGGCAGGGATTCGGGCAGGATGGCGAGGCCGTAGAGGAAGGCAAGGCCGGAAAGGCCCGCCGCCGCCCAGAAGGGCGCGCGGAGGGAAATTTCCCCGAGCACCCCGCCCAGCAGCGGCCCGGCGACGAAACCGGCGCTGAACGCCGCGCCGATCAGCCCATAGCCGCGCGCCCGGCCCTGCGGCGGGGTGATGTCGGCCATATAGGCGAAGGCGGAGGTGAAGCTGGACGAGGTGACGCCCGCCAGGATGCGGCCGAGCGCCAGCCACCAGAGATTGGGCGCGAGCGCCATCAGCACATAATCGAGCGCGAGGCCCGCGACCGAGATCAGGATCACCGGCCGTCGCCCGAACCGATCGGACAGCGAGCCGATGACGGGCGAGCAGAGAAACTGCATCCCCGCCCAGAGCGCGACGAACAGCCCGTTCCACAGGCCGGCGCTGGTGCTGGAGCCGGACAATGTCTCGATCAGCTGCGGCAGCACCGGAATGACGATGCCCATGGACATCACGTCGAGCAGCGCCGTCACCAGGATGAAGGCGATCGCGGCGGTGCGACGGGGCAAGGGCGGTGCGGACATGGCGGTGGCGCTATCGCGACGGGAAGGGGTTGCCAAGAGGCACGCCGCCGAAGTTCACACTGTCGTCGGGCCTTGTCGGCCCATGGCGGCGGGAAGGCGCTCGCGAAGCGCCCGCCACGCGACGGCAGCGCGGCGACAGTGACGCTGCGGTCACGCGTCGATGATGCGACGGGATGAAAGGGACTGGGAGGCGCGATGGCTAGTCATCCGACAGGATGGATCAGAGAAAATCCGCATCGGACGAATGTTCGACTGTTCGTGGGGTGGCCGGTGGGTCTGGCTCAGCGCAATGTCGCAACAGTTCACGGCGCTGGGATTAACTGGCTGCGCGAACACGTGTCGTCGCCTTTCGCCTAAACGGGAGGGGATAGGCAAAGCCGCCCTTCCGCTCCCACCCATCCCCTGCATTCCGGCTCCTGCTGGCGATGGCCGGGCCGTGATCGCCTGGACCAGCAGGAAGGCGGCGCGTCCTACCTGAGATCAGTGTAGCGCTACGTCGCGGCTGATGTAGACCTGCGCGACGCGGCCGTCCCTCATCGTGCAGGTGAAGCGGCGGGTGGTGCCGTCGGTCGCGCGATAGCTGGCGCGGGTTTCGATCTCGCCGTCGATATTGGTGGCGCCGTCCTGGGAGGTGCGGGGCTGATCCATGCTGCGGATCTCGGCATAGCCACCGTTCTGGCCCTGGGCTTCGTCGCGCGCGGCGACGGCGCAGGCGTCGGTCATCGCATCGTCCTGCGCGTTGGCGCTGGCCACGTCGGAGAAGTCGGCGTCGTCGCGGATCGGGGCATCGGGGGGCAGCGTGCCAGTGCGGGCATCGGCGCCATAGTCGGTGTCGGGGCTGCGCGGCGGCGCGTCATATTCGCCGCCGGTGCGGGGATCGCGGATCTTCTTGTTTTTGGAGATGGAGGAGGCGACGATCGCGACCGCGCCCACCAGTGCCGCGACCCCGATCGCATCGCCAAGGCCGAAACCGTCGCCGCGGTGGCGGTGGTGCCGGTCCCAGCCGCCGTTCCAGCCCCGGTCGTAGCCGTAGCGTGGCCGAGCGTCGGCCGCGCCGATGCTGCCGACGAGCAGGCCCGCGCTCACCAGCGCTCCGGTCATCCAGCGTGCCTTGGTCCCGATCATGTCCGTTCCTCCTGCGACGATATGAGGCATAGCCGTGTCCGGCTGTCCGTCGGCTGAACGGTCAGCCGGGATCGGCCACGCGGCTGACGCGGATCGACTGGGCATTCATCTGCGCGCCGCCGAAGATGGTCATGAAGGCGATGTCGGTGGCGTCGCGCCCGACGGCGATGCGGACCATGGTTTCGACCGGCGCGAGGCGGGTGGCATCGACCATGTGCCAGGCGCCGTCGAGCCATACCTCCACCACGGCGTGGAAATCGGGCGGGTCGAGATCAAGCGCATAGACCGACACGAGCCGCGCGGGAATGTCGCGCGATCGGATCAGCGCGGCGGTGAGGTGGGCGAAGTCGCGGCAGACCCCCTGCTGCGCCACGAACGTGTCGGCGGCGGTGGTGGCGATACCCGAACTGCCCGGCACATAGGCGATATTCTCATGCACCCAGTTGAGCAGCGCGTCGACCAGCGCGCCCCCCTCCAGATTGGCGAAATGGCCGCTGACGAAGCTGCCGAAGCGGTCGGCCTCGCAATAGCGGCTCGGCCAGATGAAGGGCAGCACATCCTCCGGCAGGCTGGGCAGCGGGCTTTTGGAGAGGCTGGCCAGGTCGACGGGCGCGCGATCGACATCCACGGTGGCGCGATAGGTGCTGAGCATCCGGCCGGTGCCCGTGCGGGTCCAGGTCCGGCGGCCGACGCCGCTGCCGCCGACCTTGTTGGTGAGGGGGCCGGCATTGTCGATGATGTGGGTCTGTTCGATCACCCGCTGGTCGGGCAGGGCGGCCGCCTCCACCGCGAGCAGCACGTCGCTGGGTTCGGCAAAGTCATAGTCGAGAATCGCTTCGATCGCGAGGCGCATGATATGGGGTCCGGACTGGAGCGCGGGGCGATTCGTCCCGTCGCATAAGCATCGTGGGCGCGCAGGCCCGGCGCAAGCGCTTCGGGCTTGGCGAGCGAGAAAGTGCGGGGCTTCGGCGGGCTTGGCCAGAGCAAGGCGATGGGGCGAGAGGCACGGCGTGGCGCGTGCGGCGGGTTATACGGCGGACGGTAAAAGGCCCGCCGCGCAGCGTGGCGCGACGGGCCTTTTCAGTGCGTGATGCGCAAGGCGGGCGAACCCGGCGAACCGCGCCCCGGTTGATCCGGCCAGGGCGCCTGTCCGCGCTTATTCGCCATCATCCTCCGCATCGGGTCCGGTCATCATCCCTTCGGCGACCTGCTCGGTCTTGCCGCGGATCGCCTTTTCCAGACGCTCCGCCATTTCGGGATGTTCCTTGAGATAGGTCTTGGCATTTTCGCGACCCTGGCCGATGCGGACCGAGTCATAGGAGAACCAGGCGCCCGACTTCTCGACGATCCCGGCTTTCACGCCGAGGTCGAGAATCTCGCCGATCTTGGAAATCCCCTCGCCATACATGATGTCGAATTCGACCTGCTTGAAGGGCGGGGCGACCTTGTTCTTGACCACCTTCACCCGGGTCGCGTTGCCGACGATGTCGTCGCGATCCTTGATCTGGCCGGTGCGGCGGATGTCGAGGCGGACCGAGGCGTAGAATTTGAGCGCGTTGCCGCCGGTCGTGGTTTCCGGATTGCCGTACATCACGCCGATCTTCATGCGTACCTGGTTGATGAAGATCACCATGCATTTGGACCGCGAGATCGAACCGGTCAGCTTGCGCAGCGCCTGGGACATGAGGCGCGCCTGGAGGCCGACATGGCTGTCGCCCATCTCGCCCTCGATTTCGGCGCGGGGGACCAGCGCGGCGACCGAGTCCACCACCAGCACGTCGATGGCGTTGGAACGGACCAGCGTGTCGACGATTTCCAGCGCCTGTTCGCCGGTGTCGGGCTGCGACACGATCAGTTCGTCGATGTCGACGCCCAGCTTCCTGGCATAGACGGGGTCGAGCGCATGTTCGGCGTCGACGAAGGCCGCAGTGCCGCCATTCTTCTGCGCCTCCGCAATGGCGTGCAGGGCGAGCGTGGTCTTGCCCGAACTTTCCGGGCCATAGACTTCGATGATGCGGCCCTTGGGCAGGCCGCCGATGCCGAGCGCGATGTCGAGGCCGAGCGAGCCGGTCGAGATCGCCTCAATCTCCAGCTTTTCCCGGCTGCCCAGCTTCATGGCCGAGCCCTTGCCGAAGGCGCGATCGATCTGGGCGAGCGCCGCCTCCAATGCTTTCTGTCTGTCCATTGTCCCCGTCTTCTTGGAATCGATGAGTTGGAGCATTGCGGTCATCGGCCTATCCCCTGTCAAGCGGATCGCGTCGAGTCTTCGGCGCCTTGGCGATGATGTATCCTGTTTGTTCCGGTAGAACAAGAGGGGAACGGAAATTTCCTATCCGTTCCGGTTTCCGGTTCGTGGCGGCACCCTAGCAGGCTGCGCGGGAGGGGCTACCTCTTCTTTGCGAAGGGGCGCGGGCGTTGGGGCGGTCGGCTCTCTGGAATGACGGACAGGGTGGCTAGCGGACGTCTGCCTTTCCTGCGTTTCCACCACCAATAGACCGCAGCCGTTAGAGCAGCAAAGATCGCCATGCGCAGCGGCAGTTCATCGGTAACGAAGCGGGAAAAACCGCGCGTATAAATGAGATAGCCGAAAAGCCCGACATGAACCGCTATGACATATCGATAGTACGATAGGAACGATCCGTTCGTCATTCGTGATGCTTAGCATCAACGCGCTGGCGTCTGCTAGTGGTCGCCACCCGACCGTCCGGTCGCGGGCCTGAGCCTTACGCCCCCAGCACCTTGCCCAGCGCGCGTTCGACGGCGCCGATGGTGAAGGGCTTGGCGAGGGTCGGGCGGTCGGCGTAGCCGGTGGGCAGGTCGTCGGCCATGCCGCCGGTGGCGAAGATGAAGGGGATGTCGGCCTGCGCCAATATGTCCGCGACGGGCCAGCTCTTTTCGCCCTGGAGGTTGCAGTCGAGCAGGGCGGCGTCGAAGCCGCCCTCGCGCGCATGGGCGCAGGCTTCGTCGACGGTGGCGGCGAGCGCGTGCAGCCGGTAGCCCAATGTGTCGAGATAATCCTCCAGCATCATGCCGATCATCGCCTCATCTTCGACGATGAGGATGGATTTTGCGTCCGACATGCCCTGTTTCCCTGTCTGTCCAGACGACTCGCTAACCCATTGCCAGGCGCTTGCCCAGCCCCTTCACCTTGATCCGGAGCAAGAAGCCCGTCCCGGACCGGCGCAATCGGCGGCCCGCGAGCGCCTGCGGCCTCATTCCGCCGGGGCGGGGCGCATGGCGAGGGCGTCGCGGGCGGCTTCGGCGAGTTGGCTGACGGAGAAGGGCTTGGGCAGGAAGGCGACATGGGCGATGTCGATCGACTTGCGCAGTTGTTCCTCGGCATAGCCCGACATGAACAGCACCGGCAGCAGCGGATGGGTCCGCCGCGCCTGCGTCACCATGGCGGGACCGTCCATGTTCGGCATGACCACGTCGGAAATGAGCAGGTCGATGCCGTCATGGGTGGCCAGCACCTCCAGCCCCTGTTCGCCGTCATTGGCGGTCAGCACCTTGTAGCCCTGCCTCGCCAGCGCGCGTTCGGCGACGGCGCGGACCATGTCCTCGTCCTCCACCAGCAGGATGGTACCGGTGCCCCAGGTTTCGGCCCGGCGGGCGGGCGTCTGGGCGGGGACGACATGGTCGGCGTCGGCGCCGGCATAGACCGGCAGGTAGATGACGAAGCTGGCGCCGCGCCCCAGTTCGGATTCGGCGAAGATATAGCCGCCCGACTGCTTGACGATGCCATAGACGGTCGAGAGGCCGAGGCCCGTGCCCTTGCCCAGTTCCTTGGTCGTGAAAAAGGGTTCGAAGATCTTAGACAAGATGTCGGGCGGGATGCCGAGGCCCGTGTCGGAGACGCGCAGCGCGGTATAGTCGCCCACCGGCAAGATCTGCTGCCGCATCTCGCGCACTTTGGAAGCGGGCACGGCATAGGTCTGGATATTGAGCGTGCCGCCTTCGGGCATGGCGTCGCGGGCGTTGACCGCGAGGTTGACGATCACCTGTTCGAGCTGGCCGGGATCGGCGCGCACGGCGCCCAGATTGCGGCCATGGCTGACCTCCAGCCGCACATTTTCGCCCAGCAGCCGTTTCAGCAGGTTGGACACGTCGGACACGATGTCGGGCAGTTGCAGGATCTGCGGACGCAGCGTCTGCTGGCGCGAGAAGGCGAGCAGCTGGCGGGTCAGGCCGGCGGCGCGGTTGCTGTTCGACTTGACCTGCTGGATATCGTCATAGTCGCTGTCGCCCGGCGTATGGCGCATCAGCATCAGGTCGCAATGGCCGATGATGGCGGTCAGGATATTGTTGAAGTCATGGGCGACGCCGCCGGCGAGCTGGCCGATCGCCTGCATCTTTGTCGCCTGCGCGACCTGGCGCTTGAGCTTGCTCTCCTCGCTATTGTCCTTGAGGCTGAGCAGCACCGCCGCTTCGCCCAGGCCGCGCACGCCGGCCAGGCTGAGCGCGATCGGCTCGTCGGGCTGTTCGCGCATCCGCACCGCGATGTCGCCCGACATTTGCGGGCCGACGGCGAAGCGGCGCACCGCGTCGGCTACCGCCGCCTGGTCCTCGCGCACGACGAGGTCACCGGGATAGCTGGGCTTGGTGCCCGACTTGAGACCGGAAGCGCGGGCGAACGCCTTGTTGACGAACAGGATGCGACCGTCCCGGTCCGCCATGGCGAGGCCGAAAGGCAGCAGCGAGAGCAGGGTTTCGATATAGGAGAGGGCGGAGGTGCCCCCGCCGCCCGCCGGCTCGTCGATCAGCAGCAGCAGCATCGGGCCGTCCTGCGCCGAAGTCTGCGCGCCGCCGGGCTGGCTGGCGCGGCGCAGCGGCACCTGGAGCAGGCGCAGCGGCAGCCCGCCATTTTCCTCGCGCGCCAGGAACAGCCGGCCCTTGTCGTCCACCCGCATGTGCGCGGCGAAATCCCGGCCGGTGATATTGGCGTCGATCCGGCCCGCCGCACGGAGCATGAAGGCGCCGTTGGCGGCGCGGATGCGGCCTTCGCCGCCGATCATCACGGCCATGATGCCCGCTTCGCCCAGTTGCCGCCCGGCCTCCCCGGTCAGGAAGCGGTGGACATCGTCCAGCGCGCTCGGCTGGCGGACGGGGGTGAAGCGCCAGAGCAGATAATCCTCCGACCGGCCGGTGCGGGCGATGTCGACGTCGAGCCGCATCGCGCCCAGCGTCATGCCCTCCAGCTTCGCATCGCCATCGCGCCAGGCGGCGCGGGCGGTGTCGGACAGGCTTTCGGTCAGGACGGCGTCGCCCGTGACGCCCGGCGGGGTCGGATAGCCGGGGAACCATTCGCCGAACAGATCGCTGGCGCAGACCAGCCGGCCGGCGCGGTCGGTGACAGCGATCGCGATGTTGGAGGCGTCGGCCGCCGCGCGGGCCACGGTCCAGTCCGGTGTCGCCTCCCGATCAGACAGCGGCGCCGGGTTGAGGCGGTGGTACCAGCTCATCAGCGCGGCGATGGTGAGGATGCTCGCGGCGAAGCCCGCGGCCAGCGGCGCGCTACCCGCCGCGTAGAAGACGAGGCCGGCCGACAGCAGCGCCGCGCCGATCAGCAGCGGCAGCGCGAAGGGCGAGGCCGGTTTCGCCAGCCACGCTTCGTCATCCTTTTTCAGCCGTGCGGCCATGGCCGGCCAACCCCCTGCATCGCTTCGGAACCAAAACCCCCGGCGTCAGACGCTGGCGGCCTCCTCCAATGCGCTGCTTTTGTGGACCTTGCCAATCCTCAATTTGCGCGCCTGCCATTTGCGGCCCATGCGGCGGCGCCAGAACCAGTCGGCGGCGACATGGCCGATGATCGCGCTGACGAGCGAAATCAGGAAGAGACCCAGCAGCATGGCGGGGGCGGCCTCGGAAAAGAGCCAGGCGCACCAGTCGCTGAGGGAGGCGTGCTTGTCGACCAACGCCATGAAGCCGGAGGCGTCGGCGCTGCGCCCCAATATCCAGTTGCCGAGCCATACCGACGCCATGAGGATCAGGGGCGTGGTCGCCGGGTTGGAAAGGAAGGTCATCGCCGCCGCGACCGGGATATTGGCGCGAAAGGGCAGGGCGAAGAGCGCCGCGCCCGCGATCTGCACGCCGGGGATCAGCAGGAAGATGCCGACGAACAGGCCCAGCGCCACGCCGCGCGGAACCGAGCGGCGGGTGAAGCGCCAGAGCGAGGGTTCGAGCACGCGATGGGCGACGGGGGCGAGAACCCGGCTCTGTTCCAGCGACTCGCGGGTGGGCGCGTTGGCGTGCCACCAGCGGGTGAGCCTGTTATCCATCAGCCATGCGCCTTCATGATGCGCTGCTGATCGCGCTTCCAGTCGCGTTCCTTGATCGTCTCGCGCTTGTCATGGGTCTTCTTGCCCTTGGCCAGAGCCAGCTCGACCTTCACCTTGCCGCGGCTGTTGAAATAGAGCGCCAGCGGCACCAGCGTCATGCCCTTGCGTTCGACCGCGCCGTGCATCCGGGCGATTTCCCGCTCGTGCAGCAGCAGCTTGCGGGGGCGCTTGGATTCATGGTTGAAGCGGTTGCCATGGCTGAATTCGGGGATGTTGCTGTTGACGAGCCACACCTGATCGCCCTTCACCTCGGCATAGCTTTCGGCGATATTGCCTTCGCCGAAGCGCAGCGACTTCACTTCGGTGCCCTGCAACGCGATGCCGGCCTCGAACACATCCTCCAGGAAATATTCGAACTTGGCGCGCCGGTTCTCGGCGACGATCTTCTTCTTGTCGAAGGTTTCTGGGCGGGGGCGGGCCATGATGGTCTAATTGCTCACTTCATATATAGGGCGCCGCCCCGATCAAACCAGACCCGCGATCTCCAGCGCGCGATCGACCGCCGCACGGCTCGATTCCGACGGCCAGGTGATCGGCAGGCGGACATCGCCGGGCATGTCGGGACGGACGCGCGTGAGTGCATATTTGACCGGGCCGGGTGAAGAATCGCTGAACAGGGCGTCATGCAGGGGGTAGAGACGATCCTGGAGCGCCAAGGCACCATCCCAGTCGCCGCCGGCGATCGCCGCCTGGAACTCCGCGCACAGGCGCGGGGCCACATTGGCGGTGACGCTGATGCATCCTTTGCCACCCATCGCATTGAAGCCCAGCGCCGTTTCGTCATTGCCCGACAACTGGCAGAAGTCGGGGCGGCAGGCCAAGCGCTGCGCGGTGACCCGCCCGAGATTTCCGGTGGCGTCCTTGATGCCGACGACGGTCTGATACTCCTCCGACAGGCGGTGGATCACCGGCACGCCGATGTCGGTGATGGTGCGGCTGGGCACATTGTAGAGGAGGATGGGCAGGTCGCAGCGCTCCGCCAGATAGGCGAAGTGGCGATAGACGCCCTCCTGATTCGGCTTGTTGTAATAGGGGGCGACCACCAGCGCGGCGTTGGCGCCGGCGGCCTGGGCGGCGTACATATGCTCCAGCGCGATTCGCGTGTCGTTGGAGCCGCAGCCCGCGATCACCGGCACGCGGCCGGCCGCCTGGTCGACGCAGATGGCGATGACGCGATTATGCTCCTCCACCGTCATCGTCGCGCTTTCGCCGGTGGTGCCGCAGGGCACGAGCGCGCTCGATCCTTCCGCGATCTGCCAGTCGACGAAGGCGCGGAAGGCCGCTTCATCCACGGCGCCATCGCGAAACGGGGTGATCAGAGCCGGAATCGAGCCCGAAAACATGATAAAACTCCTTCAAATCTCCGGGCGGCCGGGGCATGATCGGTGAAGCGGCGCGCTATAGCGCGTCATTCAGGGCCTGATAAGGATGCAAATGCGATTATGTCCAGCATGTGCGCCTCTCCCCATGTCGAAAGTTACCTGATCCGGATGCCGATTATTGCCTTGTTGCTGATGACCGCCGGTGCGGGTGCGCAGACAGAAGGGCCGATCCCGGCGACCGCCCCCGCGTCTCCGGGCGGCGCGATGGTGCAGCCTGTGCCGCCCGAATATGGCCAGCCCGCGCAGTGGAACCAGGTACAGGCGCGAATCGGGCAGCCGAGCGACGGCAGCATCGCGAGCACGATCAGCCAGTGGCGCGCGTTGCAGCAGAGCGACGGGCTGGGCGCGGCGACCTATGCCAGCTTCATCCTGGCCAATCCCGGCTGGCCGGGCGAGGACCGGATGCGGCGGCTGGCCGAGACCGGGATCAGCGCCGAAACCGTCGGCCCGGCGCAGGTGGCGGCCTTTTTCGCGCGCTTCCCGGCGCGCAGCGCGACCGGCCATGCCCGCAACGCGATGGCGCTGATGCAACTGGGGCGGATGGACGAGGCACGGGTCGCCGCGCGCACCGCCTGGATCGGCGGGCCGCTGAACGTCGCGGACGAGGCGCGGCTGCTTTCGCTGTTCGGCTCCGGCCTGACGAGTGCCGACCATGACCAGCGCGCCGATGCGCTGCTGTGGGCCAATGACATCAACGGCGCGATGCGGATGATCGCCTATGTCAGCCCGGCGCGGCGGACGGTGTTCCAGGCGCGGATCGCGCTGCGGCGCAAGGCGCCCGACGCGATCGCGCTGATGCAGGCGGCCGAACCGGCCGGTGCCAGCGATGCGGGCTTCGTCGCCGACAAGGCGATCTGGATGCGCGATACCGGCAACTGGGTGGGCGCGCGCCAATATCTGGCGAACCGCCCGGCGCTGACCTATCGCCCGGCCAATGCCGAGAAATATTATGAGGTGCTGCTGAACCAGGCGCGGGCCGCGGCGAACGACAGCCAGTGGAGCTTCGCCTATGGCATCGCCAGCCGGATCGACGATGCGGTTCCGCCCGGCGTCTCGCTGAGCGAGCAGCCGATCGGCGTGCGCGACGATTATACCAGCCTCGCCTGGCTGGCGGGCACGACCGCCTTCTACAATCTCAATCGCCCGACCGACGCGGTGACGATGTTCCGCCGCTATGCCGATGCGGCCAAGTCGCCCCAGACCCGGTCCAAGGGCTATTATTGGGCCGGCCGCGCCGCGCTCCAGGCCGGGGACGCGGCCAGCGCCAACAGCTATTTCACCCAGGCCGGCGTCTATCCCGACCAGTTTTACGGCCAGCTGGCGCTGGAGCGGCTGGGCCGGCCGATTCCCGCCCCCGCCACGGTCGAGCGGCCGGTGCCGATCTCCGCGGCGGAGCGCGCCGCCTTCGACAGCAGGTCGGTCGTGCGCGCGGTCAAAGCGCTGGGTCAGATGGGCTATTGGGGCGAGCAGAGCAAGTTCGTGCGCGCCATCGCCAACAATGCCGACAGCGACACCGACCATTATCTGGCCGCCGAACTGGCCCAGCATATCGGTCGCACCGACATGAGCGTGATGGTGGGCCGGCGCGCGGTGTCGAGCGGCCTGACCGGCTATGGCACCAGCGCCTTCCCGCGCGTGCCGGTGCCGCCGACGGCGCAATATAACTGGACCATGGTCCATGCGATCGCGCGGCAGGAAAGCCAGTTCGACAAGCAGATCGTCAGCCATGCCGGCGCGCGCGGCTTGATGCAGCTGATGCCCGGCACAGCGCGCGAGCAGGCGGGCAAGCTGGGCCTGGGCTACAACCCGTCCTCGCTCGACGATCCCAGCTACAACATCATGCTGGGGTCGGGCTATTTCCAGCGGATGCTGGACTATTATGGCGGCAGCTATCCGCTGGCGGTGGCGGCGTACAATGCCGGGCCGGGCAATGTGAACAAGTGGATCGCCGCCAATGGCGACCCGCGCATCGCCGGGGCAGACATGCTGCGCTGGATCGAGCAGATCCCGATCTTCGAGACGCGCAACTATGTGCAGCGCGTGCTGGAAAATGCGGTGGTCTATGAGGCGATGAACCCGGAGCGGGCGAAGTTCCGGGGGACGAGCGCGGTGCTGAGCCGCTATCTGGGCAAGCCTACGCCCGGTTGAGCCATGGCGCCGCCGCGCCCCACGTCATCCCGGCGCACGTCCGGGATGACGGAAGGGATGCCGGGCGTTAAAGCAGCGGGATGACCACCCCCTATCCCAATTACATCACCCCCGAAGGCTTTGCGAAGCTGCGCGCCGACTATGACCATCTGCTGGGGGTCGAGCGGCCGGCGATCGTGGAGGTGGTGAGCTGGGCGGCGGGCAATGGCGACCGCAGCGAGAATGGCGACTATCTCTATGGCCGCAAGCGGATGCGGGAGATAGACGGCCAGTTGAAGCGCCTGTCGAAGAAGATGAAGGACGCCAAGGTCGTCGACCCCCGGCAGCAGCCCGACAAGGACCGGGTCTATTTCGGCGCGACCGTGACCATCGCCGACGAGGACGACAATCATCGCACCGTGACGATCGTGGGCAATGACGAGACCGATGTCGATGCGGGACGGATCGGCTGGGGATCGCCGATGGCGCGCGCCCTGCGCGGGGCGGCGGTGGGCGATCTGCGCCGCGTCAGGCTGCCGGCGGGCGAGAAGGAGTATGAGGTGATGGCGATCACCTATCCGGGGTGAGCAGCGGGACGGTCCTGCTGGCGCGCACGATTCTGGACAGCGAGTTGGACAGTTGTGGCGATCGCGCGCTTTTCATGCCTCGACGGCATCAATTGGGCGTATTCGTGATTTTTCATCACGGATGGCGTGGCGGGGTCGTCGGAAGCGGGAGCCTTTCCGCGAACCATCAGCGCCCCGCGGCGGCGAGAAGCCAGTGGCGAAAGTCGGCCATGGCCGGGCTGTCGGGGCGGGACATGAGCCGGGTGAGCCAATAGCCGCCCAGATCGACCGAGGCGGCGAAGGGCTGGACCAGCCACCCGCTGTGCAGGTCGCCCGCGAACAGGGCGGGCGGGGCAAGCGCGACGCCGAGACCGCGCAACGCCGCCTGCACCATCAGGATCGAACTGTCGAATACCGGCCCGCGCAGCGGCGGGCAGGGCACGCCGGCGGCGGCGAACCAGCGCGGCCATTCGTCGGCGCGGTAGGAGCGCAGCAGGGTTTCGCGGGCAAGGGCGGCGGGATCGGGCAGGCGCGCCGCGACTTCGGGCGTGCAGAGCGGGGTGAGCGGCGCGCGCAGGATCGGGTCGGCATGGGTGCCGTGCCAGGCGCCGTCGCCGAAGCGGATGGCGAGGTCCAGCCCTTCGCCCGCCAGATCGACGCGGTTGTTGTTGGTCATGATCCGCAGGTCGACATGCGGGCAGGCGCGGGCGAAATCCTCCAGCCGGTCGAGCAGCCAGCCGCCGGCGAAGGTGCCGACGACGCCGAGATTCAATATCTCGCTCGGGCGGCCACCCTCGATCCGGCCCAGGGTCGCGCCGATCCGGTCGAGCGCGTCGGCCATGACCGGGAGCAGGGCGCGGCCCTCGTCCGTCAGCATGAGGCCACGCGGCAGGCGGCGGAAGAGCGGGGCGCCGAGCCGCGCCTCCAGCTGCGCCACCTGCTGGCTGACCGCGCCCTGGCTGACGCAGAGTTCGATCGCGGCTTTCGTGAAGTTGAGGTGCCGTGCCGCCGCTTCGAAGGCGCGCAGGGCGTTCAGGGGCAATTGGGCGCGGTCCATAGAGCTACAGACATAAGCCAGGCTAATGGCTCTGTCGAGAAATCATGCTTTGTCGTTGAGGCCACTGCACGGCAGCTTTTCCTTCATACCAAGGAGGAGGCGAAATGATGCGGAATATGGCGGTGCTGACTATTAGTCTGGCTGGGATGATGGCGATGGGCGCGGGCAAGCCGGACGATCCGCTGACGCGTCCGATCGCGCCCGATTCGGCGAAGCGCTGGCTGGCGCCGCAGCCGCCGGTGCGGCTCCATGGGAAGACCTATCTGGTCGGCTTTGGTGGGCTGAACGTGGCGCTGATCCGCACCGGCGCGGGGCTGATCCTGATCGACGGCGCGGTGCCGCAGGCGGTGGGAGATATCGAGGCGAAGATCCGCCAGCTCGGCTTTTCGATCAGGCAGGTGAAGCTGATCCTCAGCACCGAACCGCATTTCGACCATGCCGGCGGCATTGCCGCGCTGGCGCGGGACAGCGGTGCGACCGTGATCGCCAGCGCGCCCGCCGCCACCGTGCTGCGGCAGGGTGGGGGCGATCCCGAAGACCCGCAGGCAGCCTGGCTGGAGCGGTTTCCGGGCGTCAAGACATTGCGGACGGTGCGCGACGGCGAGGTTACCCGGCTGGGCGACGTCGCCGTCACCGCCCATGCGACGCCGGGCCATACGCTGGGCAGCATGAGCTGGAGCTGGAACAGCTGCGAGGGGAAGGATTGCCGGACGATCGTCTTCGCCGCCAGCCTCAATCCGATCGCGGCCGACGGCTGGCGCTTTGCCGATCCGGCGCATCGGCGCTTCGTCGATGCCTTCCGCACCAGCTTCGGGCGGGTGAAGGCGATGCCCTGCGACATGCTGATCGCCTCGCATCCGCGCGATGGCAATGCCGATCGGCTGGCCAGGCTGGCGCGGGCGCGCACGCCCAACCCCTTCGTCGATCCCGGCGCCTGCCGCGACTATGTGGCCCGCGCGGAAGCGGCACTAGAGAAGAAATTGCAGGAGTAACAGGCGCGGGCGTTCAGGCCCGCATTGACTTGTGCCGTTCCTGTGGACGATAAGAACATAACAGGAACAAATATCATGAGCGAGTCGCTGCACAGCCTCGCCGCCTTGAAGCGGCATATCGCATCGCTGGACCGCGCGCCAGCGGCGCAGCCCTGCGCCCGCTTTCCAAGCGGGCATGACGGGCTGGACGCGGCGCTGGGCGGCGGCCTGCCGCGCGGGCGGCTGCATGAACTGTTCGGGGAGAACGCGGACGCGGCGGCGGCGGCCGGCCTGTCCCTGCTCTGGTGCGGGCAGGCGAGTGGCGACGCCCCCCTGTTGTGGCTGCGCACCGTGGCGGCGGGGAAGGCGGGGGGGCATCCCTATGGACCGGGCCTCGCCGCGCTGGGGATCGACCCCGACCGGCTGCTGCTCGGTGTCATGGCGGACGAGGCGATGCTGCTGCGCGCGGCGGTGGATGCGCTGCGCTGTCCGTCGCTGGGTGCGTTGCTGATCGAATTGCGGGGGCGGGCGCCCCTGCTCGACCTGACCGCTAGTCGGCGGCTGGCGTTGGCGGCGGAGGGATCGGGCGTCACGGCGCTGGTGCTGCGCATCGATGCCGAGCCGGCGCCGAGCGCGGCCGAAACGCGCTGGCGGGTGGCCGCCGCGCCCTCTGCGCCCCTGCCCGGCAATGCGCCGGGCCAGACCAGCTTCGCCCTCACCCTGCTGCGCCGCCGGGCGGGGACGGACGGGCAGGCATGGCGGCTGATATGGGACAGGGAGCGGGGGATATTCGGAGACGCGGGCGATGAACGCCATGATGCAGAACAGCGAAGCGGCGACGCCGGTGCGGCGTTATCTGGCGCTCAGCTTCCCCTTCCTGCCGATCGACCGGCTGCGGATCATGCGGCCCGATCTGTGGGCGGTCGGGGCTGACGGGGCGGACGGAGATGGGCCGGCCATCGTCGTGGAGGCGGTGCGCGGGGCGATGCGGCTGGCGGCGGTCGATGCCGACGGGCTGACGATCGGCCTGACGCCGGGGATGATGCTGGCGGATGCGCGGGCGCGTGAGCCGGACCTGCGCGTTTTCGATGCCGATCCCCATGCCGATCAGGACTGGCTGGAACGGCTGTGCGACGGCTGCGCCCGCTACACACCCAATGCCGCGCCCGACGGCGCCGACGGGCTGATGCTGGACATCAGCGGCTGCGGCCATTTGTGGGGCGGGGAGGAGGCGCTCGCCGCCGAGGCGGCGGCGCGGCTGGCGCGGCATGGGCTGCGCGTGCGCCACGCCATCGCGGGAAGCCCGGAGGCCGCCCATGCGCTTGCCCGCTTTCCCGGCCCGCCCGCGCCCGACGAGGATGCCGCCGTGCGCCGCCTGCCGGTGGAGGCGCTGGGGCTGGAGGCGGACAGTGCGGTGGCGCTGCGCCGGGCGGGTCTGCGCACGGTGGGCGACCTTGCGGCCCGGCCTGCCGCGGGGCTCGCCGCGCGGTTCGGCGAAGCGGCGGTCGACGCGCTGCACGCGCTGCTGGGGATGGGGCATCGCCCGCTCAGTCCCCGCCGTCCGCGCCCCGCCGTCCGCATCGACCGCCGCTTTGCCGAACCGCTGGGCAGCACCGCCTATGCGCTCAAGATCCTGGAGGAGATGGCCGCCGAGGCGGGCGAGCGGCTGGCCGAACGCGGCGAGGGCGGGCGGCGGTTCGAGGCGGTCTTCTTCCGCAGCGACGGCCTCGCCTTCCCGTTGCGGGTCGAGACCAGCCTGCCGGTGCGCGACGCGCCCGCCATCCTGCGGCTGATGCGCGAGCGGATCGACGCGCTGTCCGACCCGATCGATCCGGGCTTCGGCTTTGACATGCTGCGCCTCACCGTACCGCAGGCGGAGAGGCTGGCGCCCACGCAACTGGCGCTGGAAGGGGGAGAGGCGCGGCGCGAGGATAGCGTGGCCGCGCTGGTCGACCGGCTGTCGATCCGCGCCGGACGCGCGCGCATCCAGCGGCTTGCGGCCAGCGACAGCCATATTCCCGAACAGGCGCAACTCGCGCTGCCGGCGGTGGAAAGCCGCGCGCCGGAAAATTGGCCAAAAAGCCGGGAGGTGGCGGGCGATCCGGGCGATCCGCCGATGCGCCCGCTCCACCTGTTCGACCCGCCCCAGCCGATCGAGGTGGTGGCGCAGGTGCCCGACGGCCCGCCGCATCGCTTCCGCTGGCGGCGCACGCTGCACGACATCATCCGCTTCGAGGGCCCGGAACGGATCGCGCCCGAATGGTGGAAAGCGAAGGATGGCGCGATCGAAGGAGAAAGCAGTGGCCGCACCCGCGATTATTATCGCGTCGAGGATGCGCGCGGGCGGCGCTACTGGATCTTCCGCCACGGGTTGTATGGGGCGGAGGAGGCGCATCCGGGCTGGTATATCCACGGCCTGTTCGCATGAGCGGCGAGACGGGACATCGGCGTAAGGGCTATCCCGACCCGACAAAGCCCGAATCGATCGACCGGCGCGAATGGAACGCGATCGAGGCGGCGCGGGAAAAGGCGAAGGGCGAGCGGCCCCATCTCCCATCGCGGCAAGCCGCGCCGCCCTTTGCCGAACTGGTGGCGGCGACCAACTTTTCCTTCCTGCGCGGCGCATCGCATGGCGCCGAGATGGTCGCGCGGGCGATGGAACTGGGCCTGGCCGGCATCGGCATTGCCGACCGTAACACGGTGGCGGGGGTGGTGCGGGCGTGGAAGGCGAGACGGGATGCGCCGGTGCGAGCGCGGGCGGCATTGCTGGAAGAAAAGAAGGAGAGGGGCGAGGCGCTCGAATTGACGGCGGAAGAGGAGGCCGCCTGCCAGATGGATCTGCGGGTCGTGGCCGGCGCACGGCTGGTCTTCTCCGATGGGACGCCCGATATCGTCGCCTATCCTGCGACCCGGCGCGGCTGGGGCGAACTCACCAAATTGCTGACGGTCGGCAATCTGCGATCGGTGAAGGGCGATTGCATTCTATATTATGAGGATCTGACCGCCTATCTGGACGATCTGCTGCTGATCGTGATGCCCCGTTCCACGGCGACGCCGCAGCAGGCGCATGACAATCCGGTCGAGTATGAACATGAGGATCGCGCCCATGGCGAGGCGATCCGGCAGGGGCATCTGAGCTTGGTCCCGCCGCCGCGTCCCGACGATCTGGAAGCGTTGCTGGCCCGCCTGTCGCGGCTTGCGCCGGACCGGGTCTGGCTGGGGGCGGCGCTGCGGCGCGACGGGCGCGATGCGCGGCGGCTGGCCGACTTCATGGCGCTGGGCGCGCGCACGGGGGTGCCGTTGCTCGCCACCATGGATGCGCTCTATGCCAGCCCGGCGCAGCGGCCGTTACAGGATGTGCTCAGTTGCATCCGCGAGGGCGTGACCCTGGCGGGGGCGGGGCGGCGGCTGGAAGCCAATGCCGAGCGGCATGTCCATGACCCCGCAGAAATGGCGCGCCTGTTCCGCGCCTGCCCGGACGCCGTGGCGCAAAGCATCACGTTGCTGTCGCGGGTCCATTTCGATCTCGGGCAGTTGCGCTACGAATATCCGCACGAGCCGGTGCCCGAAGGCTGGACCGCGCAGCAATGGCTGGAAGAACTGACGATCAGCGCCGCCCATGCCCGCTACGGGCCGCGCATCCCCCCTGCGGTGCGCAGGCTGCTGGACGAGGAGTTCCGGCTGATCGGCGCGCGCAACTATGCCTATTATTTCCTGACCGTCCACGACATCGTCGCCTTCGCCCGGATGCAGGGAATATTGTGCCAGGGGCGGGGGTCGGCGGCCAATTCGATGGTCTGTTTCCTGCTGGGCGTCACGTCGGTCGATCCGCAACGCCATGACCTGCTCTTTTCCCGCTTCGTGTCGGAGGAGCGGGATGAACCGCCCGACATCGACGTCGATTTCGAACATGAGCGGCGCGAGGAGGTGATGCAATATATCTATGAGCGTTACGGCCGCCATCGCGCCGGTATTGCGGCGACCGTCATCCATTACCGGTCGCGCAGCGCCATCCGGGAGGTGGCCAAGGTGGTGGGCCTGTCGGAGGATGTCGTCACCCGCCTGTCCGGCACCATCTGGGGCAGCTATTCGCGCGACATGAACGAAAAGCGTGTCGGCGAGGCCGGCTTCGCGCTCGACAATCCACAGATGGTGCAGCTGCGCGCGCTGGTCGGCCAGCTGCTCGACGCGCCCTTCCCCCGGCACCTGTCGCAGCATGTCGGCGGCTTCGTGCTGACGCAGAACCGGCTGGACGAGACGGTGCCGCTGCACCATGCCGCCATGGCCGACCGCAGCTTCATCGAGTGGGACAAGGACGATATCGACGCGCTGGGCCTGATGAAGGTCGACATATTGGCGCTCGGCATGTTGACCTGCATCCGCAAGGCGTTCGACCTGATGCGCGAGCAGGGGCTGGGCGACCATCAGCTGGCGGTGGACCTGGAGTCCGGGGATGCGGCCGTCTACGACATGCTGTGCAAGGGAGACAGCATCGGCGTGTTCCAGGTGGAGAGCCGGGCGCAGATCAACATGCTGCCGCGCCTGAAGCCCCGCACCCTCTACGACCTGACGGTGCAGGTCGCGATCGTGCGGCCCGGTCCGATCGAGGGCGACATGGTGCATCCCTATCTGCGCCGGCGCTGCGGCGAGGAGAAGATCGACTATCCCTCGCCCGGCCCCGGCCATGGTCCGGCGGACGAATTGAAGCAGCTGCTGGGCAAGACTTTCGGCGTGCCGCTGTTCCAAGAGCAGGCGATGAAGCTGGCGATCATAGCGGCGGAATTTTCCGATGCCGAAGCCAACCAGCTACGCCGCGCCATGGCGACCTTCCGCAATCTGGGCACCATCCATCATTTTCGCGAGAAGCTGATCAGCGGCATGACCAGGCGCGGCTATACGGAGGAATTCGCCGCGCGCTGCTTCAAGCAGATCGAGGGCTTCGGCAGCTATGGCTTTCCCGAAAGCCATGCGCTCTCCTTCGCGCGGCTGGTCTATGTGTCGGCCTGGATCAAGTGCCACCAGCCGGCGGTCTTCGCCTGCGCGCTGCTCAATTCGCAGCCGATGGGCTTCTACGCGCCCGCGCAGCTGGTGCGCGACGCGCGTGAGCATGGCGTCGCCGTCCATGATGTCGATGTGAATATGAGCGCGTGGGACAATGGGCTGGAGCCGCTGCTGCGGTTGCGGCGGCGCGAGCGGGGAGAAGGAACCGGGCGGGCGCTGGCGCTTCGGTTGGGCTTTCGCCAGGTCGACGGGTTTCGCGAAAGCTGGGCGGAGCAGCTGGTGGCGGCGCGCGCGGACGGCGGGCTGTTCACCAGCATCGAGGATCTGGCGCGGCGGGCGGGTTTGCCGGCGCGGGCGCTGCGGCTGCTGGCCGATGCCGACGCCTGCCGGTCGCTGGGACAGGACCGGCGCACGGCGCTATGGGAGGCGCGGCGCACGCCGTCGGACGAGCTGCCGCTGTTCGCGGCGGCGCGGGTGCGGGACGGGGAGGCGCGCGAACTGGGCGCGGAGCCGGACGCGCAGCTTCCCGCCATGCCCGTCGCCGAGCAGGTGGCGACCGACTATGCCGTCACCCGCCTGTCGCTGAAGGGCCATCCGATGCAGTTTCTGCGCCCGGTCTTCGCCGCCGAGGGCGTGATGAGTTGCGCGCAGGCGAGTGCCGCGAAAAATGGCGCGCGCGCGAAGGTGGCGGGCGTGGTGCTGGTGCGGCAGCGGCCCGGCAAGGGCAATGCGGTTTTCATCACCATCGAGGATGAGACCGGCATCACCAACATCCTGCTGTGGGCGCGGCTGTTCGAAATGCAGCGCCGTCCCGTCATGGCCAGCCGGCTGATGCTGGTGGAAGGCGAGATCCAGCGCAGCAAGGAGGGCGTCGTCCATCTGATGGCGACCCGCGTGCATGATCGCAGCGGGGAATTGAACCGGCTGATGCAGCCGGAAGCCCAGGACTCCCGTCCGCACCCGCGCGCCGCCAGCCATCCGCGCAACGTGCGGATCTTGCCCGGATCGCGGGATTTCCATTGAAAGGCAGGCAGTTGCCGTCTTGCTGGCGTCATGCAAGGAGCATAGGCTCCTATCCATGAAGCCGTTGCCGATCCTGGTTGCCGTCGCTCCCATCTGCATGACGCTGATAGCGACGCCGGTACATTCCGTCCCCCCTCCGCCTCCCTTTGCGGACGGCACGCGCCAACTCATCCGCTGGATCCCCGGAGAGGCGCGCTGCACGGACGGGGCAGTCAGCGTCGTCCGCTTGCAGCAGCCCTTCGTCAGCATCGGCTTTGCCCGGCCGAGCCCGACGCAAAGCTATCATTTCCGCATCGACGAACAGGGCCGCCCGCTGTCGATCGCCAATAACGGCGGGCAGCGATTGGCCGCCACGGCCGACGATGTCGGCGCGGCGCTGGCCGCCTCGCGCTTTGCGGCGGGACGGGCGCGCACCGATTGCCACCTGGAATATCGTTCGCAGGCGAGCCCGCTTGACGAGGCGCCGGTCGCCGATCTGATGGCCTATAGCCTCTCGCCGATTTCGGGTGCCTTGCCGTCCGCCGCCTGGAAGCGCATGGCCCCCGCCAATTCCACCTGCATGGCCGCGCCCCGCCCTGCGCCGCTCAACCGGCAATTCCCGGATTTCGATGCCCTGCCCGCGACGCCGGGCGCGCGCGACTGGACGATGGTCGGTTATGATCTGGATGCGAAGGGTCGACCCATCCGGGCGCGCATCGTCGAGGGTACGGGCAATCGGGCGCTGGATGCCGCTTCGATCAAGGCGATGAACGCATCGCGCTTCACTGGCGGCGCACGCACGGGCTGTCTCTATCCCTATTGGCGTTCTCCCGCGACCGTGGCTGCGCCCGCCCCTCCCGCTGGTCAGCGTTCCGTAGACGCCAGTTGCGCCAGCGACCGGCCCTGGGCGATAGCGCCGCGGTTGACATATCCCCCCGCCTATCGTCGTCGCGCAATCGAGGGATGGGCGGTGGTCGCCTATGATGTCGCGCCTTGGGGCGAGACTGGCAACAGCCGCGTAATCGCCAGCGAACCGAGCGCAGCCTTCGGCGAACAGGCCATGCAGATGATCCGCGCGGCGCGCAAGGTTGCTTCATCCTCCGGCGCGACGGGCTGTATCGAGCTGGTCCGCTTTGTCATCGGCAAGGAAGATGGAAGCCACAATGGCGATACGCCCGCCTTTCCCGACTAGATAGGATCAGAGTCGTCGTCCGCAGCCGGTCGTCAGGATGCCAGCGAGCGGGGCGGCGGCTGGCGCAGGGTGGCGATGTCGACCGGCCTTGCGAATTCCACGCCCATCCGGTCGTCCTTCGACCAGCGCGCGGTGGCGTCGACCATCACGCGGTCGCCCAGTTCGATCGCGAATATCGTGCCGGGCGGCACGTTCCAAAGCCCGTCGATCAGGGCGCCGGTCGCGGAGATGTTGCGCACCCGCCCGGTATAGACATGGCCGTCATGATGGACCGCGACGGTGCGCAGCATCGACTTGCGTTCGGGCCGGCTCGACTGGAAGCCGCTGGGCGCGGCCCCGACATTGCCGCCGCGATGGGCGATAAGCACGGCGTCGGCGGGCTTGGGACGGCCATAGATATAGCCCTGGATATGGCTGCAGCCCAGCTGCCGGATCAGGTCCAGTTCGTCCTGCGTTTCCGCGCCTTCGGCGGTGGTGTCCATGCCCAGCGCCTCGGCCAGGCTGACGATCGCCTTGATGATCGCACTGTTGCGGTTGCCCTTGATCGCCGCGCCGCGCACGAAGCTCTGGTCGATCTTGATCTTGTCGAACGGCGCCTTCTTCAGATAGCCGAGCGAGGAATAGCCGGTGCCGAAATCGTCGAGCGCCAGCCTGACGCCCAGCGCCTTCAGCCGTGCGAACATCAGATCGGTGCCGGCGTCGTCGTTCAGGAAGACGCTCTCGGTGATCTCCAGCTCCAGCCGTTCGGGCGCGAGTTGCGCCGCGGCGAGGGCGTTCATCACCGTGGAGGGGAAGCCGGGATTGGCGAACTGGGTCGGCGACACGTTCACCGCCACCCGGATGCCCTCCGGCCATTGCGCGGCATCGCGGCAGGCGGTGCGCAGCACCCATTCGCCGATCGGCGCGATCAGGCCGCTATCCTCCGCAATGGGTATGAACAGGGCCGGTGAGATAGCACCACGGGTCGGATGGTCCCAGCGCAACAGCGCCTCATAGCCGGTGATCTCTTCCGTCCTGGACGAAACCACCGGCTGGTAGGCCAGGTGCAGGCCATCGGCGGCCAGCGCATGGCGCAGATCTTCCTCCAGCTTGCGCCGGTCCTCCGCATCGGCGTGCATGTCCGATGAATAGAAACGATGGACGCCCCGGCCATTGCCCTTCGCCGCATAGAGGGCGAGATCGGCATTGCGGATCAGCGCGTCGGCGGTGACGCCGTCCTGCGGGCAGGAGGAAATGCCGATCGACACGCCGATCACCACCGCCGTCCCCTCTATGGAATAGGGCTGCGAAATGGCGGTGATGACGGTCTGGGCCAGCTGCGCCAGCGTCGCCTGTTCATGATGGCCGGGCAGGAGGATCTTGAATTCGTCGCCGCCCTGCCGCCCCACCAGCCCCATGTCGCCCACCACCCGCTGGAGCCGCTGGCTGACCTGGCGCAGCAGCGCGTCACCGGCGGGATGGCCCAGCGTGTCATTGACGCTCTTGAACCGGTCGAGGTCGAGCATGAGCAAGGCGCAATCGCCAGGTCGTCCGCGGCGTTCGGCGACCGCCTGCTCCAGTGATCGCAGCATCTGGATGCGGTTGGCGAGGCCGGTCAGCGAATCGAACTGGGCCAGCCGGGTCACTTCCGCCTGGCTGCGGCGCATCTCGGTGAGGTCGGTCCCGGACCCGCGAAAGCCGTGGAACTGACCATATTCGTTGAAGACCGGCTGTCCCGAGATCGACCACCAGCGCTCTTCCCTGGCCAGTGCGGCGCAGACGGCGATGTCGGCGAAGCCGGTGCGGGCGGACAGGTGAAAGCCCAGCGTGCGCTCGCCATCACCCTGCTGCTTGTCGCCCTGGCGGATGATGTCGGTGATGGGGCGGCCGATCAGCCCGCCGCTCGGCGCCTCCAGCGTCTGCGCCAGCGTGTCGGAAATATAGGTGAGGCAGCCCTGCCGGTCGGTTTCCCAGAACCAGCCGCGCCCGCTGCGCTCATGTTCCCGCAGCAGCCGGTCGGCGCGCTGGGCGCGCATGTCCAGCCGGTGGCGCTCGATAGCCCGGTCGCGATCCGCCGTCGCCTGACGGATGGTGGCGATCGCCATCACGCACACGCAACTGGTCAACAGGCCGATCTGTGTGATGCCGGTCTTTCCCACCACCGACACCAGCAGCGCGCCCAGAAAATAGCTGATCCCCAGCAGGCGCCTGTCGCCGAAGATGCAGACGGCGAGCAGCGCCACCGCGAGTTCGGGCACCGCCGCCAGGAAGATGGCGTCGGACGCCGCCAACGGCTCGCTGTTCAGCCAAAGGCTGAAGCTCAACCCCGACAGGAAGACCAGCGGCAGCATCAGCCAGTTCTGGACATGGGGCATCAGCCGCTGGAAGCGTTCGCGGTGGGGCAGCAGCATCAGCGTGCCGTCGACCAGCAGCATCGTCGCCAGGATGATCGCCTGATATACGTCGCCCGCCCGATAGAAGGGCAGGTTCAGCAGCGCGAGCACGCAGATCTTGGCGAGCAGGATCAGCGGCCACAGGCGCGCGATATGGACGAAGGCGCCGGAAATCCAGGAGGCCGCGACTTCCGTGCCGCTGCGCGCCAGGCCAAGCGCCATCATCAGGGTGATGGGACTCGTCAGGCCATCGGACAGGGAAGCACGCATGGGGGACATGCGCCTTCTTCTAATCGGCAGTCGTTGACAGAGAATTACTGTGCCGCCGCCAATAAAGGCGACGACGAGACAGACAGTGCCGCGAAAAGCGCTACACGCGCATCGGCATCAGCACGTAAAGCGCGGGGCTGGCGTCGCTTTCGCGGATCAGCGTCGGCGCCGCCGCATCGGCCAGGTGCAATTCGACCAGGTCGCTGTCGATCTGGCCCAATATGTCGAGCAGATACCGGGCGTTGAAACCGATGTCGAAGCCTTCGCCCTGGAATGCGCCGGGCACTTCCTCGGCCGCCGTGCCATTTTCGGGGCTGGTGACGGACAGGGTGATCTTGTCCCGGTCGAGGCTCATCTTGACCGCGCGGGTCTTTTCGGTGGCAATGGTGGCAACGCGGTCCACGCCTTCCTCGAAGCTGCGCGGGTCGATCTTGAGCAGCTTGTCGTTCGCGGTCGGGATGACGCGGCTATAATCGGGGAAGGTGCCGTCGATCAGCTTGCTGGTCAGGATCGCGCTGCCCAGGCCGAAGCGGATCTTGCTGGCGGAAAGGGCGATGGCGACCGAGCCTTCGACCTCGTCCAGCAGCTTGCGCAGTTCGCCGATGCATTTGCGGGGTACGATGATGCCGGGCATCCCTTCGGCGCCGTCGGGTCGCGGCACGGTGACGCGGGCGAGGCGATGGCCGTCGGTGGCGGCGGCCTTGAGCACAGGCTGGCCCCCCGAAGCGGCATCTTCCGACACATGGAAATAGATGCCGTTCAGATAATAGCGCGTTTCTTCGGTCGAGATGGCGAAGCGCGTCTTGTCGATGATCTGCTTGAGCGTTTCGGCCGGCAGTTCGAAACTGGTCGGCAGGTCGCCCTCGGCGATCACCGGGAAATCGTCACGCGGCAGGGTGGACAGGTTGAACCGGGCGCGGCCCGCCTGGATCAGCATCTTGCCCTCGGCCGCCTGGAGCGACACCTGGCTGCCCTCGGGCAGCTTGCGGGCAATGTCGAACAGGGTGTGGGCGGAGATGGTCGTCGCGCCGGGCTGTTCGACCTGCGCCGATATGCTTTCCACGACCTGAAGGTCGAGATCGGTCGCCATCAGCTTGATAGCGCCGTCGGCCGACGCTTCGATCAACACGTTGGACAGGATGGGAATGGTGTTCCGCCGTTCGACCACCGACTGGACGTGGCTCAGGCTCTTGAGGAGCGTTGCGCGTTCGATGGTGGCCTTCATGTCCCTGTTCTGTCCGTTTCTTTTTGTGCAAATGCCGCGATCGAAGTCGAATCCCGGCGACAATGATGGATGCTTCTTCATAACCGCTGTTGCGGCCCCTGCAAGCGCCGCCTTCACCCTTTCGTCAGGCGACGGGGTTGCAAATGGGGACGGCTTGGGCTTTGCCGGAACAATGCGCCGCGCCTTATTCCTCTCAACCCTGCTCCTGCTGTGCGCCGCGCCCGCCATGGCGCGTGATTCGCTCGGCATTTTCGAGGGGTGGGGGGCGTTTCGCGATCCCGGCGCCGGTCGGAACGGGCCGCGATGCTATGCCATCGCCGAGCCGGTCGTGCGGCGCGGGCAGGCGCGCAGGGGCTTCGCGTCGGTCGGCAACTGGCCCCGCCAGCGGGTGCGCGGGCAGGTGCATATCCGCCTGAGCCGCGCGCGGGCGGCCCAGGCGGCGGTGACATTGAGTGTTGGCGAGCGCCGCTTCACCCTGGTCGCCGGGCAGGTCGACGCCTGGGCACCGGACGCGCGCACCGACGCGCAGATCATCGCCGCCATGCGATCGGCCAGCAGCATGAGCGTGCAGACGGTGGGCGCGGACGGGCGTGCCTTCGCCGACAGCTATGCCCTGCGCGGCGCGGCGACGGCGGTCGACGCGGCGGCATTGGGATGCGCGAAACTGCGCTGATTTGAAAATGTGCTGAAAATCGACTATGTGCGCGGCCATGCAGACAGTCGCCAGCCCCCTGATGCCGATTCCCGGCCATATCGACCCTGTGCCCGTGCCCCGCGCGGTCACGCCCCGCGAGGATGGGCGGGTCGACCTGATGGGCTTGTCGCGCCCGCAGATCAAGGGCGCGCTGGAGGAAGCGGGGCTGGACGTGAAGGCGGCCAAGCTGCGCTCCAAGCAACTGTTCCACTGGCTCTATCATCGCGGCGTCACCGATTTCGAGGCGATGACCGACCTCGCCAAGCCGATGCGCGGCTGGATGGCCGAGCGCTTCGTCGTCGGCCGCCCGCAGGTGGTGGAGGCGCAGGTGTCGAGCGACGGCACCCGCAAATGGCTGCTCCGGTCGGATGACGGGCAGGATTACGAAATGGTCTTCATTCCCGATGCGGATCGGGGCACGCTGTGCGTGTCCAGCCAGGTCGGGTGCACATTGAATTGCAGCTTCTGCCATACCGGCACGATGCGGCTGGTGCGCAACCTGACGCCCGGCGAGATCGTCGGCCAGGTGATGCTGGCGCGCGACGCGCTGGGCGAATGGCCGCGTGGTAACATGGCCAGCGCCAATGACGATGAGTCGGACGAGGCGTCGCATTACACGTCGGACGGCCGGATGCTGACCAACATCGTGATGATGGGCATGGGCGAGCCTCTCTATAATTTCGATCATGTGCGTGACGCGCTGAAGGTGGTGATGGACGGCGACGGCCTGGCCCTGTCCAAGCGCCGCATCACCCTGTCGACCAGCGGGGTCATCCCCATGATGGCGCGCGCGGGCGAGGAAATCGGCGTCAATCTCGCCGTCTCGCTTCATGCCGTGACCAAGGAAGTGCGCGACGAATTGGTGCCCTTGAACAAGAAGTTCGGGATCGAGGAGCTGCTTCAGGCCTGCGCCGACTATCCCAGCGCCAACAACGCCCGCCGCATCACCTTCGAATATGTGATGATCAAGGACAAGAATGACAGCGACGAAGATGCGCGCGAACTGGTGCGCCTGCTGCGCCACTACAAGCTGCCGGCCAAGGTCAACCTGATCCCGTTCAACCCCTGGCCGGGCACCGATTATGAGTGTTCCACCCCGGAACGGATCAGGCGCTTTTCCGACATCGTGTTCGAAGGCGGCATCAGCGCGCCGGTACGCACGCCGCGCGGGCGCGACATCATGGCGGCCTGCGGCCAGCTGAAATCGGCGAGCGAGAAGAAGAGCAAGGCGGATATGCGCCGCCTGGCCGACGAGAAGCAAGCCGCGCTTGGATGATCCGGGGCTGACGACAGGCGCGTGAAGCGCAGACGAGACCCCGCCCGAAACGGCGGGGTTTTCTTTTGGGGAAAGAGACGATGACCGACGACGAGATCGACCGGCTGGCGCAGGGCTTTCTGGCCTGCACCCTGCCCAAGGCGCGCTGGACCCATGAAGCGCACTTCGCGACCGCGCTCTGGCTGATGCTCAGGCGGCCCGATGTGCAGCCCGAGCAGGACATGCCGGACATGATCCGGCGCTACAATGAAAGCGTGGGCGGGGTGAACAGTGACACGGCCGGCTATCATGAGACGATTACCCAGGCGTCGCTGCACATGGCGCGTTGCCTGCTGGCCGGTCTGCCGCGCGATGTGACGCCGGCTTGCGCCCATTCCGCGCTGATGGCCTCGCCGCTTGGCGACAAGGACTGGCTGTTCGGTTACTGGTCGCAGGACCGCCTGATGTCGGCGGCGGCGCGGCGGGAATGGGTGGCGCCGGACCGGATGGCGCTTCCCGCATAGCAGAAGGGCGGCCCCTCGCAGGACCGCCCTTCGCTTTACCTGATCTTGAGAGGGATCAGAAAGGCTTGATCAGAAACGGAAGCCGACGCCGACCATCGCGGCATCGCGGCCGCCGATGTTCTGCTCATATTCGGTGCGCTGATATTCAGCCGAGATGTAGGTGTTCGGGGTCGCGGCGAATTCCAGACCACCGCCGTAGCGCACGCCTTCGAGAGCGGCGCCGTCACCGGCGACCTCGAAACGGGTCGTGGCATAGCCGACCTTGCCGAAGGCCAGGACGCGCGGGGTCACGACATAGCCGGCGCGCAGCGAGGCAGCCAGATCGCGGCTGACATCCAGGCCGCTGTCATCGACGGTGCTGTCGCCCAGGCTGACTTCGACGCCGCCGACGATGCGCGGCGCGAGGGCCAGGTCGTAACCGGCGGTGACGCCGTAGGCGAAACCTTCTTCGCCGCCGATCTTGTCATAGCCCATGGTCACGCCCGCGCGCGGCCCGGTGAAGGGCGCAGCGTCCTGAGCGAAGGCAGGAGCCGAAACAACGGTGGCAGCAGCAATCGCTGCGAAAATCACAGTCTTCATAAAGTCCTCGATATTTATCTTGTCGCCGCGATTTAGGTATTAATCCGGCGTTCAGGTTTGATGCCAAGCAATCATGAATTTATTCTCACGATTCCTCCTGCTTCTTTTCTCTCCATTATCTGAGAGCCAAGAGCGCGATCTGCATCATGACCGCGCAGTGGCCATCTAGGATCGCCAGATAGAGTTGCAAAGGGGGCGGATCTTTATTTCAATCAATTTCGATGCTTGTGTTGCAAAACGGTTACATCACGTGCTGCGATCGCCCGACGGCGACGCCTATGGACGGGCGGCAAATATCCGATAGGATCGCGACATGGACAGCCGGCCCGACACCGCAGGCATGATCGTCAGGCGCCACCGCCTGTCGACGCGGCTGTGGCACTGGCTGAACGCGCTGCTGCTCTATGTGCTGTTCACCAGCGGCCTTGGCATCTTCAACGCGCATCCCCGCCTCTACTGGGGGCACTATGGCGCCAATTTCGACCATGCCTGGCTGGAACTGGAGCGTTTTCCCGGCTGGATCACCTTGCCGGGCCACTATAGCCTGGCGCTGTCGCGCCACTGGCATCTGGCCGCCGCGCCGATCTTCGCCTTCGCGCTGCTGCTCTACATGGTGTGGAGCCTCGCCAACCGGCATGTCGCCGACGACCTCGCCTTTCGTAGGGGCGAACTGGCGCCGCGTCATGTCTGGCGGGACATCAGGGACCATGCCCGGCTGCGCTTCCCGACGGGCGTCGCGGCGCTGCGCTACAATATCCTCCAGAAGGCGAGCTACATCGGCGTGATCTTCCTGCTCCTGCCGCTGGTCATCCTGACTGGCCTTACCATGTCGCCGGGGATGAACGCGGCCTGGCCCTGGCTGGTCGATCTGTTCGGCGGGCGGCAGTCGGCGCGGTCGCTCCACTTCCTCGCCGCCTTCGCGCTGGTCGCCTTCTTCCTCGTCCATATCCTCATGGTGCTGCTTGCCGGACCGCTGAACGAACTGCGCTCGATCATCACCGGGCGCTACCGCCTGCCGGGGGAAGGGCGATGATCCTTACCCGCCGCGGGCTGCTGCTGGGGGCCACCGCCTCGCTCGCCGGCTGCGACCGACTGGTCCGGAACGAGGGCTTTCGCGAGGCCCTGTTCTCGGCCGAGAATTTCCACAAATGGGCGCAGCGCAGCCTGATGGCGCGCGACGCGCTTGCGCGGGAGTTCCGCCCCGACCAGATATCCCCCGTCTTTCGCGCCAACGGCACGGCCAATCCGAACACGCCGGCCTACAAGGCGCTGTGGCGCGGCGGCTTCGCCGACTGGCGGCTGCGGGTCGACGGGCTGGTCGCGCGGCCGCTGTCGCTGCCGCTGGCTGATTTGCGACGGCTGCCCCATCGCGAGCAGATCACCCGCCATGACTGCGTCGAGGGCTGGAGCGCGATCGGCAAATGGCGGGGGGTGCCGCTCGGGACGATCCTCGACGGTGCCGGGCTGCGAGACCGGGCGCGCTATCTGGTCTTCCACTGCGCCGACAGCATGGGCGGCGGGCAACCCTATTATGAAAGCATCGACCTGATCGACGCCTTTCACCCGCAGACCATCCTCGCCTTCGCGCTCAACGACCGGCCCTTGTCGGTCGCCAACGGCGCGCCGCTGCGGCTGCGGGTCGAGCGGCAACTGGGCTACAAGCAGGCCAAATATCTGATGCGGATCGAGGCGGTCGAGAGCCTGGCCGCGATCGGCAAGGGCAAGGGCGGCTATTGGGAGGACCATGCCGGTTATGACTGGTATGCCGGCATTTGACGCTCGCAAAACGACATGACAGGGTAGCGGCATGAAATTGTTTGAACGTGTTCTCAAGCATTTGGTTCGCCGTGGCCAGTTGACGGTTTACTATCATACTGGCGGCAGCTTCACGGTCGGTCGGCCCGATCCGGCCTTTCCCAATCTGGCGCTGCGTTTCAGGGACGGGCGCGTGCCGCTCGACATCATCCGCGACCCGCGCCTTGGCATGGCCGAAGCCTGGATCGACGGCCGCGTGGGCATAGAGGGTGGCGGCATCATGGAATTCGTGTCCATGATCCGCGCCAACAATCCCTGGGAGCAGGGGCGCTCGATCGACGCCAAGTCCTTTCTCAACCGCAGCTTCAAGAGCGTCCGCCAGAAGCTCTGGCGCATCAACCACAAGTCGCGGTCCAAGGCGAATGTCGCCCATCATTACGACCTGTCGGGCGCGCTCTACGCCCTGTTCTTGGACCGCGACCGCCAATATAGCTGTGCCTATTATCCCGATGCGGACAATGAGGCCGGGATCAGCCTGGAGCAGGCGCAGGAGGACAAGAAGGCGCATATCGCCGCCAAGCTGCACCTGAAGCCGGGCATGAAGGTGCTGGACATCGGCTGCGGCTGGGGCGGCATGGCGCTCTACCTCCACCGCACCTGCGGCGTCGACGTGACCGGCATCACCCTGTCGGAAGAGCAGCTGAAGGTGGCGCGCCAACGCGCCGAGGAGGCAGGCGTCGCCGATCATGTCCGGTTCGAGCTGATCGACTATCGCGACATGGATGGGCCGTTCGACCGGATCGTGTCGGTCGGCATGTTCGAGCATGTCGGCACCGCCCATTTCCGCACCTTCTTCAACAAGTGCCGCGACTTGCTGGCACCCGACGGGGTGATGCTGATCCACACGATCGGGCGCGTGGACGGGCCGGGCATCACCGATGCCTTCACCCAGAAATATATCTTCCCCGGCGGCTATATCCCGGCCCTGTCGGAGATGATCCGCGGCAGCGAGGGCACGCGCCTGATGGTGACGGACGTGGAGGTGCTGCGCATCCATTATGGCCTGACCATCCGCGAATGGTACAAGCGGACCCTGGCGCACAAGGCCGATATCGTCGCCCTCTATGACGAACGTTTCTTCCGCCTCTGGACCTTCTACCTGGCCGGCGCGGCGACCGTGTTCGAACATGGCGGCATGGTGAATTACCAGGTCCAGTATGTGCGCGACCGCCACAGCCTGCCGATCACCCGTGAATATATGCTGGAGGCGGAAGCGGCCCTGCGCGGCCGCTGATCCCTTAACCATGGCTGACAGCCATGTTCGCGGCCGGTTCAGTCGGTGACGCGCATTCTCCCTCTCATGCCCCCGCGCGGGGGTGGAAGAGGAGAGAGCGACATGAGATTTTTCTGGAAGGGCGTGGCGGCGCTGACCCTGGCCACTGCCGGCCTTGGCGCGGCGGCGGTTCCGGCCCAGGCCCACGACTATCGCGACGGCTGGCGCGGTGATCGGGATGGTCGCTGGGAAGGTCGGCGCTGGGACGACCGGCGCTGGGACGACCGGCGGCACTGGCGTGGCGACCGTCGCGACTGGCGGGGCCATCGCGGCTATGACCGGCGCTATGCCTACCGCCAGCGCTGCTGGACCGACTGGCGCTACGACTATTATCGCGACCGCAATGTGCGGGTGCGGATCTGCCGCTGACGCTTCGGTCGGTTTGGAGGAGTCGGGGCGCGCCAAGGCGAGTCCCGGCTCCACGCCCGACCGGGAATGATGTGCGCCGATTGAACCCGGAGGCGGTTTCCGGCATTGCACCGGCATGACCGATCCCATGCCCGTGATCCAGAGCCTGTTGTCCGGCCTGCCCATCCTGCTGCTGCACCTTGGCACCGCCACCCTCGTCTGGCTGGCGGCGCTTGCCATCTACCTGTGGATAACTCCGCACGACGAATTCGCGCTGATCCGCGCCGGGAACGAGGCCGCGGCCATTTCCCTTGGCGGGGCGGCGATCGGGCTGGCCGTGCCGCTGGGCTTCTGCCTGGCGGGATCGGTCAATATCTGGGACATCCTTATCTGGGGCAGCGTCACGCTGGTGCTGCAACTCATCGCCTTCCGCCTGGTCGACTTCCTGCTCGGCACGCTGTCCGCCCGGATCGAGGCGAACGAGCGATCGGCCGCGATCTTCCTGGCCATGATGAAGGCGGCGATCGCCTGCCTCACCGCCGCGGCCGTGGCGGGCTGAACCGATGGCGCGTTCCAAGGCGCGGGGAGGGTGCGGCTGTCTGCCCTTCGCGCTGGGCGCGCTGCTGCTCGTGGTCTGGTTCGGGCAGGACATCGCGCCGCCGCTCCAGGTCGAGCAATATGATCCGCGTTCGCCGCGCCGTCCGCTGCCGCAATGGGGCGACGAGCAGTTCGTGATCGAGGACCGGCCCGGCGGCCCGGCCGATTCGATGGGCACCGCCTTCGCCGTCGACCGGGACGGCGCCTGGCTGACCGCCGAGCATGTCACCCATGGCTGCAACCGCATCGGGCTGGAGGATGGCCGCTATGCCAGCCCGGTGTCGCGGGTGGTCGAAAGCCGGGAGGCGGACGCCGCGCTGGTCCGCGACGGATTGCCCAGTCCCGATGCTCTGCCCCTGTCCGACCACACGCCGCAGCCGGGCACGCCGGGCTATCATATGGGCTTTCCCGCGGGCGAGCCGACGCTGGTCGTATCGGAACTGATCGGCGCGGCGAGCGCGCGGCGGGGGCGGAGCGAGCTGACCCAGCCGGTGCTGGCCTGGGCCGAGCGCGCGCGCATCCCGGAGGGCGACGGCACCCTGTCGGGGATCAGCGGCGGCCCGATCTTCGCCGAGGACGGGCATGTGATCGGCGTCAACAGCGCTTCGACCGACCGGCGCGGCCGCATCCTGACCACGGCGCCCGATGCCGTCGCCCGCCTCACCAGCGCCAGCCGCGCCATCGACGAGCGCCCGGTCGCCTATCCTTTCGCGGGCGTCGCCGATGCGGAAAATCGTTTCGCCGCCTGGCTGGACCAGGGGGTCATCCGGCGCATCTTCTGCGATGTCGATGGCCCGCGCGGCGGTTGACGACCCATGGCCGCAGACGCTAGGCGCGGCCCAGCATTTCAAGGAATCCGACCATGAGCGATACGCCTCCCGACCATCTGTCCACCAATCCGCGCAGCCCCCATTTCGACATGGACGTGCTTCAGCGCGGCATCGGCATCCGCTTCAAGGGCCGGGAGCGCAAGGATGTGGAGGAATATTGCATTTCCGAAGGCTGGATTCGCGTCGCCGCCGGCAAGACCCGCGACCGCCATGGCAATCCGCTGACGATCAAGCTGAACGGCGAGGTTGAGGCCTGGTTCGAGAAGCCGGCCGAAGGCGCCGAGGACAAGGCCGCCGACGCCGAATAATCGACGGGACAGGGGCGCCATCGACGGGCGCCCTTTTCTCTTTCAGTTCATCATCGTGCCGCGCTTCACATCGGCGATGATCGCGCTCAGCGTCCGTTCCGCCGGGGCGCTGTCGGCAAATGCCACGACGCGCAGATCGGTCTCCAGCCTGGGCGCGGTCTGCCGGGGCGCCTTTGCCGCCGGCGCCGTCTGGCCGGCCCATCCATCCCCGCCCAGCGTCGCGAAGCGCACGCTGTCGCCCAGCGACGGGTCGGGGGTGAAATCGCGCAGCTTCGCCCGGGCGGGATAGATGAAGCCATAGGTCGGATTGGTCCGTGCGCCCATTTGCCCGGTCGGGCTGTGCCAGACGCGGACCTGGCTCCAGTCGCCGTCATCCGATACGTCGATCGCCAGCACATCTTCCTCGATCGCGCCGGGCGCCGACCAGTTGGCGTGCCGGATCAGCACGCGCCGGTCGTCCAATATCCGGCTGACCACGGCGACATGGCCGAGCGTCATCGGGCCATGGGGGCGGAACGCCAGCACCGCGCCCTTCTTCGGCTCATGGCCGCGCTTGTAATGCCCCTCGGCCTGGTCCCACCAGGTCAGCGCGTCGCCGCGTATCTCCACGCCCGACACGATGCGGGCATAGGGCACGCATTGCAACATCGCCGCGCCGAAGGCAGGCGCAGCCATAAGCCCGGACAGCAGCAAGGCGGCTGCCCAGATCGTCTTTCGAACCATTTGCGATCCCGCAATGTCAAGAATCGCCCCACCGGGGACGATCCTAGAACCGGGATGATTGGGAAAAGGTAAACGCTCTAGAAAGCAGCGCGCAGGGCAGCGCCGCCGGCGGTTTCGGCCGATGCGATGCGGACCGGCTGGTCGGAAACCTTCGGCGCGTCGGCATAGATGAAGCCGTTGGCCGGGTTGGAGCGCAGCCCCAGGCCACCGATCGGGCCATACCATACGCGCACGTCGGTCCAGTCATTGTTGGGCGAGACATCGACGGCGCGGACATCGCGCTCGATGCCGCCGCGATAGGACCAGTTGGCGTGGGTCAGCAGCACTTCGCGGTCGCTCACCACCTTGCTGACCATGGCGACATGGCCGACCGGCATCGAACGGCTGGACGAGAAGGACAGGACGGCGCCGACGCGCGGTTCATGGCCGCGGGCGTAGCGACCTTCGGCCTGGCCCCACCAGCTGTTCGCGTTGCCGTGGATGTCGATGCCCGACATCTGACGGGCGAAGGGCGCGCACTGCAAGGTGCCGGCGCTGGCGGGGAGGGCGATCAGGGTGGAAAGTGCAAGGACAGATGCCGCGAAAACCGCGCGAAGACTTACGAACATCCGATTGCGACCCCGACTTTTTAAGAGCTTAACCCCGTTGAGGCTCTTAGGGCAGAGCGCGGACGAACCGACAAGCGCGGGGCGACGAGTCGTTTTGTCGATGCGTTATGTTGCGGAACGAAAGACGTGTCCGGCGGTTACGGTGAGGCGGGTGGCCGATGTCAAATCGCTGAAAAGGCTGGATTCGGTCCCCGTCATCCACACCTGTCCCCCGGTCGCGGCCAGACGGTCGAACAGCGCGGCCCGTCGCGACGGGTCGAGATGCGCCGCCACTTCGTCGAGCAGCAGGACTGGCGGCTGTCCCCGGTCGGCGGCGACCAGGGCGGCATGGGCGAGCAGGATCGAGAGCAGCAGCGCCTTCTGCTCCCCGGTCGAACAGAGGGCGGCCGCCTGCCCCTTGGCGACATGGGTGACGTGGAGGTCATGCCGATGCGGGCCGGACAGGGTGCGCCCCGCCGCCGCATCGCGCCGCCGTTCGCGCGCCAGCCGGGGGGCGAGCGGCTCGTCGCCCGCCTCGTCGCCCTCGATCGCGATCAGCGGTCGGGCGAAGGGTTCGTCGGGCTGGTCGGCCAGCACATGGTTGAGCCGCGCCACCAGGTCGGCGCGCGCGTGGCCAAGCGCCGCACCATGCTCGTCCATCTGCGCTTCCAGTGCGGTCAGCCAGACCGGATCGGCGCGGCGCACGTCGGTCAGCAGCCGGTTGCGCGCTCGCATCGCCGCATCATAGCGCGCGCTGTGCGCGGCATGGCCCGGATGCAGCGCCAGCGTCAGCCGGTCGAGGAAGCGCCGCCGCCCGCCCGGACTGTCGAGGAACAGCCGGTCCATCGCCGGGGTGAGCCAGACGATCGAGAGATGATCGGCCAGCGCATTGGCGGAGGCGGCGACGCCACCGATCCGCACCTGCCGCCGGTCGGGACTGGCGGGGGCGACTCCGGTGCCCAGCACCACCCCGTCGACCTCGGCCGCGACACCGAAGCCGCCGCCGCCGTCCTGCCGCGCCATGGCGCGGAGCGGCGCGCCGCGCAGGCCACGCCCCGGCGCCAGCATCGACACCGCTTCCAATATGTTGGTCTTGCCCGCGCCATTGTCGCCGGTCAGCAGGATGAAGGCATGATCGGGCAGGATCAGCGCATCCGCATGGTTGCGGAAATCGCTCAGGGTCAGGCGGCCGATCATCGCGCGGCTGTAGCGGGGAGTTGGATCGGGGGAAAGCGGCAAGCGGCTTTCCTGGCCGAGCGGACCGGATCAGCAGCGCTTGCGCACCACTGCCGTGCCGTCGTTCATGATCGTCAGCGTCCGGCCGTCGGCCGAGGGCCGCATCAGGAGCGTCCGCGTCCAGCTCTGTCCCTCGCCGGTAAAGGCCGCATCCACCGCGACCCGGCGATCCTCGCCCGTCCGCACCGCCTTCACCGTGCCGACGCTTTCATGGAAGACCAGCTGGTCAGGCGCGACGGTCAGCTCAAGGTCGGCGGTGCGGTCGCCGCAGCGTTCGTCGATGCCGGTCCAGCTGCCCTGCAAGGCGACGGGAATGAGGCCGCCGGGCGCGGCGGGCGGCGGTGGCGTGTCGATCGCCGGTGGCGGTTCGACCGGCGTGATGGCGTTGGCGGGCGTCGGCCCGTCCTCCACTTCGGGCATAGTCTGGTCGAGGATGTTCGCGACGACGCCGGGCTGCTGGTCCTGCCGATCATCCTGTCGGTTGCAGGCGGTCGCTGCCAACAGGGGCAGGAGCAGCGGCAGGAGCGGGACGATCTTTCGCATGGAGCGAAAACCCAGCCGGGCGCCTTGCGGTTCCCGCCGCATGACTTGGCGTGGCCGCCATGCTAGTGCAGCGGGGCATAGCCAAGGGGAGTCGATGCCATGCCGGTGCTGGGAATGGGCGGCCTGTTCTTCCGCTCGCGCGATCCCGAGGCGCTGGCCGCCTGGTATCGCACGCATCTGAATGTCGGCGGCGGCTGCGTGGTCGATCCCGGCGACACGCCCAATGAGTGGATCTGGCAGCCGCAGGGCGGGCCGATGGTGTTCGCCCCGTTCAAGGCCGACAGCGATTATTTCGCGGCCGACAAGGCATTCATGCTCAATTTTCGCGTGTCGGACCTTGACGGGCTGCTGGAGGACTTGCGCGCCGCCAACGTTGAGATCATCACCAGGCCGGAATGGGACGATCCGCAGGTCGGCCGTTTTGCCCGCATTCACGATCCGGAGGGCAATGCGATCGAATTGTGGGAACAGCCCCCGCCTTCTGTCTGATTTTGGCCGCATGATTATTGGAGCATCCTGATGAAGCGCCTGTCTATCCTCCTCGCTGCCGCTGCCACCGTCCTCCTGCCCGGCGCCGCCATGGCCGCGCTCGCCGTGGGCGCCAAGGCGCCCGACTTCACCACGCGCGGCGCGCAGGCGGGCAAGACCTTCACCCTGACCCTGTCGCACCAGCTGAAGCGCGGGCCGGTGGTGCTCTATTTCTTCCCCAAGGCCTTCACGCCGGGCTGTTCGGCCGAAGCGCGCGAATTTGCCGAGAATATCGAGAAGTTCAAGGCGGCGGGCGCCACCGTCATCGGCATGTCCGCCGACCCGGTCGACGATCTGGTCGCTTTCTCGACCAAGGAATGTGCGGGCAAGTTCGCGGTCGCATCGGCCGGGCCGGGCATCGTGTCGGGCTATGACGTGGCGCTCAAGATGCGGCCGGGCATGACCGACCGCACTTCCTATGTCATCGCGCCATCGGGGCGTATCGCCTTCGTCCATAGCGAGATGAACTATGCCGGCCATGTGAAGAGCACGCTGGCGGCGGTGGAGGCGATGAAGGGGAAATAATCCCCCGTCACCGCTGCTCATCTGTATCGAACCCGCCGGTCGCCGCGTCAGGCGGCGATCGCGACCGGTTCCTCCACGATCGCAAGGCCGCGTCCGACGGTGCGGATCAGGCTCAGGAAGCGCTTGGCCTCGCGCACGATCATCGCCTTGTTGAAACAGGCGGCGGCGCCCCGGTCGAGCGCTTCGGCGACGATCGGCGCGCCGTCGCGCAGCAGGCTGGACAGCATGATGACGGGGCATGGGTCCATGTCCATGATCTCGTCCAGCACCGCCATGCCGTCGCGCCCCGGCATGGCGATGTCGAGCGTGACGACATCGGGCTTTTCGCGCCGGATCATCTCGATCGCTTCCTCGCCATTGCCGGCGATGCCGACCACTTCGACGCGGCGGTCCTTTTCCAGCAGCGTTTCGATCATGGCGCGGATGGTCAGCGAATCATCGACGACCACAAGCCTGATGGGTTTCATCGTCCGTCTCCAAAGCGGCGTTACGACTGACCATAACGGCTGGGGAAGGACGGGCTTTAGGCGTCCCTAACGGGGATTTAACCAGGCGGCCGGTTGCCCGCCCCGAAATTGGGGAAGAACAGCTTGCGGAAGCTGATCGAGACGGTGCGGCCCAGCGGGTCGAGATAATCCTGCTGGTAGCGCAGCGGCGTCGCCCCGGTCGCGTCGCGCACCTCACGCCGCTGGTTGAAGATATTGTCGATGCCGATCGACACGCGCGCGCCGCGCAGGAAGGGCATGTCCTTCGTCAGTTGCGGCATCTGCCCCAGATTGGCGAAGAGGCGCAGGTTCGCGGTCGCGAGGCTGCCGAATTCGAGGCGCGATGCGCCGCCAAGCGCGCCATCGACATGGGTGCCGCTTTCCCAGTCGATGCCCAGCCGCGCGCCGATGCCATTGTTCATATAGCCGATCCGCGCCTTGACCTCATGCCGCGGCTGGCCGCCCGACGATCCGGTGGCGTCGCCGTTCAGCAGGTCGAGTTCGGGCACGCCCGGCGCGATCAGGATGCTCTCTTCCAGATGCCAGGTGTGATAGAGGCTGAAGCTGAGGCGGCCACCGCCACCGCCCTGTCCCCGTCCGCCGCCAAAGCCGCCGGGACCGCCGAAGCCGCCGCCCGGCCGTCCCTGTCCGCCCGGTCCGGCATTATTGCCTTCGCCGCGCGGTCGGTCGCCGCCCTCGCCCGGCGGGGGGGCGCCGTCCTGCCCGCCGGGGCGCGGCTGGCGATTGCCGAACAGCGCCTGTAATTCGGGCGGCCGATCCTCGGGCTTGCCGCCCGAAGCGCGCCATGCCTCCATCAGCTTCTGGATACGCGACTTGAGCGGGATGGACAGGTCGAAGCCCCAGCGCAGTTGCTCGCTGCGCGACCGGAGGAAATTGATCGGCCGCGCATCGACCTGCACCAGATTGCCGTCGGCGTCGCGCAGGAAGCGCTGCGGGAAGGCGTCTTCGATGTCGGGCGTCGGCGTCGGGAAGGCGGCGATCGGATTGCTAGTGCGGCTGTTGAGATAGGTGGCGGTCAGGGTCAGGTTCGGCTTTTCGAACGGCTTGACGGTGGCGCTCAGGCGGAACTGGTCGCGCACGCTTTCGCGCAGCGAGGCGTTGCCGCCCGACAATTGCGTCACGAACACGCTCTGCCCGGTCGCATAGTCGAAGACCGAAACGTTGGGCGTGGAAATCAGCGGATCGGTGATCTGCGCGCCGGTGGGCGCGGCCCGGTCCTGATTGGCGGAGGCGAGGATCTGCACCGCCTTCACCGGCTGCCAGCGCAGGCCATAGCCGAGTGTCGAGAGGGTGCCGAAGTCGGACAATTGCTGCGCCGCGAGATTCAGGTTGACGCCGATGTCGCCGACGCCGCCCAGCACGCCCCTGGACCGGCTGGTAAGCGGCAGGTCGATGCTGATCTGCCCGCTGCCGATCTGGCGGCTATAGTCAGTGGGCCGTTCGACCCCCGAGCGGATCGAGCGGCTTTCAAAGCCGTTGGCCGATCCGCCCAGCCGGATCGAGGTCATGACGTCGCCGGCGGGCAGGCGCAGCAGCGCGCCGCTCACCAGCAGGTCGGCGCTCACCGCCTGGCTTTTGGCGCGCGCCGTGTCGGTCAGGCGGGTCGACAGCAGGCCGGACGCGAAGTCGCCATAGGGATTGACGTTTGGATCGCCCGCGTCGAGCGCCGCCTGGATCGCGTCGGTCGCAACGCCGCGATCCGTGCGCGTCCGCGTGATCGACAGGTCGCCATTGCCGGTGAAGGACCATTGCCATTTGCGGCCGATCTGCCCGTTCAGCGTCAGGCCGACATGGCCGGTGGTGCCGCGGATCTGCTGCCCCAGCGCGCCGGCCTGCGCCAGATAGCGATAGAGGGTGACGTCCTGGCCGAAGGGGGAGAAGGGGCCGCCGGCATCGAGACCCAGGGCCGCCGTCGACAGCCCCTGGAGCGAGTCATTTTCCGACAGTTCCAGCCGCCCGTTGAGTGTCGCCGACACGCCGCCCAGCGCGCGGGCGAGCGTGGCATTGACGGAGAAATTCTCGGTCGCGGGGCTGAGCGTGCGATAGCGGGTGAGATCGGTCACGGCCGCCGCATTGGCGCCGGCGACGAAATCGCCCAGCGTCGGTGCGCCGCCAGCCGCGATCGCCGGCACGGCGGCCACCGTCACGGTCTGGCCGGCCAGCGCCGACAGGGCCGGGTCGATCTCCGCCCCCAGCGTGGTCGAGCCGATATTGCCCGCCAGCGCATAGGGGCGATTGGCCGGGGTGGTGGTGATGTCGCGCTCGCTTTCCAGCAGGCGGGCGGCGCGGCTATATTCCAGGTTCAGGGTGAAGCGGTTGTCGCCGCGAATGCGCAGGATGCCCGCTTCCCACTCGCCATTCTCGCGCCCGCCCTCGGTGGTCGTGCCCAACTCCATCTCGCCTGTCTCGGCACGGAAACGCTGGCGCAGGACGATGTTCACCACTTTCTGCGTCGGCGCATAGCCATAGCTCAGCGCCACCTGCTCGGGCAATATGTCGACCCGCGCTACCGCTTCGGTCGGCAGGTCGCGAATTTCGGCGAAGCTGGAGATGCGCTTGCCGTTCAGCAGCACGACCGGGGTGCCGTTGGTCTGGGGCGACAATTCGGTGATGAGGTCGTTGATCGACGTGACGCCCAGCGCGCGCACGTCGGCGGGGGACAGTTGCTGTTCCGGCTCGATCTCTCCCATCACCGCGCCGCGCTGCGGCTGGCCGGTGACGATGATCTCCTCGCCCTCGTCGCTCGCCTCCTGCGCAGCGCCCCTGGGCTGTTGCTGCTGCGGCTGGGCCATCAGCGCGCCGGGCGCTACGCCCAGCATCAAGGGCAGCAGAAAGACGGATACGGAACGGCGCACGAAAACCCCCCAGGGACAGATTTGTTACCCCTATTTGCATAGCCGCCACTTGTCGCAGGATTCTGGCATTTGCCGGACAAATTTGTCGCAAAATGTAATGGGGTGGCTGAACCGGGGCTGGCTGGACCGGAACGGGTGGGACGTCAGGCGGCGTCGTGAAAGATGATCCCCAGCGTGTAGCGCGTGCCGGACAGCAGGCGGCTGACGCCATGGCGCATCTGCACGCGATGGACGCCGCGCGCGCCCATGACCGGCCGGTCGCGCACCGGGAAGATCACGGCGTCGCCCCGGGCCAGCGGCACGACTTCGGGTCGGGACTGCATTCGCGGCCGCTGTTCGGTCAGCAGGAAGGCGCCGCCGCTGAAGTCATGCTCCGGCTGCGACAGCAGGATCGCCGCCTGCAACGGGAAGATATGCGGGCCATAGACATCCTGGTGCAGCGCGTTCCAGTCGCCCGCTTCATAGCGCAGCAGCAGCGGGGTCGGCTTGTCCTGCCCGCCCAGCGCGCAGCGGGCGAGGAAATCGGCGTGACGCGCGGGATAGATGTCGCCCGTTCCGAGCATCGCCGCCCAGCGATTGGCGTGCCGCGCCAGCGCGGGCCACAGCGCCTCGCGCAGCGCCGCGACCGGATCGGGCAGCGGATAGGCGAAATAGCGATAGCGCCCACTGCCATAGCCGTGTCGCGCCATCACCACCTCCTTGCGGAAGGCGGAGGGATCGTCCCACAACGCGATGATCGCGGCGCACTGGTCGGGGGAGAGCAGCGCGGGCAGGCGCGCCGCGCCATGCCGGTCAAGGTCGTCGAGGTTCATGCGCGGCAGGATGGCAGCGACGCGATGCCGCGTCATCCCGCGCCTTGCGGCCAAAGCGGGAGCGGGCGGTCGGATCGGGACGGACAAAGGGGGTGGAAAGCGGACGGTCGGGTTTACGAGCGTCTTAACGCAAGGGCCGGCATGTTATTTCGTCATGCCAGCGAAAGCTGGCATCTCAGGCGGATGCGCGCAACGATAGGGAATGGCGCAAGGCGGCTACTCTTACATTATGACGAACAAGGCGAGAGGCGTCCTGTATATAGGCGTCACGGCCAGCCTTGCTGCGCGCGTCGAACAGCATCGCAACGGCACTGGGTCTGCTGTCTGCAAAAAATACGGCCTCACGCTACTCGTTCTGGCAGGACCCCATGATGACATCACACACGCCATTGCCCGTGAGAAGGCACTAATGGGGCGGAAGCGCGAATGGAAATCCGGCGCCTAGAGGAGAGCAATCCCGATTGGCGGGATATTTCAAATCTCATCCTCTGATCGCCTGAGACCCCAGCCTTCGCTGGGGTGACGGAAAAGCGGACGGGTGATGAAACAAAAAGGCTCGAACGGCAAAACTGGTCCCTTCCGGTACAAGAGCGGATCGATGCCAGGCGGGTTGCTTACCCCTTCGGCTTGCGGAAGCGGAACAGGAAGCGGTCGGTCTTGCCGCGGACCGCCGGATCGAACACCAGTTTCATGTGATCGTCCGCCGGATTGGCGAGCAGGGGGCTTTCCGCCTCCAGCACGAAGCCGGCGGCGGCGAAATCGGTCTTCACCACGGCCGGGTCGATGCGGTGCAGCTTGTCCACGACCGCGCGGGTGTCGCCCGCGCCGCCCACATGGTCGATGATCCCGACGATCCCGCCGGGCTTCGTCGCCGCGTAGAGCGTCTTCACGAAGGCCGCCGGATCGGTGCGCGGGATGCCATATTTGTCCGACTGCCAGTAGAGATCATGGTAGCTGAGGTTGATGATGGTGAAGTCGAAGCTGTTTGCGGGCGCACTGAACGCCTCGAACGGATAACGCGCCCAGTTCACTTCGGGTCGGCGGGCGACCAGCGCCTTCCATTTCAGCTGCTCGTCGGGCTGGGTGTAGAACTGGTTGGGCTCGAACGCCGTCACCTTGCCCTTCGGCCCGACGGCGTCGGCCATGATCTCCGCCCAATAGCCCGATCCGGTCATGATGTCGGCCGCCTTCATGCCGGGCTTCAGCCCCAGGAAGGCGAGCGTTTCGGCGGGCCTGCGGCTGTCGTCCAGCGCCCTGGCCTCGGCCGGGCGCTTCGGGTCCGCCAGCGCGGCGGCATAATCGGGCGATGGGGCGGCGACGGCCGGGGCGGCGATCGCCAATGTCGTCAGAACAAGTGCGAACGTCAGGCGCATGATTTCCCCTCCTGCAAGGAGGGCGATCATGCGCCCGCCGCGCGTGGGGTTCAACGGCCCGCCCCGGCGTCGGTCGATCGCTTCCTGTCGTTGGTCGAAGCGTGGACGGGGCGCATGTAGAGCCGTGCCATCGCCCCCTCCATCTTCGTGCGGTCGACCGACAGGATGACCCGCTGCGCCTGTTCGCCCAGATGCGGTCGATAGGCCTGCGTCCAGGACAATGTATCGCCATAGGCCGCGGTCTGGCTGGTCTCGAAATCGATCCACAAGGTTTCGTCCCTGGTCACGATCTCCGGGTTCAGCCACACCATGGCGACGATCTCGTCCCACATGGGAAAGCCGGGCGCGAGGCCGGTCTGGAACAGGTCGGTCAATACCGTCCCGGCGGGCTTCAGGCTATCGAGAAAGGTGCGGGTCCATTGCGTGCCGGTGGACGGATCGACCGGGATCATGGTGATCTTCCGCCATGGGGCATGGGCCATGATCCTGGCGGCTTCGGGGTCCCAGCGGATATTGAACTCCCGCCGGGGCGAATTGACGAATTCGCGGGCGAACTGCTCGGCCGATGCGCCCTGCAACCGCTGATGCGGCGCCAGGCTGCCGCCCATATAGACGATTTCCTTCACATTGGCGGCAAAGCCGGGGTCGAGGCTCTGGGCGATCGCGATATTGGTCATCGGGCCGGTGGCGAACAGGGTGATCTCGCCCGGATGCGCCTTCACCATCCGCACCAGGAAGGCAGCGGCGATCTCTGAGCTGGGCTTCGTCGTCGGATTGCCGATGGGGAGATCGGGCACGCGGGTCGGATCGCCGGCGCCCGGATGCTCCTGGATCGTGTCGCCCGGCCAATAGTCGGTCCACGGCCCCTTGAAGACCAGCCGTCCATAGAGGCCTTCCCAGCGCCTGGTCGCCTCTGCGCTGTTGAGCAGTGGCAGCGTTGCGCCCGGCACCACCGGCACGTCGGTCCGCCCCAGTATCTCCAGCGTGCGCAGCGCATAGGCGGTGGCAGTGTCGCGCCAGACCGATCCGCTGGTCGTGGTGATACCCAGCACCTCCACGCCCGGGCTCTGCAGCAGCAGCAGCGGCACGCCGTTGAGGCCGATCATGTCATCATCGACGATCACCAGCCGCTTGGCCGCCACGGGTGCGGCGGGTTTCGCGCTCGCCCCCTGCGCGGCCATCGCCAGCGCCAGTGCGCCCCATATCGCCATCATCCATCGCATGTCTGCCTGCCCCCATTCCGCTACGCCCCGCCACCTGTTAGGACGGGGGATGCACAGCCTCTATCCGCCGATCACCCCCTATGCCACTGGTCATCTTGACGTAGGAGACGGCCACAGCCTCTATTGGGAACGGGTCGGCACGCCGGGCGCCAAGCCGGCGGTCTTCCTGCATGGCGGGCCGGGCGGGGGCATTGCGCCCGATCATCGCCGGCTGTTCGATCCCGCGCGCTATGACGTGCTGCTGTTCGACCAGCGCGGGTGCGGCCGATCGACACCGCACGCCTGTCTCGACGCCAACACGACCTGGCACCTGGTCGCCGACATCGAACGGCTGCGGGCGATGACGGGGGTGGAGCAATGGCTGGTGTTCGGCGGCAGCTGGGGATCGACCCTGGCGCTGGCCTACGCCCAGACGCATGTGGAGCGTGTGACCGAACTGGTGCTGCGCGGCATCTTCACCATCCGCAGGCAGGAGATCGACTGGTATTATCAGCAGGGCGCCAGCCGCATCTATCCCGACAAATGGGAGCGGTTCGTCGCGCCGATCCCCGAAGCGGAGCGGGGCGACATGGTCGCGGCCTATCGCCGCGTCCTGACCGGCGAGGATCGCGCGGCGCGCTTGGCCGCAGCCCGCGCCTGGAGCCTGTGGGAAGGCGAGACGATCCGCCTGCTGCCCGACCCGGCGCTGTCGGCGACCCATGATGCGGATGATTTCGCGCTCGCCTTCGCGCGGATCGAAAATCATTATTTCGTCCATGGCGGCTGGCTGGAGGAGGGGCAACTGATCCGCGATGCGGGCCGGCTGCGCGATATTCCCGGCGTCATCGTGCAGGGCCGCTACGACATGGCCTGTCCTGCGGAAACGGCCTGGGCGCTGCATCGCGCCTGGCCGCAGGCGCGCTTCGAGATGATCGAGGGCGCGGGGCACGCCTACAATGAGCCGGGCATATTGGATGCGCTGATCCGCGCGACGGATGGGTTTGCGGGGTAGAAATCTTCCTTCGGATTGGTCGGGAAGCCCAGCAGGAGCGGACATGATCTGCCGTTGCAAGGCGGAAGCGTAAGGCTGTCAGTCCATTCAAACCCAAACCTGCCGCCAATCCCTGCCCTATCCCTTCTGGCCCGGATAGAGGAGGCGGAGGGAGGTGGGGGCGTTGCAGTGGCGGATCGCGGTTTCGACGTGGCGGGCGCGTTCGGCCTTGAGCGCGGTGGTGGACAGCGGCTGCCGGCGTTCACGCGCGACTTCCTCGGCCGTGAAGGGGGCTGCGCCCGACGGTGCGCTCGCCCCGCCCAGGCCAAAGACGACATAATTCATCATGTCGGCCAGCTGCTGATTATCCCTGATCCGGCTGTGCGCGACATTGGGCAGGCGGATGAGATAGGCGCGGGCCTGCGGCGTGCAGAGGAACCAGCCCACCCGGCCGCGCAGTTCAGGCAGCTGGGCGGGGGCCGCGCTGCCCGCGACGCCATGGCAGCCGGCGCATTGTTCGACATAGTCGGCGCGCGCCATCGCCGGATCGGTGATGGCGGCAGGGAGCGGACCCATGGGCGGCAGGGCGGCGCGCAGCGCGGCGGTTCCGCCGGCGAGCAGCAGCGCGGCGCAGAGGAGGGGACCGAGTTGGCGTGATGGCATCCTGGTCGGCATATTCGCTATCCGTGCCGGCTCCCTTTCATCTCCACCCATCATTGCGACCGAAACGGTCCGACGGCGGACAACGCCCGGCCAATCGCTTCTCAGCTCGCGGCGCCCACCATCACCGCAGTGGAGCAGTGATAATCCATGCTGCTGGTGCCGAAGCACCAGATGACGTCATTGTTGAGCTGCGGCATGTAAAGCTGCGTTTCGCGATCGGTATTGTCGCAGGCGCACTGGCCGCAGGCCGGCTTGCCGCAACAGTCGCGATAGGCGATCAGATAGGCCTTGCCGTCGTCCGGATTGATGCAGGTGCCGACCCAGGAGACGGGCGACGGCTCCGACCCCGGCGGGCAGCTGTGGATGCCGCCGCCGCAGCAGGTGCAGAGCGCCCCGTCGATCGCACAATAGCGCCAATAGTCGCATTTGGTGTCATCCTTCGTCTGCGCCGTGCGGGCGAAGAAGGTCTTGGCTTCGGGCGAGCGGTCGGGCTTGGCGGCTTCGGCGCGGCTGACGGGGAGCAGCGGGAAGGCGGGGGCGGCGACCAGCGCGGCCCCCAGGCGCGTGAGCATAGATCGGCGCGAGGAGCCGCCCGCGAACCGGCGCAGCAGCTTTTCCCCCAAGGCGTCGGCGTTGAACTTCGTCATCTGTCTTGCCCCCAATCCTGTTCTTACGCGGCCTGCGCCTTCAGGCTGCCGATATAATCCTGCACCGTGCGGATGCCCATTTCATGGGCGACGACCAGGCTCTCCAGATGTTCGCGGCTGTTGACCAGCCCCTTGGACAGGATCGCGCCCTCTTCGTCCAGCAGCACGGCGAAGGGCAGCTTGGCGACCTGATAGGCCTGGCCGACTTGGGGGCCGTTGATGAAGGGGTGGCCTTCCAGACCGTGCTGCGCGATCATCGCCCGCTGCGCGTCGGCATCGTCATCGCCGATGAAGCTCAGCGCGACGCGCTCTGCCCTGGCGAAGCTGGTCGCCATCGGGATCACCGCCTTGCAGAGCGGGCATTGCGCTGAGACGAAGAGCAGCAGGCGCAGCTTCGCGCCATGGGCGTGGCCGCCGATCGTCACCGGATTCCCGTCGAGGTCGCGCGCGGCGATCGGGCCGGTGGTGGTGCCGACGGACGGCCCGCCGCTGGTGGCGAGCGCGCCGGCGGGGGCGACGCGGATGTGCAGCACGCCCACCTGCCGCGCCAGCGCCAGCAGCGCGACGACGAGGCCGAGGATGACGATCCAGGAGATGATCTGGGAGATGATGAGCGAGGTGAGCATATTATCTCCGATGCGCGGGAGAGGCTGCAAGCGCGGTCAGCGACTGGAGCAGCAGGCAGAGGAGGGCGATGGCGACGCCGCCGGCCAGCGCCGTGGCGACATCCATGGCGGCGAAGGGCGACGCCGGCCGCAGGTGCAGGCCCAGCAGCGACGCGAGCGCGACGTTGCGCGCGACCAGTGGCCAGCCGATCGGGTGGCGCAGCGCGCCATGGCCGCAGCCGCAATCGATATGGCCGCGGCCGCGCACGATGTTGATCGCCATCGCGGCGGCGAACAGCAGCAGCAGCCCCACGGCGACCAGCACCGGCAGGGGGTGCAGGCCGATGAGCAGGGCGACGCCGGTCGCCACTTCCACCAGAGGCAGCGCGATCGCGGCTGGGCCGACCAGCGCGACGGGCAGCAGGCGGTAATTGGCGATCACGCCGGGCAGCAACGCGCGGTGCCGCCACTGGGCGACGCCGGCGACGAGGAACAGCAGGCCGACGGCGATCGAGACGGTCAGGCCGAAGAGGTCCAGCGCCTGCGCGGCCATGGTCAGTTCGGCTCCAGGACGGTGATGATACCGCCGCCCGCTTTCTCGATCTTGTGCTTTTCCTCGCCGGTGGCGACGTCGAGCACCAGCGCCTCGCCCTTCTCTCCGTTCAGGTAGAGGAGCGGCTTTTCGGTCTGGGACACTTCGATATTGTTCATCGGCTCCTTCAGCACGAAGCGCTTGACCACTTTTTTGGCGGCGACGTCGACCTGCCATATTTCGCCACCGGACGCCTTGTGCGACCAGTATTCGCCCATGTGCATCAGCACGAAGAGATGACCGGTCGGACGGTGCAGCGCCATCGGCTGGCGGCCGCCGGGATACCAGTTGAGTTCGAGCGGCCTGGTTTCGCCGGGGCGGATGCCGGCCGCCGCCTGGATCGAGAAGGGCGCCGAGACGGTGGGCGTCGCGCCGATCCGGGCGGTGAAGACCTGGCCGGTATAGGTGAGGAAGGTGGTTGTCTTCGTCTTCCGGTCATAGGCGAAATTGTCGAAGATCGGGTCGTTGGTCGCGTCGAAGAAGGGGGCGGTGTGGGTGATGTCGCCCTTCGTCCCCTTGACCGCGACGGTAGCGAGCGAGCCGTCCGAGCAGAGCGCCGAAAAGCCCACGCCCGGATTGGGGATGAGGCTGGCGCAGCCGGGCAGTTCGATCGAGGCGGTAAATTTCTTCCTGGCGAGATCGACGATGTTCACGCCCGAGGTCGGGCTGAAATCGTAGACATAGGCGGTCTTGCCATCGTCGCTGACGATGAAATTATTCTTGCGCGATCCGATCAGGATGCGGCCGGGGAGGGCAATTTCGGTGACCAGGTTCAGCGTCTTGCTGTCATAGACGGTAATCATGTCCTGCCGCGTGCCGCGATCGACCTTCGACCAGATAGTTTCGGCGACATAATAATATTTGCCGGCCGGATCGATCGCCATGTCGGCGAGGCGCCGGGTTTCGACCATGCCCTTCATCTTGCCGCTTTCGCCGTCGAAGATGCTGGTGCCCGGCATGTCCCAGCCGCCATCGACGAAGAACCAGGTCGGCTTGGGCGGGTCGATGGTCAGGACGTCGGATTCTTCGGGTTCCAGCGCTACACTGGTGTCGGCGGGCGCCGCCGCCGCCACGGCGGCGCTGCCCAGCAGCATGGCGGAAAGCGTGGCGGCGAAAATCCTGCGACTGGTGGTCGACATGCTGGCTGATCCCCCTTGGTGCCTGCTGCGTCGGCGACAAGGTTTGACGGCTGTCCAGATTTGGTCAAGGGGGAGAAATGACGTAGCAACAAAAAATGTTGCGGGGCCGGCCCGTCGTTCAGGCCGGTTCGGTTTCTCGCACCGGCGCGAGGGCAGCGATGTCCGCCGAGGTGGCCGTGCGGGCGAGGGTGACGAGCGACTGGACCGCGAGCGCGGTGAAGGCCGGCATCTTGTCCGCCCAGGGCTTGCCATGGCCCAGAAAGGGTGTGGCGCCCTCCATCGTCGCGCTGATGAACAGCGCGACGGTGCGGACATCCTCCGCGCTGAGCGTCGGGTTTATAGCGGCGACATATCCCCCGATCACGCCATGGACGCGCTCATAGAAGGCGCGGACGCGGTCGGCGACGAAGGGGTTGTGATTGGCCAGCGCCCATAATTCGGTGAACAGATGGGTGGTCCGCTTCGAGCCGATATCGTCGAGGCACAGGATGATGACCAGCTTCAGCCGTTCCTCGGCAGTCAGGCCGGGCTTGCGCACGACCTCCTCGAGCAGCTTGCCATAGCTGTCGACCAGCTCGTCCAGGAGCACCTGGATCAGCATTTCCTTGCGCGGAAAATGATAGCTGACATTGCCCACCTTCATGTCGCAGCGCGCGGCGATGCGGCGGATGGTGAAGGCATCCGCCCCCTCGTCGATCAGCACGTCCAGCGCCGCCTTGAGGATGGCGTCGACGGTTTCGGTGCCCTTGGCATAGATGCCGGGACGGGAAGGGGCGAGTATCTGCGTCATTTGACTTATTTCGGGGTGTATCATTCCTTTCGTGCGGTGGCCAGAGAGGATGGTCCGGGATGGAGGGTTTTGGCCCTTCCTCCGTTGTCTATGCCCCGAACAGCTTGAATTCGACCAGGCGGACCGCCTTGCCGCTTGGCTGGGCGAAGAGCAGGCGGACCTTGCTGGTGCGGCGTGCCGACCAGCGCAGGCCGGTGACGCCGTTGGCGACCGGGCGCCCCTTCGGCGTCGCGACGTCGCGCCAGTCGCCGTCGATCCACGCCTGGAGGCGGTAAGTTTCCGGCACGGCAAAGCCCTTGCCGTCGGCGAAGAAGGCGAGTTCGGCGCGGGCGATGTCGACGGGTCTGCCGAGATCGATGGCATACCATTGGCGGGCGGGGGAAGGAGCAGACGACCAGCCATTGGGCAGTTCGGGGAAGAACCAGACGCGCCCGTCGATCGCGTCATGGACATTTTCGACGTCGCCGTTGCTGGAGGCCGAACCGATCGGGAACTGCCCGCGCACGAGCTGGACGGCGTGGTTGATCGGTCGGTGAATTGCGGGCGCGGCGGCGCGCGTGACCGGGACTTCGATGCGGCCAAGCGTGTCGCGGCGGGCGACTTCCCGGCCGTCCACCTCGACGGACAGCCCCTTGCCGCGCCGGTAATGGCTGCCGTCCGCATCCCAGGTCACGGCAATGTCATGTCCATGATAGGGGACATGCTGCACCCGGAACCAGTCGAGCGCCTGGGGGTCGCCGGCCTGGGGGAGCAGCGGGTTCACGTCCAGCACATCGTCGGCGCGGGGACGGATGCCGACCAGACCGGTCAGGATCAGGTCGTTGAAGCCCGAATGGAAATAATGATGGCTGCGATCGAGGCCGACGATCGGCCGGCCGGTTTCGGGGTGATAATCCTCCTCCAGATCCAGCCTGTCCCCCTGATAGTGGAGCGCGGCATATTGGCGCAGCAGGCGCATATAGGCGCTGCGGGTGACGGGGCCGGGCTGGCGGTAATGATCGAGCAGGTTGGCCATGCCGTGCAGCACCTGGGTCGTCTGATAGGGCCAGACGGGGCCATTCCACTGGCATTCGGGGTCGGCGCCGAGATAGCGGTACTGGCGCATATAATATTCGTAGCCGGCCTCGACCGTCCGCATCCCGGCCGCCCCGGCCAGCGAGGCGGGGTCGAGCAGATGGCGCCATGCCTGCGCATATCGCGCATCGTCCGGGACCAGATCGAACATCCACGGCAGATAGCCGACCAACTCGCGGTTGCGGATCGGTTGCCAATAGCTGACGAATGGATTCTTCCGCGACTGGTGGCGGTCGATGAAATGGGAGAGTTTTTCACTCCACAGGTCGTCGAGCACGCGTTTGCGCAGGGCGTCGGCGCGGGCGGCATAGTCCGCGGCCATCGCGCGGTCGCCGGCCATTTCGGCCATGCGGGACAGGGCGCGGGCATTGGCGAACATATAGCTGTTGACCGAGGGGCGGAAGGCGTCGCCGCCGCGGAACCCGTCCTTCCCGCCCGAGGCGTCGATCGAGGAGACGGTATATTCGGTCGCGTCGAGCAGCGGTTCGACGAAATACAGCCCCTTGTCGAAGTCGAACTTCTCGTCCCACAGCCGGTAGATATGGTTCATGACGGCAAGGTGCCGCAACGCCCCGGCACGGTCGCCGTCGACCAGGTAGCGGCCCCAGACCGAATCCGCCATATGATCGGTGAAATGGCGGTCGTTGCCGCCGCCATACATGAAATTGATATAGTCGTCGGCGAAGCGCCGATCGTTCAGCCAGCGCCCTTCGCCCAGATGAAAGCCGGTCGCATCGTTGAGGCTGGCATAGGGATGGCGCTGCCAGTCGACATCATCCAGAAATTCGGTCGAGATGTAGCCTTCGGCGCCGAGGTCGCGCTGATGCGCGCGGAAAATCTGCCAGCGATAATAATAGACGGCGTCGATCCTGGGATCGGCGGACTCGAAGAAGGGGATGCGATCGCGATACCAGGGCGCGTCATTGCCGAAGCGCCGGGCGGCGATGGCGTCCATGTCCATCGAGGACGGGGGCGGGGCGGCGCCGATCCCGATCATGGCGGCGCCCGCCAGCAGCAGAATCCTCATCGCGCGCATCCCTGGTCTCCCGATCATGTGCAAACAAATATGGCGGCCGTTCCGGGAATTGGAGAGATTTCCCGGAGCGGCCGCCATGATGACGGGACGCGGTGAGGAGACACCGCGCCCCATCGGGCACTCATTTGAACGTGTAGCGGACACCCAGCGCGAAGGTGCGCGCCAGCAGTGTGGTCCCCAGGTTGAACTTGTCCGGGCCGCCGACATCTTCGAACTTGTAGTAGGTCTGCATCTTCGATCGGGTCAGGTTGACCGCGTCGAAGGTGAGGCCGAGGCTGTCGTTGATCTTGGCCGTCAGCTGGAAGTCCAGGCTCTTTTCCGGCGCGCGCCATACGCCGATCGGGTTGGCGAACAGGCGTGCTTCGTTGTTGGCGAGGAATTCCTTGCGCCAGACATAGGAGAGACGCGCGCCGATCGGGCCGCGCTCATAGGCCAGCGTCGCATTGTAGCTGAGGTCGGACACGCCGAAGAAGGACGATGTCGTCTGCCCCGTGACATTGCCGTTGATGTCGACCAGCGGGATATTCTGCTTGGAGTCCAGGATCGTCAGGCTGCCCTGGAAACCAAGCCCCTTGAGCGGGCCGGGCAGATAGGTCGGGAAATAGGTCAGGCCCAGCTCCACGCCCTTGAGCACGCCGTCCGAGGCGTTTTCGGGGCGGGTGATGAGGAAGCTGTTGGTGTTGAGGCCCGAGCCTGGGACGGTGGTCAGCGACGTGATCGGCACGACCAGCCCGTCGATCTCGCGACGGAACAGGGTGGCGTAGATCGCGCTGCTGCGTTCGAAATACCATTCCAGCGCAAGGTCGAAATTCTTGGACGTGGTCGGCCGCAGCGCCGGATTGCCGCGTCCGCCGGTGCCGTAGCCGACATTGGTGAGGTCGCCGGTCACCGTGTAGTTGGGGTTGAGGTCGGCGAAGCCGGGGCGGCGCAGCGTTTCGCCATAGTTGAAGCGCAGGCGCAGATTGTCGAAAATATCGTAACGCGCGGTGAAGCTGGGCAGGAAGCGCTCCGTGCCCGATGCCGCCTGCGTCACCAGCGGCGGAGTGCTGTAGCGATCGACGAAGGTGAAGTTGGTGTCGACCGCGACGAAACGCACGCCTGCCTGCAACTGGAGCGGACGGCCGAAGATCGAGACTTCGGCATCGGCCTGAAGATAGGCGGCCAGAGTGACTTCGTTGATGTCGAACACGTCGGTCATCGTCATCTGGTCCGACAGCAGAATGCGGTCGGCGTAGCGCGGATCATTCTTGTAGAGCTGGCGGATGGTGTCGGCATTCTTGGACAGCCAATAGCCATTGGCCAGCACCCAGCTGGTGGGAATGTCGGCGCGGCCGTCATAGAAGCCGCTGTTGGTGAACAGGGCGTCGGCCGGCAGGGTGGACAGGTTCGCGCCCAGGCCGCCCGCGTCCTGCGTGCGGACCGAATCGCGGGCCTTGCGATCGTCGTAACGGAAGCCGCCGCTGATCTTGCGGATGAAGCCTTCGTCCCATTCATAATCGCCGTCGAGCATGAAGGTCAGCGCGCTGCCCTTCGACTTGTTGGCGTTGTCGTAGAATTCGCCGATGGTCCACTGGCTGGGGTCGGCCAGCAGCGCGTCATCATCGAAATGATAGGAGGGGATACCGCCACCGGCGTTGAAATCGACGTCGATCGACTTGGCGACGCGGGTGGTGCGCATCGCGATGAAGGACGTCTTGTTGGTGCTGGTCTGATAGGCGAGGTCGGCGACGATCTTGCCGCGTTCGCCCACATTCCACTTGCCGTTCAGCGCATAGACGTAGGAGTCGGTCTTGTTGGTGCTGAAGTCGCCGCTGTTGAAGCCGAACACGTCGCCAGCGCGGCGCGACTTTATGATGTTGGTGCCGTCATACAGCTCGAAGGTCGAACCGGGGTTCGGGCCGAGGCTGCCCCACCAGTCGGCGAAGCTGAACTGAAGGCTGTTGAAGGTGCTGCCCTTGAACCCGTTGTAGAACATTTCGGCGGTATATTCCGAACTGTCGTTGGGCGCCCACTGGACCGCGACATTGAACGCCGGGCGTTCGCGCTTGCCGTAGAGATCGGAGCTGAAGATCGCATCGCGCGAAAGATAATAGGGCACGTCGACGCCGTTGATGTTCAGCGTCGAACCGGCCGCGGTCGGAAGGCCGCGCTCCTGGCCAGGCTGCCAGCCGGAGAAGATGCGCTGGAGCGGGGTGAAGCCCGATCCCGCAGGCGGATTTTCGGTGGCGAACGGTACCATCGCGCCCGCCGTCGTGGTCATGTCGCGGAACTTGGTGCGGGTGTAGCTGCCGTTGATGAGGATGCCGATGTCGCCGATGCCGGTTTCCCAGCGGTTGCTGACCAGCAGCGCGGCGTTGGGATTATAGGTGTCGGCCTCCTCGTTATAGATGCCGCGCGCCAGCGCCGAGATGGCAAACCCGTCAAAGTCGAAGGGGCGGCGGGTCTTGACGTCGATCTGGCCGGCGAGGCCGGTTTCGATCTGGTCGGCGGCGCGGGTCTTGTAGACATCGACCTGGCGGATGAGGTTGGCCGAGAGATCCTGAAGCGCGAAAGCCTGGCCTGAGGCGGTGAAGATGTTGCGGCCATTGAGCGTGGTCAGCGCGTCGGGCAGGCCGCGGATCGAGATCGCCGCCGCTTCGCCGCCGGTGCGGTTCGTGACCTGGATGCCGGTGACGCGCTGGAGCGCTTCGATGACATTGTTGTCGGGCAGTTTGCCGACGTCTTCGGCCACGATCGAGTCGACGATCTGGACAGCTTCCTTGCGGACGTTGATGGCGCCAACGATCGAGGCGCGGACGCCGGTGACGACGATGTCGGCTGCCTCTTCTTCAGCCTGCGGCGCTGCGGCGGGCGCGGTCTGCGCCTGGGCGGCGCCCGCGAGCATCAGCGCGAACATGGAAGCGGAACCGAGTGCGATCGGCTTGAATGCCATTTGGATATCCTCCCCTGGAGCTGGCGCATACGCCATGCGTGAATTACTCGGACTAATTATTGCTCCGACAAATGAATCGCAAGCGGAAAATGGTGCTATGGTCCCATGAATTGGGACGCGAGTGACATTTATGCTGCATGTCGGGAAAGCCTTGGTTTCCCTAAGGGCGATGGTCGCGTTTCCATGCGCAAGGGGCCGCTCGCCCGATAGCGAACGGCCCCCATGGCATTGATATTTTGTCGGACTTGGATGGGATCAGTCGGCGCGCCAATAAGCGGTGGCGTCGCGGCTGCGCACCAGGCGAATCTCTCCGTCCGCAAGGCCCAGCGCCTTGCCGGGCGCGGAAATGGCGGCAAAGCGAAGCAGGCCGCTCGCCTTGTCCTCCAGCCGGACGAACTGGCTGCGCAGCGCGAAGTCGGCGCTGTTCTGGTCCTTCTGGACCGTGACCGAGCCATCCTTGCCGGCCACCAGATAATGACCGGGCAGGAGGATGGGGGAGAGCATGACGCTTGCCTTGCCGGCGCGGCCCGGCGTCTGGCGGAACTGGGTCTGGGCCAGCGAGGGATTGCCGCCGATCAGCCGCATAGCGTCATGCGCCAGCAGCGCCTGCGGGCTGGCGGCCGAGATGAAGCGTTCGGGCAGCGGGCCGTTGCCCACCGGCACGCCGAAATCGGGGGTGCCGTCGGCGGTATAGTAGAGGCGCTGGACGCGGGTATGGCGGTCCGGGTTGAACAGCGGGTCACCCTGGATCGCTTCATAGTCGCGGCCATGATAGACGAGGATGTCGCGGCCCTGTTCGTCCAAGGTGAAGCTGTTGTGGCCGGGACCGTAGACGCTGGTCTGCGTGTTGGTGACGAAGACCGGCTGGGGCGACTTGGTCCAGCTCCGGGCATCCATCAGGTCCGCGTTCTCGTCCGCCGTCAGCAGGCCCAGGCAGTAGCGGGCGTCGGTGGCGCTGGCCGAATAGGTCATGAACAGGCGGCCATTGCGGTGCAGCACGGCGGGCGCTTCGTTGACCTTGTACCCGCGCACTTCCCAGTCCAGCGTGGGAATGGTGAGGCGCGTCGGCCTGGCGGCGAGCGTCAGCGGAGTCTTGAGCGGGGCGATGTAGAGGTTGCTGTTCGTCTCTATGCCCGGTTCGCGCTGGGCCCAGGCGAAATAGCGCACGCCCTTGTGGACGAAGCTGGTCGAATCCAGGTTGAAGCTGTCCCAGGGCGTCTGGAATTCGCCCAGCAGGCTCCATTTGCCCGCCATGGGATCGGCGCCGTCGCAAACGACCGCATAGGTGCGGATGCGGAACACATCATCGCCGCCACCGCTGGGACCGGCGGCGAAATACATGATCCACCGGCCGTCGATCCAGTGCAGCTCCGGCGCCCAGATGAAGCCGGAGCGGGGGCCGGTCTTTTCATGGCGCCACAGCACCGTTTCTTCGGCCGTGGCGAGGCCGGCGATCGTCTTCGACCGGCGCAGCACGAGCCGGTCATATTCGGGGACCGAGCCGGTCAGATAGTAGAAGCCGTCATCGTGGCGGAAGACCTGCGCGTCGGCGCGCTGCCGGACCAGCGGGTTGGCGGGGACGGGCGCAACCATGGCGTCCGAAGCAGCGCCGGCGATTGTGGGCGCAGCCGACAGGGCGGCAGCGCTGCCGATGAAGCTGCGGCGCGAAAGGGCGAAGGGCATCGGGCGTCTCTCCTGGAGATTGTCGGACTAATGGATCAATAATCGGCGACGGGCCAGCCGTCAGCCCCCCAGCGCACCGGCGCGATGCGCAGGGTTGGGGCGCCGTTCGCCTGGCGGTCATAGGCATGATAGACGACATAGTCCCGGTCTTCCTTGGCCTTGCCGCCCTTGTCATGCAGCCAGCCGGCGTGGCCGGGTCCCCGGAAGCGCTGCTGTTCCTGAAGGTCGGCGCGCAGGAAGATGGTACCGCCGCCCTCCATCAGCGGGCTGCCGTCCTTGCCCAGATAGGGGCCGGTGATCTCCTTCGACCGGCCCATGACAGTATAATAGGTGCTGTTCACGCCCTTGCAGCAATAGTCGTAACTGACCATCAGCCAATAATAGCCGCCATGCTCGACGATGAAGGGCGCCTCGACCGGAGCCGGGCCGCCGGCCGGAGCGGGGCGACGGGCGATGGATAGGGGCTTGGCCTTCGGGTCTTTGGGCTTGCCGGTCTTCGGGTCCAGTTCGAACAGCTTGATGCCGGTCCAGAAACTGCCGAGCGAGAGCCAGTGGCGCCCTTCGCGATCGATGATGAAATTGGGGTCGATGGCGTTATAGTCGTCGTCCCTGGTCGACATGACGACCAGGCCTTCGTCGCGCCAGCCGTAGTTTTTCGCCCCGGGGTCCAGGGTCGGGCTGGTGGCGAGACCGATCGCCGAGCGGTTCGAGCCGAAGGTCGAGACCGAATAATAAAGCCGGTAGCGGCCGTTCACGAAGCTGATGTCGGGCGCCCACATGCCGTTGCTGCCGGGGATGGCCTGCTTCGCCCAGTCGGGCAGGGCGGTGAAGACGGGACTGCCCGCGGTCCATGTGACCAGATCCGTCGATGTGCGCGTTTCGATCAGCCGGTCGCCATGGCCGGTGCTGAAGACATGGTAGACATCGCCTTCGCGCGCGATGACCGGATCGTGGGTGGGGACGAGGTCGCCGGTCAGGCGATCGTTGAGCGTCGCAGCGGCCGGAGCAGGGGTGGCCGGCTGGCGGGCGCAGGCGGCGCCGGTGGCTGCAAGCAGGGCAAGGCCCAGTATCGTCGTGATGGTCTGCCGCGCCATGCGGTCCTCTCCCCGGTCAGATCGATGAAAAAAAGGGCGGGCGGCCCGCAAGGACCGCCCGCCCAGTCGGCGAAAAGCCTTATTGCAGTTCGAGCACGACCACCGACTTGGCCGGGAGCGTCACGGTCAGCGTGCCGCCGCTGACCTGCGCGCCGGTGAAGGCGGCGGGCTTGACGGTTTCGGGCGCGTCGAACCTGTTGTGCGAATTGATCGCCGGTGCCGTCAGCACCCGGCCGGTCACGGTGGCGGCGTTGAGGCCGTCCAGCTTCACCGTGACGGTGTTGGACTGGTTCGGGTCGAGGTTCGACAGGCCGACATGGACCTTGCCGTCCTTGGCCCTGACCGCCGATCCGCTGACCGCCGGCATGGTGAATTCGTCCTTGTTGTACCAGGGCGTCTTGAGTTCGATCGGCAGCACCGTTGCATCCTGCCAGGGCTTGTACATCTCGAACACATGATAGGTGGGCGTCAGCACCATCTTCTTGCCTTCGGTCAGGATCATCGCCTGAAGCACGTTCACCATCTGCGCGATCGCGGTCATGCGGACGCGGTCGGCATGTTTGGCGAAGATGTCGAGATGGACCGACGCGACCAGCGCGTCGCGCAGCGTGTTCTGCTGGCGCAGGAAGCCCGGATGGGTGCCCGGATCCTGGGCGTACCAGGTGCCCCATTCGTCGACGGCCAGGAAGACCCGCTTCTTGGGGTCGTACTTGTCCATGATCGCGCTGTGCTTGGTGATCAGCTCATCCATATGGACGGCCTTGGCCAGGGTGTCGGCCCACAGCGTCTCGTCGAAATTGACCGGGTCGGCCTTGGGCGGCCAGCCGCCCTGGGGCAGGGTATAATAATGGAGCGAAAGACCGTCGAGCTTGTCGCCCGCGACCCGCATCATCGTTTCGGTCCAGTTATAGTCGTCGACATTCGCACCGGCGGCGATCTTCATGATCCTGGTGCCGGCGGGCGCCTTGACGAAAGTGGCGTAGCGACGCGTTTCATCCGCGGCAAATTCCGGCCGCATGTTGCCGCCGCAGCCCCACAATTCGTTGCCGACGCCGAAATAGGGGACGGCCCAGGGTTCCTTGTGGCCATTTTTCGCACGCAGGTCGGCGAGGGTGCCGGCGGGCGCGGTCATATATTCGACCCATTCGGCCATTTCCTGCGGCGTGCCGTTGCCGACATTGCCGGCGACATAGGCCTGGGCGCCGACCTGACGGATCAGCTCGAAAAATTCATGGGTGCCCACGCTGTTGGGTTCGGTCACGCCGCCCCAATGGGTGTTGATCTTGACCGGGCGGTCCTTCTTCGGGCCGATGCCCTCGCGCCAGTGATATTCGTCGGCGAAGCAGCCGCCCGGCCAGCGGATGACCGGCACCGACAGGTTCCGCAGCGCGGAGATCACGTCGTTGCGGAAGCCGTTGGTGTTGGGGATCGACTTGTCGTTGCCGACATAGAGGCCGCCATAGATGCCCGTGCCCAGATGTTCGGCGAACTGGGTGAAGATCGCCTTGTCATAGATGGCGCCGGGCTGGTCGGCGTGGATGGTGGCGGTGGTCGGCTTGCCGTCGGTGTCGGCATTGGCCGGCTGCCCGGCCAGTGCGCTCGCGCAGAGCAGCAGCGCAACGGTGGTGCGGCGCAGGGTCTTGATCATGTCCGTCCTCTCCCTGTGGATGAAATTGTGAATAAGATTGTGAACAAGCCTGTGGATAATCAGTCGTGAAAGGGGTCTGTGGTCTGGCGCGTGCCGCGCAGGAAGGCATCGGCCACCAGTCGCAGCGGGGCGGTGTCGACGTCGGACCGGCCGCCCCGGATCAGCGTGGCGAAACGGGCGTACAATCCCGCATATTCGACGTCCTCGCCATGTTCCGTGCCGCTCGGCACATGCAGCACGGCGCCCCCCTGGGCGAGCTTCAGCGTGCCGGCGTCGGTTTCGACGATGATGTCCCAGCTTTGCGGGCCGGTCTGGCGCCAGTCGAGGTCCATGTGGATCGGCGCGCCGGCCGTGTCGCGGAACAGCAGGTCGGCGGCGATCGGCGCGGCTCGGTTCTGCGGCAGCGTCAGCGTGGCGTCCTTCAGGAAGAAGGGGCGTGGCAGGATATGGGTCACGATCGACAGCGCGTTGATGCCGGGATCGAACACGCCAAGGCCGCCGGGTTGCCAGATCCAGGCCTGGCCGGGATGCCAGACGCGGACATCCTCCCGCCAGACGATCGACACCTTGTCGATCCGCCGCTCGGCAAGCCAGGCGCGGGCCGGGGCGACGCCGGCGGCGAAGCGGCTGTGCCAGGCGGCGAACAGGCTGACGCCGACCTTGTCGGCCTGGTTTTTCAGCGCTTCCACTTCCGCCAGGGTCGCGCCCGGCGGCTTTTCCAGGAAGAGGTGGATGCCCTTTGCCAGCGCCTGAGCCGCGAGATCATAGCGGACCTGGGGCGGCGTGCAGAGCGCGATGGCATCCACCGCCGGCCCTTCGGCAAGCAGCGCGTCCAGGCTGGCATGGTGCGGCACGCCGTCGAGGCCCGCATCATGCGGGCTGACGGTGGCCGCCAGGCTGAAGGCGCTGTTGCCCCGGATCGCCGGGACATGCTGGTCGCGCGCGATCTTGCCGATGCCGACGATCGCGATCCGGATCGGGTCCATGGATGTCAGAGCGTCTTGACAGCGACCTGGACAGATGCAGCGCGCTTGAGCGGGTTGCGCACCGGCAGGGTGAAGGGCGCGGCGATGATTTCGAAGACGTCGCCTTCCTGCGTCTGAACGCCGTCGCTGAACGACAGGGTCGCGGTGCCGAAGAAGTGGACATGGACGTCGCCGGGGCGGCGGAACAGGTCATATTTGAAATGATGATGTTCCAGGTTCGCGAAGCTGTGCGACATATTGCCCTCGCCCGACAGGAAGGGCTTTTCCCAGATCACTTCGCCGTCGCGCAGGATGCGGCTGGCACCCTCAATATGTTCGGGCGGTTCGCCGACCAGCAGTTCCGGGCCGAGCGCGGCCTGACGCAGCTTGGAGTGGGCGAGCCAGAGATAATTGTGCCGTTCGGTGACATGGTCGCTGAACTCGTTGGCGAGCGCGAGGCCAAGGCGATAAGGCGTGCCGTCCTCGCCGATCAGGTAGATGCCGGCCAGTTCGGGTTCCTCGCCGCCATCCTGGGCGAAGGCGGGCATGACGAGCGGGTCGGTCGGGCCGACAAGCTGCGACCCGTCGCCCTTGTAGAACCATTCGGGCTGCTGGCCGACCTGGCCAGCGGCGGGCTTGCCGCCTTCCAGCCCTTCCAGGAACATACGCATCGAGTCGGTCTGTTTTTCGGCGGCGGCGGCTTCGCGGTGCATCTTGTCGCGGCCTTCGGCGGAACCCAGATGGGTGAGGCCGGTGCCGGTCAGCTGGACATGGGCGCCGTCTTCATGGTCGATCGGGGCGAGCAGGCGATTGGCGTCATATTCGGCGGCAATGTCCACGGTCTCGCCCTGGCCGGCGGCTTCGACGGCGGCGGCGAGGCTGATGCCCTGCGCGATCGCGTGCAGCGCCAGCGCGCGGATGGTCGCAAAGCCCGGAACGAAATGGGCGGCGTCGCCCTGCGCGGCGATGACCGCCCGTTCGCCAGAGTCCGAACGATGCTGCAACAGACGCAATGTCATGAAAACTCTCCTCCCGCACGCCGACCTTTGGCGCTGCTCGACAATAAGCGAAGCGCTGCGCCGGCGAAGGGCTGGCGCAGCGGTGAATCTCCGAATTACTCCGACATATTACACGGCGATGGTAAAGGCAATGATTGTATTCTAGGCTGGTCTGTGCCTCAGTGGATGGAGGTGGGAGGAAGCCGAATGGTGAAGGAAAATCCGTCTTTGCACAGGGATGAGACGGAAAAGGACGGCAAGGATCGGGCGGCGCGGGGACCGGGGCGACGGCTGCACGGCGCCATCGCGCACAAGTTGGGCACTGCGATCTTGTCGGGGCAATATCAACCGGGCGACACGCTGTCGGGCGAAGTCGCCTTTGCCGAGGAACTGGAGGTGTCGCGCAGCGCCTATCGCGAGGCCATCCAGGTGCTGACTGCCAAGGGGCTGGTCGAGAGCCGGCCCAAGGCAGGCACGCGCGTGCTGCCCCGTACCCGCTGGAACCTGCTCGATCCCGATGTGCTGGCCTGGGCCTTTGCCGGGGAGCCGGACATCCAGTTCGTGCGCGACCTGTTCGAGCTGCGGGCCATCGTCGAACCGGCCGCGGCGCGGCTGGCGGCGCAACGGCGCGACAAGGACGACCTCAAGATCATGAAGGATGCGCTCGCCGCCATGCGCCGCCATACGCTGGCGACGGAGGCCGGGCGGGCGGCGGACCGGGATTTCCACAATGCGATCCTGAACGCGACCCGCAACGACGCGCTGCTGGTGCTGACCGCCAGCATCGGCGCGGCGGTGAACTGGACCACCCAGTTCAAGCAGCGCGCCCGCGCCCTGCCGCGCAACCCGATCCCCGACCATGTCCGTGTCTATGACGCGATCGCGGCGGGCGATCCGCAGGCCGCGGCGGAGGCGATGGGCGTGCTGGTCGACCTGGCGCTGGAGGATACGGCGAGCGCGATGGCGCGCTGAGGCCCTTCCAGCACGGGCAGGGTTTTTGCATTGAAAAAGGGCCGGAGCGGACATCCCCGCTCCGGCCCTTTTGCCGTCCGAAGTGCGACCCTCGGCTTATTCCGCGATCTGCTGGTCCGGCAGGGCGTTGGTCGTCTTCGACCCCCAGAGCGCATAGAAGAGGATGTAGAGTTCGCAGACGGCGGTCAGCAGGAAGCTGGTCTGGAGGCCATAATGGTCCGCCAGCCAGCCCTGCACCACCACCAGCGCGCCGCCGGCGATCGCCATTATGAGCAGGCCCGATCCTTCCTCGGTCAGCGGCCCGAGGCCCTTGATGCCCAAGGTGAAGATGGTCGGGAACATGATCGAATGGAACAGGCCGACCAGGATCAGCGACCACATGGCGACCGGGCCGGTGGTGAAGACCGTGGCCAGCATGACGATGAAGGCGCCGATCGAGAAGGCGGCGAGGACATGCCCCGCGTCGAACTTTTGCATGATCGCCGATCCGGCGAAGCGGCCGACCATCATGCCGCCCCACAACAGGGTCAGGTAATTGCCCGCCTGTTCATGCGTCAGGTTGGCGATTTGCGGCTGGCTGACGAAGTTGATGAACAGGTTGGCGACGCCGATTTCCGCGATCAGGTAGATGAAGATGGCGGGGATGCCGAACACCAGGTTGCGATGTGCCCAGAGCGAATATTTCTTGCGCTCTTCCTTGTTGTGGCGCTGCGTGGCCGCGCCCATGGCGGGCAGCGGGAAGCGCGCGATGACGACCGCCAGAACCGCCAGAACGATGGCGACCAGCACATAGGGCAGGATCACCGACTGGGCGTCGGCCAGACGTTCGGCCTGCGTCAGGACGACTTCGCCCTGCGCGGTGCCGCCCTTCGACCGGCCGAGGATCAGATAGGCGCCGAACATGGGGGCCAGCATGGTGCCGGCCGAGTTCATCGCCTGCACCAGATTGAGGCGCGACGAGGCGGTTTCGGGCTTGCCGACGACCGCGACATAGGGATTGGCCGCGACCTGGAGCAGGGTGATGCCGCTGGCGATCACGAACAGCATGACAAGGGTCACGCCATAGGAGGGGATGGACGCCGCGACGGTCATGCCCAGCGCGCCCGCCGCCATGACGAGCAGGCCGATCACCATCGACTTCTGGTAGCCGACCCGCTCGATCAGCTTGGCCGATGGGATGGATGCGAAGAAATAGGCGATGAACCAGACCGATTCGATCAGCGTCGTCTGGGTGTAGCTCAGTTCGAACACGCTGCGCAGATGCGGCAGCAGCGTGTTGTTGATGACCGTGATGAAGCCCCACATGAAGAAGAGGCTGGCGAGCAGTGCTAGGGCGGGGCCGTAGCGCGTGCCGGGATTATGCGTTGCGACGGGCGCAGCGCCTGACGAGATCGGTCCTGCCATTCATCCTTCTCCAGTGCAGTTCCAGCGGCGGACGCCCATCAAGGGTTGCGCCCGCAGAATTTGTCGGAGTATATCCCCCGAAACCGCCCGTCAATGGGCGCGCGTCATCGGGAGGAAGTCCATGCGAAAGGTCGTCGATTTGAAAACAGCGTTGTCATACGCATTGGCCCTCACCCTCGCAAGCGGGACGGCGATGTCGGGCGCGGTCCTCGCAAGCGGGACCGCAATGGCCGCCGAGGCTAGCCGCGCGCCCGCCGGTACTGCCGATGGCGCGGCGGTGGAGACGATCACGCTCAGCAACGGCGCGGGCGTGTCGGCGAAGATCCTGACCTATGGCGCGACGCTCCAGTCGCTGTCCGGCCCCGGCAAGGACGGCAGGCAAGCCGATGTGCTGCTCGGCTATGACGACCTGGCCGGCTATGTCGACCATCCCAATTATTTCGGCGTGACCGTGGGCCGATACGCCAACCGCATCGCGGGCGGCGCGTTCACGCTGGACGGCAAGCGCTATCAGTTGCCGGTCAACGACAAGGTCAATTCGCTGCACGGCGGCGGCAAGGGTTTCGACAAGAAGGTCTGGAAGATCGTGTCGATCAAGAGCGGGCCGACCGCGACCGCCGTGCTGGCGCTGAGCAGCCCGGATGGCGATTCGGGCTATCCCGGCAAGCTGGACGTGACCGTCACCTACACGCTGGACGAGGCCGGCAACCTGGGCATCGCTTTCGACGCGAAGACCGACAAGCCGACCATCGTCAACATGACCAACCATGCGATCTTCAACCTGGCAGGTGAGGGGTCGCCCGATGGCGCGCTCGGCCATTTGCTGACGATCCCGGCCAAGGCCTATACGCCGGTGGACGCCAACCTGATCCCGACCGGGGAACTCAAGCTGGTCGAGGGGGGCGTGTTCGATTTCCGTTCGCCGCGTCGCGTGGCGGACGGCATCCGCGACGGGCGCGACCCGCAGATCGTCGCCGGGCGCGGCTATGACCATAATTGGGCGCTGGACAAGGGCGCGACCAAGGTGCCGGAACTGGCCGCCAGGCTGGAAGACCCGGTGTCGGGCCGCGTGCTGGAGGTGCTGACGACCGAGCCGGGCGTGCAATTCTATGCGGGCAATTTCCTGGATGGGACGCTGGTCGGCAAGGGCGGGCATCTCTACCGCATGGGCGACGGCATTGCGCTGGAACCGCAGAAATTCCCGGATTCCCCCAACAAGGCCAATTTCCTGTCCGCGCGCGTCGATCCGGGCAAGCCCTATCATCACGCGATGGTCTATCGCCTGTCGGTGAAGCGCTGATGGCGGCGTGGCGCCTGATCGATCGCGATGTCGCGGACAGTCTGGGCGAGGGCACGCTATGGTCCGCGCGTGACAATGCCGTCTATTGGGTCGATATTCTCGCTCCCGCGCTCAACCGGCTGTCGCTGGAAAGCGGGGCGATCGAGCGCTGGGCGATGCCCGAGCCGCTGGGCTGGGTGGCAGAACGGGCGATCGGCGGCTTTGTCGGCGGCTTCCAGAGCGGCTTCGCCGAGATCAGCCTCGATCCGCTGACCATCACGCCCTTCGGCGATCCCGAACCGCATTTTCCCGGCAGCCGCATGAACGACGGCAAGGCGGACGCGCAGGGGCATATCTGGTGCGGCACGATGGATATGGCCGAGGAACATGATCGCGGCGCGCTCTACCGTCTCGCGCCCGATCGCAGCTGGCGCGTCATCGACAGCGGCTATCGGGTGCCCAACGGCCCGGCCTTCTCGCCCTGCGGCCAGTGGCTCTATCATAGCGATACCGCGAAGAAGCAGATGTATCGATTCCGCCGGACCGAGGATGGCGCGACCGGTCGGGAACCTTTCATCCGGTTCGGCGAGGAGGATGGCTATCCCGACGGCATGACCGTGGATGCGGAGGGGCATATCTGGGTCGCCCACTGGGGCGGGAGCCGGATCAGCCGCTTCACCCCCGAAGGCCGGCTGGACCGCGCGATCGCGATGCCGGCCCGGCAGGTGACGAATATCTGCTTCGCCGGACCGGACCTCGATCGCATGTTCGTGAGTTCGGCGACGGTGGGTCTTGTCGATCCGACCGCCTATGATGGCGGCTTCTTCGAGGTGGAGTGCGGCGTGCGCGGGCTGCCGACCAACCTGTTCGCGGGCTGATTCCCGATCAAATGCGCGAAGGGCGCGGCCGTCTTCGGATGGCCGCGCCCTTCTGTTTTCGGGCGGCATGAGAAATGCTGTTGCGCTGGGAACGGGAATCACTTAAGGAGGCTGGACAACGTTGTCATGTCCTCTCCAAGTCGGACAATGTTGCGATCCCGGCCAGCCTGGTGGCGAACTGCACGCGTCGCCGGCTGTCCGGGTCGATTTTCTCCGCACATGTCGATCGTCCCGTCGGGTAGTCCGGCCATCGCGCGCGCCGCTCCGGCGACCATGGCGCTGCCTCCCGGCAAGCATTTCTCTGCCACGCAGCAGCATTGCTTGTGCGCTCTTTGTCTATCATATTGATAGTAAGCTGCGCGAGTCGGCGAGAAGGAGAGCCATGATCGAACCCCGGATGGATGATGCGCCCGCTGGAAGCTGGTGGAGCCGCCTGACGCAGGCCTTGCTGCGTGAACCGACCGTCGTGCTGCTGGAAAAGGATGCCGATGCGCCGCGCCTTGCCGATCGGGAAGGCGAACTATGCTCCTGCGAGAGTGCGCGCTAAACGCAGAGTTGCCATATTTTCTCTTCGCGATCAGGGGCGTCGTCCGGCATAGAGCGGCCGAGCCGATCATTCACGAGGAGACATCATGGCTACCGACCCCCGCACGGTGACTCGCGCCGTCGATCCCCTGTTCCTGGAGCGCTGGTCGCCGCGCGCATTCGATGCGTCGGCATTGCCGCAGGCAGACCTTGATACCATCTTCGATGCCGCGCGCTGGGCGCCCTCGGCGTTCAATTACCAGCCCTGGCGCTTTCTTTATGCCCATCGAGACACGGCCGACTGGGACCGGTTCCTGGGGGTGCTGTTGCCGTTCAACCAGAGCTGGGTGCGTAATGCGTCGGTGATCGTCTATATCCTGTCCGACACGCAGATGGCGGCGCCCGGATCGGACGATTTCAAGCCGTCGCACAGCCACAGCTTCGATGCGGGCGCGGCCTGGGCGCTTCTGGCGCTACAGGCGACGCGGCTGGGCTATCACACCCATGGCATGACCGGCGTCGATTTCGACGCAGCGCGCCGGGAACTGGCCGTGCCGGACCGTTTCCGCATCGAGGCGGCGGTGGCGATCGGGCGGCAGGCGGACAAGACGACGCTTCCGGAAGCCTTGCAGGCGCGCGAGGTGCCGAGTGGCCGCAAGCCGATCGAAGACTTTGCCGTCGCCGGCAATTTTACGGTCTGAGACGGGAGAGGTTCGCCGCGCGAGGCCTGTCCGATCATGTCGCCCTGGAGCGGAAGACCAGATGCTTCAGGGCGAAATAATTGACGACAGACACGATCCCGGCCGCCAGAAAGCCAGCGCCATAGGGTGAGGCGATGACGCGCGACAGCGCCGCAAGCGCACCCAGGCCCAGCAGATAATTTGCGCCGTAGGACAGGATGAAGCGCAGCTTGGCCGGGCGTGCGTCGCGAAAGACGTGGCGGCTGTAGCTGATATAGTTGAACGCCATGCCCATCATATGGGCGAGAAGCTGGGCCACGAACATGTTGAGACCCAGCCATACCAGCAGCGCATAGGCACCAAGGCCGAAGGCGGTGTTGAGCAGGCCCATCTGGTAATAGCGCCACAGTTCGACCATGCGTGCGCGCGAGACGGGCAGCGGCATCATGCAATCGCGCTTTCTTCTGTCATGCCGCCCCGCCCGGTGCCCTTACAAGGGACTATCATGCGGGCGGGACGGCGAACAGTCCTGTCGCTTCAGGCGGCGGTCCAGCCGCCGCCCAAGGCCCGGAACAGGTCGACCTGGGCGAAGGCGACGGCGCGGTTGGCGGCGGCGAGGTCGGCGTCGGCCGCCGCCTGGGTACGCAGCGCGTCGAGCACGGTCAGGAAGTCGATCTGCCCTTCCCGCTGACGCGCTGTGCTGATGCGGGCTGCGCGGGCCGCTTCGTCACGTGCGGTCTGGAGCGCGGCGCGCCGTTGCAGGGCGTTGGCGTAGGTGGAGAGGGCGGTTTCGGTTTCCTCCAGCGCGCGCAGCACGGTGCCGTCGAAGGTCGCCAGCGCCGCGTCGCCATCCGCCCGCGCCGCCGCGATGCGGGCGCGGTTGGCCTCCTGATTGGGGAAGGCCCAGCTGATGAGCGGTCCCAGCAGCCAGTTGAGCGGGCCGCCGCCCAGGATATTGCCGCCGCCGATCGCCGTGCTGCCGATCGATCCGCCGAGCGTGATGCGGGGATAGAGCGCGGCAGTGGCCACGCCGATCCGCGCCGTGTCGCCCGCCAGCCGCTGTTCGGCCGCGCGCACGTCGGGGCGACGGGCGAGCAGCGCCTGACCGTCGCCCACGGGAATGGGCTGGCTGAGGTCGGGTGTGACCTTCGCGTCGCGCACGGTCGCGGGCAGATCCTGCGGGGTGCGGCCGGTGAGCGTGGCGAGGCGGAACAGCGCCGCGTTGCGATCCGCCACCAGCGACGGGATCAGCGCCTTTTGCTGGTCGCGGAGCGAGGTGATGCGAATGACGTCGAGCCGGTCGGACCGGCCGACATCGAAGCGCGCCTGCGAAATGCGGAGCGACTGGTCGAGCAGATCGACCGTCTGTTGCGCGACGGCGATACGCTGGGCCGAGGCGGTGGCGTCGACATAGGCGCGCACGGTGTCGGCGACGACGGCGACGCGGACTGCATCGGTGTCGGCCTGCGCCGCACCGGCGTCGCCGCGCGCGGCCTCTATGCTGCGCTTCACCCGGCCGAACAGATCGACCTCATAGGCGACGTCCAGACCCATATCGACGGTCCAGTTTTCCCGATCCATGCCGGGCAGGGTCTGGGCCTGCGAGACGCGGCCATAGGTCGGAGATCCGCTGAGCGTGGTGCCGGGCAGCCGGTCGGAGCGTGCGCCGCGCAGCTGGGCGCGGGCGCGTTCCAGCCGGGCGACGGCGACGCGGATGTCGGTATTGGCCGACAGCGCATCCTTGACCAGCCCGTCGAGCAGCGGATCGTTATAGAGCCGCCACCAATGATCGTCGGCGGGGGCTTGAACGACCGCGGGGGTGGCCGCCCCGATGAAGGGGGCGGCGGCCGTGGTCGGGGTGGCAGGCGCCTTGTAATCCGGCCCGGCGGCGCAGGCCGTGAGGGCGCTGGCGCCGAGCAGCAAGGCGATGAAGTTCCTTGTCATGGCTTTTGTCCTTATTCGGCCGGCTGCAATGCAGGCTCGGCGCCATTGTCACCGGCTCCGCGCCGGCGGCGGGCGAAGCGATCGCCAAGCGCGCGGCACACGACATAGAAGGTGGGAGTGAAGAGCAGTCCGAACGCCGTCACGCCGGCCATGCCGAAGAAGACCGCCGTGCCCAGCGCCTGCCGCAGTTCCGCGCCGGCTCCGGTCGCGATCACCAGAGGCACTGCCCCAAGGATGAAGGCGAAGCTGGTCATCAGGATCGGGCGCAGGCGGGTCTGGGCAGCCTGAACGGCGGCTTCGACCGGCGACAGGCCCTGTTCCTCTTCCGCCTGCTTGGCGAATTCGACCACCAGAATGGCGTTCTTCGCGGCAAGAGCGATCAGCACGACCAGACCGATCTGCGTCAGGATATTATTGTCTTGTCCCCGCAGGTTCACGCCCAGCATGGCCGCGAACAGACACATCGGCACGATCAGGATGATCGACAACGGCAGCGTCAGGCTTTCATATTGCGCCGCCAGCACCAGGAAGACGAAGAAGACCGCCATGCCGAAGACGAGTCCGGCGGTGTTGCCGGCGATCTTCTGCTGATAGGCAACGCCCGTCCATTCGCTGCCATAACCGGCAGGCGCGGCGGCGGCGAGCTTCTCCATGGTGGTCAGCGACTGGCCGGAGGAATAGCCGGGGGCCGTGTCGCCGTCGATCTCCACCGCCGGCAGCAAATTGTAGCGAACCACCCGATAGGGGCCGGTCTTGTCCTTGAAGGTCGAGACGGAGCCGATCGGCACCATCTGGCCGCTGTTCGACCGGGTCTTGAGGTTGGCGATGTCGGCCACCGTGCCGCGATGATCGGCATCGGCCTGCGCTGTCACGCGATAGGTGCGGCCCAGCAGGTTGAAGTCGTTGACGAACGCCGACCCCAGATAGACCTGCATCGCTTCGAAGATGCGTTCGGGCGGCACGCCCAGCAGGTCGGCCTTGCGCCGGTCGACGTCCGCGTAGACGCGCGGCGTGCCGACGTCGAACAGGGTGTAGACCATCGCGAGGCTGGGGGACTGGTTCGCCTTGGCGATCATTTCGCCCGCGACCTTGTTGAGTTCCGCATAGCCGCGGTCCTCGCGATCCTCCAGCATCATGCGATAGCCGCCGGCCGAGCCGATACCCTGAATGAGCGGCGGGGGCACGAGCAGGATGCGCGCCTTGTCATAACCGGCGACGGCCTTGTTCGCCTGTTCCATGATGCCGGCATAGGTGACGCCTTCCGCCTTGCGCTCGGCAAAGCTCTTGAAGGGGAAGTAGATCGCCGCGCTGTTGGGTGCCTGCGTCTGCGAGGGACCATGGAAGCCGGCGAACATCACCGCGCCGCGCAGGCCCTTCACCGGCAGGATCTTCTCCGCCACCTCGCGCGTCACCTTGTCGGTGCGTTCGAGCGAGGCGCCCGAGGGCAGCTGGACGACGGCCAGGAAATAGCCCTGGTCCTGCGCGGGGATGAAGCCGCCGGGCGTCACCCAGAACAGGGCGATGGTGGCGGCGATCAGGCCTGCATAGGTCAGCAGCATCTTTTTCGGGCGCGCGACAAGGAAGCGGGTAAGGCGGCCATAGCCCGCGCTCATCCGGTCGAAGCCATGGTTGAACGCATCGACGGCCACGCCCAGCTTCTGCCGCCAGAGTGGATCGCCGCTCCGGTCGCGCGGGCCATGCTTTGCCTTGAGCAGCAGCGCGGCGGCGGCGGGCGACAAGGTGAGCGAGAGGATCAGCGAGATGATCGTCGCGGTCGAGATGGTGACGGCGAACTGCTGGTAGAAAGCGCCGGAAATGCCGGTGATGAAGAGCGTCGGCACGAACACCGCGCACAGCACCAGCACGATCGCGATCAGCGCGGTCGACACTTCGTCCATGGAAGTGCGGGCGGCTTCGAGCGGCGACATGCCATGCTCGATATTGCGCTCGACATTCTCGACGACGACGATGGCGTCGTCGACGACGATGCCGATGGCGAGGACGAGGCCGAAGAGCGACAGGTTGTTGAGGCTGTAGCCAAGGCCCGCGAGAATCGCCGCCGTGCCGATCAGCGAGACCGGGATGGCGATGATCGGGATGATCGCCGCGCGCCAGTTCTGGAGGAAGACGAGGATCACCAGCACGACCAGCAGTACCGCTTCGATGAGCGTCTGGTAGACGGCGTCGATCGACTGGCTGATGAATTCGGTCGGGTTGTAGATGACGCTATATTCCAGCCCCTTGGGAAAGCGCTGGGACAGCTGGTCCATTTCCGCCTTCACCTTCTCCGCCGCGTCGAGCGCGTTGGAACCGGGGCGCTGCATCACGGCGATGACGACGGTGGGCTTGTTCGAAAGATAGGTGTTGATGCCATAATCCTGCGCGCCCAGTTCCACGCGGGCGACATCCGCCACGCGGACCTGACGGCCGTCGGCATCGGTGCGGATGACGATGTTGGCAAATTGCTGCGGTTCGGTCAGGCGGCCCTGCATCTCGACGCCGAGCTGGAAGGCTTCCCCGCGATCATAGGGGGGCTGGCCGATCGAACCGGCAGAAACCTGGACATTCTGGGCGCGGAGCGCCGCGACGATCTCGCCAGCGGTCAGGTCCAGCGCGGCGGCACGGTCCGGGTCGATCCAGATCCGCATCGCATAGTCGCGCGATCCAAAGAGCTGCACGTCACCCACGCCGTCGAGCCGGGCGAGCCGGTCGCGTACCTGGGTCAGCGCATAGTTGGACAGGTAATTGCGGTCGAACGTGCCGTCGGGCGATTGCAGGTTCACGACCATCAGGAATTCGGGCGTGGTCTTGCGGGTGACGACGCCGAGGCGCTGCACTTCCTCCGGCAGGCGTGGGATAGCGACGGCGACGCGGTTCTGCACCAGCACCTGCGCGGCATCGAGGTCGGTACCGATCTTGAAGGTGACGGTGATGACCACCTTGCCGTCGCCGGTCGACTGGCTGCTCTGGTAGAGCATGTCGTCGACGCCGTTGATTTCCTGCTCGATCGGCGCGGCGACGGTCGATGCGACCGTTTCCGCCGATGCGCCGGGATATTGGGCGGAGACCGTGACCGTGGGGGGCACGATGTCGGGATATTGGGACACCGGCAGGCCGATGAAGGCGAGCGCGCCGACCACGGTGATGACCACCGCTATGACGGCGGCGAAGATCGGCCTGTCGATGAAGAAACGGGAGAAACGCATCGGAGCGTCCTTTGCGAGCGAGCGAAAGGGATGCCGCGCGATCCGGCGGGGGCCGGATCGCGGGCTTGGGATTGTCTTCGAATATCCCCTCCCCTTCAGGGGAGGGGCTTAAATGAATTACCGGGCGAAGGTTGCCTGCGCCGCCACCGGGGCCGGGCTGTCGACCGGCGTGACCGGGGTTGGTGTCGGGCGGATCGCGGCGGGTTTCACCGCCACCCTGGCGCCGGGCATGGCCGCCTGGATGTTGGACACGATCACCCGGTCATCGGGCGCGAGGCCCGAGCGGATGATCCGCAACCCGTCGACGATCGGGCCAAGCTCCACCGGCTTCGCCGTCACGCTGTCATCCCGTCCCACCACCAGCACGGTCTTGCGCGCCTGATCGGACTGGATCGCCTCATCGGGAACCAGCAGGGCATTGACCTTGCCGCCATTGGCGAGGCGCATGTTGCCGAACAGGCCGGGGGTCAGGAAATTGCCCGGATTGTCGAATATGGCGCGGATGCGGATCGTGCCGGAGCGCGGATCGAGACCATTGTCGGTGAAGTCGAGCCGGCCCTTGTGGCGATAGTCGGCCTCATCCTGCAAACGGACCTCGACCGCGCCGCCGGCGCCCTTGTCGCGCTGCGACTTGAGGTAGAGCGCTTCGGACGCATCGAAGTTGAAATAGATGGGGTCGAGCTTGTTGACCGTGGTCAGCAGCGAAGCGCCATTGCCTTCCGCGCCGGACACGAGATTGCCGATGTCGACGCGGCGGTCGGAGACGCGGCCGGAAATGGGGGCGCGGACCTGCGTGAACTCGACATCCAGCGCACGCTGCCGCTCGCGCGCCTGCGCCCCCGCGAGCGAGGCCTGTGCGGCCTGAAGCCGCGAGCGCAGCGCATCCACTTCGCTGGCCGATACGGCCTCGTCACCGCTGAGCCGCTGGACGCGGGCATAGTCATTCTGCGCCAGCAGCAGCGCGCTTCGGGCCGATGCGCTGCTCGCCCGCGCTTCGGCAAGGGCCGCCAGGAAGGGGCGCTGGTCGATGGTGAAGAGCAGCTGTCCCTGACGGACGAAATCGCCGTCGCGGAAATGGATGGCGGTTACCGCACCCGACACGCGCGGGCGGATTTCCACTGTCTGGCTGGGGGCGAAGCGGCCGACATAATCGTCCCACTGGGTCACGCTGCGGGCGAGCGGCGCGGACACGCCGACCGCAGCCAGCGGGGAGGCCGACGCCTGGGCCTGAGGCTGGTCGAGCAGCTTCCAGCCTGCGCCGAAAAGAGCAATGACGGCGACGGCGGCGATGCCGCCATGGCGGCGGGACCATCGCCGCTTCGGTCCAATGCCGGCGTCCGAATATTCGGCGTCGGCAGTGATTTTCGTGTGCTGGTTCATGCGAAACTCCGGGTGCCGCGAGCCGTGCGGCCCGCGCTGATGGTGGCGAGCAGAAGCTCGAGTTGGGCGGTGGAAAAGCCTGCCGCGCGGAAGGCGGCGAGACCGGACAGCGAGACGGCATAGCCCTTGTGCCAGGCCTCGACGGCCAGGCGGCGCAGCGCCTCCAGCCGGTCGCTGGCAAGGGTCAGGTTGGTTTCCTCGCCGAAAATCCAGCGACGCAGGCGGGCGAAACGGCCCGGTCCCTGAAGTGAGCGCAGCCCGTCCGTGCGGGCGAGGGAGACGATCTGCCACTCCTGCGCGGAAAAATCCGTTGCGCTGGCGGGCGGGACGATGCTGGAGCCGACCGCCATTTGCGGGCCGGCCAACGGTTGTGCGAAATCAAGGAAAGCCATTGCCTTTTCCTTCCCCGTTTGAAGAGGACGCGTCTCTACGCCCGGAGCCGCGCCGCCGCGTCCCGTGCCTTGCGCCCGAAATTTGCGCGAACGATCCCACCTGCGCGCGCCGGTGGGCGCGGCAATGGAAGGATCGGGAATGTGGATCAGGTTGCCTCCGTCGCCGGCAGGCCGCCCCTTATGCCGCTGTCAGCAACAGCGGGAATGTTTGAGATTATGTCGCATGATGACCTCCCTGGGACATGCGCCCAGCCAGTTCTATACTGATTGGTATATATTAACGCGACCTTGCTGGTCAACCTCTTTTTGTACCGAGAGGTATTTTATTTGCGGCGCGGCCATTTCAAGGGGAATACCGCTACGACAGCGAAATAAATTCGCTCAGCGGCCCGGCCACATGGACAGGGTCGTGTCGATCAGCGTTTCCAGTCGTTCGGTCGGCACGCCAGCGCCGGCCTGGACCGCCATGCCCTGCATGACGGCGGAGAGATAGCAGGCCAGGGCCTGCGGCTCGACATGATCGGGCAGGTCGCCTTCGTCGCGCGCGCGCTCGAACCTTTCGACCATCGCGCGGTCCGAGGAGGCGCGGCGGGCGTGCACCTCATCGCGGATACATTCGGCATGGGCGGTGCCGCCTACCGAACTGATGACGCCCAGGCAGCCCCTGGGATCGCTGGCATTGGTCTGGATCGCAAGCGCCCCGCGCAGCAGCCGCTCGGCCACCGCCTTGGACGTGGGTTCCTCCAGCGCGGACTTCACATAGCAGAGCTTGTCGCGCTCATAGAGGTCAAGCGCCTTGCGGAAGAGGGATTCCTTGTTGCCGAAGCAGGCATAGAGGCTGGGTTTGGTGATGCCCATCGCCTCGGTCAGTTCGGCGAGGGACGCGCCCTCATAACCACGACGCCAGAAGACCTCGAGCGCCGCCGCCAGCGCCTGCTCGGGATCGAACTCCCTGGGACGGCCTCTCCCGCTATGTGTCGCCATTTCCATACCGAGCGGTATATAGTGACGCCGCCCCAAGAGTCCAGTGGCGTATGTCAGGCAGGCGGCGGCGCGCTGCTTTGCGATTCCCGCAGGCGCAGGGGCGGGATATCCGGTTCGACCGGTGGCTCCCCCTCTATCAGGTCGATCAGATGGCGGGTGGCGATCTGCGCCATCTCGCCGAAGGGGCGCACGATCGTGGTGAGCGAGGGCGTGAGCATTTCGGCCAGAAGGCTGCCGTCGAAGCCCACGACCGACAGCATGGACGGAACGGCGATGCCGCGTTCCGCCGCGACCTTGAGCACGCCGGCGGCCATGACGTCATTGGCGGCGAAGATCGCGGTCGGCGGCGTGGGCAGGGAGAGGAGAGCGTGGGCACCCTCGATCCCGGCGGCCAGGCCATAGTCGCCCTCCGCCTCCGCCAGCAGCGGCGTGCCCGCTTCCTCCAGCGCCTCGATGAAGCCGACGCGGCGTTCCCGGGCGGAAACCATCGCCCGTGGCCCGGTGATCATCGCGATCCGGCAATGGCCGAGCGACAGGAGATAGCGGGCGACGTCGCCCGCCGCCGCTCGCTCCGGAGAAAGAAGCACGGTGCCATAGCCGGTGATCGGTACCGAGGAGAGCGCAACGGCATGGACGCGTTCCGCCCTGAGCGCATCGGGCAGGCCGGGGATGCCGGACACCGGGGGCAGGACGACAAGGCCGTCGACCCGCGATCGGCGCGCGAAATCCAGCACATGGGCGATCCCGTCGGCTTCGGTCATCGGTACCGCATGGCTGATCACTTCATAGCCGCGCCGTGTCGCTTCCCGGCCCACACCCCGCTGGATGGTGTCGAGCACCAGGGCGTTGCGGTCATGATGCACCATGCCGATGAGCAGGGAGCGCCCCATCGAAAGCGCTCGCGCCCGCAGGCTGGGCCTGAAATTCAGGCGGTGGATCGCCGCCTGGATGCGTTCCCGCGTATCCTTGTTGACCTTGGGACTGTTGTTGATGACCCGCGAAACCGTGCGGATGGACACGCCGGCGATGGCGGCGACATCGGCGATGGTCGGCTCGCTTCCGCCCGGATCAAATTGTAGATCATCCATGCGCGCCGTCATCATCCTGCTGTGGTGGCCCTTCTTAGGGGGCCTCCGGTGGCAACACAAATGGATCGGGCGCGCCGGGATCATGTCTTTGCCGCTCAGCGCCGATGCTTCAGCTGTCGATGTTGCGGCGGAAGGTCTCCGGCAGGAAGAGCAACCCTATGACCGCCGTCGCAGCCGCGATCACGACGGGATACCAGAGGCCGTAATAAATGTCCCCGGTCGCCGCGACCATGGCGAAGGCCGTCGTCGGCAGGAAGCCGCCGAACCAGCCATTGCCGACATGATAGGGCAGGGACATGGAGGTGTAGCGGATGCGGCTGGGGAAAAGTTCGACCAGCATCGCGGCGATCGGGCCGTAGACCATCGTCACGAGCATGGCGAGCGCCCAGAGGATGGCGACCACGGCGGGTTTGTTGATCCGCGCCTTTTCGGCCTTTTGCGGATAGCCCGCCTGGGTAAGGGCGGCGTCCAGCTGCCGTTGGAAAGCGGCGATCGCCGCCGTCTTCTCCGCCCTTTCCAGCCGGGCGGGATCGGGCGCATTCAGACGGGTGCTGCCGATGCTGACCACGGCCGGACGGCCGGCGGGCGCTTCCGCATTGGCGTAGCTGATGCCGGCCTTGGCCATCTGGGCCTTGGCGATGTCGCAGCTCGACTGGTCGAACCTGTTGCGGCCCACCGGGTCGAACTGGAAGGAGCATTGCAGCGGGTCGACCGCGATCGTGACCGGCGCAGCGGCCTGGGCGGCGGCGAGGGCGGGGTTGGCGGCGTGGGTCAGGGCCGCGAACAACGGGAAATAGGCGATGGCCGCCAGCGCGCAGCCGCCCAGGATGATGGGCTTGCGACCGATCCGGTCGCTCAGCCAGCCGAAGGCGACGAAGAAGGGGGTCGCCAGCGCCAGCGCCACCGCGATCAGGATATTGGCGGTCGCGCCGTCGACCTTCAGCGTCTTTTCGAGGAAGAAGAGGGCGTAGAATTGCCCCGCATACCAAACCACCGCCTGGCCCGCGACCGCCCCGAACAGCGCGATGACCACCCAGCGCAGGTTGGACCATCGGCCGAAGGCTTCGGTCAGCGGCGCCTTCGACGTCGTGCCTTCGTCTTTCATCTTCTGGAAGACCGGGCTTTCGTTCAGTTGCAGCCTGATCCACATCGACACGCCCAGCAGGAAGATGGAGATCAGGAAGGGCAGGCGCCAGCCCCAGGCGGCGAATGCCTGCTCGCCCAGCGCGAAGCGGAAGCCGATCACCACCAGCAGCGCCGCGAACAGGCCGAATGTGGCGGTGGTCTGGATCCAGCTGGTGTAGAGGCCGCGCTTCCCATGCGGTGCATGTTCCGCGACATAGGTCGCCGCGCCGCCATATTCGCCGCCGAGCGCCAGTCCCTGAAGCAGCCGCAGGATGACGAGGATGATGGGCGCTGTCACCCCGATCGCGGCGTAGCCGGGCAGCAGGCCGACCGCGAAGGTCGACAGGCCCATGATCGCCATCGTGACCAGAAACGTGTTCTTGCGACCGACCAGGTCGCCGATCCGTCCGAAGACGATCGCGCCGAACGGCCGCACGGCAAAGCCCGCGGCAAAGGCGGCGAGGGCAAAGATGAAGGCGGTCGTCTCGTTCACGCCGGAGAAGAACTGGGCGGAAATATAGGTGGCGAGCAGGCCGTAGAGATAGAAATCATACCATTCGAACACCGTCCCCAGCGAGGAGGCGGCTATCACCAGCTTTTCCCCCTGTGTCGCCCGGTGATGTTTCGGCAGGCTGCCCTCGTCGCTCGTCGCCATGGCCTCTCCTCTGGTCGTGTCTTTCGCAGGCGTCGTTGCCGCGGTCCCGACATCTGGGCACCATGCCCATATTTCAGGGTGAGGTCGAGATTGTTGATGGCAGGGGCGTCAACCGGATCGGCGTTCTGCCTGGAACAGGCGTGTCCGGACGGCGGTTGTGATCCGTCCGTCGGCGCCAACGCCCGCACAATGTCATTAGGCCGTGGACGTACCGACAACAGGCCGCTATTTCCAGGCGTTCCATAATCAGGAGCTTATATCCTCATGAACAACACCGATCTTGCCGAAGCGGTCGCCGCATCCCACGACATCAGCAAGGCCGAGGCGCGCAAGCTGGTCGACAGCGTGGTCGGCGCCATCGCGGACGCTGCCGCCAAGGGTGACGAAGTTTCGCTCAACGGCTTTGGCAAGTTCAAGGTCAAGGACAGCCCCGCGCGCCAGGGCCGCAATCCCGCCACCGGCGCCGTGATCGAGATTGCTGCGTCGAAGAAGCTGACCTTCACGCCCGCCAAGGCGGTCAAGGACCGGCTGAACGGCTGATCCGGGAGGCTGTCGCTTCCCATGAATTTCGATGACCAGATCCATCGCTATTTCGGCACCACCGATTTGAATGCGGTGGCCCCCGGAGCGATGGCTGCCGGCATCGAGCGAATGCGCGTCGACCTTGGCCTGGAAGAGAGCCAGGGTCGACGCTTCGCCCTCTGGGCGCTGTTGTTCCTGCTCGGCGCCGCGCCCGATGTCGGGACGACGTTCGACGACCCGGCTGACCGAGAGGCTGCCAGGGATTTCATGGACATGATCGAAAGGGGCTAGAGCGGCGATTGCGTGCCGCCAATCGCACCCGCAGTGCGTATCCCTTCGGCCCCCGGCATTCGCCGGGCGGAACCTTCCTGCTCGAACAATACCGCCGATGAAAGGCCTTCCTCTCCCGTGCCCGAGTACGGGCGAATGCGAGGACGCCTAAGCGCCCCGAAATCACGTCGAGCGGCCCCCTCCCCGACTTACTAGAGCCGACATCCCCGTTCTAGGTGATGAGGCGGTGGCAGGCACGCCGTGCGGCAGGATTGTCGCACGGTTTGTTCTGCCGCACGCAAGAAGACATAAAAATATTAATGCGTCGGCTTTATCGACTGATGATGTCCGGCATGATTGGAAGCAAGGGGTCGCGAATGGCTACGCTTATAGGCACGAACTTGAAGAACAGCATCAAGGGCACGTCACAGGACGACACGATTTCAGGCCTAGATGGCGACGATGAAATCTGGGGCGATTTGGGGAATGACTATATCGAAGGCGGCGCAGGAAACGACATTCTCTATGGTGGCGCCGGCAATGACAGGCTCGATGGTGGCCTCGGCAATGATTATCTTTATGGTGAATCGGGCAATAACATCGCGTCCGGTGGCGATGGCGCCGATCAGCTGGTGATGGGAGATGGCCATGACCAGTTGCTGGGCGATGCCGGGAACGACATCATTCGGTCCGGCGGTGGTCGGGATTATATTGATGGCGGCGTCGGCGATGACCTCATCTATGCGGGAGCAGGCGATGACGGTTTCCTAAACGAAATCAATCCCGCGACGGGCAAGCTGACGAACCAGGCTGTGGGCGGCGGTTCCGGCAACGACAGGATTTATGGTGAAGACGGCAACGATAAGCTGAAGGGTCAGTCGGGCAACGACCAAGTCTATGGCGGCAATGGCAATGACCGTGTCGATGGTGGCGACGGCGACAATTATCTGAGTGGCGGCAGCGGCGATGATATCCTTGTTGCCGAATGGGGTGTGGACCGGCTCTACGGAGACGATGGTCGCGATAATCTCCAGGCCGGATCCGGGAATGATTTTGTCTATGGCGGCAATGATGCGGATTCGCTGAATGGCGAAAATGGCCATGACATATTGTATGGCGGCGAAGGCGATGACCTGATCTATGGCGGTCTTGGTAATGATCAGCTTTATGGCGACGGCGGCTTCGACAAGCTGATCGGCGAGGCTGGTAGCGACGCATTGTGGGGTGGCGCCGGCGCGGACTGGTTCGTCTTCAAAGGTGCCGGTGCGCTGGACGGCGGCGACCGGATCGTCGATTTTCAGAATGGGTCCGATCGCATCGTTCTGGAAAAGCTGGGCGTGACTAAATTCGCATCCGGCGGCGGACTGGGAACCGTGTTTGCGCATGACGGCGCGGCGGGGCACGTCATCCTCGATGTGGTGACCTCCGCGGGGGCTGCGTTCAGCATCGACGTCGCGAGCCTGGGTACAACCCTGACAACCGCACATATTTCGGCAGCCGACTTCATTTTCGCCTGATGCCGATGGCGCGCTCCTCGCAGGAGGGGCGCGCCAGGAGCATGTTTTGCAGTGTCATTCGGATCAATATGGCCGGTCAGATCATGACCTTCGGGCATGAGGCCGTGGCGAGGATGGCGGCGGAATTCTGGACAAGTCGACCGCAACGAAGCCGATGTCCTTTTCCGCTTGAGCGCTGTCTGGCGTCAGGCGGTCAGGCGGTCAGGCCGCCATCGGCCATGATGTCGGCACCGGTGACGAAGGCCGCCTCCGGGCTGGCGAGGAAGGCGACGACGGCCGCGATCTCGCGCGGCTGGCCGTAGCGGCCGATCGCCACGCCTGGACCGACGATGGCGGCGACCGGGCCGTCCGCCGGGTTCATGTCGGTGTCGGTCGGGCCGGGATGGACAGTGTTGACGGTGATGCCCCTGGGGCCGAGGTCGCGCACCAGGCTGCGATTGAACCCGCTCACGGCGCCCTTGCTCAGGGTATAGACCGAGGCGGTCGGGAAAGCGGCGTAGCGCGTCATTGACGAGCCGATATGGATGATACGTCCGCCCGTCTTCATGTGGCGGACCGCTTCCTGCGTGGCGACGAAGACACCGGTCACATTGACCGCGAGCATCCGCTCATAATCCTCGAACCTCACATCCTCTATCAGCGCGTTGACCGCAACGCCGGCATTGTTGACGAGGATGTCGATGCCGCCAAATGCCTCGACGGTGCCGGTGACGGAAGCGCGCACCGCCGCCGGGTCGCCGGCATCGGCTTCGATCGCCATGGCGCGGCCGCCGGCAGCCTCGATCTCGGCGACGATCTGCGCCGCGCGGTCCGGCGAAGCGCTGTAGGTCAGCGCGACTGCAGCGCCGTCGGCGGCGAGCCTGCGGGCGATGGCCGCGCCGATCGAGCGCGATCCGCCGGTAACGAGGGCGACCTTGCCGGCGAGGGGTTGGTTAGGCTCAGTCATGTCATGTGCTCCTTCAAATCAAGTGATGGAGCGAAGATGGCGCAGATATTCCTTTTCGATTATCCGGTATTGTCTTGCATTATCTTCAATGGTCAGTTGAAACGGGCGCCGTGGAAACGCTCGCCAATCTGGAATCCTTCATCCGCAGCGCCGAGCATGGCAGCTTTTCCGAGGCTGCGCGGCGGCTCGCGTTGACCCCGGCCGCTGTGAGCCGGAACGTTGCCATGCTGGAACGCAACCTGGGCGTGCGGCTCTTCCATCGGTCCACCCGAAAGCTGACCCTGACCGAGGCGGGCGAGGTCTTCCGCCTGGCCATCGCCGAAAATCTGGAGGGCATCCAGGCGGCGATCGCCGGCATCGCCACCGATAGCGGCGAGCCGGCGGGCACACTCCGGATCAGCATGGCGCCGACCTTCGGCGTAACCCATGTCCTGCCGATGCTGCCCGGCTTTCTCGCGCGCTATCCCCGCATCAAGCCCGAATGGCATTTCCAGAACCGCGCCGTGGACCTCATCGCCGAGGGCTATGACGCGGCGATCGGCGGCGGGTTCGACCTGTCGCCCGGCATCGTGGCCCGGACGCTGGCGCCGGCCCATATCGTGGCGGTCGCCTCTCCCGCCTATATGGAGGGGCGCGTCGCTCCGCTCGATCCGGTCGGGCTGGCCTCGCTCGACGGAATCGTCATGCGCTCGCTCCAGACCGGGCGCGTACGGCACTGGGCGATGCGCGACGCGGCGGGGCGGGAAATGGCCGCCACCCTGACGGAGCGCATCATCGTCAATGATCCCAGCGCCATGCGGGAGGCGGCATTGCTGGGGCTGGGCGTGGCGATGCTGGCCATGCCGGACGTGCTGCCTGCCCTGGAGAGCGGTGCGCTGATCCGACTGGTCCCGCACTGTTATGCCGATGCCGGAGCCATCTCGGTCTATTATGCCTCGCGCACGCTCCTGCCCGCCAAGACCCGCGCATTCGTGGACTGGCTGGCCCATGGGTTCAAGGTACAGAGGCTGGCGGAACGCTTCGCGGGGCGCCTTGGCTCAGGAAGCGCGCAGGATCAGGGTTGTTGACGCAACCAGTCGGAGTCCGGCACGACATCCTGTGCTTTCCAAGGCATTTCTTGAATGCCGTGGACTGCTGGGAAATCGTGGTCATTGGTGGTGGCGGAGCGGGAGGGATTCGAACCCTCGATACGCTTTTGACGTATACTCACTTTCCAGGCGAGCGCCTTCGACCACTCGGCCACCGCTCCGCATGAACCTGATCGTCGCTGTAAGCGGCGTGGATCGGGTTCTTATCCAATCGCTCTGGAGGCGGCTCCCTATCGCGCGTCGCGCGGCGAGGCAAGGGGCATTGCACAAGGCTTTACATTATCCTGCGCGGCCTGTTTGATCGGAAGATGACCCATCGCTTTCGCGCCGCCATACCGCTTGCCGCCCTGATCGCCTTTCCCGCCTTCGCCATCGATCCACCCGCCACGCCGGCGGCGGTGGTGGCGCAGGCGCCCGCCGCCGCTTGGCGCGCCATTCCCCTAGACGAGTTGCTGGTGATGACGATCGAAGGCGACAAGCGCGTGGTGATACAACTCGCGCCTGCCTTCTCGCCGCGCCATGTCGCCAATATCCAGGCGCTCGCCAAGGCGCATTGGTGGGACGGCACCAGCATCAACCGGGTGCAGGATAATTATGTCGTGCAATGGGGCGATTCGACGGAAAAGAAGCCCATTCCGCCTGGCCTTTCGCCCACAAGTCCCGCTGATTATGCGATCCCGCTCGCCAACCGCCGCCTCGCCGTGACGCCCTTGCCCTATGCCGATCCCTATGCGTCCGCGACCGGCTTCGTTGCTGGCTGGCCGGTTGCGATGGACGGATCGGCGGCATGGCTGCCCCACTGCTATGGCTTTGTGGGCGTCGGGCGCAACAATTCGCCCGATGCGGGCACGGGGGCGGAACTCTATACCGTCATCGGTCAGGCGCCACGCCAGCTCGACCGCAATATCGCGGTGGTCGGCCGGGTGATCGACGGCATGGCGCTCCTGTCCAGCCTGCCGCGCGGCACCGGCGAGATCGGCTTCTACACGGCACAGGAGCATAAGGTGCCGATCCAGTCGGTCCGCCTTGCCAGCGAATTGCCGGAGGCGGAGCGGCCGCGCTTCCAGATGATGGACGTCGCATCGCCCAGCTTTGCTGATTATCTGCGCCTGCGGGCCAACCGGAAGGATGATTTCTACGACCGGCCCGCGGGGGGCGTCGACCTGTGCAACGCGCCGGTTCCGGTCAGGGCAGCGCCTTGAGGCCGCGCAGGCGATAGCCCTGCCAGTCGCGGATGCGGCGGATGGCGAAGCTGGTGCGGATCGCTGACACGCCGGGCAGGCGGGCAAGGCAGTCGCGATGGATGGCGTCGAATCCCTTGAGGTCGGCGGCCGCCACCCGCAGCAGATAGTCGGCCTGTCCGGCCATCAGATGGCATTCCAATATTTCGGGGAAGTCCGCCACTGCCGCCTCGAACCGATCCATCGTTTCGCGGCTCTGGCTGGTGAGCGACATTTCGACGAAGGCGTGGAGTGTCAGTCCCAGCGCTTCGGGGTCGAGCCGCGCCGCATAGCCCGCGATCAGCCCGGTATCCTCCAGCGCCTTGATCCGCCGGTGACAGGCGGAGGCGGAGAGGCCGATGCGCTCCCCGAGGTCCGCCATCGATCGGCGCGAGTCGGACTGCAACGCTTCCAGCAACGCGACATCGAACCGATCCATGCAATGAAATCCTGAAAATTGCTTCGAGATCAGGATAACATCCCGCGTCAATCAGGCAAACCGGGAAAATCAGGGAACATTCGCTGATCCATCTGCGCTATTCTGCGGTCATGAGGACGCGCAGCGGCGCGCCACCTGTTTTTCCGGAGAGTCATGATGATCGTCGGCACCGTCAAAGAGATCAAGAATCACGAATATCGCGTCGGCCTGACGCCCGAGAGCGTGCATGAACTGACCGCGAGCGGCCATCGCGTGCTGGTGGAAACCGGCGCGGGCGAAGGCATCGGCGCCAGCGATGCGCTCTATGAGAAGGCGGGCGCGCAGATCGTCGCCACCGCCGCTGAAATCTTCGCCACGGCCGAGATGATCGTGAAGGTCAAGGAGCCGCAGGCCGTCGAACGCGCGATGCTGCGCCCTGGCCAGATCCTCTACACCTATCTCCACCTCGCCCCCGACCCGGAACAGACCCGCGACCTGATCGCGTCGGGTGCCACCTGCATCGCCTACGAAACCGTGACCGACGCCTCGGGCGGTTTGCCGCTGCTCAAGCCCATGAGCCAGGTCGCCGGACGCATGGCGATCCAGGCGGGCGCGACGGCGCTGGAAAAGGCGCATGGCGGCCGCGGCGTCCTGCTGGGCGGCGTGCCGGGCGTGCTGCCGGCGAAGGTCGTGGTGATCGGCGGCGGCGTCGTCGGCTTCAACGCGGCGCAGATGGCCGCGGGCCTGGGCGCTGACGTCACCATCCTCGATCGTAGCCCCGAAGTGCTGGAAAAGCTTGGCATGTATTTCGAGGCGCGGGCCAAGACCCGCTTCTCCAACCGCGCCAACCTGGCCGAATGCGTGGCCGAGGCGGATCTGGTGATCGGCGCGGTGCTCATCCCGGGCGCCGCTGCGCCCAAGCTGGTCAGCGCCGAAATGCTCAAGACCATGAAGAAGGGCGCCGTGCTGGTCGACGTCGCGATCGACCAGGGCGGTTGCTTTGAGACCAGCCATGCCACCACCCATGCCGAACCGACCTATGTCGTCGACGGCGTAGTCCATTATTGCGTCGCCAACATGCCCGGCGCCGTGGCGCGCACCAGCACCTATGCGCTCAACAATGTCACGCTGCCGCACGCACTGCGCATCGCCGACCTGGGCTGGAAGGAAGCGCTGCGCCGCGATCCGCACCTGCGCGCGGGCCTCAACGTCTGGGACGGCAAGGTCACCTATCAGGCGGTCGCGGAGGATCTGGGCCTGGCCTACACGCCTGCGGAAGAAGCGGTCGCCTGATCCGCCGCCGTTCGCATTTAATGGCGCTTTGACAAGCGCCGGACACAAGCGGCGCCAGCCCTCCCTTGGGGCTGGCGCCATTTTTTTGCCTTATCGCCGCCGCACTGGCGCGCGCTGTTTCCCAAGGTCGCAAGAGTTTGGGAGAAGCAAGGTGCGGGTTCCGCCCCTCCGTTCGTCTAGCCGGTCAGGGGGACATGAGCACATGCCCCCATGCAGCTTGGTTTCGCCGAAGAGAGGCATGGTCTAACGTCATGGTCGATTACCCCACATTCGCCGCCTTGATCCGCCGAGGTGAAAGCAGCAACATGCCTGCTGGCTGCAACGGGCAGGAAGGGGCGCGGTGATGCACGGTGACATCATGACCTGGCTGGTTCCGCTCGTCGCCATGCTCGGCGCCGGCCTGCTTGCTGGTTTTGCCGCGGGGATATTCGGGATCGGTGGCGGCTTCGTCGTCGTCCCGGCCTTGCTGGTCGTCCTGCCGCTGCTGGGTGGCACCAAGGACGCTATCGCCCATGTCGCGATCGGCACGTCGGCGGCGACCATCATCGTTACCTCTATCCGGTCCCTCATGTCCCACGCCAAGCGCGGCGCGGTGGAGTTCGAGGTGCTCAAGGCCTGGGCACCCTGGATCATCCTGGGCTGCGGCGCGGGCGTCCTGCTCGCCAGCCATGTCGATGGCACCACGCTCAAGATGATCTTCGGCGGCGGCGTGATCCTGATGTCGCTCAATTTCCTTCTGCCCAAGGTCAGCGGCAAGGTGCTGAGCGACACGATGCCGTCGGGTATCGTCCGGGTCGGCATCGCCGGCGGGCTTGGCACCTTTTCCTCGCTGCTGGGCATTGGCGGCGGCACCATCGCCATCATGGTGATGACGCTGTGCGGCCGCACCATTCACCGCGCCATCGCCACTGCATCGGGCATCGGCACGCTGATCGCCATTCCCACCACCATCGGCTTTGCCATCATCGGCCTCAAGGAGGGTGGCCTGCCCTGGGGTTCGCTGGGTTATATCAATATCCCGGCAACCGTCGCGATCGCTTCCATGTCGATGCTGACCGCGCCGCTCGGCGTCGCTGCCGCGCACAGCCTGCCGGCTGGCCCGCTGAAGAAGATCTTTGGCGTCTATCTTCTGATCATCGGTACGCTGATGCTGCGCGCCGGCCTCAAGATGTGATCGCATCCGCCTGATCGGCCGGACATTCGTCGGCCGCCGGTGACAGGCTAACAGCCTTTGTCACTGGCGGCCTTTGTCTTTATGGCTAAGTCGGGGGAGTTATGCCGCAGTCCGATCAGATTTCCGTCTTGCTGGTGGAGGATGACGCTGCTGCGCGCGTCAATATTGCCGCCATATTGAGCGGCGCCGGCATGGTGGTGGAGCAGGCGGAGGACGGGCAGGCGGGCCTGCATCGCGCCGGCAGCGGGCATCATGACGTCATCATCCTCGACCGGATGCTGCCCTATCTGTCCGGCATCGACGTCGTGACCCGGATGCGCGTGGCGGGGGTGGGGGCGCCTGTCCTGATGCTGTCTGCTCTGGGCCGCAGCGAGCATCGGGTCGAGGGGTTGGAAAGCGGCGTCGATGATTATCTGGCCAAGCCGTTCGAGCCGGATGAACTGGTCGCCCGCGTCCGCGCGCTCTGGCGCCGCGCCAGCCGCCGCAGCAGCCATGATCCGGTGTTGCTGTTCGGCGACCTGGAATGCCATGTCAAGGCCCGCACCGCCTTTCGTCAGGGGCGTCATCTGCCGCTGTCGCCCAAGGAATTCGAGCTGTTCCGCTACCTGATGGACCATGCGGGCGAAGTGGTGACGCGCGAAATGCTGCTGCGCCATGTCTGGAAACTCAGTTTCGATCCCCAGACCAATGTCGTCGACGTCAATGTCGGGCGCCTGCGCCGCAAGCTGGAGGATGGATTCGACAGTCCCGTGCTCGAAACCGTCTGGGGCACCGGTTATCGGCTGATCGCGCGGAACGGGCAGGCGATTGGCTAGGCCCGGTCTCTTCCGGTCGGTCTTCGGCCGGGTCACGCTGTCGGCGCTGCTGGTCAGCCTGGTGTCGACCCTTGTCCTGTTTCTGGTGGTCCGGCAGATCGTCGACAATGACGCGCGCACGATGTTGGGGCGGGAGGTCGACACCGATCTGGCCGGACTGGCCGATATCTATGTGAGCAGCGGCGATGACGAATTGCGGGCGCGCATCGCCGATCGCCTGGCTGTCCAGCGGGAAGATGGCGAGAGGGTCTGGTATCTTCTCGCCGACGCCGATGGCCATCCCCTGGCCGGGAATCTCGACCGGTGGCCGGCCATCGCGCCCGAAGTATCGGAAGCCCGCTTCGTCGCGCTGCCGGCCGGCGAGCGGATGTTCGCGCGGGCGACGCGGCTCGCACCTGATGCCCGGCTGGTCGTCGGGCGCAGCGATTATCGTGGACAGGCGTTGCTGGCGCGTCTGGCCATGGCCTTCGCCACGGCTGGTGCGTTGATCGCCTTGCTCAGCCTCGTGGCCGGGCATTTCGCCGCGCGCCGGCTGCGCGCGCGGGTCGAGGCGGTGAACGCTACATTCGCCTCGGTTCGCGCCGGCCACATCGCGGCGCGGGCGCCTGGCGCCGGGAACAATGACGAACTGGCCGAACTGGCTGCCAACACCAACGCGATGCTGGACCAGGTCGAACGGCTGGTCGAGGCGCAACGGACCGTGTCCGACCAGACTGCGCATGAGATACGAACGCCGCTGATGCATCTCGATACCCGCATCCTCAAGGCGATGGAGGCGACGCAGGACGAGATGCTGCTGCGGACGCTGGATCAGTCGCGGGCCGAGATCCGGGGCGTCGTCCGCCTGCTCGATTCGCTGCTGGACATTGCCGGGACGCAGGCGATGCGCGGCGACATGCGCGGTCTGGCGGAGGTCAATCTGAGCGACATCGCCGAGAGTCTGGCCGACCTCTATGGCGCGAGCGCAGAGGAACTGGGCATTGGCTTCCATGCGCGAATCGCGCCGGGAGTGTTGTTCCGCGCCGACCCCATGCAGATGATGCGGCTGATGTCCAACCTGCTCGACAATGGCTTCAAATATGTGCCGAGCGGCGGGACTGTGTCGCTCGAACTGTCGCCGGGGCCCTATATCGTCGTGCAGGATGATGGCCCCGGCATCCCTCGTGCCGATCGGCATCGCATTTTCGAACGGTACGTCCGGCTCGACGGAGCGCCGGACGGCGGCCATGGCCTGGGCCTGTCCCTTGCGCTGGCGATCGCGGAGCGGCATGGCCTGTCGCTCTATGTGGAAGACGCCGCGCCCGGCGCGCGCTTCGTCGTGCAGCCGGAGGATGAATCATGATCGGGCTGCTGTTGCCGGGACTGTTGCTGGCGGCGTCGCCGCACGCCACCGCGACCGACATGCTGCCGGACGATCCGATCTTGCGCACGCTGCTGGAGGGCGAGGCGGCGCAGTCGAGTGGCGATCATGCCGCCTTGCTGGACCGGGTGCAGAGCCTCGTCGCGCTGGGCGCCAAGCCGGCGGAGGGGCAGGAGGATCTGGCCGCGCGCTGGACGCGGGAGGCGAGGGATCATGGCGTCACCGGGACGACGCCGGACTTTCGCGGGCGCGCCCTGGGGCCGGCCTATCGGCGCGGTTCGCTCGTGCCGGGCGCAAGCCTCGTCATGCGGCAACTGTTTCTGGGCGGGCAGCGCGCACAGATTTTCGTCGCACCTGCAGCGCGCGCCGCAAACCTGTCCATCCGCGTCCAGGGCGCGGACGGCGCGACGCTCTGCGCCAAGCCGGTCGGCGGGCCGCAGGTCGATTGCGCCTGGATGCCTATCTTCACCGATCGTTTCAATATCGTGATCGAAAATGGCGGCTCGGCGCCCGCCAGCTTCTATCTGGTCGTCAGATAGATCAAGCCTCTGATATAAATATTGAAAATGTCTATCCGGGCCGTCTGGGGGCGCTCGGCCCGTCGTTGCGCGCGGTCGCTTCGTCCATTCTGCACATCCGTTCAGGCGCAAAGCGCGGGGGCTGGGGCGTTGTGCAGCACATGGTTCAGATCAGCAAAGAGGAGAAGAACCCATGAACCGTTCGAAGCTTTTTGCCGCGGCCCTGCTGGGCCTGACCCCCGTCGCCGCGCTGGCGCAAAGCCCTGAAGGCCCGGTAAGCTACGAGGAGCAACTGGCGCAGGTCGAGGATCAACTCGTCTACCAGGCGCCGATCGCGGGTGTCGAGAATGACTACTGGTTCAACTACCAGACCGATCTGGCCGAGGCGCGCAAGGAATTGACCAAGGACCTGCGCGGTTCGTCGGATGCCGAAGATAATCGCGACGCCTGGGAGGAATATCGCGCCGAACTGGCCGATGCTCGCGGTGACTATGCCAAGGAAATGGCCGAGAAGGGCTATCCTGTCGGTGAAGTTCGCGTCCTGCCCGCCGCCGGTCGCTAAATGCTTGGGGAGGGGCGTCGTCCCTCCCTGTCAATCCGCGTCGGGATCGCGGAAGTTGAGCCGGCGCGTGACCGTATAGTCGAGCACGCCCACCAGAAGATAACTGATCCACTGCTTGGCAAGGGTCAGAAACGTGCGGCTGGCCCGATGCTGTTCCATCGTGATGAGGCGGCTCTCGCCGGCCTCCCGCGCGATGAAATCCCGCACCGCTGCAGCAAATCCCTTGTCCTCGATCCGGAGCATCACCTCCAGGTTCAGGAACAGGCTGCGCATGTCGAAATTGGCGGAGCCGATGAAAACCGCATCGTCAATGACCAGCAGCTTCATGTGCAGCTTGCACGGCTGATATTCGCGGATTTCCACGCCACGCTTGAGCAGCGGCCCATATAGGAGCCGCGCGGCCGCTACGGTGGCGCCATTGTCGGACTTGGCCGGCAGGATGATCCTGGCGCCCTCGCGCCGGGCTGCACGGGCGATGCGCTTAAGCATTCCGCGGCCCGGCGAGAAATAGGCCGCAATCATGTCCACGCGGCGGGCCTGCTCCAGATCATGTTTCACCACTTGCGCCCAGGGGCTGAGCCGCCGCGTGGGGCCGCCGATCAACCAGCGGAAAGGGGTGGCCCGATCATGATGCTGCATGGCGGGCCAACTGCGCACCATGTACCTCAAGGTGCGGAATCGCTGCTTGCGGGTCGATACCCAGCGCCAGAGCTGTCCGTACCAGCGGGTCATCGCCTCGACCTGGTCGCCCTCGACCCACAGCCCCAGGTCGCGCCAGCAATCCTCGGCCGGGATGCCGAAATAGCCGTCTTCGACGTTGAATCCGCCGATTAGCAGGCGTTGATTGTCGGCGATCGCCATTTTCTGATGGTTGCGGATCAGATATCGGGTCGACCGGCGCGTACCGAACCGCCCGAACCGGGCGCCGGCCTCCACCAGCGGGGCAAAGAAGCTGTCGGGCGCATGGCCGGAGCCGAAGCCGTCGACCATCAGCGTCACCGCCACGCCGCGCGCGCGCGCCGCGATCAGCGCGTCGCGCACCATCGTGCCGCTGCCGTCCTGCGCGAAGATATAATAATAGAGTTTGAGGCTGTGGCGGGCGCTGCCAATCAGGTCGATGAGCGTCGCGCGCAACGCCGCCCCCTCGACGATCAGGCGCAACTGATTGCCGGCCAACGTGACGCGAATCTCCTCCGCGTCGCGGGATGGGCAGGCAGGCTTGACGGTCGCCATAGCCTCTTCATGCCCCTTTTGGGCGCGCCACGCCATGGCTTTATGGCCTTTTCATTGACTCTCGCCGACGGCACTGCTAGGCGCCGGGGTTCAATTTCCATTCGCTGTTTCAGGAGGCCCGTTTGGCCCGCGTCACCGTCGAAGATTGCGTCGACAAGGTTACCAACCGTTTTGACCTCGTCCTGCTCGCCGCCCAGCGCGCGCGCGAGATTTCCGGCGGCGCCGAGCTGACGCTCGATCGCGACCGCGACAAGAATCCCGTCGTCGCCCTGCGCGAAATTGCGGAAGAGACGGTCCTGCCTGACGATCTGCATGATTCGCTCGTCGCGTCGCTGCAGAAGGTGCAGATCGATGATGACGATACCCCTGACGAGATCGGCTCGATTGCCCAGTCGGCGGAGGCGCTGCGCCTGACCGCTGCTGCGCCGCCGCGCAACCAGAACATCGGCGGCGACTACGACGGCTGATTTCTGACAAGTTCGGAGAGGGAATGAGGCCCGGCCTGCGCAAGCAGGACCGGGCCTTGACATGTCCGGCCAAGGGGCGCCGGAACGATGATTGCCAGGGAGAGGCGGGACGGCCCTGTCGGGAGCCGTCCGGTGCCTTGTTCCGTCAGCAGCTCGAATTGCGGTCGATCGCCCGGCCGGCCAGTGCACCCGCGCCAGCGCCGATGATGGTGCCGGGCGCGCGATCGCCCCGAGTGTCGACCGCGCGGCCCAGAAGGGCGCCTGCGACGCCGCCCAGCAGAAGGCCGGTCGTGCCGCCCGACTTGCGGCAGCGATAACGGTTGTCGTCGCGATAGTCGCTGCGCTGGGCATAGCGGCGGTCATGCCGGTCATGATCGCGATAGTGGCGCTCGCGGCTCCAGCGACGATGGCCGTCATCTGCGTAGGACACCGACGGCATGACGGCCGTCAGCGTGGCGGCGGCGAGGGCGGTGGCCAAAATGGCTTTGCTTATGGTCATCAGTTTCTCCTCCAGACCCGAAATCCTTGATTACAGGCGGAGATATGGCAGTACGTCCTTGTTCCCATCCTGAACCGGACTGTTATCCCCTGTTCAGCTTCAGAAGCGACGGCTTAGAGGGACAGTGCCCTTTGCTCCGCACCGCTCTCCGGCAATGCCCAGTCGATCGCTCCGCGCCCCTTCGCCTCCAGAAAGGCGTTGGCCCTGGAAAAGGGGCGTGAGCCGTGAAAGCCATTGTGCGCCGACAGGGGCGACGGGTGGGCCGACTTGATCACCAGATGGCGGTCCTGATCGACAAAGCCCGCCTTGCGCTGGGCATAGGCGCCCCAGAGCAGGAACACGACCGGATCCTCCTTCTGTGCGACCAGCCGCACGACCGCGTCGGTGAACAACTCCCAGCCCTTGCCCTGATGCGACGCGGCGCGCCCCATTTCCACCGTCAGCACGCTGTTGAGCAGCAGCACGCCCTGCTTCGCCCAATGCTCCAGAAAGCCATGGCGGGCGGGCGCGATGCCCAGGTCGGCCTGCATTTCCTTATAGATGTTGACCAGCGAGGGCGGGGTACGCACGCCGGGCTGCACCGAAAAGCAAAGGCCATGGGCTTGGCCTTCGCCATGATAGGGATCCTGCCCCAGGATCACGGCCTTCACCTGGTCGAGCGGCGTGAGGTCGAGCGCGCGGAAATATTCGCCGCCCTTGGGGAAGATGCGCTTGCCCGCCGCCTTTTCGCCCTGAAGGAAGGTCTTGAGGGCCAGCATGTGTGGGGCGGAAAATTGCTCGGCCAGCGGCAAACGCCAGCTTTCGTGCAGCTTGATCATGTCGCTCATGGTCGCGGTGATGATGCGCGCGGCGGCCGGCGTCAACCATCCAGGGCTTGCCTTGGTCGCCGCATTGCGCGAGGAGATGGCCATGCCGCAATTGCTTCGTCTGACTGCCTCCCTGGCCGCTCTCGGCCTGTTCTTCACGCCGCTGCCCAGCGCCGATGCCTTCGGCCCGCCACCCAAGCCGGTGCTCCAGCAGACGGCTGAGGCAAAGCTGCTTGCCGAATTCGCGCGCTTCGCGACGCTGTCAGACGGCAGTGTCGGCATTGCGGTACGCGACCTTCAGACCGGCGAGACGCAGGCGCTGAACGGCGACACGCTGTTCCCGATGGCAAGCGCCTACAAGGTCGCCGTGGCGGGGCGGATTTTCGCGCTGGTCGACGCGGGCGAATTGCGGCTGGACGATCAGCTGGCGCTCGACCCGGCGCTGGCGAGCGAGGGCGGCATCGCCTGGATGTTCTCGCGTCCCGGCGCGTCGCTGTCGGTCGACCGGCTGCTCGAACTGATGCTCCAAAAGAGCGACAATAATGCAACCGATGTTCTGGTCGCGCGCGCGGGCGGTCCGCAGGCGATCACCGGCTTTGTCGCCAAACTGGGCGTCAACGGGCTGCGCGTCGACAGCGACACGGCCCACCTTCTCTATCGCGCCATGGGCATCAATCCCCTGTCGGGCAGCTTCCGCCAGAATGCCGAAGCGGCGCGCCGGGCCGATCCGCTGCTCGTCACGCGCGACATTCGCGACCTGCCCAACCTCAATTTCGCCATGGACCCCAAGGATACGTCCACGCCATCGGCGATGCTCGACCTCATCACCGCCTATGCATCCGGGCGCGCCCTGTCGGCGGCGAGTACCCAGCGGCTGTTCACCATCATGGCCCATTGCGAGACCGGCAAGGCGCGGATCGTCGGCATGTTGCCGCCCGGCACGGCGGTCGCGCACAAGACCGGGTCGCTGAACGGCACCGGCAACGATGTCGGCGTGGTGCGCCTGCCTGACGGCCGGCGCTTTGCGGTCGCCGTCTTCGTCATGAAGGACAGCAAGGGCCACCGGTCGCGCGACCGGATCATCGCCGAGGCGGCGCGCGCGGCTTATGATTATTTCCTCTATGCTCCTGAAAGAGCGCACGGTCTGGCGCATAAGTCTTAACAGACATCAGGAAAGTCGTTACGATTGCGGTCAGAGAGGATGACCGTGACCAGCATCAACCGCTTCCGCGATTTCTGGCCCTATTATCTGCAGGAACATGCGCGGCCCGGCACGCGGGTACTGCATTATGCCGGCACCAGCCTGGTGATCGGACTCGCGGCGGCCGCCCCCTTGACGGGGCGCTGGTGGATCGCGGCTGCGTTGCCGCTGGCGGGCTATGGCTTCGCCTGGCTCGGCCATGGCCTGATCGAGCGAAACCGGCCCGCGACCTTTCGCTATCCCTTCTGGTCGCTGCGCGCCGATTTCGTTATGTGGCAGCGTTTCCTGACCGGCCATATGCAGCGCGACCTGGCTCGCGCCGGGGTGCGTCCCGACGGCACGATAGATCCTGCCCGGCGAATCTGCGTCTGATTCAGCCGCTTGACCCGGGCGGGCGCTCTGCGACAAGGGGCGCCATGGCTCTCGTCGCGACTTTTTCCCGGCCCGATCGGGCGGCTCTTGCCCGGCGCTGGCAGGCGCTGGAGGCGCGGTCGACCGGTTCCTTCTTCCTCGGCTGGACCTGGGTCGGCACCTGGCTCGACAGCTACGCCGTCCATCCCGAATTGCTGGCCGTGACGGACGGGGAGGCGCGCGACGTGGCGCTGGCGCTGGTCGGCCATGCCATGCGGCCGCGCCTGCTGGGACCGGTCGCGACGCTCGCCCTGAACCAGTCGGGCGATCCGGCGGCCGATCGGCCCTATGTGGAATATAACGGCCTTCTCACGGAGGCGGGCCGCGAGGTCGACGCGTCCGCCGTGGCGGCCGATGCGCTGGCTCGCCGCCGCGACTGGCGCGCCCTGCTGCTGAGCGGCGTCCTTCCGGGCACGCCGTTGCTTGACCTGCGCGCCCGTCGTCGCATCCGTGCCGATACCTCGCCCGTCTATCAGGTCGACCTCGACGCTGTCCGCGCCGCCGGGGGCGACTATCTCTCCTTGCTCAGCGTCAATACGCGCAGCCAGATACGCCGTGCGATGAAGGATCGGGGCGGGGTGCTGCCCCAGGTCGCGGTCGGCACGTCGGCGGACATCGATCCCTGGATCGCCGAGATGGCGGCGCTCAATCAGGGGCGCCACGCCGACAATGCATGGGACGATGCGGCTTTTCGCGCTTTCGTCGCCACACTGGCAGCGCGCGGCCTGCCGGACGGGCAGGTGGAACTGCTGCGCTTCACCGACGGCGGGGATGCGGTCGGTCTGCTCGTCAATTTCGTGCATCGCGGCGTGGCGATGAACTATCAGTCGGCCTTTGCCGAGCCGCGCGGGACGAAGGACAAGCCGGGGCTGCTCTGCCACGCCGCCGCCGTGGGGCGTTATGCGGGACAGGGGTTGGGGCGCTATTCCTTCCTGGCCGGCAAGGATCGCTACAAGCAGAGCCTCTCCACCTGCGAAGAACGGCTGGAATGGTGGGTGCTGGAACGGTTCACGCCCCGGCTGGAGGCGGAGGCGCTGCTGCGCCGGCTGCTCAGGCGCCCAGCTTCCGCATGACGCGATAGACGAAGCGGCGCAATCCCTGCGTCTCCGGCCGCGCGCTGACCCTGCCGGTCGGCAGGCCGCGCCGTCGCAGCAGCGCGTTGAAGCTGTGCAACTCGCCTTCCGCGACGGACCGTTCGGACCGCCATGTGACCGACAGGCTGACCGAGACGGCCGGGCCGTTCTCCACGAAATGCGGCGCCTTCACGGGCACATGGATGGCGTCGCCCGGCGCAAGCGCGAAGGCCGCGCCGCGTGCCTTGAACCCGTCCTGCCAGACGAGATTGCGATGCCCGCCATTGTGGAAATCCTCGCTTTTCTGCGCGGGCACCAACGCTTCGTCACGCGCGGGAAAGACGGTCATGGTCTTGGTCCCCATGATCTGGAGCAGGATATTATGCTCCGGGTCCATGTGGAACGGCGTGACGCTGCCGGGCGAGGTCAGGAAGATGAAGGCTTCCCGGTGCAGCATCGGCCCGGTCTGCCCCGCGACGATCGGCGCCAGTTCGGCCAGCGCATCGTCGAGCAGCGCGGCATAGGCCGGGTCGCGCTCGACATTCTTGAGCACGGCCCAGCTGCCGTTGCTCTCGATCGTGCGGATCGTTTCGCCCAGCGTGAGCCCGTTCGAGGGTGTGTCTTCCGGGCGCACCCCCAGCGGCAGCTTGCCCAGATTATATTCGACCGAGGATGCCGGCATCCGCTCCGCCAGAACGGCCAGCGCGTCAAGGGTCAGGAGACCGTGGCCAACGAGCCCGTGGGTCAGCTTGACGGGCTGGTCGGGATAGGCGGCGGCGAAGGTCGCGCGCGCGCTGTCGGGGAAGGTGGCGGCGTCGCCGGCCGCGATGAGGCTGTGGGCGGTCATCCCTGTCCTTTCACAATCTGGGCAAGCCGTTCGGCGGCGTTGGCGAGGGCGAAGGCGGCGCTTCTCTGCAACCGTACCCTCCCCCTGCCATGAAGGGCGATACGATATTGGACTATGGTCCGGCGCTCGGCCCACAGGCTGTCGATCATCGGATGATCGGCGGCGGCGCAGCTATCCATCCAGCCGATCTCGGGATCGCCCTGAACCGCGTGCAGGTTCGCGATCTCGATCAGCACGCCGGGGGAAAAACGGCCCAGTGCTTCGTCGATCGCGATCTTGAAGGAGAAGCCGCCTTCGCCATGACGGAAATTGACCAGCATGGCGATGGGCCGTCCGTCCAGGTCGAGCCGCAGGAAATGCAGGCGGCGTGCGGCGATGGCGGCGGCGCAGGCGGCGCGGAAGAAGGCGCTGTCTCCGGCCTTGCAGGCGAGCGCGGACCCTGCCGCGCCTTTCCAGCCCGACGCTTCGAGCGCCAGGAACGCGTCGCACCATAGCGGGAGGTCCGCCGGATCGGTCAGCAGTCTCTGCTCTACCACGCCCAGTTCGGCCAGCCGCTTCTGGAGCCGCCGCAACTCCTTGCGCTTCTTGGAACGGACCTGGCTTTCCCAATAGCTGTCCGCATCCAGGTCCGATCGCAACATGGCGCGGTCGTAGCGATGAATTTCGCGGCGCCCGCGTCGCTGCTCGACGCAGAGCGCCTCGATCGCAGCGGCATTGGCCCCTGCCGCGTCCAGCGCCTCCAGATGCAGGAAGCCGCGTGCCCAGGGTGCCGCGTCCAGCTGCGTCATGAAATCGCGCCAGGCTGCCAGTTCCCGGCCCCGCCGGATCATGGGCGCGCCGAAAAAACAATGATCGTGTATCCAGTTGGACACGCATCCGATCGGCAGCCGGCCATGGCGCGTTCGCGTGACGACGGGCAGCAGGCCGATCAGTCCATCATCCCCGCGCGCCTCAAGCAGATGGACCGCAGCATCCCCGGCCAGATGATCCAGCGCAGCGCCCAGCATGTCGGGCGCATAGAAGGCATTGGCTTCCGCCGCTTCCTGCGCCAGCGCCGCCCAGCGCGTCCTATACGCCGTCACGGGGGCGGGGAAGGCAGACGGGGAAGGATGGGCAGCCATGTCCATGGCCCGGCCTTAGATGGGAAAGATTAGGGAAAGCCTAAGCCTGAATGAGCGGTGCATGGCGCATTCGGGCGATACGACCGACGGGGGCTTTACATCCACCGTCTGTTCGGACGAGACGAGGGTGACGCCTGAACGGAGAGAAATGGCATGACGATTCTTGTCACCGGCGCAGCCGGCTTCATCGGTATGCACGTCGCCGACCGGCTGATGGCGCAGGGTCATGCCGTCGTCGGCATCGACAATCTCAATGATTATTATCCCGTATCGCTCAAGCGCGCCCGGCTCGATGCGCTGCATCAGGCTCATGGCCGGCTCTTCACCTTCCATGAACTGGACTTTGCGGACATGGACGCGGTTCAGGCTGCGCTGCACGACCAGGTGATCGAGGCGATTGTCCACCTGGGCGCCCAGGCGGGAGTGCGCTACTCCCTCATCAATCCGCACGCCTATGTCCGTTCCAACCTGGCGGGGCATGTCAATATGCTCGAACTGGCGCGGGAGAGGCGGGTGCGGCATCTTGTCTATGCCTCCTCCTCATCGGTCTATGGCGGCAATGACAGCCTGCCCTTCCGGGTCGAGGATCGGGCCGATCACCCCGTCTCGCTCTACGCGGCGACCAAGCGGGCCGACGAACTGATGAGCGAAACCTATGCCCATCTTTTCCGCATTCCGATGACGGGCCTGCGCTTCTTCACCGTCTATGGCCCCTGGGGGCGTCCTGACATGGCGATGTGGATCTTCACGTCGAAAATCCTGGCCGGGGAGCCGATCCCGGTGTTCAACCATGGCCGGATGCAGCGCGACTTCACCTATATCGACGATATCGTCACCGGCATCATCGGCTGCCTGGATCATCCGCCCGCCGATGACGGCGCGGCCAAGGCGGGCGGCAGTCGCGCGCCGCACCGGCTTTACAATATCGGCAACAACCGGCCCGAGGAACTGATGCACCTCATCGCCGTGCTGGAGGATGCGATCGGCCGCAAGGCCGAAATCGACTTCCAGCCGATGCAGCCCGGAGACGTCCATGCCACCTTCGCCGACATCAGCGCCATCGCGCAGGATATCGGCTTTGCCCCCACCACCGCGATCGAGTCGGGCGTGCCGCGCTTTGTCGAATGGTATCGGGCCTATCACCGGGCGGGGTGATGCTGCACCACGCATGAGCGGCAAAAAAGATGCGCGGCTCGTCGTCATGCTCGGTCGCTCTGCCGTGTTTCCAAAATGTTGGCGTCGGTATTTTTTGCCGGCGCGACCCTTCGCATCTGCAAAATGGATTGCCATAACTTGCTGAAACGGCGTAGACAGGCGCACTGATCTGGCTACAGGCCGGCAGGAGGTCGCGAAACGTGGAAAGACGACACGCCGAATTCGGCGGTTCGTCGCCGCCGGTTCCTTTGAGTGGAGGCTCGGGGAACAGGCGGAAAAAAGGGCAAGCGAGTGTCGACATCACCATCTAAGATCGTGCCTTTCGGCTCCGGCGGACGTATCGTCGAATCCGCATGTCGAAGCCTTTCGATCGCCGCCAGCGGCCTTCATGCTTTGGAAGCCCGCTTCAGCGAACGGGATTTCGCCGCGAATTTTCTCCGCCTCGTCGGCGTGTTGATGAATGTCCGGGGCCGTGTGATCGTCACCGGCATCGGCAAGAGCGGCATCGTCGCGCGCAAGATGACGGCGACCCTCACCTCGACCGGCACGCCCGCCATCTTCCTGCATCCCGCTGACGCGGGCCATGGCGACCTCGGCATGGTCACTCCGGACGACGTCGTTCTGATGCTGTCCCATTCGGGTGAATCCACCGAACTCGGCCCCATCATCCAATATTGCAAGCGCTTCGCCATTCCGCTGCTGGGCATGACCGCCCGGTCTCAGAGCACGGTCGCGCAGGCGGCCGATATCTGCGTCCTGATGCCGGACGTGCCGGAAGCCTGCCCCAATGCGCTGGCGCCGACCACGTCGACCACGGTACAGATGGCCTTTGGCGACGCGCTTGCCATTTCGCTGATGGAGATGCGCGGTTTCTCCGCCGACGATTTCTACAAATTCCATCCCAATGGCCGCCTCGGCGCGCAACTGCTCAAGGTGCGCGAACTCATGGCGACGGGCGACAATGTGCCCAAGGTCAGCGAGGACGCATCGCTGCTGGACGCGACGATCGAAATGACGCGCGGCCGGTTGGGCGGTACGGCGATCATCGACCGAAGCGGTCGCCTGATCGGCGCCTTCACCGATGGCGACCTGCGTCGCACCGTCACGGGCAAGCAGAATCTGACCGAATCCGTCGGCCGTTTCATGACCACGACGCCCCAGTCGGTGGCGCCCGACGAACTGGCGTCCGAAGCGCTGCACATGATGCATGAGCGTAATATCATGCTGCTTTTCGTGTGTGAAAATGGCCGGCTGAAGGGCGCGCTCCACATGCACGACCTGCTGCACGCCGGGGTCGTCTGAACCATCTTGTCGTCATTCCTGCGCGTGCCGGATCGACCCGCCTGCCGCGCAAGCCGCTACGGCTGATCGCCGGCCGCAGCCTGCTGCATCGCACTATCGCGATGGCCCGCGCGGCCATCGCGGGCCGCAGCGATGTCGCGCTGGTGGTCGCGACCGATGACGCGGAAATCGCCGATCATGCGCAGGCTGTCGGCTGCCCGGCGATCATGACCGACAGCGCGATTGCGACCGGATCGGGCCGGGCCCTGGCCGCGGCGCTGGCCAGGGCGCAGGCGCCGCAGTTCGTCATCAATCTCCAGGGGGACTCGCCCTTCCAGCCGGAAGGCGCGCTCGGCGCGGTCATCGCGACGCTGGAGCACGGGGCTGAGGTTGCCACGCCGGTGATCGCGCTCGACTGGGCGGCGCTCGACGCGCTGCGCGATCACAAGACGCGCTCGCCCTTCAGCGGCACCAGTTGCGCGCGCGCGCCTGACGGCCGGGCGCTTTGGTTTTCCAAGACCATCATTCCGGCGATCCGCGACGAGGACAGGTTGCGCGCCAGCCAGCCGCTCTCGCCGGTGTGGCGCCATGTCGGCCTGTACGGCTATGCGCTGGACGCGCTGCGCCGCTTCGAGGCGTGCCCGCCGACCGCGCTTGAAACGCTCGAAGGGCTGGAGCAGTTGCGGCTGCTGGAAATGGGCATCCCCGTCATGACCGTCGCGGTCGATCCGCCGCGGTTCGACAGTTCGGGCATCGATACCGAGGCCGACATCGACCGCGTCGAACGGCTGATCGCCGAGCATGGCGATCCCACGCCGCCGCTCTGACCGCCATGCGCCGTATCTTCGTCATTCGCCACGGCAATACCTTCACCAGCGGCGAGGAGCCGCGCCGGATCGGATCGCGCACCGACATTCCGCTGGTGGAGAGCGGCCGCGCCCAGGCGGAAAGGCTGGGTGGCTGGTTCGCCGGGGAGGGCATTCGGATCGGCCGCATGCTGTCCAGCCCGCTGCTGCGCGCCCGCGAAACGGCGCAGGCGATCGCGACGGCGACGGGTCATGCGCCTGACGGTGCGCGCGACTGGCTGGGCGAGATCGATCATGGTCCGGACGAGGGGCGGTCCGAAGCCGAGGTGACGGCGCGGATCGGCGCGCCGGCGCTGGCGCTGTGGGAAGAGCAGGGCGTCGCGCCCGACGGCTGGATCGTCGACGCAGAAGCACGCCTTGCCGCCTGGCGCGCCGTCTTCGCCGAGCAGCGCGAGGGGGTCGACCTGCTCGTCACCAGCAATGGCGCGGCCCGTTTCGCCCTCCTGGCGCTGGGCCTGCCACCGCGCAAGCTGCGGACCGGGGCGTTCGGCGAGTTCATCGTCGAAGCGGATGGCGCCGTCCGGCTGGTCCGCTGGGACGAACGTCCCTGACCGCTCAGGCCACCGCCGGCTCCAGCAGCCGGATCGTGCCCGCCGTTGCATCCATTTCCGCCTGCACGCCCAGCGGCAGGCTATACTGGTTGGCGACATGGCCGAACTGGCCGCCCTGAAAGGCGGGAATGCCGAGCGGTTCCAGATGCTGTTGCAGCACCTGCGACAGGGTGAAGCCGCCATAGCTGGCGCCGGCCGGGCCGCAATCGCTGCACTGGCCGAACACCACGCCCTTGAGCCTGTCGAGCATACCGGCCAGCTTCAACTGGGTCAGCATCCGGTCGATCCGGTAGGGCTGCTCGCTGATATCCTCGATGAAGAGGATCGCGCCGGAAAAATCGGGCAGCCATGGCGTCCCCATCAGCGCCGCCAGCACGGTGAGGTTGCCGCCCAGCAGCCTGCCCCGCGCCGTGCCGGGGCGAAAGGTGCGGATGCGGCCCGCGCGCTGCACCAGCCGGTCCTCATGCCCCTGCGGGTTGGCGAAGGTCGGCGTCCCGGCGTCGAACGCGACCGAGCGGAAGGCCTCCCAGCTATAGCTGCCCCAACTGCTCGACGCATTGGGGCCGTGGATGGTGGTGAAACCCGCCTTCGCCGCAAAGGCCAGGTGCAGCGCGGTAATGTCGGAAAAGCCGACCAGCAGCTTGGGATTTTTGCGGATGGTGGCGAAATCGAGCAGCGGCAGGATGCGCGCGCATCCCCAGCCGCCGCGCACCGCGAACACCGCGCGCACCTCCGGGTCGGCGAACATCGCATTCACGTCTGCCGCCCGATCGGCATCGGTGCCCGCCAGATAGCCGTGGCGGTCCGCCAGATGGCGCGCGGGCTTGGGCCGCAGCCCCATGGCGCTGATCGTTTCCTTGACCAGGTCGAGGTCGAACGCATCGTCGGTGAAGCCCGCCGGCTCGATCAGGCCGACCATATCGCCCTGCCGCAGGCGGGGCGGCAGGATCAGTCCTGTGGTGGCCGCCGAAGCGGGCGTCCGCGCCGCCGCCAGCATGGCGGCCATGGCCGCGCTCTTCATCCACGCGCGGCGTTCCATCATTCCCGTCAATAGCTGCTCCCATCCCTGTGGCGGTAGGCTCCGCCCGACCATAGCATGTCCACGTCCGAATAATGGCAATCGCCCGATGGCGGACGGCCGAAGGCGAGGAGCACGCAATCCGCGCCGCTTTCATTGACCAGATGATGGCCGTTGGGTTCGCCCTTGGGGAAGGCCGCCATGTCGCCCGGATGCAGCAGGGTCCGCGCGTCGTCCTCGACCAGTACCGCCTCGCCCGCCAGCACCACGATGAATTCATCCTCATCCTCATGCCAGTGCCGGTGGGAAGAGGCCGCGCCGGGCTTCAGCACGACATGACTGACCCCGAAATCGGACAGTCCGCTCACCGGACCCAGCCGCCGGACCCATCTTTCCCTGACCATGCCGGCATGGGCGTTCGGGTAGCCGGTGCTGTTTACCGGGGCGATGCTGTCCAGATCGATGCGAGGCATGGCCTCATCCTCCTTCTGCCGCTGGCCAACGGGCACGGCTTTCGCTAACGCGGCGGCATGAGCATGACCAGCCCCAAAGACCCCGATATGCCCCATGACACCGTCGTGGCCCTGGCCCAGCGCCTGATGGCCTGCCCTTCGGTAACACCCGCCACCGGCGAAGTCTTTACGGCCCTTGAGGCAATGCTGGCGCCGCTCGGCTTCACTGTCGACCGCTTCGTCACGGGGGCCGCGCCCGACGGGCCGGTCGAAAATCTGCTCGCCTGGCGCACCACGGGCGCGGGACCGCATTTCGCGTTTGCCGGGCATCTGGACGTGGTGCCGCCCGGGCCGGGCTGGACCAGCGACCCCTTCGCGCCGGAAATGCGCGGCGACCTGCTCTACGGCCGGGGCGCGGTGGATATGAAGGGATCGATCGCCGCCTTCGTGGCGGCGCTGTCCGACCTGCCCGACGACCTGCCCGGCACGATCAGCCTGATCATCACCGGCGACGAGGAAGGTCCGGCGGTCCATGGCACGCTGGCGCTGATGGACCGGATGGCGGCGCGCGACCTGCGCCCCGACCTATGCCTGGTGGGCGAGCCGACATCGTCGGCGCGGCTGGGCGACGTGGTCAAGATCGGCCGGCGCGGGTCGGTCAACATGTGGATCAGCGTCGCGGGCAGCCAGGGCCATGTCGCCTATCCGCATCTGGCCGACAATCCGATCCCCCGGCTGGTACGCATCCTGACGGCGATCGAGGCGGAGGTGCTGGACGAGGGGACCGACTGGTTCCAGCCCAGCAATATCGAGATCACCGACCTGGAGGTCGGCAATGCCGCGCATAATGTCATCCCCGGCAAGGCGACGGCGCGCATCTCGATCCGTTTCAACGACCAGCATAGCGGCGCATCGCTGATCGAACGGATCAAGGCCATCGCGGCGACCGAGGGCGGCACGGTGGAGGCGCGGATCAGCGGCGAATCCTTCCTGACCCAGCCGGGCGCCCTGTCCGACCTGGTGCGCGGCGCGATCCGCGACGTGACCGGGGTGGAGGCGGAATTGTCCACCACCGGCGGCACGTCCGACGCGCGCTTCCTGTCGCGTCTCTGCCCGGTGGTGGAGTTCGGCCTGAACAATGCGACCATGCACAAGCTGGACGAGGCGGTGGCGGTGCAGGATCTGCGCGACCTGACGCGCATCTATGCGCTGGTGGTGGAACGGGCGCTGGCGCGCGGCTGAGATTTTCGCCGTTCGACGGACGCCGGCGCTCGTCCCGCGAAGTTCACACCGACGTCGCAATTTTGCCGGAAAAGCCTCCGCAAAGCGCCCGCGACGCGTCCCCGACGCGCCTGCGCTCCGCCCGCGCGGCAGCGGCGCGGCACCGGGCGATGCGGCACGGCGCCAGCAAGGGCGGCAGGGGAGCGGCAGGCTGTTCCATCCGCCAGGATAGATCAGAGAAGATCCTACATTGGAAGGGTTTTTGCCGAGGGCGCAGGGGCGAGGGATGGAGTTGCGGATTTCCGCAAACGACCATCCTTCACCGTCATCCCGGCCTTGAGCCGGGATCCCGCTTCTTCATTTGAGCGAAGAAAAGCGGGATGCCGGGTCAAGCCCGGCATGACGATTGTAGGAATGGCAGGAAGCGACCAATGCAGGTCATAGGTGGTGAACAGATTAGAGTCTGATAGCAGACGTTTAGGTGAGCGGTTTCCATCGTTTCATGTCAGGCGGCGTATCCGCTGGGTGCAGGCTATATTGACCATCTGCGCGAAAGGCGAAGACGGCATCTGGCCCATAGATAAACCATTGTTCGGTAGTTGGATCATCGCCGACTGCCCACGTTTCAAGAGCGGCACCGAGATCAAATTCAAATCTGGATCGGCCAGCGGCAGGGAATACCGAAATATTGGTCAGTTTCTGCCCATCGAGGTTGGCAGTGGCGCGGAAAATATCATCTCGGCTATCCTCGCTCCACGCGATTGGCTGACCATTAATCAATACACGCCATTCGCAGCAATAAATCCAAATGTGCCACCGCCCCTGAACGTAGGCCTGCCGTCGAAATCCTTGCTGCTCCGAGCGCCATTCTTGAACCGTTAGTTTGGGATCACCAAACTCGAAGGTCAAAAAGCTGCCATAACCTTGTCTGGCTCCCCATGCTGGGTGGCCGATCATAGGTAAGGTAAAATCATCAAGAGCCATCATATGGCGTTGATCGCATCGATCTTGAACGTCTGCAATGCGCGGCTAAATCTTGAAACCAGTCAGTCGCCTATCCACCCGTTCCGTTATTCCCGCGACCCGGAGAGCGGCCGTTACGCAATCCACCCGAATGTCCGTCCGGCGGCAATCCAGGCCACCTGAAAGCAATCGGGGCCGGATCGTTGCGATCCGGCCCCGGCTCGTTCGTCAGGCCGCGGCGCGGCGTTCCTTCAGTTCCTCGTTGAGCATCTCGGCCAGCAGGAAGGCCAGCTCCAGGCTCTGCGCCGCGTTGAGGCGCGGGTCGCAATGGGTGTGGTAGCGGTCGGCCAGCCCCTCGTCGGTGATGGCGATGGCGCCGCCGGTGCATTCGGTGACGTTCTGGCCGGTCATTTCCGCGTGGATGCCGCCGCCGAAGCTGCCCTCGGCGCGGTGGACGGCGAAGAAGCCGCGCACTTCGGCCAGGATGCGGTCGAACGGCCGCGTCTTGTAGCCATTGGCCGCCTTGATGACGTTGCCGTGCATCGGATCGCAGGACCAGACCACCGGATGGCCTTCGCGCAGCACCGCGCGCACCAGCTTGGGCAGGCCCGCCTCGATCTTGTCATGGCCATAGCGGGTGATGAGCGTGATGCGCCCTGCCTCGCGCGACGGGTTCAATATGTCGAGCAGGCGGAGGAGCGCGTCCGGCTCGAGGCTGGGGCCGCACTTCATGCCGATCGGGTTGCCGATGCCGCGCAGATATTCGACATGGGCCGACCCTTCGAAGCGGGTGCGGTCGCCGATCCACAGCATGTGCGCGGAGGTGTCATACCAGTCGCCGGTCAGCGAATCCTGCCGGGTCAGCGCCTGTTCGAACGGCAGCAGCAGCGCTTCATGGCTGGTGTAGAAGCTGGTCCCGCCCAGTTGCGGCACGGTGTCGGCATGGAGGCCGCAGGCGCGCATGAAGTCGAGCGCCTGGCCGATCTGGTCGGCCATCGCCTCGAACTTCGCGGCCCAGGGGCTGCGGCCCATGAAATCGAGCATCCAGCCATGCACCCGTTCCAGGCTGGCATAGCCGCCGGTCGAGAAGGCGCGCAGCAGGTTGAGCGTCGCGGCCGACTGGTTGTAGGCGCGGATCATCCGTTCCGGGTCCGGCTCACGCGATTCGGCGGTGAAGGCGATGTCGTTGACATTGTCGCCGCGATAGCTGGGCAGCTCCACGCCGCCGATCGTCTCGGTATCGGCCGAGCGCGGCTTGGCGAACTGGCCCGCCATGCGGCCGACCTTCACCACCGGCAGCTTCGACGCGAAGGTCAGGACGACCGCCATCTGGAGCAGCACGCGGAAGGTGTCGCGGATATTGTTCGGATGGAACTCCGCGAAACTTTCGGCGCAGTCGCCGCCCTGGAGCAGGAAGGCCTCGCCATTGACGACCTTGGCCAGGTCGGCCTTCAGGTTGCGCGCCTCGCCCGCAAAGACGAGCGGCGGAAACTGGCCAAGCTGGGCCTCTACCGAGGCAAGCGCCCCCGCATCCCGATAAAAGGGCATCTGGATGCCCTTTTGGCTCCGCCAGCTATCCGGCGTCCACTTCGCCGCCACGTCGAGTCTCCTTCGCACAAGATAAAATAGGCGCCGCACCTACGCGCCTGCGGGCGGCAAGGCAAGAATGTACCATTTCGACCATGGAAATGCGCAATGATTTGTCCCGATCAGGCTGATCGGCGCCCTCTATTTCTGGCAGGGATAGCGCTCGTTGAGGGCCACGCTGACCAGCACGGAGGCGGGCGCCTTGCGCTGGTCGGGCCAGCGTTCGAGATAGGCGACGATGATGCGGCGCGCCTCGTCCGCGCCCATGCGGTCGGGCCAGCAGACCGGGCGGCCCCGGCCGATGAAGGCGTCCTTGCGAATGCCGTCCACCACGCCGACGATATAGGCGGTGCAGGCCAGCCCATATTCGGGCGCCTTGTTGCGGCATTTGGAAAGCAGGGTCGCGCCGGTTTCGAACATGAAGGCGCCACTACCCGAAGCGGGCGCCGAAGGGCGGGCCGCAGGGGCGGGCGTGGCGGCGAGGGCGGCTGCCGCCAACGCGATCGGGAGCGCGCGCATCATATTATCCTGCAAATTGTCGTTGTTGCCCGCCCGTAACAAGGCGATGCTGAACCACGCCTGTCCGGGTCGCACCCATAGCCCTTCCATGGGCGCCGGGCCAGTGCGCGGCGGGATTAGTCCTTCCGTCGGGCCGCAAAGTCGAAGGTGACGGCCACCTGCGGCGTCAGGCCGGTGCTGCTGTCGCCATTGCCGACGCCGAAGGCGCTGCGGGCGATGGTGGCGCTGCCCGACACCTTGCGGGTGGCGTCCTTGCCCGACAGGGCGAAGCGGATCGCCTGCGGCTTCGATACGCCCTTGAGGGTCAGAGTGCCGCTGGCGCGATAGCGGTTGGGGCCGGTCGCTTCGGCGCCCTTCGCCACGAAGGTCGCGGTCGGGTGGGCGGCGGTGGCGAAGAATTCGTCGCCCGGCAACATCCCGTCCTTGTAGGCGTCGCCCACGCTGGCAGAGGCCATGTCGATCGACACCTGGATGTCGGCGCTTTCCGGATGGTCGGGGTCCATGACGATGCGGGCGGTCCATCGGGCAAAGCTGCCGCTGATCGTGTCGCCATCATTGCCGACCGAAAAGCCGATGCGGCCGCCGGGCTGAACGGTCCAGGCCGGGGGCGGGCCAACGGGTTGCTCCGTGGCGGCTTCGATGGCGTTGGCCGCTGCGGTGGCGGGGGGTGCGGCGGCGGCGTTGACGGCTTGCGCCATGGCGACGTTGCTGGTGTCGGGTTCGGTGTCGACGTCTTCCGCGACCGGTGCCGGTACGGGCGCGGCCTGCGGGGCGGGCAGGATCGCGCGGCCGGCGACGAAGCCGACCAGGATCAGCGCGGGCAACGCCAGCAGCAGCGCGGTCGAGCGGCCGGGCACCATGCGCCAGATCAGGCCGTCGCGCATCATCACATGATGACGCAGCGCCCCCGCGACATGGAGCAGCACGAGGGCGATGCCGATCCAGGCGAGCAGGCCATGGCCATTTTCCGCAACGGCGTGGCTCCCAGCCGGGAGGGGAAGATGGGGCAGGGGCAGCATGCCGAAGAGCAGGGTCGGCACCTTGACCCGGGCGGTGGACACCAGCGCCCAGCCGGTGAGCGGCGCGCCCAGCATGAAGGCGTAGAGGCCGACATGCACGCCCGAGGCGAGCGCGCCCTGCCAGCCGCCCTCCAGCTTTGCGGGGCGCGGCTTCCAGTAGCGGATGGCGATGCGGGCGAGGGTCAGCGCCAGGATCGTCATGCCGACCGACTTGTGTAGCTGGTAGAGGGAGAAGCCGCGCGCGCCCAGATCCTCCAGCGCCCAGCCGACCGCGATCTGGAAGGCGAGCAGGGCGGCGATCGCCCAGTGCAGGATGATGGCGGTGAGACTGTAGCGTTGCGGCATGAAGGAACCCCGGTTGAACAGGGGGCGAAATTATGGCGCGCGCGGAATGAAGTCCATTAGCTCAGGCGGAAACGATGGGTTGCGGCTTGAGGTCGGTTCGGGGGCGAGGTTTAACGGTCTGGAGGCGCGCATTCCCGTCCTGCCGGCGACGGCTGGCATTTCACTTTTTCTGGCGACATGCGTCAAAGAGAAGGGCGATCCCAGCTTATGCCGGGATGTCGGAAACGGATAGGGTCTCAACCCACCCGATCTCGTCGTCCCCGCGGAGGTGGAGATGGCTGCACGCGTTGGCCTGCGGCCGGCCTTCGGGTCGCGGGAATGACGATGTGCAAGAAGCCATTCCGCAATCCTCCCCCGTCCTCCACGTCCGGTCCTAGCGCCCGAGGTCGAGCGGCGGCTGTTCCGCGCCGGTCAGCGTCGCGCCCATGATCCTGGCGAGGGTGGGGGCGATGGCCCGCATGTCGACCTCGCCCAGATCCTTGCCCGGCGCCACGCCCTTGCCCATCAGCATCAGCGTGGAGCGGAGATTGGCCGGGCCGGGGAAATAGCCGTGCATTCCCTTGACCGCGCTGCGTGCGACGATGGGGGCGGTCGGGCCGCGATAGATGTCGGTGACGAAGCCGGGCTTGAGATTGAGGGTGAATCTGGCCTGCGGGTTGCCGCCCATGGCAGCGACCTGCGCCCGGTCGGCGACCGTGGCGATGCCGTTGGCGGGATTGGCGGCGAGCCGGTCGAGCACGATCTTCACCTGCGCCGCCAGCGCCTGGTCGTCCGGGCGGGCGAGCATGATTGCGGCCGACCCGCCGGAAATCCACGGCATGGCGAGCCAGGAGGCGACCTTGCCATCCTTCCCCAGGGTGATGAGGCCGGCGTCGATGAAGGGGCGATAGAGGTTGAGCGCGCTGTGGGTCGCTTCGAACCCATGGTCGCTGACCAGCGCGACCACCGCGTCGGGATGCGCCTTCAGTTCCGCTGCGACAAGGTCGCCGACGATGGCGTCGATCTTTTCCAGCACCGCTTTAGCCTGCGGGGTGTCGGGTCCCTGCTCATGCTGTTCATGGTCCAGCGCGGTCAGGTAGACGGTCAGGAAATCGGGCTTGTGCGCGGCGATCAGTGCGGTGGCGAAGCGGCCGCGCAGCTGGTCGCCGGGCAGGCTTTCGTCGATGCCCATGGCATAGGGCTGGCCGATCCTGGCCTCCAGTTCCGCCTTCAGGCCGGGCGTCGCCAGTGCGTCGAGCAGCTTCGCATCGTCGGGATGGCCAGTGCGCCAGATTTGCGGCAGGTTCCAGGTCACGCCCTTCGCCGCGACGCTGACCGGCCAGTGGATATTGCCGGTGGACAGGCCCGCCTTGCGCGCGGCCTCCCACAGCATCGGCAGCTTGACGTCCTGCGCATACCAGTACCAGCCGCCCTGGTTGATGCCGGTCGGATCGAAGCTGTTGTTGGCGACGATGCCGTGCCGGGCGGGCGCGGCGCCGGTCATCAGCGTCGTGTGGCTGGGGTAGGTGAGCGTCGGCAGCACGCCCGTCACGCCGCTGGCATGGGCGCCGTCCTTCAGGAATCGGCGCAGATGGGGGATGGCAAGGCCGCGCTTGTCCGCGTCCAGCACGTCGCCGGGGCGCAGCCCGTCGATCGAGATCAGCAGGACGGGCTCCGCACTCGCCATCGTCGGGAGGAGCGTAGCGAGTGCGGACAGGAAAAGCGCGGCCTTCTTCATATGTGCGTCTCCGATGCCGGGCTCAGAAACCGGTCTTGAGCGTGGCGAAGAATTGCTGCGGCGCGCCCACCAGCAGCGTCTGGGCGTCGCCGCTGTTGCCGAAGCCGCCCGAGCCGATCGTGCCGACATAGCGCTTGTCGAACAGGTTGGTGGCGTTCAGCTGGATTTCCACCTTGTCGGTGAAGCGATAGCCGAGCGAGGCATCGACGATCAGCCGACCGGGGACCGACGCGTCATTGGTGTAGCTGTAGTAGCGACGCGACATATAGTTGAGGCCGACGCGGAAGAAGCGTTGGCCATCATCATAGTTGAGTTCGCCGCGCGCCATATGCTTGGGGCTGTCGACCACGGTCTTGTCCTTGATCGCCGCGACCAGCGTGCCGTCGCCGTTCACGACATCGTCGCGATAGGTGGCGTCGGTATAGCTGTAGCTGGCGTAGAGGCCGAAGCCGCCGCCCAGCTTGAGGTCGCCCGCCGCCTCGACGCCGATCGCGCGCACGCCGCCGACATTCTGGAGCGCCGACGGGTTGCCCTGGATCGCCGAGCCGACCTGCACGGCGAGCAGCCGGTTCCTGAAATTGACCAGATAGGCGCCGACCGTGCCGTTGAACACGGGCGTATTGTAGCGCAGGCCCAGTTCGAACGTGTCGGACGTTTCGGGTTTCAGATCATCCTTGATCGCGTCGAAGCCGGTCTGGTTGGTCGAGAAGGGGCCGGTGGTGGTGGCGCTGGCGAAGGCGCGCGTCACTTGCGTGAAGCCGCCGAAGATTTCCGCTTCGGGCGTCAGTTCGACCGCGAAGCCGGCATGGGGCTGGAACCAGTCCTCGACCTTGATCTTGCCTTCGGGGAAGGACGACGACACGACCGCTTCAGCCTCGTTCGTGACCTCGAAGCCCTTCCACCCCAGGTTGATCGTGACCATGCCGAGGTCGATCTTGTCCTGGACATGATATTGGAAAGTGTCGGTGGTGAAGTCGAATTCCCACTGGGTGGCGAAGGGATCTTGCGGATAGTCGCGGAAGCTGAGGCCGGGTTCGGTGCGGCTGGCAAAGGCGTAGAAGCGGCGGGCCTGGTTGAACTTGTTATTCTCATACCATGCGCCGACGCTCAGATTCTGGATGCCGAGCGTATAGTCGACGCTGCCGAAGGCGCCGATCCGGTCCATCTCATATTCGGTGGTGCGTACCGACATGGGCACGCCGTTGGGGCTGGGGACATAGGGCGTCGCCCACAGGCCCATGCCGCTGTTGTTGTGATAATAGCCCTTGATCTTGAAACTGGCCGTCTCGCCCAGCGGCGTGGTGAAGCCGATCGCGCCCAGCCAGTCCTTGCGCAGGCCCGCCGCGTCATAATAGGCGTCGTCGGCGCTGGTGACATTGCCGGGGTAGGTCTGGCCGGTGGCCACCGTTGCGCCGCTATAGTCGTAGCGGCCATCGGGGAAGGGCGATCCGCCGCTGTTGCTGATCAGGTCGACATCGTTCAGGCGGCTGGCATAGTCGATCGCGCGGGCATAGTCCGGATAGGTGTTGTCCCAATCCCAGCCGAGGCGACGGATCATGCCCATCGACATGTCCTGATAATCCTGTTCGCGACGGTCGGAGTAGCTGAGCCAGCCGTCGATCTTCGCCTCGCCGATCGGGATGATGACCTTGGCATTGCCCATATGCTGGTCCTGAACGCCCTGGCCCTTATATTTGTCGGTCGAGCCATAGCCGTAGGAGACATAGCCGCGGATACCATCGGCGCTACCCATGTCGATCCGGCCGAAAGCGCGGATCGTGTCGTTGCTGCCATAGGTCAGGTTGCCTTGCGCGCCGAAGGCGCCGGTGGGGTCCATCGAGAAGGTTTCGACCGTCCCGCCGAGGTTGCCGGTCGCCTGCGTACCGAGCGAACCCGCGCCCTGGCTGACGCGCACGCTGCCGATATTCTCGCTGCTGATGGCGCGGGTGATGTGCAGGCCGTTATGATTGCCATAGCTCATGTCGCCCAGCGGAATGCCGTCGAAGGTGAAGCCAAGCTGATTCTGGTTGAAGCTGCGGATGGTGACGCGCTGCGACCATTCATAATTGCCGAACGGGTCGGCCGACTGGAAATTGACGCTGGGCAGCTTCTCGATCGCTTTCAGCGCATTGGTGCCGGGCGTCAGGGTCACGATGTCGCGCGACTGGATTTCCTGCACCTGGCGGGTTTCGCCACGGCCGAACACGATGATTTCGGCGCTGTCCGCCGCCGCATCAGGTGCGGGCAGAACATCCTGGGCGAAGGCTGGCGCGGCGGCGAGCATGGTCGATGCGAGCAATAGGGCGTTGACAGGACGCATGGTGAAAATCCCCCTTGGAACCCGGATGAGATGACTGGTTCGGCGGGGCCTTAGGCGCGCGATGTTGCACTGCGGTGAGAGTGGCTTGACGAAATGGCGACGTTATTGTGACACTATCGTCACAATCATTCTCGCGTCGCGCCCGATCCTTGTGTCAAAAAGGTCGCAGTCTCGCCATTTTCGCCGACGCGATTGCATCACTGGCGATGATGGCTATGGAAATGTGACAGAAAATTCCAATGGGAAAGCAGGACATGGCCAAACCCGAATCCTGGCGGTTCAGTCCCGAAGCCTATCGCTTCGTCACCAGCATCGACACCCGCTTCCAGGATCTGGATACGATGGGTCACATTAACAATGTGGCCATTTCGGGCATCTTCGAAACCGCGCGCATCCGTTTCCACCATCACATGGGGCGCCATCCGCAGGAACAGGGGGTGCGCTGGCTGGTGGCCAACGTGAACCTCAACTTCATCGAGGAATCGCATTTTCCCTATCCGTTCGAGGTCCATTGCGCGATCGGCCATATCGGCCGCACCAGCTGGACGATCAGTTCGGCCGGTTTCCAGAAGGGCGTTTGCGTTGCCACCTGCGACACGACGGTCGTCACCCATGGCGCCGAAGGGCGCCGCCTGATCGACGACACGCTGCGCGAGGCGATGGAGCTGAATTTCCTGCGCCGACCGGAATGATCGGGCCGGCATAATCGGGCCGGCGTGAATCGACCGGTCCGATCCGGCCTATCCGAACCCCGCCATCCGCCGGCTCCACTGGAAGGCGATGACGCCGCCCTTGACCGGCTGGATCATCGCCACCGCCAGCAGGATCGCGAGGCCCGGCCAGAACAGCACCTGCCAGCCCATCGGAATCGCGAAGGCTGAATTCACCTCGATCATCAGGGGGACCAGCAAATGCCCCAGCAGCAGGATCACGATATAGGCGGGGAAATCGTCCGCCTGGTGCAGGTCGAGGCGCAGGCCGCAGGCCGTGCAGGTCGGCGCCGCCTTCAGGAAATGCGCGAACAGCCGGCCCTGGCCGCAGGCCGGGCAGCGACCGCGCAGGCCGTGGCCGATCGCGGGACCGATCGGGCGATCGCCATGGGTGTCGGGGGCCGGGTCGCTCATGGATTCCGGGCTAGGGGCTTCGCACCGCGGATGCAACGGGCCATCCGACCGGGCATGGAACGGAACGTCACGGGCGCGCGCCCTTCCGCTGCGCGCAAAGCCTGTTAAGAAGCGCCATGCGCCTGCCCGGTCCCGATGAGCCATTCTGCCTGTTCGACGATGCGCGCCTGCGCGGCGCGGCGCCTGCGCGGCTGTATCGCGATCCGGTCGCCATCGTCGCCGCGCATGACATTGCGCAGGTGCAGCCCGCGCTCGACCGCATCGCCGAGGCGCGCGAGGCGGGGCTGCACGTCGCGGGCTATATGCGTTATGAGGCCGGCCTGGCGCTGGAGGAGCGGCTGGCCCCCGTGGCGCGGAAGCGGGACCTGGGCGGTGCGCCGCTGCTGTGGTTCGGCCTGTATGAAGGGGTGCGGATGATCGCGCCGGGAGGATTGCCGGAACTGCTGCCCGATGCCGCCGGGGCCACGGTCGGTCCGTTGCGGCCGCTGGTGGACGAGGCCGCCTATCGCATCGCCTTCGACCGGGTGCAGGACTATATCCGCGCGGGCGACATCTATCAGGTCAACCTGACCTTCCCGTGCGAGGTCGCGCTGGCTGGCGACCCGATGGCGCTCTATGCGGCGATCCGTCCGCGCGCGGCGGCGGGCTATGGCGGCGTCATCCGGGATGGCGCGCGGACCATATTGTCCTTCTCGCCCGAACTTTTCTTCACCCAGGTGCGCGGCCAGCTGACCGCGCGGCCTATGAAGGGCACGGCCGTCCGCGCCGCCGATGCGGACGAGGACGCCGCCAACGCCCGCTGGCTGGAGCAGGACGCCAAGCAGCGGGCCGAGAATCTGATGATCGTCGACCTGCTGCGCAACGATCTGTCGCGGGTATCGGCGGCAGGCAGCGTGACGGTGCCCGACCTGTTCAAGGTCGAGACCTATCCCACCGTCCACCAGCTGGTGTCGACGGTGCGCGCGCGGGTGCTGCCCGGCCTGTCTCCGGTCGACGTACTGCGCGTGCTGTTTCCCTGCGGGTCGATCACCGGCGCGCCCAAAGTGCGGGCGATGGAGATCATCGACGCGGTCGAGCCTTTCCCGCGCGGCGTCTATACCGGCGCGATGGGCTGGATCGATCCGGAGGGCGACGCCGCCTTCAATGTTGCCATCCGCACGCTTTGCGTCGAAGAAGGGAGCGGAGTCGGTCGGCTGGGGCTGGGATCGGGCATCGTCGCGGACTCGGAAGGGGCAGCCGAATGGGCGGAGTGTCTGGCCAAGGGGCGCTTTCTCTCACTGGCGTGACGATGATGTGCAGGGGCTTGAAACAATAACGATGTCTGTGGCTGATGGACGGTTCGACCTGCTCGAAACCATGGCATTCGATCCCCATGACGGGATCAGGCTGCTCGAGCTGCATCTGGCGCGGTTGAAGGCCAGCGCCGACGCGCTGGGCTTCGCCTTTGATCGTCATAACGTGCGCAACGAGCTTCAGGCCGCCACCTTCCGCCTGCGCGGGGCGAGCCGGGTGCGGCTGCTGATCTCGCGCGGAGGGGCGCTGGCGATCGAGGTGCGCGACCATCGAAGCTGGCCGCAGGCGATCGTCCCGGTCGCCGTGGTGCCGCGCAATGCCCCGGCGGATGACCTGCGCCTCCTTCACAAGACCACCGATCGATCGCTCTATCGCGACGCGCTGACGCGCGGGGGAACCTATGAGGTGCTGATGACCGATGCGGCGGGCTATCTGACCGAGGGCAGCTTTTCCACCCTGTTCGTCGAGCGGGGCGACAAGCTGGTGACGCCGCCGCTGTCGCGCGGCTTGTTGCCCGGAATCCTGCGGCAGAGCCTGATCGAGATGGGCGAGGCCGTGGAGGGCGACCTGCGTCCCCATGATCTGGAGGACGGCTTCTTCATCGGCAATGCGGCGCGGGGCATGGTCGCCGCGACATTGGCGCGCTGATTGGGGCGCGATAGCCGCGCTATTCTGCCGTAAAGCCATTAACGCCTATCTGGCCGGTTGCCCCTGCGTCCGTTGCACACTAAGGGACGCCGCGTCCGCATATGTTGCGGGCGTTCAGGATTCCTTATTTTGGGTCGCGATTTTCGAGTCGGCGGGCTGTTTCGCCCGCTTCGAAATCGCTCTGGAGAAAGATTATTGCCATGAGCCAGACTTCCGCTGCCCTCGGTCGCATCCAGCCGTCCGCCACGCTCGCCATGAGCGCCCGCGTGAACGCGCTCAAAGCCGAAGGCGTGGACGTGATTGGCCTTTCGGCCGGCGAACCCGATTTCGACACGCCCGATTTCGTGAAGGAAGCCGGCATCGCCGCGATCCGCAACAACCTGACCCGCTACACCGATGTGGACGGCACCGCCGACGTCAAGGAAGCCGTGGCCTTCAAGTTCAAGCGCGACAACGGCCTGACCTACAAGCGCAGCCAGATCAGCGTCAATTCGGGCGGCAAGCATACACTGTTCAACGCGCTGGTCGCGACCGTCGATGTGGGCGATGAAGTCATCATCCCGGCCCCTTACTGGGTCAGCTATCCCGACATCGTGAACTTCGCGGGTGGGACCCCGGTGTTCATCGAAGGCCCGGCGAGCCAGGGCTACAAGATCACCGCCGCGCAGCTGGATGCCGCCATCACCCCGCGCACCAAGTGGGTGATGCTCAATTCGCCGTCCAACCCCAGCGGCGCGGCCTATTCGGCGGACGAGCTGAAGGCGCTGGCCGACGTGCTGCTGCGTCATCCGCATGTGCTGGTGATGACCGACGACATGTATGAGCATGTCTGGTACGCATCGACCCCGTTCGCTACCATCGCGCAGGTGTGCCCGGAACTCTATGACCGCACGCTGACGGTCAATGGCTGCTCCAAGGCCTTTTCCATGACCGGCTGGCGCATCGGCTTCGCCGGCGGCCCGGAATGGATCATCAAGGCGATGAGCAAGCTCCAGTCGCAGTCGACCAGCAATCCCTGCTCGATCAGCCAGGCAGCCGCCGTCGCCGCGCTGACCGGGCCGCAGGATTTCCTTGAGGAGCGCAACGGCGTGTTCCGCAAGCGCCGCGACATGGTCGTCGCCATGCTGAACGACGCGCCTGGCCTGGATTGCCCGACCCCCGAAGGCGCCTTCTACGTCTATCCCGACGCCAGCGGCGTGATCGGCAAGACGACGCCCAAGGGCGCGGTCATCGACAGCGACGAGGCGCTGATCGGCTATTTCCTGGACGAAGCCAAGGTCGCCGCCGTCCATGGCGCCGCCTTCGGCCTCTCGCCCGCCTTTCGCATCAGCTATGCGACCTCGGACGAAGTGCTGAAGAAGGCCTGCACGCGGATTCAGGAAGCCTGCGCCGCGCTGAAATAAGCCGGCGACGCTTCGCTGGGCGATGCAGGAAAAACCGGCGCGAAATCGCCGGTTTTTCTGTCCCGGCAAAAAATGGAAACGGTCTTTTTCCCCGCACGCCGTCTTGCGATTGTCGCAGGGCGGTCTATATGCCCGTTGCGTATAAAAACTGAATAACAGGCTTCGTTCGTCGTTCACCTGCCCACATTGGTCGAAAGCTGCTCCCGCAGCCCGGACCGTTCAGTAAGGGGCAAGGCGCATGGACATAGCCGGAGAGCCGGCACGACCGGCAGACTATGGTAGAAAGGCGTTGGCCATGATGGCGTTCCTCAAATCCGACCTGTTCCTGCGCTTCATGGGCGGGTTCGCGATCGGCGCTGTCGGCATGTTCCTGCTCCAGCCCGAAGAGCAGCCGGTGCTCAGCTCGACCGCGATCGCGGCGACCTCGACCCATGACGCGGCGCTCTAAGGCTCCGTTCCTTCTTTTGCTCGCGGCGCTTGCCGCCGCTTCCCCGCTGCACGCCGAACGCGCCGTCCAGGCGCCTGTCCCCAAGGTGGATGCCGCGCCCTCGCGCCGGCTCGAAACGGCGGTTTTCGCTGGCGGCTGCTATTGGGGCGTCGAGGGGGTATTCTCCCACGTCAAAGGCGTCCAGCTCGCCGTATCGGGCTTTGCCGGTGGTCCCAAGGGCCGCCGGGTCGACTATGCGGCCGTGAGCGGCGGCGATACCGGCTTTGCCGAAGCGGTCCGCGTCACCTATGACCCGGCCCAGATCAGCTATGGCAGCCTGCTCCGCATCTTTTTTTCGGTGATCGCCGATCCCACCACGCTCAATCATCAGGGGCCGGACCATGGCACCCAATATCGCAGCGCGCTCTTCCCGCTGAATGGGGAGCAGGAGCGGGCGGCGCGGGCCTATCTGGTCCAGCTCGGCCAGTCCGGCCTGTGGCGCGACCCGATCGTGACGCGGGTGGAGCCGTTTACCGGCTTCCAGGATGCAGGGCGCGACCATCAGGACTTCATGCGCAAGAACCCGCTGCATCCCTATATCCTGCGCTGGGACAAGCCCAAGCTGGCGGCCTTGCGGTCGATGTTCCCGGCGCAGTATCGGGACAAACCGTCGGCCTGACCCGACCGCGCGTTTCTGCCAGCTTGTCTTCGCCGCCCGGCTGCCTACCTCCTGGTCCTCACATGATAAGGAGCATCCCGATGGGCGACACGCGCGGCCTCAAGATCCTGTCCACCTTGGCCGAGGATGGCCGGTTGACCGTCGAACTGGCCGAGGAAAGCCTGCCGCCGCCCACCGGGCATGAGCTATTGGTCCGGGTCGAGGCCGCGCCGATCAACCCGTCCGACCTTGGCCTGCTGTTCGGCCCGGCCGATGTCGGGAATGCGGATTACGGCGAGGGCCGGATCGTGGCGCAGATGCCCGATGCTGCGCGCCGCGCCATGGCCGCACGGATCGGGCAGGCGATGGCGGTCGGTAACGAGGGTGCGGGGACGGTCATCGCGGCCGGCGATGCCCCCGAGGCGCAGGCGCTGATCGGCAAGCTGGTGACATGCGTGCCGGGCGGCATGTTCGCGCAATATCGGCTGGTCGATGCACGATCCGTCATGGCGTTGCCGGATGGGGCGAGCGCGGAGCAGGGCGCATCCGCCTTCGTCAATCCCATGACCGCGCTGGGCTTTGTCGAAACGATGCGGCGTGACGGGCACAAGGCGATCGTCCACACCGCCGCCGCGTCCAACCTCGGCCAGATGCTGGTGCGTATCTGCCGGGAGGACCAGATCCCGCTGGTCAATATCGTCCGCAGCCAGGCGCAGGCGGAAACGCTGAAGGCGCTGGGGGCCGAGCATGTGCTGGACAGTTCGCGCGAGGATTTTCGGGCGCAGCTCCAGTCCGCGATCGAGGCGACCGGGGCCACCATCGCCTTCGACGCGATCGGCGGCGGTGCGCTGGTGGGCCAGATCCTGCACGCGATGGAGCAGGCTGCCAGCAAGAACGGCGCCTATAGCCGCTATGGTTCCGACACGCTCAAGCAGGCTTATATCTATGGCGCGCTCGACATGGCGCCGACGATCCTCAACCGCAGCTTCGGTTTCAGCTGGACCGTGGGGGGCTGGCTGCTCTTCCCCTTCCTCCAGCGTGCGGGCGGAGAGACGGTGGAGCGGATGCGCCAGCGGGTGCGCGACAATCTCACCACCACCTTCGCCAGCCCCTACAAGGCGCGACTCTCGCTCGAGGACGCGCTGACGCGGGACGCGGTGCTGGCCTACAATGCGCGGCGCACGGGGGAGAAATATCTGATCGTCCCGAACGGCTAGGCCCGGGACTCGGGGTGGCCGCCGCGCCATGCGGAGGGTGCGCCATCTGCGCCGCGCAAGAAAAAGGGCGGCCACCCGAAGGCGCCGCCCCATTCTCCGGCTGGAACCGGATCGGTTCGCCTCGCGAGCTTTTCTGCCGCGAGGCGGAGCCGATTACTTCAGCTCGACGGTGGCGCCGGCTTCTTCCAGCTGCTTCTTGATCTTCTCGGCTTCGTCCTTGTTCACGCCTTCCTTGACGGCCTTCGGAGCGCCTTCGACCAGAGCCTTGGCTTCGGTCAGGCCCAGGCCGGTGATGGCGCGGACTTCCTTGATGACGTTGATCTTCTTGCCGCCGTCGCCGGTCAGGACGACGTCGAATTCGGTCTGCTCTTCAGCGGCCGGAGCGGCAGCGGCAGCGGCCGGGCCGGCGACGGCGACGGCAGCGGCGGCCGAAACGCCCCACTTTTCTTCCAGAGCCTTCGACAGCTCAGCGGCTTCGAGGACGGTGAGGGCCGAAAGCTGATCGACCAGAGCGTTGATGTCTGCCATTTGTCAATTTCCTTATATGGGGCGATGCGCCCCGTCAGATGAGGGTCAAAAAAATCGGATGGGGAACGGCTCAGGCCGCTTCCTTCTCCGCATAGGCGTTGAAGACACGCGCGAGCTGCGCGGCCGGCGCCTGGGTGACGGTTGCGAGCTTGGTAGCCGGGGCGACCAGAAGGCCGACCAGCTTCGCACGCAGTTCATCCAGCGACGGCATCGACGCCAGGGCCTTGACGCCCTCCGCATCGAGCAGCATTTCGCCCATCGCGCCGCCAACGATCTCGATCTTGTCGTTGGTCTTCGCGAATTCGACCGCAACCTTGGCGGCTGCGACCGGGTCGGCCGAGGTGGCGAGGCCGACGGGGCCGGTCAGCAGGTCGCTGATCGAGCCGTAGGCGGTGCCATCAAGGGCGATACGGGCGAGGCGGTTCTTCGTAACCTTGTAGGACGCACCGGCTTCGCGCATCTTCTGGCGCAGGACGGTCGACTGGGCGACGGTCATGCCGAGGTTGCGGGTCACGACGACCACGCCAACTTCTGCCAGCTCTGCGTTCAGCGCGGAAACGACCTCAGCTTTCTGATTACGATCCATGCCATTACTCCACTTCATGTCCGCCGACTTGGCATCGGCGAACGACTAAAACCCGGGCGTTGCGGCCCGGGGCACCAAGTCCGAAGGGGAGAGATCGACTGGCCCGCGCCCAAAAGGAAACAGGCAGACCCGAATCGGACGCAGGCGCCCGTTCGGTGAAGAACTTTTCCCCGTCTAGGCTGGACATTAAGAAGGGCATATTCCCTTCACCAGCTGTCTCGGACGGAAGACCGCCGGCATTGCTGCCGGGGTCCGCTGGGCGGCCCTTAGTCGAAAGGGCACCCTATGTCACGCGGAATTTGCGCGCCTTGACGCCGTTTCCGGGCGTCAATGCTTGCCCGGCTTGCTCGACGTGCCGGGCGCGCTGGGGTTGATGAGCGCCGCGCCGGCGGGCAGGCCGGTGCCGCCCATGTCGAGTTTCGTCGCCTGTTCCCGCGCCACGCGCATCGGGTCGTCGCGTTCCTTGATCGCCGCCTTGGTCGCTGCGTCCATCTCTTCGTCGCCGGCGTCGTTGCCGCCGCGGCTCCAGCCCAGGATGATCGACATGCGCCGGTTGCGCGGGTCATAGGCGTCGGCCTTCATGAAAGGCTCGCGGTCGGCCACGCCCTCGATCCGGGCGAAGCGGTCATTGCCGATGCCGGTATCGGCAAGCGCCTGGCGCGTGGCTTCGGCGCGGGCGGAGGAGAGGCGCCAATTGTTCATCGTGCGACCCGCCGCATAGGGCAGGGCATCAGTATGGCCGCGCACGATCAGGGCGTTGGGCATGGTCTGGAGGACGGTGGCGACTTCGCTCACCAGCGTGCGCGCTTCGGGCAGCAGCCGGTCGGTGCCCATCGCGAACATCGCGAAATCAGCCTCGTCGATCAGGTCGATGCGCAACCCTTCGCGGGTTTCGGTGAAGCGCACATTCTTGCGCAGCTTGCCCAGCCCCTTGCGCATCATACGCTCTTCCAGGCTCTTCTTGATCGATTCGAACTTCTGCCGGTCGGCGGCGCGCATCGCCTTGCCACCCTGGTCCTTGGTGCCGGTCGCATCGCGCGGGATGGTGATGGAAAGATTGCCCTGGCCGCCGGTGGTCGGGTAATTTTCCTTGCCCGTCAGGCTGTCGCCGCCCAACAGGCCGGTCGAACCCGCCGACGCCATCTTCAATTCGACCAGCGTAGGCGTGAAATAGTCGGCCAGCGCCTTGCGCTGCTTTTCGGTGGTCGCGCCCAGCAGCCACATCAGCAGGAAGAAGGCCATCATCGCGGTCACGAAGTCGGCATAGGCGACCTTCCAGGCGCCGCCATGATGACCGCCATGGCCATCGACGATGATCTTCTTGACGATGATCGGCCGCGGTTCCGGCTCGTTCGCGCCGCGCTTCTTGTCCGCCATGGCTTATTTGCCCCTCATGCCGTCGAACACCTCGGCGAAGGCCGGCTGGTTCGCATGGGTCAGGCTGGAGCGCGCGGCCTCGATCACCAGCGGCTGCGGGTGGCCGTGCAGCGAGGCGATGATGATCTGCTTGACCACATGATAGATGGCGCCATCGGCCTCGATCACGCTGCGGCACCGATTGGCGAAGGGGTTGACCATGCCATAGGCGAGCAGCACGCCGAGGAAGGTGCCGACCAGCGCCGAGCCGATCATCGCACCCAGGATCGCGGGCGGCTGGTCGATCGACCCCATGGTCTTGACCACGCCCAGCACTGCCGCGACGATGCCCAGCGCGGGGAGCGCGTCGGCCAGCCCCTGGAGATTGTCGGCGGGCTTGATCGCTTCGTGATGATGGGTCTTGAGGCTGTTGTCCATCACCTCCTCGACCGCGTGCGGATCGAGCGTGCCCGACGAGACGACGACCAGGCGCAGCGTGTCGCTGATCAGGTGGATCAGCGTCTTGTCCTTCATCAGCCTGGGATATTCGGAGAAGATGGTCGAGCTGCCCGGATCCTCGATATGGGGTTCGAGCGCCACCGGCCCTTCGACCCGCAGCGTCTTCATCAGCTTGCTGACCAGGAAGATGCAGTCGAGAAAATCCTGCTTCTTGTATTGCGGCCCCTTGAACACCTTGGCCAGGCCCCCGCCCAGCGCCTTCAGGTCCGCGCCCGAATTGCCGATGATCAGCGCGCCGACGGCCGCGCCGCCGATGATGAGCATTTCGTGCGGCAGGGCATGGAGCACCGGGCCGATGTCGCCGCCGGTGAAGATGAAGCCGCCGAACACCATCACGATGAGCACGACGAGGCCGATGACTGCGAACATGAAAATCCCCGATATATCGCCCGGAGGCGGTGGCTCCGTCAGCGCCTTCGACAGCGCCGGTCCGTTTCTGGTTAATACGGACTGGTTAGCGTCGGCTTTAGGACCGGAGCCGCCTTTTTCCGCCGCTCAGCTGATCAGGTCGAACAGCGTCTGCTGGTTGATGCGGGCGAAGGCCGACTGCGCCGCTTCGAGCTGGAGCAGTTGCGCCTGCACGCGCGAAATGACATCCTGAAGGTCGGTCGATTCCAGGTCGGCGCGTCGCTCGGTAAGGGTCAGGTCGATGTCGGTCAGCCGGGTGCCGACCACTTCCAGCCGGTCGCTGCGCACGCCCTGCCGCGCCAGTTCGACGGTGATGTGGCTCTGGGCCGCCTTGACCCCGTCGAGCGAAGTCGCGATCTCGCTGTCGACGCCGCCGTCGATCGCGGCGATGCTCTGGGCCAGGATGGCGTCGATCGACATCGGCGTGCCGCTGACGTCGATTCCCTCCGACACCTCCTGCCGGGTGGCGACGACGGCGAGGTTGAGGCCGCGGCTGACGGGCACCAGCGTGCTTTGTCCGTCGTCGAACACGGGCGTGCCCTGATAGTCGGTCTGGTTCAACAATTCGCCGATGGTGGTGCGGATCGTCGTCATTTCCTCGACGATCGCGGCGCGGCTGGTGTCGTTGAGCGACCCGTTGCGGGCCGATGTCACCAGTTCCTGCGCGCGGGTCAGGAGATTGTTGATTTCCGACAGATTGGCTTCGGCATTGGCGGCGCGGGTGGTGCCGTAGCTGACATTGGCCTGCCACGCGGCCTGCTGCGCCTGCGCCCGGCCGATGTCCGACACCTGCACCCAGGCGAGCGCGTCGTCGGACGGCTTGTTGAGCGTGATGCCGGTCGAGATCGCGGTCTGCCCGTCGACGATGCTTTGCGACAATTTCTGCTGCCGGCGCATTTCCGCGAGCATGATCTTGTTGGTGATGCCTACCATGGGTCAGCCCTTCGCCGATCAGATGATGTTCAGGATGGAATCGATGGTTTCCTTGGCGATCTGGAGCACCTTTGCGCAGCCCGAATAGGCTTGCTGGATGCGCAGCAGGTCGGCCGCCTCCATGTCCAGGTCCACGCCGCTCACCGCTTCGCGCGCGGCGACCGCCTGGTCGTTGCGGCTGGTCGCGGTATCATATTCGGCCTGGGTCGCCGCCAGCAGGTTCGCGTGGGTCGACACCAGCGAGGTCCAGCTCTGTTCGACGCTGCCATTGCCGCGCAGGGTCGACGAGACCGTGAGCAGATTGCCGTTGAGCGTGCCGTCGGAGGATTTGAGTGCCAGCTCGGCCGGATCGGTGATGAGCGCCGCCATGCTCGCCGCGCTGCCGCCGTAGGACAGCAGGGGAGCGCCAGCCGTGCCGCCGTCCGTCACGCCCTGCGCGTGCCAGGCGTTCATGTCGGTGACGAATTGTTCGGCCAGCGTGTCGAGGCTCTCGCGGCGATCGGTCGCCGTCTGCGCGGCGGAGAAGAGGCCGCCCAGCGTCCCGCTGGCGGGCGCGGTCAGCGCCGTGCCGTCGGACAGGCTGAGCGCGAGCGTGCCGTCGCTGTTGGCGGCCACCGCCAGGCTGGCCGCGCTGTTGCCGCTGACCAGCGTCTGGCCGCCGAAGCTGACCTCCGCACTGTCATGCGCGCCGAAGCTGATGGTGACGTTCAGATTTTCGGACAGGTCCTGGAGCGCGGAATCGCGGCTGTCGAGCAGCTGCGCATAGGCCGATGTGCCGGGCTGGGCGCGCAGCAGGCTGTTGTTGATGTCTGCGAGCGCGGACAGTGAGCGATTGATCGTGTCGACCGAGGCGGTCGCTTCGGTGGCGATGCCCTCGGACACTTGTTCAAGGTCGGCGGCGGTCTGGTTGAACGCCTGCGTCACGCGGCTGATGCTGTCGAGCGTGGTGACGCGCAGCGAGGTGTCCGTGGGGCTGGCCGCCAGCTTCTCCATATTCTGGAACATGCCGGTCATCAGCTGGCCGATGCCGGTGCCGCTGTCGTTCATCGCGGTTTCGGTGTCGGTCAGCCAGCGCAGCCGCGCCGTCGCGCTGCCCAGCGCCGTGCCGGTCGAACGGACCGTGGCGTCCAGATAGGGATCGCTTGCCCGGTCGACGCTCATCACCTGCGTCCCGCCGAAATTGGCGCGCGCGATATAGAGCGACATGGTGGCGGTCGATGCGCCCGATTCGGCGGTCGTCACCGTGCGGCGCGCATAGCCGGCGGTGCTGGCGTTGGCGATATTCTCCGATATGGCGGCCATCATGGTGCGATAGGCCTTCGTCCCAGAAGACCCGATGATGAAGAGGTCGCTCATGCGGCGTCGTCCAGCGTACCGGGCGCCGGGGTCGGGCCGTCAGGCGCGCTGGGGGAGGGGCTGTCACCGACGCGGTCGCCAAACTGCCTGAGCAGCAGTTCGGCGATGCCCATCGCGCCCTTGCTGGCCATGGCGTCGGCGGTGCGCGCGTCGGCCATGTCGCGAAACTGCTGCGTCGCGCTCGAATCGCCGATGCCTTCGGCAAGGCTCGCCGATCGCATCGCGCCGATCATCTGGCGCAGAAAGACCGCCTCGAACTGCTGCGCGACCTTTTCCAGTGCGGCCTTGTTCGAGTTGCCGGCGACGCTGGCGCCGGCGGAGGATGTCGTCGCTACCTGCATCACAGCACCACCAGCTCCGCTTTCATTGCGCCCGCCTGTTTCAAGGCTTCGAGGATCGCGACCATGTCCGCCGGGGAAGCCCCGATGGCGTTGACCGCCTTGACTATATCGGCCAGCGACGCCCCACCTTTAAAATTCACCATCGGTTTTTTCTGTTCGTCGATGCTGATGCTGCTTGATGGCTCCATCGCCGTCTCGCCCCGGCTGAAGGGGGCGGGCTGGATGATGCGGGGGCTTTCGTTGACGCTGACGGTCAATTTGCCATGGGCGACCGCGGCCGGATGGATCCGGACCGCGCCGTTGATGACGACCGTGCCGGTGCGGGCGTTGACGATCACCTTGGCCGGGGCTTCGGCGGGCGAAATCTCGATATTCTCGATCATGCCCATCATCAGGATGCGCTGTTCCGCGCCCGGTTCGGCGTCGATCGCGACCGACACGGCGTCCATCGCGCGGGCGCGGCGATCGCCAAAGGCGCGGTTGATGCCGTCGGCCACGCGCAGCGCGGTCGTCAGGTCGGCTTCGGCAAGGTTGAAGGTCAGGGTCGGGGCCGTGTCGAACCCGGTCGCGACCGCGCGTTCCACGGTCGCGCCGCCGGGAATGCGCCCGGCCGAGGGAATGTTCACCGACACTTGGCTGCCGTCCGCGCCCGAAACGCCAAGGCCGCCGACGGCGAGGTTGCCCTGCGCCATCGCGTAGATTTCATTGTCCGCGCCGCGCAGGGGGGTCATGATGAGCGTGCCGCCGCGCAGCGACTTGGCCTTGCCCAGCGCGGAGACGGTGACGTCGAGCCGCTGGCCGGGTTTGGAAAAAGCGGGAAGGTCCGCCGTCACCAGCACCGCCGCCGCATTTTTGAGCGCCGGGTTGACGCCCTGCGGCAGGGTGAGGCCGAAGCGCGAGACGACGCCTTTCATGCCCTCGGTCGCATATTGGATGCTGTCGTCGCCGGTGCCCGCCAGCCCCACGACGATGCCATAGCCGGTCAGCTGGTTGGGGCGCACGCCCTGGAAGCCGCCCAGATCCTTGACCCGCTCGGCCTGGGCGGGGGTGGCGGCGAGGGCCAGCGCGGCAAGAAGAAGGCGGAACAGGCGGTTCATGATGTTTCTGTTCCTCAGAAGGGGCTGATCGCGGAGAAGAAGCGCTGCAACCAGCCCTGGCGGCTGGCATTGGCGATCTCGCCCTTGCCCTTGTAGATGATCCTGGCATCGGCCACGCGGGTCGAGGCGATGCGGTTGTCGGGCGCGATGTCGGCCTGACGGACGAGGCCGCTCAGCTGGATATATTCGTCGCCGCGATTGAGGGTCAGCGCCTTCTCTCCCTTCACCAGCATGGTGCCGTTGGGATAGACCGCCGCGACCGTCACCGTGATTTCGCCCGTCAGCGCGTTGGACTGGCTGGCGGCGCCCTTGCCGGTAAAACTGTTCTGGCCGCCCGCCGCCACGTCGCTGGCGGAAAAGAGCTTGGACAGGATGCCGGTGGTCGGGGGCGTCAGGCCCACCGATCCGTTGCGGGCGGTGTCCGCGCTGGTGCTCTTGGTCGCCTGGGTGCGTTCGACCAGAACGATGGTGATGATGTCGCCCACCGCGGTGGCGCGCGCGCCGCTGGTCAGCGGGGTATAGCCCATCGACGCCTGGAAGATGGAGCCGTTGGCGGGCGGCGCGGCCGGCTGCGCGATGGCGGGCGTGTAATAGTCGCGCTCGACGTCGCGCTTGTTCTTCCTGGCGGCCTCCAGCGGAGAGGCGGCGAGCGCGATCAGCGAGACGGCGGCGATGGTGGCGAGGGAGAGACGCATCATCCCGCTCACATATTCTGGTTGACGTACTGGAGCATCTCGTCGGTCGCCTTGATCATCTTCGAGTTGACCTCATAGGCGCGCTGGGTCTCGATCATGTCGACCAGCTCCTCGACGATGTTGACGTTCGACGTCTCCAGATAGCCCGACCGGATGACGCCCCGGCCTTCGAGACCCGCGACGCCGACCTGCGGCGTGCCGCTGGCGGCGGTTTCGACCAGCAGGTTGCCGCCGGTCGACTGAAGCCCGGCCGGGTTCATGAAGCTGGCCAGTTCGATCTGGCCGAGCTGGCTGGGTTCGCTTTCCCCCTGCAAGGTGGCCGAGACGGTGCCGTCATTGCCGATCGAGACCGATGTCGCGCCCTGCGGCACGGTGATCTGGGGGATCAGCGGCAGGCCGTCGCTGGTCACGATCGTGCCTTCGGCGGTGACGCTGAAATTGCCGGCGCGGGTATAGGCGGTGGAGCCGTCGGGCTGCTGTACCTGGAAATAGCCCGATCCCTCGATCGCCATGTCCAGCGCGTTGCTGGTCTGGTTGAGCGTGCCTTGGGTGTTGATCTTGCTCGTGCCCTGGAGCGAGACGCCCGACCCCAGATTGAGGCCGGTGGCGAACTTGTTCTCGCTGTCCGAATTGGCGCCCGCCGCGACGATCTGCTGATAGGCCAGCGTCTCGAAATCGGCGCGGTCCTTCTTGAAGCCGGTCGTGTTGACGTTCGCCAGGTTGTTGGCGATCACGCGCATCTTCGTGTTCTGCGCGTCGAGGCCGGTGCGGGCGACATGAAGGGCGGCGTTGCTCATCGTTCAATCTCCGTGCGGCATCCCCAAAGGGTGCTCATGCGCTCATAAAAGCAAGATGCGTGCCAATATTAACCATCTGATTCAGCTGTCGAGGCGCATCAGCGAGGCGCCGCCATCGTCCAGTTGCTTGGCGGTATCGATCATCTTGACCTGGGTTTCCCAGGCCCGGCTCGCCTCGATCATCTGGATCAGCGCCTGGGTCGAATTGACGTTTGATCCTTCGAGCGATCCTGCGGTGACGGTGGCGATGGGATCGGAAGGCAGGGCGCCGCCATTCACTTCGCGGAACAGGCCGTCCGTGCCCTTGGCGATGCTGGAGCCGGTGGCGCTGACCAGCTTCAGCTTGTCGACCTGCTGCGGATTGGCCGGGTCGCCGCCCTGCGGCACGCCCCAGATGCTGCCATCCTGCGCGATCGACACGCTGTCCATCTGCGGCAGGATGATCGGGCCGCCTTCGCCCAGCACGGCGAGGCCGTCGCCGGTCGTGAGCAGGCCGCTGTCGGTGACGCGCAGGTCCCCGCGCCTCGTATAGGCTTCGCTGCCGTCCGCGCCCTGAACCGCGAGCAGCGCGTCGCCGTTCATCGCCACGTCCAGCGGATTGCCGGTGGCGGTGACCGCGCCTTGCGCCATGTCGGCGGCGATCACCTGTTCCGACGCCTGGGCGCGGGTGTCGAAGGTTTCGCCCTGGATCCAGCGCGTCTCGGCATTGGCGATTTCGGCGCGAAAGCCGATGGTGTTGACGTTTGCGAGATTGTTCGCGACCGACGCCTGCCGCGCCATCGCGCCGCGCATTGCCGTAAGTGCCGTGTTGACGAGCCGGTCCATGGGCGCTTCCTTCTAACCCTGCGTCGTTCAGGTGCGGAGATTGACGATGGTCGTGGTCAGCGTGTTCGCCGCCTCGATCGCCTTGCTGTTCGCCTGGAAGTTGCGCTGCGCGGCGATCAGGTTGACCAGTTCCTCGGTGATGTCGACGTTGGAGCGTTCCAGCGAGCCGGAATTGACCGCGCCGAACAGGCCCTGGTTGGCGGTGCCCAGGATCGGGTCGCCGCTGGCCACGGTCGAGGTCCAGTGGGCGTCGCCCTCCTGACGCAGGCCTTCCTGGCTGTTGAACGAGGCCATGGCGACCTGGCCCAGATAGACGGTGCTGCCATCGGCATAGACGGCCGAGACCAGGCCTTCCTTCGACACGCCGACGCTGGTCAGTTGCGCGCCGTCCGCGAGCCCGCCAAGGGTGGTGGGAACCTGCAGGTCGGTGAGGTCAGCCGGGGTGGCGCCGGCCGTGGCCGTGGTGGGGTCGCCGGTCGTGGGATCGACCGCGAACACCTGGATGCGCGACCCGGTGGTGTCGACCACATAGCGGTCCTCGTCGACCGAGAAGGCGCCGTTGCGGGTGTAGCTGACATTGCCGTCCTCGCCCCGCACGGTGAAGAAGCCTTCGCCGGTGACGGCCAGGTCCAGCGTCTTGTCGGTGGTTTCGATGGTGCCCTGGGTATATTGCTGGGCGACGCCCTGCACGCGCACGCCCTGGCCGGCGACCTGGCTGGTGGTCTGCATCGGCGCGGCGGCGAAGATGTCGCCGAACTGCGCCTTGCTCTTCTTGAAGGCGGTGCTGCTCACATTGGCGACGTTGTTGGAAATGGTCGACAGGTCGGTCTGCGCGCCCTTGAGGCCCGACAGGGAGATGTAGAAGGACATGGCGTTGCTCCTTGGGTGAAAAGGAAAAGGGTGTGAGGGGTGGCGTTACATCAGGCTTATCGCGTCGGACGGGCTGTAGGTGCCGAGCGCGGTGATGAGCTTTGAGGAGGAGCCGTCCGCGGGTGACTGGACGGCGGCGATGGTGGCCCAGGTCGCGACCCGGCTGGGGGTGGCACCATTGACCTTGACCTGGAGGGCGTCGGTGGCGACGGTTTCGCCCGCATCATCCTTGCCGTCCCAGTAGAAGGTGACGTCGCCGGCTTCCTGCGCGCCCATGTCGATCGTCTTGACGACATTGCCGTCGGCATCGATCAGGTCGATGGTGGCGCCGTCCACGGCGTCCGTCAGGGTGATCTGGCCGGCATAGGTGCCGGTCGCGTCGGGCGCGGCGATATTGCTCTGGACCAGCATCGACTTGCCGATCCAGCTGGCCGCATCGCCCAACCGCGTACCGGTCAGCTCGCTCGCCAGGCTTTTCAGCGTCGCGTTCATTTCCGCGATGCCCGACGAATTGGTGATGGTCGCCATCTGCGACACCATCTGGGCGTTGTCGACCGGCTCGAACGGATCCTGATACTGCATCTGCGCGGTCAGCAGCGTCAGGAAGCTCGACTGGTCCATGGTGGCGCTGCCCGTGCCGACGGTGGCGTTCGGGTTGTAGACCGAAAGGCCCGCGCTGTCGGTGACGGTGGAGGTCGTCGTCATTTGCCGATCCTTATGGTTTCGAGCATCAGGGATTTGGCCGTGTTCAGGACCTGGACATTGTTCTGGTACATGCGCGCGGTCTCGATCATGTCGACCAGTTCGGCATTGCCATCGACCGCGGCTTCCCAGACATCACCATTGGCGTCGGCCAGCGGATGATTGGGGTCGTGGCGCTTCGTCGGCTCGGCATTGGTGGTGACGACATTCTTGACCTTCACGGTCGATACGCCCGGCGTATCGGTGACGGATTCGAACACCGGCTTGATCGCGCGATAGGCTTCGCCCGCGCTGCCGGTGACATTGCCCGCATTGGCCATGTTGGAGGCGGTGGCGTTGAGCCGCACCAACTGCGCGCTCATGGCGCGGCCGGCGATGTCGAAGACGTTCATAGGATTTGAGCCGCTCATGCTCATTCTCCCTTCAGCGCGCGATTGATGGTGTTGATGCGGCCCTCCAGGAAGGAGAGGGTCGTGCGATATTTGACCGCATTTTCGGCGAACAGCGTCTGCTCGGTGCTCAGTTCGACGGTATTGCCGTCCAGGCTGGGTTGCAGCGGCACGCGATAGCCCATCGCGTCATCGACGGCCCTGGACACGTCGGCGGCGGAGCTGCCGGCCTGCGTGGTGGCTTCTTTCAGCGCGGCTTCGAAATCGATGTCGCGCGCCTTGTAGCCGGGTGTGGACGCGTTGGCGATGTTGGACGCGAGCAGGGAGAGGCGCTGCGAGCGAAGCGCCAGCGCCTTTCCATGTATCCCGAACAGATTTTCTTCCACCGCCATGTCCGTTTGCCCTCAAAAGGCTCTAAAAGTTTCCTGTGGCCCGCCGTTCTGATGCCTGATGGCGTCTCCTGCGGGTGATCCAGCCTGTGATCAGCAAGAGCCGTGCCAATTTGCGTGGGTGACGCATCGGCAGGCGGGAAATTTGCGGAAAACCGGGCTGTTGCGGGAAAGGGCGGCAAGGGCGGCAAATTTTTGCCGGTCGGCGGCAGGCTGTTGCCGCCGCCGGTGCGACGGTAAGGGACGGGACGGCCATGATCGCGATTTTCAGCCATTTGTTCGATCCCCTGACGCTGGCGGCGATGCTGGGCGGGATCGGCCTGGTGACGCTGTTCCAGAATGGCGCCGGCGCGTCGGCGCGCGCGATCGCGGCGCTGCGCCCGCTGCTGGGGGCCGATCCGTTGCGCGACCGGGATGCGGCGCGCGCGGCAATGCTGAAGATCGACCAGGTGGCGCAATTGCGCGGCCTGGCCTGCACCGACCGGGTAAAGACCGCCAACCCCTTCCTGGCGGAGGCCGCGCGCAAGCTCGCCAATTGCGACCGGACCGAAGCGTTCGCGCTTTGGGCCGCGCAGGCGGTGGCCGATCGCGCGGAGCGCCACGGCGCCGTCCACAAGGTCTGGCTGTCGATCGCTGACGCCGCGCCCGCGCTGGGCATGGCCGGCACGATCATCGGCCTGGTCGGCATGTTCGCGGCGATGGACGATCCCGCCGCGCTTGGCCCGTCGATGGCGCTGGCGCTGCTCACTACCTTTTACGGCGTGGTCATCGCCAACCTGATCGCCGCGCCCATCGCCGCGCGTCTCGCCGACCTGTCCGGGCGCGAACTCGCGTGGCAGTGCGAGGCGGCGGACCGGATGCTGGCGATCGCCCGGCGCGAAAATGCGCCGCTGCGCCGCGCGTCGATGCGCGAAGTCGCATGACCGCGCCTGTCCATGCATCATCGTCCGCGACCGCCCGGCGCAATCGCTGGGCTGTGAGCTTTGCCGACCTGCTGCTGTTGCTGCTCGCCTTCTTCGTGCTGCTCCAGGCCAGCGGATCGCGGCGCGACGCGATGCTGGCGCAGGTCAGCCAGCAATTTGGCGGACGGGCCATGCGGCAAGGTGTCGAACTGCGCGCCGCCGAGCTGTTCGTGCCGGGGGAGGCGCTGTTGAGCGCAGGCGGGGAGGCGCGGCTTGCCAGCATGGCGCGGCGCTTCGCCGGAGCGCCGGGCGGGGTGGAAATACGCAGCCATGGCGCGGATGCGTCGCGCCGGCGCTTCGACGAATGGGATCTGGCCGCCGCCCGGCTGGGCGCGGTCGCACGGGCGCTGCAAGCCCAGGGAATCGCGCAGGACCGGCTGCTGATCCGTGGCCTCGACCAGGCGGAGGACCCGGCCGGGCAGGGCCAGATCATCCGCATCGCGCCGGGCGCGCTCAAGCGCCATTGAAGGCGACTGGCACGAAAATTGCTGAATTCACGGCATGACTGTTTGCCTTTTTGGGAGACGTGCTGTGTTTCGAGTGTCGTTCCTCCTTCTCGCCGCCCTCGGGCTGAATGGCGCGCAGCCTGCGCTGGCGCAGCAGAAATTCGAGAATCTCGATCGCATCGACAGTCTGGTCGCCATGACCGTCGGCGCCAATCTGGGTGAGCCGGGCGGCCCCGCCGCGCCGGTCGATCGCCGCCTTCGCCTGGCCGCCTGCCCCGCCACCCCGACCGTCGAAGGGCCGGTGTTCGGCGCGGCGCTGGTCAAGTGCGAGGCGCTGGGCTGGCGCATCCGCGTGCCGCTGGTGTCGGGTGCGGCGACCGCCGCGTCGGGCCCCTTGCCCGGCAATGCCGCCGCCAGCCGCATCACGCGCGCCGCCGTCCCTGCCGCCGCCTCCAGGGAGAATGTCGTGCGCAAGGGCGATCCCGTCCAGTTGATGGCCGGCAATGCTGTCTTCAGTGTCTCGCGCATGATGGTCGCGGATGAGGATGGCGCCGTGGGCCAGACGATAAGGGTGCGTGAGGACAAGAAAAGCGCGCCCATTTTCGCCCAGGTCGTGGAAATGGGGGTTGTGCGTATTCCCGGATTTAATAGTTTTTGAACTTGTCCGTTATAGGGTTTCAGGGACGAGTGAAGGATTTTACCCAATGATCAACTCTGTGGGCCAGAGCATCAGCAGCGCGATCGGCGCGACGAGCCTGCGGGAAGGCGGCAAGGCGCGCGCTTCGTCGGCGACCGGCTCGGCGGGCGCGTCGGCTGCGTCGGCGTCGGCCAGCCCGGCCGCGCGCATGGCCGCCGAAGGCGCGCCGGTCGACACGGACCGGATTTCCGCCATCAAGGCCGCGATCGCATCGGGCAATTATCCGGTCGACGCGAACGCCATTGCCGAGCGCATGATCGCGCTCGACCTGCCGACCGCCGGATAAGGCCGGGAAGGAAAGAGCCGCCATGCCGCTTGGTCTTGCCGCACTGGACGATCTGTTCGACGCCTTCGAGGAATTGCGCGCTGTGCTCGGCGGCCATGACGTGGCCGCGATCGAGCAGGCCAGCAACCGGGTCGGCAAGGCGGCTTCGGCGGTGCGCGCGATCGGCGCCTGGCGCTCCGAAGCGGCGGTGGCCCAGCGGCTCGATGCCCTGCTGCCCCTGCTCGAAAGCGCGCGCGTGCGGGTCAACCTGCTGGCCGACCATGCAGGCCAGCGCCTGTCGATCCTGGCCGCGCATGGCGCGCAGGTCGCGCCCCTGACCTACGGACGCTGACGCCGAAATTTTTTCGCTTCGATCCTGAAGCGGCGCCTGCGGGCGCCGTTTTTCGTTGTACCGGCCGCATTTTCTTGCTGCCGCGTTAACCAAATCTTGGCACAAGCCTTGCTCTAATGTCCTCGCTAGCAAGTGGGGATTTTGGGAACAGTGTCGGCTTTCGCAGACATATCGGCAACGTCGGGATCGACCGGCAATCGCGTGACAAACGCGATTGCGATGGCGAGCCGTCGCACCGGTGTCGACTTCAGCTATCTGCTGGGACAGGCGAAGATCGAATCCAGCCTGAACCCGACTGCCCGCGCATCGACCTCCTCTGCGACCGGCCTCTATCAGTTCATCGACCAGAGCTGGCTCGCCGTTATCGACAAGCATGGCAGTGAATATGGGCTGGGCTGGGCGTCCGACGCCATCAGCCGGGGCAGCAACGGCCGCTATCAGGTGTCCGACCCCGAATTGCGTCAGCAGATCCTCGACCTGCGCAAGCATCCCGAAACCGCTTCGGTGATGGCGGCCGAACATGCCGCCGACAACAAGGCCTATCTGGAAGCGAGGCTGGGCCGCGAAGCCGAGCCGGTCGATCTCTACCTTGCCCATTTCCTGGGTGTCGGCGGCGCGAGCAAATTCCTGTCGGTCCATGACCGCGCGCCTGACGCCAGCGCCGCGTCGCTCTTTCCGTCGGCTGCGCGCGCCAACCGCTCCATCTTCTACGACCGTGCCGGCAATGCCCGCAGTTTCTCCGAAATTCGCGACCGCTTTGCCGCCAAGCTCCAGAAAAGCTCGGACAACCTGGGCGGCCCGGTTCAATATGCCGACGCCGCGCTGCCTTCGGGCGCGAAGACCGTGCAGCCCGCCGACTATGTGCGGATCGAAACCCAGCGCCTGAGCGAGCAGCCTGACATCATGGTCAAGCCGCAGCCGCAGACCGCACGCCTCGCCTATCTCATGCTTGCCACCCTCGGAAGGTAACGGCCGATCATGTCTCCTGCCCAAGTCAAAGCGAAGATCTGGATGAGTGCCGCCAAGGGCGCCGTGCTCCCCTTTGCGACGCTGATGGTCGTGCTGTTCATGATGGTGCCGGTGCCGGCGGTCATGCTCGACATCGGCTTCATCACCAACATCATGATCAGCCTTGCCGTGCTGATGGTGGCGCTCAATGCCGCCAAGCCGCTCGACTTTTCCAGCTTCCCCACCGTGCTGCTGTTCGCGACGCTGCTGCGCCTGGCGCTCAACGTCGCCTCGACCCGCGTCGTGCTGGTGCAGGGGCATGAAGGGGCGGATGCCGCGGGGCAGGTGATCGAAGCCTTCGGTCATTTCCTGATCGGCGGCGATTATGTGGTCGGCATCTTCGTCTTCGCCATCCTGATGATCATCAACCTGGTCGTCATCACCAAGGGTGCGGGCCGCGTCTCCGAAGTCAGCGCGCGCTTCACCCTCGACGCTCTACCGGGCAAGCAGATGGCGATCGACGCCGACCTGAATGCCGGTCTGATGACGCCGGATGAAGCCAAGGCCCGCCGTCAGGAAGTCGCGACCGAGGCGGACTTCTATGGTTCGATGGACGGTGCCAGCAAGTTCGTGAAGGGCGATGCTGTCGCGGGCATCCTGATCCTGGTCATCAACATCGTCGGCGGCATCATCCTGGGCGTGGTCAGCCATGGCCTCGCCATCGGCGAAGCCGCGCAGACCTACATCATCCTGGCGATCGGCGACGCGTTGGTCGCGCAGATCCCTGCGCTGCTGCTGTCGATCGCGGCGGCCTCAATCGTCACCCGCGTCAAGAGCGAAGGCGACCTGTCCGGGCAGATCGCGGGCCAGTTCGGTACGGGCAAGGCATGGGTGCCGGTCGCCGCCATCCTAGGTTTCCTGGGCATCCTGCCCGGTATGCCGCACATGATCATCCTGCCCGCCGCGGCGGTCGCCGGGGGCATCGCCTGGCAGCTGCGCAAGGCGAGCCACAAGAAGGCCGCCGAGCCGGTGCCGCCGCCGCCCGCCCCCAATCCTGCGCTGATCGAATGGGACGACGTGTCCGACGGCGCGATCCTGGGTCTGGAGATCGGCTATGGCCTGATCGGGCTGGTGGACGAGCGCAAGGGCGCGCCGCTGATGGCGCGCATCACCGGCATCCGCCGCCAATTGTCCAAGGAACTGGGCTTCGTCGTGCCGATGGTTCGCGTGAAGGACAATCTGGCGCTGGAACCGAACCAGTATCGCATCACCATCGCCGGCGTGGTCGTGGGCGAGGACGAGATCTGGCCCGACGACCTGCTGGCGCTCGACAGCGGCGCGCTGGAGGGCACGGTGCAGGGCCGTGCGGCGAAAGACCCGACCTTCGGCCTCGACGCCGTCTGGATTTCGCAGGCGAAGCGCAGCGAGGCGGTGGTCGCGGGCTATACCGTGGTCGATCCGCCGACGGTGGTCGCCACCCACCTCAACCAGCTGATCGCCATGAACGCGTCGGAAATGTTCGGCCTGGACGAGGCGCGCAAGCTGCTCGACAATCTGAAAGACGTGGCGCCGCAGCTGGTCGACGGGCTGACGCCGGGGCTGCTCAGCCTGACGCAGATCAGCGCGCTGTGCCGCGCGCTTCTGTCCGAAGGCATCGCGCTCAAGGATTTCCGCCGCATCTGCGAGGCGATGGTCGATGGCGCGCGCCCGGACATGAGTCCCGAGCAACTGGTGGAGGCCGTGCGTCAGCGCATCGGCGCGCTCATCATCCAGGGGCTGGTGCCGGTCAAGATGCCGCTGCCGGTCATCACCCTCGACGGCGACCTGGAGGCGATGCTGGCGCAGGCCATGCGCGTCGCAGGCGACGCCAGGCATCCGATCGAGCCGAGTCTTGCCAACCGCATCGTCGAATCGGTGGTCCATGCCGCGCGCCCGATGCTGGGCCAGGCGCGCAATTTCGCGATCGTCACCTCGCCCGTCGCGCGCCGGGCGCTCGCCCGCCTGTTCAAGCCGCACCTGCCCGAAACGCCGGTGCTGTCCTTCCTGGAAATTCCCGACGGTAAGGGAGTGGAAGTGGTTGCGGTGGTAGGGAATGATCCTCGCCCGGCGCCGCGCCACGATCCGTTGCCGCAGCGCGAACGAGTCGCCTGAGGAAAGGCTGAGCCATGTACATGAACAAGATTCAGGCCGGCGCCCACACCTATGCCAAGCCGGGGGAGAACAGCCCGGAGCGGCTGGCGCGCCAATATATGCCGCTCGTCCGCAAGATCGCCTGGCATGTCCATGGCCGCGTTTCGACCGCGATCGAGGTGGAGGATCTGCTCCAGATCGGCATGGTCGCGCTGGTCGAGGCGGCCAACGGGTTCGAGGATCGCGGCCTGGGCTTCGCTTCCTATGCGCAGTTGCGCGTTCGTGGCGCGATGATCGATCATCTGCGGCGGCAGGCGACGCTGTGCCGCTCCGCGATGGCGAGGCGCAAGGAACTGGCCAAGGTTCGCAGCCGGCTGGAGCAGAAGCTCGGCCGCCTTCCCACCGAAGCGGAAATGTCGGCGGAGATGGGGCTGGAACCGGCCGCCTATCGCGAGGTCGCGGACAGCGTCGAGATGGTCCAGCACACCAGCATGGACGAGGTCTATTCGGACCAATCCATGTGGTTTGCCGACGTCGAGGATCGCGCCGACGACATCATGGAGCGCGAGTCGCTCAAGAAGGCGCTCGCCGCCTGCATCGGCGAACTGCCCCAGCGCGAGGCGCTGGTGCTGCAACTTTATTTCGTCGAGGAACTGAACCTGGAGGAAATCGGCCAGACGCTGGACATCGGCGCGGCGCGTGTGTGCCAGATCAAGAAGGCCGCACTCGACAAGCTGCGCGAGAAACTGCGCGACTGGGACGATTGATCGTCCGGATCGAACTTGTCCAACTGATCCTATTCGTCGTTCGCCGCCACCGGTCCCACGCGCCGACCGTCGCTGGTCGGCCAGCGGAAGCGGAGCGGGCGGTAGCTTTGCGTCCGCCACCAGGGGGCGGCGACCTGAAACAGGCCGCTTTCCTCCGCCCTGCGCCCCAGATCCTTGCGCGCGGTGATCGCCGCCAGCAGCGGCGCGAGAAAAAGGCCTGCGACCACCGGGATGGTCCAGCCCAGGCCGCCAGCCTTCACCGCCAGCGCCGTCAGGCCCGCGCCCAGCAGCAGATGCCATTTGAACAGCCAGATCGCGCTGGTGATGGCCATGCCGTCGCGGTCGCGGGTCTGGCCGTTCCAGCTGCTCTTGCGCCCCATCAATATGCCGAACAGGTTGATCGTCTGGGTCAGCATCGCGACCGGGGCCATCAGGATCGACAGGATGATGTCGGCGATCACCCCGCGCGTCATGCGCGCCGCCCCGCCAAAGCCGATGCGCCGCGCCGGGTCCGCCATCGCCCAGATGATCGAAAAGATTTTCGGCCCGAACAGCAGCAGCGCCGTCACCGTCAGCAGTCCGCCCGACGGCAGCACCGCCGCCGGCGGCCATAGACCGCTCGCCGCGCCGCCCAGCACCACCAGCATCAGCGCCAGCCACATGGGGGACGTGCAATAGGCGCTGGCGCCCACGAGCAGCTGAAACCGGCTGACCGGATGCAGCCCGGCGATCCGAAACAGCAATGGCACATGCTGGATATTGCCCTGGCACCAACGGCGGTCGCGGGTGAAGAGATCGGGCATGGAGGGGGGAAATTCCTCGAAACTGTCGTCCGCCGTCACCATGTGGACGTCCCAGCCGCGCCGGCGCAGCAGCGCCGCCTCCAGCATGTCGTGACTCATGATGTGGCCGCCGAAGGGGGCGCGGCCGGGCAGTTCGGGCAGGCCGCAGCTTTCGGCGAAGGCGCGCACCCGAACGATCGCATTATGGCCCCAGAACATGCCTTCCGAACCCGCCCACCAGATCATGCCCGCGGCCGAGATCGGCCCGAACAGGCGGCTGGCGAATTGCTGCCAGCGCGCGAACAGGGTGGATGCGCCCATCACCGTGGGTACGGTCTGGATGAGGCCGACATGCGGGTGCCGCTCCATGTCGGCGGCGAGCCGCGCCATGGTCTGGCCGCTCATCACGCTGTCCGCGTCCAGCACGACCATATAGTCGTACCCGCCGCCAAAGCGCTGCACCCATTCGGCGATGTTGCCCGGCTTGCGCCCGATATTGAGCGCGCGGCGACGATAATGGACTGGGCGCGAGAAGGATGTGCGCATTTCCTGATAGGCGCGCTTTTCCGTCTCGCCACTCTCGGCGTTGGAATCGGACAGGATGAAGAATTCGAACCGTTCGCCGCCCATCACTTGCGCCAAGCTGCGCTCCATGATCGACAGCCGGCCCAGCACGCCCAGGAAATCCTCGTTGCAGACGGGCAGCAGGATGGCGGTCTTGCCGCGCAGCGGTTCGGACGCGCGCAGCGGGCGGGGGGCGACGCTGCGCCCCTTGCCCACGGTCTGGAGGAGGAAGCCGATGGTCGCGGTCGCAAAGCCGAAGGCGATCCAGGCGAACAGCGAGATGAAGAGGGCAAGATAGACCCCCTCCATGGCGCTGATGCCGTCAAGGCCGATCGACCGGCGCATCTCATGCGCGGCCATGGCGGCCGGGATCAGCGCCAGCAGCACAACCAGCAGCCGCCGCGCCCACAGGTCGATATTGAAGCGGCGCGGCGCGATCAGCGGCGGGGCGGTCTCGAACTCCTGCTCCGGCATGGCCAGCGGGCTTTCGGGCGGCACCTGTTCGAAGGCCCGCGCCAATGGCTCGTCCTCGCCGGTCGGCCCCGCCGACCTTGCGCCTCCATTCCCCATGTTCAGACCTGCTTGCTGTTGACCCAGGCGTCAGAACCGTTCGTTACGGCGACGGTTCCCCTCACGCGCCGACAGGGTAATGCACATATTCGCTGAATGCACGATTGCCGACACGCAATTGCAGGCGAATATCGGCTGAACCGGCCCCGTTTCGCCGCAGGTCGAGCACGACGCGATAGCATCCGGCCTTGCCGAGCACGGGATAGCCGGCGCTCTTGAGCAGCGTGCCGCCCTTGATGTCGCTCCAGATGTCCGGCTTGCTGCCCGCCGCCACGCCCGAAAAGTCGACCACCAGCCGATCGCTGCCTGCCTCTCCGCCGCGCCCGCGCCAGATATTCTGGACGACCGCCAGCCCGGTCGAGGCGGGTGCCGTCGCGGCGCTCCAGTCCAGCCGATAGCGGGCGTCGATCCGCCGGCCTGGCCTTACGGCGACGGCCGGCGTCCAGTAGGCCGCGACATTGTCGGTATATTCGCTGTCTGTGGGAAAGGCATAGAGCCGCACCTCGCCCGGGCCCAGCGGCCTGGCCGGGGTCGCCCAGAGCGACGGGCGCCGGTCATAATAGACGCCGTCATCCTGATAATGGTCGAAATCCCGGTCGCGCTGGAGCAGGCCGAAGCCCCTGGGATCACGCTCGGCAAAGGCGCTGACCAGCGGGGCGGACGGGTTGACCAGCGGCCGGGCATGGGCGGTGCCGTCGGCGCTGGCGATCGACAGAAGGTCGCTGTCATGGATTTCCGGCCGCCAGTCGGTGCCCTGGACCCGATTGGCCTGGTCGTACCAGAACATGCTGGTCATCGGCATCAGCCCCAGCTCCGGGATCGCCGTGCGCGGGAAGAGGGCGGCGGTAACGTCCTGCTGCACGCCATCGGCGCCCAGGCTGCTGACGAAACGATAGGCGCCTGCGATCGAAGTGCCGTCGAGCAGCGCATAGATGGTGACGCTGCTGTCGCCGGTCCGCTCCAGCCAGAAATGGGTGAAGCGGGGAAATTCCTCTTTGCCCAGGCTCGTGTTGATCGCGATCGCGCGGGCGGACAGGCCGAACTGCTTTTGCGGGCTGGGCGCGCGGAAATAGCTGGCGCCGAGGAAGGACAGCCAGTCGCCGTCGCGCCGGGCGTTCATGATGCGGAAGCCGGCAAAGCCCGCGTCCGGTCCCAGCGCGGCGACGGCATTGCCCGCCGGTGCGTCGAACATGGCGGGATCATAGCGCAGCGGCGTCGCCTGCCCCCGCTCCACGATCGCGATCTGCACCGACTGTGGCGCGGTGTTGGACAGCGGGAAGAAGCGGACGCCGGTATCGCCCGGCAGGTCGCCCCAGAGGGTCCGGTCGTCGCGAAAGCGTGCCGCGTGCAGCGCGTCATAATCCACCCTCGCCGCGCCGGGATGGGCGGGCGTGTCCGCATGGCGCGCGCGCGCCAGCTGCTGCGCCCGCGCGACCAGACCTTCCCATGAAAAAGCCTCGGCCCGTGGCTGGGCGCGCAGCGCGGAGGGAAGGAGGAGGGCGGCGCCGGAGGCGGCGATCATCGCGCGCCGGTCTATCTTGGTCATGGGATCGATCATGGATGGCGGAAACGATCAAGCCAAGCCCTGTATCCCTGAACCATTGCCGTAATGCGATGAAGCCTCCGCCCGGGGGGACGGAGGCTTCGGATTTCTGGTCGTTCGATCGAAGGTGTCGCCCCCGGCGCGGTGGGGACTGTTGATGCGCCGGGGGCCACTTGGGCGGCTGGCGGTGACCAAGACCTCAGCCGACCAATCCGGTCCTGGTTTAGCCGATCAGCTTCAGCACGCCCTGCTGGCTCTGGTTGGCCTGGGCCAGCATCGCGGTCGACGCCTGGCTCAGGATCTGCTGCTTGGCCAGCGCGGTGGTTTCCGACGAGAAATCGGCGTCCTCGATGCGGCTCTTGGCGTCGGTCAGGTTGGTGATGTTGTTGGTCAGATTGTTGACCGTTGATTCGAGGCGGTTCTGCACGGCACCCAGGTTGGCGCGGGTCGTGGCGATCGCTTCGAGCGCGTCGTCGAAGGTGGCGAGGTCGGCGGTCGTCGCGGTGGTGGCGTCGACGGCCAGCGCGGCGGTCACGTCGGCATTGCCGGCCACGTCGTCCAGCGTGATCGTCACCACGTCGGCGGCGTTGGCGCCGGCCTGGATGTCGACCGTGGCGGTCGAACCGTCGAACAGCTTGGTGCCGTTGAATTCGGTGTTCGCCAGCGTGTCGGTGATCTGGGTGGCGAGCTGCGAGATTTCTGCCTGGATGTTGCTCTTGGCGTCGGCGTCGTTGGTGCCGTTCAGCGCCTGGACGGTCAGTTCACGCATACGCTGCAGCATGTTGCTGACTTCGCCCAGACCGCCTTCGGCCGTCTGCGCCAGGCTGATGCCGTCATTGGCGTTGCGGACGCCCTGGGTCATGCCGCGGATCTGGGCGGTCATGCTCGAAGCGATGGCGAGGCCGGCCGCGTCATCCTTGGCGCTGTTGATGCGCTTGCCGGTCGACAGGCGCTCCATGGCGGTGCTCAGCGCCTTGCTGGCCGAGGACGAGGCATTGGCCGAGCGCAGCGCCGCCGTGTTGGTTCCGATAACAGTCATGATATTCCCTTTCCGTATCACTATCAGGTCGCTGCCATCAGGGCGCTTGCGGCCTCGAAAGGGGATAACGGCGGGCCGGATCGTCTTTTTAGCGCTGTCCTGATTTTTTTCCGAAAAAGAGCAAAATCAGCGTCTTGGCGTACGCGCGTAGAGGGATGGGCGGAAATTTTTGCCGGGAAGCGGAAAAAAATTGCCGGTTAGCGGCAGACGGATTGCCGCGTTAACCATCTAATAACCACGGATAGATAGAAATTAACCATCGAAGGGGCGTGGGGCGTACGGGGGTACAAACCAGCCAAAATGTGGGGTATCGTTCATGTCATCGCTTGACGTGAGCCGTGGGGTCTGCGCGCTCGTTCCGGGCCTGCAGCACTGGCTCGAAAATGCCTGCTACATGGTTCGGGTCGTCGACGCCGCCAGCCCGCGCGACAAGGATGGCCGCCGCGTGCTGCTGGCGACCGAGATCGGCCATGCCACCCATCGCGACATCCTCATCAACCTGATCGATGGCGCGCCTTCGCTGGTCGCCGCCGCCAACGGCCTGCCGGCACGCGTCGCCTTCGGCCTGGAAGATATGGGCTTCGCCTTCGCGCTGATCGCGGAACTGGCGCGGCCCGCTTCGGTGCCCGCCGTGGGAGACGCCGCCAGCGCCCATCTGATGCGCCTCGCCGCTCGCGTTGCCCGCAGCGACGCCACGGTCCTGATCCAGGGCGACACCGGCACCGGCAAGGAAGGCATGGCGCGCTTCCTCCATGCCCAGTCCGGCCGGGCCGCTCATGATTTTATCGCGGTCAATTGCGCCGCTCTCCCCGAAACCATGATGGAAGCCATGCTGTTCGGCCACCGGAAGGGCAGCTTCACCGGCGCCGCCCAGTCCTCCGACGGTCTGTTCCTGGCAGCCGATGGAGGCACCCTGTTCCTCGACGAAATCGCCGAGCTGCCGCTGGCGCTGCAAGCCAAGCTGCTGCGCGCGCTCCAGGAAGGTGAAGTGCTGCCGGTCGGCGCGACTCATCCGGTGCCGGTCAATGTCCGCATCGTAGCCGCCTGCAACCGCAATCTGGCGGAAGAAGTCTCCGGCGGCCGCTTCCGCGAGGATCTCTACTGGCGCCTCAACGTCATGCCGCTGGAACTGCGCCCGCTGACCGAGCGTCGGGGTGACATCGGCGCCATCGCCGCTGCCATGCTGCTGCGCCAGCAGGATATGGCAAAGGACAGGTTCGTGTGGCCGACGGCCGCTGCGCTCGACAAGCTCGCCGCCCATGGTTGGCCGGGCAATGCCCGCGAACTGGGCAATGTGTTGCAGCGCGCGCTGGTGCTGCGCGACGGCGATCGCATCGACGCGAGCGACCTGCATATCTCCGGCACGCCGCAGCCGCTGCGCATCGTCCCGGCGGCGCCGCTGGCCGCCGCCGAACCGATCCTGCTGCGCGACGTGACCCGCCATTCCAAGCTGGAAGCGGTCCGCATCGCCCTGCGCGAAACCGATGGCCACCGCGCCGCCGCCGCCCGCAAGCTGGGCATTTCCGAACGCACGCTGCGCTATCGGCTCGCCGAAATGCGCGAGCTGGCTGCTTGAGGGAGGCTGACCGATGAACGGCATTTCCCCCACCGACAGCGTGATGGCGATCCGCAACGCCATCCTGCAGAAGAACGCCGCGCTGCGCGACGTCAGCCAGGCCGGCACTGTCGGCGGCGCGACCGGCGCCACCGGCACGCAGGGCACCGCGCCCGGCGGTTTCACCGAGGCGCTCAACAGCGCGCTGAACCAGGTGAACGGGCTCCAGAATCAGGCCGGTGAGGCCGCCGCCGCGTTCGAGCGGGGCGAGACCACCGACATCGCCGCCGTCATGCTGGCCAAGCAGCAGGCGTCGGTCAGCTTCGAGGCGACCCTTCAGGTCCGCAACAAACTCCTGTCCGCCTACAAGGACATCATGAGTATGCCGGTGTAATCCATGAGCGAGAACGCACTCTCCACCACCGTCGGCGCCGCAGCGCCTGCTCTCCCTGCCGGCTCGTCCTTTGGCGGCGCCAGGGGAATGGACGCGCTCAAGGCGCGCGTGACCGGCTTCATGAAGCAGCCCGCCGTGGCGAAGAGCCTGCCGCTGCTCGGCCTGCTCGGCACCGTCGCGGTCGCCGGCCTGGCCTGGATGGCGCTGCGCGAACCGCCACAGCGCGACCTGTTCCGCGGCCTGCCCGATGCCGACAAGTCGGCGGTCGCCCAGGTGCTCGACCAGAATGGCGTGCCCTATGGCTTCGACAATTCCGGCGCGATGACCGTTGCCGAGGATGATTATTTCAAGGCGAAGATGATGCTCGCCGCCCAGGGCCTGCCCAAGAGCGCGCCCGACGGCAACAGCATGATCGACAGCCTGCCGATGGGCGCGTCGCGCGCGGTCGAGGGCGAAAAGCTCCGCTCGGCCCGAGAGATGGACCTGGCCCGCACGATCGAGGCGATCGACAGCGTCGAAAGCGCCAAGGTGCATCTGGCGGTCGAAGCGCCCAGCGTGTTCCTGCGCGACCGCAGCAAGCCTTCCGCTTCGGTGATGCTCCGCCTGGCCAATGGCCGCACCCTCACCGATCAGCAGGTCAGCGCGATCGTCCATCTCGTCGCCTCCTCGATCCCGGAACTCAGCCCGGACGATATTTCCCTGGTCGACCAGAATGGTCGCCTGCTCAGCAACAATGACGGCGACTCCGCCGATGACCGCCAGATCGCGATCCAGACCCGGATCGAGGATCGCTATCGCCAGTCGGTGACCGCGTTGCTGACGCCGATCCTGGGAACCGGCAATTTCTCGACCGAGGTCCATGCCGAACTGAATTTCGCCGAGCGTCAGGCGACCCGCGAAACCTATCCGCAGGATGAGGCGCGGCTGCGCAGCGAACAGGGCACCTGGGCGTCAGACCCGCGCGGTCAGGGTACCGGCGAGGCGAGCGGCATTCCCGGCGCGCTCAGCAATCAGGCGCCGGTCAATCCGACCGTCACCCAGACCAATCCCAACGGGCAGGCGGTGGCGCAGGGGCAGACGGCCGAGCAGCAGCCCGGCACGCCGCCCAACCCGCTGATGAAGACCGAAGAGACGTTCAACCGCAATTTCGAGCTGGGCCGCGAAGTGTCCGTCACCAAGGACGCCGTCGGCACGGTCAAGCGCCTGTCGGTCGCCGTGGCGCTCGATACCGCCCCCGATGGCAAGGCGCGCACGCCGCAGGAAATCGCGGCGCTCGAAGCGCTGGTGAAGGGCGCGGTCGGCTTCGACCAGGCGCGCGGCGACGTGGTTGCGCTGTCCTCGCGCAGCTTCCTCAAGGAAGAGGCGCCCGTAGCCCCCTGGTATGAGGCGGACTGGATGTCGCCGCTGGTGCGCAACGTTTCCGCCCTGCTGGTCGCGCTGCTGCTGATCTTCGGCATCGGTCGTCCGTTGCTCAAGCGCCGCGCCGTCGCCCAGGAAGCGGCAGCCGTCGACACCGCCGAAACCGGCCAGCGCATCGGCCGCGAGATTTCCAGCGAACTGACCAAGCAGGCCGCCGCCGCCAGCCCTGACGGCGCCGAACCGAAGGTAACGCTCGACATGATCTCGTCCACCTACGACTACGCCCAGCGCGCCGACCTCATTCGCAATTTCGTGAAGCAGGACCCCGATCGCGCCGCGCTGGTCGTCCGCGACCTGCTCAAGGAGGGGAAGAAGGAAAATGCCTGAGATCGTCCCCGGCCGTCCCGAGGCGCTGAAAGGCAGCGCCGCCGCCGCCGTCCTGCTGATGCTGTTCAACGAGGATGAAGCCGCGCAGATCCTCTCGCGCCTGGAGCCGGACGAAGTCCGCCAGCTCGGCTACGCCATGTATGACGTCCAGGATGTCGATCCCGAGGAGGTGAACGAGGCGCTCGACCATTTCGTCACCAAGGCGAAGAAGCGCACCACCATCGGCTATGGCGCGACCCGGCATATCCGCGGCGCGATGACCAAGGCGCTGGGCGAGGAGCGCGCCGAAACCATCCTGGCGCGCATCACACCGCCGACCCGCTCCACCCAGCTGGAAATGCTCAAATGGATGGACGCGAAGGAAATCGCCGCCCTGATCGAGGCGGAGCATCCGCAGATCATGGCGATCGTGCTCGCCCATCTGGAGGCGCCCGTCGCCGCCGACGTGCTGCAACTGCTGCCGGCCGAATATCAGGAAGAGATCGTCTATCGCATCGCCACGCTCGGCCCCGTGTCGAACGAGGCGCTGGAGGATCTGGAGCAATTGCTGCTGCGCGGCCCGGCCAGCAAGCAGGGCGCGGCGTCGCAGCGCGGCGGCACGGTCGAGGCGGCCGCGATCATGAACAATGTCCGCAAGGATAATGAGCAGCGGATCATGAAGGCCGTCGCCAAGCGCGACAAGATGATCGCCCAGACCATCGAGGAGGAGATGTTCGTCTTCGATAACCTGATCGACATGGATGACAAGAATCTGGGCACGCTGATGCGGACGATCGACAGCACAGTGCTGGTGGTCGCGCTGAAGGGCGCGAATGACATGCTCAAGGCCAAGATCTTCAGCTGCATGTCTGCCCGCGCCGCGCAGGCGATCGCCGACGAGATCGAGGAACGCGGCCCGATCCGCCTTGCCGAGGTGATCGACGCGCAGAAGCTCATCATCGCCACCGCCCGCCGCATGGCCGATGCGGGCACCATCATGCTGGGCGGAAAGGGTAACGACTTTGTCTAGGATATGGGGCGCGGAAGCCGTGCAGGATGTCGCGCCGGTCGCGGTCGCGGGTTTTCGCCCGGCCGAAGGTGGCTTTCGCAGCCTCTACACCGCGCCGCCCGGACAGCAGACCGCCGCGATGCGCGCGGTCCCGGACGTTCCCGAGGTCGACCTGATCGAGGAAGCCCGAATGGAGGCTTTCACCCTTGGCTTCGACGAGGGGTGCCGCGTGACCGGCGAGGCCCAGGCCGCCGACGCAGACGCCCGGACCCGGCTGGCAGAGGCGCTGGAACTGCTGGCGCCCGCGCCGAGCGGGATGCTCTCGACCATGCTCTCCGCCACCGTCGTCCGTCTGGTCGAACAGATCGTCGGCGAGGTCGAGATCGACATGGAGCGTCTGGTCCAGCGCTGCGACACGGTCGCCGCCTTCATCGAAAGCAATCAGGACCGCAGCGCGCTGCACGTTCATCCCGACGACGCAGAACTGCTTAGGGACGAGGCGATCGGCGTGCCGATGGTCGCGGACAAGACCATGCATCGTGGTTGTGTCCGCCTCGAAACCGCCGACGGTTGGGTCGAGGACGGCCCGGACGTGCGCCTGTCGCGCCTGCGCGCGCTGATGGACGACATGGAGGGGAAGGCATGATCCGCGCCGCGCTCGCCCAGGCCGAAACCCTGTTCGACCATCTTCAGGTCCAGAATCGCGCGCCCCGTCATGTCGGCCGGCTGGTCAGCCATGATGCCGGGATGCTGGAGGTCAGCGGCTTCCGCCGGCCGATCGGGTCCGGCGCGCGCGTGCTGGCGAGCGACGGGTCGGTCTGTCGCGCCGAAGTGGTTGGCTTTCGCGGCGACCGCACATTGCTGGTGCCGCTCGATGCCGACGCGCCGCTGGAAAACGGCATCCGCGTCGAGCCGGACAGCCAGGCGAACATGGTGCAGGTGGGCGACGGGCTGATCGGCCGCGTCATCGACGCCATGGGCCAGCCGCTCGACCGCAAGGGACCGATCATCGCCGGCGGCACCTGGCCGCTCAACGGCGTGAAGGGCAATGTGCTGGATCGCGGGCGCGTGACCGAGCCGTTCGACCTTGGCGTGCGGGCCGTCAACGCGCTGCTGACCGCCGGGCGCGGCCAGCGCATCGCCATCATTGCCGGGTCGGGCGTCGGCAAGTCGGTGCTGATGGGCCAGATGATCGCCGGCGCCGAAGCCGATGTCGTCGTCGTCGGCCTGATCGGCGAGCGTGGCCGCGAGGTCAGCGATTTCCTCGAAACCAAGCTCAAGCACACGATGAACAAAAGCGTCGTCGTCGCCGTCCCCGCCGATCATCCCCCGGTGCTGCGCCTGCGCGCCGCCGCGCGCGCCACCGCCATCGCCGAATATTTCCGCGCGCGGGGCAAGAAGGTGCTGCTGCTGATCGACAGCCTGACCCGCTGCGCCCATGCCCAGCGCGAAATCGGGCTGGCGCTTGGCGAACCGCCCGCCATGAAGGGCTATCCGCCCTCCGCCCTCGCGCTGATCCCGCGCCTGGTCGAACGGGCAGGCGTGGACAGCCGCAGCGGCGGTTCGATCACCGCGCTCTACACCGTGCTGGCCGATGGCGACGACACCGACGATCCGATCGTCGACGCCGCCCGCGCCATCGTGGACGGCCATTTCGTGCTGTCGCGCCATCTGTCCGAACAGGCGATCTTCCCCGCCATCGACATCGGCAAGTCGCTGTCGCGCGTGATGGCCGACGTCGTGCCCGACGAACATCGCGTGGCCGCCGCCGGCTATCGCCGCCTCTGGGCCGCCTATGAGGAAAATCGCGACCTCATCCTGATGGGCGCCTACCGCCCCGGCAACGATCCCGTGATCGACGAGGCTGTCCGCCGCCGTCAGGAAATCCTCGACTTCATCCGTCAGGATCAGAAGAGCCGCATCGATCTCGACACCAGCGCCGCCGCGCTCATTGCGGGCTTCAGTGCATGAAGGGGCTGGTCAATCGCCGCCAGCGCGTGCTGCGCGTGCGCGCGGTCCAACATTCCATGGCCGTCGCGGACACCGCGCGCGCGCGCGACGAAGCGAACGGCATCGCCCATAATCTCGAACGGCTGCGCAAGGTGCGCGGCGAATTGTTCGGAGGGGAGGGGATAGCGACCGGCGCATCCTTTGCGGCGATGCAGGAACTGGCGACCCGTCTGGAGCAGGCCAGCCGCCAGCTCGACGGCGCGCTCTACGATGCGCGGCGCAATGTCGAGGCCAAGGAAGGCCTGACCGTCGCCGCCAATCGCGAAAAGGAAATCGCCAGCCGCCTGAAGGATCGCGCCCGCGCGGACCTGGAGGAATGGCGCGAGAACAAGCTGGCTGCCCTCCCGCGCTATCGCCGGATGCAGCGGACGGGGGACGCCTGACCATGACCATGCTGACCAGTCTCAAGGCCTTGCTCTTCCCGTCGGCGCTGTCGGCTGGTTCAGCATCGGGGGTGCAGCCCGTCGAGGGCGCGCCCGATTTCGCTGCGTTGATGGACGGGGTCAATGCCGCGCCTGCCGCGCAAGGCCCGCAAGCCCCGTCGCCCGCCCTGTTCGCCGCAGCGGATGGTGCGACACCGTCGCCGGAGCCGGAGCCGGATGCGGCTCTGGCGCTTGCCTCCCGTCCCGAAGCGATCTCCGCGCTGCCGCTGACCGGCGGGGCCGCGTCGATCGCGCCGCCGCTGCCGATAGCCGGGCCGGATGCGGAGCTGGATGCGGAACTGGATATAGGGGTTAATGCAGCAGAGGGTGCGCCCACTGGCGCGATCGCTGCTTCCGGGTCGGCTCCCGATGAGGGCCGTCCCGATCCTGAAGTAGCGACTGCGCTGCCCAGCGATTCGTCCGCCAAAGTCGTCGCACCGCGCGAGCCGGCCATGGTTGATGCCTCGGGCCGGATGGCTCAGGCGCCGGGCGTCCCGGCGAAGGCCGTGACGGTGGAACACATGGTCTCAGCTGGTGCGGACATGCCGGTCGATCATGACGATACCGAAACAGACGCGCCGCCGGTTGATGTCGAGGCCGCGAGCGACACGAAGGATGAGGATGTCCTGCCCGTCCCCGTTGCGTCGCCTGACATGCCCGCCCTGGTCGTGTCGATGGCGCCACCCGCGCCTGGTCCCGTGACGACGACGATCCCGATCACGCCGGAAACGCCCCCGGCGCCCGCTGGCGTTTCGGCGGCTGCATTCCCCGGTGCGGTGGGTGAGCCTGCCATCCGCGTCGTTGGACCTGCGCTACAAGGCGATGGCGGGAAGGCCATGGTGAGCGCTGGCCCGTCCGCGCTTTCTCCACCGGCGCAAGAGGCCGTAGCGCCCGACCGGCCACTGCCCGCTGCTCCGGACGCTCCCGTCGTTCCGGAAGCTCCCGCCGCTCCGGAAGCCCCCATCGCCGCCACAAGGCCGGTGAGGGGGGAAGCGGTATCGCTGTTGCAGCTGGTGCGCGATCATATGAAGGGTCGGGACCACGCATCGACCCCGGCGGCATCGGCCGAGCCGATGGCAATCCCGGCGAGCGATCCCGCGCGGGATGTCGCCGCGCAGCAGCCTGCCTTGCCCGCAAATGACCGTCCGCTCCTGTCGTCCGGCGGCGCTCAACCGACCATCGCCACGCCCCAGCCTGTCCTCGGGCAGCCGACCGTCGATCTGTCCGCCTCGCTCGGCGCGCAGGTGGTGGACATGGGGGTGTCGGGCCAGTGGATCGACGGCCTAGCCCGCGACATTGCCGGCCTGTCGGCCAATGGCGCGCAGGGCCGTTTCCAGATCAACGCCCATCAGCTTGGCCCGATCCAGGTCGACATCCGCCAGGGCGAGGACGGCGTCGCCGTCAGTCTGATGGCGGCGACCGAGGCGGCGGAACAGGCGCTGCGGCAGGACAGCGACCGGCTGAAGCTGGACGCGGGCCTGTCGGCGGTGCGGATCAGCGAGGTGAAGGTGGAACGCGCGCCTCCGGTCGCCGAAGCCGCGCGATCCGATCAGGCCGGCAATCAGCCCGGATCTCAGCCGCAATCCCAGTCTCATCATGGCCAGAGCGCCGGCCAGTCTCAGTCTCAGTCCCAAGCCCAGTCGCAGATGCACGGTCGCGGGCAGCAGCGTGAAAATATCGCGCCCGGCCATAAAGGGGCGAGCGATCCGGTCGTTCTTAACCATGACCGGGCTGGCGATGACGCCGGCGACCTGCCGCGCGCGCGCTATGCGTGACCGGCGCGACTTTCCAGGGGACTGAAGCATGAGCGACGAGCCTAAGGCCAAGAAGAAGAAGGGCGGGGGCATGAAGATGATCCTGCTGCTGGTCGTGGGCATCGTCGTCGGCGGCGCGGGCGCGGCGGGCGGCCTCTATGCCGCGGGCTTCTTCGCCCCCAAGGCGGAAGGCCCGAAGGAAGATCCCAACAAGCCGGTGCTGGTGCTGGCGGGCGAAAATGCCGAGGACATCGCCAAGGCCCATGCCGTGCCCCATGGCGAGGGCGGCGCGGCGGCGCATGGCGCGCATGGCAAGGGTATCGACCTCCCCACCCCGGCCAATCCGGCGGCCTATCAGGCGACCTATTTCCAGTTGCAGACGCCCTTCACGTCGAACATGTCCGATACCGACGCCTTCGCCCAGATCTCGGTCGCGGTATCGACCTATTATGACATGCGCGTGGTCGAGGCGATCAAGACCCATGAGATGGCGATCCGCAGCCAGGTGCTGATGATGCTCGCGCAGCAGCCCGAGGAGATGCTGTCGACGCCGAAGGGCAAGCAGGCGCTCCAGGGTCGGATCAAGACGATCATCAACGATATTTTGAAGCAGAAGACCGGCTATGGCGGCGTCGATAACGTTTATTTTACCAATTTCGTTATTCAATAGGGTTGCCTGAAAAGGATCGGGATGTCCCCTGATCCGATGCGGGCAGGGGACCAAGATGACCGACGTTCAATCCTACGCCTTCGGGCGCGGGGAATCGCAGGCGCCCGTGATGCTGTCCGGGCTGGACCGGCTGGGCGACAAGCTCGGCCGGCGCATTCGCGCGCTGATCGAGCCGATCGCGGGGGTGCGCCCCAATGTCGAGGCGCAGGATGCCCGCGTGCTGGACTTCGCCCTCTGGTCCGCGCAGGTTCCCGCCTTCACCAGCATTTCGCTCTATCGGCTGCACCCGCTCAAGGGGCAGATGCTGCTGCGCCTCGATGCGACGATGATCTCGACGCTGGTGGACTGTTTCTACGGCGGGATCGGCAACCGGCCGCTGCCCGTGCGCGGGGAGTTCACGCCGACCGAGGACCGGCTGATCGCCCGCATCTCCGAAGCGCTCGTCGCGCGGCTGGTCGAGACCTGGGATGACGTGCTGCCGCTCGAACCTGGCCTCATCCTGCGCGAAACCGGAGTTGGCTATGCCGCCGCCGCCCAACCGGCCGACCAGATGGTGCTGCAACGCTTCCTGATCAGCCTGACGCGCGATCAGGAATGGCCGATCGACCTTCTCTTTCCCTTGTCCGCCCTGCGCGCCGTCGAACAGCTGACCGGCACCAACATTCCTGCCGATGAGGATCATGCCGATCCCGTCTGGCAGGCCCGCATCGCGCGCCGGATGCGCGACATTCGCCTGCCCGCCCGCACCGTGCTGGCGCGACCCAACCTTTCGATCGCCGACCTGATGCAGCTCAAGGCCGGCGACGTGATCCCCGTGACGATCGGCCGCTCGCTGCCGCTGATCGTCGGAAACCGCATCGTCGCCCATGGCACGATCGGTGAACAGGACGGCCGCGCCGCCTTCCAGATTGAAAAGATTGCACAGGAACCCGATCAATGAGCGACATGACCGAAGCGCCGCGGATGGAGCGCGGGGAAGACCCCGTGGGCCGGATGACCAGCAACCGCCAGTTCAAGCTGCTGGCCGACATTCCGGTACGCATGTCGGTGGAGGTCGGCTCCACCTCGCTGCGCCTCGCCGAAGTGATGGACCTGGCGGAAGGCAGCATCGTCGAACTGGACCGCCAGGCCGACGACCTGCTCGACATCATGGTCAATGGCGCGCTGATCGCCAAGGGCGAGGTGGTGACGGTCAACGGCCGCTATGGCATCCGCATCGTCGACATCGCCGCGACCGAGAACCGCCTCGCCGGGATCGAACGGCGCGGCTGATCGCAGGGCGTTGATTTTGCACTTGCCTTCGCCCGTGAAACTGCGGATCGCAGGCGTGCGTTAACCATAGTCGCGGGCGGGCCTTCATGTTCTGGTATTTCGTCAAATTGCTGATCCTGCTGCCGCTGGTCGGGGGCATGGCCTTCGGCGCGCTGTGGCTGTGGCGCAAATATCAGCCCGGCATGATGGCGGGGCAGGGGGATCGCTCCCTCAAACTGCTGGAGGCTTTGCCGATGGGCGCCTTCGGCAAGCTCGCCGTGGTCGAGTTCGAGGGCAAGAAGATCCTCCTCGCCGTCACCCGCGGCCGGATCGAGAAGATCGCGGAAGGCGACCCCTATCGTGGGCGCTAAGGCTGTTTCTCCCTTTCCCGTTATCCTCGCGAAGGCGGCAATCCGCTTCCCCGACTTGCGACCAGGACCGACGCTCGGGAGATGGATCCCCGCTCTTGCGGGCGTGACGGCCGTTATTGTCCTGGCGCTGCTCTTCTCCGTCCCCGCCTTCGCCCAGGCCGCGCCCGCCGCGCCGGTCGACAATGGCGGCGCGCTGAGCCGCGCCATGGGGCAGATTTCGGGCGACGGCCGCCCGCTGTCGCTTTCCCTGCAAATCCTGATCCTCATGAGCCTGCTGACGGTGCTGCCGTCGCTCGTGCTCATGATGACCAGCTTCACCCGCATCATCATCGTCCTGTCGCTGCTGCGCCAGGCGCTCGGCCTGCAACAGACCCCGCCCAACCAGGTGCTGGTCGGCCTTGCGCTCTTCCTGTCGCTGTTCGTGATGCGCCCGGCGATCGACACGATCAACGCCCAGGCCTTCGATCCCTATGGCAAGGGCCAGATCAGCATCGAGGAAGCGGTCGGCCGCTCCGGCAAGGTGCTGCACGGTTTCATGACCAGGCAGACCCGCGAAAGCGACCTCAAGCTGTTCGCCAACCTCGCCGAGGCGCCCGCCTTCCGCACGCCCGCCGACATCCCCTTCACGATCCTGCTGCCGGCCTTCGTCACCAGCGAACTCAAGACCGCCTTCCAGATCGGCTTCATGATCTTCCTGCCCTTCCTCATCATCGACCTGGTGGTCGCGTCCACCCTGATGGCGCTCGGCATGATGATGCTGTCGCCCACCATCATTTCCATGCCTTTCAAGCTGTTGCTGTTCGTGCTGGTGGACGGCTGGGCGCTGACCATGGGGTCATTGGCGGGGTCGTTCGCGACATGAGCCAGTTTCCTTCAACGGGTGTAATGGGTTAATCCCATGGAAAACGCCGATTTCTTCATGGGCCTTGCCCAGCAGGCGCTGTGGATCACGGCGCTGGCGGCCGCGCCCGTGCTGATCCCGGCGCTGATCGTGGGCCTTGTCATCGGCATGGTGCAGGCGGCGACCTCGATCAACGAACAGACGCTGAGCTTCATTCCCAAGATCATCGTGGTGGGCGGGATGCTCGCCCTGTTCGGCGGTTCCATCATGGTGCTGATCGCCGACTTCACCCGCGAAATCTTCGAGCGCATCCCGGACCTTCTGCAATGAGGCGGCGGCCATGATCGCGCCGGGCTTCGCGGGGGTGGAGACGCAGCTCTGGATCTGGCTCATCGCCATGATCCGGCCCGGCGCGGCCTTCATTGCCGCGCCCGTCTTCGGCGCGCCCGCAGTGCCGCTCCAGTTGCGCCTGATCCTCGCCCTCGCGCTCGGCCTCGCCGCGCTCAACAGCGTCTCCATCACCCTGCCGCAGGACGGCGTCGCCAGCTTCGAGGGCGTGATGCTGGTCATGGGCGAGATATTGGCGGGCCTCGCCATGGGGTTCGCCGTCCAGATCGGCTATGCCGCCGCCTTCGTCGCGGGGGAGACGATCGGCAACGCCATGGGCCTCAACTTCGCGGCGATGGTCGATCCCTCCTCGGGCCAGTCGACCCAGGTGCTGGGCCAGTTCCTCTCCATCCTCGCCACCTTCCTGCTGCTCGGCATGGACGGCCATCTGCTGCTCGCGAGCTTCGTGGTGCAAAGCTACACCGCCGTTCCGCCGGGCGCGGCGATGCTGTCGAACGACACCGTCTGGCGGCTCATCGAATTTGGCGGTTCGCTGATGGGCATGGGCGTCACCGTGGCCCTGCCGGTCGCCTTCGCGCTGGTGCTGGTGCAGATCGTCATGGGGATGCTGTCGCGCGCCGCGCCCTCGCTCAATCTGTTCGCGGTCGGGATGCCGGTCGCGATGATGGCCGGGCTGGTGCTTCTGGCGATCGCCGCGCCGATCATGGCCGAGGGCATGACCGCCGCGCTCAAGGCGGGCCTGGAAGAAGCGCGCTTCATCTCGGAGGGCCGCTGAGATGGCGGGCGGCGGCGAGGGCGGCGAAAAGACCGAAAAGCCGACACAGAAGAAATTGCAGGATGCCGCCAAGAAGGGCGACATCCTCCAGTCGCGCGAACTGGGCACCGCCCTGGTCGTCATGGCGGGCATCGGCTGCCTTGCCGTCATCGGACCCGCCCTGATCGAGGCGCTGCGCGACATGCTGGTGGAGGCGCTGCGCTTCCGGCGCGAGGATATCACTGACTTCTCCCCCGCCCAACGCGGGATGGACCTGCTCGCGGGCATTGCCCTGCCGGTCGCGGGTGTGATGCTGGCGACCTTCCTCGCCGCCATCGCGGCGCCCGCACTGCTGGGATCGCTCGGCTTCCGTCCCGGCGCCTTCGCGCCCAAGCCGGAAAAGCTCAATCCGCTGTCGGGCCTGAAGCGCATCTTCGGGATGCAGGGGCTGATCGAATTGCTGAAATCGATTGCCAAGGTCGGGTTGCTGGGCAGCATCGGCGTCTGGCTGATCTGGGACCGGCTGACCGAGATCACCGGACTCGGCAAGGCCGGCATCGCGCCCGCCATCGCCGATGTCGGCAACATCTTCATCTTCACCTGCCTGGTCATGGCGGGCGGCCTCTTTCTGATCGCGGGTATCGACGTTCCGGCGCAGATCATGCAGCGCGCCAAGCGCCTGGGCATGTCCAAGCAGGAGGTGAAGGACGAGCATAAGGAAAGCGAAGGCTCGCCCGAACTCAAGGGCCATATCCGTCGTCGCCAGTTCGAGGTGCTGAGCGGCTCCACCCGCAAGGCGGTGGCGGAGGCCAGCGTCATCATCACCAACCCGACCCATTTCGCGGTGGCGCTGCGCTACAAGCCGGGGCAGGATGCGGCCCCGGTGGTGGTGGCCAAGGGGTGCGACGCGATCGCCGCCGCCATCCGCGACCTCGCCGACACCAATGGCGTGACCGTGCTGCAATTTCCCGATCTCGCGCGCGCCATCTACTTCACCTCGCGCGCCGGGCAGATCGTCAATGAAGGCCTCTACATGGCCGTCGCGACCGTACTCGCCTTCGTCTTCCGGGTCGAAAACCGCATGGCGAGCGAGATGGACCGGCCCTTCATCACCGTGCCCGAAGACCTGCGCTTCGACGCCGACGGGAAGAAGCTGTAAGCGCGGCGATGGCCGACCGGCTGCGCATCCTGTGGGTCGCGGCAGGCCTGCTGCTGCTGGTCTTCGTGCCCGCCTATCTTCTAACCCTGACGGCAGGGCAGGGCATTCCGCGCGATGGCACCTCGCTGGTGGTGGGTCGTGATTTCCTCAATATCTGGATGTACGGCCGCGCGGCCTGGGAAGCGCATCCGGAAGTCTACTACGACATGGACACCTATCGCGCAGCGCTGGGGCGGGTGGTGGGCGGCGGCTATCCGGGCCAGATCTGGTCCTATCCCCCGGTCGCGCTGCTGGTCGCCGCGCCCTTCGGCCGGCTGCCCTATCTGCCCGCGCTCGCGCTCTGGACGCTGTGCGGAGCTGTCGCCTTCGCTGTCGCGTTACGGCTCTGGAGCGAGGAAAGGCGGCTCGTCCTGCTGCTGCTGGCCTCGCCGGCCGCGCTGATCGCCATCCTGTCCGGCCAGTTTGCGCTGTTCGCCGCCGCCATCCTGCTCGCGGTGCTGCGCTGGCGGGAGGAGCGGCCGGTCCTCGCCGGCGCGTTGGTCGGCCTGCTGCTGGTGAAACCGCAGCTCGCCCTGCTGCTGCCCATCCTCTTCCTCGCCAGCCGCAATTGGCGCGCCTTCGCCGCCGCCGCCGTCTCCAGCCTGGCGCTGGCCGCCCTCGTCGCCTTGCTCTGGGGGCCGGACATCTGGCGCATCTACGTCCAGACCGGCATCGCCAACCAGTCGCTGGTGCTGAGCGATCCCGATCATCTGGCCGGGCCGTTCATGCCGACCCTGTTCATGAACCTGCGCGTCGCCGGCATGCCCGTCCCGGTGGCGAGCGCCTTCCAGGTGGCGCTGGCGCTGCTTGCGGCGCTGCTGGTCTGGCTGCGCTTCCGTCACCGGCCTGCCGCTGGCGATCTGTCGGCCAATCTGCTGTTCCTGGCCTGCGCGGTGTCGGCGACGCCCTATATGCTGTCCTACGACACGCTGGCCCTTGCCACCATGGCCGTTTTTCTGCTGGTCGCCGGGCAAGGGCGCATCCTTCCCATCCTGCTCTTCCTTTTGCCCTTGCTTCAACTGGTTGCGGGGATGGCCGGCCTGCCCGGACCCGCCCTTGTGCCGATCGTCGCGGCCCTTCTTTCCGGCTCAGGGAAAAAATTTCGTCTGGTGAATTAAAGTTTAGCCGGGCCTGTCCGTACTCTGTTCACGGGGACGCATGAAAGTGGTGCGTCATGGACGACTATGTATCTCGTACTGAGTTGTCGCCGGTCGACCGGACGGTCGTCCGCGCGCCCTCGCCCGTGCCCGTCGTCCAGCCCGTGGAGGCCAGCCGATCCACGGACTCGGCGACGCAGGAGCGGCGGGCGCCCGTGGCCCAGACCTCCAGCGCCAGCCAGGAACTGGCCAGCGTCGCCGAATATGTCGAGGTTCATGCCCGCATCGCCGAGATACTGGCTGACCTGGACGCTGGAGCAACCGACGTGGACGCCGCCGCGGGTGCGATCCAGGCGATGATCCCCCGGCCGATCGTGCTGGTGCCGCTGCCGCCCGCCAGCAAGGAAGCGGTCGAACATGCCGCCGTCCTCGCCAAGCGGATCGTCGAGCGCGCCGCCTACGCCCATGTCGCGCAGGCGCATCCGACGCGCGCGACGGTCGAGCAGATCGCTGCATCCGGCAGCTGAGCCAGCCTGTTTTTCCGGGACGAAAATCTTTCCTAAAGCTCTGGTCGCTACCGCCGTTCTACCCTCTTGAAAGGACGGCCCATGACTTCGGTAGGCAGCAGCATCTTGACGGCGCTCGGCGCGGGATCGGGGATCGACACCTCCGCGCTCGTATCCAGCCTGGTCAGCGCGACGCGCGAGCCGAAGGAGTCGGCGATCACCAGCCGCCAGTCGCTCAACAGCTCGCGCATCTCCGCGCTCGCCTCGGCGATCAGCTCGCTCGATACCTTCGCCGACGCGCTGACTGAAGTCCTCTCTGGCACGGACTATACCGGCACGGCCTCCTCCAACGACAGCAGCATCGCGTCCGTCAGCCTGCTGAGCGGCGGCAGCCCGGCGGGCCTGCCCGCGCAGCTGACGGTGGAGCAGCTCGCCACGGCGCGGGTGCTGTCCTCCAGCGCGGTCAGCGGCGCGACCGGCAGCACGGCGATCGGCACCGGCAGCTTCACGATCACGACCGCGTCGGGCGGAACGACGACGATCACGATCGATTCGACCAACAACAGCTATGCCGGTCTCGCCTCGGCGATCAACGCGGCCAACAGCGGCGTCACCGCCCGTGTCGTCACCGACGCGTCGGGCACCCGCCTGGTGTTCAAGGGCGAAACCGGGGCCGACAATGATTTCAGCATCGGCGTCGCGGCCGACGACAGCGGCAGCGCGCTCGCCGGCCTGGGGTGGAGCGGCACCGACAGCGCCACCATGACCGGTTCGTCGGCGCCGCAGAACGCGAAGATCACGCTGGACGGCGTCGCATATGAATATGCCAGCAACACCGTCGACGGCGCCATCGACTATCTGCGGATCGACCTCAACAAGGCGTCGCCCGGCACGATCGTGACCCTGTCCATGTCGCAGCCGACGGCGGGCCTGTCCGATCTGCTCAAGGAATTCGTCGACGCCTACAACACGCTGATGTCGGCGCTGAACACCGCGACTGCGGCGGGCACCGATTCATCGAACGCCGGGGTGCTGAGCGGCGTGTCGGGCGTGCGCGACATGAAGCGGCAGCTGGCGGCGCTCACCTCGACCGAGCTGAATTCGACCGGGACCTACAAGACCCTGGCCGACATCGGCGTCACGACCAATCGCGACGGCACGCTGAGCCTCGACACCGACCGGCTGGCGAGCGCGCTGGAGAACGACCCCGAAGGCGTCACCAACATGGTCAATCCCAAGGTGTCGACCACGGCGAATCCCGGCCTGTCCGCGCTGATGGACACGGTGCGCGACAATATCGAGAAGGATGACGGGCCGCTCACCCTGGCGCAGGAACGCTATGAGGCGCTGTCGGACGAATTTACCGAGCAGCTCGAAAAGCTCGACACTCAGATGGCCGATTATGAGGACCATCTGACCACCATCTATGCGGCGATGGAAACGCGCCTCAGCGCGCTCAAGGCCACGCAAAGCTACCTCGAACAGCAGATCGAGGTCTGGAACAACAGCGACAGCTAATTCGGGACGACAAGACGATGTTCTACAATCAGGGTTATGCAGGCGGCGCGGCGGCACGGCGTTATGCGGCGGTCCATTCGGGCAGCCGGACCGAAGGCGCCACCCCGCACGGGCTGGTCAGGATCTTGTTCGACGAGCTGCTGCTGGCGATGGACGCGGCGGCGCTGGCCGAACGCAATGGCGACCGGATGAAGGTGTCGGACAAGCAGGCCCGCGCCATGTCGATCCTGTTCGCGCTCGAATCCAGCCTCGATTTCGACAAGGGCGGCGATGTTGCGGTCGGCCTGGCGCAGATCTACCGCGAAGCGCGCCGGTTGCTGCTGGTCGGCGCCAAGGAACGGTCGGCCGATCCGGTCGACCAGGCCCGCGCCATGGTCGCGGGAATCGCCGAAGCCTGGAACCAGATCGGCTAAGGCCAATCGCCCCTGGGTGGCCATGCTGCGGGGTTGCACCCCCCACATGGCGCCTGTATAGGCGGTGCTCGCAAAGGGCGGCCCGGCGGGGGCCGCCTTTTTGCGTTTCGCGCAAGTCCGCGCACCAGACGATGATACATCAGTCCAGAAAGGGAAGGCCCATGTCGATTACGCCGCTCATGCCCGTTTACCCCCGGTGCGATGTGCGTCCGGTGCGAGGCGAGGGCTGCTATCTGATCGGCGAGCGCGGCGAACGCTATCTCGACTTCGCCAGCGGCATCGCCGTCAACCTGCTCGGCCACGGCCATCCGAAACTGGTCAAGACCATCGCCGATCAGGCCGCGACGCTGATGCATGTGTCGAACCTGTACGGGATGCCGCTGGGCGAGAAGTTCGCGCAGAAACTGGTCGACAACACGTTCGCCGACACCGTCTTCTTCACCAATTCGGGCGCCGAAGCGGTCGAATGCGCGATCAAGACCGCGCGCCGCTATCATTATGCCAATGGTGAGGCGCACCGGCACAAGCTGATCAGTTTCGACAACGCCTTTCACGGGCGGACGCTGGGGACGATCTCGGCCACCAGCCAGCCCAAGATGCGCGACGGCTTCGAACCGCTGCTGCCCGGCTTTACCGTGGTGCCCTTCAACGATCTCGACGCCGCGCTGGCGGCGATCGACGACAATACTGCCGGTTTCTTGCTGGAACCGGTGCAGGGCGAGGGCGGCGTCACCCCGGCGACGCGCGAATTCCTGACTGGCCTGCGCAAGGCGTGCGACGAGCATGGCCTGCTGCTGGTGCTGGACGAAGTGCAGTGCGGCTACGCCCGCACCGGCACCTTCTTCGCGCACGAGCAATATGGCGTGAAGCCGGACATCATGGCGGTGGCCAAGGGCATCGGCGCGGGCTTCCCGCTGGGTGCCTGCCTCGCCACCGAGGACGCGGCCAAGGGCATGGTCTTCGGCACCCATGGCACCACCTATGGCGGCAATCCGCTGGCCATGGCGGTGGGCCTGACGGTGATCGAGGAAGTGCTGGCCGACGGGTTCCTGGACCATGTGAACGCCATGGGCGCGCGCCTGCGCGCCGCGCTGGAACAGCTCATCCCCAATCATGACGACATGTTCGAGGATGTGCGCGGCATGGGCCTGATGCTGGGCGTCAAGATGAAGGACGGCTATGACGCCCGCAGCTTCGTCGGCCATCTGCGCGACCATCATGGCCTGTTGACCGTGTCGGCCGGGCAGAATGTGCTGCGCATCCTGCCGCCCCTCGTCATCGAGGAAAGCCATATCGCCGAAGCCATCGAGAAGATTTCCGCCGGCGCGCGGAGCTTCGCGGAGGCCAAGGCGGCCTGACACCAACCCCCGTTCGCCCTGAGCCTGTCGAAGGGCCGCTCTTCTTCACGGGAAAGAGCGGGCTTCGACAAGCTCAGCCCGAACGGTTGAGGGGGCAATGACATGACCAAGCATTTCCTGAATCTCTCCGACGCGGGCGGCAATGCCATCGCCGCGATGATCGCGGATGCCATCGATCGGAAGGCCGCGCGCGCGGGCAAGCCCAAGGGCACTGTGGACGCCGATGCGCCGCTCGCCGGGCACACGCTGGCGATGATCTTCGAGAAGAACAGCACTCGCACCCGCGTCAGCTTCGACATGGCGATCCGCCAGCTGGGCGGCACGTCGCTGATCCTTGACGGCGCGACCAGCCAGTTGGGGCGCGGCGAAACGATCGCCGACACCGCGCGCGTCTTGAGCCGCATGGCCGACGCGATCATGATCCGCACCGACGACCATGCGAAGATCGAGGAAATGGCGCATTATGCCAGCGTCCCGGTCGTCAATGGCCTGACTGACCTTTCGCATCCCTGCCAGATCGTTGCCGACCTGCTTACCGTGGTGGAGCATGGGCTGGCGCTGCCCGGCAGCCAGTGGGCCTGGCTGGGAGACGGCAATAACGTCCTCCATTCGATCGTGGAGGCCGCCGGCCTGATGAAGTTCGATGTTCGCATGGGCATTCCCGAAGGCTATGATCCCGATCCGGCCTTTGCGGAGGCGGCGCGCGCCGCCGGGTCGACCATCACCCTGACCCGCGATGCGGCCGAAGCGGTCGCCGGCGCGGACGTAGTCGTCACCGACACCTGGATCTCCATGGGCCAGTCCCACGCCGAGGAGAAACTGGCGGCGATGATGCCCTATCAGGTGACGCCCGCGTTGATGGCCGGGGCGAAGGCGGATGCCAAATTCCTCCACTGCCTGCCAGCCCATCGTGGCGAGGAAGTGGTGGCTGACGTAATCGACGGCCCGCAGTCGCTGATCTGGGACGAGGCGGAAAATCGCATCCACGCCCAGAAGTCGGTTCTGCTCTGGGCGCTCGGGCGGCTTGGTTGAGTTTTCGGGCGGGCTTCCTATCTAGGCGTCCTGTCCGCATCGCTGGATGCCTATTCACGCCGGCGCGCTGTTCGTGCCGGCCGACCGGAGCTGTATCGTGACTTCTGCCGCCTCCATCGACCAGGCCATGGGCTTCACCATTCCCGGCCGCCATGCGCGCGGTCGCCTGGTGCGGCTTGGCCCGGTTCTCGACGACGTGCTTGCCGCCCATGCCTATCCGCCGCCGATCGAGCGGGTGCTTGCCTCGGCGCTGGTGCTGGCGGCCCTGCTGGGCAGCACGCTCAAGCTGGCCGACGGTCAGCTCACGCTCCAGGCGCAGACCGAAAATGGCGTCGTCAGCCTGCTCGTTGCCGATTATAAGAATGGCGAACTGCGAGGTTATGCCAAGTTCGACGCCGACCGGTTGGCCGAACTGGGGCCGAATCCCTCTCTCTTCGGTCTGTTCGGCAAGGGCTATCTCGCCATCACCTTCGACCAGGCGGTGACCGGCGAGCGCTATCAGGGCATCGTCCCGCTGGAGGGCGAATCGCTCGCCCATGCGGCCGAACATTATTTCTTCCAGTCCGAACAGATCCCCAGCATCATCCGCATCGCCACCCGGCATGATGCGGGCGAAGGCTGCTTCGCGGCCGGCCTGATGCTCCAGCACCTGCCCGAGGGCGAGGTCGGCCGCGAACGGCTGCATGTCCGCCACGACCATCCCGAATGGGAGCATGTGCAGGCGCTGGCGGTCACGCTGAAGGATGAGGAACTGACCGACGCGGATCTGCCGCTGCCCGACATCGTCTGGCGCCTCTTCCATGAAGAGGAGGAAGTGCGCGTTACCGAACCTGCGCCGCTGGCGAAGGGTTGTCGCTGCGACCTGGCGCATATCCGCAGCGTCATCGGCCGCTTTCCGCCGGAAGAACGGGCGGAAATGGCGGACGAGCGGGGCGTGATCGGCGTCGATTGCGCTTTCTGCTCGCGCATCTTCCCCCTCGCGGTCGACAGTTTCACCTGACGAACGCCCGCTGTCGTTACGCTGACGATATTTGTAATTGAGGCAATGGCGCGGCTTCGCGCTATCAAAATGCCGCATTTGTGCGGGATGGATGATGGGATTGCGCGCGGCCTGGCCGTCGCGCACCCTTTTTGGCGGGATCGTACAGGGATCATGGGCAAGGCAGGACTGCGGGCGCTGGGCGTCGCGGCGGCATTGATGATGACGGGTTGGGCCGGCGCGGTGACCATGCCGCAGCTGCTGGCCCTGCGCGCGCTGGAAACGGGCGAATGGGAACTGCGCGGCCGGGGCGAGGGCGCCGAAACGCGCAAGCTGTGCGTCGCCGACCTGCGCCAGCTGATGCAGCCGCAGCATCCCGGCCCGCTCTGCGACAGCTTTGTCGTCAGCGACAGCGCCCATGCGGCCAGCGTGACCTATGACTGCGCGGGGGCGGGCAATGGCCGCACCGACCTGCGCGTGGAAACCTCGCGGCTGGTGCAGATCCGCACCCAGGGCGTGGCGGACGGAGCACCCTTCGCCTTCGCGATGGAAGGTCGGCGCATCGGCGCCTGCCATTGACCGCCTGATGCTTGCGCTGCGGCTGTCCGGGGGGTAGCGCGAAAACCATGGTTGCCAATCAAGGAAAATTCGCCGTCGTCCTGCTTTCGGGCGGACTGGATTCGATGGTCGCGGGCGGGCTGGCGCGCGAATCGGGCTATCATCTGCTTGCCCTGTCGATCGACTATAATCAGCGCCACCGTGTCGAACTCAATGCGGCGGCGCGCGTGGCCGAATCGCTCGGCGCGATGCGCCATATCGTCCTGCCGCTCGATCTCACCGCTTTCGGCGGATCGGCGCTGACCGCTGACATCGCCGTGCCCAAGGGCGGCGTGGGTGGCGACATTCCCGTCACCTATGTGCCCGCGCGCAACACCATCTTCCTGTCGCTGACACTGGGCCTGGCCGAAGTGGCCGGGGCCAGCGACATCTTCATCGGCGTCAACGCGCTCGATTATTCGGGCTATCCCGACTGCCGGCCGGAGTTCATCGACGCCTTCCAGAAGATGGCGACGCTGGCCACCAAGGCGGGGGTGGAGGGGCATCCGATCCGCATCAACACGCCGCTCCAATATATGAGCAAGGCCGACATCGCGCGCGAAGCCCACCGTCTCGGTCTCGATGCCGGGATCAGCTGGTCCTGCTATGATCCCACGCCCGACGGCAAGCATTGCGGCCTGTGCGACAGCTGCCGCCTGCGTTCAAAAGGGTTCGAGGAAGCGGGGCTGCCCGATCCCACCATCTATGCCGTGCAGCCGCCAAAGGCATAGCCGATGAGTTATGCGGTCAAGGAAATGTTCCTGACCCTGCAAGGGGAAGGGGTGCAGGCGGGGCGGCGCGCGGTATTCCTGCGCTTCGCCGGCTGCAACCTGTGGAGCGGGCGCGAGCAGGACCGTGGCCAAGCCATCTGCCGGTTCTGCGACACCGATTTCGTCGGCACCGACGGCCTTGGCGGCGGCAGGTTCGCCGATGCCGATGCGCTGGCCGACGCCGCGCTCGGCTTCTGGGGCGCGGGCGGCGCGGGCCGCTATATCGTGCTGACAGGCGGCGAGCCGATGTTGCAGGTGGACGATGCGCTGGTCGCCGCGCTTCATGCGCGCGGCTTCACCATCGCGATCGAGAGCAACGGCACCCTGCCGGTCCATCCCGGCATCGACTGGGTCTGCATCAGCCCCAAGGCCGGGAGCGAAGTGGTGCAGCGTTCGGGCAATGAACTCAAGCTGGTCTGGCCGCAGCCGGGCGGTGGGCACAGCCTGGCCGATGTCGACGCCATGGCGGAGTGGGCTTTCGACCATCATCTCCTCCAGCCGCTGGACGACGCCCATGCGCCCGACAATGCCCGCGCCGCAATCGCCCTGGTCATGGACCGCCCGCAATGGCGCCTGACCGTGCAGGCGCATAAATATCTGGGGCTGCGCTAGGCGGCGGGCTTCGGCAGGTTGGGCCCGAACGGGAGAGGGGGGGGCACGTCGCTGAACCCGCCCGCTTCGTCCGAGCCGTTGCGCGCGCCCGCGCGGGTCAGGGCTTCACGCCGGTCCGGTCGTTCCATGCCTGATGACAGAGGGGTTGCAGCACGCCCTTCTTCCAGCATTTCGGATCGAAGGAGGGCAGGGCGACGACATAGTCATAGCCCGGCGTGCCGTAAAATTGCTCGCCTGCCAGCACCAGCGCCTTCTTGATCGAGGGCAGGCCGACGCGCCCGACCTCGTTCAGCGTGCCGCGGTCGGCGAAGATCGCCTGGCGACCGACGACGGCGGCCTCCTGGCAGAAGCCCTTTTGCGCCTGGACGGTCGAATAGCCCGAATAGATGCGGGTGTTATACATGTCCGCGGCGGACTGGCCGGCGCGGCCCTTGCCTACGGTGCGCTGGAAATAGCCGAGCAGGGTCGCTTGGGCGGCGTCCAGTTCCGCGTCATGATGGGCGATCATCGCATTGTAATTGCCCACCGTCAGCAGCGTCGGTTCGAACTGGCATTGCAGCGCCGCGACGTTGAGCGCGGCGCGCATGTTCCACGCCAGCCCGGCCTTGATCTCCGCCGGCGTCGCGCCCGGCAGGCCGAGCGCGGTGGCGGCGGTCGTATCGGTCAGCGGCGGCGCGCTCATGTCGGGCGGCGACCAGTAGAATTGCGCGGCGGCGGGCGGGGCGGCGACAGGCGCGATGGCGATCGCCAGGCTGAACAGCGCGCGGCGCGACGGCAAACGGACCTTCATCGACAAAACCTCTCAGGCAGGGCGCGTCGATCGACGCGTCCGTTATCATTCCCCGCGACGACTGTATCGCCGCTGAAACGTCCGGCCTTGCTAGCGGAGCTTCCTATTGATCGGCAAGCACTTCGTCGTCCTGGACCGGCGCCTTTTCGGCAGGTGCCGCCGGTGCGGCCGGCTTGGCGGGCTCGCTGCCGTTGGCGGACGCGTTGCCGCCGGGCAGGGCCAGGGCTGTACCTTCGCTCTGCACGCCATCCAGGTCGGTCATGGCGTCGGTGGCGGTACCGTCCACCACCTCCATGTCCTTCATCTGCACGCTGTTGCCGCCCTTGTCACCGCCCCCGCAGGCGGCAAGAGGCAGCAGCGCAGCGATGCAGATGGTCCGTGCAGTCAGGCGCATCCGGGTCTCCTTGAAAGCCTGTTCCAATGCCCGGCAGCCCCCCGCCAAGCGAAAGCCGCGACCCTAGCCGCCTGTCCCGCATTGCTCAACCCCCGCGCCGCAGCGCGCCAAGCGGCTGAGAAAGGCGGGAAAATGGGCCTTCAAAGCGGCGTCCAGCGCGGCCATCGACGCATTTCCGCCCAATGCGGCGATGCTGGTGACGGGATATTCGCTGATCCCGCACGGCACGATGCCGCCAAAATGGGACAGGTCGGGATCGACGTTGATCGAAAAGCCGTGGAGCGTCACCCAGCGCCGCACCCGGATGCCCAGCGCGCCGATCTTCGCCTCGCGGCCCTGGCGGTCGTCGGTCCAGATGCCGATCCGCCCGTCCGCCCGCCGCGCCGCGATGCCGAGGTCGCCCAGCGCCGCGATCATCCAGCCTTCCAGATGATGGACGAAGTTGCGGACATCCTTGCCCCGTTCCCGCAAATCGATGTTGAGATAGCCGATCCGCTGCCCCGGCCCATGATAGGTGTAGCGCCCGCCGCGCCCCGCATCATGCACGGGAAAGCGCGGGTCGAGCAGTTCGGCTGGGTTCGCGCTGGTCCCGGCGGTGTAGAGCGGGGGATGTTCCAGCAGCCAGACCCGTTCCTGCGCGCGCCCTTCGTAAATGGCCGCGGCGCGCGCCTCCATCTCGGCCAGCGCGGGCGGATAGTCGAGCGGCGCGGTCTCGACGCGCCATTCGAGTCGGGCGGGAAAGGGAAGGGGCGGGGGCGTGGCATCGGAAACGGGATCGGACATGGGGCGCTTCCTTGACTTGGGGCGGGCGAGCGATCAAGTCTCGCGCCATAATTTCCGGAAAGCACAGGCAGGCACATAGATATGACGACGATGTCGATCGGCAAGGCGTGGGAAGAAGCGGTCGCCTTCGTCGCGCGGGAGGCGTCGCTGCTCTTTCCCGTGGCGCTGCTGTTCGTGGCGCTGCCGGGCCTCATCCTCCAGGAAATGACCCCGCCCGAACTGGCGGCCTGGTTCGCCGATCCGAAGGCGGACACGATCCCCGCCATGCCGCCCGGCTTTGCCGTGGCGATGCTGCTGACGGTCATCCTCATCTGGTTCGGGTCGCTCGCCCTGTTCGCGCTGGCGCTGCGTCCCGGGATCAGCGTGGGGGAGGCGCTGCGGCTGAGCTTCGCGCGCCTGCCGGTGCTGATCGGCACCGCGCTGGTGATCGCCGGCGCGCTGGTCGTGGCCGTGACCATGGCGATCCTCCTGGGCGTGGTCCTCTCGCTCGCCTCGAAGCCGCTCGGCGCCACGATGGGCCTGCTTCTCGGCTTTGGCGGCGCGATCCTGGTCTTTTTCGCCAGCGTCCGTTTCGTCCTGCTCAACCCGGTGGTGATCGACGGGCGGACCGGGGTGGTGGAATCGCTGCGCGCCGCATGGCAGCTGACGCGCGGCCATTTCTGGCGGTTGCTGGGGTTTCTGTTCCTGGTGATGATCCTGTCCGCGATCGCGAGCGCGGCGGCGCAGGCGGTGGTCGGCGTGCTGGGCGGGCTGGTGGCCGGACCGGAAGGCGCGCGTCTGGCCGGCAGCATCGCCGGGGCGCTCGTGTCGACGGTGATCCAGGTCTATATGTTGGTGATGCTCGCCCGCCTCTATCGTCAGGCGGTCGCCGCCTGATCCAGCAGCGGGACATGCGGCGCGGCGTCGCGCGGCAATATTCCCGCCAGCCGCGGATCGGCGAAGGTCTCGATCTCCCGCCCATAGGCCACGAACCCTGACCTCAGATAGAAGCCCAGCGCCGCCGGGCTGTCCAGCGTGCAGGTATGGACCCAGAACCGCTCCACCCCCTTGCGCCAGGCGAGCGACTTCGCCTGCGCCATCAGCCAGCGGCCCAGTCCCTTGCCGTTCAGTTCGGGCACCAGCCCGAAAAAGCTGAGTTCGCAATCGGGCAGCGAGCGGAAGTCCAATTCGAGCAGGCCCACTTCGGTGCCGCGCGGATCGGTGACGGCATAGACCTCCACCGCCGGGTCATGGAGGATCGCCGCCAGCGCCGAATCGGCCATGACCAGCCGCGAAAACCACAGCCAGGGCGCGCCCACCCGGCGGAACAGCGCGCGATAGGCATCCAGTTCCGGCCGCTTCCACGGCACCAGCCGCAGCGGCGCTGGCGGGATCGGCGCGGGCCGGGGGCGATCACGCATCTCCAGATGGGTGACGATCGTCGCCACCATGCCCGGATCGACCGGCATCAGCGCCATGCGCGTCAGCTCCAGCTCGCCATGGGGGGCAGGCTCATCAGGATCGCGTCGATATTGCCGCCGGTCTTGAGGCCGAACAAAGTGCCCCGGTCATGGACCAGGTTGAACTCGGCATAGCGACCGCGCCATTCCAGCATCGTGCGATAGTCCGCGTCCGTCCAGCCTTCCCCCATGCGCCGCCGCACGATCGGCGGGAAGGCGGCGAGGAAGGCGTCGCCGACATCGCGGGTGAAGGCGAAATTCGCGTCGAAGGCGGCATCGTCGGGGCATTCCAGATGATCGTAGAAAATGCCCCCCACGCCCCGATGCACGCCGCGATGGGGAATGAAGAAATAATCGTCCGCCCATTTCTTGAAGCGGGGATAATGATCCGCGTCATGCGCGTCGCAGGCGGCCTTCAGCACCTGGTGGAAATGCGCCGTATCCTCGTCGCGCGGCAAAGGCGGGTTGAGGTCCGCGCCGCCGCCGAACCAGCTCCTGGTGGTCACCAGATAGCGGGTGTTCATGTGGACGGCGGGGGCATGGGGGTTGGCCATGTGCGCGACCAGGCTGATGCCGGTGGCGAAAAAGGCGGGATTGTCGGCCGCGCCATGGATGGTCTGGGCGAATCCGGGCGCGAATTCGCCGCCTACGGTCGACACATTGACCCCGACCTTCTCGAAGACCTTGCCCTTCATCACGCCGCGCACGCCGCCCCCACCCTCGCCGGGCGCCTGACCGTCGGCCTCGCGGTCCCAGGCGGTGAAGGCGAAGCGGGCGTCGCTGCCGGCTTCGCGCTCGATCGCCTCGAACTCGGCGCAGATGCGGTCCCGCAGCGATTCGAACCAGCTGCGCGCGGCCTGTTGCCGGGCGTCGAGGGCGAAGGGAACGGTGGGAACGGGATTGCTGGCGGTCATTGCGGGAACCTTCCGGTCTGGCGCAGGGCTTCGGCGACGGCGATGCCCGTCGACACGGCGATGTTGAGCGACCGGAAGCCCGGCGCCATGGGGATGCGGACGCGAATATCGGCCAGGTCGCGGACATCCTCCGGCACGCCGGCGCTTTCCGATCCCATCATCAACACATCGTCGGCGCGAAATTGCACATCGGGCAGTCGCTGCGAGGCATGGGCGCTCATCAGCAGCAGGCGGCGGCCTTCGGCCCGGCGCGCGGCGTCGAACGCGGCGAAATTGACGTGGCGGGTGACGTCCGCCGCCTCGCCATAGTCCATCGCCGCCCGCTTCAGGCGGGTGTCGGAAAAGGCGAATCCAGTCGGCATGATGATGTCGACAGGGACCGAAAAACAGGCCGCCAGCCGCAGGATTGCGCCGACATTGCCCGCGATCTCGGGTTGGTAAAGGGCGATACGCATGGCCGCGCCTTACCGCACGGACGCGATTTGCAACAGTTTAAGTAACATTGCGGTTGGCAAAGCGCGCAATGTGCGGTTATCAGGCTCCCCGAACCACGCCGGGGGGTAGGCGGGGGCAGCTGCGGCTGACGACCCAAATCCCTTGATAAGTAGCGCCGGTAACGGCATTCCGGTGTGACAGGGAAGTCTTGCAAGGGTAGAGGTGCATGGCGAGCGTAGAGCATTCTGACGGCCAAGGTCTATCCGGCGGAGAAGGGGTGCGCCGCCGCGATTTCATCAACATCGCTGCGGTGAGCTTCGCAGGAGTCGGCGCCGTCGCCGTCGTCCTGCCGCTGGTCGACCAGATGAACCCCAGCGCGGACGTGCTGGCGCTCGCATCGACGGAAGTGGACCTGTCGGCGATCCAGCCGGGGCAGGCGATAAAGACCACCTTCCGCAGCCAGCCGCTGTTCGTGCGGCAGCTGACCCCCAAGGAAATCGCCGAAGCCGACAAGGTGGACGCTTCCACGCTGCGCGACCCGCAGACGCTGGAGGAACGCACCGTCGACGGCAAGAAGCAGTGGCTGGTGACGATGGGTGTCTGCACCCATCTGGGCTGCGTGCCGCTGGGCGCGGGCGAGGGCGAGAACAAGGGCGAATATGGCGGCTATTTCTGCCCATGCCATGGTTCGTCCTACGATACCGCCGCGCGCATCCGCAAAGGCCCCGCGCCCAAGAATCTGGAAGTTCCGAAGTTCAGCTTCACTTCCGACACCGCCATTCTCGTAGGCTGAGGTAAGAAACCATGAGCTTTCCCTGGGCTGAGCATTATACTCCCAAGCATCCGGCGATGCAGTGGATGGACGAGAAGCTGCCGCTGCCGCGCCTCGTCTACAACGCGATCGGTGCGGGCTATCCCGTCCCGCGCAATCTCAACTATTTCTGGAATTTCGGCGTGCTGGCCGGCCTCGCGCTGGTCATCCAGATCGTCACCGGCGTCATCATGGCGATGCATTATGGCGCCAACGACCTGGTGGCCTTCAGCACCGTCGAACAGACGATGCGCGACGTCAATTCGGGCTGGCTGATGCGCTATGCCCATGCCAACGGCGCCAGCTTCTTCTTCATCGTCGTCTATCTCCACATCTTCCGCGGTCTCTATTTCGGCTCCTACAAGGCGCCGCGCGAAATGGTGTGGCTGCTCGGCCTCGTCATCTTCCTCCTCATGATGGCGACTGCCTTCATGGGCTATGTGCTGCCGTGGGGCCAGATGTCCTACTGGGGCGCGAAGGTGATCACCGGCCTGTTCGGCGCGATCCCGGTGGTGGGCGAACCGATCCAGACCTGGCTGCTGGGCGGATTCGCTCCCGGAAACGCGTCGCTCAACCGCTTCTTCTCGCTGCACTTCCTGCTGCCCTTCGTGATCGCGGGGGTCATCATCCTGCACATCTGGGCGCTGCATATTCCGGGGTCCTCGAACCCGACCGGCGTGGAAGTGAAGGGGCCGCAGGATACCGTCCCGTTCCACCCCTATTACACCGCGAAGGACGGTTTCGGCGCGGGTGTCTTCCTTATCATCTTCTCGGTCCTGCTGTTCTTCGCGCCCAACTTCCTGGGTCATCCGGACAATTATATCGAGGCGAACCCGCTCTCGACCCCCGCGCACATCGTGCCGGAATGGTATTTCTGGCCCTTCTACGCGATCCTGCGCGCCTTCACGGTGGACTTCTTCTTCGTCCCCGCAAAGCTGCTGGGCGTGCTGGCGATGTTCGCGTCGATCCTGCTGCTCTTCTTCCTGCCCTGGCTGGATACCTCGCCGGTGCGTTCGGGCCGCTATCGTCCGACCTTCCGGAAATTCTGGTACATCCTGCTCGCGGACGTGGCGGTGCTGGGCTATTGCGGTGGCGCCCCTGCGGAAGAGCCGTTCGTGATGATCAGCCAAGTGGCGGCGGCTTATTATTTCGCTCACTTCCTCATCATCCTGCCGCTCATCTCGCGCTTCGAAAAGCCGCTGCCGCTGCCCGGCTCGATCACCGAATCGGTGCTGGCGAAATATGGCAAGACCGACGGCGAACCCGTCGCGGTCCCGGCCGAATAAGGGGGTAGACAGATATGGTACGCATCGGCGCATTTCTCGTCGGCCTCTTCTTCGCGGGCTGGCTGCTGGTTTCCTTCCTGGTGGGCGCGGTGGCCTATGTCACCGAGCCGCCCCAGCCCACGGTGGAGCATGAATTTCACTTGGCTCCCAAGCATGTCGCCTTCTCGTTCGACGGCCCCTTCGGCAAATATGACAAGCAGCAGCTGCAGCGTGGTTTCCAGGTGTTCAAGGAAGTCTGCTCGGCCTGCCACAGCCTGAAGTTCGTCGCCTTCCGCGACCTGGAAGCGCTCGGCTATAACGAGGCCGAGGTGAAGGCCATCGCCAAGCAGTGGGCGATCAAGACCCCGTCGGTCGATCCGGCCACGGGCGAGGCCTCGACCCGCGAGCCGGTGCCGGCCGATTATTTCCCCAAGCCGTTCGCGAACAATGTCGCGGCGGCGGCGGCGAACAACAATGCGATCCCGCCGGACCTGTCGCTGATGACCAAGGCCCGCCATCATGGCAGCGCCTATGTCTATTCGCTGCTGACCGGCTATCGGGCGCAACCTGCCGAACTGCTCAAGCAGTTCCCGGATTCGAAGACGCCGGAAGGGCTGCACTACAACCCCTATTTCGCCAACCTCAACCTCGCCATGGCGCCGCCGCTGTCGGCCGATGGCCAGGTGACCTATGGCGACGGCACCAAGTCGACCGTGGACCAGATGGCGCAGGACGTCGCGGCCTTCCTGACCTGGACGGCCGAGCCGAAGCTGGAAAACCGCCGTCGCGCGGGCCTTGCTACCATCGTCTTCCTGCTGATCGCGACGGGCTTGGCCTATATGTCCTATCAGAATATCTGGGCGGACAAGAAAAAGGCGGCCTGACGGAAGCCGGACCGGAGAAAAAGGGAGGGGCGCGGTTTCTTGAGGAAACCGCGCCCTTTCTCTATGGAGGCTTCCCATGAGCATCGACGGCCTGACCGCCCTTATCCGCACCATCCCCGACTTTCCCAAGCCGGGCATCCTGTTCCGCGACGTGACGAGCCTGCTCGCCGACGGGGAGGGTTTTTCCGAGCTGGTCGATCGCCTGTCGGCGATCGCGCGCCCGCTCGACCCCGATCTGATCGTCGGGATCGAGGCGCGCGGCTTCATCCTGGGCGCGGCGCTCGCGCTCGCGCTGGGCAAGGGATTCGTGCCGGTGCGCAAGGCGGGCAAGCTGCCGGGCAGGACGGTCGGCATCGACTATGTGCTGGAATATGGCACCGACCGGCTGGAAATGCATGAAGGGCAGGTACCGCGCGGCGCGCGCGTCATCCTGGTCGACGATCTGATCGCCACCGGCGGCACCGCGATCGCCGCCGCCCAACTGCTGCGCGAACAGGGCGCCAGCGTGCTGATGGCGCTCTTTGCGGTCGACCTGCCCGATCTGGGTGGCAGGGCGGCGCTGGAGGCCGATGGCGTCGCGGCGCAGGCGCTGATCCGCTTCGACGGGGACTGATCAGCCCGGATGCGCGAGAGCGGCGGGCAACAGGTCCACCGCCGCCGCCAGCCGCTCGTCCAGCAGGCCCAGCAATTCCATCCAGCTGTTGATATGGTCCAACTCCCCCGGTCCGTCGGACACGCCGCGCAATCCCATCAGCGGCACGCCGAAACGGGCGCAGGCCCGCGCCACCGCGAAGGTCTCCATGTCGACCATGTCGGCGTCGATCGCGGCATAATCCTCGCCCCCGACGATGTTCGCCCCGGTGGACAGGCGCGCGAGGGGCAGGGGGAGCGGGGTTGCCAGCGGCAGGTCGACGGGATGGTCGACAAAGGGCGTTACCCCTTTGGCAAAGCCCAGGCGCGAGGCGTCCATGTCGCGCCACGAAACGCTGGCTACCTGATAGATGTCGCCCAGCGGGCAGGTGCGCGATCCCGCCGAGCCCAGGCAGACCGCCAGGTCGGGCAGGGCGTTCTGCCGCGCCATGTCGTGCAAGGCGACGCCGGTCGCCAGCGCGGCTTCCACCGGTCCTACGCCGGTCATCAGCGGAATGAATCGCGCGCGCAGATGCGGGCCATATTCGGCCTCCACCGCCATCACGAACAGTATCCGCTTGCCTGATATCGTCTCGCAGCCCGGCATCATTGGTGCATTCCCCGATCGTCCGGGCCGAGCCTTAGCGCGCGTCCCGCCGCGCCGCAAAAGAGAAAGCCCGCCGCTTCGAAAGGAAGCGACGGGCTTTGTCATGGTGGGCGTGGCAAGGATTGAACTTGCGACCCCTGCGATGTCAACACAGTGCTCTACCACTGAGCTACACGCCCGCCGTGGAGGGGGCCAATAACGGGGCTATGTGACTCGCGCAAGCGGGAAATTGCATCGGGTCGATATTCTTCTGGACAGGGCAGGGGTGGCCCATATGCTGCGGCGCAAACAGGGGGACGCCAATATCCATGCTGCCATCGCCATCCTCGCCGATTCAGACGACCCCGCGCCTGCCCTTCTACCGCCAGCTTTACGTCCAGGTTCTCGTAGCGATCGCGCTGGGCGTGCTGATGGGGCATTTCTGGCCCGACGCGGGCAAGCAGATGAAGCCGCTGGGCGAAGCCTTCATCAAGCTGGTGAAGATGATAATCGCCCCGGTCATCTTCCTGACCATCGTCACCGGCATCGCGGGGATGAAGGAGCTGGGCGCGATCGGCCGGGTGGCGGCCAAGGCGTTCGGCTATTTCCTGACCTTCTCCACCCTCGCCCTCATCGTCGGCCTGATCGTCGCCAACATCGTACAGCCAGGCGCGGGGCTGAATATCGATCCGGCGACGCTCGATGCCGGCAAGGTCGCCGACTATGCCCATCAGGCGCATGAACGCACGCTCACCGGCTTCCTGATGAGCATCATCCCCTCGACCATGGTGTCTGCGGTGGCGGACGGCAACATCCTCCAGGTGCTGTTCGTGGCGATCCTGTTCGGCATCGCGCTCACCATGATCGGAGAAAAGGCGGAGCCGCTCATGACGGTGCTGGAATCCGCCAGCCATGCCGTGTTCAAGCTGGTCGCCCTGCTCATGAAGGCCGCGCCGATCGGCGCCTTCGGGGCGATGGCCTTCACCATCGCCGAATATGGTGTCGGCACGCTCGCCAACCTGGCCGGGCTGGTGGCGACCTTCTACCTGACGGCCCTGCTGTTCGTGCTGGTCGTGCTGGGCGCGGTCTGCCGGCTGGTGGGCTTCAACATCCTCCACCTCATCCGCTATCTCAAGGCGGAACTGCTGCTGGTGCTGGGCACCTCCTCGTCCGAAGCGGCGCTGCCCAGCCTGATCGAGAAGATGGAGCGGGCCGGCTGCCGCAAGTCGGTGGTGGGGCTGGTCGTGCCGACCGGCTACAGTTTCAACCTCGACGGCACCAATATATACATGACGCTGGCGGCCTTGTTCATCGCACAGGCCTGCAATGTCCATATCAGCCTGGAGGAGCAGATATTGCTGCTGCTGGTGGCGATGATCTCGTCCAAGGGCGCAGCGGGCGTCACCGGCGCGGGCTTCATCACGCTGGCGGCGACGCTTTCGATCGTGCCGTCGGTGCCGGTCGCGGGGATGACCCTGATCCTGGGCGTCGATCGTTTCATGAGCGAGGTCCGGGCGCTCACCAACTTCATCGGCAATGCCGTGGCGACGGTGGTCGTGTCGGCCTGGGAAAAGGGGCTGGACCGGGAGCGGTTCAAGGCCGCGATGGCGGGCATCCCGCTCGATCCGACCCCGGACATGGAGGAAGTGGTGCCGGACTGAGCCTTCAGTTCCGGCCTGACACGCTCTCGCTGCCGAACATCCGTTCGACCTCCAGCACCAGGTCGCGCAGGTGGAAGGGCTTGGACAGAACCTTGGCCTGCGGCACCGCCTTGCCGGCCTTCAGCGTCACGGCGGCAAAGCCGGTGATGAACATGATCCGCATGTCCGGCGCGACGGACGCAGCGTGCTGGGCCAGTTCGATGCCGTCCATTTCCGGCATGACGATGTCGGTCAGCAGCAGGTCGAACCGGTCCGAATTGATATAAGGCAGCGCTTCCAGCCCGGTCGCGACCGGCACCACGTCATAACCGGACTTTTCCAGCGCGCGGGCCAGATAGGTCCGCATACTTTCGTCATCTTCTGCCAACAATATGCGAATCATCGCCCGGTTTCGTCCTGTAACCTCACGCGCGCATCCCACCCCTTTGGCTGGCGCGAAGCCCGCTTATATGCGACAAGGTGTAAATATTATCCACCCGGGTAACCAAATTTGGCGCGCCGGCGAAAGGAACCGCATTGGACGACGGCGCGCTGCGATTTTCCGCTTCATCGAACGCTCCCTTCCGCCTGCACGGGCCGACGATCCCCGATCGCCCGGTCATTTTGTCGGTGCCCCATGCCGGGCGGGACTATCCGGCGGAACTGCTGGCGCAGGCGCGGGTGGGGCCGGAAGTGCTGCGGCGGCTGGAGGATCGCTGGGTCGATCTGCTGATCCAGCCCCTGATCGGGCGCGGCTTCACCACGCTGGTCGCGCGCGCGCCGCGGGCGATGATCGATCTCAACCGGCATGAGCGGGAGGTCGACCCGGCGATGCTGCGCGACCTGCCGCGCGGCGTCACCCTCCACAGCAGCGCCAAGCTGCGCGGCGGCCTCGGCCTGGTGCCGCGCCGCCTGCCGGGCGCGAACGATCTGTGGCGCGGACCGCTCGCCTGGGCGGAGGTGCAGCGGCGCATCGACCAGGTCCACCGTCCCTATCATGGGGAGCTGGCCCGGTTGATGCAGGCCGCGCGCGGTGCACATGGGCACGCCATCCTTCTCGACATCCATTCCATGCCGCCGCTGCCGCCGACCGCGCCGGGGTGGCGCGCGCCCGGCCTGGTCCTGGGCGATCGTTTCGGCCGCAGCGCGTCGAGCCGGCTGATGGCCCTCGTCGCCGACATCGGGCAGGCGCATGACGTGGCGACGGCGCAGAATCATCCCTATGCCGGCGACTATCTGCTGGACCGGCATGGCCGTCCGGGAAGCGGGCTCCATGCGATCCAGATCGAGATCGATCGCAGCCTCTATCTGGACGCAACGCTCGACCGGCCGGGGCCGGGCGTCGAGCGCATGCGCGGGCTGATGACCGATATTGTCGAGGCGCTGGCGCTGGAGCTGCCGCGCGAGGATTGCGCGCTCGCCGCCGAATAGGCGTTAAGGCCGCGCACGGATCACCAGCCGGGCGCCCGCGACGCTCAGATGATGGGTGTCGAAATAGAGCGGCCTGCGGTCCCGTTCGATCGCGCAACGGGACCGGCTGCAAAGCGCTGCGATCGGATCGATATAGGCCACGCCGCGCGCCTGCCATGCGACGAACAGCGTGCGCAGGCGGCGCGTATGCGCTTCGACGGTCGCGCGCGCGACCCCGGTCGCGCCTTGCGTTGCGCCCGTGCGGGCCAGATGGGCGAGCCGGCGCGGCACGTCGAAGGGTTGGGGCGGTACCGGCCCGATGATGGTCACGTCCCGCCCCTCGGCCCGCAGCGCCGCGATCGTGCGGTCGAGCCGGGCGACGAAGGCGGGATTGTCGAAATCGCCATTGCCCCAGAAGGCGGCCAGATAGACGCGGCGGATCCGGGGATCGGCGCGGATTGCGGCGAAGGCGGCGCGATTGGCGGCGGCGCAGCGCGCATCCGTCGCTTCATGGTCCAGCACCGGCGGGCAGCTGGACGCCGTGCGCTGGATCAGCGACCGTCCCTCCCGCCGCGCGCGTTCCGCCAGCGCATAGGCCAGTTCCACGCCATGGCTGTCGCCCCACAGCAGGGCGTCGGGCGGCGCGTCGGCGCCCAGGATACAGGGCGCCGCGCCCCGCACGAAATTGTCGTGGCACCGCTCGCGCGCCGGGCTGATGTCCTGGCGTCCGGCGATCTGCGCCAGCACGGCCGGGGCGAAGCGAGACGGCCAGGGACCGGCGGCGATCAGCGCCAGCGACAGCGCGCACAGCAGAACCGTCGCCGCCGCCGTCAGGGTGAAGATCGCCCGCGCCGACACCCGCCGCGGGTCGCGGAAGGGCCGCTCGACGAAACGCCAGGACAGGAAGGCGGCAAGGAAGGCGGCGGCGACAACGGCCACCCGCGTCCAACCTTCCAGCGGCAGGTCCGTCGCATATTCGGTGAAGACGATCAGCGGCCAGTGCCAGAGGTAGAGGGAATAGGACAGGAGGCCGATGCCGACCAACGGCGGCAGGGCGAGCAGCCGTCCGACGCTGGTCCCCGGGGCGCCATGAAGCAGGGCGGCGGTCCCCGCCACCGGCAGCAGCGCCGCCATGCCGGGGAAGAGGGTGCCGCGATCATAGGTCGCGACCGCGATCGCGATGGCGGTAACGCCCGTCCAGCTGATCGCCTCACGCAGCCAGCGCGCCCGAGCCTCGGCGACCTTACCCAGCGCCAGCAGTGCGCCCGCCAGCAATTCCCAGGCGCGCGTCGGCGGCAGGTAGAAGGCGAAGCCGGTCGCGTCGCGCTGCATCGCGATGCACAGCGCCAGCGACCCGGCCGCGATCGTCGCCACCAGGGCCGTCCGCCGGTGCGGTGCAAGGTGCGCCAGCAGCATCAGCAGGATCGGAAAGCCGATATAGAATTGCTCCTCGACCGCCAGCGACCATGTGTGGAGCAGCGGCTTCGTATCCGCGCCCCCGGCGAAATAACCGGTGTCGGCGAAGAACCAGAGGTTGGAGGCGAAGGCGGTGGCGGCCAGCGCGGACTTCGGGACGCCCTCCAGGTCGCCCGGCAGATAGAGCCAGGCCGCAGCGCCCAGCACCGCCAGCATCATCAGCGTCAAGGCCGGCAGGATGCGGCGAAAGCGGCGCTCGTAGAAGCGGGCGAGCGAGAAGCGCCCCTCATCCACCTCACGCGCGATGATGCCGGTGATCAGATAGCCGGAAATGACGAAGAAGATGTCGACGCCGACATAGCCGCCCGAAAAGCCGGGCACATGGGCATGGAACAGCAGCACCGGCAGGATGGCGAGCGCGCGCAGTCCGTCAATGTCGCGGCGATGGCGAATCGCGGCGTCCAGGGCTGGCTGTGTCGATGTCGGCCCGTGCATCGGGCGGGGCATAGGGGCAAAGCCCTGACAATCTCTTTACCCGAATCGCCCCCGCGATGCCGCGCGATTCGCGTGCCCGTAACGGGCCCAGCTTGCCGTAGCGTCACCCTGGGTCGTTGCGCTGGCGATTGCATTTCATGCAACTACTGTTTTTTCCTTCGCATTTGCGAACCCGCCGGCCGGTTGGCAAAGGGGGTGTGCCTTTCAGGCATCCTCTCCTAAAAACTTTCAGGCTGGTCTTCGGACCGGCCTTTTTTTTGTCGCATCACTGCGCTAGACAGATTGTGCTGTTGCCGAGCCTGATAATAGTTTCTTGGAGAGGATGCTGCCGGCAAAACCGGCAGGGCGAGGCATGGTTGGGGGATTGAGCGCGGACATCGCGCTCTCCCCCATTTTCTTCTCCGTCCATCACCCGTCGCCGAAGCCAAAGGGCGCGCGCGTGCGGCGATAGTCGTCGGGCAACATCTCGCGGCCGATCGGCGGGGCGGACCGTGCCATGCACTGGGCGCGGTGGCACAGGTGGCAGGTCACGCCGATCGGGGTCGGGTCCACCGGCGCCGCGTCCTGGGTATAGATCAGCCGATGGGCGTACTCCGCCGCGCAGCACAGCGCGATTGCGCGCTCCACCCTCGGTGCGCCCCAGCCGCCCCCGCCCGCCGTCACGGTGCGCGCGATCGAGAAGAAGCGCTGGCCGTCGGGCAGTTCCAGCCACTGCGTCACCACCTCGCGAGGGGTTTCGAACACGCGATGCACCGACCAGAGCGGGCAGGAGCCGCCATGGCGCGCAAAGGGAAAGCCTGCGCCATCAAGCCGCTTGGACACATTGCCCGCCGGGTCGACCCGCAGGAAGAAGAAGGGGATGCGCTCCTGCCCCGGCTTCTGGAGCGTGGTCAGCCGGTGCGCGGTCTGCTCGAAACTGGCGCCGAATTGCCGGGCCAGCGCCTCCACATCATAGCGCTTGGCCTCAACCGCCCTCGCAAAGGCGGTATAGGGCATCAGGATCGCCGCCGCGCCGTAACTGGCCAGCGCGCGCCGGGCGAGGCGCTGGCTGCTCGTCCCACTGAACTGGCCGTCCTTGAGCAGTGTGTCGAAGGCTTTGCGCATTTCCAGATAGGCGATCTGGAGCGCGAGCTGGAATTGCGAACTCGCGCCGTCCAGCGCATCGTCCAGCAACACCGCGTCGCGATGCCGGTCGAACCGCCGCATCGACCCCGCCATCACATCGGACGGCAGCCGCCGCACGCGCAGATTGTGCCGCGCCTTGAGCCAGCCGGCCAGTCCGCCCTCAGCCTCCGCCTCGGCCGCCAGCTTCTCCGCCATATCGTCCAGCAACGGGAAGCTGTTGCGTCGCGCGGCGAGGAAGCGGCGGGATTCCGCTACCGGATCGGCGACATCCTCCTGGCGATCCGGCCCCGCGCCGCGATCCGCCCCGCGATCGGCCAGGGCCAGATGCTCCTCGCGATAGCTGGTATAGAGCCTCAGCAGCGCTTCGGTGATGCCGGGATAATTGACCGCTACGTCCCCCGTCGCGAGCGCCGGCAGGTCGATGTCGGCGAACATCGGGTCTTTCAGCACCGCGTGCAGCCGCGCGGTCTGTTCCGCGCCGCCGTCGCCCGCCACTTCGGCCATGTCCAGCTTGTAGGTGCGCGCCAGCCGCAGCAGCATGTCGGCGGTCAGCGGCCGCTGGTTTCGTTCCAGCAGCGCGACATAGGAGGCGGAAATCTCCAGGTCTGCGGCCATGTCCGCCTGGGTCAGCCCCAGCTCGCGCCGCAGCCTGCGCAGGCGCGGTCCCATGTAAACCGGGCGATCCTTGGCCAACGACTCATACCCCTTTGTGCAACCTTTACAACTTTACAGCAGACTTTTGTAAAGATCGACAACTGGACTTTGGCGGGGGTGCGCAAAGGCGGTTTACCTGTCTACTTCGCTGTCCATTCCCGCTCACCCAAGGATGGACACATGACCTATCAAAGTGAAATCGCGAAGGCCGACGCGCTGATCGGCGGCCAGGCCCATTGGGACGGTATCGCCCCGGAATCCGTCGCGCGGATGCGGGTCCAGAACCGTTTTCACACCGGCCTCGACATCGCGCGCTACACCGCGAAGATCATGCGCGCCGACATGGCCGCCTATGATGCCGATCCCGCCAATTACACCCAGTCGCTGGGCTGCTGGCACGGCTTCATCGGCCAGCAGAAGATGATCTCCATCAAGAAGCATTTCGGCACCACCAAGGGCCGTTACCTCTACCTGTCCGGCTGGATGGTCGCGGCGCTGCGCAGCGAATTCGGCCCGCTGCCCGACCAGTCGATGCATGAAAAGACCAGCGTCCCGGCGCTGATCGAGGAGCTTTACACCTTCCTGCGCCAGGCCGACGCCCGCGAACTTGGTGGCTTGTTCCGCGATCTCGACAAGGCCCGCGGGGAAGGGGACGAGGTCAGGGCGGCGAAGCTGCAACAGCAGATTGACGGTTTCGAAACCCATGTGGTCCCGATCGTCGCCGACATCGACGCCGGTTTCGGCAATGCCGAGGCGACCTATCTGCTCGCCCGCAAGTTCATCGAGGCCGGCGCCTGCTGCATTCAGATCGAAAATCAGGTTTCGGACGAAAAACAGTGCGGCCACCAGGACGGCAAGGTCACGGTGCCGCATGAGGACTTCCTCGCGAAGATCCGCGCGGTCCGCTATGCCTTCCTGGAGCTTGGCGTCGACGACGGCGTGATCGTCGCGCGCACCGACTCGCTGGGCGCGGGCCTGACCAAGCAGATCGCCTTCACCCGCGCGGCGGGCGACATCGGCGACCTCTATAACGGCTTCCTCGACTGCGAGTCCGTCGATCCGGCGGCGATCGGCCATGGCGATGTCCTCATCAGCCGCGACGGGCAGCTGATGAAGCCGAAGCGCCTGCCGTCGAACCTCTACCAGTTCCGCGCCGGTACCGGCGAGGATCGCTGCGTCCTCGACTGTATCACCGCGCTCCAGAATGGCGCCGATCTGTTGTGGATCGAGACGGAAAAGCCGCATATCGGCCAGATCGGCGGAATGGTCAGCCGCATCCGCGAGGTGATCCCCAACGCCAAGCTGGTCTACAACAACTCACCCAGCTTCAACTGGACGCTGAACTTCCGGCAACAGGTGTTCGACGCCTGGGAGAAGGAGGGCCGCGACCTTTCCGCCTATGACCGCTCGAAGCTGATGAGCGTGGACTATGACGGCACCGACCTCGGCATGGAGGCGGACGAGCGCATCCGCACCTTCCAGAAGGACTCGGCGCGCGATGCCGGCATCTTCCATCACCTCATCACCCTGCCGACCTATCATACGGCCGCGCTCAGCACCGACAATCTCGCCAGGCGCTACTTCGGCGAGGAAGGGATGCTGGGCTATGTCAAGCAGGTCCAGCGGGAGGAAATCCGCCAGGGCATTGCCTGCGTCAAGCACCAGAACATGGCCGGCTCCGACATCGGCGACGACCATAAGGAATATTTCGCCGGCGAAGCTGCGCTCAAGGCCGGTGGCGCGCACAATACGATGAACCAGTTCGCGGCCTGACCAGACCGCAAAATCTCAACCCGTTCAAGGCGTATCCAGCTTCGCGGCGTGCAGTCCGCAAAGCGCCCCATCTCCCCGGCGATGTCCTGATGCGCGACAGGGGAGATGGGTTTCGCTTTCGCACCGGAAGTGAAAGACATGCAGTTTCGCGGCCGGGGCCGTGAAGACAGCCAGTTCGCGGGGACGTCGACACTCCCTCGCGATTTGGGTGGAAGGACCTGGACGGCCCGGTGGCGCACCACCGGGCCGTCTTTTTTCCGGGCGCTTCCATCCGGGCAGGTGGTTACGCGACTCCTGTCCGCTGCCGCACGGTCTGCTTGAGGATGTCGAGCGGCATCGCGCCCAGCGTCAGCACTTCATGGAATTGCTTGAGGTCGAAGGCCGCCCCCTGCTTCTTCTTCACTTCCTCGCGCAGGTCGTTCCAGACGGTGTGGCCGATCTTGTAGCTGCACGCCTGGCCCGGCCAGACCGTGTAACGGTCGATCTCGCCCTGGCTGCGTCCGCGCGCGATGCCGGTGGTGGCGATCAGATAGTCGGTCGCTTTCTCGCGGCTCCAGCGCTTGGCGTGCATCCCGCTGTCCACCACCAGGCGGGTAGCGCGGAACAGCAGCGACTGGAGATAGCCGACCCGGCCCAGCGGATCGCCCTCGAACATTCCCATTTCGTCGGCGAGTTGCTCGGAATAGAGCGCCCAGCCTTCGGAATAGCCGCTGTAGAAGCCGCGCCGCCGGATCATCGGGATGGAATCGGATTCCAGCGCCACCGACACCTGCAAATGATGCCCCGGCACGGCCTCATGATGGGTCAATGTCGCCAGGCCGAATTTGGGCCGGTCGAACGTGTCGCGCAGATTGATGAAATAGATGGCGGGCCGCGAACCGTCGAGCGAGGCATTCTGATAATAGCCGCCCGGCGCCCCCGCCTGGATCGTCACCGGCACGCGGCGCACCTCGACCGGCGCCTTGGGCACGGTGTGGAATGCCTCGCCCAGCCGCTTCTGCATGGCGATGATCTGGCTGTTCAATTGCGCCAGCAGCGCCTCGCGGCCCGGATCGGTGTTGGGGAAAAGCTGGTCGGGCCGCTGGTTGAGCGCCACCAGCCGGTCGCCGACGCTGCCCTGGCTCATCCCTTCGCCCTTCAGGATCGCGTCGATCCGGCCGGAGATGTCGGCGACCTGGTCCAGGCCCATCCGATGGATTTCGTCGCCGGTCAGCTTGGTCGTGGTCGCCGCCTCGGCGGCGGCGGCGTAAAAGGCTTCGCCATCGGGCAGGCGCCAGCAGCCCGCGTCATGGCTGGCCTTGGCGCGCAATTGCCGCACCAGTTCACGCTGGCGGTCGACGGCGGGAAAGATCCGCTCCGCCACGATCTTTTCCGCCTGGGCGGTGCGTTCGGGCGGCAGGCCGGCGGCCGCCAGCTTCTTCGCGAAACTGGCGACCAGTACCGTCTGCGCGGCGGGCTGATCGCGCAGTGCCGCTTGCATCTTCATCGTCGTGTCGAGAATATAGTCCGGCGCGAACACGCCCTTGGCGGCATCCGCCCGCTGCCGGTCCAGTTCGCCGTCCATTGCGGCGGGGAAGGCTTCGAGGCGCGACAGATAGGCGTCGGCGTCCGCCGCATCCTTCACCCGATGCTGCGAATCGAGGAAGTCGGGCACTTCACGGTAGCTGCCCGTCAGCTGGGAGAGGATGTAGGGAGCGAACCGTCCCGCCGTCTCGCCATAGCCGAAGCGCTCGCCGCCGACCGCACGGTCCAGCTGATAGGCGACGACATCATAGTCGAGCTGGCTCGCCGCGCTCAGTGCAGCCCGGTCCATGCCGGACAACTGCTTGGCCTGCGCCTTGGTCCGGGCCAGGTCGCGGGCTACCCCGGCAGCACTGGTATCGGTCAGTTTCCCGCGCAGCGCGGCGCGCGGGCCGGTGTCGAGGCCGAGCCGCGTCGCGCTTTCGGGCGAATCCTCCAGCCGTTCGTAGAAGAAGCCATCGAGCATCGCCCGGAATCGCGCATCGGGCGTGCCGGTCTGGGCGAGCACGGCGGGGCAGGCGGCGACGATGGCGGTCGCGCCGCTGGTGGCGAGGAACTGGCGTCGGTTCACGGGAGGACTCCATGGATGGGGAAGGGCGGCAGGGGGCGCCGCCCGCGATCTGCTCTTTTGACGTGCGTTCAACAGCTTGGCTAGGCCCGTCGCGACAAGGGGTCGCAGCCATCCATAAGCCCGGCTTGTCAGCATCATGGATCATCGCGGCTATTGCCTGGGTGCCCGATGCGATATGGCGCGCGTGCAGCTTTCCGAGGGAGGAACCGCATGACCTACACGCTCATCACCGCAAACCGTAACTATAGCAGCTGGTCGCTGCGTCCGTGGGTGCTGATGAAGGCGCTGGCCATTCCTTTCGAAGACCGGATCGAGCCGTTCGCCTCGGCCACCAACTATGCCGCCTTCCGCAGCTTTTCGCCCACCGGTCAGGTGCCGGTGCTGGTCGACGGGGACCGCACGGTCTGGGATTCGCTCGGCATCACTCTCTATCTCGGTGATCGCCATCCGGGCGTCTGGCCGGCGGACGAGGCTGCGCGCGCCTTCGCCCAATGCGCGGTCGCCGAAATGCACAGCGGCTTTTCGACCTTGCGCAGCGATTGCACCATGAATGTCGGCGTCCGGGTCGAACCGCACATGCACTCGCCCGCGCTCAACAAGGATATCGCGCGCCTGCGCGAATTGTGGGAGCAGGGCCTGGACCGGTTCGGCGGCCCCTATCTCGCCGGTAGCGTCTTCACGGCGCTCGACGCTTTCTACGCACCCGTGGCCTTTCGCGTTCGCACCTATGGTCTGGATGTCGGTCGGACAGCGCAGGCCTGGGTCGACCATATGCTCGCCCATCCCGCCATGCAGCAATGGGAGGGGCACGCGCTGGCCGAAACCTGGCGCGAGGAAAGCCATGAGGCGGAGATCGGAGCGGCCGGTCGGATAGTGGAGGACTTTCGGGCGGTGTGACCGCACTGTAACATTCTTGCCCGGCTGAAAGGAAAAACAGCCGATTTCGGTCGTCCACCCCCTTTCCCGATTCGCCGGACGGGTCTAGGGGGAAGGGACTATGGTTAAACCACGCACTCTCTACGAGAAGATCTGGGACGCGCACGTTGTCGAGCGTCGTCCCGACGGCACCTGTCTCATCTATATCGACCGCCACCTCGTTCATGAGGTGACGTCGCCGCAGGCGTTCGAGGGGCTTCGCCTTGCCGGCCGGACGGTGCGCCGGCCCGATCTCACCCTGGCGGTGCCGGACCATAATCTGCCCACAACCCCGCGCCGCGACGCGGCCGGCAATCGCATTCCGATCGCCGATCCCGAAAGCGCGCAGCAGCTTGCCGCGCTGGAGCGGAACGCGCCCGAATTCGGCGTCCGCCTGATCGGCGACGCCGATGCGGAGCAGGGCATCGTTCATGTCGTCGGCCCCGAACAGGGCTTTACCCTGCCGGGCACGACCCTGGTCTGCGGCGACAGTCATACCAGCTCGCACGGCGCGCTGGGCGCGCTGGCCTTCGGCATCGGCACCAGCGAGGTCGAGCATGTGCTGGCCACCCAGACCTTGCTGCTGAAACAGTCGAAGACCATGGCCGTCGTGGTCGACGGCGAACTGGCCCCCGGCGTGACGCCCAAGGATGTGGCGCTGGCCATCTGCGGGACGATCGGCACGGCGGGCGGCACCGGTTATGTCATGGAATATCGCGGCTCGGTATTCCGCGACATGTCGATCGAGGGCCGCCTGACCGTCGCCAACATGTCGATCGAGGCAGGTGCGCGATCGGGCCTGTTTGCGCCCGATGAAAAGACCGTGGCTTACCTCAAGGGCCGTCCCATGGCCCCCAGGGGCCCGGACTTCGACGCGGCCGTCGCCTGGTGGAAGACGCTGGCCACCGATGAAGGCGCCGTCTTCGACAAGACGGTCGTCATCGACGCCGCCGACATCGTGCCCACCGTCACCTGGGGCACCAGCCCGGAAGATGTCGTCCCCGTGACTGGCTTGGTTCCCGATCCGCAGAGCTTCGCTGATCCGTCCAAGCAGGCCGCCGCTCAGAAGTCGCTCGACTATATGGGCCTGACCGCCGGCCAGCGGATGCAGGATGTCGCGATCGAGCATATCTTCATCGGCAGCTGCACCAACAGCCGGATCGAGGATTTGCGCGCCGCCGCCGCGCTGCTGAAAGGGCGCCATATCGCGCCGGGCATCAAGCACGCCATGGTCGTGCCCGGTTCCGGCCTGGTCAAGCGCCAGGCGGAGGAGGAAGGGCTGGACCGAATCTTCCTCGACGCCGGGTTCGAATGGCGCGAGCCGGGCTGCTCGGCCTGCCTCGGAATGAACCCCGACAAGGTGCCTGCCGGCGAGCGCTGCGCATCGACCAGCAACCGTAATTTCATGGGCCGTCAGGGTCCGGGATCGCGCACCCATCTCGTGTCGCCCGCCATGGCGGCGGCGGCGGCCATCACCGGCCGGCTGACCGATGTGCGCGAATTGCTGAATAACAAAGAGGGGATGGCGCTGTGAAAAAGATATTCTGGCTGCTGACGCTGGGCGCTCTGGCCAGCGCGGCGATGGCGGCGACCCTGGGCCGCGCCGAGGACACCCCGGCGGCCGAGACGAAGAAGGTTCATTGATGGAAAAACTGACGACCGTCGACGGCCGGGCCTATCCGTTCGGGATGAAGAATGTCGATACCGACATCGTCATCCCGGCGCACTGGCTCAAGACGATTTCCCGCAATGGCCTTGGCAAGGGCGCGTTCGAAGTGCTGCGCAAGGAGCCCGGCAATGTCTTCGATGATCCGGACTATGCGGGCAGCCCGATCCTGATCGCGGGCGACAATTTCGGCTGCGGTTCCAGCCGCGAACATGCCGCCTGGGCGCTCGGCGACCTGGGGATCAAGGTCGTGATCGCTCCCAGCTTCTCCGACATCTTCTCGGGCAACGCCTTCAAGAACGGCATATTGACCGTGGTGCTGCCGCAGGAGGCGATCGATCGTCTGATGGAGGTGGCCCGCGGCATCAACGGGACTCCGGACCCGATCCATGTCGATCTGGAGGCTCAGACGGTCACCACCCGGTTCCAGGACCGCTTCACGTTCGAGATCGATCCTTTCCGCAAACATTGCCTGCTCGGCGGTCTGGACGAAATCGGCCTGACCCTGGACGATGCCGATGTGATCGACAGCTATGAAGCGAAAGTGGCACAGGAACGCCCCTGGATCGTCCCCGCCACCGTTGCGTAATCCGGCACGACTCCCTATCAATTGGAAGTAACCAAGGCACGTAACGGGGCACTGACGCATGACCACTTTCGATGATCGCGAAAAGGCGTTCGAAAATATGTTCGCCCATGATCAGGAAATGCAGTTTCGCATCCAGGCCCGCCGCAACCGGCTGCTGGGCGAATGGGCCGCGGGGAAGATGGGGCTGACCCCGGAAGAAACCGATGCCTATGCCAAGGCGGTCGTGCAGGCGGATTTCGAGGAAGCGGGCGACGAGGACGTCATTCGCAAGCTGGTGGGTGACATGACATCGGCCGGGATCGACATCGACGAAGCCGGCGTGCGCGCGGCGCTGGACGAGCAGGCGGTGATCGCCCGACGCATGTTCATCGAAGCCCAATAACCTAATCGAATAGGTAAGGAAGCGCATCCATGCCAATGGCCGCCGACGAGATTGCGGACATGATCCGTGCCGCCATTCCCGATGCTGAGGTCGAAATCACCGACCTGGCCGGGGACGGCGACCATTATGCCGCGCGCGTCGTTGCGGAAAGTTTCCGCGGCATGAACCGCGTCGCGCAACAGCGCGCCGTCTATGCCGCGCTCGGCGGGCGGATGGGGGGCGTGCTTCACGCCTTGCAACTCACCACCGCCGTTCCCAACTAGAACCCCGTAAGACATTCGCGCGCCCGCGACGGTGACGCCAGAAAGATTGGACCCAAGGACATGACCGACGCCGTGCAACAGCGGATCGCGGAGATCGTGAACGGCAATGATGTGGTGCTGTTCATGAAAGGCACGCCGCTTTTCCCCCAATGCGGCTTTTCGAGCCGCGCCATCGCGATCCTTGAGCATCTCGGCGTATCCTATGACACGGTCGACGTGTTGCAGGACCAGGCGATCCGTCAGGGGATCAAGGCCTTTTCCGACTGGCCGACCATCCCCCAGCTCTATGTGAAGGGTGAATTTGTCGGCGGCAGCGACATCATGATGGAAATGTACGAGGCGGGCGAGTTGCAGCAGCTCATGACCGACCAGGGCGTCGCCGCCGCCAACTGAGCGGGCCGGCTGCCGGGAACAGGATGGCGGTCCGCTATGGCGGGCCGCCTTTTTCATGCGCAGGGTGCGGCCGCCCCCTCGCCAGCGCGATGCCGGGCGTGTTCCGCTGTTCCCCATAACAGCCCGGCGCTGAATTTTGCGGCAGGGATAGTCTGGTACCGCCCTCTTGTGACGCCGCGCTCGCCAGCCGGTTCAGGCTGCCAGTCGCAGGAAGGGCACCGGCTGCGTCGATCGCAGGACGATCGGCTTGCCTTCCGAAGCCTCGAACAGCTCGCCGTCCAGGATGACGCTGCTATGGTCGCCCTCGATGCGGATGATGTCGCCCTGTTCCAGGTGGATGCCCTGCATCTGCGCCTTGCCCACGCGCTTGAACAGGCTGGCCCAGACCAGGCGGAGCAAGGCTGGCAGGCTCTGGTCGACCGCCATCAGCTTCATGTTGCCCCGTCGGCTGCCGCCCGGCTGCACGCCCAGCAGCAGCCGCTCCAGCGTCGTGACGATCAGCACCGAAAAACGTCCGGCCAGCTCGCCGTCGCGGATCAGCGAGATACGGACCGGCTTGCTCGACGGCGGCAGGAAGCGCGCGCGGATGCCGAACAGCAGCGACACGATCACCGCGATCGCAGTGATGAAATGGCTGAGGCCGTTGGAAAGGCCCAGAGGATAAATCTGGTTGCGGCAATAGAGCATGGTGTCGGCCAGGCCCGCGCCCCCCAGAAACATGCCCAGCACCGGCCGGGTTTCCGCCCGGCCGTCGGACAGGGCGATCAATTCGCGGGCCACGACATGGTCGTCGACGCCCGACTTGGCGATCGCGACGATCCGCTCCAGCGCCTTGATCGGGTCGCCATGGATGCCAAGGTCCAGCGTGATCAGGTTGGTCTTGCCGTTGGGCAGCACCGCGATCGGCGGCACCCGGCCCTTGAAATGCTCGCCCTGATAGAGTTCGGTCAGCGATGCCTGCACCGTCCCGTCGCCGCCATTGATGACGATGACGGCCGGATCGACGCGGGCGATCGTCTGGAACGCCCGGCCGATCTGGTCGACATGCTCCACCTCATAATGGAAGATGTCGGGGTTGCTGGCGCAATAGCTGCGCACGCGGGGGAGGGTCTGCCGGTTGCCCGTGGACTTCGGATTGGACAGGAGCGCGACGCAGACCATGGCTTTGGATCACATATATTGAAGGTTGATCGTGATCTTCGTCACGCCGGTGCCGGCATAGAAGGCGGCCTTGTCCACGCCCGGCTTGCCCAGGTTGAAGACGCTGATCGACGGATTGTTCGAAAAGCCACCGCCGTCGCGCGAAATGTCGGTCTTGCCATTGCCGTCGCGGTCGTGGCGCACAGCGATGCCATATTTGCCCGGCTGAGGCACCGGCATACAGAAACGCATCGTGCCGTTGCTGGGCCGCACCGGCACATCGATGCGGCTGAGCCATTCGCCCTTGGTCAGCCATGCGGCCTTGGTACCGGGATAGGACTGGACGCGAACCTTGCCGGTGGCGGCGGCGAAGCCGCGCACGTCGACCAGCACCGCCGGCCCCTTGGCATCGGTGCCGCAGCGTTCGAGATTGTTGGCGATTTCCTGCCCATGGGCGAGCGCCGGAACCGCAGCGACCATCGCTGCTGCCGACATCATACCCATTGCAACTTTCAACATGACCATCAGACTCCTGGAAGCTATAGCCACCCGAATGGACCGGACGGCGAGCCCCTGTTCGCCCCGCTTTTTACCTGACTCGCATATGAGATGGGTTTGCGGCCAAAACATGGTGATGGGACGACGACTTAGAGAATGCTGACCGCCACCGACCGTTATCTCGCCCGCCTGATCGCGGTGCCCATGCTCGGCACGCTCGTGATCGCCGCGATGCTGCTGGTGCTCGACAAGATGCTGAGCCTGTTCGATTTCGTCGCGGCGGAAGGCGGGCCGGTCAGCGTCGTGTGGCGGATGCTCGCCAACATGCTGCCCGAATATCTGTCGCTCGGCATTCCGATCGGGCTGATGCTCGGCATATTGCTGGCCTTCCGCAAACTGGCCCTGTCCTCCGAACTGGACGTGATGCGTGCTGTCGGCCTGTCCTACGGCCGGCTGCTGCGCGTGCCCTATATGTATGCGATCGCGCTGGCGCTCATCAATTTCGGCATTGTCGGCTTCGTCCAGCCGCTGTCGCGTCACGCCTATGAAGCGCTGCGCTTCGAGCTTCGCTCGGGCGCGCTCGGCGCGTCGATCAAGGTGGGTGAGTTCACCAGCCTCGGCAAGCGCATGACGCTGCGGATCGAGCGCAGCCTGGACGAAGGACGCAACCTCCAGGGCATCTTCGTCCGCGCGACCAGTCGCGATGGCCAGTCGGTCGCGGTCACGGCGGCGCAGGGCACGTTCCTGGCGACCGACGATCCCGATACCATCATCTTCCGCTTGCGCGACGGCGTGCTGGTGAACGAGGCGCCGCGCTACAAGACGCCGCGAATCCTGTCCTTTTCCAGCCATGACCTGCCGATCGACCTGCCCCAGATCGAGGCATTTCGCGGGCGCGACGTCGACCGGGAAAAGACGATTCCCGAACTGGTGGTCATCGGCAAGAACCAGGCGACGCCCGACAAGCTGCGCAATGAAGTGCGCGCCAATTTCCATTTCCGCATGGTCGAGGTTGTGTTCATGATGCTGTTGCCGCTCGCGGCGCTCGCCTTCGCCATTCCGCCCAAGCGATCGACCTCGGCGCTCGGGGTCTTCCTGTCGATCGTCTTCATCGTGACCTATCACAAGATCAACCAATATGGCGAAAGCGTCGGCGCGCTGGGCAAGGTCGATCCGATCCTGGCGCTGTGGGGTCCGTTCCTGCTCGCGTCCGCGCTGGTGCTGTGGATGTATCATGTGATCGCCCATCGGCCCGGTGGCCAGCCGATCGCGGCGCTGGAAGTCGCCTTCGCCAAACTGGGCAAGCAGATCGCCCGGCTGGTGCGTGTCGGCCGGCGGCGCGCCCCGGCGGAAGGAGCCGCCTGACCCCATGAACCTCGATTTCTTTCCCTCGCGCCAGATCAGCCTCTATATGATGCGGCTGTTCCTGACCCGTACCTTCGCGGTGCTGGCGCTGCTTGTGGTCGTGCTCCAGACGCTCGATCTGCTGGGCAATTCGGGTGACATCCTGGCCTATCCGGGCAATGGCGACGCGCAATTATGGCATTATGTCGGACTGCGGGCGCCGCAGATCGTTGCGCGGTTCCTGCCCTTCTCGGTGCTGCTTGGCACGCTGGTCATGCTCGCGACCCTGAACCAGAATAGCGAGATCATCTCGATGAAGGCGGCGGGCCTCTCCGCACACCAGATATTGGCGCCGCTGGTCGTCGCCGCGCTGGGCGTGTCGGCCATCAGCTTCGTCTTCAACGAACGGATCGTGGTTCGGTCGACGGCTGCGCTCAGTGCGTGGGAGGCCGTGGACTACGGCCCGATCCCGCGCGACAGCGGGGTCAAGACCAATCCGTGGGTGCGCGATGGCAATAATCTCGTCAATGCGGCGATCGTCGCCGGGCGCGGGACGGCGGTGCAGCTGCGCAATGTCCAGATCTACAACCGGGTCAACAACAGCCTGACCACCATCGTCCAGGCGCCCAGGGGCCGTTATGATCCCGCATCGAAAAGCTGGGTGCTGGATGGCGCGCGCCAGTTCGACGTGGCGCGCGGCACGATGCGCGATGTCGGCACGGTCCGGTTCGGGCGCGACATTCGTCCCGACCAGTTCACCCTGGCCAAGGTCGATCCCGACGCCCTGACCTTCCGCGAACTGGAGGCCGCCATCGCCGACCTGCATGACGCGGGCCGGCCGACCGCAGAGCTGGAAGGGAGCCTCTGGCACAAGCTGTCCGGTCCGCTATCCGCGCTCCTGATGCCGATCCTGGGATCGGTCGCGGCCTTTGGCCTGGCGCGATCGGGGCAGTTGTTCGTGCGCGCGGTGATGGGCATGGCGCTCGGCTTCGCCTATTTCGTCGCCGACAATTTCTCGCTCGCGATGGGCAATCTGGGGGCCTATCCCCCGGTTCTGGCTGCGTGGGCGCCCTTCTTCCTGTTCCTGCTCGTCGGCGAGACCGTACTGTTCCGCACGGAGGAATGATCCGGACGCCCAAACGAAAAACGCCCCGGCGACCAAGGGGCGTCGCCAGGGCGTTCATAGGGGGCGTCCCGGTCCTCAGGGGGAGGGGAAAGTGACCGGAACAGCCGCGATATGGGCGCGCTTTCTCAGGTTTCAAGTCGCAACTGGAAAATAATCGAACGGCCCGGCCGCTCGATCCGGCCTGTCAGCGCGCGGTCATGGTGCTGCGCGCGATCTTGCCGACCAGCGGCAGCATCCCCGTATAATTGCCTTTCCGATAGGGCGAATCCATCTCCAGCGTCGCCATCAACTGCGCATGGGCTTTGCCCAGCGCATGGTAGGGCACGCTGGGCAACAGATGGTGCAGCGCATGATAGCGCAGGCCCACCGGCGCCCAGAGCGCGGGCAGATAGCCTGGCGGCGGGACATTGACCGAGTCCAGATATTGCGCCGTGACGGTCATGGCCTCGCCCTCATTTTCCCACAGATGCGCGACCAGCGTGCGCAACTGGTTGATGACGGTCATCGCCGAATGGACGGCCATGTAGACCAGCAGCGGCTTCCAGCCAAAGGCGAAGACGCTCGCCACCAGCGCCAGCGCGAACAGGCTCGCGCCTGCTTCCTGCCATTGCCACATGCGCGCGAATTCGCCCTCCGGCGCGCGGCGGCGATAGGCGGGGTTGATCGACAGGGCCGAAAATTCAGCCACTACCTTGGCGCGCAGCGGCGGGATCAGCAGCGACAGCGGCGTCAGCAGGCCGAAGCGCAGGATGAGACCGACTGGCGCCAGCGACGCGACCAGGATGAACAGTGGCAGCGACCAGGGCTTCATCAGCGCCAGCGGCAGATATTCGGGGTCATCCGCCGTGCCATAGCGGGTCCGCGCATGATGCTGGGTATGCACGCCTTCATAGAGGAAGGACGGGATCATCAGCGGAATGCCGACGATCAGGTTCCAGCCGAAGCGGAAGCCGGGCAACGCGCCCTTGCGGATGTGGGTCAGTTCATGGATGAAGCTGGCCGCGCGATAGAGCGCCAGCATCGCCACGATGCCGCAGGCGATCGCGACCGCCACATTCTGGACCAGGATCGCGCCGGCCAGCGCGGCCCAGCCGACAAGGGCGGAGGCCAGCATGTCGGGCCAGTAGATGCGGGGATTGGCGGTGGCGAACGCGCGCGACAGATCGGCCGCTGCGCGCAGCATCGCGCTGTCGTCGGGGATCGCCGCGCGCGCCCGTTGCGCGGCGGCAAGAATGGGATCATGCACTGTCATGCGGGCGGTCCTAGCCTCCAAATGCGCTGAGATCATGGCAGCACCATGACATATTCACCCGGTTACGCCCCGGCTTCGCGCGCGTGATTGACATTCCGCAAACAAGCGTCGAACTGCACGGCATCATCCTTTTGAAGGCGGCGATAGTGGCGCAATCCGATCTGGTCATCACTCCTGTTTCCGGCAAGGCCGATCTCAAGGCCTTTATCGACCTGCCCTGGCGGCTATACGCCAACGACCCCAACTGGGTGCCGCCGCTCAAGGGCGAGGTGAAGGAACTGCTGACGCCCGGCAAGAACCCGTTTTTCGGCCATGCCGAAGCGCAATATTTCCTCGCCCGGCGCGACGGCCGCGTGGTCGGCCGCATTTCCGCCCATATCGACCGTCTCGCGCTCGCCCAGCCGGTCGAGCAGGGCATGGGGCCGGGTACCGGCAATTTCGGCCTGTTCGAGGCGGAAGATGCGGAAACCGGCACGGCGCTGATCGCGGCTGCGGAGGCGTGGCTCCGCGCCAAGGGCATGACCCGCGTGCTGGGGCCGATCTCGCTCTCCATCTGGGAGGAGCCGGGGCTGCTAATCCAGGGGCATGACCATCCCCCCACGGTGATGATGGGGCATAACAGCCCTGCCTATCAGGCGATGATCGAGGGTTCCGGCTATATCCCGGTCAAGCAGCTCAAGACCTATGAACTCGACATCACGAAGGATTTTCCGCCGCTGATCCAGCGCATCGTCCAGTCGGGCGAGAAGAATGCCCGCATCCGCATCCGCAAGGTCGACAAGACCAGGTTCGATCAGGAAGCCGCGATCATCCTCGCTATCCTGAACGACGCGTGGGGCAATAACTGGGGTTTCGTGCCGATCACCGATGCGGAGGTCGCGCACACCGGCAAGAAGCTGAAGCCGATCGTGTTCGAGGATCTGATCATGATCGCGGAACTGGACGGCGAACCGGTCGCCTTCATGATGACGTTGCCCGATCTTAATGAAGCGATTGCGCCGCTCAATGGCTCGCTCTTTCCGTTCGGCTGGATCAGGCTGCTCAAATGGTTGAGAAAGCCGAACGCCCGCACCATGCGCGTGCCGCTGATGGGCGTGGTGCAGCGCCTGCAATCGTCGCGCATGGCGAGCCAGCTCGCCTTCATGATGATCGAGACCATCCGCCGGCAGGCGATCGCTCATTATGGCTCGACCCGTGGCGAGATCGGCTGGGTGCTGGACGACAATCAGGGCATGAACGCCATCGCCGACGCCATCAACAGCACGGTGAACAAGGTGTACCAGATCTACGAAAAGAGGCTGTAAGCACGATTGTCCGGGGCGTCGGGGATGCGGAGGGCGGACGCTCCTAATTCTCCCCCGGCACCGCGACCTCGATCGCGCCGGGGGCGATCCTGACCGTCACCGGCGTTCTCGCCAGCACCTCGCCATCGATCGAGATGCGCTGGGGCGGGTGCGTCGCGACGCGGAAGGATTGGCCGTGAAATTCCTCGGTATGGGCGTCCCGGTCGCGCAGCTTGAAGAATTTGGCGTACCAGTCCCAGGCCAGGCGCGGCTTGCTGCGCCCGACGACCGCCTGGATCACGATCTCGCCCGTATCGACATCGGCATGGTCGGACAGTTCGACCCCGCCATGATAGGGGCCGTTGAGGATGCGGACCTCGGTCGACCACATGCGCCGCTCCGTCCCGCCATCGTCGATCGTCAGGCGGAAGGGGCGGAAGCCGACCGAGCATTTCACCGCCCAGAGCAGATAGCCCGCGCGCCCCAGATAGCGCTTGAGCTTGTGCGGCACCGTCTGGCCGATCATCGGGGACAGGCCGAGCGAGGCCGCATTGACGAAATAATCATGCTCGATCATGCCGAGGTCGACGCGCCGGCGCTGCCCGGTGGCGATCGCCCGGACCGCGCCGTCCAGGTCGAGCGGCAGGCCCAAGGTCCGCGCGAAGCTGTTGGCGGTGCCGAGCGGAAGCACGCCGAACACGCAATCCTTGCCCACCAGTTCGTCCACCGTGCCCGACATGGAACCGTCGCCGCCGCCGACGATCACCATGGGGGCGCCGCTGGCCACCGCCTGCCGCACGGTGGCGTTCATCCGGTCCGGTTCCTCGACCGCATGGGCGGCGATCAGGCGGACTCCGGCTGCCTCCAGCTTCTCCCTGGCCTGGGCGAAATCGTCCTGGCCACGGCGGCTATGGGCGTTGACGACGAGAATGGCGTCCTTGGGGAGGGGCTTCGTTTCCATGCCGCAATAACACCGCGTAAGTGATTTCGGGTCCATCGGAAACCGCCCTGCCGTCCATTCGTTACGTGGGGATGGCTCGCATCGCCCATCTGTCCGACATTCATTTCGGCGCGCATGATCCCAAGATCGTGGACGCCGCCACCGCCTGGCTGGAGGATCGCCGCCCCGACCTGGTCGTCATCAGCGGGGATTTCACGCAACGCGCGCGGGTCGAACAATTCCATCAGGCGGCCGTCTGGCTGGGACGGCTTCGTGCGGCGGGGCTGAAGATCCTCGTCATTCCGGGCAATCATGACGTGCCGCTCTATGATGTGGTGCGGCGGTTCGCGGCGCCGCTGGATCGCTACAAACGCTATATCAGCAACGATCTCTGCCCCTTCTACGAAGATCGGGAGGTGGCGATTCTCGGCCTCAACACGGCGCGGTCGCTGACGATCAAGGACGGGCGGATCAACCATGATCAGATGGACATGCTTCGGCAGAAATTCGCCTGCGTGCCGCCGGACAAGACCCGAATCCTCGTCACACACCATCCCCTCTTCGCCATGCCGATCGGCAACGGCAACGAATGGAGCGAAGCGGTCGGACGGCATGATGACGCGGTCAAGGCCGCCTGCGAAGCGGGGGTGCATCTGGCGTTGGCGGGCCATTTTCACCGGACCTATGCCGAAGCCGCGCGAAAGATGGTGGCGCATAGCGGCGGTGCGCTGGTGATCCAGGCGGGCACCGCCACCTCGACCCGGTTGCGCAACAACGAACCGCAAAGCTTCAACTGGCTCCATGTCCGCCGCAACAACGAGATGGAATTGCAGGTGATCGTGTGGGACGGCGCCGCGTTCCGCCGGGCAAGCCATGTCGAATATCGGCACGATGGCGGGGCATGGGCGGCGCGGGAAGTCGTGGACCCGCCGACGGTCGGAAAAATGGAGCCGAGGCGAGGGTTGGGTTGACGGCCGTCTGCGACGTCAGCAGCGGGTCACTCCTTCCCCTTGAGGGCCGCCGCCAGCGACACCGTGGCGCTACCGCGCCGCGCCGGCCCGGCCTGGCTCGGGTCGGGTTTCCATCCCGATAGATAGACGATCGCGATCTGCTCGGCCGTGCGGCCGTCCGGGTCGGCGGCGTCGCTGAAATGACCTGCCGCACGCATCAGCACGTCGCGGGTCAGGCCCGGGGGGCGGGTCGCCAGCGCATTGCTCGCGCCCATGCCGCGCAGGTCGTGCATCAGGCGGACGACATCGCCATAGCGGATAGTCAGCATGTCTCCGTCCGCGACCGGCATGGCGAAGCCGGCGCGGCTCAGCAGGTCGCCGGCGGACCGCACATCGACCTGCGGATGGACATGCTGGCCCGGCCGGTCGCCTTCGGCGGCGAGCAGCGCGGCCTTGAGGCGGGGCAGGCTGCCCGCGCCCGCGAAGGCCGCCAGCATCAGGCCGTCGGGACGCAGCACGCGGCGCATCAGGATCAGCGCGCCGGGCAGGTCATTGACGCTGTCCAGCGTCCCGCAGGCGATCACCAGATCGAAACTGTCGTCGGCGAAGGGCAGGGCATCCTCGTCCCCCTGGACGCCGCCCGCGGCCCTTGCCGCAAGGAAGCCGGGGTCGGCGCAGGCGACGCGCTTGCCCATCGCTTCCAGCGCGGCTCTGGCGCTGCCGTCGGGGCAGCCGATCACCAGCGCTTCAGGCAGATCGCGCTGCACGTCGCGAAGGCGATCGAGCAGTTCGTCCAGCATCGCGCGATATAGGAAGTCGTGATCGGCGAAGGCCGGCAGCATCCGGTCGCGGTGGCGGGCGCGGCGGGCGCGGTCGAAAATGTCGGGGCGGGAGTCCATGGCGGGCCTTGTGCATCGGGCGCGAAGTGCGGACAAGGCAGATGATGTCGCTCCTCCCGCTTCTCAAGGGCGCCTTGCAGCCTGCGGTCGATTATGCGCTGCCGCCGCGTTGTCCCGGTTGCGGCGCCATCGTGGGCGCGGATTTCGCCTTCTGCCTGTCCTGCTGGAGCGGGATGGTTTTTCTGGGCGAACCCTGCTGCGCGCGCTGCGGCTTGCCATTTCCCCATGAGATGGGGGACGGGGCCGAGTGCGGGGCGTGCCTGGCCGAACCGCCGCCCTGGGACAGCGCGCGGGCGGTGCTGGCCTATGGCGATGTCGCGCGGACGGTGGCGCTGCGGCTCAAATATGGACGGCGCATCGGCCTCGCCCGGCTGATCGCGCGGCAGATGCTGCGGCAGATGCTGCGGCATGTGGGGGACGCGCGCGAAATGCCACTGCTGATCGTGCCGGTGCCGCTCCACCGCTGGCGATTGTGGCACCGGGGGTTCAACCAGTCTGCGCTGATCGCGGATCATCTGGGCCGGCTGACGGGGTGGCCGGTCGACAAGCGGGCCCTGCAGCGCGTGAAGCGGACGGCCCCGCTGCGCGGCATGAACCCGGCCCAACGGGAGAGGGCTGTGCGCGGCGCCTTCGCGCTGGCGGAGGAGCATGGTTTCAAGGGCCGGCGGGTGCTGCTGATCGACGATGTCCATACCAGCGGGGCGACGGCGGCCGCCTGCGCGCGGGCGCTCAAGCGCGGCGGGGCGGCCGAGGTGCGGCTGCTCTGCTGGGCGCGGGTGCTTCCCGACGCGGACGTCGAATGAGCGGTGCCGATTGACAAAGCCGTGCGTTCACCCAATTTCGATCCTGCAAGGAGCAAGATATTCATGGCGAAAGTCGAAATCTATACGAAGGCCTGGTGCGGCTATTGCGCGCGGGCGAAGGCGTTGCTGGAAGGCAAGGGCGTAGCCTTCGACGAATATGACATCACCATGGGCGGGCCGAAGCGCGACGAGATGCTCAGCCGCGCGCCCGGCCGGACGACCGTGCCGCAAATCTTCATCGACGGACAGCATGTCGGCGGCAGCGACGACCTGCGTGCTCTGGACAGCGAGGGCAAGCTGGACGCCTTGCTGGCGGCATGACGACGATGCGCGCCGCCCTGTTCCAGATGACCAGCGGGGTCGATCCTGCCACTAATGCCGCGGCGATCGTGGCGATGGTCGAGCGGGCAAAGGCCGAAGGCGCGGACATGCTGTTCACGCCGGAAATGGCGGGCTGTCTGGACCGGGACCGGGGGCGGGCGGCGGCGACGCTTCGCAATGAGGCCGAGGACGTGGTGCTGGCCGCGGTGCGCGAGGCCGCAGCGCGTGAAGGGCTGTGGGTGCATATCGGGTCGCTGCCGCTGCAAGGCGAGCGGGCCGACGGGCGCTGGGCCAATCGCAGCTTCCTGATCGACGACAGTGGCGCGATTCGCGCGCGCTACGACAAGATTCATCTGTTCGACGTGGACCTGGCGACCGGCGAAAGCTGGCGCGAATCCTCCGTCTATGGGCCGGGCGAGCAGGTCGTGGCGGCCGATACGCCCTGGGGTCGGATGGGCTTTTCCATCTGCTATGACATGCGTTTCCCGGATCTGTATCGCGCGCTGACCAATGCCGGAGCGACGATCCTGCTGGCGCCAGCCGCCTTCACCGTGCCCACGGGGCAGGCGCACTGGCATGTACTGCTGCGCGCTCGCGCGATCGAGGCGGGCTGCTACGTTATCGCCACGGCCCAGACCGGGATGCATCAGGACGGGCGGACCACCTATGGCCATAGTCTGGTGATCGATCCCTGGGGCGAGGTGCTGCTCGACATGGACGAGACGGCCGGGCTGGGGCTTGCGGACCTCGACATGACGCGCATAGGGGACGTTCGCGGGCGCGTGCCGGCGCTCGCCAATCGCCGGCCCATACCGAAGGAAGTAACGATTTCGTGATCGTGTTCGATCTCAAATGCGCCGCCCAGGGCCATGTGTTCGAGGCCTGGTTCGGCTCCAGCGCCGATTATGAGGCGCAGCAGGTGCGCGGGTTGCTTGCGTGCCCGATCTGTGGCGACGTTGACATATCCAAAGCGGTGATGGCCCCCGCCGTGGGGGCGAAGGGCAATAGTCGTCCCGATCGGGCGCCCGCCACGCCCGCGCCCGTGCCCGCGGGCCCGGTCGCGCCCGTCATGAACGTCGCCGACCAGGCGAAGATGCAGGCGCTGGTCGAGGCGATGGCACAGGCGCAGAGCAAGGCGCTGGAAGGCTCCACCTGGGTCGGGCGCGGTTTCGCCGAACAGGCGCGGGCGATGCATTACGGCGAACAGGACCGCGTCAGCATCCATGGCGAGGTGGCCCCGGCCGAGGCCAAGGCGCTGATCGACGAAGGCGTGGAGGTGGCGCCCCTGCCTTTTCCCGTCATTCCCCCGCACGCCAAGAATTGACCCGAAGCCCGACGCGCAATAGAGCGCTTCCCTGCGTGCACCCATAGCTCAGCAGGATAGAGCGTCGGATTCCTAATCCGAAGGCCACAGGTTCGAATCCTGTTGGGTGCACCATTCACCTTCATCTTCAGACATCATATCGGCCTTTTCCTGAAAGGGACGATGTCTGCGCAGACATCGACAAGATGAGTCGCGCAAATTTGGCGGCAACGGCCCTTTGGTGAACGAGGTTGAGGGGGCGGCAGCGCCTACGGTACATGACGTGCGGCAACAGGATCGTCTCGATGATGATCCGATCTCCATTTCCTGGCAATTTCCAAGACGATGATGCGCTGTGACGGACGCCGAAAACAGCGGAAGCTGGCGCAAGTCCTTTCAGACATTGGGGAGCTACCCCGAAAGATGTAGTCCCGGATAGCAGTGCGATCGTTGACCGCCCAATGATAGATTTGCAGTCCCTATTTGTACGGAGGCTGCTTTGCCAGAGGAACCAGATCGGACTTCCAGCGCCGAGGACAGGCGCGAGTTTCTGAAAACCTGCGGGCGGTTTGCAGCGACGGTCCCACCCGCCGTCACGGTGCTGCTGTCCACATCCCTGTCTTCAGAAGCAATCGCGAAATCCGGCGGCGGCGGCGGCGGTGGCCCGAAGGGCAATAACGGTGTTGGCAATGGTCTGGATCCTCAGCCGCCCGGTAATCCGCCGATCAATGACGGTCCCGGTACCGGCCCAGGAAATCCGGGGCGGCGGCCAAAAATCTGATATTGGTGACCGGCTGGGGGGGAAGGCTGAGCGGTGAAGATGCGGCTGCGTCTGTCGGAGGGCACGTCTATCGTCTTCATCGACGGCCAACCCCTAATTTTTTCGGTTGCCAGCCAGCAGTTGATGGGCGTCAATCAGGTCGCTGGGTATGTCGCCTGTCGCCTTGAAGATGGCGTGCCGTTCGCCCAACTGGCGCAGGAAGTGCTGGATCGGGGAATTACTGAGCCCCTAGCCATGCTGCGCAAGGTGTTAACCAGCTGGTCCCTGCGCGGGCTGGTGAGCGCCTGTGATCCGCCGCCTGCTTCCCATTCCCTGATCGTACAGCAGGTATCCATCGGGGGGAGGAAGTTCCTGCTGCGCTATCATGATAGGGGCCTTGCGGCGCGCGTGTCGCCGCTGTTCGCCCATCTGCAGGCTGACTGCGGGCTTTTCGATGTTGTCTACGATCTGTGGCATGATGACGGCATGGCCTGCCTCAGCCGGGATGGCGCGCCGGCGACGATCATGGAGGCGGCGCAGACGGGGCCAGTCATCAAGGCGCGTATGGCCGAGGATATATTGGGCAGTCCTGGTTGGCTGCTGGGGGTTCATGGTGGGTGTCTGCACCGGAATGGCAAGGCAATGCTGATCCTGGGAGAGCCGGGCGCTGGAAAGACGACCCTGACGTCCTGGTTGACCGGGCAGGGTTTTGCTTATGGTGGAGACGATATTGTTGTCGTGAGCGGAGACGGCCGGGTGCAGGGGCTGCCTTTCCTGCCTTCGGTCAAGGCGGGCGGGTGGAAATTGCTGGCATCGGTTTATGGCGGTCTTGGGGCATTGCCGATGCACGTTCGCGCCGATCGAAGACGGGTTCGCTTTCCTGCGCCACGCGTTATTGCGGGGGACGGATTGGCGGAGATCGGATGGATCGTCAGGTTGCGCCGACGTGCTGCCGGACCTGCGCAACTCGCGCCCCTGCAATCATCTTTGGCACTCAGGCATCTGCTGGAAGAGGCGACATCGCATGGCGACGGCATGAGCCACAGGGCGCTTGACGTGATGATCCGCGCTGTCGGCGGTGCGCGCTGCTACGAGCTTCATTATGCAGGGTTGGACGATGCGGGCGCGCTGCTCCGGCGAATGAGCGATAATGAAGCGGCTTGAGGCGCTTCGGAGTCTGCTTTCATGTTTGAAGGGCGAGCTTCCAGCTGGGGAGGATTGGGTTGGGATCATAGGCCTGGCCAACCGCTCGCTCTGTACGCCCATGCTGGCGAGCCGACTGAAGGCGGCAGGACGGTTTTCCTCGCTGCCGATTGATGTGCAGCAGTTTCTTCAGCTCATCCAAACACGTAATGAGGAGCGGAACAGACGCCTGCTTCTGCAACTTGATGAAGCCGTGGCGCTTTGGAACGGGGTGGGCGTGCGTCCTGTGTTGCTAAAGGGGACGGCCTGGCTGGCGGACGTTGCAGCGGGTGGGCGGGCCGATCGCCTGATCACCGATCTGGACATGATGGTTCCGGCGGACAGGTTCCATGAGGCCATCGCGCAGTTGGTTGGAGCGGGGTATCGGCCCGATACGCCGATCGTCCGACCGGAGATTCCGGTGGTGCTCATGCGCCCCGAAGATTCGGGCACCATCGACCTGCACACAGAATATGGCGGGGCGAGTATCTTGCGCCTGGCTCATGATGATCTGGCAATAGATGGCACGCCTTGCCATCTGCCGCGGGGAGTAGCCTGTCTGCCCTCTCCTGTTGCAGGCATGGCGATCCTGCTGTTGCACGATCAGTTGAAAGGGAGGGACTATCTGCGCGGGAGGGTCGACCTGCGTCACTTGCTGGACATGCAGGGTCTTGCCGCCGGATTTGGTGCGACGGATTGGGCGCGTTTGGATGGGCTGTTCGCGGCGGGCTATGCCAGGGCAGCAGCAAGGACTCAGTTGCTGACTGCGCGCGAAATGCTCGATCTCCCAGTGCCCGACGGGTTGATCGACGTTCGGGCGAGGCTGCAATATTGGCGGCGCATGGTACAGATATGCTGGCCGGCAAGCGCGCTGCCGCTCACCATATTGTCGCTGCTCGATCCTCAATATCTCGCCGCCCGGCGTCAGTGGAGGGAGAAGGCTTCCAGTGCTTCGGGTAACGATGCGGCTCGGCCGGGATGGCTGCCCAGGCGAGAGAGTGTCACGCGGCTCCTGAGCTGGACGGAAGTCGGGAAGATCTAGCTCGACTGCTCGTCCAACAGATAGAGGCCCGGCATAGCCAAGCGGACATGCAGAAATCTGGGCGGGCACCTATGGCGCGTGCTGGCGGCGGCCGAGGAGAAACTGACGCCAAACATTGCTGCTCGGTGGAGGGACAAAGCGGCCGGCGTCCTTTTCTGTTTTGCAGATGAGGGCTCCAGCCGCGGCTCGCGACCATTCTGGGCTTGTCCTCGGCATGGAACGCGGTGTCTTCACGATGATGACTGGCGGTATCGGGCGTATCTCACTCCGGGGCGTGCAGGTCGTGGAGCGGCCGGATCTCGATTTCGCACGGTCCTGGCATTGGATTGGGGCAGCGTTTCGCCCAGGCGACCGCTTCGTCCATGTCCTTCACGTCCCAGAGCCAGAAGCCCGCGACCAGCTCGGAGGGCAACGGGAACGGCCCGTCGATGATGCTGCGCCCAACCCCGTCAAACGCGATCCGCTTGCCGGCGGAGGAAGGTTGAAGCCCGTCCGCCATAACCAGGATACCGGCCGCGCGCAGCGCATCGTTGAACCGGCCCATCGCTGCCATCATCTGCGACGTCCACGCTTCGGGAAACACGCCCTTTTCGCTGTCCTCGGTCGCCTTGACCAGCACCATGACCCGCAACACCTGTCTCCTGCATGATCGCCCGACTGCCATCCGGGCCTTGCAACGCCCAAGGAAGCGTCAGCCTGCCGCACGCAACGGGTTGCGAGCGGCGGTGCATCCGGCGGCAATGGTCGCCCGAAAGCGGCTCGTCGCAATTTCCCCGAGATTGCGGTGAACCGTGTTCGTCCGCAAGGCTTTGTTAATGTGCCTGGCGGATTTTCAGGATGAACCGCAGGGGGTTTTATCATGAACAGCAAACAGGTCGGCTCCGCCATCGGAGCCGGGTTTGCCGTGTTCTGCGTCATCGCAGCCGGGGCAGCCACGATTTTGACTTCGACGACAAGTATCGATGCAAATAGTTTAAATACCGTTAACTATAGCACGACGACGTCATCGACGCAGACGAGCATTGCGAGTGTTGGCAGCACGGCAACGACGTCCAGCTTCTCCACCTTCGACTTTGCGAACGGCACCAAATTGCCCGACAAGGCCACCCTGTCGATCGGCAATGCGACCTTCCGTCCCGGCACCGGAACCGCCTATGTGCCGATCACCCTCGATCGCGCAACGCCCAACACCGTGATCGCGCGGGTCGTCACGGTCAATGGGTCGGGCACGTTGCGGGCGCTGTCGGGCTATCATTACCAGACGGTCGACACGGTCGTGATCTTCCGCCCCGGCGACCCGCTGACGCAGACGGTCGCCGTCCCGATCATCGGCGCGGCCGAGGGGCAGTTCTTCCAGCTCAAGCTGCGCGAGGCGCCCTGGGGCGGGTTGCAGGGCCAGTCGGTCGGTACCGTCACCGCCTCCAGCACCGCGACGGTGACGGCCAAGGCGACCGGCACCTTCCGCGCCGCGCGTACGTTCGCGCCGACCGGAACGCTTCAGTTCGAACTGCTCAAGGACACGCACAAAAGGTCGCCCGATGGCGGCTGGGATCGCTGGGCGACATCGCTGTCCCATGGCCGCACGCAGGTCGCCAATGGCGAAACCGGACTCTATCTCGATTCCTCGATCTGGCCTGGCATCGAAGGGCCGGTCTACTGGAGCAGCAAGGGACTGGTCCTGCACACGCAGAAGCTGGCGACCCCGATCTACTACGAAGGGCAGAGCTGGAAATATGGCGCGTCAGTGCTCGACGGACGCAATTTCCTCGCCTCGCAGATTGGCTATGGCCAATATGAATGGGATGCGCGGATGCCCAACCGGCGCGGCACATGGCCGGCCTTCTGGCTGGTGTCGACCAGCGGCTGGCCGCCGGAAATCGATATCTATGAAGGCTTTGGCTATCAGAGCTACTGGGATTTCGACCGACATGTCGGCCAGACCATCCATGGCGGTTCCGGCGGGGTCCGGTCGTTCCAGCGCGGCGTCGTGATCCAGACCGAGCAGGCCTATGGCATCAAGGGCTATTCGGAGGATTTCCACCGTTTCGCGGTCGATATCCAGCGCGACTATATCACCTGGTTCGTGGACGGGAAGGAAACCTACCAGTCGGTCAATCCTTTCCAGGGTTTCCGCTGGTACCCCATCATGGATGTCGCGGTTAAGACCGACAGCGCGTTTACCGACGGGTCGGGCGACATGATCATCCGCAGCTTCAAGATCTACAGCGCGCCATAAGCCTTGTGGCCGCCGCCCGCGAGCGCGTAGAGGCGGCCCCAGCTCTTGATCCACTGCCCGGCGATGTCGACACGATGCGCGCCGGGCAGCAACAGGGCGGACAGGCCCGCCGTGCGAAGCGCCACGATGCCGACGGAGCGAATCAGCAGGACCGGCAATGGCGTCTCCTTCCGCCGCGCCAGCGTTTCGGTGCAGCCGATGCGCCACATGCGCCGCAAAACCCAGCCAAGGCGTGCCCGTTCGGGCGGCACCCATTCGCTGACGCGCGCATCGGGCGCCCAGCCGAAGCGCGCCCCGGCGCGGGCCAGTCGGGCCAGATAGTCCAGGTCCTCGCCGCCGCTGCGGTTAAAGCGCGGATCGAACCAGGGGCGCTCCAGCATCTCCAGCGCCGCGCGGCGAAGGAGCAGATTGTTGCTGGCCCAGAGCATGGCCGTCACGCCCGCCGGCCGCTCTTCTGCGCGGAACACCAGCGTTTCATGCGCCCAGCGCGGTGCCGGGCCGACGAACATCGAATCGACCGGGCCGGCCACGACGTCGGCGTCCACCCCAGCCTGGCAGGCGAGCAGGGCGTCGAGCCAGCCGGGCTGGGGCCATTCGTCATCGTCGATCATCGCGAGGAAGCGCATCGCCGGATCGCCGAGCGCGGCCGCCACGATGGCGTTGCGGACGGCGCACAGGCCCGGCTCCGGCACGGGGAGCAGCGTCACCGGCAGCTCATAGCCCGATTCGATCAGGTCGCGCACGACCGCCGCACCCTCTTGGCGTTCGGGGTCATTGTCGGCGACCAGCAGCATCGCGTCCTTCCCGGCGACCACCGCGGGCAATGTTTCGAGCAGGTGACGCAGTTGCCGGGGACGGCGGAAGGTTGGGATCGCGATCCAGATCGGCTTGCCGGGAGCGGTCAAATCGTCGCTTCCCTGACGTCCAGGCGCCGTTGTGCGCGCCGCTGCAGCCATTTGACGAGCCGATGCCCGCGCAGCTCGACCAGCGCATAGCTGGCCCAGCAGAGCAGCCAGGTCGCCACCAGCATCGCCACGACGAACAGCCCGTCCATGCCGGTGATGCCGCGTCCATGCGCCATCGTCATGACCCGCGCCACCACATCGCGGACCAGCGGGTGCCACAGGTATATGGAATAGCTGATGAGGCCCAGGTGGAAGCTGACCGGGTTGGACATGGCGGCGCGCGCGGCCGGGCCGTCATAATAGCAACTCAGGACCAGTGCCGGCATCAGGCAGACGACGAGCAGGTCGACCTTGCCCGGCAACCAGAGCGCGACGCCGATCAGCGCGCAGACGGCGGCAAAGCCGCCCGGCCGGTCGATGAGCGCCCGGCACCAGCGCCGGTCGGCGACGCGATAGGCGAGCACGCCGAGCGAGAAGCCGGCCAGGCAGCGCAGCAGGGTCAGCACCGTGTCGCTGTCGTTGACGTCGAGCGGGCCGCTCGATCCCAGTCCGGACGCTGCCACCATCGCCAGCAGCGCGACGGCGGCGATGCCCTGTACCCAGGCCCAGCGGGAGAAAGCGATCAGCGCGATGAGCGGATAGAGCAGATAGGCCGCGACTTCCGTGCTGACCGACCAGCTGTTGCCGGCGATCGGTTCCGTGCCCCAGCCCCAGCTCTGCACCATCAGCAGGTTGCTGACGACATTGGGAGCGTCGAGGTCGATCGCCTGATTGCCAGACACATTGAGGAGGATGCGCCCCATGAAAACGAGCGTCACGATCAGGTGCAGCGGCCAGACGCGCGCCATGCGATTGATCAGGAAGTCAACATAGCTGGCCCATCCTGGCCGACCCATCACCCGCTCATGATAACCCAGCGAGATGACGAATCCGCTGAGGATGAAGAACAGGTCGACCGCCAGATAGGCGCGCGAGAAGATCGGCATGGCGAAGGCAGCGAAGGCCGGGTTGTGCGGAATATGATAGAGCAGCACGGAAACCGCCGCCACGCCACGCAGGCCGGTGAGCGAAGAAATCCTCATGCGTCATGTCTCCGAAGGTTGGCTTGTCGCCGCGCGGCGGGGGCTGCATCGAACGCGGCGCCGATCGCATCCCAGAGCGGCTTGCGGCGCATCTTGTCGTCGAGGGGCAGGCCGCGGGACAATTGTCCATCGGGCCATTTATAGTCGGGAAAATTGGACAGCCAGCTATAACGGTCCGACAGGCCCCAGCAGAGCAGCGCCTGCATCGCCGGATTGTCGAAGGCGACGTCCAGCACCGCCTTGGCCACCGCCGCTACCTCCCGGTCGCGTTTGTCGGGATTGGGCGGTCCGCCCCTGTCGGCGATGTCGAACTCGGTGATCGACAGGCTGAGGCCATAATCGCTCAGCTGCCGCAGGAAGCGGCCGAACACTGTCTGATCGAACCCCTCTCGGAAGGGCTTGAGATGGCCCTGGATGCCGATCGCGTCGATGGGCACGTTGCGCGCCATCAGCCGGTCCAGCAGTTTCAGCATTGCGGTGCGCCGCCGTTCGCAGCGGGGGGAATCATGCTCCACCCCATAATCGGTCAGGAACAGCGTCGCGCCGGGATCCGCCTCGCGCGCATGGTGGAAGGCGATGTCGATATAGTCCTCGCCCAGCCCGCGCATCCACATGCTGTTCTGGCGCATCCCGTCGGCGCGGCCGTCTTTGGGTTCCAGTGGCTCGTTGACCACGTCCCATTCCGTGATCCGGCCAGCATAGCGCGGCATTGCGGCGTCGATATAGCTGGTCATCAGCCGCTCGCGCCCCGCGCGGTCGGTCGCTTCCAGCGCGGGCTGGAGCCAGGGCGGATTGGCAGCGTACCAGACCAGCGCATGGCCGCGCGCGGCCATCCGATTGCGCTGCGCGAAGGCGAGGATCTGATCGGCGCCGCTGAAATCGAACCGTCCGCGCTTTCGCTCGGTCGTGCCGCGCTTCAACTCATATTCCTGGACCACCATGTCGCATTCGCGTGCGACGGCGGCGGCGAAGGCCTTGTCTTCGCGCAACAGGCGCGACTTGACCGCCGCGCCGAAGCTGCGGCCTGACCGGCGGGCGCGGGCTGCGATGCTTTCGGTCGCGGCACCGTCGCGCGCATGGCTTGGCGGCATCGGCGCGCAGGCGGACAGGGCGAGCGAGCCGGCCAGGAATTCCCGTCGCCTCACAGCCGCGGTCCCTTGCCCGCGAGCATGTGGGAAAAGTCGATCCACCGATCCGACAGGCGACGATATAGCGGGTCGGGCATGACGATCTGGAGTAGGATCGTCGCGGCCAGCCGCGGCCCGAACGCGCCCCGGACCAGTGCGGACAGATAATAGCCCATCGCCCTGCGGTGGCTGACCGGCCAGATGCTCTTCGCCGCGTGCCAGCCCAGATAGGCGGAAAAGGCTTTGGCCGAGATATGCGGGCGCAGGTCGCGCAGCCATGTCAGATTGCCGATATTGTCGCGCACCTGCGAAAGCCGGTCTCCGGTCTGCCGGTCGGTCCAGATCGTGCCGGGCCGTTCCGTCATCAGGAAGCGACCGCCGGCGAGCGCCAGGCGCATGGCGAAGTCGGTATCGTCGCCAAAGCCCACATCCTCGCGATAGCGGACCCTGCGCGCCAGTGCGCGGCTCAGCGCCATGCTGCTGGTCTGCACGAACCCGCGTTCGCACATCAGGTAACGGTCCATGGTCTCGCCGCTGGCGATGGCGCGGGGCGGTTTCAGGAACTGGCGGCCCGCGCCCCGGTCGGCGACGACCTGCCCATAGGCGACGACATTCTCGCCATGTTGCAGCAGCACCAACAGATCGGACAGATGATGGGGCAAAAACAGGTCGTCGCAGTCGAGGAAGGCGACATAGGCGCCGCGCGCATGGTCGATGCCGGTGTTGCGCGCCCCTGCTGCGCCGCGATTGGGCTGCACGATCACGGTCAGCCTTGGATCGTCGATGCCGCGCAGGGCAGCCTCCGTATCGTCGGTCGATCCGTCGATGACGACGATCACCTCGATATCCGCGATACTCTGTTCGAGCGCGGAGACGGTCGCGGCGACCGTTTGCTCGCGCCGCTCATAGCTCGGGATGATGACCGAAAAGATCGGCGTAGCCGTCGTGGCGGCGCGGGCGGGGGCGAGGTCCACCAGCTTCATGAGGGTTGCGGCGGGCGGCGCGCGGCCTCCGCCTTGCCGAAATGCAGGACGAAGCGATTGACCAGCGACCGGTAGAGCGGCTTGGGCAGATAGGATCGCAGCAACTGACGGGCGATGATCTTCGGAGGCACGCCGCCCGCGACCAGTCCCACCGCCAGGTCGCGGATCGCCGCCACCGGCCGGATCGGCGCCATATGATAGGCCAGCACCGTCGCGCGATAGCCACGCCGCGCCCGCACGGTCAGCATGTGGCCGCACCGCTCCAGCCAGTCGAGCGAGGTTTCATAGCCCTTCACATAGGATGTGCGCCCCGCCTCGGTCGCGTCGAGCCAGACGGTCAGCGGCTGGTCGATCATGCGGAAACGCGCGCCCGCGCCCTGCAAACGGACGCAGAAGTCGAGGTCCTGCCCTTTCTTGAGCGCCGGGTCGAACAGCACGCGTCGCGCCAGGTCGGTGGGCACGACCATGGTCGATGTCTGCATGAACTGGTTGGCGCAGAACAGATATTCGCCGACATCCTCGCCCTCGCGGATGCCGCGGTCGGGGCGTATCCAGTAGCGGTCTACGCCCCGGTCCACCTTCATCCGCGAATAAAGGACTGTGCGGCCATCGTCCCCCGCCAAGGCCTTCGCCATGATCGACAGCTTGCCGGGCAGGAACAGGTCGTCGGAATCGAGGAAGGCGATATAATGGCCGTCCGCTGCCAATATGCCATGGTTGCGCGCCGCGCCGCCGCCCTGATTGTCCTGCCGGATGTAGCGGACGCGCCGATCGCCGATCGCGTCGATCACCGGACGCGGATCGTCCTTCGATCCGTCATCGATCACGACGATCTCCAGATCCTGCCAGTCCTGCGCCAGGACCGACCGGATCGTCGCGCCGACGATGTCCGCCCGGTTGTAGAGCGGGATGACGACCGAGTAAAAGGGGCGTTCAGACTGATGCGTCGCATCGCTCATGCGCCATGCACCTTTCGATATTCTTCATAATGGAAACCGGCGAGGCCGGCGATCTTGCCGGCCGCGCGATAAAGACGGCCGAGCCGCTGGACGCGCTTGCCCCGGTCGCGCGTGAGCAGGGCGCCGAACGCCCCCGACGCCGCGCCGCCCAGGATGCGGGGCGCTTCGCTCAACAAAGCGCGCATCCGTCCCTTGTGGAAACGCTCGACCATCATGTCCGTCATGCCGATGCGATAACCGCGCATCAGCAGCCATTTCTGCGTCACCCGGCTGGCGGGGATGAGTTCGGTCACGACCGCCTCCTCCGACCAGGCGAAACGATGGCCGGCGCGCTGCATCCGGGAAAAAAGCTGCTTGTCCGACCCGCCGGTCAGCGCCATCCGCTCGTCGAACGGGGCGCTCCCCATGGCGTGCAACGCGGATGCGGCGATCAGCACATTGGCGGTGCTGTCGACCAGGTCGACCCGGCCGGATTGGCCCCGCATCTTGGGCTGGAGCAGCGGGTGGGGCGCCGCCCAGCCGGGCACGGGCGCGTCCATCTCGCGCAGCACGGCGCCGCCGACGACATCGGCATTCCATTGCCGGGCGGCGTCGACCATCGCCTCGATCCAGCCGGGGGAGGCGGCCTCGTCATCGTCCAGCATCGCGACATGGGTCACGGCCGGATCGCCCAGCGCCTGCGCCACCAGCGCATTGCGGACGCGCGGAATGCCACGTTCCGCCACTAGCAGGGCGCGGATCGGCCAGCGATAGCCCTCGCTTGCGATCCGTTCGACCACGGCCATCCCTTCCTGGCGGGTGGCGTCATTGTCCGCGACCAGGATTTCCAGATGGAGGCAGGTATCTTGCTGCGCGATCGACCGGAGCGTGCGCAACAGGCCTTGCGGCCGGTTGCAGGTGGCGATGCCGATGACGATTTTCCCGATTGCCCTATCCATGGGCGGCCTCCTCGTTGCGCGCCAGATGGCGGCGATTCCAGGCCGGGCGCGGTCGCGCCTTGAACGTCGCGTGCGCGGTCGCGACGGCCGCCAGGAAGATCACCCAGACCTGGCGATCTTTGTCGAAGAAGGAAGTTTCCAGCAGATTCTGGTACATGACGAAGACCCATATGGCGAAGGCCGGCACCATCAGATGCTGGTTCTCGCGGGTCGACCCCGTCAGGAACCAGTAGGCCGGCAGGGCAAGGAAGCTGAGCAGCAGCATGAGGAGGCCGAGCGGCCCGGTCGTGACCCAGATTTCCAGATACCCATTGTGCGAATGGGCGGTCAGCATCTGGAATTGCTGGTTCAAATAGTCGTGCGCGGGCGATTGCGCGCCGACCTGCCAGAATCCCCCGAAGCCCGCCCCCAGATAGGGGTGGTCGGCCAGATAGTCGAACACCACCCGCCAGATCGACACACGCCCGGTAAAGGCCGTGGGATCGGCGAACAGTCGCTCGACCGTCGGTTGGTAGGCGATGTAGAGCGCCAGGAATCCGACCATGCCGAAACCGAGCATCAGCAGCAGGATCGCCCGCTTCTGCGTATTGCCGCTCAGCGCGCGATAGACGTTGCTGATCGCCAGCATACCTACGCACAGCGCCAGCGACGTCTTGCTCTTCGTGCCGATCACGAAGACGAAAGCCATGACCGCAAACAGCGCATAATACCATTTGCGCCGGTCGATCCAGGCATTGCCGCAGACGATGAAGGTCAGGGCCATGACGGCGCCGGCGATATTCTTGTGGAAGAAGAAGCCGCGCCACGCGCCGATCAGCGCCTTGTCGCTCTCGGTCGGCGGATGGACCGCGGCCGCCGTCAGCGGCAACGATATCCAGCAGATCAGCAACGAGACGATCAGGGCCGCGCGCAAGGCGTCGAACAGGCGCTGCGGCCCGATCAGCGACAGCGCGCAGAAGGTGATGTAGATCACGATCAACTGCTGCATCGCCCGCTTGAACGACACGAAGGGATCGACGCCCCAGAGGCAGGTGATGAAGAACCAGCCCAGCATGATGGCGAGGGGCCAGAAGCTGAACCGGTAGCGCAGCGGCTGCTTGCGGATGACCTGCACTGCCGTCAGCAGCAGCGCGAAGCCGATGAACAGCGCCTGCTTGAACAGATCGGACCCGTCATTGGCCTGCGCCATCGCCACCAGTTCGTCCTGGGTTCGCGACGCGAAGGGCTGCTGACCGATGAAGACCATCATCAGGAAGACGAAGTAGAATATCTGGGCGACCCAAACCATCCGGTCGCCGGCGCCATCCGTGGTCGGGGCGGCAGTGGCGATGGTCGGGGTCTGGCCGATGCGGCGCCAGCTTGTCGCCATGGCCTCAGTCCTCCGTGCGCCGGGCGCGCCGCCACTGGCGGTCGAGCCGCCAGATGCCGAGCATCATCACCAGCTGCGAAAGCACCACGCCGCCGATCGACAGCACCGGATCGGCGCCGAGCACGATCAGTGTGACGGCGACGATGCCGACCCCGCAGCTGCGCAGGCTTTGTGCGGCGAGCGGGCGGAAGGCGCGGCGCGCCTGGGTCATCACGCTCATCGGCGTCTGCACGCACTGGACCAGGGACAGCAGCGCGCAGAGCGCGACCGCCATGACGACCGCCTGATGATCGAGCGTGGGCTTGATGATGAGGCCGGGGAAGGCGGCCAGCACGATCGCCGCGACGACGCAGGTGCCGATCCAGAGCAGGACCAAAGCGGCCATGAACAGGCGTTCGGACTTGATCGCCGCATCATGGTCGCCGCGCGCGACGGCACGGGTCATGCGCGGCCGCTCCAGCTGGGTCAGCGCGGTGATGCAGACATTGACCGGGCGGAAGAAGAGCATCCCCACGGCGACCGGGGCGAAGGCGGCCGGGCCTGCGAGCAGGGTGACGATATAGCTGTGCGCGTTGGATGTCGCCTCGGTGGACAATACGCCCACCAGCGTCCAGGCGGACTGTTCGCGCCAAACCGGGCGGTAGGCGCGCAGCGCGCGGCCCGGCGTCATCGCGCCATGGCGGCGCAGGAAGGCGAAGCCGAAGGGCAGCATCCCGATCAGGCTGGCGGCCACCAGCATCGCGCCGATGGTGGGCAGGCTGGCGCCGGTGCGCGTCGCGATCGTCAGGCCGATCAGGATCGTGCCCGCATAGACGAGGTCGGATCGCGCCGCGCGCATCGGCGCATGATGGGCATAGGCATTGGAGCGCCCGAACCAGCGGATCAGCGAGAAGGTGCCAGCCAGCCCGAACAGCAGGGCGGCGGCGGGGGAGGCGGTGGCCCAGGCGATGCCCGCGCAGATCAGTCCCTGGCTGGCCGCCAGCAGCAGGTTGACCGGGAAGAAGAAGTCGAAACGGCGCGCGTCCGCTTCCTCGCCCTGGTTGACCGCGATCGTATAGGGCGTCGAGACCAGCGCGTTGGACAGGCCGTATCCGAACTGGATGATGACCAGCAGGAAGGCCAGCGTGCCGATCGCCGCCGTCCCCAGATGGTGAATGGAAAAGAGCTGGACGGCCAGATGGCTGACCGACACGATCGCCGAGGACAGGCTCGCCAAGCCGAAGCGGCCGAGCACGCCGCCCAGCCGCTGGGCACTACCCGTCGCGGGTCGCTCCCCGGCTGGCAGCTTTTCGGCCGCTGGCGCTTCAGCCATGGCGATGCTTCCAGATCAGCCAGAGCGCATGGGGATTGGTGGTGATGTAGCGCCAGGCGAGTTGGCGCGGGCGCGTCACCATGCGGTGCAGCCATTCCAGCCCGCGTTCCTGCATCCACATCGGGGCGCGCGGATAATCGCCGGTCACATAGTTGAACAGCCCCCCGCAGGTGACGATCCAGCCCGCCTTGATCCGGTGCCGGTTGCGCACGCAGAAAGCCTGCTCGCGCGGCTTGCCCGTGCCGACCCAGAGGACGTCGGGCGCAGCCGCGTTGATCGCATCGATCACCGCATCCTCATCCTGCGCCGACCAGTATCCGTTGCGGCGTCCGGCGAGGTTCAGCCCCGGCGCGATTTCGGTGATCCGCCGCGCGCATTGGTCGTTCACCTCTTCCGTTCCGCCGAGCAGATAATAGCTGACGCCGGCCTTTGCGGCGGGTTGCAGGCTGTCGATGAACATGTCGGTGGTGCTCGACCGATCGGCGATGGCCGGGCCGTCGAGCCACCGGGAGGCGGCGACCACGACCTGCCCGTCGGCGTGGATCAGGTCGGCCTGCGCCAGGTCGGCGCGAAACGCCCGGTCGGTGGCGTTCATCGACAGGCCCTGGCCATTGCAATCGAACACGAGCCAGGCGGGCTGGTCGAGCGACCGGCGCAACGGCGCCTCCCGCAGCATCTTGCCGATCAGGGCGTCGAGCGACAGGGTGGAAACGGGAATGCCGCCGACATGCGCGATCGACGACTCTGCTCGCGCGCCCTCCGGCCAGGGCAGCGGATTGTTGGCAGCCAGATCGTTCATGCGATCACCGTCCCGGCGATCGGCACGCCATGGCGATCAAGTTCGTCGATGACGCGGCGCATGGCGGCGATCCCTGTTTCTCCGCGCCGCACGATCAGCGTTACTGCGTCGAAGCCGGCGAGGATGCTGCCATAGGGCGTCTGGTCGCCCTTGCGTTCGGCCAGGTAGAACAGCATCGTCATGTCCCGCAGGCCCCAGCCGCTCGCGGTTTCGGCCAGTGGCCCCCGCGTCACCAGGCTGGATGCGCTGCCCGATGCACGCCCGGCGGTCATCAGCCAAAGCCCGTCGACCGCCGTCTTGGCGGCGGGCAGCAAGGCGGCGCTGCCGATCAGCTGTTCGGCCAGCCCTGCCTTGTTGGCGACCCGGAACAGCCGGTCGAGCGAGGGTCGCTCCATGTCGACGTCGACTGCCATGGTCGGTCCGTCCATCTGCGCCAGCACGACGGCCAGGTTGGCCGCCACGATCGCGCCTTCATCGCCCGCATCGACCGACAGGACGGCCAGCCGCAGCGCGGTGGGATCGCCATTCTTGGCGACGGCCCGCATCTTGGAGCGGATGGTGCGGATCTTTGCGGCGTAGGGATCGGCCGGGTCGAAGGCCGCTGCCACCAGCGGGTCAACGCGCGGGTCGCCCATCGGCAGCAGGGCGAAGCCGCCCTGCAAGGCGGCGAGCATGGCCGCATCCTCGCTGTCCAGCAGCCCCAGGTCGACGGCCGCATCATGCAGCGCCAGTCCTTCGGCGCGGGCGTGGGCCTCGATCCGGGCGACATCGGCCTCCGCCATGAAACCATGCTCCACCGCGAGGCGGGCAAAGCCCTTGCTGTCGCGGGCACGGGGACGGGAAGCGGCGGTGCCGCCGGGGTTCATCTGCGGCGGGGCGCCTGCCGTGGAACGCAGTCTCATGCAGCCTCCTTGTGCTTCGGGAACCACCCGGCCCGGACAGGGGCGGGCATCAGTTCGGTGATGACGTCGACTTCGGTGGCGCGGGCGACACCGGAGGCGGAGCGGACGCGGGGGTTAACGATCTCCATCAGGATGACCGCCGCTACGCCGCCGACCAGGCCCAGCGCCACGCCCGCGACCAGCCACAAGGGGATGTTTGGCTTGGCGGGCAGCAGCGGCACGGCCGCCTCGTCCAGCGGGCTGGCGTTGGGCTGGGAGATCTGGCTCCGCAGCGCCGCCTCGTTGAAGCGCTGGCGCACCGTGTCATAGGTCTGGCGCGCCGCATCCACGTCGCGCTGGAGCACCATCAGCTGGTCCTGCACGTCCGACATGCGGATCATGCGATCTTCCTGCGCGGCCATGTTGGCCTTGAGGTCGCCCTCGCGGCCGTTGGCGGCGACGCTGTTGGCGCTGACCGCGCCGGCCTGGCTGGCGCGGGCGGCGCCCAGCTTCGCCTGCAATTCCGACAATTGGGCACTCGCTGCGGCCATGGTCGGGTGGTTCGGGCCCAGGGTCTTGCCCAGTTCCGACACGCGAGCGGACTGCGCCGCGACCTGTTCCTGCAGATTCTGGACGATCAGCGACCCTTCGATGTCCGACACGCTGCCGGCGCGCGCCTTGGAGCGCGCGGCGGCCGCCTCGGCCTGCGCCTGGGTCAGCTGATAGGACATGTTCTTCAGCTTTTCGGCTTCCAGATCCATGCGGTTGATGCCGATGATGTCATGAGCGCGTTGGAAGTCGGACAGCTTCTTCTGCGCCAGTTCGTAGCGGCGGCGCACTTCCTGCGTCTGCTCGTCGAACCATTTGGCCGATCCGCGCGCGGGCGAGGCCCGCAGCTCCACCTGTTCGCGCATGTAGATCTTGGCGACCAGGTTCGCGACCTTGGCCGCGATTTGCGGGCTGGGGTCCAGATACTGGAGTTGCAGCACGTTGCTCTGCCGTCCGGTGGTGATGATGAGGTTCGCGCGCACCATCGCGGCGGCCTGTTGCAGGCGGGCGTCGGCCGGCATGTCGGCGGGCAGGGCGTCGACGAACCCGGCTTCCTTCGCCACGGCGTTGATCACCTTGGCGCTGCGGATCACGTCGGTCTGGGTGCCGATGATGCTTTCGGTATCGACCCGGCTGCCCTGGTCGTTCGTCGTCGATGTCGGGTCGGTCTGCGACAGATCGAGCAGCAGCGAGGCCGTGCCCATATATTGCCGCGGCTGCGTGAAGGCAAAGGCGGCGACAAGCGCGAACAGCACGGCGCCGATCGTCGCGGCGGTGCGCCAGCGCGCCTGGAGCGCGGCCAGCAGATCGATGGGATTCATGCTCATAGCCCGTCCACTCCTCGCAGCAATGCGCGCATTTCCTCGGCCGGGGATTGTTCTGGCGGAGCCGCCGTTACCTGCTGCTTGGCCATCAGCAGCAGGAATTGCGGTGCCAGCGTGTCCTCGAACATCCACAATTCGCCATTGGGCGTCGTGACCAGCGCGGGTTGCAGCCGGGCCATGGCGTCGCGCGCCTGTCCTTCGTTGATCGACCCGCCGCCCAGCACTTCATGGCCGAGGCGCGCCAGGCGATCGCTGGAAATGGCGAGCATCTGCGCTGCCACTACCGCGGCCAGGCCGATCATGCGTCGGCTGGCGCCCGCTTCCCACAGGATGCGGCGGAACAGGGCGTGGGTCGGCTCGCTCATTTCCGCCCAGCCGGTCAGCGCATCGGCCAGCCCCTGTTCGGCGTCGGCCAGCGTCACATGATCCCGCCCCGCCCCTTCGCAGGCCAGCGCGGCGTGCATCCCGAACAGCCGGGCATGATAGGGCGATCCCATCGCGGCGGCGGCCAGCGCCTCCAGCGCGTCGGGGTCGATGGTCAGCCGCGCGTTGGACGCGCAACTGGCGAGCAGCCGTTCCAGTTGGGGGCGGGGTATCGGGCTGACGCGCTGCGGCACCAGATGGCGACGCAGCGAGGGGTGGGCCGCGATCAGTCCGTCAATGTCGCTGGCGATGCCCACCAGCACCACCTGCACCGGGGAATGAATGTCCGTCAGCAGCTTGAGCAGCGCCGCGACATCCTGTTTTGCGCCATCGGATTCCACCCGGTCATATTCGTCGATGATCAGGATCGATCGTTCGCGCACTTCCTCGACCAGCAGCGCGGCCAGCCTTGCCACGTCCAGCCGATCGGCCAGCATGGTCTTCAGCCGCTCGCGTCCGGCCGCGCTCATCGGCAGTTCGGGCAGGAACGGGCGGAACAGCGCATCGAAATCCGAATCGCCATTGGCGGAGGCGTAGAGGGCAACGCAGCCCGCCTCGTCGGCCAGGTCGCCGAAAACCCGCGCGAGCGAGGTCTTGCCCGATCCGCGCGTGCCGAACACCACCGCATGTTTGCGCTGCACGACGATCGCCTCGACCAGCTTTTCCAGCTCGCTGTTGCGCCCGGCCAGGCCATGGCGGTCGGTGACGGGCATCGCCGTGTTGAAGGCGGCGTAAATGCTGTCGCGGCGCAGGCTGATCGGGCGGATGGGCGCGGTCATGGCGCTCATCGACAGCGGCCGCGGCTGCGCGTCATCGGTCTCCTGTTCGGACGAGGCGTGGTGGAAGCCCGGCACGGCGCGCATGTCCGCTTCCAGCTGGACCTCGTCGGGGATCAGCCGGTCGCTGCGCCGTCGCGTATCGCCGAGGGCGGACGAGAGGAAGCGGCCCAGAAGGCCGGTCCGTTCCTGCAATATGCCTTGATCTATCGCGGTCAAAACAGCTTCTCCCGGATGATGAGGACGTCTTCAGGCTGCACCGGATCGTCCAGATCGGCCTGAATTTCCTTCCCCCCCCGGCGAACCTTTATGCGTTTTGTGGACCCTGCCAGGGTCGGGCCGCCCGCCAATGCCAGCGCCTGGCGGAAGCTCTGCCCCGGCGCGAAGGAAAAGGCGCCGGGCTGCTGCACCTGGCCATAGACATAGACTTTCTCGGCCTGCGGCACGAACAGCGTGTCGCCCGGCTTCAGCGGCCGGTTGGCGCCCGCCGACATGTCGGCCAGCGAAATACGCACCGGCGCGCCGCCCTCGGCGGGCGTCAGGATGACCGCGTTGGCGCCGTCCTTGGTCGATCCCCCCGCCTTGGCCAGCATCGATGCCACCGTATAGGGCCGGTCGAGCGGGTAATTGCCTGCCTGCGGCACATTGCCCAGCACGGTAACGAAGCGGCTGACATAATTGCTGACTTCGACGCTGACCGACGGCTTGGTCAGATAGCCGCCGGCGGCATAGCCGGCGGCGATGTCCTGCGACAGCTGGGTCGTGCTCTTGCCGTTCGCCTGAATGGGGCCGATCAGCGCGAGCAGGACCGTGCCATCCGCCTTCACCCGCGTCGTGGTGGACAGGTCGGGCTGGCCGAACACGGCGATCTTCACCTCGTCGTCCGGGCCGAGCAGATAGCCGGCCGCGGCGCCGGGTTGTGGCGCGGCGGGGGCGACGGCCGCCGTCGTGCTCGCCGGTGCAGCGGCCTGGGCAATGGCGGCCGCAGGCAGCGCGGCGAGGGCCGCCGCCTGCAAGATGGTCAGGGTCTTGGCTGTTTTCACAGGTCTTTGCTCCCTGGATGGTTCAGAATTTGATCGCCGCGCCCAGCGTCACCTGGGTGCCGCTGAACTGGGAAATGTCGGTGTCGGTCCGGCGCCGATAATGCTGGGCGTCGAGCGTCAGCGCGACACGGTCCGACAGTTTCCGGCTCAGCACGCCACCCAGCCGCTGGTTACGGTCGGCGTTGATCGTGAAGGGGCGCAGCGCGGCGTCCTGCCGGAATTTCCGCCGTTCCCATTCCGCGTAGAGACCGGCAGAGGTGAGTTCGGAAATGGCGAAGTCGCCCTGCACGCGATAGGCGGTCTCGATGGCGAAGCCGGCCGCTATCAGGCTGTCGTTGACGATGCTCCGTTCGGTCGTGGCGGTCAGCTTGAGGCGCGGAACCGCGTTGGTCGACAGGCTGACCTTCCAGCCCAGCCCGTCATAGCTGCCGACCGCGGCCGAATCGCTGTCGACGTCGAGCCAGCGCAGGTCCGCGTCGATCTGGGTCAGCGGCGACACCGACCGCTGGAAACGCAGACCCCAGCTGTTGATCCGGTTTTCGATTCCCAGCGTGTCGCGCTTGCTGTCGACCCGCGCATAATAAGCGGTGATCGTGCCTAGGCTCGGCTTGTTGTAGCCGATCCCGCCCATGAAGCTGTCACTGGTCTGGTCGGCATAGTCGAACTGGTCGGCGTTGCGCGTCAGGTCGTGGCTATAGGCGGCCACGGGAAACAGGCCGGGCCGCTCGCAGCTGAGCTTGGCCCCGAAGGAGGTGAAGCGCTGGAGATTCTCGGTCGCCGTGTTGAGATCGCCATAATCGGCGCGCTGTTGCCGGTAGGCGGCGCGGGGCGTGACGACACAGGTGGCGCCGAAGCGCAGGTCGGCCTTGGCCTCCGTATCGACGCGCAGCTTGCTGCGCTGCTGTTCCGACAGGAAACGGTCATAGCCCAGCTTGGCCCGAAACAGGATGTCATGTCGTCCGACCGGCCGCCCGAACCGCGCCTCTATCGATGGCGTGACGATCAGGTCGCTCTTCGGGTCGGCCACCGCGTCGTCGACGCGATAGACATTGTCGTCATAGAGCAGGTCCAGCCCGGCCGTGAGGTTGAAGCCATAGTCGACCAGGCGTCGCTCTTCGAGTGCGCCGTTGGATCCGATATTGTCCTGCGCGAACGCGACAGGAGGGGTGATCGTCAGGGCTGCGGCCGTGACGAATATGGTGCGCAGGACGCGCGTTCGACGCTCCAGGCGACCCGTGCCGGGCATGACGAAGTGCGTCCGCAGTTGCGGATGATCTGATGGGGCCAAAATGCGACTCATGTTGCGTTGCAGCAATGAGCCCATGCTAGTCGGGTTTCCGCCGCCTGCACACATGGCCACACACCGTTGGTCGCGGCAAAGCAACGGTTCGGATCGTCCGAAATGTGCGGGTTACAGGCCGGAACCCGCCATGTCGGACTTGTTAATCTGGGAGCAATCTAGCGAGCGCTGTTTGGATCTAGAGAATCACCCATCCGATTGCAGCCAAAGTGGCGATCAAGGCGGTGACGCCCGCCCAGCGCGAAACCATCTGCACGATGTTTTCCAGGCGATCGGCAAGCACCGGCGTAGCGCGACGACGGGCGGGAATATGGATTTTCGGGCTGATTTCCTCAGCCGAACGAACTGCAACGATCACGCCAGACTTCCGGTTCTGCATGACACAAAAAAATCCCGCCTGTTCCTGATGCAGGCGGGATATCGCGCGGATATTAACAAAAGGTAGGAATGCGGGGCTTCGCGCCAACCGTTCGTCGCGTTCCGCCCGGCGCTGCGGTGCGCTCAATATGCGTTGCGGTGGACCAGTACGTTGAGCGTGCCCACCAGGATGGCGATATCGCGCATCAGGCTCCAGCCGTGCAGATATTCCAGATCCGCCTCCACCCGGTTGAGGATGTCGCGCCGGGTTTCGGTCGCGCCGCGGAAGCCCCGGATCTGCGCCAGGCCGGTGATGCCGGGCTTGAGCGCGTGGCGATGCCAATATTGCCGGTCGACCTGCCAGAACAGCTGATCTTCCGCCGTCGATCCCAGCGCATGGGGGCGAGGACCGACCAGGCTCATTTCACCCATCAGCACGTTGATGAGCTGGGGCAGTTCATCGATGCTGGTCTTGCGGATGAAGGCGCCGACGCGCGTGATGCGATCATCGTCGCGGCGGGTCGATGTCGCGCCGTCCTGGCCCGCCTGGTTCACCCTCATGCTGCGGAATTTCAGGATGTGGAAGATGCGGTTGCCACGCCCGATCCGCTCCTGCCGGAAGAAGATCGGGCCGGGCGAGTCGAGTTTGATGAGGATCGCCACCGCCGCCATCATCGGGGCCAGCGCGATCAGCACCGGGACCGTCAGGATGATGTCGAGAAGGCGCTTCTTGGCCCGGTTGGCCAAGTTCAGCGGCCCGCGGGACACGACCAGCGTAGGCATCCCGCGACAATTATGGACTGCGAGCGGCGCCATCGAATCCAGGTCGGAAACGATGATTTCCCCGGAGATGTTGCCGCCCTTGAGCATTTGGGCCCAGTCGTCCTTGCGATCGAGCGCGCTGGCGATCACCACGCGGTCGAATTCCTCCAGGATTACCCCCAGCCGATGCAGCATGTAGGGATCGTCGAGGTCGGGGCGCAGGCCCGCGGCATCGGCTTCGATAACCGTCAAGCCTTGGACATTGTCGGGAAGGACGCCGCCATCGACGATCAGCAGCTGCGCGAACAGGCCGTCGCCGAAATGGCGGCGCACCGCGCGCACGATCATCATTCGCTGGACGATCAGCAGCGTGGCGCTGCACAGGATGCCCGATGTCACGCCAAGGCGGGAAAGACTGTCGGTCGCCTTGAGCGAGAACACGACCAGGAGGAAGATCAGCAGCGTGCCGGCCAGTGCCATGATCGCGCTGCGGCAGGAGCTGGTAATGCCTGTAAGGCATCGCGGATGGAACGCCTGGTTATGAAAGGCCAGTATCCCATAAACGATCATGCCACCTGCCATGGACTGCCAAAGTGCGCTCGACAGTGTAGGGAGGCCCGCCGCGCGCAGGCCCAGAGCAAATCCGGTAGCCAATGCCACCATGTCTGTCGCCAACAGTAGCAGGCACAGCGCCAGTCGGATGTTCCGGAGACTTGCGGCTGTGGTGGGATGGAAACGGGGGATATCTTTGATCGCAAGATCGATTTTCGACATCTACAACCCTTTTTGCGTCATGACGTCATGCCCGATCCATGTTTCCATGGGCGACCGGAATGAAGGCATTTGTTACGCGTGCGTTATTTTGATTTATGTTGCGTAGCAGCACGCCACAATCTTTCGCGGCTGGCAATCCACTATAGACGCCCGGAAGGGCTTTTCCGACGACTTGAAGGCGATCGGCGACGTGGCGCCCCACAAGTGCGATAACCGGAGTAAGACCATCACTGCGCTGCGCTGCGACAAGGCGCGGCTGTAGCCCGTGCGAATCAGCTCAGCAGCCAGTATCCCAGAAGGAGGACGGCGCCAGACAGCGCGGTTGGCCCCGCCCAACGCGACAGATGTTGGACCATGCGTTCGGCCCTGACGAACGCCGGCAACGGGTCTGCAACGGGAGTGACGAGCGGATGCTCGCCCGGCAAAGGATCGCACCGTGCCGGCATCGGGCCTGGGCCAGAATCGACAATTCTTTCACTCGGATCGGTCGGAACACCTATCATATGCGCTTCTTCCGTCCTCACCCTGGCCAATTCAGGCCTGTATTCCGAATTTTTTCGATGCGATCGAACAATAACTGATTTTTTCGGAATTTTCCAGTTTTACAAGATAGTAACCGCGTCAGAACGGGACGAAGTCCACTGACGTTGCAAAACACGGCTCGATCCGGCTGCTACAGCCACTTCAGCCGTTTGAAGCGGGCGTAGAGCAGGCTGCATATGACGGTTATCACCCCCAGCACGACGAAATAGCCGTAGCGCGTCTTGAGTTCGGGCATATGCTCGAAATTCATGCCGTAAATGCCCGCGATCGCGGTCGGCACCGCCAGGATGGCAGCCCAGGCGGCAAGCTGGCGGGTGATGGCGCCGGTGCGCTGCTGCTCCAGCAGGTTGGAGGATTCGAACACGCTGCTCAGCACCTCGCGCAGATCGTCGACCATCACCTGAACGCGGCGCACATGGTCGCGCACGTCGCTGAAATAGGCCCGCGCCTCCGCGTCGATGCATGGCAGTTCGACCTTCACGAACTTGGTCGCCACCTCCTGCATCGGTACCAGGATGCGCTGGAACCGGATCAGCTGGCGGCGCAGGTTGAAGATGCGGGTAATGTCGTCGCGCCCCAGGAAATGGTCGATCATCTGCTGTTCCATCGCCAGCACCTCATCCTCGATCCCCTCGATGATCGGCAGATAGCCGTCGACGATGAAGTCCAGGATGGCGTGCAGCACATAGTCGACGCCCTGCGCCAGGCGGGCAGGCACCGCCTCCAGGTCGTGGCGCAGGGTGAGATGGGCGCGCGCCGAACCGTGGCGGACGCTGATGATATGGCTGTGACCCACGAAGATCGCGGTCTCCCCATAGGAGATGGCGTCCGCTTCGAGATAGGCGGTGCGGGCGACGACGAACAGCTGGTCGCCATACAGATCGACCTTGGGCAACTGGTTCGCCTTGATCGCGTCCTCGACCGCGAGCGGATGCAGATCGTAGGTGCGCTGCAATCGGTGCATTTCGTCGTCGCTGGGATCGGCGAGGCCGATCCAGACGAATTCGGACTTGTCCGCCGAACAGGCGATCCGCTCGTCGATCGACACCGGGCGCACGCATTGGCCGTTGCGGTAGAGATAGGCGGCAATGACGGTCATGATCTCTTCTGTTTCGCTGTTGTTTCCGTCGATTAGCAGAAGCGGGCGGCGCCGTCCCGCGCGACCTGCGGTTCGCCGCGTCGGCATGTCCGCTCATGTCATTTTCGGCCATCAGGGCGGCGGCTGACTTTTGCCTGACATAGTTGGGGTGGAAATGGGGGCGCGCAAGACGATGCGCGCGGCACAGGCTGGGAGAGGGCCGGCGGCGCGCAGGACCGGAGCCTGAAACGTGACCATAATGACAATCGATTTCGAGGCGTCCTGCCTGCCGCGCCATGGGCGCTCCTTCCCGATCGAGGTGGGGATGGCGGATGATGGCGCCGCGCGCAGCTGGTTGATCCGGCCGCATGACAGCTGGGCGGGCTGGGACTGGACGGCCGAAGCCGAGGCGCTGCATGGCCTCAGCCTCAGCCGCATCGATTCGGAGGGATGGCCGGTCGAGGCCGTGCTCGCCGAACTGGCCCTCGCCGCGCGGGGGCGGCGGGTGATCGCCGACAGTCTGATCGACCAATATTGGCTGGACACCCTCGCGGCTGCCGCCGGCGCAGCTTCGCCCTTTCGCATCGACCATGTCTCGACGCTGTTCGATGAGCGGGCGATCGACGAGGCGCGGATCGGCGCGGCGGTCGCCTATGCCGACGCGCAGGGGGTGGAACGGCATCGGGCGGCGGGAGACGCGCTCTGGCTGGCCGCGTTGATCGCCCATGCCACCGGCGAGGCGCGGAGCGCGCGCGCCCTGCTGGCGGCCCAGTGACAGGCGACAATGTCGCCAGCAACAATTTGTTACGTCGAGCCAATTACGCAGACATTGAGCGCGCCTAACCTGACACGGTCGTCCGGCTTTGCGGCCGGGATGGTGCGGGCCGCAAAGGAGAAGCGTTCATGTCCCCCGCTCTGGCGTCAACCATTGCGAGTATTTTATCGGCCGTTTTCCACGCAGGCTCCGGCCTTGACGGCCAGGCGCATTGCCCGATCGCTGCGGCAGGGGATGGTGCGCGGACGCTGGCCGCATGAATCCGCCCCTGGTCCTGATCGCCGAAACCCAGCAGGATTTGCGGCGCAATGTCCGCGAATATCTGGAACAGAGCGGATTTCGCGCATTGCCCGCAGGGTCGGCGCACGACGTCTTCCACGCCCTGACCAGCGTGCCGGTGGGTGTGCTGGTGCTGGACGCGGCGCTGCGCGGTCCCGACGGGCTGGACCTGTGTCGTGACGTGCGCGAGCGCAGCGACGTGCCGATCATCCTGGTCGGTGCCAACAGTTCGGAGGTCGACCGCGTGGTCGGTCTGGAGCTGGGCGCCGACGATTATATGGCCAAGCCCTATTCGACTCGGGAGCTTGCCGCGCGGCTGCGCGCCGTCTTGCGGCGTGGCAGGGGGGAGCGCGCGCTTGGCCTGCGCCGTCAGAGCCGGGCCGTGTTCGAGGGATGGATCGTCGATTTCGCCCGCCGGGAGATTCGCGACCCGCAGGGTTTTCCCGTAGACCTGACCGCTGCCGAATTCGCGTTGCTGACCGTCTTCCTCGACCATCCCCAGATCGTCATCGCCCGCGCGCGGCTGATGGAAATGGCCGGCGTGCGCGACGCCCCCTCCTCCGACCGCAGCATCGACGTGCTGGTCAGCCGCCTTCGCCGCAAGCTGGGGGAGGGCGGGCGTGCCGCGCCGATTGTTACAGTTCGCGGCGTCGGATATATGTTCAGCGCGGTGGTCGACCGGCGCTGACGCCCCTGTTTCGCGCGGAAATGGAGCGTTTCAGCGGTTCGGCGCGTCTTTGGCACCGTTTATTAGCCAGACATATTATTTAACAAAGCCGCTGCGCCGCAGCAAAACCGCGATCCTATTCTTCACTCTGCGCCGGTCCGCCCCCTGACCGGCAACCGCATAGAGCAACAGAGAAGAGGATAGACTCCATGAACGAGCTTATCGGTCGCGTATTCAGCTTCGAAACCAAGGTCTTCCCGAACGAAAGCGCGCTCTACAACCAGCTGGCCAGCCATGGCCAGAGCCCCAAGGCACTGATGATTTCCTGCGCTGATTCGCGCATCGTGCCCGAACACATCATGCAGGCGCAGCCCGGCGACCTGTTCGTTTGCCGCAACGCGGGCAACATCGTGCCGCCGCACGCCACCCAGAATGGCGGCGTCACCTCCACCGTCGAATATGCGGTGATGGTGCTGGGCGTGCGCGACATCATCGTGTGCGGCCACAGCGATTGCGGCGCGATGAAGGCGCTGTCCACCAACGCCGATCTCACCACCATGCCTAATGTCGCCGCCTGGCTGCGTCATAGCCACGCCGCGCAGAAGGTCTGCCGCGAAAGCTATCCCGACGATCTGAGCGATGCGGAAAAGCTCCGCAACATGGCGCTGGAAAATGTCGTCGCCCAGCTCGCCCATCTGCGCACTCATCCGTCGGTCGCCTCGGGCATCGCGCGCGGCGAGATCGCCCTGCACGGCTGGTATGTCGACATTCATGCCGGCCAGGTGCTTGGCCTCGACGGCGATACCGGCCGCTTCCTGCCCCTGCGCGAAGGCCAGCCCATGCCGATCGCGCTTCCCCACGGCCGTCGCCTCGCGGGCGAGACGGTCCTTGCCCAAGCGGCGGAGTAACACATGTTGAAGGCTCTTTCCGGCGGCAATTTCAGCCGCGACTTCACGGCGTCGATCGTCGTCTTCCTCGTGGCGATGCCACTGTGCATGGGCATCGCCGTGGCCTCCGGCGTGCCGCCGGAAAAGGGTCTCATCACCGGCATCATCGGCGGCATCGTCGTCGGCTTGCTCGCGGGCTCGCCGCTCCAGGTCAGCGGTCCCGCCGCCGGTCTTGCCGTCATCGTCTTTGAAATCGTCCGCGAACAGGGGCTGTCGGCCCTTGGTCCGATCCTGATCCTGGCCGGCGCCATCCAGGTGATCGCCGGGCTGGCGCGGGTGGGCGGCTGGTTCCGCGCCATCTCGCCGGCCGTCGTCCATGGCATGTTGGCGGGCATCGGCGTGCTGATCGTCGTCGGCCAGTTCCATGTGCTGTTCGACGACAAGCCCTTGTCGAGCGGCTTGCATAACCTGATCGCCATGCCGGGCCAGATACTGGGCCTGTCGAATGGCGGCGCGGCCACGGCCTTCGCGGTCGGTCTCGTCACTATCTTCGGCATGTTGGGCTGGGAAAAGTTCCGTCCCGCATCGATGAAGCTGGTGCCCGGCGCGCTGGTCGGCGTCGTGCTGGCCACCCTGGTCGCCTTCATCCTCGACCTGCCGGTGGCGCGCGTGGTCGTGCCCGAATCGATCGTCGCGGCGGTCAGCCTTCCCGAAGCCGGGCTGCTGGCCCAGCTGATGAACCCGGCCATCATCACCACCGCCATCGCCATCGCCTTCATCGCCAGCGCCGAAACGCTGCTGTCGGCGGCGGCGGTCGACCGGATGCACGACGGCGTTCGCACCAACTACAACAAGGAACTGAGCGCCCAGGGCGTGGGCAATCTGCTGTGCGGCTTCGCCGGCGCGCTGCCGATGACCGGCGTCATCGTCCGCTCGTCCGCCAACGTGCAGGCCGGCGCCAAGACCCGCCTGTCGGCGATCCTGCATGGCATCTGGATCCTCGGCTTCGTCGCGCTGCTCCCCTGGCTGCTGCGCGAGATTCCGATGGCCGCGCTGGCGGGCATCCTCGTCATCACCGGCGTTCGTCTGGTCAGTGTCGCCCACGTCAAGCATCTGTTCCACCTCTATGGCCCGCTTCCGGCCCTGGTGTGGGCGGCGACGTTGATCTGTGTCGTGGCGACCGACCTGCTGACTGGCGTGCTGGTGGGCATCGGCCTGTCGCTGATCGAGCTGCTGCCCCATGCCAGGCGCCTGCGCCTCAACATGGAGGAGGAAAGCCGCGGCGATGCCCATGAAGTCGCGCTGCGCGGTTCCGCGACCTTCCTCAGCCTGCCCAAGCTGTCGGCGAAGCTCGAATCGCTGCCCGCCGCCGGCCTCGTCATCCTGAATGTCGAGCGCCTGGGCCATATCGACCATACTTGCGCGGAAATGCTGCGCGAGTGGGTCGATCGCCGTCGCGGCGCGGGCGCCCCGGTCGAACTGTTCGGCGCAACCGGACGGATGCGCCAACTCGTCGCCTGATCCTCACCCCCGTCCAGGCGACTGCCGGAGCCGCCGTGCCATCCCCCGGCACGGCGGCTTTTCCGTTTCCGGCACCGGACGGTTGTTGCATCCGCGCAACAGGGGCTGACTTCATTTCGCAAATGCGAGAAAAAGCGGTTTTCTATTCTGGCCGCATTGCATATTCATTGGCGCATCCACTGATACCGGGGCGCACGACAGACTTCCGGGCGGGTGGAAGCAGGACGGAACATTCTTTCGTAAAGGGGAATGTTCATGAAGTATCAAATCGCCTGTGCCGCCCTCGCGCTCATGTCCAGCGTACCGGCTTTCGCACAGGAAGAACCCACCAGCCCCGTCACCGTCACCGGCAGCGTTGGCCTCGTGTCCGACTATCGGTTCCGTGGCGTGTCGCAGTCCGACCGGGGCATGGCGATCCAGGGTGGCATCACCGCTACGCATGAAAGCGGCTTCTATGTCGGCACCTGGGGATCGAACCTGGGCGGCTGGGGCCGTTTCGGCGGCGCGAACATGGAACTCGATCTGATCGCCGGCTACTCGGCGTCGCTCGGTGAAGGCACGACGGTCGATGTCGGCTTGACCTGGTACATGTATCCGTCGGGCGCGGATGAAACCGATTTCGCCGAACCCTATGTCAAGCTGTCGCACCAGTTCGGTCCGGTCAAGGGTCTGGTCGGCGTTGCCTATGCGCCCAAGCAGGAAGCGCTGGGCAAATGGTGCAGCGACGCGGCCTGCACCGTCTTCGATCCGGGCGACAAGGAAGACAATTTCTACGTCTGGGGCGACGTCAGCGGCGCCGTGCCCAACACCCCGGTCACGCTGAAGGCGCATCTGGGCTGGTCGAACGGCAATAGCGGCCTTGGCCCGAACGGCACCTCGGTCGCGCCGACCGGCAAATATCTGGACTGGCTGGTCGGTGCGGACGTCGCCATCCCGGGCACGCCGCTGACCGTCGGCGTCTCCTATGTCGACACCGACATCGCCCGCGTCGAGGAAAACTATCTGCGCCCCAACTTCATGGTCGCCGACAGCAAGGACTTCGGCAAGTCGATCGCGCGCAGCACGGTCGTCTTCTCGCTCTCGGCCGCCTTCTGATCCTGAACGCCGGACCCGGTTCGCCGGGTCCGGCGCCTCTCTCGCGGATTGATTTTGACATTTGCCTCCCGCTAGCGGCTGGGATGGTTGCAAATGTCAGAATCGGACCACTAGTCCCCGCCGTGACAAATTGTTGCTGCTGTAGCGATCGGCCGTTTCGCTGCCGGCGCGCGGTTGACCCCCGATCGGGCCAGCCCTATCTCCCGGCCATGACCTTTCGTGCGCTGACGCTCCCATGACCGCTCCGTCGATCATCCTGGTCGAAGACGATCCGCCGCTGCGCACGCTGACCGCCCGCGCGCTTCAGGAACATGGCTATCAGGTGCGCCCCGCCTCCTCCGGCCCCGAAATGTGGGTCGCCTTCGACGCCGGCCCGGTCGACCTGGTCGTGCTCGACGTCATGCTGCCCGGCACCAACGGCATCGACCTGTGCCGCCAGATCCGCCGCAAGAGCGACGTGCCCATCATCTTCATCAGCGCCAAGGGCAGCGAGACCGACCGTATCGTCGGGCTGGAACTTGGCGCCGACGACTATCTGCCCAAGCCTTTCGGCACCCGCGAACTGATCGCGCGCATCCGCGCCATATTGCGCCGCGTCGGCGTGGAGCGCGGCCCGGACGAACATCGCGAGAGCGAGGCGCGCTTCGACGGCTGGTCCGTCAACTTCCCCCGCCGGGAACTGCGCTCGCCCACCGGCGCGATCGTCGACCTGACCGGCGCGGAGTTCGACCTGCTCGGGTCGTTCCTCAGCCATCCGCAACGCGTCATCGCGCGCGAACGGCTGATCGAACTGTCGCGCACCCGCATGGGCGACAGCAGCGACCGCAGCATCGACGTGCTGGTCAGCCGCCTGCGTCGCAAGCTGTCGACCGAGGACAAGGGCGCGCCGATCACCACCGTCCGGGGCGTGGGCTATATGTTCAACGCCGAAGTCAGCCGCGCTTGAGACCGCATGTGCGGGGGTCGCTGGGGCTGGTCGGCCGGCTCTTCGCGATCCTGCTGCTGACCGTCACGCTCGAATTTGCCGTGGGCACGCTGATCTACGAGCGCGCCAGCCAGCTCTCGTTGCAGGACGATGAGGCCCGCCGCCTGGCCGAACATCTGGTCATCGCGCGCAAGCTGCTGGCCGAACAGCCGCCGACCGAGCGGCGCGCGCTTGGCATCCAGCTGACCACCGATCGCTACGACGTCCACTGGTCGCCCGCCGCGCCGCCCCCGCCGCCGCTGTCGCCCGAACTGGAACGGATGCGGCGGCAGATCGTCGCCTGGGAACCGAGCCTGGAGAAATCCGGCCTGTGGCTCCGGATCTCGCCAGGGCGTCATTCGGAGATTAATGGCGGGTTGCAGCTGCCCGACGGCAGCTGGCTCTATTTCGGGATGCACCACAGTGGCGGCAAATGGGCCTTCACCATCGGCCGCATGGGATTGGCGCTCATCCCCGTCATTGCGTTGCTCGTCGCCGGCTGGCTGCTGATCCGCCGCACCCTGGGGCCGCTGCGCGACCTGACCCACGCCACCCATCGGATCGGACGGGGGGTGGAGGTGATCGTGCCGGAAGCCGGCACCAGCGACGTGCGCAACCTGATCGTCGCCTTCAACGCCATGCAGGCGCGCATCCATCGGCTGATCGACGAACGGACCGAGACGCTGGCGGCGGTCGGCCATGACCTGCGCACGCCCCTGTCCCGCCTGCAATTGAGGCTGGAGGCGGTGAACGACCCCGAAATCCAGGAGGCCATGGCCGGCGACCTGGAGGAAATGGGCGCCATGCTTGAATCGCTGCTCGCCTTCCTGGGCGGGGGGCAGGATCCCGAGCCGCCCGTACGTACCGACATCGCCGTCAGCATCGAAACCGTTGTCGATGCCTTCCAGGACCATGGCGCCGACGTCAGCTATGAAGGGCCGGCGCATCTGGAGATGGATGTGCGCGGCCTGTCCTTGCGCCGCGCCGTCCGCAACCTGATCGAAAATGCGCTTCATTATGGCGACCGCGCCCGCGTTTCGTTGCAGCGCCAGGGTGGAGAGGTGCTGATCCGCGTCGATGATGACGGCCCCGGCATCCCGCGCGACCGGCTGGAGGAGGTGCTGCGGCCCTTCGCCCGGCTCGACGATGCGCGCCAGCGCAACACGCGCGGCCTCGGCCTCGGCCTCGCCATCGTGCAGAAGGCGGTGGCGGCGGAGGGCGGGCAATTTCTCCTCGCGAACCGCCCCGAAGGCGGCCTGCGTGCCGAAATCTGCCTGCCGCTGCCGCGATCCGCGACGCGCGGCGCTTCCTCGGCCCGCTAAAAGAGAAGCTGTCCGTCCCCAAGCAAAACTCGTTTACCGCCATGCCCGCGCAGGGGCTATGCCCGATCCATCAAGCGCGTGAGGCGGACATGATTGCAGACGGACCGGAAGACGACAGCATCGTCGAGGGATATTGGGATATCGGGCAACTGGTGACGGAGCTGGGGGCCGCGCGCCGCCGCTGGCGACAGGCGCAGCAGCATCATGCCGAATATGGCGCGGAGGGCTTCCCGTCGCGGGCCAATCTGACGAAGATCATGCAATCGCTGTGCGGCGCGCTCTTCCCGTTGCGCCTCGGCCCCAGTTTCGTGCGCCTTCACAATGAGGACGCCTTTGTCGCCGAAACGCTCCAGACGGTGCTCAGCCGCCTCTACGGCCAGATCCGGCTCGAACTTCTCTACGCGCTCAAGGATGAGCCGGTGCAGGCGGTCGATCGCGAGGCGGCGCGCATCATCGGCGGTTTCGCGCAGAGCCTGCCGGCCTTGCGCGCGCTGCTCGACAGCGATGTCGAGGCCGCCTTCCTGGGCGATCCGGCCGCGCGCAGCGTGGATGAGGTGCTGATCTGCTACCCGTCCATGCTGGCGATCATCCATCACCGGCTCGCGCATCGGCTCCACGCGCTGGGCGCGCCCTTGGTCGCGCGGATCATTTCGGAGATCGCGCATGGCGAGACGGGGATCGACATCCATCCCGGCGCGACGATCGGCCAGTCCTTCTTCATCGACCATGGCACCGGCGTGGTGATCGGGGAGACGGCGATCGTGGGCGATCGGGTGCGGCTCTACCAGGGCGTGACGCTCGGCGCGCGCAGCTTTCCCGCGGACGAGAAGGGGCGGCTCGAAAAGGCATGGCCGCGCCACCCGATCATCGAGGATGACGTGGTCATCTACGCCGGGGCGACGATATTGGGCCGGATCATCATCGGCAGCCGCTCCGTCATCGGCGGCAATGTCTGGCTGACCGACAGCGTCCCGGCGGACAGCAACGTCCGCCAGGCCAAGGCCCAATATGAGGTGACGAGCCGCGTCGAAGTGTCCGCTCCCCACCGCGTCCATGCCCTGCGCGACAGCACGGACGGGATCGGGGAGAATATCTAGGCGATTTCCGTTCGCCCGAAGCGAGCGGGCTCTGCTATTCCGGTGCGCAACTGTCGCCCGCACCCGCGATCAGGTCCAGGCAACGCCCGTCGATTTCGCCCTTCGCCACGGGCAGGCCGATCAGCGCTGCGAGGCTGGGCATGATGTCGACCGTTTCGACCCCCAGCGGCTGTTCGAAATGGCGCATGTCCTTGCGCCAGAACAGGATCGGCACGCGACGGTCTGTGTCCCAGGGCGAGCCGTGGGTGGCGACCGCGCCCATCACCGCCCGTTCGGGGATCGACATGACGCGCGGCTTGAGCAGCAGCAGCAGGTCGCCGGACCGTTCGGAATCGAAGCTGGCGCGCGCTTCCTGGATCAGGCTCCAGCTTTCGGGCGGGCCGGAGGGAGAGGGGGTGGCGGCGATTTCGGCCTTGGTGAACACCGTCTCGACCTGCGGATGGGCGCGCAGCAGCTTGAGCGCCTCGGCTTCCACGCGCGCGCGCTGCGCGGCGGTCAGCCCCTTGTCGAAATAGAGGTCGCCCGCCGGCCCGTCACCCCAGATGACCTTCCGGCCCGGCAGGCCGGCCTTCTCGGCGACGGCGGCCGACAGCGCCTTGGGCGTCAGCGCCATGTCGACCCGGCTTTCCATCGGCATGGCGTTCAGCCGATGGCGTTCGGGCAGGTCATGGCCGCCATGGTCGGCGGTCAGCACCACCACATAGTCGATGCCATCCTTGTCGAGCCGGTCGAAGAAGGCGCCCAGTTCCTGGTCCAGCCGGTCGACCTGGATGCAGCTTTCGGTGCCTTCGGTGCCATAGGTGTGGCCGATATAATCGGTCGCCGACAGGCCGATCGAGATGATGTCGGTCTGGGTCTGCTTGCCAAGGCCCATGGTCTCGATCGCGGCGGCGGCGAAAGCCAGGGTCATCGCATCCTGTTCGGGCGAGATGCGAAAGCCGTTATAGTCGCCCGCGTCGCGCGCGAAGCGGCCGGTGCCGACCGTGCGATTGCCCGCCTGCACCGGAAAATCCTTGGCCGCACACTGGGCGGGCAGTTCGAAGCCGGGATTCGGCTGGGCCAGGCGCTGGGCGAACACCTGGTTCACCTTCGCGACCAGCGGCGGGGTGGGGACGCCCTTGTAGCTGACATAGCCCTGCGCGCCGCCCAGCCACCAGACCTGGTCGGCGGTCGGCCCGCCCATCATGATCGCCGCGCGATCCTTGCCCGCGACCGACACGACGCGGGTGGCGGGGTTCGCCGCCTTCATCCGGCCGCCCAGCGTCGGTACCTTCAGATGGACGGGCGAGGCGACATAAGCGTCGCTGTTGCTGCCCGGCGCGCTTTCATCCTCGGCGCAGTAGATCGCCTTGTCCTCACGGCCCGTGCCGAGATCGAACCAGCTGTTGGCGATGATGCCGGTGCGCGCCGGGCGGCTGCCGGTCAGGATGGTCGAATGGCCGGGGCAGGTCTCCGTCGCGGCATGGCTCTGGTAGCCGCGCGGAAAGACCGCTCCCTGTGTCAGCCGCTTGAGGCCCGCGCTGTAATATTGGCGATATTCGCTGAAAAGGTCGGCGGAAAACTGGTCGATGCTGATCGCGACGATCAGCTTGGGGGCAGCGACGGGCGCGACGGTCGCGGCAACGGGGGCGGGGGCGGGCGTTTGCGCCATGACGGGCATGGCGCTGGCGAGCAACAGGGCGGCGGCGACGCGTTTGAACATATTCTATAACCTTCTCATGCCTTGACGGCGGATAGGGAGCGACCTAGCCCCCATGCATCCACGCGACCAGAGGCCCGATGCGGATTTTTCAAGTCATATTGATGACGCTTGCCCTGCTGGCGAGCCTGCCCGCCGCGCACGCGCAGGGTGCGTTCGGGGGCGGCAAGGCGCATATCGCCGCGCGACTGGTCGCCGAAAGCGCCGCGCCCGCGCCCGGCGCGGGCACGACCATCGCCTTCGCCATGACGCCGGAGGCGGGATGGCACGGCTATTGGGAAAATCCCGGCGACGCGGGCCTCGGCATGACCGTCGAATGGACCCTGCCCAAGGGCGTCAGCATCGGGCGGTTGCGCTATCCGGTGCCGGAAACCCTGGTCATCTCGGGCCTGATGAACCATGTCTATGAAGGCCCCTATGCGGTGCTCGCGACGCTCAAGGTCGCGGCCGGCATCGCGCCCGGCACGCGGCTGCCGGTCCGGGCCAGGGCGCAATGGCTGGCCTGCACCGACAAGGTGTGCGTGCCCGAAAGCGGAGAACTGACGCTCGATCTGGTCGCGGGGGACGGGATGGTCGCGGCATCGGATCGCACGCGCTTCGACGGCTGGCGCATCCATCTGCCCCGGCCGCTGGGGTCAGAGGCGACCTATGAGGTGAAGGACGGCAGGGTGCGCCTGTCGGTGCCCTTCCCGGCGAGCGCGAGGGCGAGCGACATCCACCTCTTTCCGCTGGCCGAAGGGCTGGCCCGCTACGCCGCGCCGCAGACGGTGACGCGCGACGGCGACCGGCTGCTGATCGAAACGGACGCGGCCGAAGGCGGGAAGGGCGGCATGGTGCAGGCCGTTCTGCGCACCGGCGACCATGTCGGCTTCCTCCTGACCGCCCGGCCCGGACATGTGGCGGGGGCGAGCGGCGGACAGGCCATTGGCGGACAGGCGGGCGCGATCCTTGCCGCGCTGGGCGGGGCGCTGCTGGGTGGGCTGTTGCTTAACATCATGCCCTGCGTCTTCCCGATTCTGGGCCTCAAGGCGATGAAGCTGGCCAAGGCGGGCGGGGACGAACGCACGGTGCGGCGCGAGGCGCTGGCCTACACCGCCGGCATCATCCTCACCTGCCTCGCGCTGGGCGCGCTCCTGCTGGCGCTGCGCGCGGCAGGCGGGGCGGTCGGCTGGGCGTTCCAGTTGCAGGATCCGCGCATCATCCTCGCGCTGCTGCTGCTGGTGACGGCGATCGCCTTCAATCTGGCGGGCCTGTTCGACCTTGGCGCCTATGGCGGGAGCGATCGCCTCGCGGGGAAGGGCGGTCTTGCCGGTTCCTTCTGGACCGGGGCGCTGGTCGCCTTCGTCGCAACCCCCTGCACCGGGCCGTTCATGGCGGCGGCGATGGGGGCGGCGCTGCTGCTGCCCTTGCCCGCCGCGCTCGCCATATTCGTCGGCCTGGGGCTGGGTCTTGCGCTGCCCTTCCTGCTGCTCGCCTATCTCCCGGCCCTCCGCAATCGTTTGCCAAGGCCGGGTGCCTGGATGGGGCGCGTCCAGAAGATGCTTGCCGTTCCGATGTTCCTGACCGCGCTGGGCCTTGCCTGGTTGCTGGGGCAGCAACGCGGCGTGCCGGGCATGACGATCGGCCTTGCTGCGGCCTTGCTGCTGGCCCTGCTCCTCTGGTGGCTCGGCGGTCGGCAGCGGCTCGGCAAGGGCGGCGGGCTGGTCGCCGCGCTGGCGGCCGCGGCGCTGTTGGCCAGCGGCAGCCTCGCCTTGCCGAGCCGCGCCCCGGTCGTCGCCGAAAAGAGCGAAACTAGTGTCCAGTTCGGTGTCCAGAAACTGGCCGAGCTGCGCGCCGCCAACAAGCCGGTCTTCCTCTATTTCACCGCCGACTGGTGCCTGACCTGCAAGGCGAACGAGGCCGCCGCCATCGACCGCGCCGAAACCCGCGCCGCCTTCGAACAGGCCGGCGTCACGGTGATGGTCGGCGACTGGACCAACGCCGATCCCGCCATCACCCGCTTCCTGGAAAGCCAGGGCCGCTCGGGCGTTCCGCTCTACCTTTGGTATGCGCCGGGCAGGGAGGCCCTGACATTGCCGCAATTGCTGACTCCCGCCACGCTGACGGATCTGGTGCGCTGATGGCCAAGATCCGCGCCGACCAGTTGCTCGTCGACAGCGGCCTCGCCGAAAGCCGCGCCCGCGCCCAGGCGCTCATCCTCGCCGGCCTCGTCTATCTCGGCGACCGGAAGATCGAGAAGGCGGGGCAGCAGGTGCCCGAGGGAACGGACCTCGACGTGCGCGGCCGCGATCATCCCTGGGTGTCGCGCGGGGGCATCAAGCTGGCCCATGGGCTGGAGCAATTCGCGATCGACGTGACCGGCATGGTGGCGATCGACGTCGGCTCCTCGACCGGCGGCTTCACCGACGTGCTGCTGACCCACGGCGCCGCGAAGGTCTATGCGGTCGATAGCGGCACCAACCAGCTCGCCTGGAAACTGCGCTCCGACGACCGCGTCATCGTCCATGAACAGACCAGCGCCCGCATCCTGACCGATGCCCACATCGCCGGGCCGGTCGACATCATCGTGTGCGACGCCAGCTTCATCAGCCTGGCCAAGGTGCTGGAGCGGCCGATGACATTCGCCCGCGCCGGCGCCCATCTGCTCGCGCTCGTCAAGCCGCAGTTCGAGGCACGGCGCGAGGAGGTGGGCAAGAATGGCGTGGTGCGCGATCCCGCCGTCCATGAACGGGTCTGCGCGGAGGTGCGGGACTGGGTGAGCAGTCAGGGCTGGACCGTCGAAGGCGTGACGCAAAGCCCGATCACCGGGCCGCAGGGCAATGTCGAATTTCTTATCCATGCCCGGCTTGGTGGATAATGGACGTATGTTCGTTTTCCGCCCCGATACATATTGATACATGACGCGACCAACGGTCAGCTTGTGTCGCGTTGAAAGGCCCGATAGCCCTCTGCCATGCGCCCGTTTCTGCCTATCATTCTCACAGCCCTTTGCCTCGCCGGTTGCAATGGCGAAAAACAGCAGAAACCGCGCGCCGTGCCGCTGGTGGAGGCTGGTCCGATCGCGCGGGTCAGCTTCACCGACACGCTCGAAGCGGTGGGCACCGCGCTGGCCAATGAACAGGTGGTGCTGTCCGCGCCGGTGACGGAGCGGATCACCGCCCTCAACTTCGCGGATGGCGGCTTCGTGGCGAAGGGGCAGGTGATCGCGACCCTCGCCGTGGGGCAGGAAAGGGCCGAACTCGCCTCGGCCGAGGCGACCGCGCTTCAGGCGAGCCAGCAGCTCCAGCGCATCCAGGCGTTGAAGGCGCGCGGCTTCGCCACCGGGGCGACGCTCGACCAGCAGACCGCGCTTGCCAACTCCGCCCGCGCCAATGCCGACCTGGCCCGCGCCTCGATCGGCGACCGCGTCATCCGCGCGCCCTTCGCCGGCTGGGTCAGCCTGCGCACCGTATCGCCCGGCGCGATCGTCACCGCCGGCACCGCGATCGCCACGGTCAGCGACATCAGCCGCATCAAGCTGGACTTCACCATTCCCGAAACCCGGCTGTCGCTGCTCCGGGAAGGGATGCCGATCAAGGCGGTCTCCGCCGCATGGCCCGATCGGCCCTTTGCCGGCATGATCGCCACCATCGACCCGGTGATCGATCCCGCCACCCGCGCCATCCGGGTGCGCGCCATCCTGCCCAATCCCGATCATGCGCTGAAGCCGGGCATGTTGCTGACCGTCAGCGTCCTCGCCAGCCAGCGCCAGTCGCTCGCGGTGCCCGAACTGGCCGTTGTCGGCGATGGCGATGAGCGTTTCGTGTTCGTGCTGGAGGATCGCACCGCAAAGCGCGTGAAGGTCGACACCGGCATCCGCCAGAACGGCCTCGTCGAAATCACCGGGGGGCTGAAGGCCGGGCAGAAGGTCGTGACCGAAGGCGTGGTCAAGCTGACCGACGGGGTGACGGTGCGGCTGGCCGGCGACAAGCCCGGTCCCGCCAAGGCAGCGGGCTGAAGCCATGCAACTGTCCGACCTGTCCGTCCGCCGCCCGGTCTTCGCCGCCGTGGTCGCGGTGCTGCTCTGCATCGTCGGCGTCGTCGGTTACATCAGCCTGTCGGTGCGCGAATATCCCGACACCGATCCACCGATCGTGTCAGTCGAAACCAGCTATACCGGCGCGGCGGCATCGGTGGTTGAAACCCGCATCACCCAGTTGATCGAGGATGCGGTGGCCGGGGTGCAGGGCATCCAGACGATCACCTCGACCTCGCAGGACGGCACGTCCAACATCAATATCGAATTCGACCCCTCGCGCGACATAGACAGCGCCGCCAACGACGTGCGCGACCGCGTGGGATCGGTGACGGAGGATTTGCCGGAGGACGCTCTGGCGCCCGAAATCCGCAAGGTGGATTCGGACGCGCGCGCCATCCTCTTCATCGCCTTCTCGCGGCCCGGTTGGTCGCCCATCCAGATCAGCGACTATCTCGACCGCAACGTCGTCGATCGCTTCGCCGCGATCGATGGAGTCGCCCGCGCCAATATCAGCGGGGAAGCGCGCCCTTCGACCAGGGTCTGGTTCAACGCCGAACGGCTCGCCGCCTTCGGACTGACGCCGGCCGATGTCGAAACGGCGCTGCGCAGCCAGAATGTCGAATTGCCGGCCGGCCGCTTCGAATCGCGGGACCAGAACCAGACCCTGCGCGTCGAACGCCCCTTCGCCACGCCCGACCAGTTCGCGCAACTTGTCGTCGGCCGCGGGACGGACGGCTATCAGGTAAAGCTCGGCGACGTCGCCCGGATCGAGGAAGCCGCGGAAAATCCCTACAGCAGCTTCCGCTCCAACCAGGGGACGGCGATCGGCATCGGCATCATCCGCCAGTCGGGCGCGAACACGCTCGATGTCGCGCAAAAGGCCAAGGCGCTGATCGCGGAACTGAAGCCCACCTTGCCGCAGGGGATGCGGGTCGCCATCGGCACCGACGAATCCCTCTTCATCGAACGCGCGATCGACAATGTCTACGACACGCTGATCGAAGCGGCGCTGCTCGTCATCCTCGTCATCTTCCTGTTCCTCGGCTCGGTGCGCGCCACCATCATCCCGGCCATCACCGTGCCCATCTGCCTGCTCGCCACCTGCGCGGTGATGTGGTTGCTCGGCCTGTCGATCAATCTGCTGACCCTGCTCGCCTTCGTGCTGGCGATCGGGCTGGTGGTCGATGACGCGATCGTCGTGCTGGAAAATGTCTATCACCGCATCGAACAGGGCGAAGACCCGCTGGTCGCCGCCTATCTCGGCACCCGGCAGGTGGGCTTTGCGATCATCTCCACCACGCTCGTCGTCTGCGCCGTGTTCGTGCCGGTCATGTTCCTCGCCGGCCAGACCGGGCTTCTGTTCCGCGAACTCGCCATCGCGATGATCGCGGCGATCGCCTTCTCCGGCTTCATCTCGCTCAGCCTCGCGCCGATGCTCTGTTCCAAGTTGCTCAGGACCGCCGAGCGCGGCCGGCTGGCGCGTTGGGTCGATGCCCGCTTCCAGCGACTGGAGGACGGCTATGCCCGCTGGCTCGACGCAGTGTTGCGCCGGCCGCTGCTGCCGCTGGCCGGCGTGCTGATCTTCCTTGCGATCGGCGGTTTCTTCTTCACCCGCCTGCCCAGCGAACTCGCCCCGGCCGAAGATACGGGCGTGGTCGAAGCCCAGATCAGCGCACCCGAAGGCACCGGCTTCAATCGCATGATGGCCTATATGCGCAAGATCGAGGATGACCTCGCCTATCTGCGCAAGGATGGCACGCTTCAGAACCTGGTCATCCGCACGCCCGCCGGCTTTGGCGCGACCGACGATTTCAACGGCGGCAACATCATCGCTTTCCTGCGTCCGTGGGAGGATCGTACCATCACCACCGCGCAGGTCGCGACCGTCATCAACAAGGTGATCGCCGACCAGCCCGGCGTGCGCGGCAATGCCGCACCGCGATCGGGGCTGGGGCGCGGGCGTGGCCTGCCGGTCAATATCGTGCTGGCCGGATCCACCTATGAAGGCCTGGTGGCCGCTCGAAACCGCATCGTCATGGCAGCTGCGGACTATCCCGGACTCATCAACCTCGACAGCGATTACAAGGAAAGCAAGCCGCAGATGCGGATCGAAACCAACCTCGCCCGCGCCGGCGACCTGGGGGTTTCGGTCGATGATGTCAGCCAGGCGCTGCAAAGCCTGCTGGGGTCGCGCCGGGTTGGCACCTATGTCGACCGGGGCGAGGAATATCGCGTGCTGGTCCAGGCGGAGGATGAAGGGCGCGAGACGCTGGCGGATCTGGAGCGCATCCATGTGCGGTCGCGCACCGGCGTTCTGGTGCCGCTGTCGACGCTGGTCACGGTCAAGGAAGTGGCGGGGCCGCGCCAGCTCAACCGCTACAACAAGCTGCGCGCTATCACCCTGACGGCGGCGCTGGCGCCGGGTACTTCGCTCGGCGAAGCGCTCGGCTGGCTGGAGGAGCAGGCGCGCCAGTCGCCCGAAGTGCTGGCGCTGGGCTATCGCGGCGAAAGCCAGTCGCTGCGCGAGACGGGCAGCGCGATCTGGCTCGTGTTCGGCCTTACCATCGTCATTGTCTTCCTGCTGCTGGCGGCCCAGTTCGAAAGCTTCATCCATCCCGGCGTCATCATCGCCACCGTGCCGCTGGCGGTGGCCGGCGGCGTCATCGGGCTGGCTATCACCGGCGGGACCATCAATCTCTACAGCCAGATCGGCATAGTCATGCTGGTCGGGCTGGCGGCCAAGAACGGCATCCTGATCGTCGAATTCGCCAACCAGCTGCGCGACGAGGGGCTGGAGATCGCGCAGGCCATTCGCGAGGCCGCGACGCGCCGCCTGCGGCCGATCCTGATGACCTCGATCGCGACTGTGATCGGCGCGGTGCCGCTGGTCATCCGGGGCGGGGCAGGGGCGGCGGCACGCCATTCGATCGGCGTGGTCGTGGTGTTCGGCGTCAGCCTGGCGACGCTCATCACCCTGTTCCTGATCCCGATCTTCTATTCCCGCGTTGCCAAGCGCACGGTTTCTCCGCAAACCGTTAGCCGCAAGCTGGAATCGGCGCTCAAGGATTCGCCCGAACCAGCCGAGTGACATGCGTGGGGGTTGTTGCCGTCGATGAACCAGATTGCGTCCCAGGGTCAGTTGCGTCTCGCCTATCTGCGCTGGGCGCTGGTGACGGTGCCCGCCATCGTCTTTCTGGGCTTCCTGTCGGGCAGGCTCGCCAATAGCGGCTATGGCAATCGCTGGTTCGACGCGCTGGAAAAGCCCGTGCTGATGCCGCCCGGCTGGGCCTTCGGCGTCGCGTGGACCATCCTCTACATCCTGATGGCGCTGGCCTTCGCGATCGTGCTGGACGCACGCAGGGCAAGGGGGCGGGGCGCCGCGATCGCGCTGTTCCTGGTCCAGTTGCTGATGAACCTCGCCTGGTCGCCGCTTTTCTTTCGTTGGCACCAGGTCGGCGGCTCGCTGGCGTTGCTGCTGGCCCTCATCCTCGTCGTGGCCGCAACGATCGCGCTGTTCTGGCGCATCCGGCGCTTCGCGGGCCTGTTGCTGCTGCCCTATCTCTGCTGGCTGGCTTTCGCCTCCTTCCTCAATTATGAGATCGGCCGCCTGAACCCTGAGGCCGAGACCCTTGTCGCTCCGGCGCTCAAGACCCAGATATGAATGTCTGGCGCGCCCGACGCGCCGCAATGAGGATAGAGCAATGCAGAGCGAGAACCGCTTTTTCGACGATCTGGCCAAGCTGGTGAACGGCGCCGCCGGCACGGTGGCGGGCATGACGCGCGAGTTCGAATCCAACGCGCGCGAGCGGGCGAAGGAATGGATCGGCGGCATGGAATTCGTGTCGCGCGAGGAATTCGACGCGGTCAAGGCGATGGCCGCCGCAGCGCGGGAGGAGGTCGAACTGCTCAAGGCCCGGCTCGACGCGCTGGAAGGCAAGGCGGGCGAACCTGTCGCCAAAGGCGCCAGGACGGCCAAGCCCGCGCCGGGTGACGCAGGCTGATCCTATCTGTCCTTTCGCCCTATGCGGTGATAAGGCCCGGCGATGATGGATAGCGACGAATTTGAACATGGCGGCCAGGAAGCGGCCCCGATCGACATGCTGGCGGCCTATTTCGAGGCGCATGGCTGGAGCTTCGAGCAGGTCGGCGAGGATGAGATCGTCGCGAACACGCAGGGTTCATGGGCGCAATATGAACTGCGCGGCATCTGGCGTGACGAGGATCAGGTGCTCCAGCTCCTGGCCCTGCCCGACATCCGGGTGGCGGAGGAAAAGCGCGGCACCATCTATGAGACGCTGGGCCTGATCAACGAACAGCTGTGGATCGGCCATTTCGAACTCTGGTCGTCGAGCGGCATCGTCCTGTTCCGCCACGGCGCGCTGCTGGGTGCGGGCGGCACGCTGACGCTCGACCAGGCGCAATTGCTGGTCGAAACCGCCATCGACGAATGCGAACGCTTCTATCCGGTGTTCCAGTTCGTGCTCTGGGGTGGCAAGTCGCCCAGCGAGGCGATTTCCGCCAGCCTCATCGAAACGCGCGGCGAAGCCTGAGACGCCCCATGTCGATTGTCTGGCCCGATCATCTGTTCCTTGTCGGTTGCGGCAACATGGCGGGGCAGATGCTCATCCGCTGGCTGGATTGCGGTCTCGACCCCGCGCGCGTCACGGTGCTGCGGCCCAGTGGCCGGCCGGTGGCCGACGGGGTTGCCGTCGTGACCGACTATCCTTCAGCGCTGCCTGCGGGCACCACCGTGCTGCTGGGCATGAAGCCCTATCAGATCGGCGATGTCGCGGCCGCGCTGGCGCCGCTCTGCGCGGCGGACACGCGGCTCGTCTCGATCCTGGCCGGTACGACGCTCGCCGAACTGCGCCGCCGCTTTCCGGCCGCGGGCGACATCGTCCGGGCTATGCCCAACCTGCCCGTGGGGTTGGGAGAGGGCGTGATCGCGCTGTTTACCGACATGGCGACATCGGCCGAGGCGAGGGGCGACATCGACGCCCTGATCCAGCCGCTGGGCCTCGCTGAGTGGATCGCCGACGAAGGCCTGTTCAATCAGGTGACGGCGCTGTCGGGTTGCGGCCCGGCCTTCCTGTTCCGCTTCGTCGACGCACTGGCGCGCGCGGGTGAAGCGATCGGCATCCCTGCCGACCAGGCCGCGCGCATGGCGCTGGCGACGGTGCGGGGATCGGCCGAGATGGCCGGCCGCGCGGCGGAAAGCCCGGCGACGCTCGCCGATCAGGTCGCCAGTCCCGGCGGCATGACGCGCGAGGGATTGAATGTCCTCGACGCCGACGACCGGCTGCTGGTGCTGCTGACTGATACGCTTGACGCTGCGCGCGACCGGGGCGAAGCGATGGCGCGCGGGGAATAAGGGCGTTCCGGCCCGGACGCTTTTCAGCTAAAGCGCCCGAAAATCGACCCCGGAGTCCCCTTATGCTGTCCCCCGAAACCCCGATCCTGCTGCTCACCACCGGCGGCACGATCGACAAAATCTATTTCGACGCCCTGTCCGACTATCAGGTCGGCGAGACGGTGATGGCCAAGCTGCTGGAGGTCGCCCGCGTGAAGCGCCCTTTCCGCATAGAGGAAGTGACCCGCAAGGACAGTCTGGAACTGGACGATCAGGACCGGGCGCTGATCTACGCCCGTGTCGCGGCCGCATCCGAACGCCATATCGTCATCACCCATGGCACCGACACCATGACCGAGACGGCGAAGCAGTTGAAGGACATTGCGGGCAAGACGATCGTGCTGGTCGGCGCGCTTGCCCCGGCGCGTTTCGGTGAAAGCGATGCGAGCTTCAACCTCGGCATGGCCTTCGCCACCGCGCAGGTCGCCGAGCCGGGCGTCTACATCACCATGAGCGGATCGGTGTTCCGCGCCGACCAGGTGGTGAAGGATCGCGCCAAGGGCGCCTTCGTCCCCGTCCAGGACTGATGCCGGTCGATCCTCCCCGGAACATTGCCCCGCATTCGCGCATTGAACCGGCCGGGTGGCGTGACGAGGAGGAGTGACATATGGCCGATTATCAGGAGCGTCCGGCAACGACGACGACGGTGATCGAGAAGCGCAGCGGCGGCGGCATGACGCTGGCGGTGCTGCTGCTGGTGGTCGTGGTGGCTGTGGCCGCCTTCTTCCTGATCAGCAGCGAAACGAACAAGGACAATGCGGTGTCGACGGCCGCGACCCAGGTCGGCCAGGCCGCCAGCGATGTCGGCGACGCGGCCAAGGACGCCGCTGGCAGCGTCAAGGGCGAGTAGGTTCCGACCGGCCCACCGGAATAACAGTAAAAAGGGGCGTCCCGATCGATCGGAACGCCCCTTTTCCTTTATCGGCCTGCCGTGGTCGGCTCGGCGGAATGGTCAGCCTTCGACCTTGACGTGCTTGGGCGCGGCTTCGTTGAGGATGCGCAGGATCTTCTTGAGCGCGCTCGGCTCGTCCGTCTCCTCCATCGCCGCGAGTTCGCGGGCAAGGCGGCTGGAGGCCGCTTCGAAGATCTGGCGCTCCGAATAGCTCTGCTCGGGCTGGTCGTCGGCGCGGAACAGGTCGCGCGTCACTTCGGCGATCGACACTAGGTCGCCCGAATTGATCTTCGCTTCATATTCCTGCGCGCGGCGGGACCACATGGTGCGCTTCACCTTGGGCTTGCCCTTCAGGGTTTCCATCGCTTCCTCCAGCGTCTTGTTGGAGGACAGCTTGCGCATCCCGACGCCTTCGGCCTTGTTGGTCGGAACGCGGAGCGTCATGCGCTCCTTCTCGAACCGGAGCACATAGAGCTCCAGTTCCATGCCCGCGATCTGCTCTTTCTGCAGCTCGATCACGCGGCCTACGCCATGCTTGGGATAAACGACATAATCACCAACGTCAAAGGACAGCGCCTTGGCAGCCATTTGATACCTTTCCAATTCAACCGGGGAACGGGACGTCGCGGAGCAGATGCACAAAGGCCATCTGCCGGGAAGTCCGCGGCGCGACCCGTCAGGACATGAAGCTTATTCTCCAAGGCCGGAATAAGGGGGGCATTCCGGCCGTTGCGGCGTTATTTAGCAGATTCGTAACAAAATTACCACCCCTGGACACAAAGTCTGGGGGTGCACCGCAATATGGGACGCAATAAGGAGCGGCGCGCGGCCGCCCGGATCAGTTGCCGGAGCCGGGTTCGGGCGAGAAAAACTGCTCCAGCTTGTTCTCGACGCCGTTCATCGCCTCGGCGTCGGCCGGGGCTTCGCCCTTGACCGTGATGTTGGGCCATTCGGCCGAATATTTGGTGTTCAGCTCCAGCCACTTTTCCAGGCCGTTCTCGGTATCGGGCAGGATCGCCTCGGCCGGGCATTCCGGTTCGCACACGCCGCAGTCGATGCACTCGTTGGGATTGATGACCAGCATGTTCTCGCCCTCGTAGAAACAGTCCACGGGGCAGACCTCGACGCAATCCATATATTTGCAGCGGATGCAGTTGTCGGTCACGACATAGGTCATTGTCTGGGCACTCTATCGTTTGGAAAAGCGCGGTCCTGCTATGCCTGCCGCGCGCGAAGGTCAATGAGGATATTGTTGCCGGGGATGTAGGGCCGGTTTTGGGCGGCGCGGGCGGAAGTGCAGCGTCGCAGGACGCCGGATCGGCCCGTCCATCCTATTTCGCGTAGCGCCCCTCGGCCACCCATGCGGCGGTCAGCGCCTTGGCCGCCTCCACATCCTGCGGGAAGTCGACCTCCTGCCAGTCCAGCCCCTCGATCGAGACGGTGCCGACGCGATTGCCCTTGGCGATGATGTCGATCGCGCGGAGGTACCAGCGTTCGACGCCTTCGGGCGTGCGCATCATCTGGTCGATCTGGTTGCGGAAGATCGCCGGACCTTCGCCGGTGAAGGCCAGCATCCCGATCGATTCGGCGTTGGTGTCGGGCGGCAGCAGCCGCTTGCCGATGGCGTGCAGGCGCCCGCTGGCATCGCGGTTCACCTTCATGTCGTCATCATCATATTCACCCTTCGCCTTGACGTCGACGGTGACGGTGATTGCGTCCTGCGCGCCTGCGATCAGCCGGGCGACGATCTCGTCCGATACGATGGTGTCGCCGTTCAGGATGATGAAGTCCCGGTGCATTTCCTCGCGCGCGATCCAGCAGGTGCCCAGATTGTCGGCGACCTGGAAGAAGGGGTTGAACACGGTGCGGATGCGCACGCCGCTTTCGCGGTAGATCTGGAGCGCATGATCCTCGACCCGCTCGGTGCGGAACCCGGTGACGACGACGATGTCGGTCACGCCATTGGCCGCCAGCGCCGCGACCTGCCAGCTGATGAGGCTGCGGCCGTTGAAGTCGATCAGGCATTTGGGAATGTCGCGGGTCAGCGGCAGGAGGCGCGACCCCTGGCCGGCGGACAGGATGATGGCTTTGCTGATGGTCATGGGCGCGCTGTTAACGGGCAATTTTGCCCAAAAAAAGGCGGCGTTTGCACTCGACCCGGCGCTCGCCTAAAGCGCGCATGGAGAGCAGCGCGCCATTCGGGCCGAGCCTGGACGAACGGATGCCATGCCTCTGCGATGCCATGACGGAAAGGCCGGCAGTCATAGTGATGTTCAAGCGCGGATCGGGCGCGGCGGGCGACGGCTTCGCCCGCATCCTGGCCAATACCGGCTGGCTGCTGGGCGGCAAGGGCGTGGGCGCGGTGCTCAGCCTCGCCTATCTCGCCATCGTCACCCGCACGCTCGGCGTCGCCGATTTCGGCCGCTTCGCGCTGGTGCTGAGCGCCGCCAACGTCATCAAGGCGCTGGTCAGCTTCGACAGCTGGCAGATCGTCGTGCGCTATGGCCAGCCCCATCTCGCCGCGAACGATGGCGACGCGCTCAATCGCGTGCTGCGCTTCTGCATCCTGATCGACCTTGCATCGGCGGTCGCGGGCGGTGGAATCGCGGCGGCCATCATCCTCTTCTTCGGCCGGGCGCTGGAACTGGGACCGGGCATGGGCTGGCAGGTCTGGCTGTTCTGCATGGTGATGATGATCACCATCCGATCCAGCCCCACCGGCATATTGCGCCTGTTCGACCGGTTCGATTCGGCTGCCTTCGCCGAAACCATGATCCCTGTCGGCCGCATGATCGGCGCGCTGGTCGCGCTGGCGCTCATGCCCGGCATCACCGGCTTCCTGATCGCCTGGGCCTTTGCCGAATTGCTCTGCGCCTTGAGCTACTGGTGGCTGGCGTTCCGGGTCGGGCGCGGGCGGATCGGCGACTGGCGCGCAGGCCGTGCGCTGGATGCGCGTGCCGAAAATCCCGGCATCATCGGCTTCCTCACCGCCACCAACCTCCAGACCAGCCTGTCCTCCATCGGGCAGCAGGTCGCGGTGCTGATCGTCGGCGCCTTCGTCGGCCCGACCGGGGCGGGTCTCTATCGCCTCGCCAACCAGCTCGCCAATTCGCTGACCAAGATTTCCAGCCTCCTGTCGCGCAGCATCTTCGTCGAACTCTCGCGGACCAGCAGCCACGGGCGCGAAGCGCTGGGCGCCCTGTTCCGGCGGACGAACCGCCTGGCGCTGGTGGTCGGCGCGGTCATCATCGGCCTGATCCTGATGATTGGCCATCCTTTGCTGGGGCTGATCGCGGGACGGGAATTCCTGCCTGCCTATCCGCTGCTGCTGATGCTGGGCGTCGCCGCCTGCATCGACCTGATCGGGGTCAGCTACCGCCCGCTGCTGATGGCGACTGACCGGGCTGGCCTGTCGCTGCGGATATCCTTCGTTTCGACCCTGCTGCTGCTCGGCCTGCAATCCGCGCTGCTGCCGCTCTACGGCACGCAGGGTGCGGCGATGGCGAATATCGCAGCATCGCTCGCCGGCTTCACGATGATGGGCCTCGCCAGCCGCCGGGCCGTGACAAGCGGCGGCTAGAGTCTGTCTAACGCCGGGCGAGGATCGATTCGATCAGCGTTACGTCGGCGGGCTTGTCCGCGTCGATGCAGGCTTCGGGGCTGTCCATCGCCACCAGCCGCGCGGCAAGGCCGAAGCGCCGGCCGATCCGCGCGATCCCGCCGCGCAGTGTCGATATGCGCAGCAGCGCGCCGATCAGCGCGACCGGGCCGAAGGCGGACAATATCTTCCAGCCCTTCTTGCGGTCCTGCTCCACCTCCTGCCACAGTGCGATGACCGGGCGCGCCCTGGTGCTGCCGAACCAGAAGATGTTGGCGCCCGACCACCAGCCGTCGCGAAATTTCAGCCAGGTGCGCCGCGACTGCGGATAGCGCGCCAGCAGCGTCGCCCGCTCCACCATGGCGACGGCAATGTCCGCGCCTGCCGCTTCGCCCACGAACTGGTCCAGCATCGCCGTGTCGAGCAGCACATGGTCGGCCGTGGTCAGCAGCAACGGGAAGGGCAGGTCGTCCGCCGCCATCAGCGCCAGCAGCGAGGAGGCGATTCCCTGCCCCCCCGTCTCGAAGGTGACGCGCGGATGCGCCGCGAGCCAGGCGGTGGCGGGATCGGCGGCAAAGACGTCGGGCCGCTGGGTCAGGACGATCAGCCGGTCGATGGCGGGATGGTCGAGCAAGGCCCGCGCCGGGCGATTGATCATCGGCTCGCCCGCGACCGGGGCGAGCGGCTTGACCGGCACGCCGGCGGCCAGCGCCAGCGGATCGGGAATGGGGCGCGCGCCTGCGAGCAGGATGGCGGTAACGGAACCTGTCATCGCCGCGCGTTAGCGGAGTGGCGGAGAGGCGGGAAGGGCTTTTGCATCCCGGCCCCGAACGGAAATCTACTTGCCTTTCGCCACCGGCACGGCCGACGGCGCCTGTGCGAAACCGTCATGCAGCCCCACGCGCAGGCTCCGATATTGGGCCAGCCGCGCGCGGAAGGCGGTCAGGTCTCGACCGGCCAGCTGCGCCGTCGTCGTGAACTTGACCGACAGCGGATTGACCGTCGCGCCGCCGCGATACAGCTCATAATGAAGATGCGGCCCGGTCGACAGGCCGGTCGATCCGACATAGCCGATCACCTGGCCCCGCCGCACCCGCTGGCCCGGCACGGCGGCGATGCGGCTCATATGGGCATAGCCGGTGGCGAGGCCGCCGCCATGCTGGATGCGGACATAATTGCCATGACCGCCATGCCGCCCGGCGAAGCCGACGACGCCGTCGGTCACGGCATAGATGGGGGAGCCGTAGCGGGCGGCGAAATCGATGCCGGCGTGCATCCGCGTATAGCCCAATATCGGATGGCGGCGCTGGCCATAGCCCGACGACATGCGCCCGGCCACCGGCGAAGAGAGCACGCCGCGCCGTTCGCCGACGCCTGACGCCTCGAACCATTCGGTGCGGCCGTTGCTGGTCCATTTCAGCATGTCGATCGCCTTGCCGCGCGCGCGCTTCAGGCCCGCATAAAGCAGCTCGCCGACCTCCACGTCGCCGGTTTCGGCGCGGCGATATTCGGTGACGATGTCATAACGGTCGCCCGCACCGATACCGCCCAGGTCGACCTGGCCGGCGATGACGCGCAGGAAGGCCTGCACCGCCTTGGGCGGGGCGCCAGCCGCGCGGGCCGAGCGATAGATGCTTTCGCCGACCACGCCCTGGATGCGCAGCGGCGTATTGTCGACGCGGATGGGGATGCGCTTCACCGACAGCACGTTGCCATTGCGGGTCAGTTCGACGCCGAGGTCGAGCCGCGCGCGGAAGGCCAGCTTGTCGAGCGGCCGGGGGCGGTCGCGGCTGGCGCGGCGGCCCAGCACGATGTCGAGCCGCGTGCCCGGCTTCACGCCCGCGCCGATGTCGCCGCCGACCATCGCCATGACGGTCGCGACATCGCCGCCGCTGACCCCTGCGCGCGACAGGGCGCGGGGCAGGGTGTCGCTGCTGCCGACCTGGGCGTTGAGTTCGATCTGCGGGCGCTCGGGCGTCTGGCGCAGCGGCTGCACCGCATCGGTCGGTCCCATGTGCCGGCCACTGTCCGCGCCCAGCGCCAGCGGCGTGATCATCTGGCTGCGCACCTCGTCATAATGCGCGTCGCTCAGCGTCGGGCCGGGCGCGCCGGGTACGGGCTGAAAACCGGGGGACAGGTAGAGGGCGGTGGCGCAGAGGCCGAAACAGGTGGCAAGGCCACGGAACCAGGTAAGGCTGCCGATGCGCTGGCCCAGGTCGGGAACGAGGTCCACTTCGTCGGCCCAGTCGCGCAACCGGCTGCGCCAGTCCTGCGGCCGCGCCGGGGCTTCGCGGCGCAGCGAGTCCGCGAGCCACAGGGATATGGACGCGCCGCCCTGCTGAGACCCGAACTGGCTATCCTGAAACAAACCCGCGACCCCCAAGGGTGATATCGTCACCGCCGACCCGACATTCCCGCTCTATGCGTCGGGGCGGCCGTTGTGAACCGGGCAGGGTTAAAGTCAATTTAAGATGGGGCGCATCGACTCGGTCGTGCGACGAATCGTGCCGCCGGCCCGACAGGCTCGGCAAAGCGGCGGGAACCGCCGAATCTCCTTGCCCCGTGCCGTTCCATCCCCGACATAGGGCGGATATGGCCCAGTTCGCCCGTTCTTCCGTCACTGCCGTCCTGGGACCGACCAACACCGGCAAGACCCACCTCGCCGTCGAGCGGATGTGCGGCCATAGCAGCGGCATGATGGGATTTCCGCTGCGCCTGCTGGCGCGCGAGGTCTATGACCGCGTCGTCGCGATCAAGGGGCCGCAACAGGTTGCGCTCGTCACCGGCGAGGAAAAGATCGTGCCGCCGCAAGCGCGCTATTTCCTCTGCACGGCGGAATCCATGCCGATCGGCGCAGGCCGGCAGGCCGGAGCCGCACAAACAATCGGTGGAGGACGGGAAAGCGGCACGAAGGAAGATTTCGCCTTCGTCGCGCTGGACGAGGCGCAATTGGGATCGGACCCTGAGCGCGGCCATATCTTCACCGACCGGCTGCTGCGCGCGCGTGGGCGCGAGGAAACGATGATCCTTGGCTCCGCGACCATCAGCCGCGTCGTCAAGGCATTGGTGCCCGACGTGGAAATCATCGGCCGCCCTCGCTTTTCCACCCTCTCCTATGCCGGCGCGAAGAAGCTCTCCCGCCTGCCCAAGCGCTCGGCCATCGTCGCCTTCTCCGCGGAGGAGGTTTACGCCGTGGCCGAAATGCTCCGCCGGTTCCGGGGCGGCGCGGCGGTGGTGATGGGCGCCCTGTCGCCCCGAACCCGCAACGCGCAGGTGCAGATGTTCCTGAATGGCGAGGTCGACTATCTGGTCGCCACCGACGCGATCGGCATGGGGCTCAACCTCGATGTCGCCCATGTCGCCTTCGCCTCGCTGCGCAAGTTCGATGGCCGGCGCACCCGGCGCCTGACCGTCAGCGAGATGGCGCAGATCGCCGGGCGGGCCGGCCGGCATCACAAGGATGGCACCTTCGGCAGCCTGGGCCATGAAGATGGCGACGCCGCCTTCACCCCCGAGGAGATCGAAGCGATCGAGGCGCACCGCTTCCCGCCGGTGGAACACTTATTCTGGCGCAACGGCACGCCGCGCACCGACCGGCTCGACCATCTGCTCTTCGACCTGGAACAGAAGCCCGAGCGCCCCGAACTGCGTGCCGCTCCGGAAGCGGTGGACCATGCCGTGCTGAAACGGCTGGCCGACGATCCCCTCGTCATCGAACGCGCCAGGGGGCAGAGGCAGGTGGAACGGTTATGGGCGGCCAGCGGCCTGCCCGATTTCCAGAAGCTGGGCGCGGAGCATCATGCCCGCACCGTCGGCCGCATCTGGCGCTTCCTGTCCGAAGGGACCGGCCATATCCCGCGCGACTGGTTCGCGCAGAATCTCGCCCGGCTCGATTCGGTGCAGGGCGACATCGACACGCTGTCGGGCCGGATCGCGGCGGCGCGGACCTGGTCCTACATCGCGCACCGGCCCGACTGGCTGGCCCATCCCGCCGAGATGGCGGAGCGGACCCGCGCGCTGGAGGAGAAGTTGTCGGATGCGCTCCATGCCGCGCTGACGCAGCGATTCGTCGACCGGCGCACCTCCGTTCTGCTGCGCGACATCGGCCAGAATGCCAGCACCCTGCCGGTCACGGTAGAGCCGGACGGGAGCGTTTGTGTCGATGGCGAGACGATCGGACGACTTGACGGCTTCCGATTCTCGGTTGATCCCGCTACGCGGCATCAGGACCGAAAGATGTTGCTGGCGGCCGCGGAACGGCGCCTTGGAAAGGTATTGCGAGTGAAGGCTGACGAACTGGTTGCTGCGGCGGATGCGGATTTTGCGCTGCTGGACGAGGCGGGACAGGCGCCGGGCATCGCCTGGGGCGAGACGCCGGTGGCGACCCTGCTGGCGGGGCCGACCCTGCTGGCGCCCGAAATCCGGCTTGATCGTGCGCTGCTGGGCCTCGGCCAGGATGTGCAGAAGCAGGTCGTGGCGCGCCTCGCCGCCTGGTTCGAGGGTCAGAAGCAGAAGCATCTGCTGCCGCTGGTCAAGATGGTCGAAAGCGCCGCCGATCCGGCCGTGCCGCCGGTGGTGCGCGCGGTCTTCGCGCAGTTGGCCGATGCTGGCGGCGTGATCGCGCGGACCGAACTCGATTCGGCGCTGGGCCATCTCGACAAGGATCAGCGCCATCTGCTGCGCAAGGCGGGCATCGATATCGGCGTGCTCGATATCTATCATCATGGCCTGCTCAAGCCCGGCGCCGCGCGCTGGCGATCGGCGCTGCTGGCGGCGCGCATCGCCAAGCCCTGCCTGCCGCTGCCGGGCCCCGGCCTCACGCTGATCCCGGCGGGCGAGAAGCCGGCGCGGATGGGTGCGCGAATCGCCGGTTTCCGCGGCTTTGGCGATCAGATGCTGCGGATCGACATGGCCGAACGCATGGCCCGCGCCGCGCATGAGGCGATCGCGAAGAATGAAGCCTTCACGGCGCTCAGCCCGCAGATCGTTTCGCTGGGTCTCAGCGAACCCTCCTTCCTGCAACTGATGCGCCTTGCCGGTTTCCGCCCGGTCGCCCCGGCCGCGGCGCCGGCGTCCGAAACGGAAGCGGTTGAAGTGACAGAGGCGACGGAGAGCGGGGACGACGTGGTCGCCGCCGCCGCGCCTGCCGCGGGCGCCAACTGGGCGTTCAAGGGCCGGCAGAAGGCGCGCACCGATCGCCCCCAGCATGGTCAGCAGCCGCGCGGCGGCAAGCCGGGCGGCAACCGTCGCCCCGGCAAGGAGGGCGGACAGAGGGATGGCGGCCAGAAGGAGGGCGGTCGGCCGCGCACCGCTTCGGCCGGCGGCAGCCCCGCGCCCGCCAACAACGCCTTTGCCGGCCTCGCCGAGTTGCTGGGCCGCAATGGCTGACGCGGGCTCCGGCCATGGACCGGCGCTGCGGATCGACAAATTCCTGTGGTTCGCGCGCCTTTCCAAGAGCCGGTCGACCGCGCAGAAGCTGGCCGAGGACGGGCATATCCGCCTCAACGGCCGCCGCGTGGAGCGCTCCCACGCGCCCGTGCGCGCGGGCGACCTCATCACCTTCCCCCATCCCAGCGGCGTGCGGGTGGTCCGCGTGATCCAGCTGCCGGCCCGGCGCGGCCCAGCGCCCGAGGCGCAGGCCTGTTATGAGGAATTGACGGTCGGCGGCTGACCGTGGCGGATGATCGTCGAACCATGATTTGACGCACTTCGATTCAAAAATGCGCAAAACACGCTCGCGAGACGCCGCGTTCCCGTTCGCCGAGACGGGTCTAAAGACTATTGAAATTCAATATGTTATATCGAATTTCAGGCGCTCTTGGTGATTTCCTTTTCGAACCCCTCCTGGAGGAACGCGCGCAAGCTGTCCATTTCGCTGTCCAGTCTTACCGCCGCGCCAAGCTCCGGCTGGCCCGGCCAGCCCGCATCCGCGACGGTCACGCCAGCCGCGCTGCGCGTCCCTTCATAGCGGGGGATGACATGGAAATGGACATGCGGGTCGACCATCATCAGCATCAGATAGTTGATCTTGCTGTAGCCCACCGCCTTGCCCAGCGCCGCCTCGATCACGGTGGTCACGGTCTTGAGTTCGGCATGGGCCGCCGCCGGCAGGTCGCCGAAGGCGGTGGCGTCACTTTTCGCCGCCAGCACCAGGGATCCCAGCGTCGGCTGGGCCGGGCGGAGCAGGACCAGCCAGTGCTCGAACGCCGCGACCAGCGTGGCTGGCCAGCCGAACTTCTCGATTGTCGCGTTCATCGCGCCGCCTCCGCTTCATCCATCCAGCTGACGATCGGCTTGCCGCTGCGCTGCACGGCATAGGCCTGCGCCAGCCGCACGGCATGGACGACCAGCGAAAGGATGGTCCACCAGGCGAGGGCGATCAGGCCGATGTCGGGCCGCCCGGCCAGCAGCGCGACGAACAGGATCACCATGTTCGGGTTGCGCCGTGCGGTGATCAGGCGGAACTGGCTGTCGAACGGCTGCCAGACATGGATGTCCATCTTGAAGTCCTTGAGGAACATCCCCTCGATCAGCCGTTGCAGCACATAGCCGGCGATCACGGCGGTCATGATGAAGGCGAAGGTGCCGGGCGACAGCGCAAGGCCCCAATAGGCGAGGCCGGTGCCCCAGAAATACCACCAGAAGGGCGGGTGGACCAGGTCGACGCCATGGTCGATCACATTGCCCCATTTGGACGAGGTGATGGTGCAGCGGGCGAGCTTGCCGTCAACCGTGTCCAGCACCATGAAGATGAAGCCGCTGAGGAATCCGGTCCAGTACATCCCTTTGGCGAAGAGGAAGGTTGCGACCAGGCAGAGGGTGACGCCGATCACCGACACCATGTTGGGCGTCATGCGCAGCTGCGCGGCGATGCGGGTCAGGACCAGCGCCAGTTCGGGCCAGAGATATTTGGTCAGCAGGTCGGTGACGCCCTTGTAGGCGCCGAAATAGCTGCGCCGCTCGATCTCGCGCCGGGTGCCCGGGGTGAGTTCGCGCACCATCGGCTGTTCCAGCTTGCGAAGCTGGCGATTGTAGAGCTTGCGGCCGTCCGACAGGTCGATGACCGTCGGCGCCGCGAGCGGATCGCTGCCCACCGGCACCTGCCCGACAATGGGCGTCCGTCCCCAGGCGAACAGCGTGCCCGGCGTTTCGAGCGCGAGGCGCAGCAGCAAAGGGTCGAAGGCATAGGCCAGGTTGAACAGCAGTTCATGCCCTGGCGCGAGTATGCTGCCGTTCTTCGCCGCGCTTTCCGCCATGCGGCGGTTGCGCTCGGCATTGGACATGCCCCAGATCGGCGTCGCATTCTCGCCGAGCAGGCGGACCGGGCCGAGGGTGGTGGTGATCGTCTGGCTCATGGCGTTATGAGTCCTTGGGGGCTGTCGCGAAATTCAGGATGAGGTCGGCCTGGCGCTGCGACGCGGGGACCGGGGACAGGTCGATGGATTGCTGCATTGCCGCCTTTTGCGCAGCAACATAGCCCGGTTGCAAGTCGTTCGCGCGGGCGAGGGCGGCGGGCAGGGCGTCGGCCCGCTCGATGACCTGCCCCAGCTTCCAGTGGGCGAAGGCATCGCCCGACCCGTCGTGCCGGTCGAGGTTGAGGAAGATGCAGGGGCGCGGTTCGATAAGGAACTCATAGACCTGGCTCGATACGTCACCCAGATAGACGTCCGCGCTCATCGTATAGCTCATGTCGATCGACCGGCGGCTGCCCATGTCGATCCGGATGTGCGGCGCGCTGCTGGTGATCGCCGGCACCTTGCGTGCCAGCTTGGTGTGCGGGGCGATGATGACGTTCCAGCCGGTCAGCGACTCCAGCGCGGCCAGAACGTCGGGGCCGTGCTTGATCCATGACGACAGCGCCGGATCGAAATGCGGATTGTAGAGCAGGAGCGGCTTGTCGTCGGGGAAGAAGCGCTGCCGCGCCGCCTTCAGTTCGAACTTGGGATAGCCGCCGACGGCGACCGTCTCGGCGGTGCATAGGCCGCGCTCGATCATGCGGCGGCGATCCTTTTCGCCCGCGACCAGGGTCAGGTCGAAATCGGCGTGGCGTTTCTTGTAGCCGCCCTCCCGGTCGCCCGCGCCATGCTTGATGAGGATGAGGCGGGGATGGAAGCCGGGTATGCGGCGGAGCCAGGCGCTGCTGATCTCGGTGGTCACGAGCGTCGGGAAGCGGGCGATGGTGGACAAGTTGAGCAGCAGGGTCGCCAGCCGCGAGGGCTGGCGGAAGAGCGAGTCGGGCCGCGATGGCGGCCGCGCCAGGCGAACGATGTTCAGGCGGCCTTCTGGATCATAGCTTGTCACCAGCGCCAATATCATGTCCGAAGGGGACAAGATGCTGACCCGTACATCGGGCCGGCGCGCCAGTTCCAGCGCGGCGGGCAGCCAATGATAGAGTTGCTGGGCCTCGGCGATGGCGAGAAAGGCGATGTCGATCGGCAATAGGAGTTCCCCACAGATTTCGTCGCCCTAGCGCGGATGGTGAAGGAAGCAAGACGCGGACTTGGCCGCCATGCTGATCTGCAAGCCATTTGCAACAAGGCTTTGCGGGCAGAAACATGGTCCTCGGTGCTGGACCTTTGCAGATTTTTCGTTATGCGGACCCCCAACAGACAGACATCGACGAAGAGGCTCGACGAGCGATGGCCGAATTTGCGTTGCCCAAGAACAGCAAGATCAGCGGCAAGGGCGTGACCCACAAGGCGCCTGAAGGGGCGACCAACGTCCGCAGCTTCAAGGTCTATCGCTACGATCCCGACTCCGGCGAAAATCCGCGTTATGACACCTATGAGATCGACCTCGACTCCTGCGGTCCGATGGTCCTGGACGCGCTGCTGAAGATCAAGAATGAATATGATCCGACGCTAACCTTCCGCCGCTCCTGCCGCGAAGGCATTTGCGGCAGCTGTTCGATGAACATGAACGGCCGTAACGGGCTGGCCTGCACCACCGCGATCGACGAGTGTGCCGGCAAGGATGTGCGTATCACGCCGCTGCCGCACATGGACGTCATCAAGGATCTGGTGCCGGACTTCACCCATTTCTACGCCCAGTACAACAGCATCAAGCCGTGGCTGCAAACCGTCAGCCCGCCGCCGAGCGGCAAGGAACGGCTCCAGTCGCCCGCCGATCGCGAGAAGCTGGACGGCCTCTACGAGTGCATCCTGTGCGCCTGCTGCTCGACCAGCTGCCCCAGCTATTGGTGGAACAGCGACAAGTTCCTGGGTCCGGCGATCCTGCTCCAGGCCTATCGCTGGCTGGCGGACAGCCGTGACGAATATACCGGCGAGCGTCTTGATGAGCTGGAAGATCCCTTCCGCCTCTATCGTTGCCACACCATCATGAACTGCGCGAACGTCTGCCCCAAGGGCCTTTCGCCGGCCAAGGCGATCGCCGAAACCAAGAAGATGATGGTCGAACGGCAGCTGTAAGTTGGCGAGTGACGGCATAGCGGGCGGCGCCACGCTGACCGAAGGCAAGTGGGCGGGCTGGGCCGCCTGGTCGGACCCGCACCCCGACACTTTCCTCCAGGCGATCGGGCGCGGCTATATGCGCAGTGATGCGCCGGGCAAGGCGCTGGTCGGGCTGGAGACGCGTGCCAATCATCGTAATCGAGTCGACACGCTTCACGGCGGCTTCCTGGCGGCGTTTGCCGATCATGCCTATTTCGGCGGCCTTTGGGTCATGGGGCACAAGGCGCAGGTCAATGGCGTGACCATCGACCTGTCCATGCAATATCTGGGCGCGGGCAAGGTCGGGCCTGATCTGTTTGCCGACGTGGAGATGCTGCGGGAGACGGGGAGGCTCTTCTTCCTGCGGATGCTCATCACCCAGGATGGTCAGCCCGTCGCAGCATCCTCCGCCACTATCCGCAAGGCGCCTGCCGCCAGGTGAGCAGCGTGATCGCCCGCTACGACACGCTGGTCCAGGCCGGCGAACTGAGGCCCGACTCGGACCAGCGGGCGGGGGCGGTTCGACTCGACCGGCTGCAACAGGAACTGGAAGCGGCGCCAGCCCGCGGATCGACGCTCTGGAAGCTGCTGCGCAAGGCGCCCGAGCCACCGCGCGGCCTCTACATGTGGGGTGGCGTCGGGCGCGGCAAGTCGATGCTGATGGACCTGTTCTTCGACACGGTTCAAGTGAAGCGCAAGAAGCGCGCCCATTTCCACGAATTCATGCTGGACGTTCATGCCCGCCTTGCCGAGGCGCGCAAGTCTGAGACGGGCGATCCGATCCCGCCGGTTGTCGAGTCGCTGGCCGAGGAGGCGCGACTGCTCTGCTTCGACGAGATGGTCGTGAACAACATGGCTGACGCGGCGATCATGTCGCGCCTATTCACCGGGCTGCTGGAAAAGCGGGTGACGATCGTCACCACCTCCAACCGCGAGCCTGACGAACTCTACAAGAATGGTCTCAACCGCCAGCTTTTCCTGCCCTTCATCGACCTGATCAAGGCGAAGCTGGACGTGATGACGCTGAACGGGCCGGTTGATTACCGGCGCGACCGTCTGGGCGACGCGAAGCTGTGGCACTGCCCCAACGGGCCGGAGGCGACGAAGGCGCTGTCCGAGGCCTTTTTCCGCTTGACCGACTATCCGGTCGAGGACCGGGCCAGGGTGCCGGCGGAGGAGATTGTGGTTCAGGGCGGGCGCACCATGCAGGTGCCCAAGAGCCTGAAGGGCGTCGCGGTCTTCTCCTTCAAGCGGTTGTGCGTGGAGGCGCGCGGCGCGCCGGACTATCTGGCCATCGCGCGCAAATATCACACCGTCATCATCGTGGGCATTCCGGTGTTGGGGCCCGAAAATCGTAACGAGGCGGCGCGGTTCGTGACTCTGATCGACTCGCTTTACGAATATCGGGTGAAGCTGCTGGCCGCGGCGGATGCGGAGCCGGCGCGCCTCTATCCCGAAGGGGATGGGGCGTTCGAGTTCGAGCGCACCGTATCGCGGCTGATGGAAATGCAGTCAGACGATTATCTGGCGCTGGGCCACGGGCCAAAATAGGCTTTCGCATCGCAAGTCAGTTCATCGGCGGGAGGAATCTGCTCGCCGGATATTGCGCGTGTCGTTCATCGGAACGCAATTTTCATAAAGCAAAACAGGCCGGGCGCCCCCGAGGAGAAAGGCGCCCGGCAGGATACCTCTGCAGGGAAGGCTCGCGGACCAGGGTAGGAGCCCGGAGCGACAGGGTGTAAATCTCCATTAATGCAACTGCGAATGAATTGCAAAGATAATTTGTCCCTCAGCCCTTTGGCAGGTTGAAACCCCCGTCCGAAGGGCGTAGGCGGGCCGGCAATTCCAGTAGTCATGACTTGGAGGATGATTGCATATGGCCCGTAAGAAGATCGCGCTCATCGGCGCTGGCAATATCGGCGGCACGCTGGCGCACCTCGCGGCGCTCAAGGGTCTGGGCGATATCGTCCTGTTCGACGTGGTGGAGGGCGTGCCGCAGGGCAAGGCGCTCGATCTGTCCCAGTGCGGTTCGGTCGAAGGCTTCGACGCGAAGATCACTGGCTCGAACGACTATGCCGATATCGCGGGTGCGGACGTCATCATCGTCACCGCCGGCGTCGCCCGTAAGCCGGGCATGAGCCGCGACGACCTGCTGGGCATCAACCTCAAGGTCATGAAGGCCGTGGGCGAGGGCATTGCTGCCAACGCGCCCGACGCCTTCGTCATCTGCATCACCAATCCGCTCGACGCGATGGTGTGGGCGCTGCGTGAATTTTCGGGCCTGCCGCACAACAAGGTCGTCGGCATGGCGGGCGTGCTCGACAGCTCGCGCTTCAACCACTTCCTGGCCGAAGAATTCAACGTCTCGGCCAAGGACGTCACCAGCTTCGTGCTCGGCGGCCATGGCGACACGATGGTCCCGGTCATCGAATATTCGACCGTCGCCGGCATCCCGGTGCCCGACCTCATCAAGCAGGGTCGCTCGACGCAGGAGCGCATCGACGCCATTGTGCAGCGCACCCGTTCGGGCGGCGGCGAGATCGTCGCGCTCTTGAAGACCGGCTCGGCCTTCTACGCACCCGCCACCAGCGCGATCGCCATGGCTGAAGCCTATCTGGGCGACAAGAAGCGCCTGCTGCCCTGCGCCGCCAACCTGACCGGCCAGTATGGCGTGGACAATCTCTATGTCGGCGTGCCGGTCATCATCGGTAAGGATGGCGTCGAGCAGGTCGTCGAGATCGAGCTGAACGACGAAGCCAAGGCGAACCTTCAGGTGTCGGTCGATGCGGTCAAGGAACTGCTGGAAGCCTGCAAGGCCATCGACCCCTCGCTCGCCTGAGCCCACAAGCTTGCACCGGTCCGTCCCAGGTAAGTGCGCAGCCTGGGGCGGATCGCTTTAGACCCAAGTGCCACGTCCACAGAAGATAAAGGGACACGCATGTCCATTCTGGTGAACAAGAACACCAAGGTCATCACCCAGGGTATGACCGGTGCCACCGGCACCTTCCACACCGAACAGGCTCTGGCCTACGGCACCCAGATGGTTGGCGGCGTGACGCCCGGCAAGGGCGGCACGACCCATATCGGCCTGCCCATGTTCGACACCGTTGCGGAAGCCAAGTCGAAGACCGGCGCCGATGCGTCGGTCATCTATGTGCCGCCGCCGTTCGCGGCCGATTCGATCCTGGAAGCGATCGACGCCGAAATCCCGCTGATCGTCTGCATCACCGAGGGCATCCCGGTCCTCGACATGGTTCGCGTGAAGCGCGCCCTGTCGGGTAGCAAGTCGCGTCTGATCGGCCCGAACTGCCCCGGCGTGCTGACCCCCAATGAGTGCAAGATCGGCATCATGCCCGGGTCGATCTTCTCCAAGGGTTCGGTCGGCGTCGTGTCGCGTTCCGGCACGCTGACCTACGAAGCCGTGTTCCAGACCACCAATGCGGGCCTGGGCCAGACCACCGCGGTCGGCATCGGCGGCGATCCTGTCAACGGCACCAACTTCATCGACGTGCTGGAACTGTTCCTGGCCGACGACGCGACCGAATCAATCATCATGATCGGTGAAATCGGCGGCGACGCGGAAGAGCAGGCCGCCCAGTTCCTGATCGACGAGGCCAAGAAGGGCCGCAAGAAGCCGATGGCCGGTTTCATCGCGGGCCGCACCGCCCCTCCGGGCCGTCGCATGGGCCATGCCGGCGCGATCGTGTCGGGCGGCAAGGGCGACGCCGAGAGCAAGATCGCGGCGATGGAAGCGGCCGGTATCAAGGTCGCTGCCAGCCCGTCCGAGCTGGGTTCGACGCTGGTCGAAGTGCTGAAGGGCTGATCAGCCGATAGATGATGCGGCCGGGCTGCACCCCGGCCGCTATTTTCCCGCATCCGCGACTGCACGCGGCTGGGATGGGACGTAGGGACATGGGTTACGAAAACCAGGATTTCGAGGTCGAGCGCGGGCCGAGCTGGGCGCGCGACAACTGGCCGCTGACGGACACCGACGATCTGACCGGGGCGCTGGACCCCACGCAGATGCAGGTCGCCGTGAAGGCCGCCGCCAAGTCGGCGGGCAAGGCCGTGTCGGATGCCGATGTGGTGGCTGCCGCTGACGATGCCATCCGCGCGCAGATGCTGATCCGCACCTATCGCGTGCGTGGTCATCTGGCCGCCAACCTCGATCCGCTGGGCCTTGCCAAGCGTGACCTGCCGGCCGACCTGACGCCGGAATATCATGGCCTGACCGATCCCTCCAAGAAGATCTATCTGGGTGGTACGCTGGGCGTGCAATATGCGACGGTCAGCGAGATCGTCGCGATCCTGCGCGCCAATTATTGCGGCAATGTCGGCCTGGAATATATGCACATCGCCGACGTGGAGGAGCGCCGCTTTCTCCAGGACAGGCTGGAAGGCAAGGACAAGGAAATCCACTTCACGCCCGAGGGCAAGAAGGCGATCCTGGCCAAGGTCATCCAGGGCGAGCAATATGAGAAGTTCCTGGGCCGCAAATATGTCGGCACCAAGCGCTTCGGCCTCGACGGTGGCGAATCGATGATTCCCGCGCTTGAAGCTGTCATCAAATATGGCGGTTCGTCGGGCGTGCGCGAGATCGTGTTCGGCATGGCCCATCGCGGCCGCCTGAACGTGCTGGCCAATGTCATGGCCAAGGGCTTCCGCGTCATCTTCCACGAATTTTCGGGCGGTACCGCCAATCCCGAAGATGTCGGCGGTTCGGGCGACGTGAAGTACCATCTCGGCACTTCGACCGACCGCGAGTTCGACGGCATCAAGGTCCATATGTCGCTGGTGCCCAACCCGTCGCACCTCGAAACCGTTGATCCCGTGGTGCTGGGCAAGGTCCGCGCGCAGCAGACCTTCCGCGACGATCTGGCCAAGCATGACCAGGTGCTGCCGGTGCTGATCCATGGCGACGCGGCCTTCGCTGGCCAGGGCATCGTCTGGGAATGCCTCGGCTTCTCGGGCGTCCCCGGCTATAATACGGGCGGCTGCATCCACTTCATCGTGAACAACCAGATCGGCTTCACCACCAGCCCGCAATTCTCGCGCGGCTCGCCCTATCCCAGCGATGTGGCCAAGGGCGTCCAGGCGCCGATCCTGCACGTCAATGGCGACGATCCCGAAGCCGTGACCTTCGCTTGCAAGCTGGCGATGGAATATCGCCAGGCCTTCCATCGCGACATCGTGATCGACATGTGGTGCTATCGTCGCTTCGGTCATAATGAAGGCGACGAGCCGGGCTTCACCCAGCCGCAGATGTACGCCAAGATCCGCCAGCATCCCCCGGTCAGCGACGTCTATGCGGCGCGGCTGAAGGCGGAAGGCCTGGTCGATGATGCCTTCGTTGCCAAGGCGACGGACGATTTCGTCAACCATCTGGAAGAAGAGTTCGAGGCGGCCAAGAGCTACAAGGCGAACAAGGCCGACTGGTTCGCCGGTCGCTGGTCGGGGCTGCACAAGCCCGCCGACGCCGAAACCGCGCGCCAGAGCGTGGAATCTGCGATCAGCCAGAAGCTGTTTGACGGTCTGGGCAAGACGCTGACTACCGTTCCTGAAGGGCATAACGTCCACAAGACGCTCAAGCGCGTTCTCGACGCCAAGGCCGAGATGTTCAAGACGGGCGAGAATTTTGACTGGGCGACCGGCGAGGCGCTGGCCTTCGGGTCGCTCCTGTCGGAAGGCTATGGGGTGCGCCTGTCGGGACAGGATTCCGGGCGCGGTACTTTCAGCCAGCGTCATGCGGTCTGGACCGACCAGGATACGGAAGCGAAATATATCCCGCTCTCGACCGTGCCGCATGGCCGTTTCGAGGTGCTGGATTCGCCGCTGTCCGAATATGGGGTGCTCGGCTTCGAATATGGTTTCGCGCTGGCGGACCCCAAGAGCCTGGTCATCTGGGAAGCGCAGTTCGGCGATTTCGCCAATGGCGCGCAGATCATCTTCGACCAGTATATCGCGTCGTCGGAGACCAAGTGGCTTCGCTCCAACGGCCTCGTCTGCCTCCTGCCGCACGGCTATGAGGGGCAGGGGCCGGAGCATAGCTCGGCGCGTCTGGAACGCTATCTCCAGCTCTGCGCGGAAGGCAATATCCAGGTCGCGAACGTCACGACGCCGGCCAACTATTTCCATATCCTGCGTCGCCAGATGCTGCGGCCTTTCCGCAAGCCGCTGATCATCATGGCGCCCAAGTCGCTGCTGCGGCACAAGGCGGCGGTCAGCAAGGCCGAGGATTTCCTGGGCGAAACGCATTTCAAGCGCATCCTGTCGGACCCCAATGGGGCGTCCGACAAGGACACGAAGCGCCTGGTGCTTTGTTCGGGCAAGGTCTTCTACGACCTGATGGAAGCCCGCGATCAACATGGCGACAAGGACGTGCAGATCGTTCGGATCGAGCAGATCTATCCGTTCGCGACCGAGGCCTTGGCGACACGTATCGCGCGCATGACCAACCTGGAAGAGGTCGTGTGGTGCCAGGAAGAGCCGCGCAACAATGGCGCCTGGTTCTTCGTGGAACCCTATGTCGAGGAAGCGCTGGCCAAGGCCGGAAAGGCGCCGATGCGCGCCCGCTATGCCGGCCGAAAGGCATCGGCCTCGCCCGCCACGGGCCTGGCCAAGCGCCATGTCGCCGAACAGGGCGCCCTCGTCGCCGATGCGCTGGGCCACAGCGTTCGTGAAGAAATCCGCCGCCAGAAGAAAGGCTGAGACAGCTCATGGCAACCGAAGTCAAAGTCCCCACGCTGGGCGAATCCGTTACCGAAGCAACCGTTGGCCAGTGGCTCAAGAAGCCCGGTGAAGCGGTCAAGGCCGATGAGCCGATCGTCAGCCTGGAAACCGACAAGGTCGCGGTCGACGTGCCTGCACCTGTCGCCGGCGTGCTGGGCGATATCATCGCCAAGGAAGGCGATACGGTCGAGGTCGGCGCGCTGCTGGCCTATGTGAACGAAGGTGCGGCTGCGGCCGCTTCGCCGGCACCGGCCGCTGCTGCGCCGGCTGCGAAGGCCGAGGCAGCGGCGCCTGCTGCAGCTGCATCGGCACCCGTTTCGGACGACGAAGAAGGCGGCAACCTGACCCTGTCGCCGGCGGTCCGCCGCCTGGTGCTGGAACATGGTCTTGACCCGAGCAAGATCAAGGGCACCGGCAAGGACGGCCGCCTGACCAAGGACGACGTCACCGCCGCCGTCGCCGCCGGCACCGCTAAGGCGGCTGCCTCGACGCCTGCGGCAGCGCCGGCTGCCGATGCCCCGGGCGCCGGTCCGAGCCGCAAGCAGGAGCGCGTCAAGATGACCCGCCTGCGCCAGACCGTCGCCAAGCGACTCAAGGAAGCGCAGAACAATGCGGCGCTCCTGACGACCTACAACGACGTGGACATGACCAACGTCATCGAGGCGCGCGCCAAGTATAAGGATCTGTTCGAGAAGAAGCATGGCGTCCGTCTGGGCTTCATGGGCTTCTTCACGAAGGCCGTCTGCATGGCGCTCCGCGACATTCCGGGCGTCAATGCGCAGATCGAGGGCGACGAGATCGTCTATAATGATTTCGCCGACATCTCGGTCGCCGTTTCGGCCCCGACTGGCCTGGTCGTTCCGGTGATCCGCAATGCGGAATCGCTGAGCGTCGCCGACATCGAAAAGACCATCGGCGGCTTTGGCAAGAAGGCCAAGGAAGGCAAGCTGACCATGGAAGATATGAAGGGCGGCACCTTCACCATCTCCAACGGCGGCGTGTTCGGTTCGCTCCTGTCCAGCCCGATCATCAATCCGCCCCAGTCGGCGGTGCTGGGCCTGCACCGTATCGAGGACCGCCCGGTCGTGCGCGACGGTCAGATCGTGATCCGCCCGATGATGTATCTCGCGCTCAGCTATGACCATCGTCTGATCGACGGTCGCGAAGCGGTGACATTCCTGGTCGCAGTCAAGAATGCGATCGAGGACCCGACCCGCCTGCTGATCGACCTGTAAGGTCGAGCCGACCCATCCCGTTCGGGCTGAGCCTGTCGAAGCCCCCGTCCTTCCTGTTTCGGACGGACAAAAGAAGAAGTAATGCCCTTTCGACAGGTTGAAGCGAGACACTCGGCTCGCTTCAAGGGCGAACGGAGATCGTTATGGCAGACTTCGATTATGACGTGCTGGTGATCGGTGCCGGCCCCGGTGGCTATGTCGCGGCGATCCGCGCGGCGCAGCTGGGCCTCAAGACCGCCTGCGCCGAAAGCCGCGAGACGCTGGGCGGCACCTGCCTCAATGTCGGTTGCATCCCTTCCAAGGCGCTGCTGCACGCCTCGGAACTCTATGACGAGGCCGCGAACGGTGCGCTCGCCAAGCTGGGCGTCAAGATCGACAAGATGAGCCTGGACCTCGACACCATGCAGGGCCAGCGCAAGGACGCGGTCAAGGGTCTGACCGGGGGCATCGAGTTCCTGTTCAAGAAGAACAAGGTGACCTGGCTCAAGGGTCGGGCCAGCTTCACCGGTGCCAACACCGTTGAAGTCGGCGGCGAGACGGTGACGGCGAAGAACATCGTCATCGCGACTGGCTCCTCGGTCACGCCGCTTCCGGGCGTTGCGGTCGACAATGCCGGCGGTCAGATCGTCGACTCGACCGGCGCGCTGGAACTGGACAAGGTTCCGGGCCATCTGGTCGTCGTCGGTGGCGGTGTGATCGGCCTCGAACTGGGCAGTGTCTGGAAGCGCCTGGGTGCCAAGGTGACGGTGGTCGAATATCTCGACCAGATCCTGCCCGGCATGGACGGCGAAGTCCGCAAGGAAGCCAACAAGATCTTCAAGAAGCAGGGCTTCGAATATAAGCTCGGCACCAAGGTGACGGGTGCGCAAGTCGGCAAGAAGGGCGTGACCCTGACCGTCGAGCCTGCTGCCGGTGGCGACGCGGAAACGATCGAGGCGGACGTCGTGCTCGTTTCGATCGGCCGTCGTCCCAACACCGAAGGCCTCGGCCTCGACAAGATCGGCCTGGAGCTGAACGCACGCGGCCAGATCGAGACGGACCATGAGTTCGGTACGAAGGTTGCGGGCGTATGGGCGATCGGCGACGTCATCCCCGGACCGATGCTGGCGCACAAGGCCGAGGACGAAGGCATTGCCGTTGCCGAGAATATCGCGGGCCTGACCGGCATCGTCAATCATGACGTGATCCCCAGCGTGGTCTATACCAAGCCGGAAATCGCAGGCGTGGGGCTGACCGAGGAAGTCGCAAAAGAACGCGGCGCGATCAAGGTCGGCAAATTCCCGATGATGGCCAACAGCCGCGCCAAGACCAACCACGAACCCGACGGCTTCGTGAAGATCATTGCTGACGCCGAGACGGACAAGGTGCTGGGCGTGTGGATCATCGGGGTCCCTGCTGGCACCATGATCGCGCAGGCGGCACAGGCGATGGAGTTCGGCGCGTCGAGCGAGGACATCGCCTACACCTGCCACGCGCATCCGACGCACAGCGAGGCGATCAAGGAAGCGGCGATGGCTGTGACCGGCAAGCCGATCCACATGTGATCGCCTATCGCGTCGACCCATCGGTAGACAAAGGAAGGGCCTCCGCATTGCGGCGGCCCTTTTCCTTTGGCGGCGTCATATGCCCGTTGTCCCTGCCGAAAGGGCGTGAGAGGATCTGTGCTTCAACGGGGAGCCATGCTCATGCGTTTCGCGATCAAAACTGGTGAAGCTGGCGTCCGATGGCGACGCAGCTTCTGGACCGTCCTGTGCTGCCTCTGGGTGCTGCCTGCGATCGCCATGCGTTTTTCGCGGCAGTTTGTCTGGGGCATCGAGGATTTTGCCGCTTGGGCGCTGTTGCTCGGCGGCCTGGGGCTATGTGTCGAATTGTCGTTCAGGGTCACATCTGCGCCGATGTTGCGGGCGATGCTGGTCGGCGCGGCGGTGGCTGTCGCCGGCGTCATCTGGGCTGACGCTGCGGTCGGCATTCTGTAGCGGCGGAACGGGGTTCCAACCGATATTCAGAAATCGGGCCTCCGCTTCTCCCGGAACGCCGTCACGCCCTCCGCAAATTCGGGCAGCGTGAAGGCGTCGCGGAACATTGCCAGCGTGGTCGTGTCATCGTCGGCCTGACCGTCGAGGATGCGGCGGATGATCGCCTTGGATGATCGCACGCTATGCTGGGCATTTGCGGCGATGCTCCGGGCCAGGGTGTCGGCAGTGGTCAGCGGATCGACGGCGATCTGCTCGATCAGGCCGATCGACAGGGCTTCGTCCGCCCCGTGTAGCGCGCCGGTGAAGAGGACGCGCTTCGCGCGCGCCGGGCCGACCAGATCGACCAGCAATTTCGTGTCGAACAGCGAGTAGACGATGCCGAGCTTCGCCGGCGTGATCCCCATTCGGGCGGTTGGTGCGGCGACGCGCAGGTCGCAGGCGATGGCAAGGCCGCATCCCCCGCCGATGCAATCGCCATCGATCGCGGCGATCACCGGCTTTTCGGCATGGGCGAGCGCATATTGGCTGGCGCGGATTGCGGCCTGATTGGCGACCCGCCACTCCTCCGCGCCAGAGAAACGGGCAAATTCGTCTATGTCGGCCCCGGCGCAGAAGAGGCCGGGCGTGCCGGAAGCGAGGATCAGCACGCGCACCGTGGGGTCGCCCATCGCGTCTCCCACCAGCTGCGGCAATGTTTCCCACATCGCCTGGGACATGGCGTTGCGTCGCGCGGGCCGGTCGATCAGCAGACGGCCGACCGCACCGTCGCGTTCGAGCCGGAGAGTCATGCCGGCCAGCGTTCCAGCAGCGGCACCAGTTCGTCGAAATGATGGATGATGGCGTCGGCCTCCAGGTCCTCGACAGGGCCGTCAAGGAAGCCGAAGCTGACGGCGACATTGGCGACGCCTGCATTGCGCGCGCCGGCAATGTCGTTGATCGTGTCGCCGACGAAGAGGGTCCGGCCGCCGCCCGCGCGTTCGATCATGGCGCGGATCGGCGCGGGGTCGGGCTTCGATATGCCGACCGTGTCACCGCCCACGATGCTGGCGAACCGGTCGGACAGGCCGATCTGGCGCATCAACGGGATGGTGAAGCGCTCCGCCTTGTTGGTGCAGATGGCGAGCTTGATGCCAAGCCCCGCAAGCTGATCCATCGCCGCGATCAGGCCGGGATAGGGAACGGAGTAAATGGCCAGATTCTGCTCATAATAATCGAGCAGGATCGGTAGCAGTTGCGCCAGGATCGCCTCGTCATGGCCGCCCGAGGCGTCCAGCGCGCGCTGGAGCATGACCTTTGCCCCTTTCCCGACGAAGGGATGGATGGCCGCGACCGGAAAGGCCGGGCGGCCGATCGTGCCGATGGCATAATTGACCGCCGCAGCGAGGTCGCCGCTGGTGTCGATGAGCGTGCCGTCCAGGTCGAAGCCGATGATGTCGAAGGGGATGTTCGCCATGACCATCGCCATGCCGCGACCATGGTGGCAAAGGCAAGCCAAACATGGCAGAGCAGTCCTGCAATCGCCCGGCGAGGGTGATCGTCGCACCATTCTCCGTTCGCCCCGAGCCAGTCGAAGGGCGGCGCTTTCTCCTTCACACGGAAAGGGAAAGCATGGGGAAGCGGCAAGCTCCGACCCTGGAGGGCTGGGCCTGCCGTGGGGACGATCATCACGCCGGACGCTCAGGAACAACAGGATCCGCACGCCGTGACCAGCCCCGCCTCTCGTCCGCTCGCCGTCATCATCCTTGCCGCCGGCCAGGGGACACGTATGAAATCCGCGCTGCACAAGGTGCTGCATCCGGTCGCCGGGCGGCCGATGCTGCTCCATCTGCTGGCGAGCGTTTCCCAACTGGCGCCGGAACGGCAGGTGGTGGTCGTCGGCGCGGGACGCGAGCAGGTGGAGAAGGCGGTTGCCGGCACGGGCGCGGTGATCGCCGTGCAGGACCGGCAGCTGGGCACCGGTCATGCGGTCGCGCAGGCGCATGACGCGCTCGCGGGTTTCGCGGGCGATGTGCTGATTCTTTATGGCGACGTGCCGTTGGTGAGCGCCGCTACGATGCGGGCGATGCTCGATCGGTTGAGCCGGGGCGACGAGCCGCGCGCGGTGGTGCTGGGCTTCCGTCCCGATGATACCGCCGCTTATGGCCGCATCATCGCCGATGGGCAGGGCATCATCGAGAAGATGGTGGAATATAAGGATGCGAGCGAGGCCGAGCGGGCGGTGACGCTCTGCAACAGCGGCCTGATGGCGGTGCGCTCGACCGACCTGTTCATCCTGCTCGACAGGATCGGCAACGACAATGCGGCCGGCGAATATTATCTGCCCGACATCGTGATGCTGCCCGGCGCCACCAGCGCCGTGATCGAGACGGAGGCGTGGGAAGTGGCGGGCATCAACAGCCGCATCGAACTGGCCGGGGTAGAGGCGATGTGGCAGGCGCGCCGCCGGATCGAGGCGATGCGCGACGGCGTGACCCTGGTCGCCCCGGAGACGGTCTTCTTCTCGCATGACACCGAGCTGGGCCGCGACGTGGTGGTCGAACCGAACGTCGTCTTCGGCCCCGGCGTCATGGTGGCGGACGATGTGACGATCCATGCCTTTTCCCATCTGGAGGGCGCGCGCGTCGAAAGCGGGGCGGAGATCGGTCCCTATGCGCGGCTGCGGCCGGGGGCGGAGATCGGCCCCAAGGCGAAGGTCGGCAATTTCGTCGAGATCAAGAAGGCGACGCTGGGCGAGGGGGCGAAGGCCAATCACCTGTCCTATATCGGTGACGCCAGCGTGGGCGCGGGGGCGAATATCGGCGCGGGGACCATCACCTGCAATTATGACGGCTATTTCAAGTACCGGACGGAGATCGGCGCGGGCGCCTTCATCGGCTCCAACAGCGCGCTGGTCGCGCCCGCGACTATCGGGGACGGCGCGATCGTAGCTGCGGGCAGCGTCGTGACCCAGGCCGTGGAGGCGGATTCGCTGTGTCTGGTCCGGCCCGAACAGGTCGGCAAGGCCGGCTGGGCGGCGGCATTCCGCGCGCGGATGAAGGCGAAGAAGGCGGCTGTCAAAGGATGAGTTTCGTCCGTGGTCATCCCTGGCTGGCGGGATTTCTGTGTCTGCTGCTGGCGATCATCGGTTTTGCGGCTTGGCTGGTCCTGAACGCCAGCGCCATGCCGGTGGTGCGACGGGCGGAGATATTGCTGCCGTTCCCCGCCGATGCGCCCCGCAAGCCGATGACGGTTGCGCTCATGACCGACACTCACCTGTCCGGCCCGGACAACAGCCCGGCGCGGATGGCGCGGATCGTGGCACAGATCAATGCGCTCCGGCCCGACCTGATCCTGCTGGGTGGCGACTATGTCGGCGACGACAAGGGCGGCGCGATCTATGACGGGCAGGCGAGCATCGCGCCCTTTGCCGGCCTGCGTGCGCCACTTGGCGTGGTTGCGGTGCTGGGCAATCATGACAGCCGCAGCCGGAAGAACCAGCGGGCGTTGAGCGGGCCGGACTGGCAGGCGGCTTTCGACCGGATCGGCGTGACGCTGTTGCAGGATCGGGCCGTCCGGCGCGGGCCGCTGGCGATCGGCGGCTTCAAGGACATCTACACCAGCAAGCCCGATGTGCCCGACACGCTGGCGGCGATGCGCCGGATCGGCGGTGCGCCGGTCATGCTGTCGCACGGGGCCGACCTTTTTCCGAGGCTACCCGATGCGCCGTCGCTGACGCTGGTGGGCCACAGCCATTGCGGACAAGTCGCATTTCCTTTGGTTGGCGTGGTCTACGTGCCCTCGCGCTACGGCACCCGCTATGCGTGCGGCCTGTATCGCGAGGGCGCCAGGACGATGATCGTTTCAGGCGGCGTGGGCACCAGCGGCTTTCCCATCCGGATGTTCGCGCCGCCCGACATCTGGATGATCACCATCCGGCCGGGCTGAAATATCCTCGTGCGCCCGTCATGATGCTGCTGGGCGGTCGCGATGACTGGCATGGCGGTGAAACCACTCTATAAGAGCGGTTTCGCTGGTTCATCGGGTTCGACGGGGCATCTTCTTCATGTGCGGCATCATTGGAATCATCGGCAAGGACGACGTAGCCGACCGGCTGGTCGACGGCCTGAAGCGGCTGGAATATCGCGGCTATGACAGCGCAGGCGTCGCGACTGTCCATGACGGCGCGATCGAACGGCGCCGGGCCGAGGGGAAGCTTGCCAACCTCGTGAAGGAACTGGCCGCCGAACCGCTGCCCGGCATGACCGGCATCGCCCACACCCGCTGGGCGACCCACGGCGCGCCGACCACCAGCAATGCCCACCCCCATGCCACGCGTGAGGTGGCGCTGGTCCACAACGGCATCATCGAGAATTTCAAGCCGCTGCGGCAGGAACTCATGTCCCGCGGCCGCGTGTTCGACAGCCAGACCGATACCGAGGTCGTTGCCCATCTGGTGAGCGAACTGGTGGAGCAGGGCGTCAGTCCCAAGGAAGCCGTGGCGCAGGTGCTGCCCCGCCTGCATGGCGCCTTCGCGCTCGCCATCGCCTTCCGCAGCCATCCCGACATGCTGATCGGCGCGCGGCTGGGCTCGCCTCTGGTGGTCGGCTATGGCGACGGGGAGACCTATCTCGGCTCCGACGCGCTGGCGCTTGCGCCGCTGACCCAGCGCATCGCCTATCTGGATGAGGGCGACTGGGTCGTCATCACGCGTGACAGCGCCGAGATTTTCGACAAGGATAACAACCCCGTCGAGCGGCCGGTGACGATTTCCGGTGTGTCGGGCGCGATGATCGACAAGGGCAATCATCGCCACTTCATGCAAAAGGAGATTTTCGAGCAGCCGGTGGTCGTCGCCCAGACGCTGCGCTCCTATCTGCGCCGCATGGACAACCAGATCGCCATGCCCGACATGGATTTCGATCTGGGTCAGGTGAAGCGCATCACCATCGTCGCCTGCGGCACCAGCTTTTATGCCGGTCTTGTCGCCAAATACTGGATCGAGAAATTCGCGCGCGTGCCGGTCGACATCGATGTGGCGAGCGAGTTCCGCTATCGCGAGCCGGTGCTGGAGCAGGGGGGGCTCGCCCTCTTCATAAGCCAGTCGGGCGAGACGGCCGATACGCTGGCTGCCTTGCGCCATGCCAAAGCGGAGGGGCAGATCATCGCCGTCGTGGTGAACGTCCCCACCAGCAGCATGGCGCGGGAGGCGGACCTGCTGCTGCCGACACATGCCGGGCCGGAGATCGGCGTTGCCTCGACCAAGGCCTTCACCTGCCAACTGGCCGTGCTGGCGGCGCTGGCGGCCAATCTCGCGCGGGCCAAGGGCAAGCTGACCCCGGAGGAGGAAGCCGAGATCGTCTGGCACCTGTCCGAAGCGCCAGCCGCATTGAACGAGGCACTCAGCCGCGACGGTCAGATCGAGGCGATGGCGCACCTGATCGCGCCGGCGCGCGACGTGCTCTATCTGGGGCGCGGGCCGGACTATCCGATGGCGCTGGAGGGCGCGCTGAAGCTCAAGGAGATCAGCTATATCCACGCGGAAGGCTATGCCGCGGGCGAGATGAAGCACGGCCCGATCGCGCTGATCGACGAGCTGGTTCCCGTCATCGTCATCGCGCCGAGCGGGCCGCTGTTCGAAAAGACCGTCAGCAACATGCAGGAAGTGCAGGCGCGGGGCGGCAAGGTGGTGCTGATCTCCGACGCGGAGGGCATTGCCCTGGCCGGCGAAGGCTGCATGGCGACGATCGAGATGCCGCAGGTTCATCCGCTCATCGCGCCCCTCGTCTATGCCGTGCCGGTGCAACTGCTTGCCTATCATGTGGCGGTGGCCAAGGGCACCGATGTCGACCAGCCCCGCAACCTCGCCAAGTCGGTGACGGTGGAGTGACCGAAGACCTGTTCGAGCCGCCGGCCCCGGCTTCGCAGGCGCCGCGGCCGGACATGCTGACCGTCAGCTTCGACCATTGGGAAGGGCCGCTCGACCTGCTGCTGACGCTGGCGCGGGGGCAGAAGGTCGACCTGCGTGAAATTTCCATCCTGGCGCTGACCGAACAATATCTCGCCTTCATCGACAGTGCGCGGCAGCTGAAGCTTGAACTGGCGGCCGATTATCTGGTGATGGCGGCTTGGCTCGCCTATCTCAAATCCTCCCTGTTGCTGCCCCGCCAGGAACAGCCCGATCCCAGCCCCGAGGAGCTGGCGCTGCGGCTGCAACTGCGGCTTCAACGGCTCCATGCGATGCGCGACGCTGCCGCGCGGCTGATGGCGCGCGACCGGATTGGTCGCGACGTCTTCCCGCGTCGCAAGCCCGAAGGGTTGCGGCTGGTCCGGAAGGCGCAGTGGCGCGCCAGTCTGTTCGACCTGATCCAGGCCTATGGACAGATTCGCGCGCGGACCCAGCCCGTCGTCCACACCATCGCGGTGCGGCCGGTGATGACGCTGGACGAGGCCATCCAGCGGGTCGGCGCGCTGGTGGGCGCGGCGCTGGACTGGACCCGGCTGGAGGCTTTCCTGCCCCGCGATCTGGACCAGCCCAAGGCGAAGTCGGCGCTGGCCAGCAGCTTCGTCGCGGCGCTGGAACTGGCGCGGCAGGGGCGGCTCGACATCCAGCAGGACGGCATTTTCCAACCCATTTACCTGCGCGTCGCCGCGCCGGTCGGACCCCAGTCATGATCCAGGAACCCGACGATTTCCTTCGTGCCGTCGAAGCTGCCCTGTTCGTGGCGGAGGCGCCGATGACGCCCGCCGAGCTGAAGCTGCATGTGGGCGATGCGGGCGACCTCGACGGCGCGCTGGCGGCGCTGGGTGACCATTATGCCGGGCGCGGGGTCAATCTGGTCGAGCGGGGCGGGCGCTGGCATTTCCAGACGGCGCCGGACCTCTCCCATATCCTGCGGCGCGAAAAGGACGAGCCGCGCAAACTGTCCCGCGCGGCAATGGAGACGCTGGCCATCATCGCCTATCACGAGCCGGTCAGCCGTGCCGAGATCGAGGCGATTCGCGGCGTGCAGGTCGCCAAGGGCACGCTGGACGTGCTGATGGAAGCGGGATGGGTCCGGCCTGCGGGGCGGCGCGAGGTGCCCGGACGCCCGCTCATCTATGCAACCACCGTAGAATTCCTGTCACATTTCGGCCTTAGCAGCCGCCGTGACCTGCCGGGGATCGAGGATTTGCGTGTCGCCGGGCTGCTTGATCCCGTGGATTTGGCGCTGGAGGGTCTCGCCGACCAATCCGTTGTGGAAAATGACGAGGAAGACGCCTAGAAAGGCCTTCTACTAGGAGTATTGAAAAATGGGTTCCTTCTCGCTGATGCACTGGGTGATCGTGCTCCTGGTCGTCATGCTGCTGTTCGGTGGCGGCCGGATTTCCGGTCTGATGGGTGATGTCGCCAAGGGCATCAAGAGCTTCAAGAAGGGCATGGCGGACGATGATGACGCGGTCACGCCGACCAAGCCCGCCACCCGGATCGAAGGTCATCGCGTCCCCGAACAGGATGCGCCGAGCGCGACGCCGACCGCATCCGACGAAAAGACCAAGGCCTGATCGCTAGCACAGGCCGATAGTCCCGCATGTTTGGCATCGATTCGACCGAACTTCTGGTGATCGTGATCATTGCGGTGATCGTGATCGGGCCGAAGGATTTGCCGCGCGCGCTCTACAAGGTGGGGCAGATCGTGGGTAAGGCGCAGGGCATGGCCCGGCATTTCCGCACCGGGATCGACGCCATGGTGCGCGAAGTCGAACTGGAAGAGCTGGAAAAGAAGTGGGCCGCGCAAAACAAGCGGATCATGGCGGAGCATCCGGCCGAGACTGCGGCCGAAGCCCTGCCCGCTCCGGATGCCGGCGACACGCCGCCGTTCGTGGCCGAATCCGCGCCGCTGGCCGACGAGCCGCCCTATGTTGCTGAATCGGCGCCCGTGGCGACCCCGGCCTCCGATGGCCCGCCCTATGTTGCGGAAGCGCCCGCTGCCGGAGCGCGCAAGGATGACGCAGCGGCATGATCACGGATATTGACGACAGCAAGGCGCCCCTGCTGGATCATTTGATCGAGCTGCGCAGCCGCCTGCTCAAATGCGTTTATGCGCTCTTCCTGACAGGCGCGATCTGCTTCTATTTTTCGGAGCAATTGTTCGCCATCCTTGTCCACCCGCTCAAGGAAGCCTTTGGCGACGGCGGCGGCAAGCTGGTCTATACCAAGCTTTACGAAGCCTTTTTCGTTCAGGTGAAGATCGCCGTGTTCGGCGCTTTCTGCCTGTCCTTCCCGATCATTGCCAACCAGCTCTGGGCCTTCGTCGCGCCCGGCCTCTACGCCAAGGAAAAAAAGGCGCTGCTGCCCTTCATCCTGGCCACGCCCTTCCTCTTCGCCATGGGGGCGAGCCTCGCCTATTTCGTGGTGATGCCGACCGCCTTTCATTTTTTCTTGGAGTTCCAGGGTAATAGCAGCGGCCTGTCGGTCGAGGCGCTGCCCAGCGCGGACTCCTATCTCGGCCTCGTCATGCAGTTCATCCTGGCCTTCGGCATCAGCTTCCTGATGCCGGTGCTGCTGATGCTGCTCAACCGTGCGGGGTTCGTGACGCGCGCGCAACTGATCAGCTTGCGCCGCTACATGATCGTCGCCGCTTTCATTCTGGCTGCGGTGCTGACTCCGCCCGACGTCGTATCGCAGCTGATGCTCGCGATTCCGTTGCTGCTGCTGTACGAAATCACCATCATCGCCATCTGGTTCACCGACCGCAAGCAGGCGAAGGATGAGGCTACCGAGGAAGCGTCGGCCTGAACTGACCCGGATGATGATGGCTTTGCGCGGGGTCGAACGCCGCCCGCGAACGCCTCTTCAGCCGTTCCACGACATGAGACGAACCGGGTGGGGGATGCCTGCGGAGACCTGCCGGCATCCCCCGGTAGTTGAACGGTGGGAACGCCCATCGCGTCGCAATCGCCGTGCCAATATGATGCCGGTCAGGAAAATCGGCCATCGCAAAGGTTAACGGGCTGCATCCGGGCGTTCGCTTTGTCAAAATTCCCGACATGGTCCGATTCCCGTTGAAATGGCGAGGCTGTCACTCGCTCGAACTTCTATTGACTACATTCGTAATCGATGCGACTACGTCTGTGGTTGTCAAACGGGTGAGTCGGGTGTCGGGCAAGTGAGCGAGAAGATCAGCGAAGCGGAACTGGTGGTGATGGAAGCGCTGTGGGAACAGGCGCCGCAGACCGCCAACGACGTCGCCGACCGCGTCGCCGCCGACCGTGACTGGAGCCTTCAGACCGTCAAGACGCTGCTGTCGCGACTGATGGCCAAGGATGTGATCGCCGCCGACCAGGATGGCCGCCGCTTTCTCTACCGCCCGCTGGTGGCGCGGGACGATTATGTCGCGGGTGAATCCGGACGGCTGGTGAACCGGCTGTTCGGCGGGCGCGTGTCGCCGCTGGTCGCCCAGCTGGCGCAGCAGGATCAGTTGACGGCGGACGATATCGCCGAGCTTGAGGAAATCCTGAAAGGATTGAGATCATGAGCGTCTGGCTGGCAGAAACCCTGATCGCTACCACCTTGCTGATGGCGCTGGTCATGATGCTGCGAAGACCTGTCGCGCGCTGGCTGGGGGCGGGGGCGGCCTATATGCTCTGGCTTCTACCCTTGGCGCGGATGCTGATGCCCGCGCTGCCGGACGATGTAGTCGATCCCTCGCCGTTGCATGTCGCGGTCGACCAGGCCGGCTTGCCCGCAATCTTCAACGACGCGCCGATCGGTGCGGCAGTCGACACCGCGCCGGGTCTGCCCTGGCTGGAAATCGCCATTGCCATCTGGTTCGTTGGACTGATCGTCTTCCTGGCGATCCAGGCCGTGGGCTATGTCCGCTTCCGCCGTCACATATTGGCCGGATCGACCGAGATCGGCATGGAAGGCCGCATCCGCATCATCACCAGCCCCCAGGCGTCGGGTCCGCTTGCCTTCGGCATTTTCCGTCCCTTCATCGTGCTGCCGCCCGATTTCGCCCTGCGATACGATCCGCAGGAGCAGGACATGGCGATCGCGCATGAACGGGCGCATCATGAACGCGGCGACCTGACCGCCAACATGATCGCACTGCTGCTGCTGGCGATCCACTGGTGCAATCCCGTCGCCTGGATGGCCTATCGCGCCTATCGCGCCGATCAGGAAACCGCCTGCGACGCGCGTGTCCTGTCGCTCTACGGCAGCGACCAGGCCCACGCCTATGGCCGCGCGATTTTGAAGGCCGCCGGCGGTCGGCAGTTCGCCGGCGCCTGTCATCTCACCCGTCTCGCCACGCTCAAAGGGAGGCTGAAAATGTTGTCGACTCATGAAACATCGCTGCGGCGGATCAGCTGGGGCATGGCGGCTGTCGCGCTCGTCACCGCCACCGGCCTTGCCCTCACCGCATCGGGCAGTCGCGCCGCGCAGCAGATGGCGGCGCTGACCGAAAAGGTCGAAGGCGCCGATCTCGCTCGCCTGACCGATCTGGTCGCCCAGCCGGCGCAGGCCAGCACCCCTGCCGTCGCCGCCGTGCCAGCCGTTCGAGCCGTGCCTGCCGTCCCGGCCGCGCTCGGGCACGCCGATCCGCAGCCCCAGGCCGTGCCGCTGCCACCGGTCCCGCCTGTGCCGCCCGCCGCCGACATGGTCGCACCCATTTCGCCAGTGCCGCCTGCGCCGCCGGTGACGGTGCGCAGTGAGAAGGGGCGGATCATGGTCACCCACGCCGATGGACGGGTCGAAAGTCATCGCATTCCCACGGAAGCGGAAATCGCCCGGATGGTGCCGATCGTCGATGTCCGTGAGGGCTGCGACGGCAACGAGATGACCAGTCACCGCGAGACGGTCGACTCCGATGGCCGCCGCCATATCCGTGTCCGTATCTGCGAGCGGGCTATCGAGGCGCAGGCACGGCACGCCGCGCGCATGGGCAAGGCTGCCGCGCGGGCCGGATTATTGTCTGCCCGTGCCCAGATCGCCGCCACGCGGATGCCGGCTGCCGACCGGGCCGAGGCGCTACGGGACATTGACGAGGAGATCGCCCAACTCGATGGCGAGAAGGACTGAAGTCAGCCTTGGCCCAGACGCCGGGCCACGGCGACAAATTCCTCGACGCTCACCGTTTCCGCGCGGCGCTGCGGGTCGATCCCTTCGGCCTCCAGCGCCGCCAGAGCGCCGGGCAGTCCCTTCAGGCTCTGGCGCAGCATCTTGCGTCGCTGGCCGAAGGCGGCAGCGGTCAGCCGCTCCAGATATTTGAGCTGCACATCCTCGGGCGCCGGCTTGGGGGTCAGGTGGACCACGGCCGACATGACCTTGGGCGGCGGCGTAAAGGCGCTGCGATGCACTTTCATCGCGATCCGCGCATCGCTGCGCCACTGTGAAAGCACGGCGAGGCGGCCATAATGGTCGGTGCCGGGTTTCGCCACGATCCGCTCGGCGACCTCCATCTGGAACATCAGGGTCAGGCTTTGCCACCAGGGTAGCGGCGACCAGTCGGTCGACAGCCAGCCGACGAGCAGGGGTGTGCCGACATTATAGGGCAGATTGGCGATCACATGCGCGCCGTCGCCGGCCTCGCTCTGGGCATCGACCTGAATGGCGTCGCCGGAAATGACGCGCAGCTGGTCGGGGAAGGCTTCCTGCAATTCGGCCAGGGCTGGCAGGCAGCGCTGGTCGCGCTCGACAGCGACCAGTTGCGCCCCTGCACGCAGGATCGCGCGGGTCAGGCCACCGGGGCCGGGGCCGACCTCGAACGCGCGCGCCGTCTTGAGTGGGCCGGGGATGGCCGCGATGCGGTCGAGCAATTGTTCGTCGAACAGGAAATTTTGCCCCAGCGCCTTGCTGGCCGCGAGGCCATGGCGCGCGATGACATCGCGCAAGGGCGGCAGCGCCGGACGGGACTCAGCCATGGGCGATGCGGGCGCGGGCGGCTTCGGCCGCCATCCGGAGCGCGGCCATCATCGCGCCGGGATTGGCGCTGTCGGTGCCGGCGATGCCGAAGGCGGTGCCATGGTCGGGCGAGGTGCGGACGATCGGCAGGCCCAGCGTGATATTGACGCCTTCGTCGAAATTCAGCGTCTTGATCGGGATCAGCGCCTGATCATGATACATGCACAGCGCCGCGTCGTAGGTTTCGCGGGCGCGGGAATGGAACATGCCATCGGCAGCCAGCGGCCCGACAATGTCGAGGCCATCCGCGCGCAGCAGGTCGATGGCGGGACGGATCACGTCGATTTCCTCGCGGCCCAGCGCGCCATTTTCGCCGGCATGGGGGTTTAGCCCCGCGACGGCGAGGCGCGGGCGGGCGATGCCGAAATTGCGTTGCAATCCCTTGGCGGTGGTCAGCGCGCGGCTGCGGATCAGGTCGATGGTCAGGGCGGCGGGCACTTCCGCGATCGGGATGTGGATCGTGATGGGCACGACTTTCAGTGACGGGCCGGCCAGCATCATGACGGCATTGTGCGGCGCAACTCCGCAGCGTTCCGCGATGAATTCGGTCTGGCCGGGATGGGTGAAGCCGACCCCGTACAGCTGTTCCTTCCCCACCGGGGCCGTGACGACGCCGCCTGCCGATCCCGATCGCGCCAGGCCGACCGCGACTTCCAGCGCCTGGAAAGCGGTACGGGCGCCATCGACACAGGGGCTGCCCGGAACGATGTCGCCCGCCTGCGCGACCTGGAGGCAGGGAAGGGACGATCCGAAGGCGTCGGCGGCTTCCTCCGGACTGTCGATCTGGACGACCGGCCCGAGCCACACGGCGCGCAGCGAGGCGATGTCGCCGACCGCGAAGAAGGGCGGCAGGCCGCGCGCCTCCCGCATCACCCAGCTCTTGGCGACGATCTCCGGCCCGATCCCCGCCGGATCGCCGAGCGAAACGGCGAACGGAGCGAGGGGGGGCGCGTCAGTTATATTCGATGACGGCATCGCGGCGAAGATCCCGCAAATAGATGCGCGCGCGCTTGTTGACCCGTTCTTCCTCCAGCTGCGCCATGATCTGGTCGGCATTGGGGGCGTTCGCGGAGGCCGGATCATCCCGGCCGCAGACCACCAGGACGCGCACGCCGTCAGTGATCGAGCCGAAGGGCGGTGTCGATTCACCCACCTGCAGGTTGAGCAATATGTCCTGCAACTGCGGCGGCAGGTCGCGGACCTTCACATTGTCATTGTCGACCACGTCGGCGCCGATCTTCGCGCCGACCTCATTGGCCTGGCCGCACCCCTTGATCTCCTTGATCGCGGCCGCGAAGCTCGCGGCCTTGGCGCTTGCCTGTTCCTTGGTCGTGCCCTGCGGGAAGAGGACCGACAACTGCTTCAGGCTGAGCAGCGAATCGCGGGGATCGGCGGTCAGCACCTTGCGCTTGTCCATGACGTAGATGAGCGACACGCCACCCACCGTCTCGATCGGTCCGGCGATCTGGCCGACCTGCATTTCCGCGGCGGCCTGCGCCAGTTCGGCCGGGAGCTGCGCGGGGCGAATCCAGCCAAGGTCGCCGCCGACCGCGGCCGTCGACGCTTCGGAAAACTGACGGGCATAGGCCTGGAAGCTGCCGCCTTGCTGGATTTGCTGGATGATGTTGCGGGCGTTGGCGACGATCTGCTCGCGATTTTCCGGCGTCGCCGAAAGATAGATTTCGCCGATCCGATATTCGTCGCTGCCCTTCGCGGCGTTGAGGCGGTCGATGACCGACTTCACTTCTTCCTCCGACACGTTGACGAAGGGCTGGATATTGCGGCGGAGCAGGCGGCTCCAGGCGAGTTCGCCCTCGATCTGCCGCTTGATGCTGGCGGACGAGCTGCCCTTTTCGCGCAGATAGCCGTCGAACTGGGTGGGCGACTGGCGGAAATTGGCGGCAACCCGCTCATAGCTCTGGTTGACCTCCGCCGGATCGACCTTGATGTCGTTGGCGGCGGCTTCCTGGATCTGGAGCGTCTCGTCGATCAGGTTGCGCAGAACCTGCACGCGCAGCCGTTCCTTTTCTTCGGCCTCCACCTTGCCGCCATTGGCGGTGATGATGAGGGCGAGGCGCTGATCGACGTCGGTGCCGGTGATGATGCGGCCGTTCACGATCGCGGTCGCCTTGCGGACATTCGGATCGCTCTTGCCGAAGACGGTGACGTCCTTGGGCAGGTTGAGCTGCTGCGCGGCGATATCGCCGCTATCATCGACGGTCTGGGCGGCGACCGACTGGATGCCGGTGCCGATCAGCGCGGACGACAGCAGCAGGGCGCGCAAACCGGTACGAACGCCGCGGATCATGCGGTTGGGCGTGGAAACGACAGGCAGCATCGTCGGCAATAATCTCCAATACGGTCCGATACATGATGTATCGATCCGCCTTAACCAGCCCTGACGGGGACGCGGGAAGCGTGATCCTTATATGCCAATATTGCGGAAAGCTAGCCGTAGCTGGAAACCATTGCCCTTTCGCGCGTCGCCATTGGCCTGGTAGTCGCGTCGCCAGGTGAGGCCGAGCGTCAGGCAATCATCCTCATAGGCGAAGCCCAGCCGATGGCGGACGGGTTCATATCCGTCGGCGGCGCTGACCGGATCTTCCTGCGCGTCGGTCAGGTCGACGACGGTCGATCCGAAGACGGACCAGAAGCGCGCGAACTGCACCCGACCGCCCAGGCGCAGCTCCTCGCGATCCTGAAGGTCCTCAAGCCCGGAAATGGCGTTGCGGTTGAGGCGCAGATAGCCGACCATGGCATAGGTCTTCTTGCTGCCCACGGTGGCGTCGATCTCGTTGCGGCGGACCGACAGACTATCCTTGTCCAACCGGAAACGGTGGGTGAAGGCCACCAGATTCTTGTAGCGGAGCGTGGTGCGCCCGACGATGTCGGAGGTGCGGTCGGAAAGGCCGGTGCCGTCGGGCAGGATGCTTTCGCGGCGGTCGAGGCGATAGCTTTGCCCGACGATGCTCTGGAGCGAGAAATTGGCCAGCTCCAGGCTATATTCCAGGCCATAGGTGACGCGCGAGCTGTCCTCGAACCGGTCATAGCCGGCGAAGCGGTTGAGCGCGAAGAGGTTGCTGTCCTCCAGGTCGACGGCGCGGGCATCTTCATTGGGCAGCGACAGGTTGGCAAGGTGGGGGGCGGCCACGATCTGCACGCGCGGCGCGATTCGCTGGACACCGCCAAATGCCTCGCCGACGAAGGGCCAGCGCATGTCGACGGCGGCCGCAGCGATGCCGCGCGCCTGCCAGCCCGGATCGCCGGCGTAGCTGGCGACCGAGGTCAGCAGATTGTCGCTGCTGTGATAGACGTCGCCGCGCAGATAACCGGTGAACGTCACTTCCTGGCCAAGCCCGGTCAGCGTGCGCAAATTCCATTCTGCGGCTGCGAAGGCGCGTTGCGTGTCCTGGCCGCTGGTCCGGGTGATCGCCAGCGTGTTCGCCTGCAATTGCAGCACGCCGCCCAGCCACGGATCCTTCATCCGCAGCCGATAGTCGATCACCGGCAGCGCGATCGGGGTCTGTCCCTGCGAATCGCCTTGGCGCAGCGTCTGCACCGCCCAGCCGCGAATCGAGAAATAGCTGTCCTCGCCAATGCGCTGCGCGCCGATGGTCGATCGCAGTCGGTCGTCGCGGCTGATGTCGTAACGGCGCAGGAAGGTGCGGTCGGTGGCCACGCGGATCGACCCGTCGACACTCCATTCCGGGCTGAGCTGCATCGCGCCGCTGGCATCGAGATAGCCGCGAATATCCCTTTCCGAATCTGCCGGTGTGGTGCCCGCAGCGCTGTCGCTGGTCGCGACGCGGCTGCCATGGGTGATGTAGCCGGTGATCTGGTAGGCGCCGCGATCGGTCAGGTGGCGGAAGTTCGTCTCCAGCATCGGCAGCGTGTCGGTGTAGACGTGCGGCGTGATGGTCAGGTCGCGATTGGGCGCCAGCTTGTAATAATAGGGCAGCGCGATTTCGAAGCCGTTGGTGCGGTCGTAGCGCAGGTTGGGCATCAGCAGGCCGCTGCCGCCATTGTCGCCGACCGGATGGGACAGGCCGGGCAGGGGGATGAGCGGCAGGCCGAACAGCTCGATATTGGCGTTCTTGTACGTCACGCGTTCGCGCGTGGGATCGTAGATCACGCGGACGGCATTGATCTGCCAGGTCGGCTCCTTGGGGCAGCCATCGCTGTCCTCCACCGCGCAGCCGGTATAGGCGGCGCGGTGGAGCGTGTAGACGCCGTTGACGCGCTCGCCCTTGACTGCCGCCAGGCGGCCGCCGGACTGGAGCACCAGAAGCATATTGTCGACCGCGCCGTCCTTGAGCGTGTCGGTCACGTCGAAGCGGTCGCCATAGGCGATATTGCCTTCGGGGTCGGTGACGGAGACATTGCCCTGCGCCTCCACCTTGCCCGAGTTGCGGTCCCATACGACCTTGTCGGCGCGCAGGCGGTTGCCGTCGCGCAGCAGCTGCACATTGCCGCTTGCGGTCACCACGTCGCTGTCGCTGTCATATTGCAGCGTGTCGGCCGCAAAGCCGAGCTGGTTCTCGCTGTCCGGCACCGGCGCGTCAGGCGCGCTGATCGGCGTCTGCGGTTCGTTGAGCTGTTGCGCCAGCGCCTGCGGGCCGGCGGCGAACGCGACACCGCCCAGCAATGCGGCGCGGAAGGAAATGGGGAACAGGGCGTTTTGCAAGCAGGGGGGCCTTATCGACGGGCGCATCTGGCGTCCCGCCTATCGCACTGATTGGCTGTCCGCAATCGCCCGCGATCCATGACGGGCCGCAAAATCGGTCGAAGCGCTTTGCCAGACGGGGAAAGCGCACTATCTGGCAGACAAGAGCGCGGTTCCCGCCGCCCGCCGACAAAAGAGGAAAAGAGCCCAGATGGATATCCACTTCAGCCCGACCCGTCCCGATGCGGACACCCTGGTCTTTGCCGTGCCCAAGGGTGGCTTCGACACATTGCCACTGGCCGCCGCGCCGACGCTGGCGGCTGGCGCGGCGTCTTCGCGCTTCACCGGGGAAACCGCGTCGGTCTTCGAAAGCTTTGTCGCCGAAGGCGGCAAGACGCTGCGCGTGCTGTTGCTGGGGATCGGCGCCGGCAGTGCGCAGGATGTCGAGAAGGCCGGCGCGGCGCTGACGGGCAAGCTGGCGACAAGCGGCGCAATCCATGCCGCGGTCGAATTCTTCGGCGGCGCCAGTGGCGAACTGGCGGCGCAGTTGGCCTTCGGCGCGCTGCTGCGCGGATGGCGCATCGACACTTATCGCACGCGTCAGCCGGAAAAGGCGAAGCCGACGCTGAAGACGCTGACCCTGGTCGCGGCCGGCGCGGACGCCGCGTGGGAGCAACTGTCGGCGGTGGCGGCGGGGGTCGCCTTCACCCGCGAATTGGTGTCGGAGCCGGCGAACATTCTCTACCCCGAAAGCTTCGTCGAACGCTGCCGGCATCTGGAAGAGCTGGGCGTGAAGATTACCGTTCTCGACAAGGCGGCGATGGAAGGCCTGGGCATGGGATCGCTGCTGGGCGTGGCGCAGGGTTCGGTGCGCGAGGCGCGGTTGCTGGCGATGGAATGGGACGGCACCAACGGCGCGGTCGAAAAGCCGGTGGTGTTCGTCGGCAAGGGCGTGACCTTCGACACTGGCGGCATCTCGATCAAGCCGGCGGCGGGCATGGAGGACATGAAGTGGGACATGGGCGGCGCGGGCGCGGTCGCGGGCGCGATGAAGGCGCTGGCCGGGCGCAAGGCCAAGGCGCATGTCGTGGGCATCTGCGGGCTGGTCGAAAACATGCCTGACGGCAATGCCCAGCGTCCGGGCGACATCGTCACATCCATGTCGGGCCAGACGATCGAGGTATTGAACACCGACGCCGAAGGGCGGCTGGTTCTGTGCGACGCGCTGACCTGGGCGCAGCGCACCTACAAGCCGGACGTGATCGTGGACCTGGCCACCCTGACCGGCGCGATGATCGTGTCGCTGGGCAGCGAATATGCGGGCATTTTTTCCAACGACGATGGCCTGGCCAACGATCTGATCGCGGCGGGACAGGCGGTGGGCGACCCGCTGTGGCGCTTTCCGCTGTCTGCTGCCTATGACAAGCTGATCGACAGCCCGATCGCCGACATGAAGAATATCGGCCCGCGCTATGCCGGGTCGATCACCGCGGCGCAGTTCCTCAAGCGCTTCATCGAGGATGGCGTCAAATGGGCGCATCTCGACATTGCCGGGATGGTCTGGGCCGACAAGCCCGGAGGCACCTGGGACAAGGGAGCGACCGGCTATGGCGTGCGCCTGATCGACCGGCTGGTGGCGGACAAGTTCGAAGCCTGATGCAGGTCGATTTCTACCAGCTCGGCCGCGATCCCGTGGACCAGGTGATGCCCGCCATCGCGGCGCGTATCCTTGGCCTGGGCGCGCGGCTGCTGGTGGTCGCGCAGGAGCCGGACCGGCTGGAGCGGATTTCGGCGGGTCTGTGGGCCGGCCCGCCCGAAACTTTCCTGGCGCATGGCCGGGCGGGCGATGGGGGCGAGGCGCACCAGCCGATCCTGCTGAGCGGGGACTGCAACCCGCTGAACGGCGCGGCGCATGTCGCTCTGGCGGACGGCATCTGGCGCGAGGAAGTGCTTGGGTTCGAGCGCGCCTTCTATTTTTTCGACGCCGACACGATCGAGAGCGCGCGCGCGAGTTGGCGCGCGCTGAGCAGGGCCGACGGCGTCGAACCGCGTTTCTGGCGGCAGGAAGGCCGCAAATGGGTGCAAGGCCCGTAGCGGTGAAGCCTCTTGCGGCGCGGGACCGGCGCGTCTAAAGGGCGCGCAACTTTATTCCCCCACCATTGGAGTACCGAGGGCCATGGCCGTCACGCGCACCTTTTCGATCATCAAGCCCGATGCGACCCGTCGCAACCTGACCGGCGCGGTCACCAAGATGCTGGAGGAAGCTGGCCTGCGCGTCGTCGCCTCCAAGCGCATCCGCATGAGCCGCGAACAGGCCGAAGGCTTCTATGCCGTTCACAAGGAACGCCCCTTCTTCGCCGATCTGGTCGCCTTCATGATCTCCGGCCCGGTGGTCGTGCAGGTGCTGGAAGGCGAGAATGCCGTGCAGCGCAACCGCGACATCATGGGCGCAACCAACCCGGCCAATGCCGACGCAGGCACGATCCGCAAGGAGCTGGCCGAATCGATCGAAGCCAATTCGGTCCACGGGTCTGACAGTGAAGAAAATGCCGCGATCGAGATCGCCTATTTCTTCAAGCCCGAAGAAATCGTCGGCTAAAACCGATATCGTCTCCGGACGAGCAAGAAGGCCCGGCGCTCCCACAGGGGCTGCCGGGTTTTTGTTGGCTGGCTTGGCTCAGCGCTTCGTCTGGCGCGCCCAGCGGGCGTCGATCTGGGCCTGGGCGCCTGCTCCTTGCGCGGGGCCGACGAGCGACAGGCCACGCAGCGTCAGCCGATGGCCCGACAGCCATTTCCCGGCAATGCCATAGCCGATGGCATAGATGGCGGAGTCGCTGCGCGTGTCGCCATTGACGACGAACTGGGTGACGATTGTCACCGGCAATGTCTCGTCGCCGATGCTGTCATCGGGCAGCTTGGCCGCATTGCGCGCTTTTTTCAGCGCGTCCTCGAACCAGCGGGCCTCGATCCGCGGTTCGCCGGTGGTATCGACCGGCGCGATGCCCAGCGCCGTGGGGAAATGGATCGTCTGGCTCTGCACCAGTTGACCGGGATCGGTCGGCTTGAGCGTCAGCCGGCTGTCGCCATCGGCCTGCCCATTCAGTACCAGTCGGGCGGCACGGGCGGAATCCCGGAGGCTCTGCGCCGCTTTGTCGGCGCGCTCGTCCTTCTTGTCCGCCCAGTTGAGATAAAGGGTGAGGGCGGAGATGAGTACCGCGGCCACCGCCAGCAATTCGCCCAGCGTGATCCAGCGCCGGCGGATTCTGGCGGCTTCCTCCTTGCGAGTCTCCGGGCTGTCGCTCATCGGCTCAGGCCGTCTGGGGCGGGACTTCGAACTTGTCGATCACCCATTCCTCCGCCTGCGCGCCGCCGATCCATTCCTGCATCCACGGATGGGCGATGACCGCGCGCATATAGGCTTCGGCGAAGCGGGCGACCGGCAGCTGATAGGTGATGAAGCGGGTCACGACCGGCGCGAACATCAGGTCGGCGGCGCCGAACGCCCCGAACAGATATTCGCCGTCGCCGCCATGGCGGGCGCGGGCCTCAGCCCAGAGCTGCATGATCCGGGCGATATCCTGTGCCACGGCTTCCGACGGCGGAACGGCGGGATAGATCTGGCGGATATTCATGCTGTGCTCGCGGCGCAGCGCGGCGAAGCTGCTGTGCATTTCCGCTGCCATGGACCGGGCCATGGCGCGCGCGGCGGGATCGGCGGGCCAGAATTTGTCGCCGCCGGTCTTCTCGTTCAGATATTCGACGATCGCCAGGCTGTCCCAAACGACGATGTCGTCGCCGTCCCACAGGATCGGCACCTTGCCCGACGACGGCGCGAACTCGTCGCCCTCGCGCCTCTTTTCCCAGGCTTCGTCATAGAGGGGGACGACCACCTCCTCGAAGGGCAGGCCGGACAGCTTGCACGCCAGCCAGCCGCGCAGCGACCAGCTCGAATAGGCCTTGTTGCCAATGAACAGCTTCATCATGTCCGTCTTCTTAGACGGCCAGGGAAGCCGGTGTCGAGCGACGATAATGGGGACCGGGATAATCTCCGACGCGGCATGAACGCCACAAAAGGAAAGGGCCAGGCTCGCGCCTGACCCTCCCTTCGGCCCGAAAGGGGGTGGCTTCAGGGCACGGAAGCAAGGTCATTCCGGTCGATAGCCGAGGCGCGGGAAACGCGGGCGCAGGACGCTGGCGGCAATGCGGGGGCAATTGCCGTCAAGACATACCTCAATCCCATCTGTTCCTCGCCCAAGGCCGCTCCCGTTCGGTTCGGCAGGGACGACTCACTTCATATCGGTAATCATAAGCCGGTCACGGCCGTGGCCGAACGCATCTTACGGATGATGACCGTTCAACCAGAGGACCGCCTGGACCCCTGTCCATCGGGTCAAGATGGTGAGCCATTCGAAGGCGGTGCGACTGGTCCGATTGCCGCATTCTCTATTGGCGACCCCGGCAGGATTCGAACCTGCGACCATTCGCTTAGAAGGCGAATGCTCTATCCAACTGAGCTACGGGGCCGTGCGCCTGCCGCGATAGCGGGCGAGGGAACGGCTTGCAACAGCACGGCTTGCAATCATCCGACCAGGCGATAAGCATGTCCGCATGAACGAGGGGGCTGTTCACAAGGTCGATGCCGGGGCGTTGGGTACGCGCCCGCTGCGCTATTTCGATTTCTTCATGGCGGCATTCGTCGCCATATTGCTGCTGTCGAACCTGATCGGCGCGGCCAAGCTATCGACGCTGGGCGGCTTCACCTTCGGCGCTGGCATCCTCTTCTTCCCGCTCGGCTATGTGCTGGGTGACGTGCTGACCGAAGTCTATGGCTATGCTCGCGCGCGCCGCTGCGTCTGGGCGGGTTTCGCCGCGATGCTGTTCATGGCGCTGATGAGCTGGGTGGTGGTCGCCCTGCCGCCTGCCGAGGGCTGGCCCGACCAGAAGGCCTATGAAGCGGTGTTCGGCAGCACCTGGCGCATCGTCTTCGCCTCGCTCTGCGCCTTCTGGGCGGGCGAGTTCGCCAACAGCTTCGTCCTCGCCAAGATGAAGCTGCTGACCCAGGGGCGGCATCTGTGGACGCGCACGATCGGATCGACGGTGGTGGGGCAAGGGGTGGACAGCCTGATCTTCTACCCGCTGGCCTTCTATGGCGACTGGAGCGACGCGCAGGTGTTGACGGTGATGGTCACCAACTGGGCGATGAAGGTCGGCTGGGAAGCGATCCTGACCCCCGTCACCTACGCCGTGGTGGGCTTCGTCAAGCGGCGCGAAGGGCTGGACGTCTACGATGCCGGCACCAATTTCACGCCCTTCAGGGCCAGCCTGTGAAAAATGTCGATGCGCGCGCCAACGCGCGCCTTCATAGGACCGCCTCGCCCGGATAGGCGGCGCGGACGAAATAGAGGCCATCGGGCGGCGCGTTCAGGCCCAGCGCCGCGCGATCCTTCGCCTCCAGCGCCGCGCGCAGGTCGTCCGCGCTCCACCGCCTCATCCCGACCATCGTCAGGCACCCGACCATCGACCGCACCTGATGGTGAAGGAAGGATCGGGCCGCCGCATGGATGGCGATGCGGTCGCCGTCGCGCGCCACGTCCAGCCGGTCGAGCGACTTGACCGGGCTTTCCGCCTGGCAATGGGCCGACCGGAAGGTGGTGAAGTCATGCCGCCCGACCAATATCTGCGCGGCCTCGTGCATTGCATCCGCATCGAGCGGCTGGATCACCCGCCACGCCAGCCCCTGCTCGAAGGTCAGCGGCGCCCGCCGGTTGGCGATGCGATAGACATAGGACCGGCCGATGCAGGAAAAACGGGCGTGCCAGTCGTCGGGCACGGCGTCGCACGCCAGGATCGCCACCGGGGCCGGCCGCAGCCGCGCATTGATCGCCTCCATGATGCGGAAGGGGGCGATCTCCTTCGCGATCTCCGCATGGGCGCGCATCGCCAGGCCATGGACGCCCGCATCGGTCCGCCCGGCGGCATGGATCACCGCGCGCTCGCCGGTGACGGCGAGGATCGCATCTTCGATGGCCTGCTGCACGCTGGGCCCATGGGCCTGGCGTTGCCAGCCCATGAAGGGGCGGCCGTCAAACTCGACGGTGAAGGCGAAGCGGGTCATGGTTTCAGGCGTCGATCCGGCTGCCCGCCGGCATCTCATATCCGCGCAGCAATTCGCCCGGCGTCATCGCGCCCTTGCCCGCGCGCTGGATCAGGGTCGGGCGGATCGCGTCATGGCCGCAACCGATCAGCAGGCTGTCGTCCAGCATCTCGCCCGGCGTCCCGGCATGATGCTCGACATGGGCCGCAAGGATGCGGAAGCGCTCGCCACGATATTCGAAGAAGGCGCCGGGGAAGGGGTTGAAGGCCCGGACCTGTCGTTCGACCTGATGCGCGCCGCGCGCGAAGTCGATCCGCGATTCCGCCTTGTCGATCTTGGAGGCATAGGTGACGCCCTCCTCCGGCTGGGCCATCGGCGGGTGGAGCGCGATGTCGTCGAGCACCTCGACCATCAGTTCCGCCCCGGCAAGAGCCAGTTCGGCGGTCAGGGTGCCCGCAGTCTTGTCCTCGATCGGGGTGACATGCTTGGCCCGCATCGGTCCTGTGTCCAGCCCTGCCTCCATGTCCATGATGGTGACGCCGGTGACATTGTCGCCCGACAGGATCGCCCGCTGGATCGGCGCCGCTCCGCGCCAGCGCGGCAGCAGCGAGGCGTGGATGTTCATGCAGCCATGGCGTGGCGCATCCAGAACCGCGCGCGGCAGGATCAGGCCATAGGCGGCGACCACCGCGACATCGGCGTCGAGCGCAGCGAAGGCGCCCTGCACCGCCGCCTCCTTGAGCGACACCGGCGTGTGCACCGCGATCCCCAGTTGCTCGGCCCGTGTCTGGACCGGGGAGGGGCGCAGTCCCTTGCCGCGGCCGGCCGGGCGGGGGGGCTGGCTGTAGACCGCGACGACGTCATGACCCGCCTGCACCAGCGCGTCGAGCGCGGGAACGGCGAAATCGGGGGTGCCCATGTAGATGATACGCATGATGGATGCTCAAACCCCTTGTCTCTCCCAGTTGCAACCCCTTATCTCACGATATGGCTTCACCTGAAATCGAGGCGCTCACGCAAGCGCTGTCCCGCTTGCCCGGCCTTGGCCCCCGCTCGGCGCGGCGCGCGGTGCTGCACCTGCTCAAGAAGCGCGAGGGCGCGATGGAGCCGCTGCTGCGCGCGCTGGAGGCGGTGAACGACCGGCTCGTCACCTGCCATGTCTGCGGCAATGTCGACACGGTGGACCCTTGCGGCATCTGCGCCGATCCGCGCCGCGACGCGCGCGCGCTCTGCGTCGTGGAGGATGTGCCCGACCTCTGGGCGCTCGACAAGTCGCGCCTCTTTCCCGGCCGTTTCCATGTGCTGGGCGGGCGGCTGTCCGCGCTGGAAGGGGTGCGGCCGGAGGATTTGACCATCGACGCGCTGGTCGCCCGGCTGGAGCAGGGCGGCATCGACGAAGTGGTGCTGGCGATGAACGCCACGCTGGAGGGGCAGACCACCGCCCATTATCTCGCCGAGCGGCTGGAGCGCTTCCCCATCCGCCTGACCCAGCTCGCCCATGGCGTGCCGGTCGGCGGCGAACTCGACTATCTGGATGAAGGCACGCTGGCGCAGGCGCTGCGCGCGCGGCGGCCGGTGGGATAGGACGACCTGCCAAAGCTGCCAGCTTTCCACGCCGCCGCGCTCGGCTACACCGGGCCTGGCAACCGGCCGGAAAGGACAGCCCGATGATCGACCTCAGCCGCACGCACCGCAAGGGCATCGCCGTCGCCGACATCGAACGGGCGGTGGCGGACTATGGCGCGGCGCTGGGCCTGGCCTTCGCGCCGGTGCGCGATTTCGATGCCTTGCCCTTCTGGACGGCGCGCGCGGGTTTCGGGTGCGCGCGACCTACTCGCTGGGTGGGCCGATCCATCTCGAACGGGTGCAGGGCGATAGCCATTTCTATGATCCCGCCAGGCCGGCCAGCGCGCCTCTCGGGCCTGGGCGGGGCCCTGCGCGCAGCCAATATGCGGCCCGAAGCGGGCTATGGCATGATCGCCTATTGCGGCTCGCCGGACGGCGCTTTGTTGGTGGAACTCAGCTCCACCGCGCTCAAGCCCGCCATCGACGCATGGCTGGGGGAGTAGTCGTCGCGCGGTCGCTCGCTTGATATTTCGCCCTGTTCCATCTATGTTCGGACAATGGCAATCCTTCCGATCCTTGAGGCGCCCGATCCGCGCCTGCGCACCATTTCGACCCCGGTCGAGGCGATCGACGACGATCTCCAGCGGCTGATCGACGACATGTTCGAAACCATGTACGACGCGCCCGGTATCGGCCTCGCCGCAATTCAGGTCGGCGTGCCCAAGAGGGTGCTGGTCATGGACCTGCAGGAACCCGAATCGGACGAGGAGGGCGCGCCGCCGGTCCGCAAGCCGATGGTGTTCATCAATCCGGAAATCCTCAAGGGGTCCGACGAACTGTCGGTCTATAATGAGGGCTGCCTGTCGGTCCCCGACCAGTATGCGGAGGTGGAGCGCCCCGCGACGATCCGCGCCAGCTGGATGGACCGGGAAGGGCGCATTCATGAGGAACAGCTCGACGGTCTGCTCGCGACCTGCCTCCAGCATGAAATGGATCATCTGGAAGGCATATTGTTCATCGATCATCTCTCGCGCCTGAAGCGCGACATGCTGCTCAAGAAGCTGAACAAGGCGCGTCGCGCCGCCTGACGCAAACGGCTCGCGATCGAAGCGAAAACACGCCTCGGCCCCTTCGGCCGGGGCGTTTTGCATTTCGGAACCTCTGCGGCGGGGCGAGTGCAGGCGGCGTCCAATGGACTGGCCTTGCCTACTTGGTTAACCGGCCGTTCAACTGCGAAAAATCGGCGGAAATCTGCCCCTCCATTCACCCGAAGGGATGCACAATCCGACAAAATCGCGTTGTCGCTTCGACCGCGCTCGGCTTGGCAATGGGCGGTCATTTTGACCTACAGGAGAATAAGATGTCGCCGTCCTTGACGAAAATTGCCCCGATGGCATTGATTTTGATCGGTTCTGTCGCCTTGAGTGGCTGCGCCACCAAGGGTTTCGTGCGTGAACAGGTCGCCGTCGTGAATCAGCGCGTCGATGCGCTGGACGCGAAGCTGCAACAGACTGATGGCACGGCGCAGCAGGCGCTGGGCGAAGCGCGCTCGGCTTCGGGACTGGCGCAGCAGAACGGCCAGCGTATCGACCAACTGGGTGCGCGCGTCGACAGTGTCGAGCAGCGCATGGTCGAAGCGCAGCGCAAGCGCCCGCGCAACTAAAGCATCGTGCGCAAAAGTGGGCACCGGTTTTGCACAAGAAACGATGCGACCACAGACAACTAGAGCGCGCGTCCTGCGTCCGATTTAACGCAGCGCGCTCTGAAGGCACGACAGACAGAAGGGCCGGAGCCTGCAGGTCCCGCTCCGGTCCTTTAACGCGAGTATTTTCCCAAGATGATCAGACTATCGCGGGCGCCGATCGCAACCATGCTCTCGGCTGTCGCTCTTGTCGTCGCTCCGCCTGCGCTCGCAGCGAAGAAGCCACGCAAGGCGCCGGATCAGGTCGCGACGGCGCCAGCGGACGCGACCGGGAGTGCCCCGGCCGCCGAACCGGAAAGGCAGCCCGATGCCACCGAAATTACGTTTGATCCGACACCCGCCGCGCAGCGCGTACTGGGCTGGGTCGGTTCGGCGCATGACAATGGCAAGCTGCCCTATGTCATCATCGACAAGCAGGCCGCGCGCATCTGGTTGTTCGATGCCAAGGGCAGCCGCATCGCCGACGCGCCCGTCCTGATCGGGATCATGGCCGGCGACGACGCCACGCCCGGCGTCGGCGCCAAGTCGCTGGCGGAAATCGGTCCAGCGGAAAAGACCACTCCTGCCGGCCGATTCCTCGCCCGTTTTGGCGTCGCAGCGGGCAAGACGCGCGTGCTCTGGGTCGACTATACGACCTCGGTCGCGCTCCACACCATCCCGCCCGGCAACCCCAAGGAAAAGCGCGTCAACCGGATGCTCTCCCCCGACATCGCCGACAACCGCATCACCTTCGGCTGCATCAACGTGCCCAAACGCTTCTACGCGCAGGTCGGACCGCTCTTTCGCAGGAAGGGCGGCTATGTCTACATCCTGCCCGACGCGAAGCCGATGGAGGATGTGTTCCCGCAGCTCCACGCCTATCCCATGACGGTCGCGGCGGTCGGTTGAAGCTGCTTCTGATTCAACCCCGCATCCCCGCGCCGAACATCAGCGACACGAACAGCAAAACAGGATTGGATGAAGCGCGATGACTTCGGTCGCCCGCAAAGCCCAGCGGACCGGAGCGGGTTGACCTGTCTTCCACGACCAGAACAGCGGATATTCGCCCTTCAGAAGCGCCAGCGCCAAGGTCTGCCAAGGGTGGGAATTGGCAGACCTTGGCGCTGGCGGTTTTCCTGCCACGTCGGGAAGGTCAGCCAGGGAATCGCCCAATTGACGAAGATCATGGCGAATCTGCCGACCCGCAGTTATCGGGCGTCGCCGGCAAACCTATCATCGCGATCAACGCCAGCGTTGGCAGATACTGGAAAAGATGGGACGGCATTGGCCCGATGGTCAAGGCTCCGATGTCTTCCATGAAGCTTAAGAGGCGTTTAGCGCCGCCGCCTCAGTTCATCCCCTCGGTATCCAGCGCATAGCCCGCCGACCGGACGGTGCGGATGATGTCCTGGAACTGCCCGTCGCCGTTGATCGCCTTGCGCAGGCGCCGGATATGGACGTCCACGGTGCGCAGCTCGATGTCGCTGTCCTGGCCCCACACGCTGTCGAGCAGCCGCTCGCGCGAGAAGACCCAGCCGGGATGCTCCAGAAAATGCTTGAGCAGGCGGAATTCGGTGGGGCCGAGCGGGATCACCTGGCCGCCCCGGCGCACCTTGTGGCCCACCGTGTCCATCTCGACATCGGCGAAGGTCAGCGTCTCGCCGGCCAGTGCCGGCCGCACGCGGCGCAGCACCGCGCCGACGCGCGCCACCAGTTCGCGGGGGCTGAAGGGCTTGGTCACATAATCGTCGGCGCCGGTTTCGAGGCCACGCACCCGATCCTCTTCTTCGCCGCGCGCGGTGAGCATGATGATCGGGATATTGGCGGTGCCGTTCATGCGGCGCAGGCGGCGGCACACTTCGATCCCGGACAGGCTTTCGACCATCCAGTCGAGCAGCACGATGTCCGGCGTGTTTTCCTGCGCCATCAGCAGCGCCTCCTCGCCGTCGACCGTGTGGGCGACGTCGAAATCCTCGCGCTTGAAATGCCAGATGAGCAGTTCGGCGAGCGCCGCGTCATCCTCGACCAGCAGCATTTTTGCTCGCGCCATGGATCAATCCTCCGGCTGAATGTCGGCGCCGCGCTCGCGCTCGGGCAGGGTCTGGCCGGTCGCGGCATAATAGACCATTTCCGCGACATTGGTCGCATGGTCGCCGATCCGCTCGATATTCTTGGCGATGAACAGCAGATGGGCACATTCGCTGATCGTCTTGGGATTTTCGACCATGAAGGTGACGAGCGTGCGGAACATGCTGTTGTAGAAATCGTCGACCACCGTGTCGCGCTCGACCACCGCCAGCGCCAGATCGGCGTCGCGCGCGGCGAAGGCGTTGAGCGCGTCATGCACCATCTCGCCAGCGACCTGGCCCATGGACGGCAGCAGCGAGATCGGCTCCAGCGTGCGGGTGTTGGTCGCGATCAGCGGCACGCGCTTGGCGATATTCTTGGCATAATCGCCGATCCGCTCGACCACGCTCACGATCTTGAGCGCGGCGATCACGTCCCGCAGGTCGTTGGCCATCGGCGCGCGGAGCGCGATGATTTCGATAGCCAGCTTTTCGACCTCCGCTTCGATCGCATCGATGCGCTTGTCTGCGGCAACGACGTCGGCCGCCAGCACCTTGTCCTGGCGTTGCAGCGCCAGCATCGCATTCTCGATCGCCGCCTCCGCGCGACCGCCCATTTCGGCGATCAGGCCGCGCAGCTTGTCCATTTCCTGATCGAACGCCTTGATCGTATGTTCTGCCATGTCTCGTCTCTCTCGCGCCGGATCAGCCGTAGCGGCCGGTGATGTAATCCTTGGTCCGCTCCTGGCGCGGATTGGTGAAGATGTCGGATGTCACGCCATATTCGACCAGTTCGCCCAGGTGGAAGAAGGCGGTCCGTTGCGACACGCGCGCGGCCTGTTGCATGTTGTGCGTCACGATGACGATCGCGTAGCGGCCGCGCAGCTCGTGGATCAGCTCTTCGATCTTCGCCGTCGCGATCGGGTCGAGCGCCGAGCAGGGTTCGTCCATCAGGATGACTTCCGGTTCGACCGCGATGGCGCGGCCGATACACAGCCGCTGCTGCTGGCCACCCGACAGGGCGGTGCCGCTGTCGTGCAGCCGGTCCTTCACTTCCTCCCACAGGCCCGCGCGACGCAGCGACTTTTCGACGATCACGTCCATGTCCGCCTTGCCCGCGGCCAGGCCGTGGATGCGCGGCCCATAGGCGATATTCTCGTAGATCGACTTGGGGAAGGGGTTGGGTTTCTGGAACACCATGCCCACCCGCGCGCGCAACTGCACCACGTCCATCGACGGAGCGTAGATATCCTCGCCGTCCAGCGTGATCGTGCCTTCGACACGCGCCGATGCGACGGTGTCGTTCATGCGGTTCAGCGTCCGCAGGAAGGTCGACTTGCCGCAGCCCGACGGGCCGATGAAGGCGGTGACATGGTCCATGCCAACATCGATCGACACGCCCTTGATCGCCTGCTTGGGGCCGTAAAAGACCTTGATGTCGCGCGCGGTCATCTTCGGGTTGGCGATGGCCAGGCTTTGCTGTTCTTCTGTCATGGGGGTCTTTACCACCGTTTTTCAAACTTGTTGCGCAGGTAGATGGCGAGGCCGTTCATCGCGAGCAGGAAGGCGAGCAGCACGATGATCGCCGCCGAGGTCTTTTCGACGAAGCCCTTGGAGACTTCGTCCGACCAGAGGAAGATCTGCACCGGCAGCACCGTGGCCGGATCGGTGATCCCGCCCGGCGGCGTGGCGATGAAGGCGCGCATCCCGATCATCAGCAGCGGCGCCGTTTCGCCCAGCGCGCGCGCCATGCCGATGATCGTGCCGGTCAGGATGCCGGGCAGGGCGAGCGGTAGCACATGCTGGAACACCACCTGCACCGGGCTTGCGCCGATGCCGAGCGCCGCGTCGCGGATGCTGGGCGGCACGGACTTGATCGCGTTGCGCCCGGCGATGACGATGACGGGCATGGTCATCAGCGCCAGCGTCATGCCCCCTACCAGCGCGGCCGAACGCGGCAGATGCAGGAAATTGAGGAAGATCGACAGGCCAAGCAGGCCGAAGATGATCGAGGGCACGGCGGCGAGGTTGTTGATCGACACCTCGATGATGTCGGTCCACCAGGCCTTGGGCGCATATTCCTCCAGATAGAGGGCGGTCGCGACGCCGATGGGGAAGCTCAGCACCAGGGTGACGAGCATCGTCAGCAGCGACCCCTTGAACGCGCCCCAGATGCCGACCTGCGTCGGATCGGTGCCGTCGCTCGCCGACAGGAAGCTCCAGTTGAAGCCGGTCGACAGGACGCCCGCCTTGTTCAGCCGCTCGACCGCTGCTTCCGCCTCGGGCGAACCATCGCTCTTGGCGGCCAGGTCGACCGCGGTCGAGGCGGGGACGCTGATCGTTTCGGTGCGGCCGAGAATTTTCGGATCGGCCTTGATTGCGTCGCGGATGCTGATCCAGGCGGTGGGCGACAGCCATGCGTCGGCGTCGGCGCCCAGCGCCTTTTTCGCGACTTCGCCCGTCACCATCGGCAGGTTGGCCTGGTTGAGCGCCTCGTCGGTGATGGCGGCGGGATCGAGCAGCAGCGGGGAGGCCGGGAAATCGACCGTGAGCGCGATCTCGGTCCGGGTGAAGCCGCGCAGGCCATTGCCCATCATGGTGAAGAGCAGGAAGGCGAGGAAGGCGGCGCTGAGCGCCACCGCGCCCAGGCCCAGCAGGCGGAAGCGGCGCTCGGCGGCATAGCGCCGCGCGATCCGCCGGCGCATCACGTCCGACTTCCAGTCGGTGGGGAGACGTTCGGCCGTCATCAGTCGTAAGCCTCGCGATATTTCTTCACGACCCGCAGGGCCACGATGTTGAGCAGCAGCGTCACGATGAACAGCACCAGCCCCAGCGCGAAGGCCGCCAGCGTCTTGGCGCTGTCGAATTCCTGGTCGCCGGTCAGCAGCTGGACGATCTGGGTCGTCACCGTAGTCACGCTTGCGAAGGGGTTGAGCGTCATGTTGGCGGCCAGGCCCGCGGCCATCACCACGATCATCGTCTCGCCGATGGCGCGGCTGACGGCCAGCAGCACGCCGCCCACCACGCCGGGGAGAGCGGCGGGGATGAGGACGCGGGTGATCGTCTCGCTGGTGGTTGCGCCCATCGCCAGGCTGCCGTCGCGCATCGACTGCGGCACGGCGGCGATGCTGTCGTCGGCCATGGAGGAAACGAAGGGAATGATCATCACGCCCATCACCAGACCAGCGGCCAGCGCGCTTTCGGAACTGGCCCCATGGATGCCGACCGAGACGGCAAGGTCGCGGAGCGCGGGGGCCACGGTCAGCGCGGCGAAATAGCCGTAGACGACGGTGGGTACGCCGGCCAGCACCTCCAGGATCGGCTTCATCCACTGGCGCACGGTGGGGCTGGCATATTGCGTCAGATAGACCGCGCTCATCAGGCCCAGCGGGATGGCCACGATCATCGCGATGATCGCGCCGATGAAGATCGTGCCCCAAAAGAGCGGCACGGCGCCGAACGCATCCTCATTGCCATAGCCCATGGCGGCCGACTGCGGGCTCCATTTCAGGCCGAAGAGGAAGTCGAGCGGGTTCACCATCGAGAAGAAGCGGAAACTTTCCCACAGCAGCGAGGCGACGATGCCCAGCGTGGTGACGATTGCCAGCAGCGACGCGAGCAGCAGCAGCGCCATCACCAGTCGCTCGACCCGCGTGCGCGCCCGGAAGTCGGGACGGACGCGGGTGAAGGCATAGGCGCCCCCGGCAAAGGCCAGGATCAGCGCCAGCACCGCGCCGCCGACGCCATAGCTGCTGGTCGCCGCGCGATAGGGTTCGACCAGCGCCTGCGACGCCGGGTTGAAGGCGCCGGCCTGCATCCCCGTCGCGATCGCTCGCGCCTCGCCCAGGATGGCGGAGCGGGAGAAGGCGTCGAGGGGCAGGCTCTGCGCCGCCGGGTCGGCCAGCACGGCCTGGGTCACCAGTCCCGGCGACACATTGGCCCATACGGCCAGGAAGATGCCGGCGGGCAGCAGCGTCCACAGCGCGACATACCAGCCATGATAGCCCGGCAGGCTATGCACGGCGTCGCGCCGCCCGGTGGCGCGCGCGGCGGTCTGTAACCGCAGCGCGCGGGCGCGGGCGCTGACCCAGGCGATCGCGCCCAGGCCCGCCAGGAGCAGCAGGATTGCAGGTCCGGTCATGTCGCCCTTACTTCAGCTGCGAACCGTCGAGGACAGTCAGCGACTTGACGGTTTCGGCGCTCTTCTTGCGCACATCTTCCGGCGCCGCGACCATGCCGCGCTTGGTCAGCGCGCCGCCGGGGTTCCAGTTGGCGGCAAAGCTGTTGAGGAAGCCCTGGAGGCCGGGGATGGCCGTCATGTGCGCCTTCTTCACATAGATGTAGAGCGGACGGGCGCCCGGATACTGGCCGGTCGACACGGTTTCATAGGTCGCCTCGACGCCGTTGACCGGCACGTCCTTCAGCGAATCCTTGTTTTCCTCCAGGAAGCTGTATCCGAATACGCCGACCGCATTGGGGTTCGCGCCCAGCTTCTGCACGATCAGATTGTCGTTCTCGCCCGAATCGACATATTTGCCGTCCTCGCGGACGCGGGTGCAGGTCGCTTTATACTCGTCCTCATTCTTTTCCTTGAGCGCCTTCATCGCTTCGTCGCTCTGGCAGCCCTTTTCCAGGATCAGTTCGGCGAGCGAGTCGCGGGTGCCGCTGGTGGAAGGCGGGCCGAATACGGAGATGGCGATGGCCGGCAGGCTGGGGTCGACATCCTTCCAGGTCTGCGCCTTGTTCGGACCCTTGCCATAGGGATTGGCGGCCAGTGCCTCATAGACGATCTTGGGGGTCAGCTTCAGGCCGGGGCCGTTCTTGGCTTCTGCGAAGGCAAGGCCGTCGACGCCGATCTGGATCTCGACGATGTCCTTGACGCCATTGGCCTGGCACTGTTCGAATTCGGCCTTCTTCATCCGGCGCGATGCGTCGGCGATGTCGGGATGCTGGGCGCCCACGCCCGCGCAGAACAGCTTCATGCCGCCGCCGGTGCCGGTCGATTCGATGATCGGCGACTTCATGCCGGCATTGCCCTGCACGAACAGTTCGGCGACTGCCGTAGCGAAGGGATAGACGGTGGAGGAGCCGACCGCGCGGATCTGGTCGCGGGTGGCGCCGGCGCCGCCGGTCTGGTCGCCGCAGGCGGCAAGGCTGAAAATGCTCGCGGTCGTAGCAGCGAGCAGGGCGAACTTCGTCACGGAAACCTCCATCATCAAGGCCGCGAGTCGCATGTCGCCGCCCCCCTTGAGGAAGCGCCCTAGTCGCGGACCATCGCGCCTTTGTGACAGTCAGGTTTCATTTTCATGACACCGTGTCGGAAAGCGCCGATGGGCGCTTTTTTTCGTCGATCTTGCCTTGGCTTTCCTCGACCGGCGGGGGCAGCAGCACGGTGATGGTCGTGCCCTTGCCCAGGGTGCTGGCTATGTCGAAGCGGCCGCGATGCCGCTCCACGATATGCTTGACGATGGCCAGGCCCAGGCCCGTGCCGCCCATCGCCCGGCTGCGTCCCGAATCGACGCGGTAGAAGCGCTCGGTCAGGCGCGGCAGATGGTCGGGACCGATGCCTTCGCCCTCGTCGGCGACCACCAGCCGCGCCATGCCGCTCGGCCCTTCGTTCAGCATCACCCGGATCGGCGTGCCGGGGCGGCCATATTTGACCGAATTGCCGATCAGATTGTGGAGCAGCTGCGACAGCTGCGCCCGGTCGCCCTGCACGACAGGGACATGCGGCGCGATCTCCATTTCCACCTCGCGGCCCCGCTCGCCATGGCTGGAGCGGAACACGCTGACCACTTCGGCGGCCAGTTCGGACAGGTCCACCCGCGCGTCGGGCAGGCGATATTTCTCCGATTCGATCCGGCTGAGCGAAATGAGGTCGTCGATCAGCCGCTGCATCCGGCGCGCCTCCCGGTCCATGATCTGGAGGAAACGCTTGCGCGTCTCGACATCCTTGCCCAGTTCCGGGTCGGCCAATGTCTCGATGAAGCCCAATATGCCCGCCAGCGGCGTGCGCAGTTCATGGCTGGCATTGGCGACGAAATCGACGCGCATCCGCTCGGCCGCATGGGTGCCGCTATGGTCGACGAGATGGACCAGGCGGCGCATGTCCGCGACCGCGCCCACCGGCGCCACCCGCATCTGCCAGCGCTGGTCGCGCGTGCCCAAGCCGACCAGCTCGATCATGATCGGTTCGGCCAGCGGCGCCAGGCTCGCCAGCCGTTCGGCGGCGGCGGGATGGCGGATGGCGATGCGGGCGTCCTCGCCCTCGATATGCGCGCCCAGCAGGCGTTGCGCCGCGCGATTGGCGCGCACGATCCGCCCCTTTTCCACCAGCATCAGCGGATCGGAAATACCCTCCAGCAGGCTGGCGAAGTCGGGATGGGCGATCAGGTCGGGCTGGTCCGGCACCACACTGGGCGCCGCCGGGCGCAGGCCGGCATCTCCCGATGTGATAATCAGCACAATGACACCCGCCAGCACCGGCAGGGCGATGCTGATCGGGTGCGCGCCCAGCATCAAGGCGCCGCCGGTGCCCAGCATCAGCATCGCGAGCGAAGCGGTGATTTGGGAAATACTGAGTCGATTCATGGTTACCGCACTGGATTTGTCGCGCATTTGCTGCAATGTCTCGCCGCAATAGCGTGCAATCTTTACGCTTTGGCAAGCGCGGGATGCGAAACAGGATCAGATGAGCGAAACGACGCCCGATCAGGACGGCATTCTGCCGCAGGCCGCGCCGGCGCCGGAAAATCCGGCCGACGGGGCGCTTGCCTCGCGCCGCCAGTTGCTGATGGGCGGCGCGGTCGCGGCTTCCGCGATCGTGTCGATCCGTCCTGCGCTCGCCAACACCGCCGCCTCGGTGCTCAACTGCACCATCCCCGTGCCCGACGGTGGCCGGGCGGGCAATTATATCGCCCCCAATGGTCAGGTCGTGCCCGCCGGCACGCCGGGCGCCTTTCCCGGCACCGGGCGCAGCTTCACCGGCGAACAGGTGAAACAGGCGCTGCGCGGTCGCCCGCTGCCTGGCACCAGCTACGACCAGAACCAGGCCTATCTCAACTATATTCGCCGCCTGCAACAGGGGACGAGCGGCTTCACCTGCTACGCCTCCCTGCAAATGCCGCGCTGATCCGACCTTTTTCCGCGACGACAGCGCCCGCTCGCCAGCGCAACGACCAGAACCGGTACGGCTTGGGAGCGTTGACACCGTCGAACCTGCAACGGTTCGGTTCAACGGCAGACGCGGCACATGCATCCTTCTCTCGCGCCATCGGCGCCCGCACTTTCCGTTGCGGTCTATCTCTATCAACCGGGCGACGGCGGGCTGGATCGCGTGGCCATCCTGCTCGCCAACCATCTGCTCGCCCGCGGCGTCGCGGTCGAGCTCTGGATGACGCGCACGGATGGCCTGAACGCGCACCTGATCGATCCGGGTCTGGTCGTCCGGCGCGTGCCGGCGCCGCGCGGAACGCGTCGGCTCGCGATGATCGGTCAGTTCCCGGCGCTGCACGCGATGGTCCGCCGCCACCGGCCCGACATTCTCTATTCGGCGGGCAACCAGAGCAACATGCTGGCGGCGCTGGCCTGCCTCGGCACGGCAACCCGATCGGTGGCGCGCATTTCCAACCCGATCGTCCGCCCGGCCCAGCCCGCGCTCGGCGCCTGGGCGCGGGTCCGGCGCTTCCGGGCGATCACCCGCCTGTCGGCGCTGACGATCGTAATGGGCGAACATGACCGTGCGCTGCTGACGGACAGCGGGGACGTGCGCCTGCTGCCGCGCCCGACGGTGACGCCGGCGATGGAGCGGGCGCGCGACCGGCGCCTGCCGCGCGAACCGCACCAGCCCTTCCGCCTGCTGATGGTCGGCCGCCTCGCGCCGCAGAAGGACCAGGCGACGGCGCTCGCCGCCCTGGCGCGGCTGCCCCATCTCGACTGGCGGCTGGCGATCGCGGGGCGCGGGCCGCTGCGGGCGGCGCTGGAGCGGCAGGCGCGCGATCTCGGCATTGCCGACCGGATCGATTTCCTGGGCTATGTCGGCGATCCCGATCGGATCGCCGCACTGATGGGGGAGGCGGACCTGCTCCTCCAGCCGTCGCGCTGGGAGGGGCTGTGCGCCACCTTGATCGAGGCGATGGCCTGCGGCGCGGGAGTCGTCGCCACCGACAGCACCCCCAATATCCGATCTCTGTTGGCGGCGGCAGGCCAGCATCCTCCCGTGCCGGTCGGCGATGCCGCCGCCTTCGCCCGCGCCATCGAACGGGCGCTGGCCCGGCCGGCCGCCCCCGCGCAATTGTCCTGCGCGGTGCGCGCCCATGGTCTGGCGCCCGCACTCGACGCCTATCTCCGCGCCTTCGCCTCCATCGCGCGCCAGCCGGAACGCCAACCGATCCCATCGCCTGCCTTTCCCTGATACGTTAGGCACTTGGCTACTCTCCCGCGCTAGGAGGGGGTGAGCAGCAGGAGCGCCGGCAAGTGGAAGCGACGGAACATTATCGGCTGGAGGCGCGGGATGCGACCCGCGCCTGCGTGCTCGACGATCTTGTCCTCCTCTATCATCCCCGTTCGGGCCAGACCCATATGGTCATCAGCCCGGTGCCCGAGATTCTCGACCAGATGCGGGTCGGCGAGTGCGTCAGCGCGGCGGAGGTGCATGACCGGCTGGCCCACAGCTTCGACCTTGGCCCACGCGAAACCGCGCTGCCTCAGATCGCGGCGCATCTCGACGCGCTGGTCGCGCTCGGACTGGTGCGCCCGGCATGAGGCATAGGCTGACGCTTCGTATCGGCCCCGCCAGCTTCCGCATCGGATCGGCGTGGCGCGCGCCGATCGACCAGTTGGCGCGCCTCTACGCCGCCTATCCGCAGGCCGGGGACGCCATCGCCGATTTCACTGTCCGGCTCCAGCCGACCAGCCTCGCGCGCCGCTGGATACGGCCCTCCATCTTCATCACCGGCGACCATGGCCTGGCCGATGCCGCGCCGATGAGCCTCGCGCACGGCCTGCTCGCCGCCGAAATGGGGATGAACCTGCAAATGGCGCTGGGCTGGCGGCGGCACCTTTTGCTCCATGCGTCGAGCGTCGAGAAGGACGGGCGCGTGCTGGTGATGACCGGCGAATCCGGATCGGGCAAGTCGACGCTGGCGGCGCTGCTGGGGGAACGCGGCTGGCGCTTCATGGGCGACGAGTTCGCCCTGCTCGATCTCGACAGTGGCGCGATCCTGCCCTTCCCGCGCCTAGTATCGCTCAAGAATCGTGCGATCGACGTCGTCGCGGATGCGGTCGGCGACGCGCGGATGGGGCCGCTGCTGCGCGCGACCGCGAAGGGCGACATCCGCCATATGATGCCGCGGGGCGACGCCGTCGCCCGGATGGACGAAGGCGGGATGCCGCGCCTTCTGCTCTTTCCCCGTTTCGGTCATGCCGCCGATGTGCGCGCCGTGGGGCAGGGGGAAATCTTCATGCGGCTGACCCAGGCGTCGACCAATTATGTGGCGCTCGGCGAACCGGGTTTCGCAGCGCTGACCCGTTTCGTCCAGGCCGTGCCCGCGCGCGCGATCGACTTCCCTTCGGGCGATGCCGCGTTCGCCATGGTCGATCGCCTGTGGGAAGAGATGGCATGAGCGCGGTGCTGCTGGTCCGTGCGCTGCGCGATCCCGCCGCCGTCGCGGGCCTGGACGCCACGGGCTGGAACGGCCTGATCGCCGCCGCCCGCGCCGAGCGGCTGATCGGCACCCTGGCGCACCGGTTGGAGCCAGTCGCCGTGCCACGCGCGGTCGCGCCGATCCTGGCCGACGCCCGGCGCGACACCGACCGGGAAGCGCGACAGGCGCTGTGGGAAGCGGATCGCTGCGTCGATGCGTTGCGCGGAACCGGCGTGCCGACCATCCTGCTCAAGGGCACGGCCTATGCCGCCGCCGGGCTGCGCGCCGGGCAGGGGCGTTTCATCGGCGATCTCGACATTCTCGTGCCGCGCGACGCCATGCCGGTGGCGGAAAGGGCGATGATGGCGGCCGGCTGGGAATGGGTGAAGCCCGATCCCTATGACGACGCCTATTATCGCCAGTGGATGCACGAACTGCCGCCGATGATCCATCGGGAGCGGGACCGGATGATCGACGTGCATCATACCGTGCTGCCGCTGACCGCGCGCCAGACGCCCGATGCCGCCGCGATGATCGCGGACGCCGTTGCGATAACCGATGGATTATATATCCTCTCGCCCGAGGACCGGATCATCCACGCGGCGGCGCACATGCTGGCCGACGGCGACTTGCAGGGCGGCCTGCGCAACCTGTGGGACATATATTGCCTGCTGTCCGATGCCGATCCGGCGGCGCTGGAAGCGCGCGCCGTCCGGCACGGCCTGCTGTCCCATGTCCGTCAGGCCCGGCGCCTCGCCGCCGCCCTCTATGGCGACGGCGCGCGGCTCACCCTCCGGGACCGGCTGGTCCGTGCGCGCCTGCTCGCCCGCAACGGCTGGGGGCAGGAAACCGCCAAGCCGCTGGTCTTCGCTTTCTATCTCCGCTCCCACTGGCTGCGGATGCCGCCGCTGATGCTGGCGCGGCACCTCTGGACCAAGTGGCGCAAGGGGCATCGCCCGCAATAATGTGCGTCAGTCTTTGGCCAACATCGCCGCGACCGCCAGCCCCGCCATGTCCGCGACCGCCAGCAGCCGCGCCGCCGCGATCCCGCCGCGCGCATCGGACGACAGGCCGGACATGATCGCGATCATATAGTCCGCGACGACATCGGCCTGTCCCGGATGGATCGGGCGCAGATAGTCGCGCACCCGCTCGCGGCTCGCCTGTTTCCAGGCGCAGGCCAGCGCCGCCGCCTGCCGATCGGCGCCCCGCGCGCCTTCCAGCACCAGACATCCCGGCGCCTGCGGATCGGCCGCGTAGACGTTCGCGGCCACGCCCAGCAGGCGCGTCAATGCCTGCGCCGGATCGCTGCCGGGCGCGAGCAGATCGTCGACCGGCAACGCCTTGCGGGCATAGCGGCCCAGCACTTCGTCGAACAGCTCCGCCTTGCTGCCGAACGCCGCATAGAGGCTGGGCGGATTGATCCCCATCGCTTCGGCCAGCGCGGCGACGCCGACGCCCTCATAACCCTGCGCATGGAACAGCGCCTGCGCCCGATCGAGCGCCGCATCCCGGTCGAACGCGCGGGGGCGGCCACGGGCTTTCGATTTTTCTTTATCGACCACTACAAAAATCCTTGAACCTACCTGTCGATGATTTATATAGCGATCATTACAAATATCTCAAGGACACCGACATGACCGACTTCACTTCCAGGAAAGCCCTTGTTCTGGGCGGCAGCCGCGGCATCGGCGCCGCCATCGTCCGCCGCTTCGCCGGCGACGGCGCGCAGGTCGCCTTTACCTATGCCGGATCGCATGACGCGGCGCAGACCCTCGCGAGCGAAACGGGCGCAACCGCCATCCAGTCGGATGCGGCCGACCGCCAGCAGGTGATCGACGTGGTGGCGGGGCAGGGGCCGCTCGACATATTGGTGGTGAATGCAGGCGCTCTGGTGATGGGCGATCCGCTCACGCTCGACGCCGACGCGGTCGACCGGATGATCGACATCAATGTCCGCGCGCCCTATCACGCCGCCGTCGAAGCCGCGCGGCGGATGCGCGAAGGCGGGCGCATCATCGTGATCGGCTCGGTCAATGGCGACCGCATGCCGTTCGAGGGCGGCGCGGCCTACGCCCTCACCAAATCGGCGTTGCAGGGCATGGCCCGCGGCCTCGCACGGGATTTCGGCGCGCGCGGCATCACCGTCAACATCATCCAGCCCGGCCCGACCAATACCGACATGAACCCGGCCGACGGCCCGATGGCGGACATGATGCACGGCTTCATGGCGATCAAGCGCCATGCCACGGGCGAGGAGATTGCCGGTCTCGCCGCCTATCTCGCCGGCCCGGAAGCGGGCATCATCACCGGCGCGCTGCACACGATCGACGGCGGCTTCGGGGCCTGATTTGCAAGGCGCTATGGGCGTGGGAAACGGCAGACCCTTCCCACGCTATTTACCGAGTCGCTGCGCCAGATACTCGATAAGCCCCCGCGTCGCCGGATTGAGCGGATTGCCGAAGATCCCTCGATTGTTGCTGGTATCTGTTCGGGGCATTTCGCGAACTTCAGTGATGACGCCATGCTCATTGAGCAAGGCAGAAAAGTCGGTGCCGCCGCGCCGATTTCGTCTCTCTTCAGACAGCAGAAGCAATGCGTCAGGAACATTGGGTGTCGCGAGATGGCCGATTGCGGAGTTGGCCGTTCTTTTTTCTTCCGTCTCACCGAGCGCTTCCAAAATTTTCAAGCGCCGATCTGGCCGTGCGGTCCGCAAGGTCAATTCCGGGTCCAAGCCGGCCGCGTCAATCAGTATCAATGCCCGCAAATTTTCAAATGCCAGCGCTGTTCCGTCAGTCCAACCCGGCTCGGTAGCCATCAAAGCGGCCGGAGCGCCGCCGCTGCCGACGCCGATGATCGCGAACTGGTCTGTTCGGATGCCTCTCCGTTCCGCCTGGCTGGCCAAGAATTGCAATATGTTATTGACGTCGGCCACGATAGTGCGGACGCCGACCGGACGACGCGGCCTGGTTCCCATCGCCGCCACCGCAATTCCGCTGTCTGCGAGTGTTGCGGCGAGTTTATAGGCTGAGACGGTTTGGCGGGTGGGCCACCCACCATCCTCGATAATGAGCACCAATGGTGCTGGGGTGCGGCCTGACGCGCGCCAAAAGTTCATGATCTGCGAATGGGCTGAGCCGTAACGAACCGATACAGGCGGGCGGGTGGGGGCAAATTGCTCGCCGTTCGACAGGCTCTGTGCATGCGACGGTAGAGCGGTGACAGCCAGACCCGCAAGGAGAATGGCTATCGATAGGCCGTGCCGCTCCGCCATGTCGGTCAGTCCTTCTTCAAGATATCCAGCGCCAGCACCGTCATCGCCTCGCTCGCCGTGGCGATCACCTTGTCCGCCTCGGGCGCCCAGAAGGGGCTGTGCAGCGAGGGGAGCGAGATCTGCCCGGCCTGCGCCGCCGCCATCTTGTCCGCCGGCACGCCGCCGACCCAGAAGATGAAGCTCTTGATCGACTTGTCCGCGCGATAGAAGCGGCCGAAATCCTCGCCGCCCATCACCGCCGGGGTCTTGACCACGCGGCCTTCGGGGAAATGCGTCTTGAGCAGGCCCGCCATCTGTTCGGCGAATTCGGGCGGATTGTAGGTGGAGGGGGTGAACTCGTCCTTCACCGTGACGACCGGCATCCGGTCGTCCGGCACGCCCGCCGCGATCGCCTCCCCGCGCGATATCCGCTCGATCCCCTTGATGAGCTTCGCGCGCGTCTCGTCGGAATAGCTGCGTATGGTCAGCAGCAGCTTAGCCTCGTCCGGGATGATATTATGCTTGGCGCCGCCCTGGAAGCTGCCGACCGTGACGACGGCGGGGTCTTGCGGTTCCTGCTCGCGGCTGACCAGCGTCTGGAGCGAGGTCACGATCCGCGCGCCTAGCACGATCGGGTCGCGGGTGGTCTGCGGATAGGCGCCATGGCCGCCCAGCCCCTTCACCACGATGTCGACGCTGTCGACATTGGCCAGCGCATAGCCGGGGGTATAGCCGACAACGCCTGCCTCCAGATTGGCGGCGTCGTGGAAGGCGATGGCGTGGGTCGGGCGCGGGAAGCGGGTGTAGAGCCCATCCTCCAGCATGTCGCGTGCGCCCTTGCCCACTTCCTCGGCAGGCTGGAGGATCATGACCAGCGTCCCCTTCCACTGGTCCTTGCGCGCCGCGAGCAGTTTCGCCGTCGCCATGAAGGCAGTCATATGAGTGTCATGGCCGCAGGCGTGCATCACGCCGGTCTCCACGCCCTCGGGCGTCTTGGTGCGGACCTTGGACGCGAATGAAAGGCCAGTCTGCTCGACCACCGGCAGCCCGTCCATGTCGGCGCGGATCAGCAGCACCGGGCCAGTGCCGTTCTTCATCATCGCGACCACGCCGGTGCCGCCGACCTTCTCGGTCACGTCATATTTCAGCGCCTTGAGCCGCTTGGCGAGCTTCGCCGCGGTATTCACTTCCTGCAACGACAGTTCGGGACTGGCGTGCAGGTCGCGATAGAGGGTCATCAGCCCGTCCATGTCCTTGGCGATCGCCGCGCCGATCTCGCTCTGCGTGGTCGGGGTGGCGGGCGCCTCGGTCGGAGGGGTCTGGGCGGCGGCGATGGACGTGAAGCTGACGGCGGCCAGAATGGCCGTGAGCGCGTGGCGCATGTGCGTGAATCTCCCTTGCTGTCCAGAAGCATAGGGTGATTTTGCGCCGGTAAAAGGGGGATTGTGGCCGGGCCGGCCGTCACCGGCCCGGTTCAGTAATAATCGTAGATGCCGGTATAGGGCAGCTGGAAATAGTTGAGTCCGCTTCCGATCACCCGGCCCAGCCGCGACCGGCTGTTCTTGAAGAACAGTTCCTTGATGTTGAGCGCCACGCCGAAGAAAATGTCGCGCTTGGGCCTGATCCCGGCGGCGCGGTCGGCCGCGAAGAAGTTTTTGCCGCGATAGCCGGCCTGCAACTCCACGAAGCGCAATGGGCTGGTCTTCAGCTTCCGGAAGCCGGCCAGTTCCAGCGACAACAGGAAATGCTGCTGCTCATAATGGCGCTTGCCCTTGAAGCTGTAGACCTCCGAATTGGGCCTCACCAACAGCCGGAAGTCGAGCTTTTCCTCCAGCCCCGGCACGCTGTGGCGCAAAACCGAGAAAGCGGCGCCCGCGGTGTTGAACACGATGTCCTGATAGGAAAAGCCGCTGTCGCTCTTATGCCCGTCCCATATCTCGCCATAAAGTTGCAGGCCGGTGGACAGGATCGCGGCGGGCAGGGCCGCGGCCGCCCGGTCGCCGGTCTTGCGGGCGATGCGCGCGCCCAGGAATTCGGCGAACAGATAGGCGTTGAAGGCGTGGGTCAGCTTGTCGATGCCCAGATTGTTGGTGTTCCGCCCGAACCAGCCTTCGTCCTTGAAATGGAAGGACTCGGTGTCGTCGGTCCAATAGGCCTGGGTCGCGGTGATATAGGCGAACAGGCCCAGCGTTTCCCATTTGGCGGCGCCGATGCGGCCGCCGAGCGAGCGATAGCGGTCCGGGTCCGTCGCCGGTTCGTCCGTATCGACCGGCGGTCCCGCGATCGGCGCCACGGCGGATGCAGCGTCCTGCGCCGGTGTGAGTTCCGCAAGGTCGAAGGAGCCGGCCGACGCGGCCGCTAACCGGATCGGCGCATCGCCGCTGTCCGCGTTGGCCATGACGGAAATCGCGTCGAGCGTCTCCGTCGTCGGGCCCGCGCCCTCATTGGCCCGCGCTGCCACGGACATGGCGGCGATCAGCGCCATGCCTGACGCACATCGCCCGATGCGCCCAAGGCTAGTCTCCATTCCCACAATCTTGTCCCCCATTCAACGACGGAGCGACCTTCTGTTATGGGGCGATGATAACCCAAATTCCTTATATTACAATTCGATGAAACTGCGCCCTGTCGACCGCTGCGCCTCGCTTCGGCGCGCGGCGCGCGCATGGGGTGCCGGCCCGCCCGGCAAGGACGGGCCGAACCGGGCCTAGCGCGCGGTGATGAACGCCCGGATGTCCGCGCTCAGCTTGCGCAGGTCGTCGGGGCGGACATACATCATGTGGCCGGCGTCATAATAATGATACTGGATGCGCGACGCGTCGAAGCCGGTGCGGCTCATCGCATATTCCGCGCCGAAGAAGGGCGTGGCGAAATCATACCAGCCCTGGCCGACAAAGACCTTGAGGCCGCTATTTTCCCGCAGCGCCTTGCCCAGATAGGGCGCGACACTGGCATAGACTTCGCCGTCGCGCCCGCGCTGGCCCTGCAATTTCCAGTCCCAGCCGCTGACCCCGCCGATCGTCACATAGGACCGGTCGGTGCGATATTTCAGCGTGTCGCGGGCATAGCTGTTCATCGCCGCGGTATAGGCGCCGTCGATTGCGGTGAAGCTGGGGTCATTGTCCGGCTCCTCGCCGGCGCGGTCATAATCCTTGCCGGTATAGCGGGTGTCGAGCCGGCCTATGCTCACCCCCCGGTCGCGCAACAGCTCCTTGTAGAAGCGGCCCGGCGACACGCGCAGGTCGGCATTGTCGACGAACGGTTCGGACAGGCCGGTCAGCCGAGCCAGTTCCGCGCGGACGCTGGCGCGTTCCCCGGCGGGCAGCTGGTTGCCCTTGAGCAGCGCCGCGGCATAGGGGCCGATCGCGAAGGCGCGCGCCTGCTGCGCGGCTTCGGCCACCGTCGCGGGCGGATTGCCCATCTTCCTGTGATACCAGGCGGTCGTCGCCATCGAGGGCAGGTTGATGATATAGGGCATCTCGTTGCCCTGCACCTCGGCCGTGGCGCCGAAGTCGAGGATGGTCGAGATCAGGATGATGCCGTTCACCGTGACGTCGTTGTAGCTGCCCTCCAGTTCATTGATCAGCGCCACCGACCGGGTCGTGCCATAGCTTTCGCCGCCGATATATTTGGGCGACGACCAGCGGCCATTGTCGTTCAGCCACAGCCGGATAAACTCCGCGATCGACTTGGCGTCGGCCGACACGCCCCAGTAATCCTTGGGGTCTTTCTTGCCGATGGCGTGGGAAAAGCCGGTGCCGACCGGGTCGATGAAGACGAGATCGGTGACGTCCAGCAGCGATTCGGCATTGTCGACCAGCGGATAGGGCGGCGCGCCGTCATCCTGCGCGTCGGGCAGCACGACCCGCTTGGGGCCGAAGGCGCCCATGTGCAGCCACAGCGATCCTGATCCCGGACCGCCATTGTAAAGGAAGGTGATCGGGCGCGTCTTGTCGCCGCCATCCTTGACATAAGAGGTGGCGTAGATCGCCGCGAGCGGCTTGCCGTCCTTGTCCTTGAGGTAGGTTTCGCCGGTCGTCGCGGTGTAGCTGATCGCCTTGCCGCCGAACACACCCTTGTGCTTCGTGACGGAAACATTGGGCGCAGGGACGGTGCTCTCAGCAGCTTCGTCCTTCTTCCCGGCCTCGTCCTGGGCCTGGGCGGTGGTGGCGGAAAGGGCCAGCGCCAGGACGGCGAGGCTGGTGGTGAAACGCATGGCAGTCCCCTTGTTTTACATTTGTCGGACTAGCGGACGGAGGGAGCGGTGGAAAGAGGGCGCGCGCCACTGAAGCGACAGGGGCGATTTCACGCCGTTGTCGGCGTTTCCGGCCCAAGCACCCCCGAAGCCTCCGCGACGCGCGCCCAAAGTGCTTTCGCTGCAACCGGTGCGCGCCTGCACCGCGTTACTTTTGGCGCAAAGGAAAACGGTCGGTGCAAGGCTGTGAACGACGGATCGGCTCCATCCCGCAGGATGGATCGGGGATAATCCCACCAGGAAAAATAGTTGTGGATGCGGTGCGGCCGGGCAGGGTGGGTAGCGTAACGGCCGCTCTCCATCGTCATGCCCGCGAAGGGGGGGATCCATCTCCGCAGTGCCGTGCTGGACGCACGGCCAGGAGATGGGTTCCCGCTTTGGCCTGCGGCCGCCCTTCGGGTCGCGGGAATGACGAAATGGGTAACGGTAATGCGGGATGACCGCTTTCGAGCGACGTCGCGCCGCGCTTAACAGTCTGCTTCTGGCCGCTCGCAGCCATTTCTCATCCGTCATGCCGGGCTTGGCCCCGCATCCCGCTTCCGTTCGGAACATGCGCGAAGAAAAGCGCTACCCCGGATCGGGTCCAGGGTGACGCAAGCGTCGAAGCAGGTTCCTACTGCGCCGTCCAGCCGCCGTCGATCGAAAGGTTCGCGCCCGTGACCTGCGCCGCCGCGTCGCTGCACAGATAGAGCGCCGTCGCTGCCACCTGCTCCGCCGTCACGAACTGCTTGGTCGGCTGGCCCGCCAGCAGCACGTCATTGATTACCTGCTCGCGCGTCAGCCCGCGCGCCTTCATCGTGTCGGGGATCTGGTTTTCCACCAGCGGGGTCCAGACATAGCCGGGCGAGATGCAGTTGGCGGTAATGCCGAAGGTCGCGACTTCCAGCGCCACCGTCTTGGTGAAACCGGCCAGGCCATGTTTGGCGGTCACATAGGCACTCTTGAAGGGGGAGGCGGTCAGCGAGTGGGCTGATGCGGTCTGGATGATCCGCCCCCACTTTTGCGCCTTCATGTGCGGGATGGCCAGCCGGGTGGTGTGGAAGGCGGCGTTCAGGTTCAGCGCGATGATGAGATCCCATTTGTTGAGCGGGAAATCCTCGACCGGGGCGACATGCTGCATCCCGGCATTGTTGATGAGGATGTCGACGCCGCCGAACGCATTGGCCGCTTCCTTCATCATCGCCTCGATCTGGTCGACTTTCGTCAGGTCGTGCCCCGAATAGAGCGCCTTGGCGCCCGACAGCGCCTCAAGGCCGACGCGTTCCTGCTCGATCGCGGCGGCATCGCCGAAGCCGTTGATGACGACATTGGCGCCTTCCCCGGCTAACGCCTTGGCATAGGCCAGCCCGATGCCCGATGTGGACCCGGTGATGAGGGCGGTCTTGCCGGCCAGGGATTTGCTCATGCCTGTTTCTCCTTGAGGTGATCGGGGGCGTCCAGATCGAAGCTGGAACTCTTGCCGTTCAGGATGTTGCGGGCGATCAGGTCGCCCTTGTGCATGACTTCCTCCACTGCCTCGCGACCCTGGCTCCAATGGTCGAGCATGGTCGAGCGGGAGAATTCGAAATCCTTGGCGCCGCTTTCCCAGTTGCGCGACCGGTAGATGAGGTGGACGATGTTGACCGATCCCTGGTCCAGGCACTGGCGCAGCGCCTGCGCCTGCGCGCTGTCCTGCAATTCGGGCGGCAGCTTGTCGAGCAGCGCCTTGATCGCGCCATGCTCGCGGCGTAGGCGCAGATACTGGTCCGTCACCTGGCGGGTGCGGCTGCTATACTGGATGTCCTTCATGCGCGAATAGACATCGGTCATCTGCTGCGGCATCGGCCCTTCGGCGGGGAAGAGGTCGACCTGGAACACCAGCATGTCCTCGGTCTGGTGGTTCAGCACATGGGCGAGCGGGGTGTTGGACACGATGCCGCCATCCCAATACCAGCGCCCGTCGATCTCGACCGGCGGCAGGCCGGGGGGCAGGGCGCCCGACGCCATGATGTGGCGCGCGTCGATCCGCGTGTTGCCGCCGGGGCCGCGCGTGTCCCAATAGGCGAAATTGCCCGATTCCACGTCGACCGCGCCGACCGAGAGGCGCACCGGCCCTTCGTTCAGCAGATCCCAGTCGATGCAGGCGTCGAGCGTCTCCTTGAGCGGGCTGCTGTCGTAGAAGCTGATCGCGCCGGGCGTCCCTGCGGGCATCAGCGGCGCGGGCCAGAGCCGGGGGCGGAACATGCCCGGCACGCCGAAGGTCGCGACCGTGCCCGCCGCCGTCAGGTGCGCCGCCTCTCGGATATGGTCGATTTCCGGCAGGATGACGTTGGGCATCCCGCCCGATACGGTGTACCAGAATTTCTTGAGCCGGCTGATCCGGCGGTGCGGCGGGTTGCCGGCGATGATCGCGGCGTTGACCGCGCCGATCGAGATGCCCGCGACCCAGCTGACGTCCACCCCCAGCTCGTCCAGCCGCTCATAGACGCCCGACTGGAAGGAGCCGAGCGCGCCGCCGCCCTGGAGCAGCAGCGCGATTTCGCGGGGGAGGGGGAGCGGCGTCCTGGCGCGGCGCAGGGGCTTGGCTTCGGCGTGTTGGGGTTCGATATCTGCCATGTCGCACTGCAATATAAGCTTTGATCGCGCCAATCCAACTTAATGTCGCGCAAGAAATCACGATCCGTCGCAACCTCGTCGCCTTCGGACGGTTTCCCGTTCCGATGGAATGGCGTAGGCACAAGGCCGGAAAGGGAGGGCGCGATGCGGCTCGACGACGAACAGGAAAGCAGCCATTTCGAGGTGCAGGAGGGGCGCGGCGGCGGCCTGGGTGGTGGTCTGGGCGGTGGCCTGGGCATGTTGCTGCCCCTGATCGGCAGCCGCTTCGGCTGCGGCGGGATCGTCATCGTGCTGGTCATCATGGTGGTGATGGGGGTGAACCCGCTCAGCCTGATCGGCGGCGGGGGCGGCGGGCAGCCGGTGCAGACGGAGCGCCCGGCAACCGGCGAACTGAGCGACGTGCAGCGCACCTCGCTCAAGGTGCTGGGATCGACCGAGCGGCGCTGGGCCGACATCTTCCGGGCGGAGGGACAGCAATATCCGCCGCCGACCCTCGTCTTCTACAGCCAGAACGGCCAGTCGGGTTGCGGCGCGGCGCAATCGGCGATGGGGCCTTTCTACTGCCCGGCCGACCAGCGCATCTATCTCGACACCGATTTCTTCAACGAGATGGAAAGCCGCTTCAACGCGCCCGGCGACTTCCCGATCGGCTATATCATCGCGCATGAGGTCGGCCATCATATCCAGACCGTCACTGGCGAGGCCGATCGCATCCGCAAGGCGCAGCAGCGCGTGTCGGAGGCCGAGGGCAACGCCCTCCAGGTGAAGATGGAGTTGCAGGCCGACTGCTATGCCGGTGTATGGGCGGCGCGCGACACCAATCTGATGGAGGCGGGCGACCTGGAGGAAGGGATGCGCGCGGCCGAGGCGATCGGCGACGACACGCTGCAGAAGGCGGCCGGCCGCCGTCCGGTGCCCGAAAGCTTCACCCATGGCACCAGCGCCGATCGGATGGCCTGGCTGCGCAAGGGTCTGTCGACCGGCGATCCGGCCCAGTGCGACACGTTCAAGGGCGCGATCTGACGATCAGGCAAGGGTGCGATCTTACGCTCCGGCAAGGGCGCGGTCCGGCCGCGGTCATTCCCCGTTGGGCGTTCCCGCCATGTCAGGGTCCGGTTCGGTAATGCCGCCCGGCGGCACCGGCGGGGCTTCCTGAAGCCCCTCTCCGGCCAGCATGGGCTGGCCCGCGCCCGCAATCGGCTGGCCGAAGACCGCAGGGTCGCTGGCCACCGCCGGCGCGCTGGGGGCTGCGACGGGCGGAGCGACCGGCACGGGGACGGGCGGGGGCGGCGGCGCAACCTGTTCCGCCTGCGGCGCGGGCGCAGGGGTCGGCAGGAAATTCTGCACGGCCAGCACGATCAGCGGCGCGGCGATCAGCGTGGCGATGGCAAAGTTGCGATACAGCATCGGACGAAAGACTTTCCTGCGACGATTTTGCCGCAAAGTCTCGCACGAAGCGGTAAAGAAAGCCTTGCTGGCGAGCCGCCAGCAACTGCCCGGCTAGTGCCGGTCCAGCTTCATCAGCAGCGCCATCATGTCGTCCGGGATTGCCTCGCGCGGCGGCGCGTAGGTGGACCGCAGCGCATTGCCGACGCCCTCATAGGGCGTGGGCAGGCCGACCGTGACCAGGCGGTCGCGGTCCCCGTTCCGCCCCGGTGCCGATCGGCCGAGAGATTTGCGCTGCATGTCCATGATCCCACCAACGGCCGGGCAGCCCAAAAGTTTCTGGTCATGCGTTTCCGGCCAAAAGTGTCTGGCGTTCGTCGCGGCTGCGCGCGATAGGCCGTTGGAAAGGAGAGATGATGGTGACGAACTGGCCAGAAACGCAGGCCCGCATCCGGGCCCATTCGCCCTTTCTGGCGCGCGCGCTGGACCGTTTTCCCACCGTGACCGAGCAGTTGGCGGCGGGCGATTTCGATGCGGCGCTCCGCGCGGCGCAGGCCGTCGCCGGCCCTGAGGACGGCATCGCCCGCTCGCTGCGGCGTCGGCGCGGCGCCATCGCGCTGGCGGTGGCGGCGGCCGATCTGGCGGGCGCCTGGGACATGGACCGGGTTACGCGCACCTTGTCCGATTTCGCCGACCAGGCGCTGGAGGAAGCGCTCGCCGCCGCCATGCAGGAACGCTATCCCGATGCCGAGCATCGCGGCTTCGTCGTGCTGGCGCTGGGCAAGCATGGCAGCCGGGAACTCAACTATTCGTCCGACATCGACCCGATCCTCCTCTACAATCCCGCCACCCTGCCGCATGGCGAGCGGGAGGATGTCGCTGACGCCGCCGTCCGCATCGGCCGGCGGATGAGCGAACTGCTGACCAATCGCGACGGCGACGGCTATGTCTTTCGCGTCGACCTGCGGCTGCGGCCCTCGCCGGAGGCGACGCCGATCGCGCTGCCGGTGGAGGCGGCGATCGGCTATTATGAATCGACCGCGCTCGGCTGGGAGCAGGCCGCCTTCATCCGCGCCCGTCCGGCGGCGGGGGACATGGAACTGGGCGACTATTTCCTGCGCCAGATCCGCCCCTTCGTCTGGCGGCGCAGCCTTGATTTCGGCGCGATCGACGCCATCGTCGACATATCCCGCCGTATCCGCGACCATTATGCGCAGGGGCAGGCGTTCGGGCCGGGATATGATCTCAAGCGCGGGCGGGGCGGCATCCGCGAGGTGGAATTCTTCGCGCAGGTCCACCAGCTCATCCACGGCGGCCGCAACCCCGCGCTGCGATCGGGCAACACGCGGCAGGCGCTGGCGGCGCTCGCCGGCGCGGGGGTGATCGACGCCGATGCCGCCGCCCGGCTCGACGCGGCCTATATCCTGTTCCGCACGATCGAGCATCGGCTCCAGATGGTGGAAGACCGCCAGACCCACGAACTGTCGAAATCGGCCGACAGCCTCGACAATGTCGCACGGCTCCACGGCCTGTCCGATGGCGCGGCGCTGCTCGACCTGCTGCGCCCGCATGTCGAGTGGGTCGGCCGCAACTATGACCGCCTTGGCCCCGAACAGGAGGACGCCTCCCTCTCGCAGGACGAGGACCGGCTCAAGGCGCAGCTGGCCGACATCGGTTTCGCCGATCCCGACACGCCGCTGGCCCGCATCGCCCGCTGGCGCGGCGGCACGATCCGCGCGCTGCGCAGCGCGCCCTCGCGCGATGCGCTGGAGGCATTGCTGCCTGGCCTGATGCGCTCGCTGGCCAGGGCGCCCGATCCCAGCCGCGCGCTCAACCGGCTCGACGACATGATCGCCCGGCTGCCCAGCGCGATCAATTTCTTCAAGCTGCTGGCCGCGCGGCCCGCGCTGGTCGAATTGCTGGCGGAGATATTGAGCCATGCGCCGACGCTCGCCGATGCGCTCGGCCGCCGCGCCGAACTGCTCGACGGGCTGATCGACGCCTCCGCCTTCGATCCGCCGCCGCCGGTGGACCAGCTGGCGCGACAGCTTGGCGCGCTGGAGCCAGGCGAGGATTATCAGGCGCTGCTCGACCGGGTGCGCCAGCGCGTGGGCGACCGTCGCTTCGCATTGGGCGCCCAGATCATCCGGGGCGGCGATCCGCTGGAGGCGGGCAAGGGCTATGGCCGGGTCGCCGAAGCCGCGATCGAGGCGCTGGCCAGCGCCACTGTCGCGCAGTTCGAGGCGGCGCATGGTCGGGTGCCCGGCGGCGAGATGCTGATCCTGGCGCTGGGCCGCATGGGCGGCGGCGTGCTGACCCATGCCTCCGACCTCGATCTCGTCTATCTCTTCACCGGCGATTTCTCGACCGAATCGGATGGGCCAAAGCCTTTGGGCGCGACGCAATATTTCAACCGCCTGGGCCAGCGTATCACCAACGCCCTGTCGGTCCACACCGCGTCCGGCCCGCTCTATGAGGTCGATACCAGGCTGCGCCCGTCCGGCGCGCAGGGGCTGCTCGCGGTCAGCCTCGACAGCTTCGCCCGCTACCAGCGCGAGGAGGCCTGGACCTGGGAGCATCTGGCGCTCACCCGCGCCCGGCCCGTGTTCGGTTCGCCGCAGGCCCGCGCCGCGATCGACGCCATCCTTGCCGAGACGCTCCGGCGCCCGCGCGATTTCGACGAACTGGCGCGGCAGGCGGTGAAGATGCGTGGCGACATCGCCAGGCACAAGCCGCCGGCCAGCGATCTCGACGTCAAGCTGGTGCCCGGCGGGCTGGTGGACCTGGAGTTTCTCATCCACATCACTCAGTTCCGCCATGGCATGGCCTTCGATCCCGATCTGGGCAAGGCGCTGGCGCAACTGGTCGCGGCCGGGCATCTGCCGTCCGGCCTGATCGCCGCGCATGACCTCATCACCCGCTATCTGGTGGTATCCCGGCTCGTCTCGCCAAAGTCGACCGAGCCGCCGGAGGCGACCCGACCGCTCGTCGCCCGCGCCTGCGGGGCGTCCGATTGGGACGCGCTGCTTGCCAGCTACGCCAGAGCGCGGATATGCGTGGGCGAAGCCTGGGCTGCGCTCGCCGCGCCCTATCAGGAGGACCGATGATGCTGGAACAGGGAGACGCCATCCCCACCGTGGCGCTCAAGGACGCGGATGGCGTAGACTTCGCGCTGGACGCCTATCGGGGCAAGCCGCTGGTCGTCTATTTCTATCCCAAGGCGGATACGCCCGGCTGCACCAACGAGGCCAAGGATTTCACCGCGCTGGCCGATGACTATGCCGCCGCCGGGGTGCCGGTTATCGGCATTTCCAGGGACAAGCCCGCGAAACTCAAGAAGTTCGCGGAAAAATACGGCCTGACCGTGATCCTTGCGTCCGACGAGCCGGGCGATGCGTGCGAAGCCTTCGGCACCTGGGTCGAAAAATCGCTCTACGGCCGCAAATATATGGGGATCGAACGCGCGACCTTCCTGGTCGGCGCCGACGGCACGATCCTGCGCGTCTGGCCCAAGGTGAAGGTCAAGGGGCATGCCGCCGACGTGCTGGAGGCGGTGCAAGCGCTTTGACCCTGCCGGTTTCGATCGAGCCTATGCCCATCGACAGCGTGGGCGCGGCCTGCGCCCATGTCATGCTGACCGCTGATCCCTATGAAAAGCTGATGGCGGCGCGCGCGACGGCGCGGGCCTGGCGGCTGGGCCGGCTCGCGCATCGCTTCGACGGCGCGATGCCCGACCGGCCCGCACGCCCGGACGCGCCCGAATTGCTGCCCCCCAACCGGATGCCCCGGCGCGGCAGGATCGGATCGGAACGGTCGCGCATCGCCATGCTCCATGCGCTCGCCCATATCGAATTTGTCGCGATCGACCTCGCCTTCGACCTGATCGGTCGGTTCGGCGGCGCATTTCCGCGCGCCTTCACCGATCAGTGGATGCAGGTCGGCGCGGAGGAAGCGATGCACTTCGCGCTGCTCGACCGTCGGCTGCGGCAGGTCGGCAGCCATTATGGCGCGCTGCCCGCGCATGACGGCCTGTGGCAGGCGGCGGAGGAGACGGCGGGGGACGCGCTCGCCCGGCTCGCCATCGTGCCGATGGTGCTGGAGGCGCGCGCGCTCGACATCACCCCGGCGACGGTCGAGCGGTTCGAGGGGGCGGGGGACATGGCGTCGGCCCGGATGCTGCGGCGCATCATGAACGACGAGATTCGCCATGTCTCGGCGGGGACCAAATGGTTCGCCTGGGCGACGAACAGACTGGGGCTGGACGCCCCCAATCATTACCAAATCCTTGTGAAACAGTATTTTCGCGGCGTCGTTAAGCCGCCGTTCAACGACTCGGCGCGTCGACAGGCCGGTTTAACCGAAGAATTTTACACTCCGCTTGCAACCTGATCCGTGATCGGCACTGTGCAGACAGCGGGGGCGATCCAGGTCGCCAAAGAGATAACACGGGAAGCACCGAGAGGCACAAGTCTCCGGTCTCATAGTCGGGGTCTGCATGTCGGTTCTTAACACGGTCAATGCGCGCGGATCGCAAATGTTCCAGTCCGCGTCGAAGCTGGTGAAATTTTTTGGAGCCATCGGCATTGCCGGCGTCCTGTGCGCCGCAGCCCCGGCCCAGGCATCCACCGACGACGATGATCCCTATGGCGAGGTGCCTGCCGCCGCCGCCGGGCAGGACAGCAAGGCCGATCCTGCCTTCTCCAATCTGTTCGCCAGCCTCCAGCGGCTCGATGGCACGCCCAAGGCATCGGCCTATATCCCGTCCGGTCGTCCGGTGGCCAAGCTGTCGCTGACCTCCAACTATGGCGTCCGTTCCGATCCCTTCAACGGCGGCGCACGGATGCACAAGGGCATCGACATTCCCGGCCCGATCGGCACACCCATCTACGCGACGGCCGACGGCGTCATCAGCCGCGCCGGATGGGCCAGCGGCTATGGCAATCTGGTGCAGATCACCCATGGCAGCGGCATGGAAACGCGCTACGGCCATATGTCGAAGCTGCTCGTCGCCGCCAACAGCTATGTGAAGCGCGGTCAGATCATCGGCCTGATGGGGTCGACCGGCCGTTCCACCGGCAGCCACCTCCATTATGAGGTGCGCGTCGACGGCGCCGCGATCAACCCGATCCCGTTCGTCGCCGGTCCCGACTATCTGGTGGCGATGAACACCAAGCCGCCGGTCGCCATGGGCGGCCCGACCAAGGCGCAGGAAAAGGCCGCCGACTGATCGCCTCATCCTTGAAATTCGCAAAAGGCCCGGCGCCCGATGGGTTGCCGGGCCTTTTGCCTGATCCTATCTAGGCAGCATGGCCGACATCGACCTTACCCCCTCCGCCGCCGCGCGCGTCGCCGCGATCGCCGCAAAACAGGGCAAGCCCGCCATTCTCCGCCTGTCGGTGGAAGGCGGTGGCTGCTCGGGCTTCCAATATCGCTTCGGCCTGGCCGACGCGGTCGAGGCGGACGACCTGTCGATCGAGCGGGATGGCGTGACCCTGGTGGTGGACGATGTCAGCATCGACCTGGTGCGTGGCTCCGCGGTCGATTTCGTGTCCGACCTGGGCGGACAGGCGTTCAAGGTGACGAACCCCAACGCCACCGCCGGCTGCGGCTGCGGGACCAGCTTCTCGGTCTGATTTCCGTCTTCCGTTTTTCCAGCCGCCGTTCGCGCTGAGCTTGTCGAAGGGCATTACTTCTTTAAAGAGCAGGGCAGGGCGCTGGCAGCCTGAACGGTTTGGATAAGGAAGTCGGATGCGGATCGCCACCTTCAACATCAACGGCATCAAGGCGCGCCTGCCGCGCCTGCTGGAATGGCTGGACGAAACGCGACCCGACATCGCCTGCCTCCAGGAAATCAAGACCAGCGACGACACCTTCCCGGTCAAGGACATAGAGGCGGCCGGCTATGGCGTCATCTGGCACGGGCAAAAGGGGTTCAATGGCGTCGCCATCCTCGCGCGCGGGGAAACGCCGGTCGAGGTGCGGCGGGGTCTGGAGGGCGAGCCGGAGGACGAGCATAGCCGCTATCTGGAAGCCGATGTGAAGGGCGTGCGGGTCGCCAGCATCTACCTGCCCAACGGCAATCCGCAGCCCGGCCCGAAATTCGACTATAAGCTGCGCTGGATGCAGCGGCTGCGGACGCGCGCCGCCGAAATATGGGCGGAGGAAGTGCCTGCCATCCTGGCCGGCGACTATAATGTCATTCCGCGCGACGTGGACGTCTATTCGGTCAAGGCGATGCAGGACGACGCGCTGATGCAGCCCGAAAGCCGAGCCGCCTACCGCCGCCTGCTCGGGGACGGGTGGACCGACGCGATCCTCAGCCGCCATCCCGCCGGCGGCGTCTGGACCTTCTGGGACTATCAGATGAACGCCTGGCCGCGCGATGCGGGCTTCCGTATCGACCATCTGCTGCTCAGCCCCGCCGCTGCCGACCGTCTGATCGACGCGCAGGTCGACAAGGAATTTCGCGGCCGGGAAAAGGCCAGCGATCATGCGCCGACCTGGGTGGAACTGCGCCCCCGCTAATTATTATCCGGGCAATATTGACTCAATAAAATCCGGGTAATAATAACCATGCCGAAGGAGATCGGCATGGAACGGACTTTCACCGCCTTTGCGGGCGACTATTGGATCGCGACCGGCGACGAGGCGGAAATGCGGGAGGCCTTGCGCGCCGTCGGCGACGATGCGCCCACCATCCTGCTGTTCGACGACAGCACCGGCCGCCAGGTCGACATCGATCTGCGCGGCCCGGTGGAGGCACCACGGGGCCGGGGACGCCCGAAACTGGGCGTCCAGCCGCGCGAGGTGACATTGCTGCCGCGCCATTGGGACTGGCTGGCGGCCCAGCCGGGCGGCGCCTCGGCCGCGCTCCGGCGCCTGGTGGATGCCGCACGCAAGGCCAGCGCCGATGCGCCCGACCCCCGTTTCGCGATGGATGCCGCCTATCATTTCCTCACCGCCATGGCGGGCGATCGGCCGGGCTATGAGGCGGCGATCCGGGCGCTCTACGCCAGGGACGAACAACTGTATATATCGCTGTCGGACAGCTGGCCCGCGGGCATCCGCGACCACGCCCGCGCGCTCGCCGCGCCTGCCTTTTCCGCCTGATCCGTCACCCGTTGCTGGCGACGGTGCAGCGCGCATGGCAGCAAAAAAAGGCCCGCCTCGGGGAGGCGGGCCATGCTAGGGAGGGGGTCGTTCCAATGCTGACGCGTAATGTTAATCCGCGACATCCTCCACGGCCTTGCCGGCGCTCTGCACGTCGCGGCCCGCGCCTTCCACCGTGTTGCAGGCGGCAACCATCAGCGAACCGGTAAGCAGCAGCGCTGCCAGGATCTTCTTCGTCATCGAAAATCTCCTCAAAGGTCCAGCCGCACAGGACGACGCCATGGCGGCTACGAGAGGAGAACCCGTCCCGGAACATTCCGTTCCGAAGCCAGAAATAATAAAGATTTCAGGGATTTGAAAAAGTCTGAGCCCGGAACGCGTCGGGGGGGGGAGAAACGTTCCGGGCTCATATTTTGTGGATAGCAAGAGCGGGGGGCAAAAGATTTGCTATCCGGTGTGCAGAACCCACGAAATCGCAGATCGGTTCCCGACCGAGGGAAAAATCTTCGATTTTAATTTCTCAGACATTTCAGCGATTTGAATGGCCTACGAGGCGTTAACCGGAAAAAAGTTCCGCGATCCGACCCTCTGTCATGCGCGCAAGCTCAGGTCAGAGGACGGCCGCTGTTGCGATATTCGGGGCGGATGGTGGATTCCGGCAGGCCGTCCTCCTCGCCCATAGCGGGGGACGAGGGCGCCACCCGCGCCGGGAGCGGGGCGACCGCCGCTGGGGGCGCGCCGGGGCCGCCCGTTGGGGACCAATAGCCGGGCGGCGTCGCGGGCCTCTCCGGCCAGACGCGCCGAGCCGGGCCGGAAATCGCTTCATGCCCGCGATAAAGAGCGGTGAAGGCGGCCGGCGTCCCGTTGAAACCGGGATTGCGGTAGAAGATATGCGCTCCCACCACCGCGACAGGCTGAAGGGCCGACGCCCAGTCCGGTCGCACGGCCAGCGTATGATAATGGGTGGCGAGGCCGACAGGGGCATAGACCTGCCCGGCCAGCGCATCCTGCGCGATCCGCCGGGACCGCGCCCAGGCGGCGGCGTCGGGCATCCGCGCCATCGACCCGTCGCAGCTGAAGGTGAACTGGCATTTATAGTCCAGCCGCTCCGACCCTTCATAGACGACGCCGCAGACCGTGTCGGGCCAGAGTCGGCTGCGCACCCGGTTGAGTACCACCTGCGCCACCGCGCGCTGCCCGTCCTCCGGCTCGTTGCCCGCTTCATAATAGACCGCGTTGGTCAGGCAGTTGAGCGCGCGGTAGCCGTCGAGCGCGGTGATGCCGCGAAAGATCGCCGCGGGCGCGGCCTTGACCGCGTCCAGCCCCAGCACATGCCGGCTTTGCACCGTCTCGACGCCCGGCGCCGGATCGAACGCGCCCTCGGCATAGAAGAAGGCGGAGCCGGGGAAATTGTCGCCAGGCTGTTCGGCGGGATCGATCGGCGCCGGCGCGCTGTCCAGCAGGTCGAGCGGGGCGGCGGTGATCAGGCGCGGAGCGACGAGCGCGGCCAGCGCCAGCGCGACAATGCCGGCCTGTGCCTTCCACCCTTTCATCCCCGGCACTGCCGCATTGCAAAACCCTGACAATTCCGCGACCTGCCGCCGCGCAGCATCGCCCTTACCCCAAATTGCTTTCCACTTCGCTGCCCATTTCGCGGCTGTGCCGCGATGGCACGCCGGCCAGGCCAGGCGTTAACGCTGGCGGAAACAGTCCCTTGGCCCCGTTCAGCAATCCCTTGCTTGGCAAAGCAACGCGCCCTCCGCTATGCGTGACGCCATGCTGCTCCATTCCAACAGTCTCGCGCTGATCGGCAATACGCCGCTCGTCCGCCTTGCCGGCCCCTCAGAAGAAACGGGCTGCGACATTTTCGCCAAATGCGAATTCGCCAATCCCGGCGCCTCGGTGAAGGACCGGGCCGCGCTGTTCATCGTCAATGATGCCGAGGAAAAGGGGCTGCTCAAGCCCGGCGGCACCATCGTCGAGGGGACGGCAGGCAACACCGGCATCGGCCTGGCGCTGGTCGCCAATGCGAAGGGATACAAGACGATCATCGTCATGCCCGAAACGCAGAGCCGGGAAAAGATGGACACGCTGCGCGCATTGGGCGCGGAACTGGTGACGGTGCCGGCGGCGCCCTATTCCAACCCCGGTCATTTCGTCCACACTTCCCGCCGGATCGCGGAAGAGACGGAAAATGCGATCTGGGCCAACCAGTTCGACAATATCGCCAATCGCAAGGCGCATATCGTCGGCACCGCCGAGGAAATCTGGACCCAGATGGAAGGGCGCGTCGACGGCTTTACCTGCGCGGCGGGCACGGGCGGCACGATCGCGGGCGTCGGCCTTGGCCTCAAGGCGAAGGATGAGAATGTCACCATCGCGCTCAGCGACCCGCATGGCGCGGCGCTCTATAATTATTATGCCCATGGCGAACTCAAGGCCGAAGGCTCCTCGGTCGCCGAAGGCATAGGTCAGGGGCGCATCACCGCAAATCTCGAAGGCGCGCCGATCGACACGCAATTCCGCATTTCGGACGAGGAGGGGCTGCACTGGGTCCGCCGCCTGCTGGCCGAAGAGGGGCTGTGCCTCGGCCTGTCGTCGGGCATCAATGTCGCGGGCGCGGTGGCGCTGGCCAGGCAGCTGGGGCCGGGCAAGCGGGTCGCGACCATCTTGTGCGACACCGGCTTCCGCTATCTTTCGACCCTCTACAACCGGCAATGGCTCGAATCGAAGGGCTTGACGGTGTTCCCCTGGCTCGCGCACACTGCATGAACGCCGACATGGGTCGCGGCGAAGAAAAAATGAGCGCGAATATGGTTGAAACACCCCGCCGTCAGGAAGGGTTGCAGCGCGTCCAGATCGGCCTGACCGGCCTGGCCGGCGTCGTGCTGCTCGTGGGGCTGGCGAATATCGTGATCGAAAAGGCGCGGATCGACGACGCCGCCCTCCCGCCGCCGACCGTCCCGACGTTGAGCGCCAATGCCGTCTCGCCCAAGGAGCCGCTGGCCGAACTGGGCGTACAGCCCGCGCCCGAACAGGCGCCGATCGTTCCCGATCTTCAGCCCGATCCCAATCTCAACAAGCCCATGGACCGCGACCCGGCGCAGCAGCAGCCGCGCTGATCCATGATGCAGGGCCGGCGTGGGACGCCAAGATGGCGGCGCTGACGCGATTCCTCTGGCTCTGGCTGCCGATGCTGGCTGTTTTGCCCGCGGGTCTGGCGCGCGCCTGGGAAACCGGGCAGGCCGATCCCTGGGATTGGGGCGTTCCGGTGCTGGCGGTCGCGGTGGTGGTCGGCCTGTTGCTCGCGCGCCGTGGCTCGGCCGTCCTGGCCTGGGTGGCGATGGGCGTAGTTGGGCCGGCGCTGCTCTTCTGTGCCCTGGCAGCGGGCCGGATGCCCGACATGGGGGCGTTGCCGGGTTTGCTGGCGCTGGCCGTCATGGGAACATTCGGCGGCGCCTGGCTCCGCTTTCCCCTTCCGTTGGCGCAGGGGCGCCTGGCGGCGGTTGCTCTGCTGGCGCTCGCGGGCCTGCTCCTCTGGCTTGGTCCCGCACGGCCCATCGCGCCCGTCCCCGATCGGCCGAAGCTCGCCGTCCTCACCGCGCTGCCGCTCTTCTGGGCGGAGCCGGGACAGGCTGGGGCGGCGCCGCGCGATGTCCCCATCATCGCCGTGCTGCGCACCCGCTTCACCGTGGAGCCGCTGGACGATCCGAGCCTTCTCGCCGGCTCGGGCGCGCGCAGGCTGCTCGTCGCCCAGCCCCGTGCGCTTGCGCCGGAGCAGCTGGTCGCGATCGACAATTGGGTGAGGGCAGGTGGCACCGCCCTTGTCCTTGCCGATCCATTGCTCCGCTGGCCCTCCGACCTGCCGCTGGGCGACCGCCGCCGGGCGCCTGCGGCCAGCCTGCTGGCGCCCTTGCTCACCCACTGGCGCTTCGATCCCGGCACGCTGGCGTCGGCGGAGGTGCGCCACTTCCTGCCGGATGGCCGCCTGCTCACCCTGTCCGGCGCTGCCATGGGGAAAGTCCTCCCGCAATCTGGGAAGATCGGCCGTGGCCAAGTCCTGCTGCTGGGCGACGCCGACCTGATCGACGACCGGCTGTGGCTGGCCGATCCCGTCCGCCCGCTCGATCCGCGGGCCTGGACGGCTGACACGCCCGCCTTGCTCGGCGAATGGCTCGGCGCACCGATTCCCGGCGAACGGCGCTGGATGCGGACGCCGGCGGACGTGATTGCGGGCCTGCGCTGGGCGATTCTGGCTGGGACAGGCTGGGCAATTTTGGGTGCGATGTTGTTCGACCGGCCATTTGCGACGAAAAGGCCGGGAACAAAAAGCGAAAATCGCCTGGAAAGGATACAGGAAAACAGTCTAACCCATTTTTGACCGGCTTTTCCCATCCTCTCCCGACTTTTCCCTTTTCAGTCGGCTCCATGCTTGGTAGAAAAACCGGCATTGGGGTTCGTCAGGCTTTGTGCAGTCCTGTGCGCCGGATGGTTTCTTCGCGATTCCGGCGAAGGACGGCCTGCGTCCCGGATCAAAGGGGCCTGTTTCCAGCGTGTCGGACGTCATTCTCTATTCGGGCAACGCGTTCAGCGTCGCGGACGGCAAGGGCCGTTTCGTGCTGCCCCTGGAGATGCGCAAGCTGGTCAAGCAGGCCAGCGGCGGCGAGAATCGCCTGTGCCTGTCCGTCCATTTCGACAATGGTTGCGCCACCGGCTTCGGCCTGTCGCACAAGCAGTTCCTGTTCGACGAAGTCGAAAAGCTGGAGCGCCAGGCCTATGAGTCGGGTCGCGACTTCAATGCCGATCTGGAGCGCGAGAATCGCCTCGGCACGATCGAGGATGTGAATTTCGACGATGGCGGCCGTTTCTTCCTCCACCCCGATATCAAGGAAGAAGCCGGCATCACCGATGCGGTCTTCTTCTACGGCGTCGGCCGTTACTTCCAGCTCTGGAATCCGCAATCGCTGGTCGAAAGCCCCGATCGCCCGGCGCTGATCCGCAACAAGGTTAAACGCTGGCTCGAAGCCCGCGCGGCGGAGGGCGGCAAGTGAGCGCCGTCTCCGCGACCGCCCCCCACATACCGGTCCTGATCGACGAAGTGCTCGACGCCCTCGCCATTGCCCCTGGCGAGATTCATGTCGACGGCACCTTCGGCGCGGGCGGCTATTCCAGCGCCATGGCCCGCGCGGGGGCGCGCGTCTTTGCCTTCGATCGCGATCCCGATGCTATCCGTGAGGGGCAGGCCGTTGCCGACGCGCATGGCATCACGCTGATCGCGGGCGAATTTTCGCGCATGGCCGAATTGCTGGCGGAACGCGGGATTGATCGGGTGGCAGGCGTCACGCTCGACATCGGCGTCTCCTCGATGCAGCTCGACCGGGCCGAGCGGGGCTTTTCCTTCCAGTCGGACGGGCCGCTCGCCATGACGATGAGCCAGGACGGCATGAGCGCCGCCGATTTCCTCAACACCGCCCCGGAAGAGGAAATCGCCGACGTCATCTACCGCTATGGCGAGGAACCGCGCTCGCGCCGCGTTGCTCGCGCGATCGTGGAGGCGCGCCCGCTGGAACGCACCGGGCAGCTCGCTGCCGTGGTCCGCAAGGCGCTGGGCCACAAGCCGCATGACAAGAAGGACCCGGCGACCCGCACTTTCCAGGCGATCCGCATCCATGTGAATCGCGAACTGGAGGAGCTGGAGCGTGGGCTGGAGGCGGCCGAGGCGCTGCTGGAGGAGGGCGGTCGCCTGGCGATCGTCACCTTCCACAGCCTGGAAGACCGCATCGTCAAGCAGTTCTTCCGCAAGCATAGCGGCGGCGAAGGGGCCGGCTCGCGCCATTTGCCCGAACGCGCCGCCGGGCCGCAGCCGACCTTCGCCAAGCCTGCCAAGCCGGTGCGCCCCGGCGAGGCGGAGCTGGCGCGTAACCCCCGCGCCCGATCCGCCACGCTGCGCAGCGCCGTCCGTACGTCTGCCCCTGCCCAGAATTCCTCCCGCCGGAGTCCCCGCGCATGATCGCCGTCAAGAGGTTGCAGAGCCTGATCTGGGTGATCCTGGTCGCGCTGGGCGCGCTGGGGGCCTATATGGTGTCGCTGAAGGTCGCGACCGAGCGCAACGACCTGATGCGCGTGCGCGCGCAGATCGCCGCGACGAAGGCGGAGATCCGCTATCTGGAAACAGAATTCAGCGCGCGCGCCTCGATGCGTCAGCTGGAAAGCTGGAACCAGCATGACTTTCTCTATGCGACGCCGACCTCCCAGCAATATCTGGCGGGCGAGCGCGCCTTGGCGCAGCTGGACGGGGTGCAGCCGAACGGCCCCGACTATGTCGCGCCGCCGGTGATGGTGGCGATGGTCGAAAGCCCCGCCGATCTGCCGTCCGCTCCGCAAAAGGCGCCGGAAAGCCCGGCTGCGACCCAGATCCGCAGCGAGATCGCGGTCATCCGGGAGGCGCACGCCGCCGACAATGTCGACAAGCTGCCCAAGCCCGCGAGGCCCAGTCCGGTGCAGCAGGCAAAGGCCGATGCCGATGTGTCGAAGCCCAATCCGATCGCGCGCAAGGCGGAACGTATGGCGATGCTCGACGCCAAGCTCCTGGATGACAGCACCCTGGGCGATCTGACCGCGAAAGCGGCGCGCGAGCGGCGGAAGGGGGCGCGCTGATGGCCACGATCATCGTCCAGCCGGGCGGGCCGCGGGCGGGCAAGCAACGGGTCAACCTGACCGCCACCGCCCATAACCGGCTGATGTTGCTGCTCATCCTGTTCATGGCAATCACGACGGTGTTGATCGGCCGGCTCCTGTGGGTCGGCATTTTTGCGCATGGGGCGGGCGGCGACGGCGTGCTGGGACCGTTCGTGCCGGCGCGCGCGGATATTGTCGACCGCAACGGCGTGCCGCTGGCGCGGACCATGGACGCCTATTCGATCGCGGTGCGCCCCTCGAAGCTGATCGGCGATCCGGATGAACTGGCGCGCAAGCTGCACGACATCTTCCCCGACGAATCCGAATCGGCCTTCCGCAGGAAGCTGACCGGCCGGGGCTGGGCCTATCTGCGCCGGCGCGCCCTGCCCGAACAGGTGGCGGCGGTGAACGCCCTGGGCGAGATCGGCATCGAATTCCCGCGCGAAAAGGAGCGGCTCTATCCGCAGCGGACGCTCGCGGCCCATGTGCTGGGCTTTGCCCCCAACAGCGAGGGCGCGGGCGGCATGGGCGTGGAGGCGGCCTTCAACGACCGGCTGATCGACCCCGCGCTGCGCGGCAAGCCCTTCGCCATCTCGATCGACAGCCGGGTGCAGGGCGCGCTGGAAAGCGAACTCTACAACCAGATGGTGACGCAGCGCGCCAAGGGCGCGGGCGGGATCATCCTGGACGCCAATACGGGCGAAGTGATCGCCATGGCCTCCATCCCGGTGTTCGATCCCAACAAGGTGCAGAAATACGCGGGTACCCGGTGCAGCGACTCGCCGCTCTGCAACCATATGGTGCAGGCGCGCTACGAACTGGGTTCCTCGTTCAAGCCGCTGTCGATCGCCGCCGCCATGGACAGCGGCGTGGTGACGTCGATGGCGAAGCGCTATGACGCGACCGCGCCGCTCGCCGTCGCGGGTTTCCGCATCAAGGACGACCATTCGCTCGGTCGCTGGATCAACGTGCCGGAAATCCTTGTGCACAGCTCCAACATCGGCACCGCGCGCATCGCCGACGAAGTGGGCGCCGCGCCGTTGCAGCGGCTGTTCCGCAGCCTCGATTTCGACCAGCGCGCGCCGATCGAGTTCAATGAGCGCGCGAAGGGCATCTGGCCGTCCAGCTGGGGCCGCATCACCACTATGACCGTATCCTATGGCCATGGCATCGCGGTGACGCCGCTACATCTGGCGACCGCCTATGCCGCGCTGGTCAATGGCGGCATGTGGCGCCCGGCGACGATCCGCAAGCTGGACGCGGACGAGGTGCCGGAGGGACGGCGGGTCTTTTCCGCCGCGACCAGCGCGCGGATGCGGCAACTGTTGCGGATGATCGTGTCGGCGGGTACAGGGCGTAGCGCCGACGCCAAGGGATTCCGGGTGGGCGGCAAAACGGGTTCGGCCGAAAAGCCCCAGGAAGGGCGCTACAACAAGACTTCGCTGGTGACGACTTTCGCTTCTGCCTTCCCGATGGACAATCCCCGCTATGTCGTGGTCGCGATCATGGACGAGGCAACCGGCGCCTTCGGTCTGCGCACCGCCGCCTGGACCGCCGCCCCGGTGGTCAAGCGCGTGGTGGAGCGCACCGGCCCGATGCTGGGGGTGATGCCGGACGAGCGGCGGGACGTCGATATTTCGGATTTGATGCCGCTGCTGCACGGCGACAAGGAGAAAGAATAATGCGCCTCGGGTCGCTTATCGAGGGGCTGGATGTCGAGGTCGGTGAAACCACCGGCCTCGACACGTCCGTTACGGGCTTTGCTATCGACAACCGCAAGGTGGCGCCAGGGACGATTTTCGGCGCTTTCCAGGGGCTGCGCGTGAATGGCGAGGATTTCATCGCTGACGCGGTGAAGGCCGGGGCCGTCGCCGTGGTCGCCCGGCCCGACGCAAGGGTCGAGGGCACGATTCACATCGCCCATGCCAATCCCCGCCGCCTGTTCGCGCTGCTCGCCGCGCGCTATTTCGCGCCCTTCCCGGACGTGACCGTCGCCGTCACCGGCACCAACGGCAAGACCAGCACGGTCGAACTCGCCCGCCAGCTCTGGCGGATGCTGGGTCACAAGTCCGCGTCGATCGGCACGCTGGGCGTCACCACCTCGGTCGATCAGGTGTCGACGGGTCTGACCACGCCCGACATCGTCACCTTCCTGGCCAACATGTCGGGGCTCAAGCGCGAAGGCATCACCCATGCCGCGTTCGAGGCGTCGAGCCATGGCCTGGACCAGTATCGCACCGAAGGTCTGCCGGTGCTGGCCGGCGCCTTCACCAACCTGTCGCGCGATCATCTGGATTATCATGGCGACATGGACAGCTATTTCGACGCCAAGATGCGGCTGTTCGACGAAGTGGTCGCGCCCCACGGCGCGGCGGTCGTCTGGGCGGACGACGCATGGTCGGACAAGGTTATCGCGCGGGCTACGAAGCGGGGGCTTCGTGTGCTGAGCGTCGGGGTGCAGGGGCAGGCTCTCCGCCTCGCCAACCGCACCCCGACCCAGTTGGGCCAGACGCTGGAGATCGAGGCGGACGGTAAGCTCTACAAGGTCAACCTGCCGCTGATCGGCGCCTATCAGGCCGCCAATGCGCTGACCGCCGCCGGTCTCGTCATCGCGTGCGGCGGCGACACCGCCAAGGTGCTGGAACTGCTCGGCCGGGTGCAGCCGGTGCGTGGCCGGCTGGAACGCGCCGTCATCAGCAAGGCGGGCGCCCCCGTCTATGTCGACTATGCCCATACGCCCGACGGCCTCAAGGCCGCGATCGAGGCGCTGCGTCCCCACACGAAGGGGCGGCTGATCGCGCTGTTCGGCGCGGGCGGGGATCGCGACGCGGGCAAGCGTCCGCTGATGGGCAAGGTCGCTGCGGAACTCGCCGACCATGTCATCGTCACCGATGACAATCCGCGTTCCGAAGACCCTTCGGCGATCCGCGCCGCCGTTCTGGCGGGCGCGCCGGGCGCCGAGGAAATAGGCGGCCGCCGCGCCGCCATTGCCGCGGCCATCGGCCGGGCCGGTTCCGACGACATCGTGCTGCTGGCCGGCAAGGGGCATGAGCAGGGCCAGATCATCGGCGACCGCGTCCTGCCGTTCGACGACGTGACCGTGGCGCGGGAGTGCGCGGGGTGAGGCGGCACGCACCTGCATCCGGAGGCTGGCGTTGATGGCCGCGCTCTGGACCTCCGAGGAGATCGCCCAGGCCACAGGCGGCGCCGCGTCGGCGCCGTTCGCCGTTTCGGGCGTCGCTTTCGACAGTCGTGAAGTAGGGCAGGGCGACCTGTTCGTCGCGATGAAGGGTGAAACCACCGACGGCCATAAATTCGTCGACAGGGCGTTCGGCCAGGGCGCGTCCGGCGCGATCGTCAGCGAGCCGGTCGCGCACCCGCATGTGCTGGTCCCCGACAGCGCCGCCGCGCTCGAAGCGCTGGGCAAGGCGTCGCGCGGCCGCATGGCAGGCAAGGCGATCGGCGTCACCGGCTCGGTCGGCAAGACCGGCACCAAGGAGGCGCTTTTCCTCGCCCTCGATCGCGCCGCGCCGGGGCAGGTGCATCGCTCGGTCAAAAGCTACAACAACCATGTAGGCGTGCCGCTGAGCCTCGCCCGGATGCCGCGGACAAGCGCCTATGGCGTGTTCGAGATGGGCATGAACCATGCCGGCGAACTGGCGGCGCTGACCCGGCAGGTGCGGCCCCATGTCGCCATCGTCACCGCCATCGCGCCCGCCCATATCGAATTTTTCGGCACCGAGGACAAGATCGCCGAGGCCAAGGCGGAGATATTCGAGGGGCTGGAACCGGGCGGCGTGGCGATCATCCCCTATGACAGTCCCCATGTCGCCACCCTCTACAGTAAGGCGGAACGCCATGCCGGCCGCATCCTGACCTTCGGCACCAGGGCGGAGGCGGATGTCCATGTGCTGGAGACGGTGGCGGCGCCCGGCGGCGGCACGCTGGTCACGGCCCGGCTGCCCGACGCCGAACTCTGCTTTACCGTCGCGGCGCCCGGCGACCATTGGGTGTCCAACGCGCTGGCGGTGCTGGCGGCGGTCGACGCGGTCGGCGGCGATCTGGCGGCGGCCGGGCTCGCGCTGGCCGAAATGCCGGGCCTGCCTGGACGTGGCGCGCGGCGTATCCTGCCGGTTACGGGCGGCGAAGCGCTGCTGATCGACGAAAGCTACAACGCCAATCCCCTGTCGATGGTCGCGACGCTCAGGCAGCTGGGACGCGAGCGCGCCGAGCGCCGCATCGCCATATTGGGCGGGATGCGCGAACTGGGCGACCGCAGCGCCGAACTTCATGCGGGCCTTGCCGATCCGATGCGGGCAGGGCAGGTCGATTTCGCCATTCTGGTCGGCGCGGAAATGGCGCCGCTGGCCGACGCGCTCGACGGCGCCATCCCCTATGCCCATGTCCCCGACACGGCGAGCGCCATTCCCCTCATCCAAACCGAAATGCGCGCGGGCGACGCGATCCTGGTCAAGGGCTCCAACGGCGTCGGTCTGTCCCGCCTGGTCGCCGCCCTGGCCGAGGCCGTCCGCGACGGAGACCATGACTGATGCTCTACTGGCTGGCCGAAACCCTTGATTTCGCTGGGGTCTTCAACCTTATCCGCTATCTGTCCTTCCGCGCGGGCGCAGCGATCGCGACCGCGCTGATCCTCGGCCTGCTGATCGGCCCCCGGTTCATCGGCTGGCTGCGGGTGCGCCAGGGCAAGGGGCAACCGATCCGCAGCGACGGTCCGCAGAGCCATCTGGCCAAGCGCGGCACGCCCACCATGGGGGGGCTGATGATCCTGACCTCGATGGTGATCTCCGTGCTGCTGTGGATGGACCTCAGCTCCACCTATGTCTGGGCCTGCCTGTTCGTGACGCTGGGTTTCGGCGCGATCGGCTTCCTCGACGACTATGACAAGGTGACGAAGGCCAGCCACAAGGGGCTGTCGGCCAAGATGCGGCTCGCCTTCGAATTCCTGATTGCCGGCATCGCCGCCTGGATGATCGTCAACCAGCATGGCAATACCGCGCTCTACGTGCCCTTCTACAATGGCCCCGCGATCGAACTTGGGCCTTTCTATTTCTGCTTCGCCGCCTTCGTCATCGTCGCGTTCGGCAATGCGGTGAACCTGACCGACGGCCTCGACGGTCTCGCCACCATGCCGGTCATCATCGCCTGCATGGCCTTCATGGCGATCGTCTATCTGGTCGGCCGCGCCGACTTCGCCCAATATCTGGGTATCCCCCATGTGCCTGGCGCGGGCAACCTGACGATCCTGTGCGGCGCGATCATCGGTTCGGGCCTCGCCTTTCTCTGGTTCAACGCGCCGCCCGCCGCCGTGTTCATGGGCGACACCGGCAGCCTGGCGCTGGGCGGGACGATCGGCGTGATTGCCGTCACCGCGCATCACGAGATCGTGCTGGGCATTATCGGCGGCCTCTTCGTGGTGGAGGCGATGAGCGTCATCATCCAGGTCTTCTTCTACAAGCGGACCGGCCGCCGTGTGTTCAAGATGGCCCCGATCCACCATCATTTCGAACAGCTGGGCTGGGCCGAGCCGACCGTGGTGATCCGTTTCTGGATCATCGCCTTCGTCCTGGCGCTCGCCGGGCTCGCCACCCTGAAGCTGAGGTAAGCGGATGATCGTTTCGGACGCTTTTGCAGGCAAGACCTACGCCGTGCTGGGGCTGGCCCGGTCGGGCCTCGCCACCGTCGACACGCTGGTGGCGAGCGGCGCGCGCGTCGTTGCCTGGGACAGTCGCGAGGAAGCCCGTGCGCTGGTGGAGGGAAAGGCGGAACTGGGCGATCCGATGGAGATCGACCTGGCCGGCTTCGACGGGGTGGTCGTTTCGCCCGGAGTGCCGTTGAACAAGCATCCCATCGCCATGCGCGCGAAGCTGGCGGGCGTCCCGATCATCGGCGACATCGAACTGTTCGCGCTCGCACGGCCGACGCTGCCGCCGCACAAGGTCGTGGGCATCACCGGCACCAACGGCAAGTCGACCACGACCGCGCTGATCCATCACATCATCGAGCAGGCCGGCTATCCCGCCGTGATGGGCGGCAATATCGGCCTGCCGATCCTCAGCCAGCCGCCGCTGGAGCCGAACCTGCACGGCGTGGGCGTCTATGTGCTGGAACTGTCCAGCTACCAGATCGACCTGACCCACAGCCTGGACTGCGATGTCGCGGTGCTGCTCAACATCACGCCGGATCATCTGGATCGCTATAATGGCTTCGAGGGCTATATTGCGTCGAAAGCGCGGCTGTTTGAAATGCAGTCGGCCGCGCATGTCGCGGTCATCGCTACGGAGGACGAGCCGAGCCGCACCATCGCCCATATCGTCCGTCATTCCCGCCAAGGCGGCAACCCATCTCCCGACCTGGCGCCCGGTATCCACGCCGGGGAGATGGTTCCTCGCCTCCGCGGGGAGGATGTGGTGGAGGTGGCTTCGTCCGACATCGACCCCGTCGAACAGCTAGGCTGGCCCGCTTTGCAAGGCCCGCACAACGCCCAGAACGCGGCTGTCGCGATCGCTGTCGCAAAGGCGCTGGGCATCGACACGGACACCATCGTCAACGCCCTTGCCAGCTACGCCTCTCTCCCCCACCGGATGCAGGCCGTGGCGACCCGCAATGGCGTCCTCTACGTCAATGACAGCAAGGCGACCAATGCCGCCTCGACCGCGCCCGCGCTCGCCGCCTGGCCCGCGATCGACGGCAAGCCCCGTATCCACTGGATCTTGGGCGGCGTCGCCAAGTCCGACAATCTGGACGAGTGCGCTCCGCATTTCGCCAATGTCGCCCACGCCTACACCATCGGCGAAGCGGGCCATATGTTCGCCGACCTGCTGCGTCCGCATATGGCGGTGGACGACAGCGAGATGCTAAGCGCCGCCGTCCGCCGCGCCGCGCGGGTGGCCCGGCCGGGCGACATCGTGCTGCTGTCGCCGGCCTGCGCCAGTTTCGACCAGTTCCGCGATTTCGAGGCGCGCGGCGATGCGTTCGCTGCGGCCGTGAACGCGCTGGAATAGGAAGGCCATGGGGCGGCGATGAGCAGAAGGGGAACAGGCATGTCCAGGGCTGGCGAACTGGTGAAGGGCTTTCGCACCCGCACCGTCCCGCGCGAGCGGACGGCGCTCGCCATCTGGTTCTGGGAAATCGACCGCGTCCTCCTGTCGCTGATCGTCGCGCTGATGGCGATCGGGCTGGTCGCCGTCGCCGCCGCATCCCCCGTCGCCGCGATCGACCGCTCGACCGCGCAGGTCGCGGTCAACCCGCTCATCTATTTCTATCGCCAGCTCATGTGGGTATTCATCGGCCTGCCGATCATGCTGGTCATCTCCATGCTGCCCCGGCCGCAGGCGCGGCGGCTGGCTATCTTCATGTGCGCCTTCTTCTTCCTGATGCTGCTGTTCGTGCCGCTGCTGGGGTCGACGGTGAACGGCGCCAAGCGCTGGATCGACCTGCCCGGCTTCCGCTTCCAGCCTTCGGAATTCCTCAAGCCCGCCTATGTGGTGACGCTGGCCTGGCTGCTGTCGCTGCGCGCCAAGGACCAGAATCTGCCGGTGATGCAGTTGACCGGCGCGATGACGCTGCTGATCGCGGCGGTGCTGATGCAGCAGCCCGATTTTGGCCAGACGGTGATCTTCCTGGCCTGCTGGGGCTGCCTGCTGCTGCTGTCGGGCCTGGAAATGCGCTGGATCGCGATGCTCGGCGGCGCGGGCCTTGCGGGGCTGGTCGGAGTCTACATGTTCTACGAAAATGGCCGGCAGCGGATCAACGACTTCCTGGGCATCGGCGTGCAGATGGACACCGGCCCGGACCAGACCGACCTTGCCTTCCGCACCATCACCCATGGCGGCTTCACCGGCGTCGGGCCGGGCGGCGGCCAGAACAAGTTTCGCCTGCCCGAAGCGCATACCGACTATATCTTCTCCGTCATCGGCGAGGAGTTCGGCCTGCTCGCCTGCATCGCCATCGCCTGCGTCTATCTTGCCATCGTGGTGCGGGTGCTGCTGCGCCTGTTGGACGAGGAAGATAATTTCACCATCCTCGCCGCCGCGGGCCTCACCACCCAGTTCGGCTTGCAGGCGATCATCAACATGGGCGTCAATGCGCAGATATTTCCGTCGAAGGGCATGACGCTGCCCTTTATCAGCTACGGTGGCTCCTCTATGCTGGCGCTTTGTATCGGCGTCGGCCTGCTGCTCGCATTCACGCGGCGCAACCCCTTCATGGGTCGGCACACGGTCGTCAAATGGAGTGGTCGATGAGCATTTCCCGTCACTTCGTCCTCGCCGCCGGCGGGACGGGGGGTCATATGATTCCAGCCCATGCCGTGGCCGAGGAGCTGATAGCGCGCGGTCATCATGTCGCCCTCGTCACCGATGAGCGCGGCGCCAAAATTCCCGGTATCTTCGATAAGGCACAGGTCCATGTCATGCCGGCCGGGCGCATGACGAAAAATCCGGCGAGCTGGCCGGGCGCATTGAAGGCGATCCTCGCCGGCCGCGCCATGGCCCGTCGCCTCAATGAAACCTTCCGCCCCACCGCCGTCGTCGGCTTCGGCGGTTATCCCGCCATGCCCGCGTTGCTGGGCGCACTGGCGGACGGCATCCCGACCGCCATTCATGAACAAAATGCGGTGCTGGGCCGGGTCAACCGCCTGCTCGCCGGGCGCGTGGACGCCATCGCCACCGCCTATCCCGACGTCCAGCGCCTCAAGCACAGATATGCCGCCAAGGTGCATCTGGTCGGCAACCCCGTGCGCGAGGAAGTGAAGCAGTTGCGCGAGGAGGAGTTTCCCGCGCTGACCGACGAAAGCGTCTTCCGCGTGCTGGTGATCGGCGGCAGCCAGGGCGCGACCGTATTGTCGAGCGTCGTGCCAGAAGGATTGTCGATGCTGCCGGTCGCGCTCCGTCGCCGCCTTCAGGTGACGCAGCAGTGCCGCGCCGAAGATATCGAGCGTGTGCGCAAGGTCTATGCGGAGATGGAAATTCCCGCCGACCTCGCCACCTATTTCAACGATGTGCCGGAAAAGCTCGGCTGGTCGCATCTGGTGATCGCGCGCGCTGGCGCATCGACGCTCGCCGAGCTGACCTGCGCGGGCCGCCCGGCGATCCTCATTCCGCTGCCCAGCGCGATGGATGATCACCAGACCGCCAATGCCAGGGAAATGACCGAGGCGGGCGGCGCACGCACCATCCCGCAGGCGCGCTTCACGGCGGTCGAACTCGCCAAGCAGATGCAGAAGATGGCGATGGAGCCGGGCGCGCTTCAGAATGCGGCGAAGCGCGCGTGGAATTGCGGTCGCCCCAATGCGGCGCGCGACATGGCCGACCTGCTCGAAAGCATCGGCAAGGCGCCGATCATGAATGATCCCGTAAAGGTCGGCCCTACGCCGACCAGCCTCAATCTCCAGGGAGTTCCCGCATGAAGGGTGTCGGCACCGACATCGGCACGATCCATTTCATCGGCATCGGCGGCATCGGCATGTCCGGTATCGCCGAAGTCATGCATAATCTGGGTTACAGCGTGCAGGGGTCCGACGTGGCCGAGGGCTATGTCGTCGAAGGGCTGCGCAAGAAGGGCATCAAGGTGATGATCGGCCACAAGGCCGAAAATCTCGGCGACGCTGCCGTGGTCGTCACCTCTACCGCGATCAAGCGCGGCAATCCGGAGGTCGAACTGGCGCTGGAAACCCGCATCCCGGTGATCCGCCGCGCCGAAATGCTGGCCGAACTGATGCGCCTCAAATCCACCGTCGCGGTGGCAGGCACCCATGGCAAGACCACGACCACCTCGATGGTCGCGGCGCTGCTGGACGCGGGCGGGGTCGATCCGACCGTCATCAACGGCGGCATCATCAACAGCTATGGCTCCAACGCGCGGCTGGGCAATAGCGACTGGATGGTGGTGGAGGCCGACGAGAGCGACGGCAGCTTCCTGCGTCTCGACGGCACGATCGCGGTCGTGACCAATATCGATCCGGAGCATCTCGACCATTATGGCTCGTTCGACCGGGTGAAGGACGCCTTTGTCGAGTTCGTCGGCAATGTGCCCTTCTATGGTGCTGCGATGCTCTGCCTCGACCATCCCGAAGTGCAGGCCATCCTGCCGCGGGTGCAGGACCGCCGGATCGTCACCTATGGTTTTTCCGCGCAGGCCGACATTCGGGGCGAGAATGTCCAGCCGATTCCCGGCGGCAACCGCTTCGACGTGCAGATACGCGAGCGTGACGGGTCGATCCGCCGTATCGAGGGAATCGAAATGCCGATGCCCGGCCGCCACAATGTGCTCAATGCCATGGCGGCGATCGGTGTGGCGCTGCAAATGGGCATCGACGACGCGACCATCCAGACCGGCTTCGCCAAGTTCGGCGGCGTGAAGCGCCGCTTCACCAAGGTGGGCGAAATCGCCGTGGGCGGCGGTACTGCGACCGTCATCGACGATTATGGCCACCATCCGGTCGAGATCAGGGCGGTCCTCGCCGCCGCCCGCGAAGGCGCGAAAGGCCGCGTCATCGCCGTGGTCCAGCCGCACCGCTTCACCCGCCTGCGCGACCTGATGGATGAGTTCCAGCAGGCGTTCAACGATGCCGACATCGTCTATGCCGCCCCGGTCTATACCGCCGGCGAACAGCCGATCGAGGGCGTGGACAGCGCGGCGCTGGTCGCCGGCCTCAAGCGACGCGGGCATCGCCATGCCTCGACCGTCACCGACGCCGACGATCTCGCCGCGCTGGTCGCGGCCGATATCCAGCCCGACGACATGATTATCTGCCTGGGTGCGGGCGACATCACCAAATGGGCCGCGGGCCTTGCGGCGGCCGTCTCGGCAAAGGTCAAGGAAACCGCCTGATGTTCGAGCTGTTCGCCGTTGGCCTCGAAATGCAGAAGCGCATGATCGACGTCCAGATGCAGGGCGTCGAAGCCGCGCGCGACATGGTGGAGGCGGCGCAGCGCCAGGTCGAAACCGGCCTTGCCGCGACCCAGGCCAACGAAGCGGGCATGAAGGCGATGAAGAGCTGGATGAACCTCTGGGGCATTCGCGGTTGACTGCGACCACCACCCTTCCGGCCGTTCGCGGCACGCTCAAGGCCGACGCTCCGCTGGCCCCGCTCGTCTGGTTCAAGGCGGGCGGCGCGGCGCAATGGCTGTTCGAGCCGAAGGATGCGGACGATCTCTCCGCCTTCCTCGCGGCGCTCGATCCGGCGATGCCGGTGATGGCGCTCGGCCTCGGTTCCAACCTCATCGTCCGCGACGGCGGCGTGCCGGGCGTGGTCGTGCGGCTGGGCAAAGCTTTCGCGAAGGTCGAGAGCCTTGACGCCACCACGCTCCTCTGCGGCGGCGGCGCATCGGGCATCCTCGTCTCCTCGACCGCGCGCGACGCAGGCATTGCGGGCCTCGAATTTCTCCGCTCCATCCCCGGCACGGTCGGCGGCTTCGTGCGGATGAACGGCGGCGCCTATGGCCGCGAAACCTGCGACATACTGGCCGAATGCGACGTCGTGCTTCGTTCGGGCGAGCGGGTGACGCTGTCCAACGCCGACCTTGGCTATAGCTATCGTCATTCGACCCTGCCCGATGGCGCGGTCGTGGTGTCCGCGACCTTTCGCGGCCATCCCGGCGAACCCGCTGCGATCCAGGCCGAAATGGACCGCATTGCCGCCGCGCGCGAGGAAAGCCAGCCGCTGCGCAGCAAGACCGGCGGCTCGACCTTCAAGAATCCGGATGGCCACAAGGCCTGGGCGCTGGTGGACGAAGCGGGCTGTCGCGGCCTGGCTCTGGGCGGCGCGCAGGTGAGCGAAAAGCACACCAATTTCCTGCTCAACACAGGCGACGCCACCAGCGCCGACATCGAGGCATTGGGCGAGGAGGTCCGCCGCCGCGTCAAGGCAAAGAGCGGCGTCGAGCTGGAATGGGAAATCCAGCGGGTGGGGTTGGCGAAGTGAACAATGCTCCCAATCCGTTCGCCCTGAGCCTGTCGAAGGGCTTTCCTTCTTTAAAAAGTGAAGGGCGGGGCTTCGAAAAGCTCAGCCCGAACGGTTTTAGTGTGGAGTGTTACGCATGACCCGTGGTCCCTGGCATGTCGCCGTCCTGATGGGCGGCTGGTCGGCGGAGCGGCCGGTGTCGCTGTCGAGCGGGGAGGGCGTCGCCAAGGCGCTGGAATCGCGCGGGCATCGGGTCACGCGGATCGACATGGATCGCAACGTCGCCGCGCGCCTTGCCGAAACGAAGGCGGATGTGATCTTCAACGCGCTCCACGGCGTCCCCGGCGAAGACGGCACGGTGCAGGGCATGATGGACCTGATGGGTCTCACCTACACCCATAGCGGCCTCGCCACATCGGTCATCGCCATCGACAAGCAATTGACCAAGCAGGCGCTCGTCCCCCACGGCATCCCCATGCCCGGCGGCCATATCGTGGAGAGCGAAAGCCTCTTCGTCGCAGACCCGATGCCGCGTCCCTATGTGCTGAAACCCGTCAATGAAGGCAGCTCGGTCGGCGTCGCCATCGTCACGGCCGAGGGCAATTACGGCAATCCGATCGCGCGCGATGCCGTCGGCCCATGGCAGGATTTCCCGCAACTGCTCGCCGAACCCTATATTCGCGGCCGCGAACTCACCACCGCCGTGCTGGGCGACGAGGCGCTGCTGGTGACGGAACTCCGCCCCAAGAGCGGCTTCTATGATTTCGACGCCAAATATACCGATGGCATGACCGAACATGTCTGCCCCGCCGACATCCCGGCCGAGATCAGCGAGGCGTGCAAGGCGATCGCGCTGCGCGCCCACCAGCTGCTGGGGTGCAAGGGCGCGTCGCGGGCCGATTTCCGCTGGGATGATAATCAGGGGGTGGAAGGCCTCTATCTGCTGGAGGTCAATACCCAGCCGGGCATGACGCCCTTGAGCCTCGTTCCCGAACAGGCGGCGAAACTGGGCATTGACTATGCGACGCTGGTAGAGACTATTGTCGAGGAGGCGCTGAACCGCGCCGGGGGTAAGCAAGATGGCTGAAGCACGGATCAGGCGCGGCGGCACCGCGCGGCTGAGCAACGCCAGGGGCAGGGCGACGAAAGGCGGCCGTGGCCGCACGCTCAAGCGCCGCAGCTGGGTCGACCAGCTGATCGAACTGCTGCCGGTCAGCGAAGCCACGCTCCAGCGCATGGCCAGCTGGGTCATCGTCGCCATCGTCGGCGGTCTGGTGATCGCCATCGCCATCTTCATGGGCCTGCCCGGCATGGTGCGGCAGCAGGCGGCGGACATCGCCGCGCGCGCCGGCTTCGAGGTCGAGAAGGTCGAGGTGCGCGGCGTCGAACGGATGGACGAACTGCCCGTCTACAATATCGCGCTGGGGCAGGTGGACCGCTCCATGCTTTCGCTGGACCTGCCCAGGGTCCGCGAGGACATGCTGAAACTCGGCTGGGTCAAGGATGCGCGCATTTCCCGCCGCCTGCCCGACACTCTCGTGGTCGACATCGTCGAGCGCGATCCGGTGGCCGTCTGGCAGCATGAGGGCCAGTTGCACCTGATCGACGTGGCCGGGGTCGTGCTCCAGTCGGTGTCTGCGGGTGCCATGCCCGACCTGCCCCTGGTCGTCGGCCCCAATGCCAATCTCCAGACCGCCGGCCTCAACAAGCTGATGGAAAATGCGCCTGCCTTGAAACCCATGCTGGCCGGGGCGACCTGGGTCGGGAACCGCCGCTGGGATCTGCGCTTTCAGTCGGGGGAAACCCTCTCCCTGCCGGAAGGCGACAGGGATTCGGCATCCGCATTGGTGAATTTCGCGCGGATGGACGGGGTCAACCGGCTGCTCGGCCGGGGCATCGTCAAGTTCGACATGCGTGATCCCGACCGGTTCGTGCTGCGCCTGCCGCAGGGTCGGGTCGAGGAAAAGCCGGTGGGCGCGGCGGCCGCTGCCGCCAAGACGCCGGACGAAGGCGAGGAAGGCTAAGGTCCATGGCGCAGCCCAAGGTCGAAAAGCTCATCACCGCGATCGACATTGGCTCCTGGAAAGTGTCGGCGCTGATCGCCGGCCGCACCGACACCGGCGAACTCGCGATCCTGGGCACGGGCCAGCGCGAAAGCCGGGGCGTGCGCCGGGGCTTCATCGCCGACATGGAGCGGACGGAACTCGCCGTGCGCGAAACGGTGGAGCAGGCCGAGCGGGTCGCCGGCACCAATATCGAGGATGTCTGGGTCAGCTTCTCGGGCGGCAGCCTGGTGAGCGACGTCGTCACGGTCGAGCGCGACATGGGCGGCTATCGCGTCGAGCAGGCGGACATTGACGACCTCCTCACCACCGGCCAGCAGGGCATCGACCCCGATGGCCGCATCGTCCTCCATGCGCAGCCGACCTGCTTCACCATCAACGGCAAGGTGCCGGTCAAGAAGCCGCTGGGGATGCACGCGGATCTTCTGGGCGTCGACATCCATGTGGTGCTGGCCGACGGCGCGCCGCTCGCCAATCTCGACCTGTGCGTGCGCGGCGCCTATCTCAACGTCAATTCGATCGTTGCCTCGCCGATCGCGACCGGCCTCGCATGTTTGTCGGAGGAGGAGCGCGACCTCGGCGTCGCGCTGGTGGAACTGGGCGCGGGCGTCACCAATGTCTCGCTTTATGCTGGCGGAATGCTGGTGGGCCTCCATTCCATTCCGTTCGGCGCGTCCGACATTACCGACGACATCGCCTCGGCCTTCGGCATCCGCCGCAGCCAGGCGGAGCGGATCAAGTGCTTCTACGGTTCCGCGATGCAGAACCCTCGCGATTTTCGCGAGATGATCGAGATCGCACCGCCCCATGGCGAGGTGGCGGTGCCGGGGCAGGCAGCCGGGCCGAATGCGGAAGGGGGCAAGATCACCCGCGCCGCGCTCGTCGGCGTCATCTGCGAACGGCTGAACCAGATCATGACCGAAGTGAATGCGGCGCTGTCGGGCATGGGCTTCAACAGCACCGGGCGCCAGGTCGTGCTGACCGGCGGCGGCGCGGAAATGAAGGGCATTGCCGATTATGCGCAGGGTGCTTTGGGCCGGGCCGTGCGGATCGGGCGGCCAAGGGGCTTGTCCGCCATGCCCGAAGCGCATAGTGGGCCGGCTTTCGCGACATTGGCGGGACTCGCGCTTTACGGCGCTTCCAACCCGGTTGATCTCCGCACGATGGCGCCCGCGCCGCAGACCGTGCATCGTCTTGGCGCGCCCCAATGGTGGCAGCGCATGATGCGCGCGATGCGGACCAACTATTGATATGAATGAACGCAAAGACGAAAATAGCTGGTGAAATCCTCTATTTTCTGGTGTTAACAAATGACGGTGTTGCTTCCTGACGAGGAAGCTGAGGGAGCAGTAAATATGAGCATTGAGATCAGCCCGCCTCATGTGGACGAACTGAAGCCGCGCATTGCGGTAATCGGCGTCGGCGGCGCGGGCGGCAATGCCATCGCGAACATGATCGCCGCCTCGGTCGAAGGCGTTGACTTCATCGTGGCCAATACCGATGCGCAGGCGCTCAACAGCTCGCCGGCCGAACGCCGCATCCAGCTCGGCCCGCAGATCACCGAAGGGCTGGGCGCGGGTTCGCGGCCCGAAATCGGCAAGGCGGCGGCGGAGGAAACCATCGCGTCGGTCGAACAGGCGCTCGACGGTGCGCATATGTGCTTCATCACCGCCGGCATGGGCGGCGGCACCGGCACCGGCGCGGCCCCCGTCATCGCCAAGGCGGCGCGCGAACGCGGCATCCTGACCGTCGGCGTCGTGACAAAGCCCTTCACCTTCGAGGGCAATCGCCGCATGAAGTCGGCGGAAAGCGGCATCGAGGAGCTTCAGAAGCATGTCGATACGCTCATCGTCATCCCGAACCAGAATCTCTTCCTGATCGCCAATCCGAACACGACCTTCAAGGAAGCGTTCCAGATGGCGGACGAGGTGCTGCAACAGGGCGTGCGGTCGATCACCGACCTCATGATCATGCCGGGCCTCATCAACCTCGACTTCGCTGACGTCCGTTCGGTGATGGGCGAAATGGGCAAGGCGATGATGGGCACCGGCGAAGCCGAAGGCGATGGCCGCGCGCTCCAGGCCGCCGAGAAGGCGATCGCCAACCCGCTGCTCGACGGCGTGTCGATGCGCGGCGCTAAGGGCGTCATCGTCTCGATCGTGGGCGGCGACGACATGCGCCTGATGGAAGTGGACGAGGCTGCCAACCATATCCGTGAACTGGTCGATCCGGACGCCAACATCATCTGGGGCAGCGCGTTCAACGACAATCTGAACGGCAAGATTCGCGTCTCGGTCGTGGCGACCGGCATCGACAGCGATGTCGGCGCCCAGGCTGCGCCCCTGACCCAGCCTTTCAGCTTCGCCAGCCGCCCGACCGTCGCCGTGCCGCAGCCTGCGTCGCGTCCGGCTGCCGTCGCGCCCGCGCCGCAGCCGATCCCCGCACCCGCGCCCGAACCGGAGACGCTGGAACTGGACGTGCCCGAAGCGCCGGCCCCCGCGCCGGTCGAAAAGCCCGTCGTGGCCGCCCCGGCGAGGCCCGCGGCCGTCTTCTCCGACGAGGGGCCGGACCAGGATGAGCTGGTGCTGGGCGCAGACAATGCCGAACAGCCCGCCCCCGCTCCGGCCGCGCCGGCCCAGCCCGCGCCGCGCGTCGCCACCGGCGGCACCCTGTTCGAGCGGATGGCGGGCCTGACCCGTGGCAGCGAGAAAGCGCCCAGTTCCGACGAGAGCGCGCCGGGGGTTGACATCCCGCGCTTCCTCAACCGGCAGAGCAACCAGTAAGGATCGGCCGCGCGGTTCCGCCGCGCGCCGCCGCCAAAATGAGCGCGCCATCGGTCGTCCGGAGCGGCCCGGCGCGCTTTTTTGTGGCATCAATTTGCCATTCACCCCGGATCGGTTAAGGCGGGCATGTGATACAATCTCTTGCCTGGATTCTCGTCTCCACCGTTTCTGTCGGTGGCCTGATTTCCGCCAGTCCCGCCCTGGCCCAGACCGATCAGGCGCAGATCGCGCGCCCGACCGACGCTGCCGATCTCAACACCCATCTCACCCGGCTTGCGAGTAATCCTCGCGATGTCGCCGCGCTGATCGGGGCGGGTGAAGCGGCGCTCGCGCTGGACGACCCCCATGGCGCCGCCGGCTTCTTCGCGCGGGCCGATGCGATCGAGAGCGGCAATGGCCGGATCAAGGCGGGACTGGCGCGGGTCATGCTGAAATTGCAGAATCCGGCCGAAGCCGCGCGGCTGTTCGATCAGGCGTCCCGCCTCGGCTATCCCGACACCGGCATCCTCGCTGATCGCGGACTTGCGCGCGACATGACCGGCGACCAGGCCGGGGCGCAGCGCGACTATCAGGCGGCGCTCGCCCGCACCCCCGACGATGCCGAACTGCGTCGTCGATATGCCGCGTCGCTCGGCATATCGGGGCAGGTGCAGGGGGCCGACAGGATGCTGGAGCCGTTGCTCTACAAGAGTGACCGTGCGGCCTGGCGCTATCGCGCCTTCATCTACGCGATGAACAACCGGCAGGCCGAAGCGAAGAAGATCGCCGATGAGACCATGCCCGCGCAACTCGCCGCGGCGATCACGCCCTATATGCAGAAAATGCCCTATCTGACTGCGTCGCAGAAGGCGGCGGCGGTTCATTTCGGGCAATTCCCGGCGCAGACTGGCACGACGATCGCCGCGATCACGCGGACGCCGCCCGCGCCGGGCGTCGCGGTCGCGCCGAAGCCTCCCGCCGTTGTCGTGGCCGCGCCTGCCACCATCCCGCCGGCCCAGGCCAAGCCGCTCAGCCGCGCCGAACAGCGTCGCCAGCAGCGCGCGGCGGCGCGGATCGCCCGCGCCGAAGGTCTGCCCACCTCCCGCGCCGTGGCATCGGCCCAGCGTCCGCCGGTACCGACGACCGCCCCGGCACAGGTCGCGCAGGCGCAGACGCCCCCACCGTCCGCTGCGCGTCCGGCTCCGTCGACACCAGCCGCCGCGACGGCACAAATGGCGCCGCCGCCCTCCGCGCGCCAGCCCACGATCCCCTCCACGCCCTCCCCATCGGTGCAGGGACCGCCGGCGCCCGGTTTTGAATCGTTCGACAGTCCGCCGCGCCCGACGCCGCAGCCCTCCAATGCCAGCTCGCAACTCAACGCGATCGCGCTGGCCCAGGCCGGGACGCCGGCCGCGCCGCCAGCGTCGCAGGCGGCTGCGCCTCCGCCAACGCAGCCTCCGGCGACGGAATCCGCGCCGTCGTCGGTCCAGCCCATCACCCCGGTGCCGCCCTCGCCCAACCCGGAGGCGACGCGGACGCTGGCCGACATCATCCGTGCGATCGACGTGCCCGACACCGAGCGGCAGGCTAGCGTCGCCGCCGTCGACCTGAATGAGATCGCCGCGCTCCAGGCTCAACGCCGCGCCGAGCGTCAGGCCGCGGCGAAGGCGGCGGCGGACAAGGCGAAGAAGGAAGCCGCCACCAAGGCCAAGGCGGAGGCAGACGCCAAGGCGAAGAAGGAAGTCGAGGAAAAGAAGCGCCTTGCCGCCAACCCGTCGCGCAACTGGCTCCAGGTCGGCGTCGGCCAGAGCAAGTCGGCGCTCGGCTTCACCATGAAGGGCCTGCGCCGGAAATACGCGACGCTCGCGCCGCAGGATGCCTGGAGCGCCAGCTGGAGCCGCACCAATCGCCTGCTCGTCGGCCCCTTCGCCAGTTTCGCCCGCGCCAAGGAACTGGAGGCCAAGCTGAAGGCTGCCGGCGCCGACGTTTTCGCCTGGAAGAGCGATGCCGGGGAAGTGGTCGAGAAATTGCCGGGCGATTGATCGGTCCGCCCGAGGGGCGGGGCGATCAGTCCAGGTCATTCCTCCTCCGTAGCCGTTCAATATTGATCGAACCTGTTCTAAGAGGCACCGCATGACGACGCTCGCGCCCTATGCCTGCCATCCCGCCGCCAGCCGTGGCCGCCTCCACGCCGAGCCGGGCGGGGAGATGCGGGGGCCGCGCGATGTCTTCCAGCGCGACCGGGACCGGATCATCCATTCGATCGCCTTCCGTCGGCTGCGGCACAAGACGCAGGTGTTCGTCTCGCCCGACGGCGATCATTTTCGCGTCCGCCTGACCCACAGCCTGGAGGTCGCGCAGATCGGGCGCACCACCGCGCGCACGCTGGGGCTGAACGAGGATCTGACCGAAGCCCTCTGTCTCGCGCATGACATCGGCCACCCCCCCTTCGGCCACGCCGGGGAGGATGCGCTGGAGGTCGCGCTCGACGATCATGGCGGGTTCGATCACAACGCCCATACGCTTCGGACACTGATGCTGCTGGAAAGCCCCTATCCGCGCTTCCGTGGTCTCAATCTCAGCTGGGAAATGCTGGAGGGGCTGGCCAAGCATAATGGCCCGATCGCCAGTCCGGGCTGGGCGATGCGGGAACTGGACGGGATGTTTCCGCTCGACCTGACGAGCCACGCCTCGCTGGAGGCGCAGCTTGCCGCCATTTCCGACGACATCGCCTATGACAATCATGACATAGACGATGGCCTGCGCGCCGGGCTGCTGACGCTCGAACAGTTGCTGGACGTGCCGTTGGTGCGCCACAGCTGGGATCGGGTGCGCGCCCGCTATCCCGACGTGCCGCAGGACCGGCTGCTGCGCGAACTGGTGCGTGAGCAGATCGGCGTCATGGCCAACGACCTGATCGAGGCGACCCGGCGGAACATCGCGGAGTCCGGCGTCGAGACGGTCGCGGATGTCCGGACGCTCGGTCGCACGCTGGTCGCCTTCTCGCCCGCACTGGCGGCACAGGAACGCGAACTGAAGCGCTTCATGTACGCGACCCTCTATCATCATCCCGATCAGCTCGCGGCGGCGGACCGCGCGCGGGTGATCGTCACCGACCTGTTCCGCGCCTATCAGGCCGATCCGGCCCTGATGCCCGCTGAATGGCGCGACGACTGCGCGTTGGAGGAACCGACCCGCAGCCGCCACATCGCCGACTTCATCGCGGGCATGACCGACCGCTATGCCGAAAAGCGCCATGCGGAGATTTTCGGCGGGGTGCTCGCCTGATCTCGCCCTTTTGGGGGGGCAGGCGAAGTTGCGATTGACGCCGCCACGCCTTTGACGCATTGCACAATTGTCTCTCGGTGCTGTGGATTCGGCAGCGGGGCACGATGCGGGAGAGCATGGGAAGCCTTTGAGGCCTTGCCCGTCGCCGAAGGAGCAACCGCCCCGGAATCTCTCAGGCCAAAGGACCGCATCGCGCGCAAGGCACTCTGGAAAGCGGACGGCTTCCCGTCCCACCGAAGGGGTAAGCTTGTCGGCCGCAAGGCCGCTGGTCAAAGCTCTCAGGTTCCGTGACAGAGGGGGTGGCAGAAAGGACGGGTCCGATTCCGGGCCGCGCCGTTTGTCGCCAGCAACTCGCACGGAAAGGCCGCTCCATGTCCGGCACTGATGACGTCGCCCACCTCGAAGAAGAATTGCCGCTGCAGGAACTGCCGCTCGACGCCTGGCACCGCGCCAGAGGCGCGCGCATGGTCGGTTTCGCCGGCTATCATATGCCGATCCAGTATGACGGCATCATGGCGGAACATGCCTGGACCCGCGAACATGCCGGTCTGTTCGACGTCAGCCATATGGGCCAGATCGCCTTTTCGGGCGAGGGCGTGGACGAGGCGCTCGAATATCTGCTGCCCAGCGACATAAAGGGGCTAAAGCCTTTCCGCCAGCGCTATTCGATGCTGCTGGATGAAGAAGGCGGCATTCTCGACGATTTGATGGTGTCGCGGCCGGGCGACGGCGCCTTCGATGGGGCCGCCATCTACATGGTCGTCAACGGTGCGACCAAATATGACGATATCGGCTGGATGATCGAACATCTGCCCGACGAAGTCGTGATGAATCACATGGACGATCAGGCGCTGCTGGCGCTGCAAGGACCGGAAGCGGGCGAGGCGCTTGCCGCGCTGATTCCCGAAACCGCCGACCTCATCTTCATGCAGTCGGGTCTCTTCGCCTGGCGCGGCGTTCCGCTGTGGATCAGCCGGTCGGGCTATACCGGAGAGGACGGGTTCGAGATCAGCGTGCCGGCGCAGGATGCGACCCTGCTGGCGGATGCGCTGTGCGACCTGCCGCAGGTCAAGCCGATCGGCCTTGGCGCGCGCGACTCGCTGCGTCTGGAAGCCGGGCTACCGCTCTACGGCCATGACCTGTCGCCCGCCGTCAGCACCATCGGCGCGGACCTGGGCTTCGCCATCCAGAAGCGCCGCCGCGAGGAAGGCGGCTTCATCGGCCATGCCCGCGTAATCAAGGAACTGGCCGATGGGCCGGGGTCGAAGCGCGTGGGGCTGAAGATCGAGGGGCGCCTGCCGGCCCGCGAAGGCGCGCCGATCTTCGCCGCCGGCGCGCAGGTCGGGGAAGTCACGTCGGGCGGCTTCGCGCCGACCGTCGGCGCGCCGATCGCCATGGGCTGGGTCAGCCTGCCGCACAGCGCGGAGGGCACGGCGCTGGAAATCGAGGTTCGCGGCAAGCGCATATCCGCCACGGTTGCCGCGATGCCCTTCGTGCCGCATCGTTACCGCCGCAAGGCCTGAACCTTATTCTTTCCGACGTTTTTGTTGGTCATGATTTCAAGCAAATCATTCCGGGGAGTATCATCATGAGCCGCTATTTCACCGACGAACATGAATGGATCGACGTGGAGGGCGACATCGCCACCGTCGGCATCACCGATTATGCGCAGGAACAGCTGGGCGACATCGTGTTCGTCGAACTGCCTGCCGAAGGCACGAATTTCGAGAAGGGCGACGACGCCGCCGTGGTGGAATCGGTCAAGGCCGCGTCGGACGTCTATGCGCCGATCTCGGGCGAAGTGGTCGAAAGCAACAGCGCGCTGGAGGACGAACCCGCGCTGGTGAACAGCGATGCCGAGGAAGATGGCTGGTTCTTCAAGCTGCGCATCACCGACGCCAGCGAGCTGGAAGGCCTGATGACCGAAGCCGCCTACAAGAAATTCGTGGCGAGTCTCTGATCTCTTAATCGTCATCCCTGCGCAGGCGGGGGCCCATCTCCCCGGCGTCCCGCTTGGCGCAAGGTCTGGAGTTGGGTTCCCGCTTTCGCGGGAATGACGCCGCAGGAAAAAATCATGCGCTATCTACCCCTTACCGACACCGACCGTCAGGAGATGCTGTCCGTCATCGGCGCGACGTCGATCGACGACCTGTTCGTGGATGTCCCCGCTGAAGCCCGCCTCAGCGGCAAGATCGCGGACTTGCCCGATCATGCCAGCGAACTGGCGGTCGAACGCCACATGGCGGCGCTTGCGCGGAAAAACCTGTCGGCGGGGGAAGCGCCTTTCTTCCTGGGAGCGGGTGCGTACAAGCACCATGTCCCGGCCAGCGTCGATCATCTGATCCAGCGCGGCGAGTTCCTGACCGCCTACACGCCCTACCAGCCGGAAATCGCGCAGGGCACGCTCCAGGTGCTGTTCGAATTCCAGACCCAGGTGGCGCGCCTGCTGGGCTGCGACGTGGCGAACGCCTCCATGTATGATGGCTCGACCGCCTGCTGGGAAGCGATCGGCATGGCCCGTCGCATCACCAAGCGGGGCAAGGCACTGCTCTCGTCCGGCCTGCATCCCCATTATGTCTCGGTCGCCAACACCATGGCGAAGTTCACCGGCGACGCGCTGGTGCATGAAGCGCCCACGCTCGACGCCGCGACCGACATCGACGGGCTGATCGCTGCCATCGACAAGGATACGAGCTGCGTCGTCGTGCAATATCCCGACATATTGGGCCGCATCGCCGACCTGACCCCGCTCGCCGACGCCGCCCATGCGGCCGGGGCGCTGCTGGTCGCGGTTGTGACGGAGCCGGTAGCCCTCGGTGCGATCAAGGCGCCAGGCCATATGGGCGCGGACATTGTCGTCGGCGAAGGCCAGTCGATCGGCGTCGGCCTTCAGTTCGGCGGACCCTATCTCGGCCTCTTCGGGTGCAAGCAGAAATATGTCCGCCAGATGCCCGGCCGCCTGTGCGGCGAGACGGTGGACGCGGCGGGCAAGCGCGGCTTCGTGCTGACCCTCTCCACCCGCGAACAGCATATCCGCCGCGAGAAGGCGACGTCGAACATCTGCACCAATTCGGGCCTGTGCGCGCTGGCGTTCAGCATCCACATGACCCTGCTGGGCGAGCGGGGCCTGCGCGATCTCGCGGCGCTCAACCACGGTCTTGCGGTTCAGGCCGCCGACCGTCTGGCTCAGGTGCCGGGCGTGACCTTGCTCAACGACAGCTTCTTCAACGAATTCACGCTGATCCTGTCGAAGGACGCGCGCGACGTCGTCCGCAACCTCGCCGACAGGGGCGTGCTGGGCGGCGTCTCGCTCGGCCGTCTCTTCCCGGCCGCGCCGGAGATCGGCCACGGCCTGGTCGTCGCCGTCACAGAGACGGTAACTGCTGAGGATATCGAAACCCTTGCCAAGGCGCTTGAGGAGGAACTGGCATGACCATGCTGAAGGAAGGCCGCCCCACCGCGCCGCAAGCCGTCGACGAACTGGACAGCTCCCCCGCGACCGCCACGGGCAATCGTGCGCTGATGCTGGAGGAAGCGCTGATCTTCGAGATCGGATCGACCGCCACCACCGGCGTCGATCTGGCCGATGCGCCGAAGGTCGCCAGTCGCCTCGGCACTCTCGCCCGTACCGACTCCATCGGCCTGCCCGGCCTGTCGGAGCCGGAAACGGTGCGCCACTATACGCGCCTCAGCCGCCAGAACTATGCCATTGACCTCGGCCTGTTCCCGCTCGGCTCCTGCACGATGAAGCATAATCCGCGCCTTAACGAGAAGGTCGCCCGGATGCCGGGCTTTGCCGACGTTCACCCCCTCGCACCCCAATCGACGGTGCAGGGCGCGCTGGGCGTCATCAACGAACTGGCCGTCTGGCTGATCAAGCTGACCGGGATGCATGGCGTTGCCATGACCCCCAAGGCTGGCGCCCATGGCGAACTGTGCGGCCTGCTCTGCATCCGCGCCGCGCTGGAAGCGCGCGGCGACGCGCGGCAGGTCGTGCTGGTGCCCGAAAGCGCGCACGGCACCAATCCCGCCACCGCCGCCTTCTGCGGCTACAAGGTGGAGGATATTCCCGCGACCCCGGACGGCCGTGTCGATCTGGAAGCGCTCAAGGCCCGTCTCGGCCCGGACGTGGCGGCGGTGATGATCACCAACCCCAACACCTGCGGCCTGTTCGAGCGCGACATGAAGACGATCTCCGATGCGGTCCATGCCGCAGGGGGGTTCGTCTATTGCGACGGCGCGAACTTCAACGCGATCGTCGGCCGGGTCCGCCCCGGCGACCTCGGCGTCGATGCGATGCACATCAACCTGCACAAGACCTTCTCCACGCCGCATGGCGGCGGCGGTCCCGGTTCGGGGCCGGTGGTGCTGTCCGAAGCGCTCGCGCCCTTCGGCCCGCTCCCCTATACCGCGCGCATGGCCGACGGCAGCATCCACCTGATCGAGGAGGAGAATGTCGGCGAGGAAATGCCGCAGAGTTTCGGCCGCATGTCGGCCTTCCATGGTCAGATGGGCATGTTTACCCGCGCGCTCACCTACATCCTCAGCCATGGCGCGGACGGCCTGCGGCAGGTGGCGGAGGATGCGGTGCTCAACGCCAACTATATCCTGCGCAGCCTGGAGGATGTGCTGGACGCGCCCTTCGCCGCCAGTGGTCCCTGTATGCACGAAGCGCTGTTCAGCGATAAGGGACTGGCAGAAGGCTTCACCACGCTCGACATCGCCAAGGGGCTGATCGACGAGGGCTTCCACCCGATGACCATGTATTTCCCGCTGGTCGTCCATGGCGCGATGCTGGTCGAACCGACCGAGACGGAAAGCAAGGCCGCGCTCGACCAGTTCATCCTGGCGCTGCGCAGCCTGGCGCAGCGCGCCAAGGCCGGGGACGAGGCGCTCAAGGGCGCGCCCTATCACGCCCCGCGCCGCCGCCTCGACGAAACGCTGGCCGCGCGCAAGCCGGTGCTGACCTGGACAGAAGCCGCGCTGGCGCAGGCCGCCGAATGACGGACAGGCCGGAACCGTGGGAACCCGGTTCCGGCCCCGTCGCGGCGGGCAAGCGATATGCCCCTGCGACCGAACGCAACCGCGACGCCATCCTTGGCGTGCTGCGCGACCAGCTGCCATCCTCCGGTCTGGTGCTGGAGGTAGCCAGCGGCAGTGGCGAACATGCTGTCCATTTCGCTGTCGCCTTTCCCGATCTCGACTGGCAGCCAACCGATCCCGACCCGGCGGCGTTCGCCTCGATCGCGGCCTGGCGGGCCGAAGCAAGGCTGCCCAAACTCCGCGCGCCGCTCCGGCTGGACACGACAGGTGACTGGCCGATCGCGCAGGCCGATGCGATCCTCTGCATCAACATGGTCCATATCAGTCCATGGACTGCGACGGTCGGGCTGCTCGAACGGGCAGGGGCCGCGCTGCCGCGCGGCGGCCTCCTCTATCTCTACGGCCCCTATCTCCGCGACGGGGTGGAAACCGCCCCCGGCAACCGCGCCTTCGACGCCTCGCTCAAGGCCCGCGACCCGCACTGGGGGCTGCGGCGTCTGGAGGATGTGATCGTGGCGGCTGAGGCGGAAGGGCTGGCCTTCGACCGGCTGGTCGAAATGCCCGCCAACAATCTGTCGCTGTTGTTTCGACGCCGGGATTGAAACAAGGACCTGCTCCTGCGAAGGCTGGCACTATCCTTCGTCGCGGCGCTCGCAACGGCGAGATCATCAACTGATAGTCATCCATGCCCAGCCAGCTTCTCCCCCTCGTCACCGCCGAACTGACCGCGCCGGCGGATCCCCGCGCCGCCGCCATGGCAGGCGCGCTCGCGTCCCAATATCCCGATGCCGCGCGCGCGGTGCTGTTCTACGGCTCCTGCCTGCGGGAGAAGAATCTCGACGGGCTGATGCTCGATTTCTATCTCATCGTGTCGGACTATGCGGTGGCTTATGGCAAGGGCTGGCTGGCGCGCGCCAACCGGCTGATCCCGCCCAATGTCTTCCCGTTCGAACATCATGGCCTGATCGCCAAATATGCGGTGCTGTCTGAAGCCGACTTCGTGCGCCTGAACAGTCCGGGGGCGGACAATGTCTCCGTCTGGGCGCGCTTCGCCCAGCCATCGCGCCTGCTCTGGGCCTCCGACGACCTCGCCCGCCAGCGCGCCATCGCCGCCGTGGCGCACGCCGCGCCGACGCTGCTGTCGCTTGCCCGGCCGATGACGGAAGGGCAGGGCGACGCGCTCAGCCTGTGGAAGGCCGGCTTTACCCTGACTTACAATGCGGAATTGCGCGCGGAAAAGAAGGGGCGCTCGCTCTCGATCGTTGACGCCGATCCGGCCCGCTATCGCCGGTTCGGCGACGCCGCCCTGGCCGACGGCCTGCCGCCGTCGCCCGTGGATGCGCCCGCGCTCTGGCGCCGTCTCCAGCGGCGCGGCAAGCGGCTCTCCGTGATCCGCCTGGCCAAGGCGAGCTTCACCTATGCCGGTGGCATCGATTATCTGGCCTGGAAGATCAACCGCCACGCAGGCACGCAGATCGAAATCAAGCCCTGGCAGCGGCGCTGGCCGCTGCTGGGCGCGGTCACTCTGCTGCCGCGGCTGTTCCGGGGTGGTGCGATCCGTTGAGCGCCGTCGCCAGCGCCTGGCCCAGCGTCATCAGCGTATAGGGTTTGCGCAGCACCGCATGGCCTTCGAAATCTGCGGTTTCGCTGGCATCGCCGGCATAGCCGGTCACGAACAGCACCGGCAGGTGGCGGTAATGGGCCGGCAGGCCCTTGATCATCTCCGGCCCGGTCATGTCGGGCATCAGCACGTCGCTCATGATGAGGCCGATATCGTCATTATTGGCGAGCAGCCGCGGCGCCTTTGACGGATGATCGCAGGCGACGGGCAAATGGCCCAGTTCGCTGAGCGCCGCCATCGTCTGGTTCAGCACGCGCGGATCATCCTCCACCACCAGAATGCGCGTGGGCGGATGCTGTACCGGCGTGCGGGCGAAGGCGCCGTCGTCCATCGCCAGCCCTTCCAGTTCCTGCGTCGAGCGCGGCAGGTAGAGATGCACGCTGCTGCCCTTGCCCGGTTCGGACTCGATGCGGATCTCGCCCTCGCTCTGGCGCACGAAGCCGAAAATCTGGCTGAGGCCGAGGCCCGTTCCCTTGCCGACCGGCTTGGTGGTGAAGAACGGCTCGAACACCCGCGCCAGAACCTCCGGCGTCATGCCGCACCCATCGTCAGCGACGGTCAGCACGACATAATCGCCGGCCATGCATTCGCCGATCTCCCCGGCCTTGAGCGTCGCGCGGTCGGTGGACAGGGTCAGCTTGCCGCGCCCCTCCATCGCGTCGCGCGCATTGACGCACAGGTTCAGGATCGCATTTTCCATCTGATGCTGGTCGACGAAGATGCGCCAGCCGCGCGCTTCATGCGTGAAATCCACGATGATCTGGTCGCCGATGGTGCGGTCCACCAGGTCCGCCAGGCCACGCAGCAGGCTGTCGGGATCGACCGCGCTGGGCAGCAGCGGCTCGGACCGGGCGAAGGCCAGCAGTCGCCGGGTCAGCGCGGCGGCACGGTTGGCGCCCTCCATCGCATTGTCGAGGTGCCGGCCGGCCTCGTCGGGCTTCAGCCGCAGGTTGCGCTTGGCCAGTTCCAGCCCGCCGACGACGACGGCCAGCATATTGTTGAAGTCGTGGGCGATGCCCCCGGTGAGCTGGCCGACCGCGTCCATCTTCTGCATCTGGCGCAGATTGTCCTCGGCCGCCTCGCGCTCGGCCGATTCCTGCTTCAGCTGTTCATAGGCGTCGGACAGTTCGGCGGTGCGGGCGCGCACGGCGTCCTCCAGCCGGTCGGCGCGCTCGGTTTCCAGTTCGGCCTGCCGCCGCGCCTTGCGCCGCTCGCCATAGGCGACATTGGCGAACCAGGCGGCAAAGAGGATGCAGACCAGCATCGCCAGCCCCAGCAGCTGCGACGTCTTGCCGACCAATTCGCTACGGTCGCCCGCCAGCGTCACCGCCAGGCTGCGTTGGCGCAGCCGCGCATTCTCGGCATTGATGACCAGGTCGAGCAGGGCGGTGATGCGCCGAAGATCCTGCGACTTTCCGGCCTGGTGGAAGCGGGCGAGCGCCGCCATCTTCTGGTCATAGGTGGTGCGCAGGCCGATTTCGTTCAGCGTCTTGCCGCGCTGCTGGAACGCATATTGCAGCGCTTCCACATTGCCGCGTTGCCAGCCCGATCCGCGCGTGGCGTAATGGAGCGCCTTGAGCTGGCTCGCCGCGCCGCGCCACTGGTCCTGAAACAGGCGCCCGGTGTCCGGGTCCAGGCTGATGACATAGCGGGCCAGCGTCACTTCGGACCGGGCGATGCGCGCCTCGAACCCGCGCGCCAGGGCGATGATCTCGAAGCTGCGCTGCTGTTCGGCCAGCGCATGTTGATGGTCGCGCGTGGCGTTGCTGGCGGTGTAGAGCAGGGCGCCCAGCGATCCGATCAGCAGGGCGACGAGTAGCAATGGCACGGCGCGCCGGACCAGGGCACGCAGCCGTTCGCTCGGATCGTCGAGAAATTCGCCGTCAGCCATCGACCGTTACACTAGTCGAACGAGCGGGATGGAGGAATATGGCAGATCAAAGCTTCCCCCTGAAAGCAACATTTCGTCGCGGCTAGGACTCGGCTCACCCTACTCCCGCACGCGTCGCCGATCAACCGATAGCGCCGGTCGCCTTGCCTGCCGCCTCGAACATGGCGATGATCTGGCCGACCTGCTCGTCGCTATGCTCGGCGCAGAGCGAGCAGCGCAGCAGGAAGGTGCCGGCCGGGGTCGCCGGCGGGCGCGCCATGTTGACGTAGAGGCCCAGTTCCAGCAGCGTCTGCCACATGGCGACGGCCTGCGTCTGGTCGGTCAGGATGACCGCGATGATCGCCGACTGTGGCGTCTCGCTGCCCAGCTTGAAACCGAGGTCGGAGAGGCCCTTGTGCAGCCGCTGGCTGTTCTTCCACAGGTGCGCGCGCTTTTCGCCGGCGTGCATCAGCTTGCGGATGCTCGTCGCGGCGGTCGCGACGACGCTGGGCGGCAGCGACGCGGTGAAGACATAAGGACGACACACGAGGCGCAGGATTTCGAACTTGGGGTGGTTCGACACGCAGAAGCCGCCGACCGTGCCGACCGACTTGGAGAAGGTGCCGACCACGAAGTCGATCTCGCCCTCGACGCCCTGCTCCTCATAGGCGCCACGCCCATTGGGGCCGAAGAAGCCCATGCCATGCGCCTCGTCGCACAGGATCATGCAGTTGGGATGCTTGCGGATCGCGGCGACCATTTCGGGCAGGGGAGCGACGTCGCCCAGCATCGAATAGACGCCTTCCAGCACCACCAGTTTCAGCGCATCGGCGGGCAGGCGGCCGAGGCGCTTGTCCAGATCCTCGACGCTGTTGTGGCGGAAACGGACGATCTCCGCATTGCCAAGGCCGCAGCCGTCATAGATGGACGCATGGCTGTCGGCGTCCAGCACGACATAGTCGCCCTTGCCCGCGAGGGTGGAGATAATGCCCAGATTCGCCTGATAACCGGTCGAGAAGACCATGGCGCCCGATGTGCCGTAAAACTCCTTGAGCGCGTCCTCGACTTCCTTGTGGCCCTGATAGGTGCCGTTGAGCACGCGGCTGCCAGTGGTGCCCGCGCCGAACTCGTCCAGCGCCTTCTTGCCGGCCGCGACCACGTCGGGATCGAAGGTCATGCCCATATAATTGTAGGTGCCGAGCAGGATGGTTTCCTTGCCCTGGATGATCGCGCGCGTTGGCGAGAGCACCTTGTCCATCACGATCGCATACGGGTCGCGGACGCCCGTCGCCAGCAGCGCCTCGCGCTCGGCGATCAGCGGATCGAACTTGGAAAACAGGTCGCGCGTTTGGGTGGCGATGGCGGCGTCGGTCATAATATCAGCTATCCCTAAACCGTTCGGGCCGAGCGAAGTCGAAGCCCTCTGTCGAGCGGAGGCGAGGCTGCCTTCCGCGCTTTCGCTCGGGGCGAACGGCAAATTCCAGATCAGGCGGCCTTCAGCTTCGCGACCGCATCCACCAGCTGGCCGACGGTCTCGATCTCGGCCTGCATGTTCATGGTGATGATGATGTCGAACTCATCCTCGATCGCCGCGACGAAGTCCATCACCGTCAGGCTGTCCCATTCCAGGTCGCCGGCGAAGGTCGTGGCCTCGGCCAGCTCCACACCCTTTTTGTTGAAGGGTTCGATCTGCGTTGCGACGCTGTCGAAAATCTCGGCGCGATCCGTCATTATCTTGAAATTCTTTCCGTCAAAGCGCGGCCCTCGCCGCTCCGTCCCGCCCTTTGGCAGGCGATTAAGGCGTCAATCGGGCAGTATCGCGCCCGAATGTGCAAGCATAGGGATTTTCAGTCAGATGGCATCATCTGATGACCCCCACATCGGGGACGGCAAAAGGGGGCAGGCCGCCGATCAGCGAAAATTGTCGGCGTAGGCCTGCAATTTCAGCGTCTTGGGCGGAGTTGCGATGACAGTGTAAGCCACGCCTTTCTTCTCCGCATAGGCGACCGCGCTTTCCTGCGACGGGAAGCTCAGCTTCAACTGCTGTTGCGTGTCGCCTGAGCCGGCCCACCCGGTCAGCGGATCGGCCTGCTTCGCTTCGGCGGGCGCATATTCCAGCACCCATTTGTGGGTCAGCGCCTTGCCGGACTGGAGGGCGTTCTTCTGGATCTGATAGATGCGCGCGGTCATCGCGATGGGACTCCGTAAAATCGTGATGGTGCGTTGCACCAGCGGTTGCCGCGAAGTCAAGACCTCCGGCGGGCATCCGCATTTTTGGTGCGCAATGTGGCGCTGGCTGCGGCAGGATCGTCGGGCCAGGGGTGGCGCGGATAGCGGCCGCGCATTTCCTTGGCGACGTCGCGCCAGTTGCCGGCCCAGAAACCGGGCAGGTCGCGCGTCGTCTGGATCGGCCGCCCGGCTGGCGAGGTGAGCGACAGGACCAGCGGGATGCGCTGGCTGCCGACGGTCGGATGCTCCGACAGGCCGAACAGCGCCTGCACCCGCAGTTCGACCCGCGGTCCGCCCTCCGCCGCATAGTCGATCGCATGACTGCTCCCGGCGGGCGACCGGAAGTCGGGTGGGGCGAGCCGGTCGAGTTGCTGCTTGCCGTCCCAGCCGATCAGCCCCTCCAGCACCGCCGAAAGCTGCGACCGGTCGATATCGGACAGTCGTCGCTTGCCGGCCAGCAGCGGCGGGAGCCAGTCGTCCAGCGTCTCGATCAAGGCGGTGTCGGACAGCGCCTCGATCCCAGCAAATTCGCCCCGCATCCGCAGCGATTGCGCCGCTTCCGACCAGGGCAGGAGGGCAAGGCCGCCCTGCCGCACACCGTCCACCAGCGCGGCGACCACCGCTTGCGGGTCGGGCCGGTCATCGGACCCGGACGACAGCCGCACCGCACCCAGCCGCCGTTCGCGCAGCGCTTCGATGCCGCCATTGGCGGGGCGGAACTTCACCGTCCTATGCTCCGCGATCCGCGCGCCGAACAGCCCGATCACGCCGGCTTCGTCGATCGGCGCGGCGGACAATATGCGCGCGCCGGCGGCGCTGCCCTGCACCTCGCCCACCGCCAGCCATGGCTCGCGCGCCAGCGGCGACAGCGGATCGAGCCGGAAGCCGCGCCCGCCGACGCTCGCCCAGTCCGCGCCATCGGCGGAGCGGCGCTTGGCCACGCGATCAGGGAAGGCGAGCGCGAGGCAGAGGCCCGTGGCATCCGCAGGGGTCATGCTGTCGCTCCCGCTGGCGACGAGCCGCGCCCACCGCTTCGCCAGCCCTCTGGCCGCATCCGCACGCTTGCCGCTCTCGCGCCGCCAGCGCTGCCGCCGCAGCGTCAGGTCCGTGTCCTGTCCGCCGATGCCGCGCTCGCCCAGCAGCACCGCCACCTCGGCCGCCACTTCCGCCAGCCCCATCTCCCCCGCGCGCACCAGCATATGGGCGATCCGCGGGGACAGCGGCAGCGCCGCCAGTGCCTTGCCATGCGGCGTGATCCGTCCGTCCGCGTCCAGCGCCTCCAGCACGGTCAACCGCCGCCGGGCTTCCTCGACCGCTGCCGCCGGCGGGGCGTCCAGCCAGCGCAGCGCCCCCGGATCGCTCACCCCCCAAAGCGCGCAATCCAGCAGCAGGCTGCTGAGGTCGCTCTCCAAAATCTCCGGTGGATCGAAAGGCGGCATCCCCGCGCTTGCGGCCGCTTCCCACAGCCGATAGGCGACGCCCGGCCGCTGCCGTGCGGCGCGGCCCGCACGTTGAGTCGCGGACGCCTGGCTCGCCCGCTCGGTGACGAGCCGGGTGACGCCCGCTGCCCGATCGTAGCGGGGCCGCCGCGCGAGGCCGCTGTCCACGACGATCCGCACACCGTCGATGGTCAGGCTCGTCTCCGCGATCGCGGTCGCCAGGATCACCTTGCGCTTCCCCTCGCGCGAAGGCCGGATCGCGGCCCGCTGCGCGCCGGGGTCAAGGCTTCCGTGCAGCATATGCACTTCCGCCACACCCTCGATCCGCTCCGCCGTCCGCTCGATCTCGCGCACGCCCGGCAGGAAGGCGAGCAGGTCGCCTTCCGCTTCCTCGCTCAGCGCGCGGCGGATCGCCGCCGCCATCTCATCCTCGATCTTCCTTTCCGCCGCGCGGCCGATATGGCGATAGTCCAGCGGCTGGATGCGCCCCTCGCTCTCGATCACCGGCGCGCCGTTGAGCAGAGACGCAAAGCGCGCACCGTCCAGCGTCGCCGACATGGGTACGATCCGCAGGTCCGGCCGCAGCGCGCCCTGCGCGTCCAGCGCCAGCGCGAGCCCGAAATCGCTGTCCAGGCTGCGCTCATGCACTTCGTCGAACAGCACGGCCGACACGCCCGCCAGTTCCGGGTCGTCCTGTATCCGCCGCACGAAAATGCCCTCGGTCAGCACGAGCAGCCGGGTCTTGCCCGAAACCTTGCTGTCCATCCGGGTCGCATAGCCAACCGTGCCGCCCGGCTGCTCGCCCATCAGTTCGGCGATCCGCTCCGCCGCCGCGCGCGCCGCCAGCCGCCGGGGCGACAGCAGCAGCACCTGGCCCGCGCACCAGGGCTCGTCCAGCAGCGCGGGCGCCACCGCGGTCGTCTTGCCTGCGCCCGGCGGCGCCACCAGCACGGCATTGCTCCCCGCGCGCAACGCAGCTAGCAGGTCCGGCAGTACGGCATGGATCGGCAGGTCGGTCATCGCCGTTCCTCTCGCGCCAATCGGCTCAAATCGCAAGGCGCGGAAAAATCGATTGTGCAGGGAAATAGTTGCCCGGCAGCACGTTACGCGTCCACAAGGGATCGTACCATGTTTGCGGGGGCGCGCATGGCAGCAAAGGGCGACAAGGATGGCGACTCTGCCGGGGGATGCGCAACGCTATCGCACCCTGTTCGAAACGATGGACGAAGGTTTCTGCATCATCGAATTCTTCGATGGTCCGCACGGACCGCTCAGCGACTATATCCATATCGAGGCGAACGCCGCCTATGAACGCCACGCCGGCATTCCCAATGTCGTGGGGCAGAAGGTCCGCGAAATGGTGCCGGACGAGGCGGACGGCTGGGTCGAACTCTATGGCGGCGTGCTCCACAGCGGCCAGCCGATCCGGTTCCAGCGGGAACTGGTCGCGACCGGCCATTTTCTGGAAGTGCATTCCTTTCGCGTCGGCCCCTTCGAACATCGCCAGGTGGCCGTGCTGTTCAAGGACATCACCGACCGCATCCAGGCGGAAAAGGCGCAGCAGGATGTGAATGCGACGCTGGAGGCGCGTGTTACGGAGGCGCTGGCCGAGCGGGAGGAAGTGGAGGCCGCGCTGCGCCAGGCGCAGAAGATGGAAGCGGTCGGCCAGCTGACCGGTGGTCTCGCACATGATTTCAACAATCTGCTCGCCGGCATATCGGGCGCGTTCGAGATGATCGGGGTGCGGCTGGCACAGGGGCGGACGGCCGATGTCGAACGCTATCTGGCCGCGGGGCAGGGCGCCACCCGCCGCGCCGCTGCGCTGACCCATCGGCTGCTGGCCTTTTCCCGCCGCCAGACCCTGTCGCCCCGGCCGACCGTCATCAACCGGCTGCTCGGTGATTTTTCCGAACTGGTCCGCCGCACCGTCGGCCCGCAGATAGAGGTTCAGACGATCGCCTCCAGCGGCCTCTGGCCGGCGCTGGTCGATGCCAACCAGCTGGAAAACGCGTTGCTCAACCTGTGCATCAACGCCCGCGATGCCATGCCCGACGGCGGCAAGATCACGATCGAGACGGCCAATCGCTGGCTCGACGATCGCACCGCGCGCGACCATGGGCTCACCCCGGGCCAATATGTAACCATCTGCACCAGCGACACCGGCACAGGCATCGACAAGGCGATCCTCGACCGCGTGTTCGATCCCTTCTTCACCACCAAGCCGATCGGGCAGGGGACGGGGCTGGGCCTGTCCATGGTCTATGGCTTCGCGCGCCAGAGCAACGGCCATGTCCGCATCTATTCCGAAGCCGGGGAAGGGACGATGGTCTGCATCTACCTGCCCCGCCATCGCGGCGAGGAAGAGGAGGATGTGGTGCTGCCCGCCGACATGGCGGTGGAGGCGGATCCCGGCGAGACCGTATTGGTCATCGACGATGAGCCGTCGGTGCGGATGCTGGTCGCGGACGCGCTGGGGGATCTTGGCTATCATTGCCTGGAAGCGGGCGATGGCGCGGCAGGGCTGCGCATCCTCGAATCCAGGTCACGGATCGACCTGCTCGTCACCGATGTCGGCCTGCCCGGTGGATTGAACGGCCGCCAGGTGGCCGACGCCGCGCGCGCCCTGCGCCCGGACCTGCGCATCCTGTTCGTCACGGGCTATGCGGAAAATGCGGTGCTCAACCACGGTCATATCGCGCCGGGCATGGAAGTGTTGACCAAGCCTTTTGCCGTCGACGAACTGCGCCGCCGGGTCGCGACATTGTTGCAGGCGGAATAACTACCTCCGCTCGAAGCGAGCGGGGCATGTTCAGCCGAACAGATAGATGTGGATCGGGTTCTTGGGGTCGAGCAGCATCTTCGTCGTGAGCGCCAGCGACATCAGGATGAGCAGCGGCTTGATCAGCCGCGATCCGAAACGCATCGCCAGATGCGATCCGATCTGCCCGCCGACCAGGCTCCCTGCCGCCATCGCCAGCCCTGCGATCCAGATCACATGGCCGCCCGCGACCATGGTCAGCAGCCCGGCGACATTACTCGCGAAGTTCGCCGCCTTGGTCTGCGCCGTCGCGCGCAGGATGGACAGGCCGCCCAGCGCCAGGAAGATGGTGGTATAGAAAGCCCCTGCGCCGGGCCCGAAAAATCCGTCATAGAAGCCCACGATGCCGATCAGCCCCGACAAGCCCGCAATGCCCAGCCGCGCATGGCGGTCGGCGTCGCCCAGCTTGGGGGAGAAGGTGAAATAGGCGGCCATCGCGATCAGCAGCGCGGGCATCAGTCCCGCCAGGATGGACGGATCGACCCGCTGCAACAGCCACGCCCCGCCCACCGATCCCACAAAGGCGGCGATCACCGGTCCCTTGTAGGTCTTGAGGTCCATATGCCCCCGCCGCCCATAGGCGACGCAGGCGCCGAAAGTGCCGAAGCAGCTTTGCAGCTTGTTGGTCGCAACCGCCTGCACCGGCGGCACGCCGGCCGCCATCAGCGCGGGCAGGGTGATGAGGCCGCCACCGCCCGCCATCGCATCGATGCACCCCGCCATCAGTGCGGCGGCCATGAGGAAGGCGATGGTTTCGGGGGACAGGATCATGAAATGACGGGCCTAACTTGTTTCCCGTTCGCCCCGAGCTTGTCGAGCGAGCGAACGGAACAGCAAACGAACCGGACGGCCCGTCCCCTCAATAGGCGCGCGCTATCGCGAATTCGACCGCCTCGGTAAGGGCCGCTTTCGCCTTGCCGGCATCGAACATGCCCAGTGCGTCGATCGCCCGCTGGCCATAATGGCGCGCGCGGGCCATAGTGTCGGCGATCGCGCCGGTCTTTCGCAGCAGGCCGGTCGCATGGGCGAGGTCCGCGTCGCTGATCTTGTGACCCGCGATCGCCGCCTTCCAGAAGGCGCGATCTTCCTCCGACCCCCGCGCATAGGCCAGGATCACCGGCAGCGTCACCTTGCCGTCGCGGAAATCGTCGCCCGCATCCTTGCCCATGGTCGCCCCGTCCGACTCATAGTCGATCGCGTCGTCGATCAGCTGGAACGCGATGCCGAGGTTGCGGCCATAGACGTCCAGCGCCTGCTCCTCGCCCTCGCTGCGGTCGGCGACCACGGCGGAAATGCGGCAGGCGGCGGCGAACAGGGCGGCGGTCTTGGCGCCGATGATGTCGAGATACTGCTCTTCGCTGGTGTCGATCTTGCGCTGGGCGGTCAGCTGGTTGACCTCGCCCTCGGCGATCACGGCCGACGCGTTGGACAGGATCTTGAGCACCTTCAGCGACTCGGCCTCGACCATCAACTCGAACGAACGGGAGAAGAGGAAATCGCCCACCAGCACGCTGGCGCTGTTGCCCCAGATGATGTTGGCGGTCTTGCGGCCGCGGCGCAGGCCAGATCCGTCTACGACATCATCATGCAGCAGCGTGGCGGTGTGGATGAACTCGACAGCGGCGGCCAGCTTGTAGTGGCGGCTGCCCGCATAGCCGACCAGATCGGCGCAGGCGAGCGTCAGCATCGGCCGAAGCCGTTTCCCCCCACCCGCGATCAGGTGGCCCGCCAGTTCCGGGATCAGGGGAATGCGCGACTGCATCCGATCGAGGATGACGGCATTGACCTGGTTCATGCCGTCGGCGACCAGGTTCAGGATGGGCGTGAGCGATGGCTCCGCTTTCGCGCGGCCGATCGGATGGACGTTACCGGGGGCGGGTGCTGTCATGACCTGCGTCCTCTGGCGATGCAAAAAGCTAAAGGCAAGCGGGAATAGCTTGCGCGCCGGCCCGGATGCGGCAAAAAGCGCGCCATCTGGAACCGGAGGCCCAAGTGGACGAGACATTGACGCGCTATCGTGAAAGCATCGACAATATCGACGCGGCGTTGGTGTTCATGCTGGCCGAGCGGTTCAAGATCACCCAGGCGGTTGGCGAGTATAAGGCGACTCACGACCTGCCGCCGGCCGATCCGGGCCGCGAGGAACGCCAGATCGCCCGCCTGCGCCAGCTTGCGCTCGACGCGAATCTGGACCCGGACTTCACCGAGAAATTCCTGCGCTTCATCATAGACGAGGTGATCCGCCACCACGAACGGCTGCGCGAGGGCTGAAAAGCCGATCTCGGCCCGACCCTACCCCGCCGGATAGCCCTCATGCCCGGCATTGGGCCAATGGAATCCGGTATAGGTCAGCATCGTGGAGAAGCTCTCCGACCGCACCTGATGCCACCAGCCGATCGGGATGAACAGCAGGTCGCCCGGCGTCAGCAGCACCTCGTAGCGCAGCACGTCCCGCGCCTGCGGATGGACCGCCAGCCGCGCCGCATCGGTCACGTCGCCCACATCGCTGAACACATGGGTGCGGTGCGCCAGCCGGGGAGTCTGCGACGGCGGGATCAGGATCACGCGCTTGGTCCCTGTCACCTGTGCCAGCAGATTGTTGGTCAGGTCGAAATGCAGCGGCGTGAACGCGCCCTCGCCACCGATCCACAGCATTCCCGGCGCGCGCGTCAGATAGGCGTCGATGGTTCCCAGATCGGCCTGGAGCGGGCCGAGCGCCGGGCCATTGGCGGCGCTGTTATAGGCGGTGAGATAGGCGTCGTTGCCGCCATCGCGCACCAGCGCTATGAATTCGCGGAACGGCCCGCGCCTCTTGTGCCGGTCCTTCGCCAGTTCATAATCCCCAGCGCCGCTGCGACCGCCCTGATATTCGATCACCGCGTCGCCGACCGCATCCGTCAGATAATCGGGCGTCCACCGCGCCAGCGCCGGCCAGTCCGCCATTGCCCCCTTGATGACCACCGGCCGCCCCGGCGCATAGAAATTGTGCAGGAAATCCTCACCCGACAGATGTTCCGCCGTCAGCAGGCCCGACGCATAGGGGGACAAGGCGCGCTGCCCCTCCATCACATCGAGCAGCCAGTCCCGCCGTTTCAGCGCCAGCCGGTCCTCGGACATTTGCGGCGGGGGCTGCGGCGCGACGGCGCGCGGGGCAGGGGCTGCGGGTCCGCCGAAACCGATCTGGCGCAGGGCCATCTGCATCCGCATGTCGGCGGCATGGGTAGGAAGGGAAGGCGGGCGCTTGCTCATGCGGCCCGATAGCGCAGGATGATGACGCCGATGTTGCAGGATGTGACGATCCTGTGACGGGGGGCGGGTCAGGCCGGTTCGGTCACTGCCGCCGCCGCCTTCTTTCCCTGCGACCGGCCCAGCAGCACGCCGCCCAGCGCCAGCGCGAAGCCCACCAGCTGCACCGGCCCCAGCCTCTCCCCGAACAGCAGCCACGCCTCGACCGCAGCCAATGGCGGCACCAGCAGCAACAACATCGACATGCGCGTCGCGCCCTGATGCCGCACCAGCCACACCAGCAGGCTCAGGCCCGCGGCCGACAGCCCCAGCACCGACCAGCTGAGGCCGACCCACAGGATGGGATCATTGTCCCAGCGCCATTCGCCTACCACCAGCGTCGCCGCGATCGCGACCAGCGCGCCGCCCAGATTCTGCGCCGCGCCCGACATCAGGATCGGGTCGCCTGCAATCGCGCCCCGCTGGATCAGCGTGCCGCCGGTCATCGCGATGATCGCGCAGATGCCGGCGACGACCGGGACGACGGGCACCGCGCCCGCGCCGCTGCGCTCGATTGCGGGCAGCAACACGCAGGTGACGCCCGCGATCGCGATGGCAAGGCCACCCCAGGCGCGTCCGGGCAATTTCTCTCCCAGCAACGCCACGCTGGCGACGGCCACCATCAGCGGCTGTGTCGCGCCCAGCAGCGACATGATCCCCGCCGGCATCCCATGGCTCACCGCCCACCAACTGACCGTCAGGTACAGGCCGTGCAGCATCGCGCCCGCGCCCAGATGCAGCCCGAGCCGCCGCCCGCGCGGCCATTGTTGCCCAGCATAGGCCGCCGCGCCCGCCAGCAGCAGCGTCGTGGCGCTCAGCCGCACCGCCAGCACCAGTTCCGGCGCGCCGTGCGGGACCACTGCCCGCGCGACGATGAAGCCGGTGGACCAGATCAGGACGAAGAGGATGGACGCGAACAGGCCGAACATGCCGCCGCCTTTGACCGAAGGGCAGGGCAATGTCGAGCCGGCAGAGGGCGGACGGCGTGCGGCCATGCCTCCCGTCAGCCAAGCGAGCGCCGGCCTTCCGTCCTACTGGAGCGGGATCGCGCTTCGTTCGTGGGTGCCAAGCGCCATCATGGCCGCTTCGATCATCTGGCGGTGGGCGTCGCTGCCGCGCGCGACATCGGGCCATGGCTGGCCCGTCAACGACCCATGGCTATCCTGCCAGATCTTGCCCGCAACCAATTCTATCTCGTCTTCGGTGGGCTGATGTTGTTCGGCAAGACAGCGAATTAAAAGCTCATGAAAAAGCTTTCCGGAACTCGGGTGAATTCGGTTCATGGGCATCCTCTCCGTGGCGCCAATGTTTTCTCGGCTGCCGTAGGGGAAACTGCATGATTCGCGCGTCACCGTCAACGGACCCTACCAACCATGAAAATCTTGCAGAATCAGTAATATGCCCAACAATATTGCTCTATGTTATATATTATTGTTCGAAAATCGGAAAAATACTTGGGTATGTCCGAAACGTACAATCAGAATCGCGGCAATTGCTTAAGGTGATCGGGCGACCCGGGGGCTCTTATGGTTATAGGGGACTCCGACTTGGGCCGGCCCTACGGGTCGGCCCAGTTTTTTGATGCGCCCCAATCCTGACATGTGCGTCGCCGAGCGAAGGGATTATTCCCGGCCCGCCCGGATCGCGGCACCCCCGGCGAAGGGCGTGATCGCCACCAGCAGCAGCGACGCCGCACCCAGGAACTTCAACGCCGCGCCGCTGCCGTCGCCCAGCGTCCCCGCTCCGAAGATCAACAGCGGCACCGCCAGCGGCAGCGCCAGCAGCCCGGCCAGCGCCCCGCTCGAGCGCAGCCCGGCGGTCAATGTCGCCACCAGCAGTCCGAGCGCCGCCAGAGCGGGCGTCCCGACAGCCAGCCCGATCTCCAGCTTCATGATGGTCGCGGCGTCGAGCTTGAGCAGCGCCGCGGCGGGCAGGGTCGCGATCATCAGCGGCGGCCCGAAGCCCAGCCAGTGCGCCGCCAGCCGCGCGATCACCACCCATTCCTCGCCGATGCCGCGCAACGCGATCTGGTCCAGCACGCCTGCATCCCGGTCCGGCGCGACCAGCCGGTCGACCGGCAGCAGGCTGGCGAGCAGGGCCGCGATCCACAACATTCCGCCGCCCGTTCGCCCCAGCAGCGCCGCATCCGGCCCGACGGCGAATGGGTAGAGGCTGGCGACCAGCAACAGGAAGGCGACGGGCAGCCACAGTCCAGCCGATGCCCAGGCCTGGCGCAGGTCGCGCGCCGCCAGCAGCCACAGCAGCCTCATGCCGCCTCCGCCCGATGATCCGCGAGTGCGAGCGTCACCGGCGCATCGATCGGCAGCGGCTGGTGCGACGCCGCGACCACGATCCCGCCTGCCGCCAGATGCGTCGCCACGGCCCGGCCGAGCAGGTCCAGCGACGCCATGTCGAGCCCATTGCCCGGCTCGTCGAGCAGCCATATGCCCGCGCCGCTGGCGATCACGCGCGCCAGCATCGCCCGCTTGCGCTGCCCGGTGGACAACATCCGCACCGGCACGTCGGCGAGGCGCGTAAGCGCCATCGCCTCCAGCGCCGCGGCCACGGCATCCGGCTCGGCCCGATCCAGCTTCGCCCAGAAATCCAGCGCCCTGCCCAGCGGCAGGTCCATGTCCAGCGCCAGCCGCTCATCGGCCATGCCCACGCCGCCCGACAGCGTGATCGTCCCGGCAAAGGCGGGCAGCAGCCCCCCGATCACCCGCAGCAGGCTGGACTTGCCCACGCCGTTCGGCCCGGTCAGCAGCGCGCCGCCACCCGGCTTCAGCGTCAGGCTCACGCCCCGGAACAGCATCCGTCCGCCGCGCAGGCAGGCGACATCGGCCAGGCGCAGCGCGGCGCCGGTCATAGGGTGACCATGTCCTCCAACACATGCATGTCGATGTCGGACAGGCCGAAATGATGGCCGATCTCATGCACCACCACATGGGTGACGAGCGCGTCGAGCGGTACGCCCGTCTCCACCCATTCATCCAGCAGCGGCCGGCGGAACAGATGGACGGTCGGCGGCATGTCCCCGGTCTGCGCCTCCTGCCCGATGCTGCGCCCGCTGTAGAGGCCGGTCAGCTCGAACGGGTCGTCCAGTTCCATCTCCTTGAGGATATCGGCCGACGCGAATTCCTCCACGAACAGCAGGACATTGGCGAGATGCTCGTCGAATGGTGCGGGCAGGCGATTGAGCGCTGCCAGCGCGAGCGTTTCGATCTCTTCCTTGGTGGGCGCGAAGCGGGGCGATGACATGGCTGCGGCATAAAGTGGTTTCGCGGCAAATGGAACATTCCCCAGCCCCGAAATCACGCTAAACAATCACGGGAGACAAGCAATTTCGAGGATGAGGCCATGATTGCCAGATTGAACGAAGCGGAACGGGCGGTCGCGCTGGCCGACCTGCCCGAATGGACGCCGTCGGCCGGGCCGGAGGGTATCTCGCGCCGCTTCATCTTCGCCGACTTCAACGCCGCCTTCGGCTTCATGACCCGCGTCGCGATCCTCGCGGAAAAGGCCGACCATCATCCCGAATGGTCGAATGTCTACAACCGCGTGGACATTCTCCTCACCACCCATGATGCGGGCGGCCTGTCACGGCGCGACATAGACCTCGCCCATGCGATCGATGCGCTGCTCGGCTGAGGGGGGCGGTGCCGATCCGGCCGGGGTCAGTAAAGGGTGCTGGTCTCGATCCGGTCATCATAGCCGTGCAGCGCGGAGATGACCGACGGATCGCCGGCATAGCGGCGACGCAGCATGGCCAGCTTCGCATCGGTGCCCCGGCATAGTTCGGCGATGCTTTCCTCGATATAGACGCGTCGCTCTGCATCATAGGGCTCCTCGCCCCGGAAATGGTCGCAACCATCGCGCGCCACCATGAACTCGGTGACTTCGCGCGGGAAGGGGGCCGCGCTCGCCGCGACGTCGGAGGGCGGCAGGTCGAGCGGGAAGTAAGGCGCGGGCTGGGCGCGGACGGTCACCACCGGTCCGGGTTTGGGCGCCTCGGCCGGCGGAGCAGGAGGGGCCGGCGTCGCGGCATTGTCGGCGACGGCGGCGATGGGCGGCGCGGTCGGGCCATTGTCGGCCTGCGCGGCTTCGTCCGACGCACGGCAGCCGGCGACCAGCGCCAGCATCATCACCATCGGAACCAGCACCACCTGCCTGCTCAACCGATTTCCTCCCGCAAGCTGGCGATCAAATCCGCAACATGCGGCAGCCGCGACTCTTCCTCGTCGAGGATCGCCAGAAACGCGGCACGCCTATAATCGGCGAGCAAGACGGGGGAAAGACGGCTTGCCGCGGGTGTTGCCGAATTCACGATATCCAGAAGCCGCTCGACCCCATGGAGCCGGCCCCAGAGATAGTCGTTCTCGCGATAGACCCTGCTAAAGAAGGCTCCGAAATTGTTGAATTCTATGCCTTTGAGCATGGATTCCGCGCCGCCCGCGCGGATCGCCGTGCAATCCTCGGGCGAGATGCGGTCGACCTTCACCGGATCATATTCATCCAGAGTGTCACCCTGAAGCAACGGTAGGGTGGCAATGTCGGTGAAGGGAAAGCCGAGATAGGCGAGCAGCATCGTCCTGCGCCCGACCCTGGGCAGCCCCGCGAAGGCTTCCGCCAGCATCAGGTCGGCCGCGTCGTCGCGCGCCTTCAGGCCGCGCGCCTGCGCCACCGCGTCCAGCGCGGCGGCGGCGTCGGCCGGTACTGCCTTGGCAGCCGCGACCACCTCGGCGCCGTGGAAATCGCTGTCCTCGCATTCGGCATAGAGGGTCAGCGCGCCATAGATGGCGTCGTGCATCGCCTGCACCGCCGGATCGTCGGCATCCGCCTCCAGTTCCAGCGTGTCGGCCAGCCGTCGCGCCAGATAGCGCAGGCGGCGGATGCGGAAGGCCAGGTCATGCGCGCGGAAGAAGGCGACCGGGGCGGAGGCCGATCCGTTCTCCTCGGCCAGCTGGTCCGCCCCGGCCTTGCGAATCTCCGCCCAGATCGCCTGGCGATAGGCTTCGCGCATCATCGCGCTGTCCTCGCCGCTGAGGCGGAACAGCAGCGCGCAGAGCGATTCGACGATGCCCGACAGTTTGAGGTGGCCATAGGCCGGATAGGCAAAGCCGGCCGCGCTCGCCGCCCGCTGCTGGGCCTTGGCGCGCCAGGCGGAAAGGCGGGCGGGCGTTGGCCGGTCGAGGAAGAGCATCCGGCCGATCGCGCTTTCCACCTCTTCCTCGATGCCCGGCCGCAGCGCATCGAGGATGCGCCGCATCCTTCGGATGCGCGCGCTATGGCGGTCGATCGCCTCCAGATTGTCACGGATCGGCTGCTCGCGCGGAATGTCGCTCAGCGCGCCGAAGATGGTGCGGAAAAATCCGGGCAGGGGTGCGCTCTCGCCGGTCGGCGCATCTTCCTGCTCGCCTTCCTTGTTGAGCCGGATCGATCGATGGCCCGGCTTGGGATCGATATAGACGAAGCGCCGGTCGACCTCGCGCCGCGACGGCCGGTTGCGCAGCGCGCCGATCGCCTGGGCGAAGGGGGCGTTGGCCAGCACCGATCCGTCGATCAGCACCGCGTCCTCGGCCGTCCCGCGCGCGGCATGGCGGGGCAGGGCGCGGGCCAGGAAGGCGTCGCGCGTCGGCCAGCCGCGATGGCGGCGCCTGAGCACCCGGTCCAGTTCGCGCACGGTGAAGGGCGGGAAGGCGCCCGGAAAGCTGGCGGTCGCCCGCGCGGCAAAGACCAGCTCGGCCGTATCGGCGAAGGTCCGTTTCCCCCGTCCGCGCGCCTTGAAGCCGATCGACAGCCGATGCTCTGTCTCGATCACCTGCGGCGGGCTGTTGAGATTCAGGCTCTGGGGATGGCCCTCGAAGTCGGTGACGGTGACGAACAGGTCGAGCGGATGGCCCTCGGGCAGCAGTGGCGATCCTGCCTCGGCCGCCGCCATCGCATCGAAGGCGTCGATCAGCATCGTCGAGAATATCTCCCCGCCAAAGGGCGGTTCGAACCAGCGCGACCGGATGAAGCGGGACAGCTTCATCCGCACCTCCTCGCGCGTGTCGGGTGCGACGGTGCGCTCCACCGCATCGCCCGGCCGCCGCGCCGCCATCCACACCAGCGGCGTCGCCCAGAATTTGGTCAGCGCCCGCGCCGGCCGTGCGTCCGGGTCGAGCAGCCGGTCGACATCGGCATTGTCCAGCCACAGGTCGGTCAGCGGGTCCAGCGACTGGCCGGTCTCGATCGCCTGCGCCAGGAAGATGCCGTTGATCCCGCCCGCGCTCGCCCCGGCGATGATGTCGGGCATGACGCGCAGCCTGATGCCGCCGTGCGCCTCGATCGCTTCCAGCATCTGGCGATAGACCGCCTCGCTGCTGCCGCTGGGCGGGCTATTGTCGTGAAAGGCTCGGCTCGCCCGCGCCAGCCGCCAGACTTCCTTGGTGATGCCGTGCATGTAGATGGCCAGGCTGATCCCGCCATAGCAGACCAGCGCCAGCCGTAATTCCCTCTCCTTCATGGCGCAGGAATCGCAGAGGGCGGCAGGAATGGCAACCAAAAGGAGCGGGGCCTACCCAAGGGCAAATTCGGCCCAGATCGGCAGATGGTCCGACGCTTTCCTGGCCGCCGCGCTTTCATGCACGCCGCAATCCTTCAGCGTCAGCTTCCCGCAATGCATGATCCGGTCGAGCCGCGCCACCGGCCGCCGCGCATGGAAGCTGCGACCGCATGGCGCAAAGCTGTAGTGGCGGGCGAAGTCGGCCAGGCAGCCCCGCTCGGCACTCCATTCGTTGAGGTCGCCCATCAGCACGGTCGGCATCGCCGTGCCCTGCGCCGCGGCGTGGATCACCGCAGCCGCCTGCTTGCGCCGCCACAGGCCCGACAGGTCCAGATGCATCCCGAACACGCGCACCGCCGCGCCCTTCAGGGAAACCTCCGCCATGGTCGCGCCGCGCGGCTCCAGATAGGGCAGGTGCAGCACGTCATGCGCGCCGATCTCGGCTTCCTTGCGCACCAGCAGCGCATTGCCGTGCCAGCCCATGCTGTCCACCTGGACGTTGAGCGGCACCGGCCGATAGCTGCTCTGCTGGTCCATCAGCAGCGGCGGAATGGCGGCGGAGCGCACCCCGAATCGCCGGTCCGCCTCCTGCAAGGCGACGATATCCGCATCCACCTCGGCCAGCACTTCCAGCACCCGCTCGGGCACCCGTCGCCGGTCCGTGCCGATGGCCTTGCGGATATTATAGCTGGCGACACGGATCGTTTTCATGCCGTATCAATGCGCCAGCGCGCTGTATGTTTCCAGCTCAAGCCGCGATGTTCTTGCAATGTTCGCGTCGGCTCGGCATATCGGAAGCATGGCCAAGGCAAAACGCAAATTCGTCTGTCAGCAATGCGGCACCGTCACCAGCCGGTGGCTGGGCCAGTGCGAGGATTGCGGCGAATGGAACAGCATCGTCGAGGAAGCGGGCGAGACCGTTTTCTCCGCGCGCCATGACCTGCAAAATGGCGGCCGGGCGATCACCCTGGTTGGCCTCGACAGCGCGGTCGAGCTGCCGCCGCGGACCAGCACGGGCATTGCCGAGTTCGACCGGGCGCTGGGCGGCGGCATCGTCACCGGGTCCGCGACGCTGATCGGCGGCGATCCGGGCATCGGCAAGTCGACCCTGCTGCTTCAGGCGGCAGCGCGCATCGCCTCGCGCGGGCTGTCGGTTGCCTATATCAGCGGCGAAGAAGCGGCCGATCAGGTCCGCCTGCGCGCTCAGCGCCTCGGCCTTGGCAACGCGCCCGTCCAGCTCGCCAGCGCCACTTCGGTCCGCGACATATTGACGACGCTGGGGGAGGGGGCGCCGCCCGCCTTGCTGATCATCGATTCGATCCAGACGATGCACAGCGACCTGATCGAGGGCGCGCCCGGCACCGTCAGCCAGGTCCGCGCCTCATCCCAGGAACTTATCAAATTCGCCAAGCAGCGCGGCACCGCGCTCATCCTCGTCGGCCATGTCACCAAGGATGGCAGCATCGCGGGCCCGCGCGTGCTGGAACATATGGTCGACACGGTGCTGGCCTTCGAGGGGGAACGCAGCCACCAGTATCGCATCCTGCGCGCGGTCAAGAACCGCTTTGGCGGCACCGACGAGATCGGCGTTTTCGCCATGGTCGCCGAGGGGCTGGAGGAGGTCGCCAACCCGTCCGCCCTGTTCCTCACCAACCGCGACGAGACGGTGACGGGCGCGACTGTATTCCCCGCGCTGGAGGGCACTCGCCCGGTGCTGGTGGAAATACAGGCGCTGGTCGTGCGCCTCTCCAGTGGCGCGACGCCTCGGCGCGCGGTGGTCGGCTGGGACAGCGGCCGGCTCGCCATGATCCTGGCGGTGCTGGAGGCGCGCTGCGGCCTCAGCTTCTCCACCTGCGAAGTCTATCTGAACATCGCGGGCGGCTATCGCCTGTCGGACCCGGCGGCCGACCTCGCCGTCGCGGCGGCGCTTATCTCCGCCATGTCGGAACGGCCGGTCCCCGCCGATATCGTCCTCTTCGGGGAAATTGCCCTGTCGAGCGAAATCCGCCCCGTCGCCCATTCACCGCTGCGTCTGCGCGAAGCGGCGAAACTGGGCTTCGACCGCGCCTATATTCCGGCGTCCGCCGCCGACGGGGTGAAGGGAATCGCGGTCAGCGGTTTTCGCACCCTTGCCCAGCTGGTTGACCAGATGCTGGGACGCGGATAGCCACGCTGGCAATGAACGCCATCGACATTCTCGTCCTGCTCGCCATCGGCGGCTGCGCCGTGCTGGGCCTGCTGCGCGGCTTCGTGCTGGAAACCCTCTCGCTCATCGCCTGGGTGCTGGCGATCTTCGCCATCCGCCTGTTCCACGCCTCGGCCGCCGAACTGCTCAGCGCCTTCGTCGGCAACAGCAGCGGCGCGGCGATGCTGGCGCTGGTCCTCGTCTTCGGCGTCACCTTCGGCGTCGGCAAGCTGATCGCCCATGCCATCGGCCGCCGCACGCGCCAGTCGATCCTCGGGCCGGTGGACCGTGTGCTGGGTGCGGGCTTCGGCGCGGTGAAGGGATTGATCGGCGCGACGCTCGTCTTCCTCGCCTTCAGCCTGGTCTATGACACATTCTACGGCAGCGCTGCCCGGCGTCCTGACTGGCTGAGCGATGCGCGCACTTATCCGCTGCTCAACGCGAGCGGCCAGGCGATCAGTGAGTTTCTGGCGGAGCAGCGCGCGAAGAAACCTGCGGCGGAGGATCGCGATTAGGCGATGCCGAACAAGCCGCCCTTGCCTGTCGGTGCACTCAATGCCGCGGGAAAGCGCACAGGGGCTGGGATCGATCCGGCGCTGGCGGCATCGCTGAAGGCGGTCGGGACGGTGATGGCCGCCGCTTGTGATCCTTGGTGGATCATCGCCAGCGCGGCGGTTGCCCTGCATGGCGCCGATGCCGGGACGGTCGCCGATGTGGACGTGCTGCTGAGCGTCGCCGACGCCGCCCGCATCCTGCCCGCCATTGGCGTGATCTGTCAGCGGGACACAGGCTCTGACATCTTCCGCTCCGCCATCTTCGGCATCTGGCTGGAAGCGCCGTTGCCGGTGGAGTTCATGGCCGGCTTCCACTATCGGTCGACGGAGGGCTGGCGCGCGGTCCAGCCTGAAACCCGTTGCCCGGTTCAGATCGACGGGGTGACGCTCTTCATGCCTGAACGGCTGGAGCTTCAGCAACTCCTGACCGGCTTTGGCCGTCCCAAGGACAGGGAGCGGGTCCGCCGCCTCGCCGCCTTGCCCTGATGGACGTTCTGGCCGGCGTTATAGCCAGCCCTTCTCCCGATAGGCTTCGGCGGTCGCCTTCAACCCCTCCTCCGTCTGCACCTGCGGCAGCCACAGCCGCTTGGGTGGCTGCTTGCGCTTCGTGACCACCCAGTCGGGGTGACAGAAATAATCGACCCGATCAGGCGTCAGCTTGGCCTTCCGTCCGCGCACCAGCCGGTCGGTGCGGGCGGCGACGTTCAGCAGCCATTCGGGCGTCGCCACGGTCCTGACTGCCCGCCCGACCGCCCGGCCGATCGCTGCGCCGAATTCCTTGTGATCCCAGCCCTCGGGCGTGCCGTCATCCACCTCGAAGGTGCGGGTCAGGCTGCTTTCCTTCTCCTGCGCCAGCGCCAGCAGCAACCGGGCGAGATCGCCGACATGGATGACCGACAGCCGTCCGCCCGGCGGCAGCATCATGATGCCGCGCCTGGCCATGCGGAACAGCTCCAGCATTTCCCGGTCGCCCGGCCCGTAGATGGCGGGCGGCCGCACGATCGTCCAGTCGAGGCCGCTCGCCTTCACATGGCGTTCGGCCAGCGCCTTGGACCAGCCATAGTCGGACAGATTCGGTTCGCGCGCCGCCAGCGAGGACACATGCACTAGCCGCCTGATCCCGCGCCGGCGCATCGCGTCGACCACCGCCACGGTGCCGCGCGCATTGCCGGCCTCGAACCCGTCGCGATCGGGCGCATTCACGACGCCCGCGATATGCACCACCGCGTCGGCGTCGCGCACCAGCGTGTCGAGCGCGGCAGCATCCTCCAGCGACCCCGGCACCCATTTCAGCTTCGCGCGCGGCGGCTGCGCCCGGCGAGTCAGCGCGTTGACGCGCAGTCCTTCGCCCAGCGCCTGCTCCAGCACTTCGGCGCCGACGAACCCCGTCGCGCCGGTCATTGCAATCCGGAAGGGGGTCATGGTCAGATCATCGCCATATGGTCGCGATGGACCAGCACCGACCGTGGCATTTCGCCCAGCAGCACGGGGATCTCCTCGCTGCGGCGACCGGCGATCTTCCCTGCCGCTTCGCTGTCATATTCGATCAGCCCGCGCGCGATCACCCGGCCATCCTGCGCGACGATGTCGACAACGTCACCGCGATCGAACACGCCCTCGACGCGCGCGACGCCGGCGGGCAACAGGCTGTTGCCCTTGCCCAGTGCCTTCTCCGCGCCGGCGTCCACGATCAGCCGCCCGCGCGTCGTCAGGCGACCCGCCAGCCAGCCCTTGCGCGCGCCTTTCGCTTGCGCCGCCAGGAAAATCGACCCCTTTCCGCCATTCGCCCAGTGCGACAGCGGCGCATCGACCTTGCCCGAAATGATGGCCAGGTGCGCGCCCGCGCCGGTCGCGATGCGCGCGGCCTGGATCTTCGACACCATGCCGCCCGAACCCATGCCCGACGCCGAACCGCCGTCCGCCATCGCCGCGATCCGCGCGTCGATCGTCTCGATTGTCTCTATCAGCATGGCGCTGGCATCGGCGTGCGGATTGGCGGTGTAAAGCCCGTCCACATCGGAAAGCAGCGCAACCGCGTCAGCCCGTGCCGCCTGTCCGATACGCGCCGCCAGCCGATCATTGTCGCCGAAGCGGATCTCGGCCGTCGCCACGCTGTCATTCTCGTTGACCACCGGCACGACGTCCAATGCCATCAGCCGCTCCAGCGTCGCCGATGCATTGAGGTAGCGCCGCCGGTTCTCCAGATCGTCCAGCGTCACCAGCATCTGCGCGGCGGTAATGCCCTTTTCCGCGAGCAGGCTGGCCCAGCATTGCGACAGGGCGATCTGCCCGGTGGCTGCCGCCGCCTGCGCGTCTTCCAGGCTGCCGCGCCCGCCCTTGGGCAGCTTCAGCCGCCGCGCGCCCAGCGCGATCGCGCCCGACGACACGATGATGACCTGTTGCCCCGCCGCCTTGCGGATCGCGACATCAGCGACCAGCGTGCGCAGCCAGTCGACGCGCACCTCGCCGGCCGGATCGACCAGCAGGGCCGACCCGATCTTGATGACCAGGCGACGGACAAGTTCAGGGGGAAAACCGGAGAGGGGGTTGGTCACGGGACTGAATATCCGTTTAGCCTATTCGCGGTCAGATCGGCGACCAGGTGGCTTCGCCTTCCTCGCCGCCATCCTCATCCTCTTCATCCTCGGCGTCCTGATCCAGCATCGGCAGCACGGCGTCCATCAGCGCGCCGACGCCTTCGCCGGTCGCGCCGGAAATGATGAACACGTCCTCCACGCCCGCTTCCTCGCGCAGTTGTGCGGCGATGTCCTCCATCAGTTCCTTCCCCAGAAGGTCGCCCTTGTTGAGCGCCACGATCTGCGGCTTGTCTTCCAGTCCGCCGCCATAGGCGGCCAGTTCGTCGGTCACGATGCGGAAGGCGTCGACGGGATCGTCGCCGGTCGCGTCGATCAGGTGCAGCAGAACGCGGCAGCGCTCGATATGGCCCAGGAAGCGGTCGCCGATGCCCGCTCCCTCGGCGGCGCCCTCGATCAGGCCCGGAATGTCGGCCAGCACGAATTCGCGGTCGCGGTGCAGCACCACGCCCAGCTGCGGCTTGGTGGTGGTGAAGGCGTATGCGCCGACCTTCGCCTTGGTGTTCGTCACCTGGTTGATCAGCGTCGACTTGCCTGCATTGGGCATTCCGACCAGGCCGACATCGGCCAGCAGCTTGAGGCGCAGCCACACCCACATTTCCTGCCCCGGCCAGCCCGTGCCATGCTGGCGCGGCGCGCGGTTGGTGCTGGTCTTGTAGGACAGGTTGCCCCGGCCGCCGTCGCCGCCGCGCAGGAAGGTGACGCGCTGCCCGACCTCGGTGAAGTCGGCGAGCACTTCCTGCTCCTCGAAGTCGGGATAGCCGTCCTCGTCCTCGCTGCCCTCGATCGGCTGGGGATCGGACAGGATCTGGGTGCCGACCGGCACCTTGATGACCAGGTCGTTGCCGCCCGCGCCATAACGGTTCTTGCCCATGCCCGGCTGGCCGCGCTGCGCCTTGAAATGCTGGGTGTAGCGGAAATCGATCAGCGTGTTGAGGCCGGCCACGGCCTCGAAGATGATGTCGCCGCCCTTGCCGCCGTTGCCGCCGTCCGGGCCGCCATATTCGACATATTTTTCACGGCGAAAGCTGACCGCGCCGGGGCCGCCCCAGCCGGACTTGATATAGATTTTGGCTTGATCGAGAAAATGCATGGCGCGCCCATAACGCCTAATCGCGAAAAGTTAAACCTTGGCCTGCGCGGCAATCGTCGCGGCTTCCTGCATCAACGCGAATGTCAGGCTGCGGGTTGCGATCTCGCGGGCCTTTTCGCGCGGCAGGCAAAGCGCCCCTGCCATGGCGCCCCCCAGCTGCGAATCGCCCAGCGCCAGCAGCACCAGCATCAGCGTGTTCTCCCGGATCAGCTCGGCCATGTTCGGGCTGAGGGCGCTTGCCGCCAGCTTGTCGACCAGCCGGTGGATCGCGTCCACCACCGGGTCCAGCGCATCCTCATTGCCCGACGCGAGCATCCAGCTTGCCAGCGCGCCCGCGCCCTCGCGGTCGAACGCGTCGAATGTCATGTCGACGATGATGCGCGGCGCCAGTTCGCCGCGCCGCGCCGCATCCACCGCCTCGCCGATCTTGGTGGTGATGGTATCGGCCAGATGCGCGGCCAGCGCCTTCTGCAATCCCGCGGCCGATCCGAAATGATGCAGCAGGTTGGCGTGGGTCCGCCCGACCCGGCCGGCCACGGCCTTCAGCGTCACTGCCTGCGGCCCCGCCTCGATCAGCAGGTCGCGCGCCGCCTCGACGGCGACGAGGCGGCTTTCATCGGGGCTGAGGCGTGCGCGCTTTATTGACATCTATGTCAGTTGTCCATATTTACATCAGTGTAAGTAAGCAACGGAGGCGTCCCCATGACCCCGACCGAACTCACCATTACCCCGCGTGATCGCCGCTTCGGGCGGGATCGCGCCGCATCCCGACATTGGCTGAATGGCGATCCGATCGCCACGGCTTTCTTCAACGCCCTGTCGATCACCTTCCCGCGCGGCGAAGCCTATTTCATCGATAGCGTCCGAGCCTTCCGCGACGGCGTGCCGGACCGGCTGGCGGGCGAGATCGCCGCCTTCATCCGCCAGGAAGTCGTCCATAGCCGCGAGCATCTCGCCTTCAACCGGCAGGTGACGGATCATGGCTATGACGTGTCGCGCCTCGACGCCGACGTGACCCTGGTGCTGGACATGGCGAAGCGGCGTCCCCCGATCGACAGCCTGGCGGCGACCATGGCACTGGAGCATTTCACCGCCATCCTCGCCCATGAACTGCTGAGCGACCCGCGCCATCTGGACGGCGCCGACCCGGAGATCGCCGCGTTGTGGCGATGGCACGCCATCGAGGAGATCGAGCATAAGGGCGTCGCCTGCGATACCTGGATGCACGCCACGCGCGACTGGACGCGCTTCCGGCGCTGGTGGGTCAAGTCGCTGATGATGCTGGTCGTAACCAGGAATTTTCTCCATCATCGCGCCCGCGGGATGATGGAATTGCTGCGGCAGGACGGCATCACCGGACGGCGCGCCTGGGGCGGGCTGCTCCATTACGCGCTGGTGCGGCCGGGCATATTGCGTCGCGTGGCGCGTCCGTGGCTCGGCTATTTCCTGCCCGGCTTCCATCCCTGGCGGGTCGATGATCGCGCGTTGATCGCTCTGGCCGATACGCCCTATGCCGATGCGCGGCCGCCCGCCGCCTTGCCCTCGGTCGCCTGAAGGGCGATAGGCCTGCCTTGACGGCCGTCGCGCAGGATTTTTCTTGCGTCGGGCAGGGCAGGGCTTCGACAGGCCCGGCCCGAACGGATATAGTGGTCGCCGCGAGGATAAAGTGACGACTGACGCTCCGACATTGGAAACCATCCGCCTGATCCTCCGCCCGCATCGGGTGGAGGATTATGTCGCCTGCCGCAAATTATGGGGGGACGCCGACGTGGTGCGCCATATCGGCGGCGTGACGCAGGACGCGCAGGCGGTGTGGTTCCGCCTGCTGCGCTATGCCGGCATGTGGTCCATGCTGGGCTATGGCATGTGGGTGATCGAGGAGCGGGACAGCGGCGCTTTCCTGGGGGAGGCCGGCCTGCTCAGCGCCGAACGCGGCCTGCCCGAACTGGAAGGCGTGCCGGAGGCGGGCTGGGTGCTGGCGCCAGAGGCCTGGGGCCGGGGCATCGCCACTGAAGCGATGCACGCCGTTCTCGACTGGGCGGACGCCCATCTCGATGCGCCCTCGCTCCGCTGCATCATCGACCCGGACAATCTGGCGTCCATCAAGGTCGCGGAAAAGCTGGGTTTCCATGCGCTGGTCGATACGGAACTTGCGGGCAGGCCGACACGGGTGTTCGACCGCCCCAAACATCCTCCCCGCTAAGGGGATCGTCGCGACATATTGTCACGCCGTCCTTCCCGCGATGGCGGGAAGGACGATCATCGATAGGGTGTCGCGCTCAAGCCGCCACCGGCAACGCATCCCCATAGAGATCCATTGCGGGATCGGCGCTCATTCGCCCGCCTTCGCCTTCGTCGAACATCAGGCAATCGACCAGTGCGTCGCGGCCCAGGCTGTAGCGTTTCTCGATTCGTCCCGCGAAGTGGAAGCCCAGCTTGCGCAGGACGTTGCCCGACGCGGGATTGTCGATGAAATGCCCGGCCTTTATGTCGCGGATGCCGTTCGCCCGCGCCATGTCCAGCACCGCGCGCGCGGCCTCGGTCGCGAACCCCAGCCCCCAATAGGGGCGGGCGATCCAGTAACCCAGTTCGGGCGCGCCCTGCTCGTCCAGATGGACTCCGCATCCACCGACCAGGCGCGGCGCGCCCTGGGTGCGTGTGAAGGCGAGCAGTCGGGGCAGGCGCGGATGTTGCGGCAGCGCCAGGAAGGCTTCGGCGTCGTCCGGCCCATAGGGGCTGGGGACGCGCGTCAGGTTGCGCGCGACCGCCGGGTCGTTGATGGCCAGGGCCAGGGCCTGCGCGTCTTCCATCCAGCCGGGACGCAGCAGCAGGCGGGGGGTACGGGCGAACATTCTCGTCTCTCCTCTTCTGCGCGCCGTTAACCGCCAATGATGACGGCTTGACGACGACTTGCCTCTGGATGATTCCCCGCCCGCAGGACGCGCGAGAAGGCGTTGAGTTCCAAAGACTTGAGGGATTTTTGAGGGAGATTTCGCCCAACGGAAAAGGGGCGCCCCTCATAGGTGAGGAGCGCCCCTTGTTCCCTCGGACACCGGCATCAGACGGAAGGTCCGAACGCCGGGAGGATCGCCCCTATCGAAGGACGACCCGTCATCAGTCGTCCGTTATTCTGCCGCTTCGGCCATTGCGTCTACCGACACATATTTGCGGCCGAGCTTGCCGGTGTGGAATACCACCTTGCCTTCGCCGAGGGCGAAGAGGGTGTGATCCTTGCCCATGCCGACATTGCGACCCGGATACACGCGGGTGCCGCGCTGGCGAATGATGATGTTGCCGCCGATCACGTCCTGACCGCCGAACTTCTTGACGCCAAGGCGCTTCGACTCGGAATCGCGACCGTTGCGCGACGAACCGCCAGCTTTCTTATGTGCCATGACCTAAACTCCTCGAATCTTCAGCTAGTGGCTCAGGCGCCGATCGACACGATCTTCAGGATCGTGTGGTTCTGGCGGTGGCCGTTCTTGCGGCGATAATTGTGGCGGCGGCGCTTCTTGAAGACGATGACCTTCTCGCCCTTCGCCTGCGCGATGATTTCCGCCGCGACGGTCAGCTTGGCAGCGTCCTTCAGGTCGCCGCCTTCACCGGCCAGCAGGACGTCGTCCAGCGTGACCTTGTCGCCGGCTTCGCCAGCCAGCTTTTCAACGACGATCTTGTCTCCGGCGGCGACGCGATACTGCTTGCCGCCCGTGCGCACGATAGCGAACATGGCTTGTCTCTTCTCGTTCAAATCTGCTTTACGCAGATCTTCGAGGACAAATCCTGTCGACCCGCGCGGGAATGTGGCCCGTTAGTGGAATGACTCGCACCTGTCAACCGATGCGGGTCGGTTTCGGCACTGGTTTTCACGCCCGTCCGCCCCTATCTCCTGTGGAACCAAGGGATTTGGCGGCGAGATGCAGCATATGGGCAGGAAAAGGCGGAAGGGAAGGGGCGCGATCCCCCGCGCCGCAATTCTGGCCGCCCTGTGGACCCTCATCGCCGTCACGTTGCTGTCGGCTCTCGCGCCGCTCGGTCCGCCGCTCAGCCGCGCCACCGGCTCCGCTTTCAATCCCGCGACCAGCGACGTGGTGCTCAAGGCCCGCGCTCCATCCGCCGCGCAGGCGGTCCCGCCCATCCGCCCGGATGGCGACGGGTGGCCGCCGGTGGCGATCCTGGGACTGGCGATCATGGCGATCGTGGGCGTCTGGCGGTTTCTGCCCGCCTTGTCCGCCCCGCCGGCGGCCCCCCGCCTCCCGCGCCCGCCGCTCGTGCGCGCGCATCTTGCCAGGGCGCCGCCCGCCTCCTTCTGACGGATCGAACCCGCCCGTCACGCGCGGGCACCTGGTCGCAAGAGGAGTCATCCCATGCCTCGCAAGAGCCTGCGCCGCGGCCGTCGCTCTCGTCCGCCCTGGTGGTTCATGCCCCTCGTCATGGCGGGCCTTGGCGCCGCCGCTATGGCCCTCGCCGCGATGATGATCGTCGTCGACTGAAAAGCACGTCTCCATGACCGACGGAGGTCGGGAGAGCGCCGATATCCTGCTCATTTCCCGCCGGACGCACGCCCCAACGGCCGGCCACCGGATCGAAAGGCAAAAATGCCCCATCACACACCCCTGATCGGCACCATCGTCGCCGGTCTCGTCGTCGCCTTCATCATGGGCGCGATCGCCCATCGGCTGAAGCTCTCGCCGCTGGTCGGCTATCTCGTCGCCGGCATCATGGTCGGTCCCTTTACCCCCGGCTTCGTCGCCGATGCCGGCCTTGCCAATGAACTGGCCGAAATCGGCGTCATCCTGCTGATGTTCGGGGTCGGCCTCCATTTTTCCCTGAAAGACCTTCTGTCGGTGAAGGCCATCGCCGTTCCCGGCGCGCTGGTCCAGATCGCGGTCGCGACCCTGCTCGGCATGGGCCTTGCCCATCTGATGGGCTGGCCCGTCATGGGCGGCCTGGTATTCGGCCTTGCCCTGTCCGTCGCCAGCACTGTCGTCCTGCTGCGCGCCTTGCAGGGCGCCGACCTGGTCGAAACCCGGCGCGGACGCATCGCGGTCGGCTGGCTGATCGTCGAGGATCTGGTGATGGTCCTTGCGCTGGTGCTGCTCCCCGCGCTTGCCAGCGTGATGAACGGCGCCGAGGGAGCGGGTGCGTCCGCGCTCATCGGGCCGCTGCTCGGCACGTTGCTCAAGGTGGTGGGCTTTGTCGCGGTGATGCTGATCGTGGGCCGCCGCGTGATCCCCTGGGCGCTGCACTGGGTCGTCCATACCGGATCGCGCGAGCTGTTCCGCCTGGCGGTCCTCGCCATCGCGCTGGGCGTTGCCTTCGGCGCGGCGGCCGCCTTCGACGTGTCCTTCGCGCTCGGCGCCTTCTTCGCCGGCATGATCCTGGGCGAAACCCCCCTGAGCCGTCGCGCGACTGAAGAGACGCTGCCATTGCGCGACGCCTTCGCCGTGCTCTTCTTCGTGTCGGTCGGAATGCTCTTCAACCCGGCGATCGTGGTCGAGCAGCCCCTGCCGCTGCTCGCCACCATTCTCATCATCGTCATCGGCAAGTCGATCGCCGCCTGGGGGATCGTCCGCGCCTTCGGCCATCCCAACGTAACCGCGCTCACCATCGCGGCGAGCCTCGCCCAGATCGGCGAATTTTCCTTCATCCTGGCGTCGCTGGGCGCGGGGCTGGGGGTGTTGCCGGCGCAAGCCCGCGACCTGATCCTGGCCGGCGCGCTGGCGTCGATCTTCCTCAATCCCATCCTCTTCTCGATGATCGTGCGCAAGCACCAGCAGGAGGAGGAGGATGAGGGCGCGGACGCGGGCCAGCCCTCCGGTCGTCCGGCGCCGCCTGCCATCGGCCATGTCATCCTGGTCGGCTACGGCCGGGTGGGCAAGCTGATCGCCCGGCGCCTTGTCGAAACACATGTCCATTTCGTTGTCGTGGAAGGCGACGGGGATCGGGTGGACGAAGCCGAAGAGGCCGGCCTGTCGGTCGTGAAGGGCAACGCGCTGGAGGACAGGCATCTGCTCGCGGCGGGTATCCGCGAGGCGCGCCACCTGCTGATCGCGGTGCCCGAAGGCTATGAGGGCGGGGCCATCCACGATCATGCGCGCCGCCTGAACGCCGACCTTCAGGTCATCGCCCGCGCCCATAGCGACGCGGAGGTCGCCCATCTGGAGGCGCTGGGCGTTCCCCATGTGGTGATGGGTGAACGCGAACTGGCGGCCAGGATGCTCACTTTGTGCGGGGTGGCGTGACCATCTAGTCGAGCGTATCGAGGAAGCGCGCCGCCTGATCCCGCGTGGCGGCGCGGTCTTCCTGGGTCATCCGGTCCCAGTTGCGATAGGGCATGGCGAGCCGTGGATTGCGCGCGAGCATGCCCGCGTTGCGTGCCAGGAAATCCCAGTAAAGCGCGTTGAAGGGGCAGGCATCCTCGCCCACCCGGCGCTTCACATCATATCGGCACGCCCCGCAATAGTCCGACATGCGGTTGATATAGGCGCCGCCCGACGCATAGGGCTTCGACGCCAGCAGGCCGCCATCCGCAAACTGGCTCATGCCCAGCGTGTTGGGCAGCTCGACCCATTCATAGGCGTCGGCATAGACCTCCAGATACCAGATATGCACCTGGTGCGGGTCGACCCCGGCCAGCAATGCGAAATTGCCGGTGATCATCAGCCGCTGGATATGATGGGCATAGCCATGGTCGATGGTCTGGCCGATCGCCTGTGACAGGCAGTGCATGTCCGTCTCGCCGGTCCAGTAGAAGCCCGGCAGGTTGCGGGTCGCCCGCAGGGCATTGCGCTTGGCGTAGTCCGGCCCCTCAAGCCAATAGATGCCGCGCACATATTCGCGCCAGCCGATAATCTGCCGGATAAAGCCCTCTGCCGCGTTCAGGGGCACTTTGCCCGCCCGATAGCGCGCCTCCACCTCCCGGCAGAGTTCCAGCGGGTCGAGCAGCCCGGCGTTGAGGTAGGGCGACAGGATCGAATGCCACAGGAACGGCTCGTCGGTCAGCATCGCATCCTGATAGTCGCCGAACCGTGGCAGCCCTTCGTCCAGGAAGCGCTTTTGCTGTCGTATCGCCTCGTCCCGCGTCACCGCGAAATGGAAATGGTCGAGCCGGCCGATATGGTCGCCGAAGCGTACCGCCACCATGTCCAGCACCGCCTGTGTCACGGCGTCGGGTCGGAAGCGGATCGGCCGGGGCATCAGCAGGTCGCGTGCGGGCGGGGGCTTGCGGTTCTCCGCGTCATAATTCCATTGTCCGCCCTCCGGCGCGCCTTCCTCGGTCAGCAGCAGCCCGGTCTTGCGGCGCATGTCGCGATAGAAATATTCCATCCGCAACTGGCGCCGCGCCGCCGCCCATGTGTCGAACTCCGCATGGGAACAGAGGAAGCGATCATCCTCATGGATGGTCACGGGAATGGCGAAGCACTCTTCCCACGCTTCCAGCATGGCGCGCACCCGCCATTCGCCCGCCTCGGTCACATGGATGGCGTGGGGGCGGTGCCTTTCGATCGCACGGGCGACCTCGGCGGTGAAGCTGCCCCTGTTCGCGGGGTCGTCCAGCCGCACATAGTCGACCGTCCAGCCCAGCGCCCGCAGCGCCTCGGCATGATGACGCATGGCGGACAGGAGGAAGGCGATCTTCGCCTTGTGATGCCGCACGTAGGTGGTTTCGTCCGCCACCTCCATCATCAGCACGATGCTGTCCGCCTTGTCGGCATCGCGCAGCGCGGCGATGTCGGGTGTCAGCTGGTCGCCAAGGACCGGAATAAGAAGAGGGCCGTCGATCATCCCCACGGAATGATCGACGGCCCGCCTTTATCCTACATGCCCGAAGGGGAATCAGCGCGGCTTGCGCGGTCCGCCGGGGCCGCCCGGGCGCTTCGGTCCGCCCTTGAACGGACGGGGGGCATAGCCGCCCGGACCGCCCGGACGCGGGCCGCGATCATTGGGACGGGCGCCCTGGCGCTTATGCTCGCGCGCCTGTTCGCGCGGCGCGCCGTCGATGGCCTCGAACGCCACGTCGGCGCCTTCGTCATTCGCCTCGCCGGTGCGCTTGACCGACGCGATGAAGCGGCTCGCGATCGCCTTCGGGATTTCGAACATCGTCTCGTTGGTGGTGATGCGGATCGCGCCGATATCCTGGCGCGACACATGGCCGCGACGGCAGATCAGCGGCAGGATCCAGCGCGGATCGGCATTCTGGCGACGGCCGATGTCCATGCGGAACCACTGCGTGTCCTCAAATCCCGGACGCGGCCCTTCCTGGCGCACGGGCGCCTCGCTGCGGTCCAGCAGTTCCTCTGGGGCCGGCAGCGCAGCGCGGGCGCTCCTGACCAGCATGGCGGCGATTTCCTTGGCGCTCTTCTCGGCCAGCAGTTCGGCGCCCAGCGCCCAATCGGCCTCGTCCAGTTCCGCCTTCTCCATCAGGCTGGTGCGCAGCCGGGCATTGTCCTGCTCCAGAATCGCTTCCCTGCTCGGCGGGTTGCCCCATTCGACCGGGATCTTCGCGCCCCGCAGCATCGATTCGACGCGGCGGCGACGCGGATAGGGCACGATCAGCACGGCGGTGCCCTTCTTGCCCGCACGTCCGGTGCGGCCCGAACGGTGCTGCATCGTCTCGGCGTCGCGCGGCAACTCGACATGGACGACCAGCGACAGAGAGGGCAGATCGATGCCGCGTGCGGCGACGTCGGTCGCCACGCACACCCGTGCCCGCTTGTCGCGCAGCGCCTGCAACGCATGGTTGCGTTCATTCTGGCTATGCTCGCCCGACAGCGCCACGGCGGCAAAGCCGCGCTCGGTCAGGCTGCTGTGCAGATGCCGCACATTGTCGCGCGTGGCGCAGAACAGGATCGCCGTTTCCGCCTCATGATAGCGCAGCAGGTTGACCACCGCATTCTCGATGTCGGACGGGGCGACCGTCACCGCCTGATAGCTGATGTCGCCATGGCCGCGCTCTTCGCTCATGGTCGAAATGCGCAGCGCGTCGCGCTGGTAGCGCTTGGCCAGTGCCACGATCGGCTTGGGCATGGTGGCCGAGAAGAGGAGGGTGCGGCGGCTTTCCGGTGCGCCGTCGAGAATCTCCTCCAGATCCTCGCGGAAGCCCATGTCCAGCATCTCGTCGGCTTCATCGAGCACGACGGATCGCACGGCCGACAGGTCCAGCGCGCCGCGCTCCAGATGGTCGCGCAGGCGGCCCGGCGTACCGACGACGATATGGGTGCCGTGGCTCAGGTTGCGGCGTTCCTTGGCGGCGTCCATACCGCCCACGCAGGTCGCGATGCGCGCGCGCGCGGCACCGTACAGCCATTCCAGTTCGCGGCTGACCTGCAACGCCAGTTCGCGCGTCGGCGCGATCACCAGCGCCAGCGGCTTTTCCGGCATGGGGAGGCGGTCGGCGTCGCCCAGCAGTTCGCCCGCCATGGCGAGGCCGAAGGCGACGGTCTTGCCCGATCCGGTCTGCGCCGACACCAGCAGGTCGCGCCCATGCGCTTCTTCCTGCGTGACTTCGCTCTGGACGGGGGTCAGCGCCTCATAGCCCTTGGCGGTCAACGCCTGCGACAGGAGAGCGGGGAGAGTTTCAAATGCCATATTTTTGTTTTCCATCGGTAAAAGCGACCCGCCATTCCCGACGGATACGAAAGACCGTTCATGCTTCCGCACGGGAAGCCCGAAGGCAGGTCAGGCCTCCGGTTCCAAAATCCTCCCCTGCCAGGGGAGGGGGACCGCCCGCCTGGCGGGTGGTGAGGGGTGTCCCCCTGTCGAGAGAGGAGCACCCCTCCGTCAGCACTGCGTGCCGCCATCGCCCCCGAACAGGGGAGGATGATTCAAAAAACAGGAAGGCCTCCTTCCCACGTTCCCGAGGAAGGAGGCCTGCCTATCATCTATAGCGCAAAAATCAGATCGAGGCGACTTCCGCCACGTCGACCTTGACGCCCGGGCCCATCGAGGACGACAGGGCGATCTTGCGGACATATTTGCCCTTCGAACCCGACGGCTTCGCCTTGACGATCGCGTCAACGAAGGCATCGAAATTCTTGCGCAGGTCTTCGGCCGAGAAGCTCGCCTTGCCGAGGCCAGCATGGATGATGCCCGCCTTTTCGACGCGGAATTCGATCTGGCCGCCCTTGGCAGCCTTGACCGCTTCGGCGACGTTCGGGGTGACCGTGCCCAGCTTCGGGTTCGGCATCAGGCCCTTGGGACCAAGCACCTTGCCCAGGCGACCCACCAGACCCATCATGTCGGGGGTGGCGATCACGCGCTGGAAGTCGATGTTGCCGGCCTGGATCGATTCGAGCAGGTCTTCGGCACCCACGACGTCGGCGCCAGCGGCGGTCGCTGCATCAGCCTTGTCGCCACGGGCGAACACGGCGACGCGGACGTCCTTGCCGGTGCCGGCGGGCAGGGTGACGACGCCACGGACCATCTGGTCGGCGTGACGCGGATCGACGCCCAGGTTGATCGCGATTTCGACGCTTTCGTCGAACTTGGCGGTCGCGTGGGTCTTGATCAGGCCCAGCGCTTCGTTGACGCCGTGCAGCTTTTCCTTGTCAATGGCAGTGGCCAGGGCCTTCGCCTTCTTCGTCAGCTTTGCCATGGTCTTAGCCCTCCACCACTTCGAGGCCCATCGCGCGAGCGGAGCCTTCGATGATCTTCGTCGCCGCGTCGATGTCGTTCGCGTTCAGGTCGACCATCTTGGTCTGCGCGATTTCGGCGAGCTGGGCGCGGGTGATCTTGCCGGCGACGACCTTGCCCGGTTCCTTGGAACCCGACTTCAGGTTGACGGCCTTCTTGATCAGATAGGTGGCCGGCGGCTGCTTCGTCACGAAGGTGAAGGAGCGGTCCGCATAGACGGTGATGATGGTCGGCAGCGGGGTGCCCTTTTCCATCTTTTCCGTCGAGGCGTTGAACGCCTTGCAGAATTCCATGATGTTCACGCCGCGCTGACCCAGGGCAGGGCCGATCGGCGGCGAGGGGTTGGCGGCTCCGGCGGGCACCTGGAGCTTGATATAGCCCGTAATCTTCTTGGCCATGTTCACTCACTCTGTAGCTGGCGGATCTGCGAACATATCCGCCGGTTCAAGTTTAGCGGTCGAACGGCCTTCCGAAAAAGGCCTCCCGCACATGTCCGGCCACCTTGGGGGCAGCACGGAAGCGCGGGCCTATAGCGATGTTCCGGTCCAAAGGGAAGGGGGCTTGCGAAAAAGGAAGCTGAACCCCCGGCGCAGCCCCCGGTCGGTGAGAATTCCAGCAAAAAGGGCCGCCGGCCCGGTGGCTGGCGACCCTTTTGCAATCCGCGATGCGGCTCTTACTTCGACAGTTCGACCTGCTCGAAGTCCAGTTCGACCGGGGTGGCGCGACCGAAGATCGACACCGACACCTTGACCCGGTTCTTTTCGAAATCCAGTTCCTCGACCACGCCGTTGAAGCTGGCGAAGGGGCCGTCGAGCACCTTGACGCTGTCGCCGATCTCGTAATCGACATTGACCTTGTGCTTGGGGGCGGCTTCGGCTTCCTTCTGGGCGCCGAAATAGCGGGCGGCGTCGCTTTCGCTGATCGCCTGCGGCTTGCCGCTCGAACCCAGGAAACCCGTCACCTTGGGCGTGTTCTTCACCAGGTGGTAGATGTCGTCGTTCATGTTCAGCTTGGCGAGGACATAGCCGGGCATGAACTTGCGCTCGACCTGCACCTTCTTGCCGCGCTTCACTTCGGTCACGGTCTCGGTGGGCACCTCGACCTGCTCGACCAACTGGGAGAGGCCCATGCGCTCGGCTTCGGACAGGATCGATTCCTTGACCTTGTTCTCGAAGCCCGAATAGGCGTGGATGATGTACCAGCGCGCCATGTTACCGTTTCAAACTCCCACAGAGCGATTTCACTTGAGAAATCGCGCCAATCAAACTCGCGTCTGCGATTTCACTTGAGAAATCGCGGCAATCAAGAACCCAGGCCCGGCAATATCAGGCCCGACCGGCGGCGAGGCCCAGCAGCCACTGGACGATCGCGCCGAAGAACGTGTCGATGCCGAAGAAGAAGAGGCCCAGCAGCGTGGTCATGATGACGACCATAACGCCGGTCATGACCGTCTCGCGGCCGGTCGGCCAGACGATCTTGGATGCCTCGGTCTTCACCTGATTGACGAATTCGCCGGGAGAAACCTTCGCCATCGCCTGCCTTCTCAAACTTCGATACCAACGCCAATTCGCGAAGCAACAGTCCGCCCTCCCGATCCCGCCCTGTCTGGCGTCCGGGGGTGCGGCCGCTTGCTCCGCGACCAATTTCGCCTGCGGACTTAGCCGCGAACCCTTTGCAATTCAAGGGTTCGCGGCCAGTTCGCTTGGCAGGAGTGGAGGGACTCGAACCCACGGCATTCGGTTTTGGAGACCGACGCTCTACCAACTGAGCTACACTCCTGCACTGGCCCTAGCCAGCGAAGGAGGGCGCTTTAGCGTGGCAGGAAGGGGAGGGCAAGCGCCATTATGCGGCTTTTTGCATCGGCCCGGCCACCTGCGTGTCGGCGCTGGTCTGCCGCTCCGCCTCGGCGTTGATCTGCGCGCCCAGCAGCACGACATAGGAAGAGGCAAACAGCCAGAGTTGCAGCACCACCACGGCGCCCAGCGAACCGTAGGTTTCGTTGTAGTTGCCGAAGCGCGAGACATAGAAGGACACGCCCAGAGTCACCAGCAGCCAGCAGACCGTGGCCGTGGCCGATCCGACCGTCAGCCATTGCCACTGCGCCTTGCGCCGGTTCGGACCGAACCGGTATATGAGCGCGAAGATCAGGCTGGCGAGCAGGCCCGCGCAGACCCATGTCACCGCCTTGATCGCCAGGAGAACCCCCGATCCCCAGCCGGTGAGCAGCGTCTGGATCAGGCCAATGACCGTCGCGGTGACGACCCCCGACACGACGACCAGCACGGCCGAGAAAGTGATGCCGATCGACACGCGGTAGAAGGCGATGATCCCGCGTTCTTCCTTCCGCGCATAGACGATGTTGAGCGCCTCCATGATCGCCGAGGCGGCGCGGGTGGCGCCATAGAGGGCGAGGCTCAGCGCCAGCACCAGGCCGAGGCCGGTCGTGCCCTTGGCGGCCGATACGACGCCCATCAACTGGTCATTGATGATGGTCGCCGCATCGCGGGGCACCACGGTGACGATGGCGGCCATGTGCCGCTGCACCAGCGCGGGATCGCCGATCAGGCCATAGGTCAGCACCACCGCCGCCAGCAGCGGCGCGATCGACAGGAAGGCGTAATAGGCGACGCCCGCCGACAACAGCCCCAGATGATTGGCGGACGTGGCGATCCAGACGCGCTTCGATATCTCCCACCAGGCACGTGGCGGGATCTTCCACGGCGCATCGACATGCACCTGTTGCGCTATCCTTATGCTCATCATCGCCCCTTGCCGTTGATCGGGGCAAGCGCGCGAAGGGGAAGGCTGGTTCCATGCGGCAGCGGATGCCGCCCGCCGCCCGACATGACGAGCAGAAAAAAGGGGCGCCCTTCCGAATGGAAGAGCGCCCCCGCGATCGGTCATGCGCGGACGATCAGAACTTCACGCGGCCCTCGACGCCGATGACGCGCGGCTGCGCGACCGACCGGGCATAATAGCGCGATATGATGCCGTCATTGACCAGGCCGAAACGGGTCAGGTCGTTGCTGACGCCGGTGATGGCATATTTGTCGAAGATGTTGTTCGCGAACAGGCCGATTTCATAGATGTCGGTCTTGTAGGTGATGTTCGCGCGGCTCATCATGTAGGACGGCAGCCGTTCGCCGCCGCCCCGCAGGCCCGGACGGGTGTAGATGCCGCCGGTATAGGTGGTGGTCCAGCCCAGGTTCAGCATATTGTCGCCCATGGGCATGTCGTAGCTGACGCCGATCGCGCCGCTGTTCTTGGTCGATCCGGGCAGGCGGTCGCCTGCCAGGACATCGACCAGATCGCCGCCCGCGATCGACAGCAGCGCCGGCACGTCCTCGGTCAGATGCGCGTCGAGATAGCTGTAGTTGCCCCGGATGGTGAGGCCGTCGATCGGCTTGGCGCTGAAGGAGAAGTCGACGCCCTTCGAAATCGCCGCGCCGCCATTGGTGGTGATGCCGATGGCACCATTCACCGTCTGGCCCGACAGCTGGATACCGTCCCACTTAACGCGGAACGCCGACAGGCTCATCGACAGCTTGCGCTCGAACAACTGGGCGCGGACACCGATTTCGGCGTTTTTGACCTTGTCCGGGCCATAGAATAGTTCGCTCGGCAGGGCGCACAGATTCTGTCCGGCCGGCAGCGGCAGGACGCAGGGCGCGACGCGGTTGACGCCGCCGATGCGATAGCCCTTCGAATAGGTGCCCCAGACCATCAGGTCCGGCGTGATGTTGTAGGAGCTGTTGAACTTCCACACCGTGCCGTCGTCGCTGGTCGATCCGGCGCGCGAGCGGAAGTTGATGTTGGGATAGGCCTGGAACAGCGGCAGCGCGGTCCCGCCGATGACGTCGGCGCTATATTTGAAATAGCGGACGCCGGCCGTGACCTGCCATTCCGGCGTGATCTTGAAGCTGCCCTCGCCGAACACCGCCTTCTCGTCGGTCTTGGTGTTGACGTAGGAGGCATATTCGACCTCGTCGGGGCGGTTGATGCCTGCCCAGGCGGGATAGCCCGGCACGATCTCGCGATAGTCGGACCTGGTGTTGAGGCGGTTCCAGAAGCCGCCGATCACCCAGCTGAACGGCCCGCCATGGGTCGAAACCAGGCGGACTTCCTGGTTATATTGTTCTTCCGCGCCGCGCGACCGGGTATAGCCCGAGAAGGACGGGAACAGTTCATAATCATAGTCGAGGTCGAGCAGCAGGTCGGTCACGTCGGTCGAACTGCGCTGCTTCTTGTTGGTGTAGGCCGAAACGAAGATCGCCTGCGCCACGTCGTAGACATTGCCCTGAAGCTCCAGCGAGATCAGGTGTGACATGCGCTTCGACGGTTCCTTGTAGCGCCAGGGCGCCTCATATTTGCCTTCGCCCACCACGCCCGCGCCGGTGGCCTGGCGGCCGTCGGTTTTCGTTTCCTGATAGGCGTAGGTGAAATAGGCCTGGAAGTCGGGGCTGACGAAGCCGAGCTGGTTGCGGCTGGTGAAGGTCTTTTCGAAGTTCAGATCCTTCTTGCCCGCGAAATTGGCGCTCTGCTGCGCGTCGGTGCCCATCGGGTTCGACGTGTCGCCCGGCTGCGGCAGGGACACGCCCGGCTCCTTCAGCAGATAGGGATAGTCGATGAAGCCGGGGTCGTAATAATAGCCGGTGACGGTGCGGAAAGCGATCGCGTCCTGGACGATCGGCAGGTTGAGCACGCCATAGCCGACATAGCCCATGCCCTTCGAATGGGCGACGTCATAGAGGCGGCCATAGGCCTCGCCGCTGAACTTCGTCGGATCGGGCCGGTTGGGGATGTAGCGGACCGCGCCCGCCAGCGTGCCAAGGCCATAGAGCGTGCCCTGCGGACCGAGCAGCGTCTCCACCCGTTCGAGGTCGATCAGCTTGTAGTCGGTGTAGAGCGGTACGTCGCCCAGATAGATGCCGATGGCATTGTCGCTGTTGTTGCCGCCCGCGCTGCTGTCGTCGGCGGACAGCCCGCGCATGATGATGGTGCCCGCGCCGCGCGGACCGGTATCGGTGATGGTGATGCCCGGCGTGAAGGCCGCGATGTCGCGAATGTCGTCGATCCGCTGCGCCGCCAGCTCCTCCGCGCCCACGGCCGAAATATTGATCGGCGTTTCCATCAGCGTGGTGCTGCGGCGGGTACCGGTGACGACGATCACATCGCCCTCGTCGGCGGCCGCGGCGGTCTGCGCCATGGCGGGCATGGCCGCGGCCGCGCCGGATATGATCGTCGCGGACAAGAGTCCCATTTTGAGCTTTGCGCGATACGACATGGTGTTCCCCTTTTTTCCAATGTCTTTCCAGCCATGATCCCCTCCCGGATCGGACGTCCCGCCTGTGCGGCGGCAACGGCGCGGCGGGCGGCGTGGACCGCCGCCTCGTGCTTTTCTGGCATGGTGGTCAGGCTATGGAGCGCGCAGCCAGTCAAACATGGGGCATTTGACGTAGCTTGTCCGTCTCTCCCCACATGGGCCGGTCCTACGTCAAATGCCCCATTGGGATGCGGTGCTCCTGCCGCCTACCCATGGCTGGAGCGGCGGGAATTTCCGTCCCTTTCCCGCTGCCTATGCCCGCGTCGCCCAATGGAGGGCCGCCGGGCCGGAGAATGACATGCCGTCTATGAGCGCCATCACCGGGTGGAGCATGGCCGGGATCGCGGCCATCGGCGCCGCGGTCGCGGGCGACCTGCCGTCCCGTCTTCCCAACGCCGGCACGCCCGCGCCGCAGACGCCGCTGGAAGATGATATGGGGCGGCCCAAGCCGCTGGAACTGCCCGAGGATATCGCGGCGAAGCTCGCCGGCGTGGACAAGGCGAAGGTCGATTTCCTGAAAAGCGGCGTCACCGGCCGCTATGTCGAGAAGGACGCCCTGTTCGAGCGTATCCGCAAGGGCACGGCCGAAGAGATCAGCGCCTATATCGACGCGATGCAGGCGCTGCACGCCCAGGTCGAGTTCAAGGCCGGGCGCGATCAGGCATCGATCCCGCTCGACACCCGATCACCCTGGTTCAACGCGTGGAAGGTCCGGCGTTCCGCCGCGCTCGACCCGAAGCGCGATCCCGGTCCGGTCGATCTGACCCGTTATATCGGCGGCTGGGGCGGGGGCTTTGCGACCTTCGCGGGCGCGCCGGTGGCGATGACGCCGGAAGACCTGAAAGCGGGCAAGGTCGATGTCGCGATCGTCGGCGCCCCGCTCGACATGGGGTCGGGCTGGCGCAACGCGATCGACGGGCCGCGCGCCATGCGGATGACCGGCGGCGCGGCCGGCAACGACATGTATTCGATGATCAATCCCAATGCCGCGCTCAAGATCGTCGACTATGGCGACATAGCCATCGACCAGAACTCGACCGAGCGCAGCGTCGATCATGTCCGCGAGATGGTGGGGGAAATCGCCCGCACCGGCGCGATCCCGATCGTCATCGGCGGCGACCACAGCCTCGAATATCCCAATGTCGCGGCGGCCGCCGACGTGCATGGCAAGGGCAATGTCAGCGTCATCCATTTCGATAGCCATTATGACATCGGGCGCGGGCGCGTGCATTTGCTCGACCATGGCCAGCCGGTCTATCGCGTCCTCTCCGAAGGCCATGTGCGCGGCAGCGACTATATCCAGGTCGGGCTGCGCGCGCGCGGCCCCGACCTCGAAACCTTCGGCTGGATGCGCAACAAGGGGATGCGCTACCACACGATGGTCGAAGTCGAGAAATGGGGCTGGGACAAGGTGATGGCCCGCGCGCTCAAGGAAGCGCGGGAAAATGCCAAGAAGCTGTGGATCAGCTTCGATGTCGACGTGCTCGATCCGGCCTTCATGCCCGGCACCGGCACGCCGGTTCCCGGCGGCCTCACCATGCGCGAGGCGCAGCCCATCATGCGCAACCTCTGCGCCCAGAATGACATTGCCGGCATCGATATCGTGGAAGTCGCGCCCTATCTCGACACCAGCTACAAGACCGCGCTCAACAGCAATTTCCTGCTGAACGCCTGCCTCGCCGGCATCGCCATGCGCAAGAAGGGGCTGAAGCCCGGCTATCTTAACCCTGTCTCCGTCGATCACGGCCTGGACGCCTATTATGGGAAGAAGAACTGATGGCACGCTCCACCCTGCCGGCGCGCGGCGCCGCGCTTGCCCTTGCGCTCGCAGCCCTGTTCGGCCCCGCTCTGGCGCAAGGAAGCGATCCGCTCGCCAGCCTGGCGCCGGAGAAAAAGGCGTTTCTGTCCGACCCCGCGACGCTGGAGCGCTTCGGCCTGACGCCCGAGAAGGTTCAGGTGGCGCTCGCCGGGCGCGCTGCCGCCGATGTCGATGCCTATGCGACCGCGTTGATGGCGGTGGTCGAGGACAGCCGGTACAAGGCCGGTCGCGATCCGGCGGAGATCGCGCTCAATCCGCAGGCGCGCGGCTGGAATGCCGGTACCACGCTGCGCCCCAAGATGTTCGACAAGCTGAAGCGTGACGACGGTCCGTTCAGCCTGAAACGCTATATGTATCAGAAGAGCGGCGTGCCGACCTTCGCCGATGCGCCCGTCGCGATCCGCAAGGAGGATCTGGTCGCGGGCAAGGTGGAGGTCGCCTTTGTCGGCGTGCCGCTCGACTTCTCCTCGGGCTGGCGTGATGCCAAGCACGCGCCGATGGCGCTGCGTGGCATGGACGGGCTGGTCGGCGCCGACGCCGATGGCGGGATCGATCCGGGTCTGGTCCTCTCCATCGCCGACTATGGCGACCTGACGCCTGACTATATGGCGCCCGATCGCGGTCTCGACCATATCCGCGCGATGATCGCCGAAATGGCGAGCGTGGGCACCATTCCCTTCATCGTCGGCGGCGACCATACGATCATGTTCCCGGATGTCGCGGCGATGGTCGACACCTATGGCGCGGGCAAGGTCGCGCTGGTCCAGTTCAACGCCCATGCCGATGCCGAACTGAACGGCGATCACATGATCTCCGACAACCAGACGCTCACCCGCCTGCTGGAGCAGAATCTGCTGCGCGGCAGTGATGTGACCCTCGTCGGCCTGCATGGCCGAGACGCCGGCCCCGCCGTGCAGAAGCGGCTGGCGGAAGCGGGCGCGAAGATCGTCCCGACCGCCGCCATCCAGGACAAGGGCTGGCAGTCGGTCACGAATGATCTGGTCGCCGGCCTGAAGAAGGGGCCGGACAATGTCTTCGTCTCCTTCGACATGAGTGTCCTCGATCCCGGCGATGCCCCGGCGTCCGGCCGGCCGGTGCCGGGCGGGCTGACGATGCGCGAAGCGATCCCGATGGTGCGCCAGATCTGCGCCCAGACGAAGGTGGTGGGCTTCGACCTGCTCGACGCCGCGCCGATCCTGGACCCGACCTATGTCAGCCGGATGAGCGCCAACTATATCCTGCACGCCTGCCTGTCCGGCATTGCGATGCGCAAGACGGGCGCGACGCCGGTCAAGACCGCCAAGCGCTGAACCGGGGAGGGCGGCCATGCCATCGATCAATGCGATAAGCGGATGGAGCATGGCGGCGGCGGCGGCCGCATCGGCCGTGGTGGCGGGTTTCGACACGCCCAACCCGCCCGCGCCGATCCCGCAGGAAGACATTATGGGCGAACCCAAGCCCGTCGAAATTCCGGCTGACGTGATGGCGAAGCTGTCCGGCATCGCGCCCGAAAAGGTCGCGCTCATTCGGGAAGGGCGCACTGGCCGCTACGTGGAAAAGGACGCGCTGTTCGATCGAATCCGCACCATGCCGGCAGCGGAACTGATCGCCTATATCGACGCGATCGCGGCGCTCCACGCGCAGGTCGAATATAAGGAAGGGCGGGACGCCAAGACGATCCCGCTCGACACCCGGTCCGCCTGGTTCAACGCCTGGAAGGCGAAGCGCCCGCTGGTGATGGACCCGAAGCGCGACGCTGGCCCCATGGACCTTGGCCGCTATATCGGCGGGCGCCGCGGCGGCTTTGCGACCTTCGCGGGCGCGCCGGTGGCGATGACGCCGGAAGACCTGAAGGCAGGCAAGGTCGATGTCGCGATCGTCGGCGCCCCGCTCGACATGGGGTCGGGCTGGCGCAACGCGATCGACGGACCGCGCGCTCTGCGCATGACCGGCGGCGCGGGCGGCAACGACATGTATGCGATGATCAACCCCAGCTCTGCGTTGGAGATCGTCGATTATGGCGACATCGCCATCGACCAGAACTCGACCGAACGCAGCGTCGCCCATGTGCGCGAAATGGTCCGCGAAATCGCCCAGACCGGCGCGATCCCGATCGTCATCGGCGGCGACCACAGCCTCGAATATCCCAATGTCGCGGCCGCCGCCGACGTGCATGGCAAGGGCAATGTCAGCGTCGTCCATTTCGACAGCCATTATGATGTCGGCCGCAACGGCGTCCACTGGATCACCCATGGATCGCCCGTCTACCGCGTGCTGCATGAAGGCCATGTGCGGCCACAGGATTATATCCAAGTCGGACTGCGCGCGCGCGGCCCCGACCTCGAAACCTTCGGCTGGATGCGCAACAAGGGGATGCGCTACCACACGATGGTGGAGGTCGAGAAATGGGGCTGGGACAAGGTGATGGACCGCGCCATCGCCGAAGCGCGGCAGAAGGCGAAGAAGCTGTGGATCAGTTTCGATGTCGACGTGCTCGATCCCGCCTTCATGCCCGGCACCGGCACGCCCGTTCCGGGCGGCCTCACCATGCGCGAGGCGCAGCCGATCATGCGGCGGCTCTGTGCCGAAAATGATATTGCCGGCATCGATATCGTCGAAGTCGCGCCCTATCTCGACACCAGCTACAAGACCGCGCTCAACAGCAATTATCTGCTGAACGCCTGCCTGACCGGCATCGCCATGCGCAAGAAGGGGCTGCCCCCGCGCTACTGGAACCCGGTATCGTCCGAACATGGGCAGGACGATTATTACGGTCCGAAAAAGAAATCCTGACGGCCGTCAAGATTCTCATGGCGGATTGCCATGGGGCCATACGTCATTTGGGCAATGGCGCCGCGCGAGCGCCTGCCTAGGCTTTCACAGCGTCCAGGCAAAGAGGCCGGACGCCAAGGGGGACATACAGGGTGAAGCGGCTTCCCGTCACGAAATTTGGCCTGGCTGCGCTATTCTCCGCGTCGGTCGTGTTCGCTCAGGCTGATGGCGGCCCGGACGGTGCGACGATGAAGGAGACGGAAGCGGGCATCCCCGTCGCCGACCCGCTGGTCAAGGAAAAGTGCGGGACTTGCCACACCGGCGACGACAAGGGCAATCTGTCCCGCATAAGCTGGGTCCGCACCACGCCGGAGGGTTGGGCGCAGGCGATCAAGCGCATGGTGCGTTTGAATGGCCTGTCGATCACGCCCGAGGAAAGCCGGGCGATCGTCAAGTCGCTTTCCTCCTCGCACGGCCTGGCGCCGGAGGAAGCCCGGACCGTCATGTATCTGCCCGAAAAGCGGACGCTGGACGAGACCAATATTCCCAACGAGACGATGCGCGGCGCCTGTGCAGCCTGCCACAGCTATGCCCAGCCCCTGTCCTGGCGCCGGTCGAAGCTGGAATGGAAGCAGCTTCAGGATCTGCACGTCGCCCTCTATTCGCAGGCCGACGCCCAATATCGCCGTCCGGCCGAGGACAGCGAGCAGCCCGTTGGCCGCGATCCCAAGGACAAGCTGACGCGCGGCGAATATGCGCTGACCTATCTGCCCAAGGTCGCGGGCCTCCACACCCCCGAATGGGCCGCCTGGAGCGCGCGCCAGCGCAATCCGCGCCTGGCGGGCCAGTGGCTGGTGGTCGCCTCGGTGCCGGGCAAGGGCAGGTTCATAGGCGAATTGGATGTCGCGCCGGGCAAGGCTGCCGACGAATTTACGACCAGCGCGACGCTCCGTTCGCTCACCGACGGCGGCACGATTAGCCGCAGTGGCACCGGCATCGTCTATGCCGGCTACAGCTGGCGCGGCTCGTCGAAGGGGAACGCAGCGGCAAAGCCCGATGATCTGGGCAGCGCGGCGCGCGAGGCGATGTGGTTCGCGCCCGACCAGCAGAGCGCGCAGGGCCGCTGGTTCTGGGGTGATTATCAGGAATTCGGCTATGACGTGAAGCTGGTGCGCGCCACCGCCGCGCCCGCGATCCTGGCGGTGACGCCGGGGCCGGTGAAGGCGGGGACGAAGGGCGTGCGACTGCGCATCCTGGGGCATAATCTTCCTGCTTCGCCCACTGCGGCCGACATCGACCTGGGCGCGGGCGTCGCCGTGACGAAGATTGTGTCGGCCAGCCCGAAGGAACTGGTGGTGACGGCGGACGTGGCGGCGGGCGCGGCATCCGGCCAGCGCGACGTGGCGATCGCCGGCGCGGTGCTGGAACAGGCTTACCCGGTCTTCCACAGGATCGACTATATCAAGGCGACGCCCGAAACCGCGCTGGCGCGACTGGGCGGGGTCAAATTCCCCAAGGGCTATCAGCAGTTCGAGGCGATCGGCTACGAAAACGGCCTCGATGGCAAGCCCAACACCGCCGACGACATCGCCGTTGGTCCGGTCGAGGCAGACTGGGCGATGCAGGAATTCATGTCGGTCTATTATGACGACGATACCAAATATGTGGGCGCGCTCAGCCCCGCCGCCTTCTTCACCCCCTCGACCGAAGGGCCGAACCCGCAGCGCCGCTTTGGCCGCAACAATTATGGCGAGGTCTGGGTCGTCGCCACCGCCAGGCATGAAAAGGACAAGTTCGGCAAACCGCTGAGCGCCCGGTCCTACATGGTCGTGACCGTCCCGGCCTATCAGAAATGGGATCAGCCGGAGGTGTCGCGATGACCGTCATGCAGGCGCCCGCCTATGCCCGCGCCGAATATCATGGCTTCGAGGCCGGCGGCAGCACCTTCGTCTATCTGGTGAGCGCAGGGGCCATCTTCGAGGTGGATGCCGATGTGCAGCGGGTGCTGGGCCGGCTCGACGGGCGGGAATTGACCCATGCCGCGCTGATCCGCGAACTGACCAGCGATGGCAGCGACCCGGCCGAGGCGGAGGCGCTGGTGCGCGAACTGCGCGCCGCGCGCCTGATCCAGCTGGGCGTCGCCGCCCCGGTCATGCCGCAGGCGCCGCCTGTCGACTTCCCGTTGCAGGCGCTGGTGCTCAACGTCACCAACCAGTGCAACCTGGCGTGCACCTATTGCTATGAATTCGGCGCGGACAAGATCGCCACGCCGGCGGGCAAGCCCAAATATATGACGCTGGAAACGGCCAAGGCGTCGGTCGACCTGCTGATCGCCGAGGCGGTCGGGCGCAAGGCGGTGCATATCACCTTCTTCGGCGGCGAGACGCTGATGAACTTCAAGCTGCTGCGCGAAGTGGTGGACTATGCCAACGGCGCGACGGCTGCGGCGGGGAAGGGGATTACCTACAGCCTCACCACCAACGCCACCTTGCTGACGCCGGAGATCGTGACCTTCCTGTCGGACAACCGGATCGGCGTCACCGTCTCCATGGATGGCCCGCCCGAAGTGCAGGACAAGCATCGCGTCTACAAGAATGGCAAGGGCAGCTATGCGGTGATCGAGCCGCGCCTGCGCACGCTGATCGCCCATCACAAGACCCGCGCCATCACCGCCCGTGTGACGCTGACGGAGGGCGTGACCGACGTCGTCCGTATCTTCCGCCACCTGAAGGACGATCTGGGCTTCCACGAAGTCGGCTTCGCGCCGGTGACGACCGGCGAGGAGCGCGCCTATTCGCTGGACGACAATGGGATGGACAGCGTCCTGGCGCAGTTCACCCTGCTGGCGGACGAGTGGCTGGACCATGCCCTGCGGGGCGAATCCCATGGCTTCACCAATGTCAGCGAAACGATCAGCGAGTTGATCTCCGGCGTCAACAAGTCGCATCCCTGCGGCGCCGGCCTGGGCCTGATGGGCGTCAGCCCTTCGGGCGATCTGTCGCCCTGCCACCGCTTCACGGACGCCGACACGCATGTGATGGGACATGTCTCTAGCGGCATCGACCGCGTAAAGCAGGGCGAATTCCTGAAAAAGGGCCATGTCGAGGCGAAATATGACTGCCAGAGCTGCTGGGCGCGGCCGCTCTGTGCCGGTGGATGCCATCATGAAGCCTTCGTGCGCTATGGCGACACCGGCCACGCCAACCTCCATTATTGCGACTGGATCCGGCAATGGACCGACACCTGCCTGCGCATCTACGGCGTGCTGGCCGTGAAGAACCCCGGCTTCCTCGAACGCTTCGCTGAACGAAAGGGCCTGTCATGAAGCATCTTCGTGCCATCAACAAAAAGGCGCGCGCGATCGACGAGGCGGTGACGCAGATCGAGGCGGCGGCGCTCGCGTCGCCCGCCGACATGGAGGAGGATGTCGTCGCCCTCCAGCAGCAGCCGCGCCCCCATGTGCCGATGGGCTGCACCCTGTCCTTCTCGCCCGGCTGGGAAGTGGATGCGGGCGGCGGCACGGCGGGCCTGTGCCAGCCGGTCGAGCGCGACATCTACGACTGCTATGTCACCTGCTTCTGGCCGGTCCAGGTGCCCGATCATGTGAACTACTCGCCCGACTGGGCCAGCAACTGCGCCACGGCCACCAAGGACTGGCGCAACCTCGACCTCGTTTTCCCGTGAGGCGCGCCATGCCGACATTCCGTACTGTCCTCGCCGCCGGGCTCGCCGCAGGGCTTTCCGTTCTGGCCACGCTCCCGGCGTCCGCCTCGACCCTGTTCATGGGGTCCTATCCCGACGAACTGCTGGTCTTCGACGAAGGCAAGGCGGCGGTCACGGGCAAGATCAAGCTCGATACCGGCCTGCCGACATCGATGCTGTTGTCCGACGACGGCAAGCGCATCTATGTGACAACCATCACCACCAGCGGGATCGAGGTGATAGACACCGCGACGCGCAAGGTGGTCAACAAGTTCAGCCTGAATGACGGCGTCACCCGCTATCGCTTCTGGGGCGGCACGGCCGACCCGACCGGCCGCTATTTCTACACGATGTTGACCCGGTTCGACAAAGGTATGGACCGCTATACCGTCGGGAAGCCGAGTTGGGGTGTGATCGACCTGAAGCTCCAGAAGGTCGTTCGCACGATCGAACTGGACAAGGAGGATGAGCGTGGCGGTGGTGGCTGGCGGGCCGCGTACAAGATTTCGCCGGACGGCAAGTTCCTCTATGCCTTCGGCGAGAAGGTGGTGATCCTCGACACCGCGACGCTCAAGGTGGTCGACCGCATCGACCTCGCCAAGCCAGAGGGGACGGGGCTGGAGAATGTCGGTTTCGGCGGTGCGATCGACACGATCCGCACGCCCGGCCAGTTCGTGTCGCTGTTTAACGCGGCCGACCCCTATATCCACAACAAGATGTTCGGCCTCGCCCGCTTCGATCTCAACAGCCGCCAGTTCGACTTCACGCCGATTGGCCCCGCGCCCGAAAGCATGGCGGGACTTCAGATGACGCCCGACGGGAAGCAGGCCTATACAGTGGTCACCAACGGCAAGCTCGGCAACAAGCGCTGCGAATTCTGGCACATGGACATGGCGACCAACTCCGTGGTGGACAAGGCCGAATTCCCCTGCCGTTCGCGCTTCCGCTTCGGCATGTCGATGGATGGGACCAAGCTCTATATCTACGGCGCCAGCTATGACATCGAAGTCTATGACGCGAAGACGCTGAAGCTGGAAACCACCTGGGATCTGGGCAATGACACCACCGGCGCCGGCATGGTCGCGGTGGAATGACGGGTCCGGGTAAGCTCTGCCAGATTTCGGCGGGGGAACGATGACGTCCATCGCCATCCGGGGCAGCGGCATCGCCGCCAGCGGATGCGCGCATATATTGACTGGCGCGGGCCTTCGGGTCGCAATCGAGGACATCCGCCGCCCGTCCGTGCCGACGATCATGCTGAGCGACCCGGCCCTGGGCCTGATCCGTGGCGTGTTCGATCGGCCGGACCTGTTTGCCGACCGCCCGCGCGTCAAGCGGCGGGTTGTCGCGTGGGGCGGACCGCCGGTGGTGGTGCCGCATGGCGCGGCGCTGGCGTCGGAAGAGGAGGTTCAGGCGGCCTTGCCGGTCGTCGGCCAGTCGGGTGCCGGCGCTGGTGATTTCACCATCCACACCGCGCCGCCCCTGCCACTGGGCGACATGCGCCTCTTCGGCGAGCGCCATGCGGTGGCCGCCAGGGTCAGGTTGCGCGATCCCGCCTGCGGGGACGAGGCGCGGATCGAGGCGGTCGCAGGGGGCTGGCTCTATCTGGTGCCGGCGCAGGCCGGGGCGGGCTGGCTGCTGGGGGTGGGGGGCACGATCGAGGCGCTGCTGGGGCAGAGCGCGCTGATCGCGCCGGTCGTGGACGCCGTGGGGGCGGTGTCCACGCCCTTCCTCGCCGCGCCGCGCCTGCATCTGCCGCTCCAGGATGCGGACTGGCTGGCCTGCGGCACGGTGGCGCTCGGTTTCGACCCGATCTGCGGTGACGGCACCGCGCAATCGGTGCGCGAGGCGATCCTTGCCGCTGCCGTCGTCACCGCCATTGCCGAAGGCGGGGACCGGGCAGCGTTGCTCGGCCATTATCAATCCATGTTGATCGCGGCGATGCGGCGGCATCTGCTGTTGTGCGCCCAATTCTATGCCAATGGGGGCAAGGGCGACTGGTGGTGTGCGCAGCATGAGGCGCTGATGGAGGGGCATCGTCATTGCACCGCATTGCTGGCCAGAATGCCCGAGCCGCGCTTCCTGCTCGACGGCTTTCGCCTGGCGCCGCGGCAGGCGGCGGCATGACACCCCAGATACAGCCTCCTGTCGCCGACTGGCGCACCTACCGGCGGCTCGCGCCTTTTCTACGGCCCTATCGCGGCGCGCTGCTCGTCGTGCTGGCGATCAGCCTGCTCTCGACTGCGCTGGGCCTCGCGCAGCCCTATCTGTCCAAGCTGATGATCGACCAGGCACTGCTCAAGCGCGACATGGGCGCGTTGATCGAGATTGCGGCAATCATGATCGGCGTCACCATCGCCGGCTTTGCGGTCAATATCCTCGCCAGCTATCGCTATGTCGCGCTATCGGCGGCGATGCTCTACGACATCCGCGCGGCGCTGTTGCGGCATCTCCAGACCCTGTCGCCGCGCTTCTATGGCAGCTTCCGGCTCGGCGATCTCGTGTCCCGGATGAACAGCGATGTCAGCGGCGTGCAACGGGTCGCGTCGGACAGCCTGCTCTCGGTGGTCAGCAACCTTCTCTTCTTCGTCGGCTGCGTCGCGATGATGCTCTGGCTCGACTGGCGGCTGTTCCTGGTCAGCGTCGTGCTGGTCCCGGCCAGCCTCGCGACCTTCGCTTATTATCAGCGCCGCCTTACCGCCCTCACCCGCGACATGCGGGAGCGGGGGGCGGACCTTGGCAGCCTGCTGGTCGACACGGTCATGGGGATGCGCGTGGTCGCCTCGTTGCGCGCGGGCGAGCATGAGGTGGCGCGTTTCAAGGCGAAGAACGACGCCTTCATCGGCGCGATGCTGAAGATGCAGGTGGCGTCCTTCATGACCGGGGCGCTGCCCGGCACGCTGATGACGGCTGCGACATCGGCGGTGATCCTCTATGGCGGCTGGCGGATCATAGAGGGCGGCATGAGCATCGGCACGCTCGTCGCCTTCATGACCTATCATATGCGCCTCCTGTCGCCGATCCAGACGCTGATGGGGCTGACCTCCGGCCTCGCTTCGGCGCGGGTATCGCTGGGACGGATCTTCGAGCTGTTCGATACGAAGCCCGATGTGGTGGAGCGGGCCGATGCCGTGCCGCTGGTGCGGGCCGGGGACATGCGGTTCGATCGGGTCGCGATGCGCTATGACCGCGACGCGGTGCTGCACGATGTCGACCTGACGATCCCGGCCGGCAGTCTTTGCGCCATCCTCGGCCCCAGCGGCGTCGGCAAATCGACCATGGCCGACCTGATGGTCCGTTATCTCGACCCCGACAGCGGCCGGATCATGGTCGATGGCCGCGACCTGCGCGACTACGCCCTCGATGACCTGCGACGGGAAATCATCCTGGTCGATCAGGCGCCCTGGCTGTTCAACGACACGATCGCCGCCAATATCGGTTTTGCCATGCCCGATGTGACGCGGGCCGAGATCGAGGCGGCGGCCCATGCGGCGGGGCTGGACGCATTCATCGCGCGACTGCCCGAAGGCTATGAAACCCGCGCGGGCGAAAGGGGCGCGGCGCTGTCCGCCGGGGAGCGGCAGCGGATCGTGCTGGCCCGCGCGCTGCTGCGTCGACCCGGCATCCTGATCCTCGACGAGCCGACTTCGGCGCTGGACGGGGAGACTGAGCAACTTGTCGCCGGCCGGCTGCGCGGGGCGCTGCCCGATGCGACGATCATCGTCATCACCCACAAGCCGGCGCTGGCCGACATGGCGGACCACATCATCCGGCTGGAGCAGGGATCGGCGCGGATGATGGCGCGCGCGCAACTCGCCCATGCCTGATGCTGCACTTGATCCTGCACCTGATCCGATCCGCATCGCCATCATCGACAGCGGCGCGCATCCTGCCCATCCGCATATCGACGCGGCGCGGCTGCTGCCCGGTTTCGCCATCGCGCCGGACGGGTCCGACAGCGACATGGACAGTTGTGACGCCCTGGGCCATGGCACGGCCGTCACCGCCGCGATCCAGAGCCATGCGCCCGATGCGCTGTGCCTGCCGATCCGGGTCTTTCACGACTCGCTGCGCACGACCGCGCGTGCGCTGGTGGCGGCGATCGACCGGGCGCTGGCGGCGCGCGTCGACCTCATCAACCTCAGCCTCGGCACGATGAACCCGGCGCATCGCGACCTGTTCGCGGCGGCGGCCGACCGAGCGCTGGCGGCGGGCGTGCTGATCGTCGCCGCGCGCGAGGCGGATGGGACGCCCTGCTATCCGGGCAGTCTTCCGCAGGTGCTGGGCGTGTCGCTGGATTGGGCTTGTCCCCGCGACCGGCATAGGGTGCGGGACGGGCTGGCCTACGCCTCCGGCCATCCCAGGCCGATCCCCGGCGTACCGCAGCGGCGCAACCTCCATGGTGTCAGTTTCGCTGTTGCGAACATGAGCGGCCTTGTGGCGGGCGGCGGACGGCCGGAGGTCGCCCGCCATCTCGGTCAGGCGATGCCGAACCCCATGACCCGCTCGACCATCCAGAAACAGCCGATCGCGCCGACCGCATAGAGGGCGGCGCTCCGCACCGGGGCCGCCAGCGACAGGGCGCGCAGCCCCGCCAGCGTCGCCACGATCGCGCCGACGAACAGCAATTGCCCCGCCTCCACGCCGAGGTTGAAGAAGACCAGCGCGGGGAGCCTTTCGTCCGCCTGCACGCCCAGTTCGCCCAGCGCCGTGGCGAACCCCAGTCCATGCAGCAGGCCGAAAAGCGACACGACGATCAGTTGGCGCTTGAAGGCGAAGGCCCGTTCCCCCGCGCCGACCAGCAATGCCTCCCGCGCCATGAAGGCGATCGACAGGGCGATGGCGGCCTCGACCGGGGGCACCGGCACGCGCACCAGTTCGAAGAAGGCGATGGCGAGCGAGAGGGAGTGGCCCGCAGTGAAGGCGCTCACCAGCCATAGCAGGGGGCGCCCGCGCGCGAGCAGCGCGAGGCAGAGGACAAAGGCGAGATGATCCCAGCCCAGCCAGATATGCCAGACGCCCTGCGCCAGAAATTCCGGGGCGATCTGTCCGATCGAGCGCGCGGTGGCGGCGGTCTCGCCGACCGGTACCGCGATGCCGCTGGCGTCGCCGGTCAGGCTGCGGTCGACCTGGCTGCCCATGACATTGGTGACGAAGCGGCCGCCATCGGCCTTCCAGGGGGTCTGGATGACGTCGCCCGCCACAAAGGGCCGATCGCAGGCCAGTTCATAGGCATATTGGGCGCGGCCGCCGCTGGTCTGGCGGCTCATCCCGGTCTGCCGGCATCCGTCGGGCAGGCGGAGCGGTGCGGGCTGGCCCACGGCTTCGGGGACGGCGGCGGTGAATTCGTAGCTGTTCGGGTCTTCGCCGCGGGTCAGCGCGAAGTCGGCGGACAGGAAGATGTCGGCCATCGCCGTACCGGGCGCCAGCGTCGCCAGGGCAAGAAGGAGGATGGCGAGGCTATTGCGCCACATCGAATTTTTCCTTGAGGCCCGCCAGCGCCTGCTGAATCGCGGCATTGCTGTGGGCGATCATATAATCCTGCCGCACCTGGTCCCTGATCGCGGGAAAGGGGATCATGGCGGATGGGATGCGTTCCCCCCTCCTGACGAAATGCCAGCCGCGCGGCGACTGGATGGGGCCGAACCAGCGGCCCTCGGGAGCGTCTTTCAGCTGCTCGACGAAATCCTGGCCAAAAATGCCGCGCACCATCGAATCGCCATAGCGCGGGAAATCGCGGCCCAGCCAGAAATCGTCCCCGCCGATCGTCTCGCCCGCATTCAGCTGGGCGAGCAGCAGGGCCACGTCGGTGGGCTTTTGCTGCCGGAAAATCTGGGTGAAGCTGGTGCGTGGTTCGGCACGGTACAGGTCCAGATGTCCGGCATAATGGTTGACCAGCTGTTCCTCGCTCGGTTCGGGCGGAGCACCGGCGATCAGGTAACGGACCTTGTCGACCAGCTGCTTGCGCGTCTCCCCGTCGGTCAGGTGCATGTTGCGGTCGATGGCTTCGCGGAACAACAATTCCTCGGCGATATAATCGGCCTTCAACTTCGCGCGGTCGGCAGCGCTCGCCTTCCGGCCGGTCAGCGTTTCCCAATCGGCCACCTGCGCCTGCTCGATGTCCGGCGTGAAGATGACCGGCGGCTTTTCCAGCCGCTGGACGACATGATAGCCGCCGAACAATGCGACCCCGGCCAATAGGAAGGCGAAGAGCGGGTCGCGCAGGACTTTTCCCCCGAACCGCATCGGCGCCGGTCGCGCGTTCGGCCCGGTCGCGCTTGCCGCACTATCCATCACGTCTGCCCCGTTGTTCATGGCGCATTTTTACCGGGAACCGGCCGTCTGAAGCCTACGTCAAATGACGCATACGGGGGTTTGCCGCCTTTCCATAGCCTTTGGGGGACCGATTTGCTGCGCCGCCGCATGTGGCCAGCCAGGGGAGACATTCACATCATGATCCGTTCCAAGCTGCTCTTGCTTGCCACCACTGCCGGTGCCTTGGCGCTGGCCTCCTGTTCGGGCGGCGGCGGCAATGCCGGCGCCCCCGCTGGCGACAGCGTCTCGGTGGGCGTGCTCCAGTCGCTGACGGGCACGATGGCGATCAGCGAGATCACGGTGAAAAATGCCGAGATGCTGGCGATCGAGGAGATCAATGCGGCCGGCGGCGTAATGGGCAAGAAGATCAACGCCCTGGTCGAGGATGGCGCGTCCGATCCCTCCACCTTCGCGCAGAAGGCGTCGAAGCTGATCGAGAGCGACGGCGTTTCCACCGTGTTCGGCGGCTGGACCTCCGCCAGCCGCAAGGCGATGCTGCCGGTGTTCGAGCGGACCAAGAACCTGCTCTGGTATCCGGTGCAGTTCGAGGGCAATGAATGTTCGCCCAACATCATGTATTCGGGGGCGCAGCCCAACCAGCAGGCGCTGCCGGCACTAGAATGGGCAGTGGCGCAGGGTCACAAGAGCTTCTTCCTGGTCGGGTCCGACTATGTCTATCCCCGCACCGCCAACCTGATCCTGAAGAAGCATATCGAGAAGGGCGGGATGAAGGTGCTGGGCGAAGCCTATGTGCCGCTGGGCGGCACCGACTTTTCCGGGGTCATTGCGAAAATCGCACAGGCCAAGCCGGCGATCATCATCAACACGCTGAACGGCGACAGCAACGTCGCCTTCTTCAAGCAGTTGCAGGCGGCCGGCATCAGCACCAAGACCATGCCGGTCATGTCCTTCTCCATCGGCGAGCAGGAAGCCAAGGCGATGGGCGCGGCGCTGGTCGAGGGCAGCTATGCCGCCTGGAATTATTTCCAGAGCCTGCCCGGGGATGCGAACGCCAGGTTCATCGCCGCCTATCAGGCGAAATTCGGCAAGGATGCCGCGATCACCGACCCGATGGTCCATGGCTATCTCGACGTCTACGCGTGGAAGGCGGCGGTGGAGAAGGCCAAGAGCTTCGATCCCGATGCCGTGCGCAAGGCCGCGGCCACGCTCGGCGGCTTCGACACGCCGATGGGCACGGTCAGCTTCGCCGCCAACCAGAGCCTGGTGCAGAAGGCCTATATCGGCAAGCTGAAGGGCGACGGCCAGTTCGAGATCATCGCCGACAGCGGCAAGGACATCGCGCCCGAACCCTATGACGCGCTCGCCTTCCCCGGCAAGAGCTGCAAGCTGTAACGATGCCCCGAACCCCTGTTCGGACTGAGCCTGCCGAACTCCTTTATCGGATGGAGCGAGATGCCTTCGCTTCGCTCTGGCAGGCCCTTCGACTTCGCTCGGGGCGAACGGAAACATAGATCATGGACGCCCTTTTCCTCAACCAGCTGTTCAACGGCGCTTCGCTGGCCTCGCTCTATCTGCTGGCGGCGCTGGGGCTGGCGCTGTCCTTCGGCCTGATGCGCGTCATCAACATGGCGCATGGCGAGATGCTGATGCTGGGCGGTTATCTCGCCTGGATGACCTTGCTCGTCGTGCCCGGCGCGGCGGGCATCCTCCTCGCCATTCCGGTCGCCTTCGTCGGCGCGGCGGCGATGGGTGGCCTCATACAGTCGACCCTGATCCGCCGTCTGTCCGCGCGCCCGCTCGATACCTTGCTCGCGACATGGGGCGTCAGCCTGATCCTGCAACAGGGCGCGCGCGACCTGTTCGGCGCGATCGGCGTGGAGGTGCGCGCGCCCGAATGGCTGACGGGCAGCTTTACCCTGGCGGGAGTCACGCTTCCGTCAGCGCGACTTTTCATAATCCTCATCGCCGCGCTGGTGCTGGGCGGCCTTGCGCTGCTGCTGCTCAAGACCCGGATCGGCCTGCTGGTCAGGGCCGTCAATCAGGACCGGATGATGGCGTCCGCCTGCGGCATCGACGTCAGGCGCGTCGACTTCACCATCTTCTGCCTTGGCTCGGGCGTCGCGGGGCTTGCCGGCGTCATGCTGGCCCTGCTCGGCCCGGTCACGCCCAATGTCGGGCAAAGCTACATCATCCCGGCCTTCCTGGTCGTGGTGATGGGCGGCCTCGGCAGCATCGTGGGCACGACGGCGTCCGCGATCATCCTCGGCCTGTTCGCCGCGCTCGCGCAGATTTTCGTCGATGTCAGCGTCGCACAGATGCTGCTGCTCGTCTTCGTCATCCTCTTCATCCAGGTCCGCCCGCAAGGCGTGATCGCCGTAAAGACCCGCCAGCTCGATGCCTGACCTCTCCCGCCTCGATCCGATAAAGCCGTTCCTGCCTTGGGCGCTGCTGGCGCTGGGACTTATCGCGCCCTTCGCCCTGTCAGCCTATGACCTCAACCTGCTCGCGCGCTTCATGGCGATGGGCATCCTCGCGCTCGGCCTCGTCCTCATCTGGGGGCATGGCGGCATATTAAGCCTCGGGCAGGGGGTCTTTTTCGGCCTTGGCGGCTATGCCATCGCCCTGCACATGAAGCTGGCCGATCTGCCGCAGGGCGAGATTCCCGACTTCATGGTCTGGAGCGGCCGGGACAGCCTGCCCTTCTGGTGGGAACCGTTCGCAAGTCCCCTGTTCACCATCGCCGCGATCCTGATCGTGCCCACGCTGGCGGGCGCGCTCTTTTCCTGGGCCGTGTTCCACCGGCGGGTGGGCGGCACCTATTTCGCGCTCATCACCCAGGCGCTGGCGCTGGCCTTTTCCACCCTCATCATCAGCCGGCAGGATGTGACCGGCGGCTTCAACGGCCTCACCGACTTCTATTCGGTCTTCGGCGTGGGCCTTGCCAGCCCCGGCACCGGCTCGACCCTCTATTGGGTGACGCTGGCGATCCTCTGCGCGGCTTTCGTCGGCCTGCGCTGGCTGCTCGGCTCGCGCTTCGGCATATTGCTCCGCGCTGCGCGCGATGGCGAAAATCGCGTCCGCTTCCTTGGCTATAGCCCCACGCCCTTCAAGGTCGTCGCCTTCGCGATCGCAGCGATGCTGGCCGGGATCGGCGGCGCGCTCTTCACCCTCCATGCCGGCGTCGTCTCGCCCGCGCTGATCGGTGTCGTGCCCTCGATCGAGATGGTGGTGTGGGTGGCGATCGGCGGGCGCTACAGCCTGGCCGGCGCGATCGCCGGCGCCCTGCTGGTCAACCTTGCGCGCGACGCGGTATCGAGCGCCTTCCCGGAACTGTGGCTCTACCTGATGGGCGCGCTCTTCATCTTCGTCGTTACCCTGTTGCCGCAGGGTCTTGCGGGCCTCGCGAAGGGGAGGGCGGCATGAGCGGTTCGGCCGTTTCCGACCTGCTGCTCAGCGTCGATGGCGTGACTATCGACTATAGCGGCTTCAAGGCGCTCGACAATTTCAGCATGACGCTCAACCGGGGCGAGACCCGCGTGGTGATCGGCCCCAATGGCGCGGGCAAGTCGACGCTCTGCGACACGATTATCGGCCGGGTGCGCCCCAGCACCGGCCGCGTGATCTTCAGGGGCGAGGAGATTCAGCGCCTGCCCGAACAGCAGATCGTCGCGCGCGGCATCTGCCGCAAGTTCCAGGCGCCCGGCGTGCTGCCGACCTTGAGTGTGCGCGACAATCTGGCGCTGGCCGCACGGCGCGACCGGCGCTGGTGGAAGAGCCTGGGCACCGGCATCCCGGCGGAGGAACGCCAGGCGGTGGAGGAAGCGCTCGATAGCGTCGGCCTGACCCACAGGGCCGGGGTAGAGGCAGGGACGCTCGCCCATGGCGAGAAACAATGGCTGGAGATCGCGATGGTCGTGGCGACCGGCGCGCAACTGCTGCTGCTGGACGAGCCGACCGCGGGCATGGGCCCGGCGGAAACCAGCCGCACGGCGGAACTGATCCATGGCCTCGGCGTCAGCCGGACCGTCCTCGTCATCGACCATGACATGAGCTTCGTCGAACAACTCGCCGCCCCCGTCACCGTCATGCACCAGGGCAAGTTCCTCAAGCAGGGCAGCATCGCCGAGGTCCGCGCCGACCCGGAAGTCGCCGCCGTCTATCTGGGCCATACCGCATGAGCGCGCCGCTGATCGAAATCACCGCCCTGTCGAGCGCCTATGGCCAGAGCCAGGTGCTGTGGGACGTCGACCTGACGCTGGAGCGGGGGCAGGTGATGGCACTGATCGGCCGCAACGGCGTCGGCAAGACGACCTTGCTACATGCGATCATGGGCACACGCCCGGCGGTCGGCGGCACGATCCGATTCGACGGGCAGGACATTGGCAGCTTCCCCGCGCACAAGCGGTCGCGCGCCGGCATCGGCTTCGTGCCGCAGGGCCGCCATGTCTTCCCGCAGCTGACCGTCATGGAAAATCTGGAGACCGGCCTGTCCGCGCTCGCCGGACGGGGCAGAGGGTCGGCGAAGGTGCCGCAGCATATCTTCGATCTTTTCCCGAAGCTCTGGGACATCCGAACCCGTGCGGCAGGCTTCCTGTCGGGCGGGGAACAGCAGCAGCTTGCCATCGGCCGGGCGCTGGCCGGGGAGCCGAGCCTGTTGCTGCTCGACGAGCCGACCGAGGGCATCCAGCCCAATGTCGTGCAGCAGATCGAGGCGGCGCTGGTCCATGTCCGCGACGAACTGGGCATGACGGTGCTGGTGGTGGAACAATATCTCGATTTCGTCTGGCGCTTCGCCGACCGCTACAGCGCGATGCAGAATGGCCGGATCATCCGCCAGGGCAGTATCGCCGACGAAAGCGCGAAGGATGTCGCGCATCTGGTGCAGATTTAGGGACGTCCATCCGCTCCTTGCAGGGGACGGATGAACTGATCGCCTATTCTGACAGGGCGATGTCCATGTCCGCCAGCGCAAGCCGCAGCAGTTCCGCCATGGCGTTGCGCGCCGCCGCCGTGTCGCGGGCGGCGATGGCGCGGTGGACGGCCTGGTGGTCGGGCAGCGGGTCGCGCGGCAACAGCTTCTTGCGATGCTTGAAGGTGGTGGTCCAGCTGACCGCGGCTCCCACCGAACTGGCCAGCGCCTCCAGCGCATCATTATGCGTGGCGGCCAGGATCGCGTTATGGAAACGCTGGTCGGCGGCCCGGCCTTCGGGGGTGGAGAGGCCATAGCGCTCCATTTCCGCCAGGGCCGCGTCCATGATCGCCAGTTGTCCGTCGGTGCGACGGCGGGCGGCGAATTCGGCCGCCGCCGGCTCGATCACGCCGCGCAGTTCGAACAGGTCGCGGATGAAGTCCCTGTCCGGCTCGCCCGCGAACATCCAGGCGAGCATTTCGGGGTCCAGCACGTTCCAGCGTGCGCGCGGCAGCACACGGGTGCCGGCCTTGGGGCGGCTTTCCAGCATCCCCTTGGCGATCAGGATACGCACTGCCTCGCGATAGGCGGTGCGGGAGACATGGAGGCGCTCGGCAGCCTCGATCTCGCCCTCGAACAGGTCGCCCGGCTTGTGCTTTCCGGTCAATATGGCGGTGCCCAGATCGCGGGCGATCGCCTGATGGATGCGGAGCGAGCTTTCGTCCGATCCGAACTTGCGTTCCGGTCCGTCCTTGCGCTCGCTCCCCAATCCTGCCTCCTGTAAATCAATCCTCGAAAGCAGCCGTAGGGCAATGCCGTCCGCAAAGGAAGGCATCCGCCACCAGCCGCAGCGGCGCCGTGTCGGCGTCGATCGCCTTGTCCGCCACCAGGCCGACGAAACGGCGATACATGGCCGGATATTCCTCGTCCGGCGCCTTCAGCTGCACCTCGCCGTCGAGCCGCAGCGTGTTGCCGCCCTCGGACAGGAGCAGGCTGCCCGTGTCGGTCTCGACCGCGATGTCCCAGGTCTGCGGGCCGGTCTGGCGCCAGTCGAACACGGTGTCGATCGGCGCGCCGGACGCCGTCGCCATGGCCAGGGTCGCACCGATCGGCGCGTCCTTGTTTTCCGGCACCTCGAGGCTGGCGGAAAGGACGGTGACGGGTTCGGGCACGATCTCGGTCAGGATCGACAGGGCGTTGATGCCAGGATCGAACACGCCGAAGCCGCCCGCTTCCCAGATCCAGGGCTGGCCGGGATGCCAGTGGCGGACATCCTCGCGCCACTGGATCGAAATGCGCCGGATCGTCCGTTCGGCGATCCAGCCCTTGGCCTGCGCCACGGCGGCGGCGTAGCGGCTGTGCCAGCTGGCATAGAGCGTGACCCCCTGCGCCTTGGCGAGGGCGGTCAGCGCCTCCACTTCGGAAACGGTCGCGCCCGGCGGCTTTTCCAGGAAGACATGCTTGCCTGCCAGCAACGCCTGCCGGGCCGCAGAATAACGGACCTGCGGCGGCTGACAGAGGATGACGGCATCGAGGTCCGGCTCGCCCGCCAGCATCGCGCCGAGGTCGGGGTAGTTATTCACCCCCTCGCCCTGCGCGTTGCGGCTGGCGACGGCGACCAGATCGATGCCGTCGACCTTCAGAATCGCGGGCAGATGCTGGTCGCGCGCGATCTTGCCGAGGCCTACCAGACCTGCCCGGATCGTCATGCTGCGACTTCCAGCTTGCCTTCGATGCGGCGCGTCAGGCCCCAGGGGTTGGCGTCCTGAAGCGCGGCGGGCAGCAGCGCGTCGGGCACGTCCTGATAGCAGACGGGGCGCAGGAAGCGCATCATCGCCAGCGTGCCGACCGATGTCGAACGGCCGTCGGCCGTCGACGGGAAGGGACCGCCATGGACCATAGCATGGGTCACTTCGACGCCGGTGGGCCAGCCGTTGGTCAGGATGCGACCCACCTTCCGCGACAGGGTAGGCAGCAGCTTCGCCGCGTCGCCTTCATCGCCTTCGCCGATCTGGAGCGTTGCGGTCAGCTGGCCTTCCAGGCCGGCGATGGTCGCGATGATCTCTTCGATGCTGGAGCAGCGGATGAGCACGGACGACGAACCGAACACTTCTTCGGCGAGGACCGGGTTGGACGAGAAGGTCGCGCTGTCGGTCGAGAAGAAGGCGGCCTGGCCACGGTTGCAGCCTTCCGGATCGGTGCCGCGGGCGACGGTGGTGACGCCTGGCGCGCCGGCGAGGGCGGCCACGCCCTTTTCATAGGCGTCGTGGATGCCCGGCGTCAGCATGACCTGCGGCGCGGCGCCCGACAGGGCGGCAGCGGCGGCGGCAACGAACGTGTCGAGATCCGGGCCGTCGAGCGCGATCACCAGGCCGGGGTTGGTGCAGAACTGGCCCGAACCCATGGTCAGCGAACCGACGAACGCGGTGCCCATCGCTTCGGCGCGCGAAGCAAGGGCGCCGGGCAGCAGAACGACCGGGTTGATCGACGACATCTCGGCATAGACCGGGATCGGTTCAGGGCGTTCGGCGGCGATCTTCATCAGCGCCGTGCCGCCACCGCGCGAGCCGGTGAAGCCGACCGCCTTGATCCGGGGATCGGCGACAAGCGAACCGCCCAGCGCGCGGTTGTTGCCCGGCAGGTAGGAGAAGACGCCTTCATGCAGGCCGCAGCTCTTGACCGCCGCCTGGATGGCGCGGGCGACCAGTTCGCCGGTGCCGGGGTGGGCGCTGTGGCCCTTGACGACGACGGGCGAGCCGGCGGCGAAGGCAGCGGCGGTGTCACCACCCGCGACCGAGAAGGCGAGCGGGAAGTTGGACGCGCCGAACACGGCCACGGGGCCGACCGAATGGTTGACGCGGCGCAGGTCCGCGCGCGGCAGTGGCGCGCGCTCCGGCAGCGCCTTGTCGATGGTGGCGTCCAGCCAGTCGCCCAGGCGCACATAGGAAGCGAACAGGCGCAGCTGGCCGACGGTGCGGCCACGCTCGCCTTCCAGGCGGGCGCGCGGCAGGCCGGTTTCGGCCATGGCGGTTTCGATCAGCAGGTCGCCGATCGCGACGATATTGTCGGCGACGCTTTCCATGAAGGTTGCGCGGGCTTCGGGCGACAGGGTGGAGAAGCTTTCGAACGCGGCGTCGGCCAGCGCGGCGGCTTCCTCGACTTCAGCGGGCATGGCGCTGGAGAAGGCGACATCGCCCTTCGCGCCGGTGGCCGGGTTTATGGCGTAGAAAGGCTCGCCGCCTTGGCGCTCGCTCGCGCCGATGAGGATGGCTCCGTTGAACATGGTCTTCTCCTGAAGGGGTTCAGAAAGGTCTGGCTAGACGATCGCGCCGGGAAAGGACGGTTCGTTTTCCGGCACAAGCGATGCAAAAATCGGGAGGATGGGGCGGCCGTCAGATGGCGTGCCGCCCCGCCTGATTCAATGGCTCGGTGCCGATATCAATGGTTGTCGCGCGGCAGGCCCATGGTCTGGGCGATACGCTGATATTTCTCCGCGCCCTCCAGGATCGCGCCGGTGTTCATCTGGCCGACGACCGAGCGCTGGATTTCCTGCCACGGGGTCTGCGAAGCCGGATATTTATACCCGCCCTCGGCGACCAGCCTGGCCCGGCGCGCTTCCAGTTCCTCGTCCGAAATCAGCACGTTCACCGTGCCGGCCTTCAAGTCCATGCGGACCCGATCGCCGGTTTCCAGCAGGGCAAGACCGCCCATCGCCGCCGCTTCGGGCGAGGCGTTCAGGATCGAAGGGCTGCCGCTGGTGCCCGACTGGCGGCCGTCGCCGATGCAGGGCAGGGCGCTGACGCCTTCGGTGATGAGATAGGCGGGCGGACGCATGTTCACGACTTCCGCCGCGCCCGGATAGCCGATCGGGCCGGCGCCGCGCATGAACAGCAAGGTGTCGGCGGTGATGCCGGTCGCCGGATCGTCGATCCGGTGATGGTAATCCTCCGGCCCGTCGAACACGACCGCCGGGCCTTCAAAGGCCTCCGGATCGTCGGGGTTGGACAGGTAGCGCTGACGGAATTCCTCGCTGATGACGCTGGTCTTCATGACCGCGGCGTCGAAAAGATTGCCTGACAGGACCAGGAAGCCGGCCTCTTCCTTGAGCGGCTGGCCAAAGGGGCGGATGACCTTTTCATCCTCGATCTCCACGCCCTTGCAATTTTCGCCCATGGTTTTGCCATTGACGGTCATCGCGCCTTCGCGGATCAGCCCCTGTTCGATCAACTGGCTGACGACGGCGGGGACGCCGCCGGCGCGATAATAATCCTCGCCCAGATATTCGCCTGCGGGCTGGAGGTTCACCAGCAGCGGCACCTTGTGCCCGACCGTCTCCCAATCCTTGAGCGGCAGGTCGACGCCCATGTGGCGGGCGATGGCGGCGAGGTGGATCGGCGCGTTGGTCGACCCGCCGATCGCCGAATTGACGAGGATGGCATTGTGGAAGGCATCGAGCGTCATGATGTCGGAGGGCTTGAGATCCTCATGCACCATTTCGACGATGCGCTTGCCGGTGCGGTAGGCGGCTTCCTGACGGTCGCGATAGGGGGCGGGGATCGCCGCCGAACCGGGCAGCATCATGCCCAGCGCTTCGGCGAGGCTGTTCATGGTCGATGCCGTGCCCATGGTGTTGCAATAGCCGGTCGAGGGCGCGGAGGAGGCGACGAGCTTGATGAAACCTTCCTCATCGATCTTTCCGGCGGCCAGCAACTGGCGGCCATGCCACACGATCGTGCCCGACCCGGTGCGCTCACCCTTGTGCCATCCGTTCAGCATCGGGCCGACCGACAGGGCGATCGCGGGAATGTTGACGGTGGCGGCCGCCATCAGCAGCGCGGGCGTGGTCTTGTCGCAGCCGGTGGTCAGGATGACGCCGTCCAGCGGGTAGCCGTAAATGGCTTCGACCAGGCCCAGATAGGCGAGGTTGCGGTCGAGGCCGGCGGTCGGGCGCTTGCCGGTTTCCTGGATCGGATGGACCGGAAATTCCAGCGCGATGCCGCCCATTTCGCGGATACCTTCGCGCATACGTTCGGCCAGCACGATATGGTGGCGGTTACAGGGGCTGAGGTCGCTGCCGGTCTGGGCGATGCCGATGATCGGCTTGCCGCTACGCAGTTCCTCAAGGCTCAAGCCGAAATTCAGGTAGCGCTCCAGATAGAGCGAGGTCATGTCGATATTGTCGGGGTTGTCGAACCAGGCGCGGCTGCGCAGCTTGGGGGCAGTCTTGGGCGAATCGCTCATTGGGGCATCCTGACGAAAAAGACGGGGCGCTTATGCGCGCTCGCCTCTCCGATATACTCATACAAATACTATTTCAAGGATGCATGGCGCGGAAAAGGCGGAAATTCGGCACGACAAGGCGCGGCGGATCAGGGCCGCTGATCCGCCTGGCCCGGATGGCGGTCCAGCATGGCGCGCACCTTCGCCGCCAGTTCGGAATAGGTGAACGGCTTTGTGAGCAGTTCGACGCCCGCCTCGAGCCGACCTTGGTGGATGATGGCGTTGCGGGCATAGCCGGTGGTGAAGAGGATCTTGAGGTCCGGGGCGCGGATATGCGCTTCGCGGGCAAGATCGGCGCCGCTCATGCCGCCGGGCAGCACGACATCGGTGAAGAGCAGGTCAATCGGGTGCGTCGCGATGCCGAGCGCGCCGAGCGCCTGCGCTGCATCGCCGGCCTCCACCACCCGATAGCCCAGATCGCGCAGAACAGCGGCCGAATAGGCGCGCACATTGTCGTCATCCTCGCACAGCAGGATCGTCTCCGTGCCGCCGATCGTCTGTGGAGGGGTAGGCTCGTCGCTGTTCTCGACCGGCGGCACGCCATGATGGCGGGGCAGGTAGAGCTTGACGCAGGTGCCCTGGCCGGGTTCGGAATAGACCTGCAAATGGCCGCCAGATTGTTTGATGAAGCCATAGACCATGGACAGGCCCAGGCCCGTGCCGCGCCCGACATCCTTGGTGGTGAAGAATGGCTCGACCGCATGGCGCAGCGTGTCGGCGTCCATGCCCGCGCCGCTATCGGACAGGCTGATCCGCACATATTGGCCGGGCGGCATCTCGCCGTCGCGCACGGCCTGCGCGGAATCGATCTCGATATTGTCTATTTCGATGTCGAGTTTGCCGCCGCCCGGCATCGCGTCGCGCGCATTGACCGCCAGGTTGAGCAGCGCATTCTCCATCTGGTTGTGGTCGACCTCGATCGTCCAGGCACCCTCCTGCGGCACGCTGCGGACCTCTATCGTCTCGCCCAGTGTCCGCTGGAACAGATCGGACATGCCGGCGATCAGCCGGTTGGGGTCCATGGGCTGCGGACTGAGCGGCTGGCGGCGGGAGAAGGCGAGCAGGCGCTGGGTCAGGATCGCCGCGCGCTCCGCTCCGGCCATGGCATTGTCCGCGGCCCGTTTGAGGCGCGGCGGGTCCGTCGGCAGGCTGCGTTGCAGCAGTTCCAGATTGCCGGTGACGACCTGGAGCAGATTGTTGAAGTCGTGCGCGACCCCGCCGGTCAACTGGCCCAGCGTTTCCATCTTCTGCGCCTGGCGCAGCGCGGCCTCGGCCTCGGCGCGGGCGCGGGCTTCGGCGCGATGCTCGGTGACGTCGCGGGCGACGCAATAGATACGGTCCCCGTCAAGAACGGAGGTCCAGCTGAAGGTGCGGTACAGACCGTCTGTGGTCCGGTAGCGGTTTTCGTATCGGGGCGACGCGTCACCGGACAGGATGTCGCCCAATTGCGCGCGCGTCCGGGCGATGTCGTCGGGATGCTCGATCCATCGGGCGTCGCTCCCCACCAACTGGTCGAGCGGCCAGCCTAATATGTCGCTCCAGGCCGGGCTGGCGGCGAGCCAGATGCCATTCGTGTCGGTGATCAGGAAAGGGTCGCGGGCCAGCGACCAGAGCCGATCGCGCTCGGCTGTCGTCTGCCGCTCGGCCAGGACGCGGCGCGTGGTTTCACTGACGATGCATAACACGCCGCCGATCGAGCCGTCCGCTTCGAACACGGGCGAATAGGAAATGTCGAAAAACACTTCCTCCCCGCGTCCCTTGTCGCGTTCGATATAGAAGGGGCGATCCTTGGCGTGGATCGTCTTGCCCTGCTCCAGCACCGATTGCAGCAACGGCCCCAGATCGTCCCACAGTTCGGCCCAGCCGTCCCGCGCCGGACGCCCCAGCGCATGCGGATGTTTGTCGCCGATGGTGGGCGCATAGGCATCATTGTACAGGGCGCAGAGCTGCTGCCCCCAGAAGAGCACGATTTCCGCCCGGGATGACAGCATCAGCTGGACTGTGGAAACGAGGATGGGCGACCAGCCGTCGACCGGCCCGAGCGGCGACGCGCCGTCGAGGGCCGCGGTGAGCTTGCCCAGCGGTCCCTGCGCGGCGATTCTCTCGGCTAATCCGGACACGGGGTTCATCCTCATCTCTATATTATCGTTGAGATCGTCGATCCGATACGTCCATGTGCGCAATTGTTTCCACCGCGCGTGCGCCCCCGGACCTTTTGTCCTCATCTGCACTCTTGAAACGGACAAGGCGCGCGCGCATGACACCGCCGATGACTGGATCCGCCTTTCGCTCGTCCTCCCGGCCCGCGCCGCGCGCCATCGCTCGCTGGCTGCTCGCCGTGGCCGCGCTGGTCTTCTGCATGGTGGTGGTGGGCGGCATCACCCGCCTGACCGAATCCGGACTGTCCATCACCCAGTGGAAGCCGATCACCGGTGCCATCCCGCCGCTGACCCATGACCAGTGGATGGAGGCGTTCCGCCTCTACCAGCAGATCCCCGAATATCGGGAGATCAACCGGGGCATGAGTCTGGGCGATTTCCAGTTCATCTTCTTCTGGGAATGGGCGCACCGGCTGCTGGGACGGCTGATCGGCATCGCCTTCGCCCTGCCGCTGGCCTGGTTCGCATGGAAGCGTGCGATTCCGGCCGGTTATGGCTGGCGGCTCGTCGCGTTGCTGGCGCTGGGCGGGCTGCAGGGGGCGATCGGCTGGTGGATGGTCAAGTCGGGCCTGTCGGTACGCACCGATGTCAGCCATTATCGGCTGGCGGTGCACCTGCTGACCGCGCTCTTCATCATCGGCGGCCTGATCTGGACCGCGCTCGACCTGCTGGCGCTGACGCGCAATCGGGCAGCGCGGCCGGCACGGCTGCGGCTCCTCGCGATGCTCGCACTGACCGCTCTGTTCGTGCAGCTCCTGTTCGGGGCCTTCACCGCGGGGCTGGATGCCGGTTATGTCTCCAGCACCTGGCCCTTGATGAACGACTATCTGGTGCCGGATGGGATCAGCTGGATGGGGTCCTTCTGGTCGACGCTTTCCTCCGATCCCTATCTGGTCCACTTCATCCATCGCTGGTGGGCCTGGGTTGTGGCGGCGTTGCTGGTCCTGCTGGCGCGGCGCGCCAGGCGGGCGGGGCATCGCGGCGCGTCGATTGCCATCAACGCCACGGTGGGAACGCAGGTGTTGCTCGGCATCGCCACGGTGGTCAGCGGGATCGCGCTGCCGCTGGCGGTGTTGCACCAGGCGGTGGGTGCGCTGGTGGTGGCGTCGGCCGCCTGGGGAGCCCATGCCATCGGACGGCCCGGCGCATGAGCGAGGCGATCATGCTGGTCTATACGCTGTTCGGATCAGCCGAGGACGCCCGGCGCGTGGCGCGCCAGATCGTCGAGGAGAAACTGGCGGCTTGCGCCAATATCGGCGCGCCCTGCACCTCGATCTATGAATGGAAGGGCAGGATCGAACAGGCGGCCGAGATCCCTGTCCTGTTCAAGACCGGCGTCGCGCAGGGCGCAGCCTTGCAGGCGCGGCTGGCCGAATTGCACGACTATGAACGGCCCGCCATCATCCAGATGGATGCGCGGGCTTCGGCCGCTTTTGCCGGCTGGATCGGGGAGCAGACGCGATGAGAATATGGGGCATGGCGGCGCTGTGCATTATCCTGGCGCAGCCGGCGGCTGCGGAGAAGGTCGCCATTCCCTTCGTCCCGCCGGTCGGGCGCGACCTGGTCTACCGGATCGAGCAGGATCGCACCGTCGACGGGCAGAAGAGCCGTTTTTCCGCCACGCGCCGCCTCCGGTTCGAGCGGGCGGGCGAAGGCTATGTGCTGCGCGCCACGCTGCGAAAGATCGACAGTGACGCGCCGTCCGCCGCAACCGAATCCTTCCGCGCCGCACTGACGCCGCTCATCGATGTGGAGATGGCCTTCCGCCTGGACGCCAGGGGCAGGATCATCGCGCTTGACGACATCGACAACGTCTGGGCGGTGGTGAGCCAGGGGCAGGAGCGGATGCTGGAGGGTTTCGATCCGGGATCGCCGCGACACCGCGCCGCCAGCGCGGTGAAGGCGCTTTTCACCGGCCTGTCCGCCGAAGGACGGCTGGCGCTGCTGGCCGGCGAATATCTGCCGCTGTTCCTGTTCGCCGGGGGTGATGTCGAGGACGGGGCGGCCGGGCGTGGCGTGCGTACCATGGCGGGATCGCCGCTGGGGCGCCCGGTCAATGTCGAAGGCGTGCTGCGGATGGAGGACCGCCAGGGCGAAAAGGTCCTGCTGGAAGAAAGGCTGGCAGGGGACGGCGTGCAGGTGGCGGTGCGCTATGGTCTTTCGACGCGGAGCGGGCTGGTCGAGGAACAGACCCGTGAACTCACGCTGGGACCAAGGGCGCTCACCGAAACGCGCGATCTGCGGGAAGCGGAGGTCGCGCGCTGAGCGGGATCAGGGGGCGGCGACGGCGTTGGCGGCATTGCCGGGCGCGCCGGCGGCCGCTTCGGCCTGGTCGCGGGGCGCAAAGATGCGCAGGCTGGTCAGCAGCCGGTCGGCAATGCCCTGATATTGTTCGCTCAGCATTTCGGGATAGACGAAGGTGGCCGTCACGATCGAACCGTCGGGCTGCCTGAGCAGGCGTATGGCGACATTATTGCCTTCGCCGTCATTGGCGGTTCCCCGATATTCATTGTCGCCGACGAAATCGCCATCCACGCCTTCCGCGCCGTTGCTGACCGACTCCACGATCTGCTGCAACGTCTGGTCGCCGTCATTCTTCTGCCAGAAGACACGCACGTCGGCCCCGGCGCCGGGGTCCTGATAGACGATGCCATCGGCCGTGCTTGCACTCTTGTCCATCACCCAGCCTTCGGGAAGGGTGATCGAGAAGCCCCGTTCGACATTCACATAGTTGCGGCTTTCCGGCGCATCGTCCTGCTGCTGGCTGGCGATCGCATTGGCGGCCGCGGCATTGGCGGCGGCGGCCAGTTCCTCCTGGGTCGGCATATCCGCGACGGGTTCGGTGCGACCGCAGGCGGCAAGCAGCAGGATGGGCAGGCAGGCGGCGAGGGCGACATGTTTCATGCCCCGTCCAAAGCATAGGCGGGGGCAGAATTCAACGCCGCACACGGTCAGGCGGCGCTGTCGATGCCCAGTTCGGCGAGCTTGCGGTAGAGGGTGGACCGGCCGATGCCCAGCCGCCGCGCGACTTCGGTCATGCGACCGCGATAATGGCCGATCGCCAGACGGATGACGTCGGCTTCGATCTCCGCCAGCTGGCGGACATGGCCGTCGCCCTCGAACAGGGTGATGCCCGCGCCGTCGCGATGGGGCGGGGTGATCGCGCGCGGGCGTGCGGCGATGCGATCCGCAACCTCTCCGGCGCGGATCTGCACCGCGATCTGGGGGAAGTCGAGCGGGGTGAGCGCATCGCCCTCGCACAGCACGGCGGCGCGGAAGAGGGCGTTCTGCAACTGGCGGACATTGCCCGGCCAGGGATGCTGCATCAGCAGCGAGAGCGCATCGTCGGTGAGGCCCAGGCTGCGCAGGCCCGGCTGGGTCGCGATGCGGGCGAGCAGATGGCGGCAGAGTGCCGGTATGTCCCCCATCCGCTCCCGCAGCGGCGGAACGGTCAGCTGGACGACGTTGAGGCGATAATAAAGATCCTCGCGGAAGCGACCGGCTTCTATCTCTTCGGCGAGTCGCCGGTTCGTGGCGGCGATCACGCGCACATCGACATGCACCGGGCGACGGGCGCCGATCGGCTGCACTTCGCCGTCTTGGAGCACGCGCAACAGCTTCACCTGCGCGTCGAGCGACATCTCGCTGACTTCGTCGAGGAAGATCGTGCCCATGTCGGCCGCTACGAACTTGCCGACATGCCGGTCGAAGGCGCCGGTGAAGGCGCCGCGTTCATGGCCGAACAGTTCCGATTCGACCAGGTTGGTCGGAATGGCGCCGCAATTGACGGTCACCATCGCCTGCTTGTGACGGGGCGAGGCGGCGTGGATCGCGCGCGCGATCACATCCTTGCCGACACCGCTTTCCCCTTCGATCAGCACGGGTACGCGGGCGCGCGCCGCCTTGGCCGCAATGGCGAGGGCGGCGCGAAACTGGGGCGCGGCGCCGACCACATCCTCGAAGGAGAGGGGCGCGCTGATCTTCTCTGTCAGGGGGCGCAGTTCGCCGGTCGCGCCGCCTTCGGCGACCGTGGCGTTCAGCGCGGCGAGCAGCCGTTCGGGCGCGATCGGCTTGGAAAGATAATCTGTCGCGCCGGCGCGCATGGCGTCGACGGCGCTGGAGACATGATTATGCGCGGTCAGGACCAGTATGGGGAGCGCCGGGCGCCGTGCGCGAATCTCGCGGATCAGGCCGGAGGGGTCGAAATCGGGGCTCCACTGGTCGAGGATGATGGCGTCGAGCCGCATCCCGTCCTGCGTTCCCAGCATCGCGATGGCGGTTTCGCCGTCCTGCGCGAAGATGGTGCGCCATCCGGCGCGGGATGCGAGGGCGGAAACGAGTCGCCGTTGAGCCGGCTCGTCGTCGATCAGCATCAGCATCGGTACGCCGTCGCGCGCCATCTCTACCCCTCAAATGCAACAGGCGACCGACGCTAAGGGACAGCGGTAAAGGCGTGCTTAACTGCGAAAGATTTTCTTGTCGGTCGCCGGGTTGAGGGGGGGGAGGTGACAGGATAAGAGGTGGGCCGCGAAAAGCACAGGAAGAGGAGCGAATATGTCGAACGAAGGACATATCCAGAGCGCGAACGAAACCTATCATGGTTTTGTCGGCCTGATGAAGTGGGGAACCATCGCCAGCGTGATCGTGGCGGCTATCGTGGTGCTGCTGATTTCGGGCTGAACTGACGATCGTGACCGGGAGGGGTGCGACAACATGAAAATAGCAATCGTGAAAGAACAGGCGGCGGGCGAACGACGGGTCGCCGCGACGCCCGAGACGGTTAAGAAGTTCAAGGCGCTGGGCGCCGATGTCGCCGTCGAGGCCGGCGCCGGGCTGACGGCGTCGATCGCCGACGCCGACTATGCGGCGGCGGGCGCGGCGGTGGCCGATCGGGGCGCGACGGTCGCGGGCGCGGACATCATCCTGGGCGTGCAGGGACCGGCGCCCGAAAGCCTGGCCGGTGCGAAGTCTGGCGCCTGGATCGCGGCGGGGCTCAACCCCTTTGGCGAGCGCGCGCGGGTCGATGCCTATGCGGCAGCCGGGTTCGAGGCTCTGGCGATGGAGTTCATGCCCCGCATCACCCGCGCCCAGTCGATGGATATTCTCTCGTCCCAGTCGAACCTGTCCGGTTACAAGGCGGTGCTCGATGCCGCCGCCGAATATGGCAAGGCCTTCCCGATGATGATGACGGCGGCCGGCACTGTGTCGGCGGCCAAGGCCTTCATCATGGGCGTGGGCGTCGCGGGCCTCCAGGCGATCGCCACCGCGCGGCGTCTGGGCGCGCAGGTGTCCGCTACCGACGTCCGCGCTGCGACCAGGGAGCAGATTGAATCGCTCGGCGCCAAGGCGATCTTCGTGGAGAAGGTCGCGGGCATCGAGGGCGAGGGCAGCGGCGGCTATGCCACCGAAATGTCCGACGAATATAAAGCCGCGCAGGCCGAACTGGTGTCGGCCCATATTGCCAAGCAGGACATCGTCATCACCACCGCCCTGATCCCAGGCCGTCCTGCGCCGCGCCTCATCACCGACGCGCAGATCGCGACGATGAAACCCGGCAGCGTGATAGTCGACCTGGCGGTCGAGCAGGGCGGCAATGTCGAGGGCGCTGTAGCGGGCGAAGTGGTCGAGCGCCACGGCGTCCGGATCGTGGGTCATCGCAACGTGCCCTCCCGACTCGCGACCGACGCCTCGGCGCTCTTCTCGCGCAACCTCTATAATTTCCTGTCGGCCTTCTGGGACAAGGACAAGAATGCCCCGGTGCTGGACGAGGAAATCGGCAACGCGATCCGCCTTACGCAGGGCGGGAAAGTGGTGAACGAGCGGTTGCTGTCAAGTTGATCGCGGGCTTGGTCCCGAACTGACTATAGGGGCGTGGGTCTGCCGAGGGGGCGGGCCGCGCGGGAACGTCCGGTCGCAGCGAGGCGGGACGAACAGGGAGTAGGAACGATGGACTTCATTTCCATCCTGTCGATTTTCGTGCTGGCGTGCTTCGTCGGCTATTATGTGGTCTGGTCGGTGACGCCCGCGCTCCACACGCCGCTGATGGCGGTCACCAACGCCATTTCCTCGGTCATCATCGTCGGCGCGCTGGTCGCGTCGGCGGAGGCGGGCAGCATTGCGGCGAAGGTGTTGGGGCTGGTCGCGGTGGTCTTCGCATCGGTCAACATCTTCGGTGGCTTCGCGGTCACGGAACGCATGTTGGCGATGTACAAGAAGAAGGAGCGCAAGTGATGCACGAGCTGGCTCCTGTCTCTCCCTTCGTGGCGCTCGCCTATCTGATCGCCGGCATCCTCTTCATCCTGGCGCTGCGCGGGCTGTCCAGCCCCGCCACCAGCCGACGCGGCAACCGCATGGGCATGGTCGGCATGGCCATCGCGGTCGTGACCACGCTTTACACCCATGATGTGGTCAGCCTGCCCGAGATCGTCGGCGCCATCATCGTTGGCGGCGGCATCGGCTTCCTGATCGCCCGGCGGATCGCGATGACGGCGATGCCGCAACTCGTCGCCGCCTTCCACAGCCTCGTCGGCATGGCCGCCGTGCTGGTGGGCGCTGCCGCCTATCTCAATCCCGGCGCCTTCGGCATTCTCGATCCGCTGACGGACGAGATCCACAATGCCAGCCGGATCGAGATGGGGCTGGGCGTCGCGATCGGCGCGATCACCTTCTCCGGGTCGGTCATCGCCTTCCTCAAGCTCAACGGCAACATGTCGGGCAAGCCGATCATGCTGCCCGGCCGCCATATCATCAACCTGGGCACGTTGGCCGCGATCCTGGGCCTCATCGCCTATTTCGTGACCGACCAGTCGCCCTGGATCTTCTGGACCGTGACCGCGCTCAGCTTCGTCATCGGCTTCCTGCTGATCATCCCGATCGGCGGCGCGGACATGCCGGTCGTGGTGTCGATGCTGAACAGCTATTCGGGCTGGGCCGCCGCCGCCATGGGCTTCACCCTGGGCAATACCGCGATGATCATCACCGGCGCGCTGGTGGGCAGTTCGGGTGCGATCCTCTCCTACATCATGTGCAAGGCGATGAACCGCAGCTTCATCAGCGTGATCGCCGGCGGCTTCGGCGCGGAAAGCGGCCCGTCGGGCGGCGGCGCGGCGGCGGTCGATCGTCCCTACAAGCGCGGCAGCGCCGAAGACGCGGCGTTCCTGATGAAACAGGCGGACAGCGTCATCATCGTGCCGGGCTACGGCATGGCGGTCAGCCAGGCGCAGCACGCGCTGCGCGAGATGGGCGACCTGCTCAAGAAGGAAGGCGTCAGCGTCAAATATGCGATCCACCCGGTCGCGGGCCGTATGCCCGGCCATATGAACGTGCTGCTGGCCGAAGCGAACGTCCCCTATGACGAAGTGTTCGAACTGGAGGACATCAACAGCGAGTTCGGCCAGGCCGACGTCGCCTTCGTCATCGGCGCCAACGACGTGACCAACCCGGCGGCCAAGACCGACAAGACGTCGCCCATCTACGGGATGCCGATCCTGGACGTGGCCAACGCCAAGTCGGTGCTGTTCGTGAAGCGCTCCATGGGCGGCGCGGGCTATGCCGGCGTCGACAATGAGGTCTTCTACATGGACAACACCATGATGCTGCTGGCCGACGCCAAGAAGATGGTCGAGGAGATCGTGAAGGGGCTTGCCCACTAAGCATCGCTTCCCTTAACCATGAAGGGACGGCAGGGCGGGGCGCCCGTCCGTCTCTTTTTCATGTCGGGGATTGCGGGGAACATATGCACAAGCTTGGCCTGATCGGCGGTCTCAGCTGGACCTCCACCGCCCGCTATTATGAGATCATCAACAAGGCCGTGCATCGCGCGCTGGGCGGCCAGCACAGTGCGCCGCTGCTGATCGAAAGTCTCGACTTCGCGTCCGTCGCCGGCTGCGCGACCGAAGAGGATTGGGACAATGCCGCCGTCAAGCTGATCGACGCGGCCCGCCGGCTGGAGACGGCGGGCGCGGGTGCGCTGCTGATCTGCGCCAACAGTATGCACCGTGTCTACGACCGGGTGCAGAGCGCGGTCGGCATCCCCATCCTCCATATCGCCGAGCGGGTGGGGAAGAAGATGCAGGCGGACGGCGTCGAGAAAGCGGCGTTGATCGGCACGCGCAACGTGATGGTGGAGAAATTCTACCGCCAGCGGCTGGTCGCGCATGGCGTGTCGCTGCTGCCGCCCGACATGGAGATGGCGGAGCGGATCGACCGCATCGTCTATGACGAACTGACCGTGGGCAAGATCAGCCGCGAGTCCGAGCGCTATATGAAGTCGGAACTGACCGACATCGCCAAGCAGCATGTGCAGGCGGTGGTGCTGGCCTGCACCGAACTGGAACTGATCGTCGACGTGAAGGCCAATGTCGTGCCGATCTACGACTGCACCAGCATCCACGCCAAGGCGGGGGTCGACTTCATACTGGGATGAGGGTGGCGGGCGGCTGATCCGTCAGGCCGCCCCTATTCTCACCCGGGAAAGCGGCTAAAGGAATGCGCCGCCCTTCATGATCCGCCGCGCGCGGCCCTGCACCGGCAGCCGGTCGAAGGGCGTATTGCCCGCGGCGGCCGCCATCTTGCCCGAATCCACGATCCAGGGCGTGTCGGGATCGATGAAGATCAGGTCGGCGGCGCTCCCCGCAGCGAAGCTGCCGGCATTGACGCCCAGGATGCGCGCCGGATTGGCGCAGAGCAGCGTCATCAGCCGGTTGATCGTCACATGCCCGTCGCGCACCAGGTTGAGCGACAGGGCCAGCAGTGTTTCCGCCCCCGCCATGCCGGGCGCGGCGTCGGCGAAGGGCAGGCGCTTGTCTTCCGGCCCGCGCGGGTCGTGGCTGGAGGTAATGACATCGACCGTCCCGTCGGCGACCGCGGCCAGGCTGGCCTGCCGGTCGGTTTCGGACCGCAGCGGCGGCGACAGGCGGGCGAAGGTCCGAAAGTCGGTCGCCGCCTGATCGTTGAGGAAAAGATAGGCGGGGCTGATGCCGCAGGTGACCTTCAGTCCCTCCGCCTTGGCCGCGCGGATCAGGTCGAAACCCGCCTTCGTCGTCACCAGCCGGAAATGGATCGACGCGCCGGTTTCGCGCACCAGCATGATGTCGCGCGCGATCGCCATCGCTTCGGCGCAGGCCGGGGCATGGGGCAGGCCGAGGCGCGTCGCGGTCTCGCCGCTGGTCGCCACGGCCTTGGCGGTCAGGCCGCTATCCTCGGCATGGGCGATCAGGGTAAGGCCGAGGCCGCTGGCATAGGACAGGACGCGCAGCATCACGCCCGAATCGGCGATCCACTGGCGGCCGGTGCCGACTGCCTTCGCGCCCGCCGCCTGCATCAGGCCGATCTCCGCCATTTCGGCACCCTGAAGGCCACGAGTCGCCGCCGCGATCGGGTGGACCCAGAAATCGGGCTTGCCCGCGCGCGCCGCCTGCCGGATCAGGCCAACCTCGTCCAGCGGGGCGCGCTGGTCGGGCATCAGCGCCGCGCGGGTGATGCCGCCGAAATGGAAGGCCGGCTTGTCGGTGGCGAAGACGCCGAGGTCGATCAGGCCGGGCGCGACCACCAGCCCCTGCGCATCCACCTGTTCTGCATCGGATGGGACGTGGATCGCGCCGCTGGCGACGATCCGGTCGCCTTCGATCAGCACGGCGCCGGGCGTGAGCGCATCGGCCGCCGGATCGGCCAGCTGGCCGTTGATGATGGCGATCTTCGTCACGCGCCGCACCTCTTATGGACAAGGTCATCCCCGCGCAGGCGGCAAGGACGAGAAGAATTGTTCGGAGCCATCAAGCTCATCCCTCCAGCTTGTTCGTCGAGATGGTCAAGCCCATCCCTCCACGCCGCGCGCACCGCGCGTCAGCACGTCCAGACAGGCCATGCGTACCGCGACGCCCATCGCCACCTGCTCGGTGATCGCCGATCGTTCGGGATGGTCGGCCACGGTGCTGCTGATCTCCACGCCCCGGTTCATGGGGCCGGGGTGCATGACCAGCGCGTCGGGTTTCGCAATGGCGAGCCGCTCGGGGGTCAGGCCGTAGAGGGCATGATATTCACGGGCCGACGGGATGAAGGCGCCATCCATACGCTCGTTCTGGAGGCGCAGCATCATTACCACGTCGGCGCCATCCAGCCCGTCGTCCATGCGGGTATAGGGTGTCGCGCCCAGCATCTCTACCTCCGGCGGCAGCAGCGTGGGCGGGGCGACCGCGCGCACCTGCGCGCCCAGCGCGGCGAGGCAGAGCATGTTCGAACGCGCCACGCGGCTGTGCAGCACGTCGCCGCAGATGGCGACCACCAGTCCTTCGAACCCGCCCTTGCGGCGGCGGATGGTGAGCGCGTCGAGCAGCGCCTGGGTCGGGTGCTGGTGCCAGCCGTCGCCCGCATTGAGGACCGGGCAGTCGACCTTGTCCGCGATCAGCGCCACCGCGCCTGAACTGGCATGGCGGATGACGATGACGTCGGCGGCCATGGCGTTCAGGGTCATGGCGGTGTCGATCAGCGTCTCGCCCTTCTTCACGCTGGACTGGCCCGCGTGCATGTTGACGACATCGGCGCCCATCCGCTTGCCGGCGATCTCGAACGACAGCAATGTGCGGGTGCTGTTTTCGAAGAAGGCGTTGATCTGGGTCATGCCCGCCAGCCGGTCATCATGCTTGCGCGCGCGGCCTTTGTTGGCCTGCGCCCAATGTTCGGCCTCATCGAGCAGGAAGCGGATTTCCCAGGGTTTGAGATCGGCGATCGAAAGCAGGTGCCGATGCGGGAACAGCGCCTTGCCGGTCAACTCCGGTCCGGGGGACTGGGGCGACGCGTCGGGAATGAAGATGTCGGGCATGAGCCGAGCCTTTAGGCCAGCGTCGCGGGGAGGGCAAGGTGGCGGAAGGATGGTCGGGAAACTGGCTGGGGCGGGAGGATTCGAACCTCCGCATGGCGGTACCAAAAACCGCTGCCTTACCGCTTGGCTACGCCCCAGCAGGGTCGACGGATCGTCGACGCGGACCGCCATATAACGTGTGATCGGCGAAAGGAAAGCCTAGTCATGCTAGTTTGATGACGCCAATATGCGTTTCGCCCTTTCGCCGGATCATAAGCCCCCCATGTCGGTTTCCAACGCGCCTTCCACCCAGATTTCCCCTGCCTCCCCGCTCTTCCTGCGCGAGGATGAGATCAGGCGGGGGATCGAGATGCTCTATTTCGGCTATTCCGCGCTCACCCGTTCGATCGACGAGGGGCTTGCGGCGCAAGGGCTGGGGCGGGCGCATCATCGCGCGCTCTATTTCATTTCGCGCCAGCCTGACCTCACGGTCAAGGAATTGCTGCGGCTGCTGGCGATCACCAAACAGTCGCTGGGGCGGGTGCTGAACGACCTGGTCGAGCGCGGCTATATCGAGACGCGGACGGGGCCGAGCGACCGGCGGCAGAAATTGCTGCGGCTCAGCCCGGCCGGAAAGGCGCTGGAGGCGGACCTGTTCCGCGCGCTGCGCGAGAAGATGGCGGCGGCCTATGCCCAGGCGGGGCAGGGGTCCGTCACCGGTTTTTGGCGCGTGCTCGAAGGGCTGATCCCCGAAGGCGATCGATCCATGGTGTTCGGCCTGCGCGGGGGGTGATTGCCCTGACGCAACCTTATCGTCATTCCTGCGCTTTAAGCGGCTCCACGATACGCGCAAGAGGAGCCAAATATGCGTAAATCCCTTCTCGCCGGGCTGACAGTGCTGGCTGCGGCCGGCCTGTCCGCCTGCTCGGAAAAGGCGCAGGACAATCTGGAAAATGCCGGATCGGCGATCGGCAACGACGTGACCAGCGCGGTCGACCGTGCCGGCGCGAAGATCGACAATGGGCTTGAGGATGCAGGCCGGGCGATTGACAATGGCGCCGACAGAATCGGAGCCGCGACAGACGAGGCGGCGGATGACGCCAGGCGCGAGGCAGGCGAAGCGAAGCGGGATGTCGGCGAATCGCTGGAGAAGGCAGGCAGCGATCTCAGGAATGAATGAGGCTGGATGACGCCCGCTGGCGTCAGAAGCAACGTCAGAAGACGACATTGCGGACGAAGCGGACCGGCGTCGTTCCATGATTGGCGAAGCGATAGGGGCGGTCGCTGCTGAAGATCAGGAAGTCGCCGGCCGTCACCTTCCTGGGCGTCGCCCCTTCCATCTCCACCGTCAACGCGCCTTCCACCACATAGAGCATTTCATGCCAGTTGGCGGCGTCGGCCTCGGCTCGATAGGTTTCACCCACACCCAGGGACCAGGTCCAGAGTTCCGCTTCCCGCGTGGCGGGCACGGTGCCGAGCAAGGTGGCGCGGCTGTCGGGGTTGCCGCCGCGCCAGGCGAGAGTGTCGATGCGGCTGTTGTCGCGCATCCCGGACGGGCGGACCAGCGCTGAGAAACTGACTCCCAGCGCCTGCGCGAGCCTGTCAAGCGTCGAGAGGCTCACATTGGCCTCGCCGCTTTCTATACCGGAAATCATCCGTCGGCTGACCCCGGCCAGCGCCGCCAGCGCCTCCTGGCTGAAGCCGCGTTCGATGCGGAACGCACGAACATTACCGGCGACATGGGCCAGTACGTCGGGGCGTTCCGGGGCATCGGCTGGCGCCGGCGCATCTTGACTGTGCAATATAGTGCTCATAGGGCGTTGTGCATTATGTTGCACAATGCTGCCCTGGACAAGCCCGGCCGGAACCACCTGATGATCGGCCGCCCCGAACTTGCGCTCATCGGCGTGACGATCCTGTGGGGCGGCACCTTCCTGATCGTCCATAATGCCGTGCAGATGACCGGGCCGTTCTTCTTCGTCGGCCTGCGGTTCGGTACTGCGGCGCTGATGGCGCTGCCCTTCGCCCTGCCGGCGCTCCGCGGGCTGACTGCGCGGGAGTTGCTGGCGGGGCTGATGATCGGGGTCGGCATTTTCGTCGGCTATTCGCTCCAGACCTGGGGATTGCAGACGATCAGCAGCAGCACGTCCGCCTTCATCACCGCCGCCTATGTGCCGCTGGTGCCCATCCTGCAATGGATCATCCTGCGGCGGCCGCCTCGTCTGGCGAGCTGGATCGGTGTGGCGCTGGCCTTCATCGGCCTGATGCTGATCGCCGCGCCGGGCGAGGGGCTGGCCCTGGGCAAGGGTGAGGCGCTGACATTGGTCAGCACGCTGGCGATCGCGCTGGAGATCATCTTCATCAGCCTGTGGGCGGGCAAGGTCGATGTCGCGCGGGTGACTCTGGTGCAGCTGGCGGTGACGGCCCTGCTCGCCTTCGCCTGCATGGTTCCGGCGGGGGAGAGCGTGCCGCCCTTTTCCTGGACGGTGCTGCTGTCGGCCTGCGGCCTGGGGGCCATGACGGCGCTGATCCAGTTCGTCATGAACTGGGCGCAGCGCAGCGTGTCGCCGACGCGGGCGACGCTGATCTATGCGGGCGAGCCGGTATGGGCCGGGATCATCGGCCGCATCGCGGGCGAGCGGCTGCCGCCCATGGCGCTGCTGGGCGGGTTGCTGATCGTCGCGGCGGTGATCGTGAGCGAGATCCGCTTCGGGCGGAAGCCGGATTAGCCCCGCCGGAACACCGGGGCGCGTTTTTCGAAGAAGGCGGCGAAGGCTTCCTGGGCTTCCGGAGAGGCGAGGGTTTGGCGGAACAGGCGGGCTTCCTCCTCGATCCGGGCGGTCAGCGCGGCAGGATCGCCCTTCATCAGGCGGCGCGTGGCGGCGAGCGCCTGGGGCGGCTTGCGCATCAGCGCCGTCGCCTTGGAGCGAGCATGGTCGAGCAGGGCGTCGCCGGGCACGATCGCGGTGACGAGGCCGGCGCGATCGGCGCTGTCGGCGTCCATCGGTTCGCCCAGCAGCAGCATCGCCGCCGCCTTGGCATGGCCCATGGTTGCGGGCGCGAGCAGGCTGGAGCCGGCTTCGGGCACGATGCCCAGATTGACGAAGGGCATGACGAAGCGCGCGTCGGGGGCGGCATAGACCAGGTCGCAGTGGAACAGCATCGTCGTGCCGACGCCCACGGCCAGCCCCTGGACAGCGGCGACGATCGGCTTGTCGAAGGCGGCGATGGCGCGGATGAAGTCGAAGGCGGCCGCGCCGCCCTCCGGCCCGGCCATGAAATCCTTGAGGTCGTTGCCCGCGCAGAAGGCGTCGCCCCGGCCCGCGAACAGCACTGCGCCGATGTCCGCGCGGGCGGAGGCATCGGCCAGAGCGGCGGTCATGGCGCGATACATGGGGCCGGTCAGCGCGTTCTTCTTGTCGGCGCGGTCGATGTGGATTTCGATGATGCCCTGGTCCTCGATGATCGCGATATGCTCGCTCATGGCGGCAGCCTCTCCTTGTCTATGCACAAGGGGAAGTTGTTGGCGCAGGCCGGGCGCCCCGTCTATCCCCCTCGCGATATCGCCGATCGCCCGGACATGATGATGAACCGCCTGCGCCAAGCTCTCGATCCCTTCCTGTTGCTGCTGGTCGCGACCGTTGCCCTAGCGTCGGTCCTGCCGGCGCGGGGGCGGGGGGGCGATATTGCGGGCGCGGTGGCGGATGCCGGCATCGTGCTGCTTTTTTTCCTGCACGGCGCCAAATTGTCGCGCGAAGCGATCTGGAGCGGGGCGCGGGCGTGGAAACTGCATCTGGCGACGCTGGGCACGACCTTCCTCGCCTTCCCGATTCTGGGGCTGATCGTGGCGCGATTCGGGTTCGTGCCCGCGGACATGCGGGCCGGGCTGTTGTTCCTGACGCTGCTGCCATCGACGGTGCAATCCTCCATCGCCTTCACCGCGATCGCGCGGGGCAATGTGGCGGCGGCGGTGGTCAGCGCTTCCTTTTCCAACCTGCTGGGCATTTTCCTGACGCCTCTGCTGGTCGCGCTGCTGATGCAGCGGAGCGGGGTTGGGGGCGGGAGCCTGGTCTCGCTCGCGTCGATCGAGGGGATCGTGCTGCAATTGCTGCTGCCCTTCGTCGTCGGCCATCTGATGCGGCCGTGGATCGGCGGATTCGTGGCGCGGCACAAGGCGATGCTGGGTCGGGTCGACCGGGGGTCGATATTGCTGGTAGTCTATGCCGCCTTCTCCGCCGCCGTGGTGGAGGGGCTATGGTCGACAGTATCGAGCCAGGAACTGCTGGTGCTGGCGGGGATCGGCATCGCGATGCTGGCGGTGATCCTGCTCTTCACGCTGGCGCTGGGGCGGATGCTGGGCCTGTCGCGGGAAGACGCGATCGTGCTGCAATTCTGCGGGTCCAAGAAGAGCCTGGCGTCGGGCGTGCCGATCGCGGGCGTGCTGTTCCCGGCAAGCGTGGTCGGCCCGATCCTGCTGCCGATCATGATCTTCCACCAGATCCAGTTGATGGCCTGCGCCCTGCTGGCGCGGCGCTATGGCGCGCAGGCGCTGGTCGAAGCAAAGCCTGCGCCCGCTGAATGAGCGTCGGCCAGCGGTCCACGGGCAAAAAAATGACAGCGAAATGGACAGCTGAATCGACTTTTTGCACGCCTAATATTATACATACGTAAAATTGAGGGGCGACGCAGGTGGAGCAGGCGGGACAAGACCGGACGGACCCGGATGCGGGATGGAGCCTGCCGGCCTGGACCTATGCCGACGCCGAATTTTTCGGGGTGGAGGTGGACCGCATCTTCCGCCCGTCCTGGCAGATCGTCGCCCATGAAAGCGACCTCGCCGCGTCCGGCGATTTCCAAAGGCTGGACTATATCGGCGAAAGCGTGCTGATCATCCGCGGCGATGACGGGGTGGTGCGCGGCTTCACCAATGTCTGCCGCCACCGGGGCGCGCGGATCGTCGATGAGGCCAGCGGCTGCGCGAAGAAGCTGGTCTGTCCCTATCATGGCTGGACCTATGAGACGGACGGGCGGCTGACCGGCGTGCCGATGAAGGCCAGCTATGGCGCGGGGTTCGACCTGGCCGATCATGGACTGGTCCCGGTCGAGGTGGAGAGCTGGCAGGGCTTCCTGTTCGTGCGGCTGGAGGATGATGGCGGGCCGTCGGTGGCGCAGATGATGGCGCCCTATGCACAGGACATCGCTCCCTATCGCTTCGCGGACCTCCGCGCGCTGGGGCGGGTGACGGTGCGGCCGCGGGCCGTGAACTGGAAGAATATCGGCGACAATTATTCCGACGGGCTGCATATCGCGGTCGCGCATCCGGGGCTGAAACGGCTGATGGGCGATGGCTATGGCGTCGAGGCGTCCCCCCATGCCGACAAGATGTGGGGGGCGATTCTGGACCGTCCTTCGGCAAACCTGTCCGAACGCGCCTATCAGCATTTCCTGCCCCCGGTGCCGCACCTGCCGCCCGATCGGCAGCGGCTGTGGACCTATTTCAAGCTCTGGCCGAATTTCGCCTTCGACATCTATCCCGACCAGGTCGATTTCATGCAGTGGCTGCCGGTTTCGCCGACGCAGACGCTGATCCGCGAGATCAGCTACGCCCTGCCCGATGACCGCCGGGACATGAAAGCGGCGCGCTACCTCAACTGGCGGATCAACCGGCAGGTCAATGCCGAGGATACGGAGCTGGTCGGCCGGGTGCAGGCGGGGATGGCGTCGGCCAGCTTCACCGTCGGTCCATTGAGCGAACAGGAAGTCGCGCTGCGCCATTTTTGCGGACGGGTGCGCGATCTGATCCCGGAGGCGCGGCAGCATCACGCGCCGGGGATGGGGTGGAGCAAGCTGGCATGAGCAAATCCTACGATGCCGTCATCATCGGGGGCGGGCATAATGGTCTGGTCTGCGCCTTCTATCTGGCGCGGGCAGGATATAGGGTTCGCATCCTTGAGCGGCGCGATGTCGTGGGCGGGGCGGCGGTGACGGAGCAGTTCCATCCCGGCTTCCGCAACTCGACCGCCAGCTACACGGTCAGCCTGCTCAATCCCAAGGTCATCCGCGACATGAAGCTGGCGACACATGGCTATCGCGTGATCGAGCGGCCGATCAGCAATTTCCTGCCCCAGCCCGATGGCGGCTACCTCAAGCTGGGGGGCGGGCTGGAGCGGACGCAGGCGGAGTTCCGCAAGTTCAGCGCGAAGGATGCCACGACGCTGCCCGCCTATTACGAGGCCCTGGAAGTGGTGGCGGATGTGCTGCGCGAGCTGGTGCTGAAAAGCCCGCCCAATGTCGGCGACGGGCTTGGGATGGTCGTCGAGGCGGTGAAGCAGGGGCGGCGGGTGGCTGGCCTGGGATTGGAGCAGCAGCGCGACGTGCTGGACCTGTTCACCAAGTCGGCGCGCGGTTTCCTCGATTCATGGTTCGAAAGCGACGCCGTGAAGGCCGCCTTCGGGTTCGATGCCGTGGTCGGCAATTATGCCAGCCCCGACACGCCGGGCAGCGCTTACGTCCTGCTGCACCATGTGTTCGGCGAGGTGAACGGCAGGAAGGGCGCATGGGGCCATGCGGTCGGCGGCATGGGCGCCATCACGCAGATCATGGCGAAAGTGGTGCAGGCGATGGGCGTGGAGATCAGCCTGGAGGCGCCGGTCGAGCGCGTCCTGGTCGATGGCGCGCGCGCGGTCGGCGTGCGGCTGGAGAGCGGCGAAGAGGTGATGGGGGGCGTGGTGATCGCCAATGTCGGGCCGAAATTGCTCTACCAGCGGATGATGGTGGAGAGTGACCTGCCGGCCGATTTCGTGAGGCGCATCGGCGCGTTCAAGGCCGGGTCGGGTACGTTCCGCATGAATGTGGCGCTGTCCGCGCTGCCTGACTTCACCTGCCTGCCGGGCGCGGGGGAGCATCACCGGTCGGGCATCATCCTCGCGCCGACGCTGGACTATATGGACCGCGCCTTTCTGGACGCGAAGCGGGACGGCTGGTCAAGGCAGCCGATCGTCGAGATGCTGATCCCGTCGACCATCGACGACAGCCTGGCGCCGGAGGGATGCCATGTGGCGAGCCTCTTCTGCCAGCAATTCGCCCCCGAACTGCCGGACGGACGCAGTTGGGACGATGAGCGGGAGGCGGCGGCCGACCATATCATCGCGACGGTGGAGGAACACGCGCCCGGCTTTGCCAGGAGCGTGATCGCGCGCCAGATCCACTCGCCGCTGGACCTGGAGCGCAAATTCGGGCTGGTCGGCGGCGACATCATGCATGGCAACCTGACGCTGGACCAGATGTGGGCGGCGCGCCCGGTGCTGGGCCATGGCGCGTATCGCGGGCCGGTGAAGGGCCTCTACATGTGCGGCGCGGGCACCCATCCGGGCGGCGGCGTCACCGGCGCGCCGGGGCATAATGCGGCGCGGGAAGTGTTGAGGGACGGCGCGATCTGGCGGCGGTGGCGATAGAGCGACGGTAATATGGGATGGCCGCTTTCGAGCGGCATCGCACCGCGCTTGACTGTCCGCTTCTGCTCGCCAGCCGGCCTTCGTCCTATCGCACGGCCGTCCAGGTCTGGGTCTTGCAGAAGAAGGCGATGCAGCCCTGCACCTTCAATGTGCCGTCGCCGTTGCGGCTGACCTTGCTGCTGTAGCTTTTGCCGCTTTCCGGGTCGTAGATCGTGCCCTTCCAGATGTCGCCGGCGTCGGTGAAGCCCGAAAGCAGGGCCAGGCCGACCAGCGGCTTGGCGCGCAGCGCAGGGTCGGGGTTCCTGATGTCGGTCTGCGGGCGGCCGGGGGTGGGCTTCACGATCCGTTCGATCCTGCCGCAAAGCTGGCGGCCGCAGGGGGCGATGTGGACGATCGCCTTGCCGTCCACCGTGGCCCAGCGGCCGGTGACGGGCTGCGCCGCCTGGGCGGGCAGGGCGGCGAGGCTGGCCAGCGCGACGGCAGTAAGGCCGGCGGTGGTGCGGATGATGGTCATGCGATCCTCTCTTCTTTCCTCTTACGTTAGCGGAAATAGAGGAGGAAAACCGGTCATTCCAGCGCTTTATCGCTCGGACGGTGGCGGGGTCGCCGGGACGCTACGGCAAGCGCCCCGGCCGCGACCCATTTTTCAGAAAGCGGTGCTGATCGAGCAGGCGGCCGGACCCAGAATGACCACGAACAGGGTCGGCAGGATGAAGAGAATCAGCGGCACCGTCATGATCGCGGGCAGGCGGGCGGCCTTTTCCTCTGCGCGCATCATGCGTTCGTGGCGGAACTCGGCCGACAGTACGCGCAGCGCGCTGGCCAGCGGAGTGCCATATTTCTCGGTCTGGATCATGGTCGTGACCACGCCCTTGACCGCATCCAGCTTCACGCGGGTGGCGAGATTTTCGAACGCCATGCGCCGTTCGGTGAGGAAGGACAGTTCGATCGCGGTCAGCTGGAACTCGTCGCCCAGTTCGGGATAGGCCTTGCCCAGTTCGCGCGCGACGCGGTTGAAGGCGGCGTCGACGGTCAGGCCCGCCTCGGCGCAGATGACCAACAGGTCGAGCGCATCGGGCAGTCCCTTGCGGATCGCGGCCGACCGTTTCTGCACCTTGTTGTCGATATAGATGTCGGGCGCCTTGTAGGCGAGCAGCAGCGCGACCGCGAAGGCGAAAAAGCGCTTTACCGGTCCCCATTCGGGTTCGATGCCCACGCCATAGAGCAGGATCGCGGCGGCGCCGCCGATTACGATCGGCAGGATCATGCGGCCGAAGATGACGGCGACCGCCAGATCCTTCGACCGGATGCCGGCCTGCGCCAGCCGGATCTGCGCGTCCTTGAGCTGGTCGTCCTGCAACACCTTCAGGCTGGAGAGGAAGGACCGCATCTGGTCCGTCGTCTGGTTCTTCTGCACCAGCTTGGCGCGGCGCTTGGCGGTGGAGGCGGTAATGCCGGCCTTGAGCTGTTCGCGCCGTTCGTTCAGCGCCTTGACCCGCTTGGCCATCGGGTCGCGCACCGTCATCACGGCATAGAGGGCGAAGAGGACGGCGAGCGTCGCAAGGCCCGCAAGCAGGGTGCCGAAATCGGTGGCGGTCATGCCGAACAGGGTGCCGGCGGGGGTGGGTGCGTCCATGATCTAATCGCTCCCCATCAAATCTCGAAATTGACCATCTGGGCCATGATGAAGGCGCCGATCGCCATCCAGCACATGCCGCCGATGCCGATCACCTGCATCAGCGATAGCCCGAAAATACCCGCCGGATCGGGGGTGAAGAAGGGGCTCATATAGTTGAAGTTGATGTAGCAGATCATGCCGAACACCAGGAAGGGCAGGACGCCGATGATATAGGCCGATGCCTTGGATTCGGAGGACATGGCGCGGATCTTGAGCTTCATCTGGGCGCGCTGGCGCAGCACGGTGGCGAGGTTGGACAGGGTTTCGGCGAGGTTGCCGCCGGTTTCCCGCTGGATCGACAGGGTGATGACGAAGAACTGGAATTCGGGCGTGCCGAGGCGATCTGCGGTTTCCTGAAGCGCCTGCTCCATGGTCCGGCCGATCTTGATGCGTTCGGTGATCAGCTTGAATTCCTCGCCCACCGGCCCCGGAATTTCGCTCGACACGATGCCCAGCGTCTCGGCGATCGGCAGGCCCGAGCGCAGGCCGCGCGTCAGCAGTTCGAGCGCATCGGGCAATTTGACGGTGAACTGGTTGATCCGCCTGGCGATCAGGCGACCGACCCACCAGTGCGGCAGGCCCAGGCCCGCGGCCAGGCCCACCATCATCGCGAAGAGAAAGGGAAAGCCGCGCAGCATCAGGAAGGCGGTGATGACCAGGAAGGTCACGGCGCAGGCCGTCATATACTGGCTGAGCGTCCATTTCCGGCCGGTCATCTTGATGCGCTTGGCCAGATTGTCCGGATTGGGGATCAGCGACACCAGCATCTTGGCTTCGGTGCCGGTCGGCCGGTTGGAAATGGCCTTGCGCATCCGCGCTTCGAGTAGTGCCTCGGCCGATTCGCTGTGACGGCCACGGATCAGGGCGACACGGCGCTTGCGCGCCTTGTCCGGCGACGGACCGGCGAAGGCGACCAGGACGAGGCCCAGCATCGTCGCCACCAGCACCGTTATCAACAGGAAATTGCCGTCCATCTCTTTGCCTGTCCTTCGTGGGCCTGTCCTTCAGGGGCGGCCGCCGGGCGGCGGCGCACCGTCAATCTTCCAGCGCGGCCTTGTCCTTGCGGCGCGACGGGATCATGCTCTTGAAGTCGATCTTGCCGAGCAGGGAGTCCCCCTTGCGCGCCGTCGGCTTGATGGCACCGCCGTCATCGGCCTCCGCCGCGCCCAGCGCTTCGTCGAGCAGGGTGGCGCAGGCCGCGCCGACCTTGCTGCCCTTGGCGGTTTCGGCGAGCGTCTTGCCGAGCTTGGCCGCCTGCGACGCGATGCGCAGGTCAAAGGGGATGAGGACATCCACCTTGCGCTCGATCGACTGTTCGAAATCCTTGCGGCTGATTTCCGGCGATCCGGGATGGACGCGGTTGGCGACGACCACCACGCGCGACTGGGGCGCGTTGGTCTTGAGCCAGGACAGGATGCGGATCGTGTCGCGCGCCGCCGCCAGCGTCAGTTCCGTCACGACCAGCGTCAGATTGACGTCGCTCATCAGGTGCGGATGCTGGATCAGCATGTTGCGCGGCAGGTCGATGACGCTGCATTCGAAGGCGAGGCGGAATTCCTCCAGCAGCTGGTAGAAGGCGCCGCCGTCGGTCAGCATCGGCTGGCTGATCGGCGCTTCGGCCGACAGGATCGCCAGCGTGTCGCTGGCCCGCACCATCGCGCGTTCGATGAACAGCCCGTCGATGCGGCTGGGATTTTCGATCGCGTCGGTCAGGCCACGGCCCGGTTCCAGGTCCATAGCCAGCGCATTGGTGCCGAAATGGACGTCGAGGTCGAGCAGGGCGGTCGGGCGCTTCTTCTTTTCCGACAGCATCCAGGCGAGCGAGGTCGCGACGGTGGAGGCGCCCACGCCCCCGCGCGTCCCCACCACCGCCATGGTGCAATGGGGGCGTTCCGGTCCCGCGTCGCGCGGCGCCATGAACACCGCCTGCGCCTGCGCCAGCGCGTCGCGCAACTGGTCGGCGCCGAAGGGCTTGAGCAGATAGTCCTGGATGCCGCTGGCGATGAGATCGCGATAGAGGCGCACGTCGTTCACCTGGCCGGCGGCGATCACCACCGTGCCGGGTTCGCACACTTCGGCGAGGCTGTTGATGTCGTTGAGCGGATCGCCGCTTTCGGACATGTCGACGAACAGGATCTGCGGCGATGCCGTGATCGACAGGCTCTGGACCGCGTTGCGCATCCCGCCCTTGTTCACCTTTTCGGGTGCCCAGCCCATTTCGGCAGTGACCGCGCGCAGCATGTCGAAACTATGATCGTCGCAGACGAAGGCGTGGAACGGATCGCGCAGGCCCGCGCCGGGTTTCCAGGGTGCGTTCATGTTACTGGGCTCCCGCGGTTATCTGCTTGAGTTCGCCTGCGCCCGTCGGCGGCTTGTCGCGATAGGTGGAGATCGCGCGGTTGGAGGTGGCGGTGCGCAGGTCGCTGTCGCTGCTCTGGCCACGGACCAGATCTTCCGGATTGGCGATCATGGCGGCGAGGTTGCCGTTGAGCGCGCAGCCATAATTGGCCGAGGCGCCCAGGTTCATGTCGGCTTCCTGCTTGTCGCTCCAGTCCGGGCAGCCCGGCACGCTGGCGGACGCGCGGCGCACGATCAGGCGGACGCTGCCCTGCGGCGCGGCGCCGGCGACCGCCGAGCTGTCCTCGCCCACCAGCAGGCCGTGGCGCGCCACGACATCGGCGATGCCTTCACGCAATGCGGGACCATAATAGGCGTCGGAGACGATCGCCACCTGATCGCCATAGCCAAGGCGGATCGAGGCGAACCAGTCGGCGAGGCGGCCCGCCTCGACCGGGGTCAGCGTGTCGCCGGGGCCGGCCTGCACGTCGAAGGTATAGCTGGCGTAGCTGACCACCGGCTGGTGGACGGATTCGACGCTGCGATTGGGACTGTCGGTCATGCAGCCCGCGAGCGGCAGCGCCAGCACGGCCAGCGCACCCAGCGTCCTGATCGACAGACGGGTCTGGAGAGGGGAAGTCATGTCTTTCATCCTTCCGTCAGAAGCTGAAGCCGGGGGCGGCGCTGGCATTCTTGCCCGATTTCCGGTCGGCGCGGGCCAGCGGGGCCGCGGGCAGGGACGCTTCCGGGCCGGGCGTGGGCATCGGCGCGCCGGGGGCGCGGCTGGGCATGGCCGGCCGGGCGCCGCTCACCCCGTCATGCCCCTGTTGCAGGAACAGGCCCTGGCCCACATTGGCGTTGCGGAAGCCGTCGGTCGGCAAATGGATGTCGGATGCATTGACCGGCTTCACCAGATAGGGGGTGACGACGATCACCAGTTCGGTCTCGTTGCGCTGGAACTGGCGCGACTTGAACAGGCTGCCCAGGATCGGCAGGTTGCCCAGGCCCGGCACCTTGTTGATATTGTTCGCAGCCTCGTTGTTGAGCAGGCCCGCGATCATGAAGGCCTGGCCCGAACCCAGCTCCACCGTGGTTTCGGCGGTGCGGCTCTTGAGCGCGGGGACATTGGCGTTGATCGAGAAGTCGAGGCTCGACACGGTCGGACGGACGCGCAGAGAGATACGGCCGTCGGCCAGCACCGTGGGCGTGAAGGCCAGCTGCACGCCATATTGCTTGAATTCGATGCTGTTGCCCTGGGTACCGTTGCTGACGGTGTAGGGATATTCGCCGCCCGCCAGGAAGCTGGCGGTTTCGCCCGATAGCGCGGTCAGGTTGGGCTGCGCCAGAACGGTGGCGAGGCCACTCGATTCGGCGAGGTCCAGCGCGCCGGCAATGTCCATGCCCAGGATGCGTGCGACGCCGCCAAGGCTGTAGCCGCCGTCCACCGGGGTCGTGAATTCCCAGCTATTGTCATCTGCATTGAACTGAGCGAAATCGCGCAGGCCTCCGCCGACACTGCCGAGCACCTTGCCGCCCGAGCGGTCGATGCTGGTGAAATTGGTGCCGATCTTGTGACCGATATCCTTGGTTACTTCGGAAATCTTGACCTGGAGCATCACCTGGAGCGGGGTCGCCATGCGCAGGCGGCTGACGACGGTCACCTCCTTGCCGACGAAGGCTTGCGTGAGGCGTTCGGCCTCGGCCGCGTCTTCGGGCGCCTTGATCGTGCCGGTCAGCAGCACCATGCCGTTCATGTTGTTCACGGCGATGTTCGCGTCGGGCATCGCGACATGCAGCATGTCGTCCACGCTGGTGATGTTGTTGCCGACGCGCACGGTGCCGGAAAACAGCACCTTGCCGTTGGGCGCGGTGGCGAAGACGGTGGTTTCACCGGCCTTCTTGGCGATCAGGTAGAGCTGGTTCTGCGAGCGGACATGGACGTCGACCACCTCCGGGTTGGCGATCACCACGTCCGACATCCGCGCCGGCAGGTTGACCACCCGGCTGCCGCCGACCGACATCAGGATCGCACTGTCCTGCCTGGCGGAAGGAGCCGCGTTGAGCGCCGTGACCGGCGTGGCGAGCGTCGCGGCGGCCAGGCCCAGCGCAATGGCGGGGGCGGCGGCGCGCATGGCGCGATGATGCAGGATCTTCATCTTACTTCCCCCCGACCGGAACTTCGGTCACGTTGGTGCCCCGTGCCACGCGGATCACCGGCCCCCTGAAGGCGACGGTGCCCATGGGCGCGCCGTTGGCGGCCGCCATGGCCGGCACGGGCGCTTCGGCCTTGGCCGGGACCGAGCTGCGCTGGTAGCGCGACACGTCGGCGCCGGTGGAATAGGTGGAGCCGCGATCGACCGGGCGCGAGGCCAATTTGGTCAGTATCGCCTTTTCCGAGGTCGGGCTGGCGCCGTCGGGCAGGTCGACATCGGTGCCCGCGATGGCGGCGTCGAGTTCCGATGCGGTGTCGGCGATCGAGCGCAGCGACATGGACAGCGAACCGATCGTCTGGGCGACCGCGATCTTCTCCGCGATCTTGGGCGTCACTTCGATCGTGACGTTGGAATAGGTCTGAACCACGGGCTTGCCGTCGGCGCCCATCGCATCCATGCGCTGGTCGGTGGCGAGCACGCGCAGGTTGCGCAGGATGGTTTCGGACACCTTGAGCGGGGCGCCGTCGCCGCCGCCCGACACGCTCTGCGTCAGGACGAGGTCGATCCGGTCACCGGGAAAGACGAAGCCGGCGACCGAGCTTTGCGCCGATACGGGCACCGTGACGGCGCGCATCCCCGGCCCGAGCGCGGCGGCCAGGAAGCCGCGGTCGCCCGGCTTGACGAGTCCGCCCTGGGTCAGCGGCTGGCCCGCCGAGATGGCGGTCCGCACGACCGAGCCGGCGAGCTTGGCCGGATCGGCCTGGCCGCGCAGATAATAGGCCTGTTCGACCAGATCCTTGGGCCAGGGCTGGAAGCGGAAACTTTCCGCATCCAGGATGGTGCCGACCGGCAGCGCCTTGGTCGCGACCAGCACATGCGGCAGGTCCGCTTCCGCCGGCATGGCGGCGGCATTGACCTGTGGCGCGCTGGATGAACTCAACATGCTGCGCGCAAGCAGGGCTGTAGTAACGGCTATGATCAGCGCGCCTACCAGCAGCACGATCTTCTTAGCATCCATGACGAAACTCGCCTCCCTCAAGCGGCAGCACTGCCCCCAGTGCTCCACTCATCAAGCAAAATGGTTAAGATATCGTTCGCCAATCAGCCACAGGGCTGCGATCGAGATGGCGACTCCATAGGGTATTTCGGGTTGGCCGGGCCTTTTCGCCCAGCGATGGTGCAGCAGCGTGACCAACGTGACCAGGCCGCCCAGCAGTGCCATCAGCACGATAAGACTGAGCATCGCCTGCCACGGGAACCAGAGCGCCAGCGCGCCCAGCAGTTTGACGTCGCCGCCGCCCATCATGCCGATCGCGAAGAGCGCGGCGAAGACCATGAAGACGAGGGCGCCGGCCAGCAGTTGCAGGGCCATGCCGGGCCACGGGTCCAGCCCGCTCGCGAGCCACCAGAGTGGCGCCAGCAGCGCCACGGCCAGGTTCAGGCGGTTGGAGATGATGCGCGAACGCAGATCGGTGATCGCCGCCGCGATCAGCAGCGCGCCCAGGGCGATCATCAGCGCCAGCCGGAAATATTCCCCCAACATGGGCACTATTCCCTAGACCGCATGGCTTACCAAACCGTAACCATGGACGGCATGGATTCGCCCGATTTCCGCTCCGCTTACCCTCCCGCCGCCGCTTTCGATCGGCGCGCCTGGCCGATGGGCGGGCGGCTGGATTACTGGCAGGCGTCCGATGGCTGGGCGATCCGCCGCTACCGGCTGGGCTCGGGTACGCGCGGACGGATGCTGTTGCTGAACGGCCGTGGCGACATGATCGAGAAATATCTGGAGGTGATCGATCATATGGCGCGGCGCGGCTGGGCCGTGACCAGCTTCGACTGGCGCGGGCAGGGCGGATCGGGACGGCTGACCGATGATCCGATGTGCGGCCATGTCGGGGATTTTGCCGATTATATCAGTGATTTTCGGGCGTTGGCGGACGATTGGCGCGCCGAAGGGCAGGGGCCGGCGGTGATGCTGGGCCATTCGATGGGCGGCCATATGCTGCTGCGCGCGTTGGCGGAGGGGATGCCGCCGCCCGACGCCGCGGTGCTGGTCGCGCCGATGCTGGGGCTGCACAGCGCGCCGATGCCGCGTTGGCTGGCGGTGGCGGTCGCGCGGCTGATGGTAGCCATGGGACGGGGCGACCGGCGCGCCTGGACGCAGAAGGAGGATAGCGAGCGGCAACGGCGGATGCGCCAGAAAAGACTGACCCATGATCCCGCCCGCTATGCCGACGAACTATGGTGGCGTGACCATAGTCGGGACATCGCGTTGGGGCCGCCGAGCTGGAACTGGGTGGCGCAGGCGCTCGATTCGACTCGGGCGCTGGCCGAGGGGCCGGGGGTCGCGCAGGTCGCCTGTCCGTTGCTGATCCTGGCGAGCGAGGCCGATCGGCTGGTGTCGACCGCTGCGATCCGGCAGGTGGCGGCGCGGCTTCCCGACGCGCGACTGCATATCTATGGGCGGGAGGCCGCGCACGAGATATTGCGCGAGCTGGACCCGGTTCGGTGCGACGCTCTGGACCGGATCGAGGCCTTTCTGGACGAGACTGCGCGGGACGAGATTGCGAATTGACCCATTTCGACATCGTGATCGTGGGCGGCGGCATGGCCGGCGCGAGTCTGGGCGCGCTGCTCGCCGCCGATGCGCGGGTGCTGATCCTGGAGATGGAGGAGCGCGCGGGCTATCATGCCACCGGGCGGTCGGTCGCCTTCTGGGAGGAAAGCTATGGCGGCCCGGTGGTACAGCCGCTGACGACCGCGTCGGGGCCGCTGCTGGCTGCGCCGGACCCCGATTTCCATGAGGGCAGCTTCCTGTCGCCGCGCCGGACGCTGCATGTTGGGCGCGCGGAGGACGCGCCGCTGCGCGACGCGCTGATCGCGCAGTTCGCGGGGAAGGTCGATCTCCGCCCGGTCGATCCGTGTGCGCTGGTGCCGGGACTGCGCCCGGACTGGACGCTGGGGGTGATGGAGGCGAGCTGCCAGGACATCGACGTGGCCGCGCTGCATCAGGCCTGCCTGCGCCGCTTCCGCCGGCTGGGTGGCGAGGTGCGGCTGGGCGCGGCGCTGCTGGGCGCGCGGGCGGCGGACGGCGGCTGGCGGATCGAGACGCGCGACGGGCCGGTCGGATGCGGCGTGCTGGTCAATGCGGCGGGCGCCTGGGCCGACGCGGTGGCGCGGCTGAGCGGCGTGGCGCCGGTCGGCATCGCGCCGCTGCGACGGACGGTCGTGCAACTCCAGGTGCCCGACCTGCCCTCGCCCGACCTGCCGCTGATCATGGACCTGCGGTCGCGCTTCTATTTCAAGCCGGACGGGCCGGGGCGCATCTGGCTGACCCCGCATGACGAGACGCCATCGCCACCCTGCGACGCCGCGCCCGAGGAACTGGCCGTGGCCGAGGCGATCGCGCGGTTCGAGGAGGCGGTCGACTGGCGGATCGGACGGATCGAGCATAAATGGGCGGGGCTGCGCAGCTTCGCGCCCGACCGTGCGCCGGTCTATGGCTTCGATCCGGTCGCGCCCGGCTTCTTCTGGTTCGCGGGGCAGGGCGGGTTCGGCATCCAGACCGCGCCAGCCGCGGCGCTGCTGGGGGCTGCGCTGCTGACCGGATCGGCGATGCCGGAAGCGGTTGCCAGCATTGACGCGGCTGCCTATGGTCCGGGTCGGTTTCGGTAGCGCAACAAGCCGGGAGAATGGACATGGCCCACAAGTTCGTGATCGAGAAGAACAAGGCCGGCGAGTTCGTCGCCAAGTTCAAATATAATGCCGAGGTCATCTTCTGGACCGAAGGCTACAGTTCCAAGGCTGGCGCGAAGAACGCGATCGATTCCATCCTGAAGAACGGCCCCGGCGCGCCGGTCGAAGAGGCGGAATAAGCGGGGCGTCGGACGCGCGCTGGTCGTTCCCCGTGCATGGGGGCGCGCATCAGAAGCGCAAGGAGAGCCCTTCGTTCACCGCAAGCGCCGCCCATCGCGCCGTCAACTCGTCAAGCCGGACGCGTATGGCTTCGACATCATTACCGGATATTGGCACGCTGCCATGGCCCCGTGCATCGCAGGCGTGCCGATAGGTGGCGAGCAAATCCGCCGCCGACACGTGCCCGCCCCACATTTCAGCCTGCAATGCTTCGACCAGTCGCTCCACGGCGGCTTCATTGTCCTCGCCGCCCGCCGTGAAATCCGCTGCCTGACCGTCTTTCAACAGCGACAGGAAGCCGCCATGGGCGAGCACGCTTTCCACCGCATAATGGACCATGTCGTGAGGAATGATGCCTTGTTTCGGGCATGGGATCGTCTCTGACGCACCCTCGTCTCGAAGGATGGTCAACTCGTCATATTTGCCCGAGCGCTTCACAAATTTGAGTTCCATGCGCAAAGCCTGTCAGTCAGAAGGCCGCCCGCCAGCAGAGTCCGGAGCCGCGCGGGCTTTGGCCTTTGGTCCTTCCGGCCCGCCGGTGGTCCGTCCTATTTCCGGAACGTCTCTGCTGCCGCGCAGGCGAGTTGGTCGGCGCGTTCGTTTTCGGGGTGGCCGGCATGGCCCTTCACCCATTTCCACGTCACCTGATGGCGCGCCGCCGCCTTCAGCAACGCCTGCCAGATCTCGACATTCTTGACCGGCTTGTTGTCGGCGGTCCTCCAGCCCTTCTTCTGCCAGCCGAAGACCCATTTGGTGATGCCGTCCATCACATATTTGCTGTCGGTGTGGAGCGTGACGCGGCACGGCTTCTTGAGCGTGTTGAGCGCCTCGACCGCGGCCATCATCTCCATGCGGTTGTTGGTGGTCTGCGCCTCGCCGCCGGAGATTTCCTTCTCCGTGTCGCCAAAGCGCAGCACGGCGCCCCAGCCGCCGGGGCCGGGATTGCCCTTGCAGGCGCCGTCGGTGAAAATGTCTACGGTCGGAAGGTCGGTCATAATGTCTCCTCCGTTCGGGTCGCGCGTGTCTAGAACGGCGCTTGACGCGTCTCGACTTCGCCCGAAGCGAACGGATGTTGTTTCTCAGGCGCCCAGCAATTCCGCCGGATCGGCCTTCGCGTAGAAGTCCAGCCGGCGCAGATAGGCAAGCGGGTCCTTCCGCGTCACCAGCGCATCGGCCGGCGTGTTGATCCAGTCATAGGCGCGCGTCAGCAGGAAGCGCAGGGCCGCGCCCCGGCACAGGATCGGGAAGGCGGCGCGCTCGGCCTCGGTCAGGCCATGGGACCGGGCATAGCCCGCACCCAGCGCCGCCGCGCGATCGCCGAACCAGGTCGCGCCGTCATTGCTGAACACCCATGCGCTGTGGGTGACGGCCAGGTCATAGGCGCGGATGTCGGTGCAGCTGAAATAGAAGTCGATGAGGCCCGTCACCTCCTCCCCCAGCATCAGCACATTGTCGGGGAACAGATCGGCATGGATCACCGACCGGGGCAGGTCGGCGGGCCAATGGGCGTCGAGGAAGGCGAGTTCCTGCGCCACACGCGCGGCGAGGCCGGGCTGGATCTCGTCGAAATCGTCGCCGCATCGGGCCGCCAGCGCGTGCCAGCCATCCTTGTCGAGCGCGTTGCGGCGTTCGCCCGCAAAGCCCTGCGCCGCCTTGTGCAGTTCGCCCAGCGCCACGCCGGCGGCGCGCGCCTGGCCGGGGGTGGGTTCGGTGACGGAAATGCCGGTCAGGAACTCGATCAGGCAGGCGGGGCGGCCCGATAATTGCTGGAGCCGCCGGCCTTCGCGATCGGCGATGAAGCGCGGAACCTGACAGCCGCGCGCGCCCAGATGGTCGAGCAGGTCCATGAAGAAGGGCAGGTCGGCCTCGTCCACCCGCTTTTCATAGAGGGTCAGGATATAGCGATGACCATGTCCGTCGGCGCCGGTGGTTTCGAGCAGATAATTGCTGTTCTCCACCCCTTCGGCAATGCCCTTGGCCGATACCAGTCGGCCGGCGTCATAGCGCGCGAGGAAGGCGTCGATATCCTCGGCGGGGACGTGGGTGTAGACTGCCATGGCTCAGGCCGTCTCCAGTCCGCGGGGCAGCTTGAAGGCGATGCTTTCGCGCGCCGTTTCCACCTGCTCCTCGACGACGGTGAAGCGCGTGGCGATGCGGTTCACCACTTCGCGCACCAGCACTTCGGGCGCGGAAGCGCCCGCCGTCAGGCCCAGCGTGCCCACATGCGCCAGCCAGTCGAAATCGATCTCGTCGGCGCGCTGGATCAGGCGGGCGGGCGTGCCTTCGCGCTGCGCCACTTCCACCAGCCGAAGTGAGTTGGAACTGTTGGGCGCACCGATTACGTAAAGGGCGTCGCACCGCGCGGCGATGGCCTTGACCGCCGTCTGGCGGTTGGAGGTGGCATAGCAGATGTCCTCTCCCTTGGGTGCGCTGATGGACGGGAAGCGGCGCTGGAGCGCCGCCACGATCGCGGCGGTGTCGTCCACCGACAAGGTCGTCTGGGTCAGGAAGGCCAGGTTGTCGGGGTCGGCGGGCGCGAAGGCCTCGGCATCCTCGACCGTTTCGATCAGGGTCATAGTGCCTTCTGGCACCTGACCAAAGGTGCCGATCACCTCCGGATGGCCATGATGGCCGATGAAGAGGATGTGGCGGCCTGCGTCCACCTGGCGTTCGGCCTGGCGATGGACCTTGCTGACCAGCGGGCAGGTGGCGTCGAGATAGTCGAGGCCGCGCCGTTCTGCCTTGGCCGGTACCGCCTTGGGCACGCCATGGGCGGAAAAGACCACGGGCACGCCGTCGGGCACCTGATCCAGGCTCTCGACGAAGATCGCGCCCTTCGCCTTCAGGCCGTCGACCACGAATTTGTTGTGGACGATTTCATGGCGGACATAGACAGGCGCGCCATATTTCTCGATCGCCTTTTCGACGATGATGATCGCGCGGTCGACCCCGGCGCAGAAGCCGCGCGGGGCGGCGATCAGCAGGGTCATGGGCGGCAGGGCTGCGGGCGCATCGGTCATGTCTGCCGCTTAGGCGAATGTTCTTCCGGAGGAAAGCCGCTTCCTTGCGGTTGGAGGGGATGGGCGGTTGCGTGGCGCGCGGGGGATGGATAAGGAAGCGCAAAGCTTCTGGCCCGATGGCCATCGGGCTGAAAAGGCGTGCGAAGGAATATCTGCCTGTGAAATTGTCCCATATCGCCCTGACATCGATGCTGGCCCTGGCCCTTGCAGGCTGTTCGCGCCGGGGCGAGATCGACGCGACGGGCGGCATCGTCGCTGTGCGGTCGGCCTGTCCGACGGCGGCGATACCGGCCCAGACCGGTGACATCACCCTGTTCAATCCGGCGGGCAGCACGGATGCCGCGGCGATCGACGTGGTGGCGAATATCACCAACCTGCGTTCGACCTGCGCGGACGGCGCGCAATTCTACACCGAGGCGAGCTTCACCGTGAACGGGCGCCGCAGCGACGCGAGCGCGGCGCGGCAGGTGGTGCTGCCCTATTTCTCGGCCGTGGTGCGCGGCGGCAATGCCGTGGTCGCCAAGCGGGTGGGGCAGGTGACGCTGAACTTCGCGGCGGGCGAATATCGTGCCAGCGCGCAGGCCAAGGCCGGTTCCTATGTCGACAAGGCCGCCGCCACGCTGCCGGCCGACATCCAGCAGAAGATCACGCAGAAGCGCAAGGCCGGCGATGCCGACGCCGCAATCGATCCCTTCGCCCAGCCCGACGTCAAGGCGGCGTTGCAGCGAACCAGTTTCGAGCTGCTCGTGGGTTTCAACCTGACCCAGGACCAGCTCCGATATAACGCGACCCGCTGAGAGCGAACCCAATGCCGTTCGCCCTGAGCTTGTCGAAGGGCCGTACTTCTTAAAAGAACGGGGCTTCGACAGGCTCGGCCCGAACGGGTCTACAGCTTTTCGAGGAACTGCCCGTGTCCCTTTATACCCGTTTCACCGCCCATCTCGATGCCGTGCTCGACGCGCTGGAGGCCGATGGCGTACTGCCCGCCGGGCTCAACCGCAAGCCGGTGACGGTCGAGCCGCCGCGCGATCCGTCGCATGGCGACCTGGCCACCAATGCGGCAATGGTGCTGGCCAAGCCCGCCGGCACCAATCCGCGCGCGCTGGCCGATGCGATCGTTACCAGGCTCCAGGCGCTGGATGAGGTCGAAAGCGCCGCCATCGCCGGTCCCGGCTTCATCAACCTGACCCTGACAGACGCCACCTGGCGCGCGGAACTGGCTGCGATCCACGCCGACGCGGCGGATTATGGCCGTTCCGACTTCGGCCAGGGCGTCACCGTCAACGTCGAATATGTCTCGGCCAACCCGACCGGGCCGATGCACATGGGCCATTGCCGCGGCGCGGTGGTGGGCGACGCGCTCGCCACGCTGCTCGAATATGCCGGGCACAAGGTGATCCGCGAATATTATATCAATGACGCGGGCGGCCAGGTGGACGTGCTCGCCCGGTCGGCGCATCTTCGCTACCGCGAGGCGCTGGGCGAGGATGTCGGCGAGATTCCCGAGGGGCTGTATCCGGGCGACTATCTGGTCCCGGTAGGGCAGGCGCTGGCGGCCGAATATGGCGACCGCTTCGTGGGCGCGCCGGAGGGCGACTGGCTGGTGACGTTCCGCACCTTCGCCGTGGCGAGGATGATGGACATGATCCGCAGCGACCTGGCGCTGCTGGGCATCCATCACGATATCTTTTCGTCGGAGGCCGCATTGCAGGCGGCGGGCAAGCCGGACGAAGCCGAAGCCTGGCTGCGCGCGCATGACCTGGTCTATGACGGCGTGCTGGAAGCGCCCAAGGGCGAGCTGCCCGACGACTGGGAGCCGGTGGAATTGCCGCTGTTCCGCTCGACCAAATTCGGCGACGATCAGGACCGGCCGATCAAGAAGTCGAACGGGTCGTGGACCTATTTCGGCGCGGACATGGCCTATCATTACCAGAAGGCCGAGAGCGCTGACCAGTTGATCGACATCTGGGGCGCGGACCACGCAGGGACGGTGAAGCGCATCCAGGCCGCCGTCGCGGCGCTGACGGAAGGGCGGGCACGCTTCGACGTCAAGCTGATCCAGATGGTCCGCCTGCTGCGCGACGGCGAACCGGTGAAGATGTCCAAGCGCGCCGGCAATTTCGTGACTCTGGCGGACGTGGTCAAGGAAGTAGGCAAGGATGTCGTCCGCTTCACCATGCTGACGCGCAAGGCGGACGCGCAGATGGACTTTGATTTCGCCAAGGTGGTGGAGGCATCGAAGGACAACCCGGTCTTCTATGTCCAGTACGCCCATGCGCGCATTTCCTCGCTCGGCCGCCGCGCGCAGGAGGCTGGGATCGACCTGCCCGCGCCCGACCTGTCCCTTCTTGGGACGGCGGAGCTGGCGATGGTCAAGCTCGCCGCGCAGTTCCCCCGCGTGGTAGAAGGGTCGGCGCAGGCTCGTGAGCCGCACAGGATCGCTTTCTATCTCAATGACTTGGCATCAGCCTTCCATGGCTGGTGGAACATGGGCAATGACGATCCGCGCGCGCGTGTCATTTTGGCCGATGAACCGGCGATTACGGCTAGCCGCCTTTTCCTGGCCCAGGGAATAGGGCAGATTATCCGCAACGGCCTGGCCCTGATGGGCGTGGCCGCCCTGACCGAGATGCAGTGACAAGCGAGGTTTTCTGACGATGGGCGACTATGCGCGCGGTCGACTCGATCTGGATGACGAGGATCGGCTGCCCTGGCTGGAGCCGGCCATGGACGAGGAGGAGGAACGGCTGTCGCCGTTGCGCCTGCTGGGGCTGATCCTGGTCGGGCTGGCGCTGATCGGCGCTGTCGTGGCCGGCGTCTGGTGGGTGCAGAACCGCAGCGGCGGCGCGGCCGGCGAAGGGAAGCTGATCGCGGCGCCCCAAGGGGACTACAAGATCCCGGCGCAGGAGGCCGACGCCAAGAAGTTCGACGGTGAGGGCGACGCCAGCTATGCCGCGAGCGAAGGCGTGGCGCGTGACGGCCGGATCGATCCGAGCCGCGTGCCCGAGGCGCCGATCACCGGCACCGCGCCCGCGCCCGCCAATGCCAGGCCCGCCGTCGCCCCGCGCGCCGGGCAGAGTGTGTCGGCCCGCGTCGCCGACGAAACCGCCGCCCGGCCGGCCACGGCGCCCCGCGCGACCGCCAGCAGCGGCACGATCCAGCTCGGCGCCTATGGCAGCGCGGCGGTGGCCAAGGATGGCTGGAGCCGCCTGTCCAAGCGCTTCGCCTATCTCGCCCCGCTCGCCACCACGATCGAAGAGGCGCAGGTCGGCGGCGGCACCGTCTATCGCCTGCGCGCCAGCGCGGGCGCCCAGGCGAGCATGATCTGCGGCAAGCTCAAGGTCGCGGGCGAAAGCTGCATGGTGGTGAACTGAACGAGGGCCGGCGGCGACCGCTGGTTATGGTCGCCCCGCCATTTGCGCTTCGACAGGGGGCGCGGGCGGCGCTAGGATCGGGCGCATGAAGCCCGTAATCTTCGGCCTGGCCGGCGAAACCCTGACCCCCGACGAGCGCGCCTTCTTCGCCGAGGCGGAGCCGGCGGGCTATATCCTCTTCAAGCGCAATATCGTCGACCGGGCGCAGCTGCGCGCCCTGACAGACGATCTTCGGTCCCTCCATGGACGCGACGACCTGCTGATCATGATCGATCAGGAGGGCGGCCGCGTCACCCGGATGCAAGGCCCGGTCTGGCCCAGCTTCCCGCCCGGCGCGCTGTTCGACCGGCTCTACGATGTCGCGCCGTCCAGCGCGATCGCGGCCGCGCACGCCAATGCGCGGGCGATCGCGCTGACGCTGGCGGAAGCGGGCATCACCGTCGATGCGCTGCCCCTGCTCGACGTGCGGCAGGAGGGCGCGAGCGACATCATGGGCGACCGGACGCTGGGTGCGGAGCCGATGCGGGTGGCGGCTCTGGGCCGCGCCGTGCTGGAGGGGCTGGCCGAGGGCGGGGTGGTCGGCATCGTCAAACATATGCCGGGCCATGGCCGCGCGCTGGTCGACAGCCATCTGGAATTGCCGGTGGTGGATGCGAACCTCAACGCGCTGGAAACCGACATCGCGCCGTTCCGCACGCTGCGCGACGCGCCGATGGGGATGACGGCGCATGTCGTCTACACCGCTTGGGACGCGGAGCGGCCCGCCAGTCTTTCCCCGACCGTGATCGGGGAGATCATCCGCGAACGGATCGGCTTTACCGGCCTGCTGATGTCGGACGACCTCGACATGAAGGCGCTCCGCGGCAGCATCGCCGAACTGGCGGCGGGTGTCGTCGCCGCCGGATGCGACCTGGCGCTCAACTGCTGGGGACGGATGGACGACATGGTCGGGATTGCGGCGGCCCTGCCGGAGATCGACCCGGCGTCGAGGGCCCGGCTCGATCGCGCCATGGCCAGCGTGACGCGCGGCAGCGAGCAGCCGCCGCTGGAGCAACTGCTCGCGACGCGGGACCAACTGCTGGCTCCGGTGGTGGCCTGATCCCGGCGGCAGGGCCGGCTGTTGCGGATGGGGCTGTAATGCAACGACGAGAAGGGGTGGGTAGCAGCCCGTACGCTTTCGGAGCATAATGGAGGCGAACCGGACACGAGAGGCCCAATCGCAAATGTTTTGGGAATCAAACCCATGGAAGTTGGGCTTTTTGCGATCTCGTTCTATGAAGAAGGGGTATCGCGAACGCGCAAGCTGGCCACTTACTTGGCGGCGCGCGGGCTTGAACGACTGGCCCGCGGTATCTGCACTCGGAGACGACCACGATTGGGCGCGAAAGATGGGAACGGGGTTCGTTGCCGAGTTCGGCAATGAAGTGTTGTTTTTGATTGATCGGGATTGGTTTGGCTGGCCTGATCCGCCCCAATGGGGACTAGCATCGTTTGATCCGGCTAATGGAAAGTGGAACCTGTGGGGTAACTTTTCAGATTTGCCTTCTGCGTGGGCTGTTCCTGACCCCCTATATGGACCGGAACGAAATCCTGCTTAGTCCGGTTCTGGAACAGATTTATTTGCAATTGAATGACCGACTTTGGTCGTTTCAACACCGTCAGGATCGATCCGTACCGCACGGGACGAACGGATGTGCCCCTTACCCGCCGCCCGGTGAATTATGCCCGCCCGCCGGGACCGGGCCGCCGCTGGGCGCATGGCCGTGGTCGGGATTGCTGTCCCAGTCGATATGGTAGAGGTCGAAGCGCCGGTCGCGCAGGTTGCGGACCGTGCCTTCCGCCCGCGCCCAGCTGAGGTCGGCGAGGTTCACGTCCGCCATGGTGAGCGTTTCGACATTCTCGGTGGATTCGGCCGCGATGCCGTCGCGGGCGAAGGGCAGGTCGCAGGGCGTCAGGATCGCGCTCTGGGCATATTGAATGTCCATATTGTCGACGTTCGGGAGATTGCCGACATTGCCGGACATCACGACATAGCATTGATTTTCGATCGCGCGGGCCTGCGCGCAATAGCGCACGCGCATATAGCCCAGGCGCGAGTCGGTGCAGAAGGGCACGAAGATGATGCGCGCGCCCTGGTCGACCAGGCGACGGGCCAGTTCGGGAAATTCGCTGTCATAGCAGATGAGCACGCCGATCGGGCCGCAGTCGGTCTGGATCACGTCCAGCGCGTCGCCGCCCTTGATGTTCCACCAGAAGGCTTCGTTCGGCGTCGGGTGGATTTTTTCCTGGGTGTGGACCGATCCGTCGCGCAGGGCGACATAGGCGATATTCTGAATGTCGCCATCATCGGCGCGGGTGGGATGCGATCCGCCGATGATGTTGATATTATATTCCAGCGCCATCCGTGTCAGTTCCTTCGTCAGGCGCGGGGTGTAGCCGGTGAGCCTGTCGATCGCCTCGACCGGATTGAGCTTCTTCGTCTCGAAGGAGAGGAGGGGGAGGGTGAAGAGTTCGGGAAAGACGATGAAGTCCGAGCGATAATCGGCGGCGACATCGACGAAATATTCGATGTTGCGGATGAATTCGTCGAAATCCTGCACCGCGCGGGCCTGCAACTGGCAGGTGGCGAGGCGGACGCTCTCGACGCCGCGCGGCACGCGCATTTCTGGCGCCTCGTCGGGATCGACATAGGGGTTGCGCCAAACCAGATGGGCGGCGTGGCCGTCCGACTGCTTGTCCTCGGGCAGATAGTTTTCGAGCACGCCCAGCGGTTCGAACTGGTTCTTGAGCTGGAAGCTGATGACCTGGTCGCGCAGCTTGCCCTGGATCACCTTGTCGAGATAGTCGGCCGGGCTGCCGACGCGGCGCTTGGCGCGGGCATAGCCGGGCATCCGGCCGGCGATGACGATGCCGTGCAGGTCGAGTTCCTCCGCCAGTTCCTTGCGCTCGTCGTAGAGGCGCTGTCCGATGCGCAGGCCGCGCAGCTTGGGATCGACCGCCATTTCATAGCCATAGAGCCATTCGCCCGCCGCGCTGTGGCGGGTGCCGAAGCCGTTGGCGGTGATCTCTTCCCAGTCATGCGGGGAAAAGGCCATGCTCTTGCTGACGCGCATGGTCGCGCAATAGCCCACCACCTTGTTGTCATAGAGGGCGACGAAGCAGCCATTGGGAAAATTGTTGATCTGGCCGCGGATGGTGGCGAGCGAATAATTGGGCATACCGGGATAGGCGCGGGCGATCAGCCGCTGGATGCCGCGCACGTCGGTCGGCACGGCGGCGCGGACTTCGAGGCGCTTCTTCGCGGTGGTCGTCACAATCGTCTCCCGTTCGTTCCTGCCCATGAAAAAGGCGGCGCCGGGATGCGGCGCCGCCTCGTTCCGTTACCGTATTGAAACCGTAAGGGGCCGGATCAGTTCCGTGCCCTCAGTTCCACTTGCCCATTTCGGTTTCGAGGTTGGAGCGGATCGCCTCGAAGAACTGTTCGGTGGTCATCCAGGCCTGTTCCGGGCCGATCAGCAGCGCCAGATCCTTGGTCATCGCGCCGCTTTCGACGGTCTGGATGCAGACCTTCTCCAGCGTTTCGGCGAAGCGCACCACATCGGGCGTGTCGTCGAACTTGCCGCGGAACTTGAGGCCGCCGGTCCAGGCGAAGATCGAGGCGATCGGATTGGTCGAGGTCGCCTTGCCCTGCTGGTGCTGGCGATAGTGACGGGTGACGGTGCCGTGCGCGGCTTCGGCTTCCACGGTCTTGCCGTCGGGCGAGAGCAGGACCGAGGTCATGAGGCCGAGCGAGCCAAAGCCCTGCGCCACCTGGTCCGACTGGACGTCGCCGTCATAATTCTTGCACGCCCACACGAATTCGCCGCTCCACTTGAGCGCCGAGGCGACCATGTCGTCGATCAGGCGATGCTCATAGACGATGCCGGCGTCCTTGAACTTCTGCGCGAAGCCCTCGGTCTCGAACACTTCCTGGAACAGATCCTTGAAGCGGCCGTCATAGGCCTTGAGGATGGTGTTCTTGGTCGAGAGATAGACCGGCCACTTCAGGTTGAGGCCATAGTTGAAGGAAGCGCGGGCGAAGTCGCGGATCGAATCATCGAGATTGTACATCGCCATCGCGACGCCCGATCCGGGGAAGTCGAACACTTCGCGGTCGATCACTTCGCCGTCATTGCCCTCGAACACCAGGCGCAGCTTGCCGGCGCCGGGCACGCGGAAGTCGGTGGCGCGATACTGGTCGCCAAAGGCGTGACGGCCCACGACGATCGGCTTGGTCCAGCCGGGGATGAGGCGCGGCACGTTGGAGATGACGATCGGTTCGCGGAACACGACGCCGCCCAGGATGTTGCGGATCGTGCCGTTGGGCGACTTCCACATCGACTTGAGGTTGAATTCCTCGACGCGCTGTTCGTCGGGGGTGATGGTGGCGCACTTCACGCCGACGCCATATTGCTTGATCGCGTTGGCGGAATCGATCGTGATCTGGTCGTTGGTCTCGTCGCGCTTCTGGACGGACAGGTCGTAATATTTGAGGTCGATGTCGAGATAGGGCAGGATCAGGCGCTCACGGATCCATTCCCAGATGATCCGGGTCATTTCGTCGCCGTCGATCTCCACGACGGGGTTTTTCACCTTGATCTTCGCCATAGCGCCTATTCGCCTTCTTCTCTTGGGTGGAATTATGGGACGCCCCTAAGGAAAGCGGCGGCAATGTTCAACTGCCCAGGGCCATGAATCTGCCGCCGATGGACCCCCGACCGGGATCGGTCGTTGTCAGCGCAACAGTCTCTCCCTAAAGACGGTGCCCATGGAGAATGACGAGATCACGATTGCCGCTGGCGGCAATGTCAAATGGCGCTTCCCTTCGGTCCATCCGGAGGGGATGAAGTTCGGCCTGATCGCCGCTGCGATCACCGGCCTCCTGTTCCTGGTGGGATGGGAGATATTGGGCTGGCTGATGGTCATGGTGACGATCTGGGTATTCGCCTTCTTCCGCGATCCGGTACGGGCGGTGCCGCAGGACGAAGGCGCGATCATCGCGCCCGCCGATGGCCTGGTGACGCTGATCCAGCGCGTGCCGCCGCCGCGCGAGATGGCGGGCGCCAACGGACTGGGCGACCAGCCGCTGATCCGCGTGTCCATTTTCATGAGCGTGTTCGACGTCCATATCAACCGCACCCCCATCGGCGGGACGGTGAAGTCGGTGGTCTATATTTCGGGCAAGTTCCTGAACGCGGACCTGGACAAGGCGAGCGAGGATAATGAGCGCCAGCATATCCTGGTCGAGCGGCATGACGGATTGCGCGTCGGCTTTACCCAGATCGCCGGCCTGGTGGCGCGGCGTATCGTGCCCTTCGTCAAGCCCGGCGACATGGTCGCGGCGGGACAGCGCATCGGCCTCATCCGTTTCGGCAGCCGCGTCGATGTCTATCTGCCCGCCGGGACCGCGCCGCGCGTGATCCTGGGCCAGCGTACCGTCGCGGGCGAAACCATATTGGGCCAGATCGGTGACCGCCGCGTCGTGGCGGGCATCCAGCAGTGATCCTGATGGACCTTGCCTCTGTCGCCGTTCGGGCCGCGCCAGTCGAAGCCCCGGCTCTTTCCTCGCGCCATGCGTCCGCGAGGAAGAGCCCTTCGACACGCTCGGGGCAGACGGAAACTTCGGTCGGGGCCAGCGCCGTGACGGTGGCGCCATGAGCCGCCAGCGTCGCGCGGTGCCGCCGGGGCTGCGGCGGGGTATCACCCTGCGGATGCTGGCGCCCAATGCGGTGACGGCGATGGCGCTGTGCTTCGGCCTGACCGGCGTGCGCTACGGCATTTCGGGCGATTGGGAGCGGGCGGTGCTATCCATCCTGTTCGCGGGTGTGCTGGACGGGCTGGACGGGCGGATCGCGCGGCTGCTGCGCGGCGAGAGCCGGTTCGGCGCGGAACTCGATTCCCTGTCCGATTCGATCGCGTTCGGCGTCGCCCCGGCGCTGATCCTTTATTTGTGGTCGCTGCACGCCATGCCGAAATTCGGCTGGATCTTCGCGCTGGCCCATGCGCTGTCCTGCGCGCTGCGGCTGGCGCGCTTCAACGCCAATATCGACGCCGACGAGCAGCCGCACAAATCGGCGGGCTTCCTGACCGGCGTTCCCGCACCCGCAGGCGCGGGGCTGGCCTTCGTGCCGCTCTATCTCTGGCTGGTGACGGGCGAGGCGTTTTTCCGCGCCTGGTATGTGGTCGCGCCCTGGACGGCCTTCACCGCGTTCCTGATGATCTCCAACATCGCGACCTACAGCTGGTCGGCGCTGCGGCTGCGCAAGCGCATCCGGCTGGAGGCGATCGCGGTGGCGGGGCTGATGGCGGCGTTGCTGGTGACGGACCCCTGGCTGACCCTGTTGATCCTGTGCGCCGGCTATATCGCGCTCATCCCCTTCGGCATCCTGTCCTACGCCAAGGTCAGGCGCCAGCGTGAGGCGGCGGCGGGCGCCGCCTGACGGTCAGGCGGTCAGGCCGCCGGCAGGAAGGGGAAGGCTGGCCTTGCGCAGGCCGTGGGTCACGCGCGGGCGGCTGACGCGGATATGGTAGACCTGCGGCGTCTGCGGGATCGGCTGGAACAGCAGGGCGGCCACCATCTTGTCATGATAGGCCGCGAACATCCAGGCGATGGTGGCGACCGCCAGCAGGAAGGCGGCGGAAAACAGGGTCGCAGCAACAAGAGTGAACATGGCGATCACTTTCTGTCTTGCCATTTGCACGGCATGGCTCACTATGACGGCATGAACGGCGGTTGACCGTATTTGTTCCGTCTGTTCCCTTTATGTTCTCATGGAAGAACGGCGTCAACCCTTGCATTTGCTTTTTTTCGCGTCTAAGTGCGCGCCCATTCCACATGGGAATCGACATATCCGGTGCCTTGTCCGGCCTTGAAGGTCTTGGCGGGTTCCTGATTCCCAGAGGTAGCAACCGGAAGGAGAAATATTATGGCGGCACCTGTCGTCACCATGCACCAATTGATCGAGGCTGGCGCCCATTTCGGCCACCAGACCCACCGCTGGAACCCGCGCATGAAGCCGTACATCTTCGGCGAGCGCAACGGCATCCACATCCTTGACCTGTCGCAGACCGTGCCGCTGTTCGGCCGCGCGCTCGACTTCGTGTCGGCGACCGTCGCCGCCGGCGGCAAGGTGCTGTTCGTGGGCACCAAGCGCCAGGCGCAGGATCCGATCGCGGACGCTGCCCGCAAGTCGGGCCAGCACTTCGTCAACCATCGCTGGCTGGGCGGTATGCTCACCAACTGGAAGACCATTTCGGGTTCGATCAAGCGCCTGAAGACCCTCGAGGAAAAGCTGTCGGGCGACACCCACGGCTTCACCAAGAAGGAAGTCCTCCAGATGACCCGCGAGCGCGAGAAGCTGGAACTGTCGCTGGGTGGCATCCGCGACATGAACGGCATCCCCGATGTCATGTTCGTGATCGACGCCAACAAGGAAGAACTGGCGATCAAGGAAGCCAACACGCTGGGCATCCCGGTCGTCGCGATCCTCGATTCGAACGTCTCGCCCGACGGCATCGCCTTCCCGGTTCCGGCGAATGACGACGCCAGCCGCGCCATCCGCCTCTACTGCGACGCCATTGCCGCCGCCGCCACCAAGGGCAACCGTGGTGCGCAGCAGGCTTCGGGCGTCGATCTGGGCGCGCTGGACGAGCCGATGGCCGAAGAGGTCGTCGCCGAAGCCTAACAGCGTCGCAAGACTGCAAGAATGACAGGCTAGGGCGCGCTCTTCGGGGACGCGCCCTAACGCCTGTCTAAGCCTCGCTTATTTGAAACATCCACTATTAGGAGCCGAAACATGGCCGAGATTACCGCTGCCGCCGTCAAGGAACTGCGCGACCGTTCGGGCGCGGGCATGATGGACTGCAAGAAGGCGCTCACCGAAGCCAATGGCGACATCGAGGCTGCGACCGACTGGCTGCGTGCCAAGGGGCTCGCCGCCGCGCAGAAGAAGTCGAGCCGCACCGCCGCTGAAGGCCTGGTCGGCGTCGTCGTCGCCGGCACCAAGGGCGTCGCGGTCGAAGTGAACAGCGAAACCGACTTCGTTGCCAAGAACGAACAGTTCCAGGACTTCGTTCGCACCGTTTCGGCCGTCGCGCTGGAAACCGGCGCGGCCGATGCCGAGGCGCTGTCGGCTGCCGCCTATCCGTCGGGCGGCACCGTCGCCGAAAAGCTGGTCGCCAACATCGCGACCATCGGCGAGAACCAGAATGTCCGTCGCGTCGCCCATGTCGAAGTGACCGAAGGCGTCGTCGTTCCCTACGTCCACAACGCGGCCGCGCCGGGCCTGGGCAAGATCGGCGTGCTCGTCGCGCTGGAAGGCAATGCGCCCGCCGACGTTCTGGAGCCGCTGGGCAAGCAGCTGGCCATGCACATCGCCGCCGCTTTCCCGCTGGCGCTGTCGGCCGCCGACATCGACCCGGCGCTGCTGGAGCGTGAACGTGCCATCGCTGCCGAAAAGGCCGCCGAATCGGGCAAGCCCGCCGAAATCGTCGCCAAGATGGTCGATGGCGCGGTCGCCAAGTTCGCCAAGGAACAGGCCCTGCTGTCGCAGCTGTTCGTGATGGACAACAAGACGCCGGTCGCCGACGTCGTCGCCAAGGCCGCCAAGGATGCCGGCGCGTCGATCACGCTGAAGAACTATGTCCGCTTCCAGCTGGGCGAAGGCATCGAGAAGGAAGTCAGCGACTTCGCGGCGGAAGTCGCGGCGGCCGCCGGCGTCTGATCGCCCCCGCGCAAGCGGTACGGAAAAGGGAAGGGGCGTCCTCAAGGGGCGCCCCTTTTTCGTTGGCGCTATTCGTCGGCGGCGTCGGTTGCCCACCCCGGCCTTGCGGCGTTGCCGGACCTTTCCCTATGAAGAGGGCGCTGTCGGCGACAAACGCCCCTTGGCATCCCGGTTTCGCCCCTCTAATGTCCGGCCGCTTTCCCTGCCACTTATAAGGATTCTTGCCCCGCATGACCCGGCCCGCCTACAAGCGCATCCTGTTGAAATTGTCCGGCGAAGTGCTGATGGGGCAGGGGCAGTTCGGCATCGAGCCGGAAACCGTGGCCCGTGTCGCGGGTGAGATCGCCGCGGCCAAGGATGCCGGCTTCGAGCTGTGCGTGGTCGTGGGCGGCGGCAATATCTTTCGCGGCCTTGCCGGCGCGGCCAAGGGGTTCGACCGGGCGAGCGCCGATTATATGGGAATGCTGGCCACCGTCATGAACGCGCTGGCGGTGCAGAATGCGCTGGAAAAGCTGGGTTATGACACCCGCGTCCAGTCGGCGATCCCGATGGCGTCGGTGTGCGAGCCTTACATCCGCCGCAAGGCCGAGCGCCATATGGAGAAGGGCCGGATCGTCATCTTCGCGGCGGGCACGGGCAGCCCCTTCTTCACCACCGACACCACTGCGGCGCTGCGCGCGGCCGAAATGAACTGCGACGCGCTGTTCAAGGGCACCAGCGTCGATGGCGTCTACAATGCTGATCCCAAGCAGGTGGCCGATGCCGTCCGCTATGACGAGATCAGCTTCGACCAGGTGCTGAACGATAACCTCAAGGTCATGGACGCCAGCGCCATCGCGTTGTGCCGCGAGAATAATATCCCCATCGTCGTGTTCAACATCCGCGAAACCGGCAATCTGGCGACCGTGCTGGCCGGGCAGGGTGTCGCGACGATCGTGAAAAATCAGGAGCGTTGAGAAGATCATGCCGCAATATAACAAAGCCGACCTCGAACGCCGCATGGCGGGGGCGCTCGAATCGCTGAAGGGCGACCTGTCGGGCCTGCGCACCGGCCGCGCCAACATCCAGCTGCTCGATCCGGTGACGGTCGAGGTCTATGGCGCGCACATGCCGCTGAACCAGGTCGCGACCGTCTCCGCGCCCGAACCGCGCATGTTGTCGGTCCAGGTGTGGGACAAGAGCAATGTCGGCCCGTGCGACAAGGCGATCCGCTCGGCGGGCCTGGGCCTCAACCCCATCGTCGACGGTCAGACGCTGCGCCTGCCGATCCCCGACCTGACCGAGGAGCGCCGCAAGGAACTGGCCAAGCTCGCCAGCAAATATGCCGAAGGCGCCCGCGTCGCCGTGCGCAACGTCCGCCGCGATGGCATGGACAGCCTGAAGACCGACGAAAAGAAGGGCGAGATCAGCGAAGACGAGCGCAAGCGGCTGGAAACCGAAGTCCAGAAGCTGACCGACGCCACCATCGCGGATATCGATGCGGCGGCGAGCGCGAAGGAAAAGGAAATCCTCGGCCAGTAAGCCGGGGGCTTTCCTTTCGCGGCCAAAGCACGCATGTCCTTCTGATGGCCACACAAGCCAAGTCCGATCTGCCCAGCGCCGCGCCGGCCCATGGCGCGCGTCATGTCGCCATTATCATGGACGGCAATGGCCGCTGGGCGAAGAAAAGGCTGCTGCCCCGCATCGCCGGCCATCGCGCCGGCGTGGAGGCGGTGCGCCGTGTAGCGCGCGCGGCGCAGGAGATGGGCCTCGAATGCCTCACACTCTACGCCTTCTCGTCGGAGAACTGGAAGCGGCCGGCGACCGAGGTGTCGGACCTGATGGGGCTGCTGCGCCATTTCATCCAGTCGGACCTGGACGAGTTCCACGCCAATGGGGTGCGGTTGCGGGTGATCGGCAATTATCGCGCGCTCGAACCCGCGCTGGTCGAACTGATCGAGAATGCGATGGCGCGCACCGCGGCCAACAGCGGCCCGGTGATCGCGATCGCGCTCAACTATGGCGCCCAGGACGAGATGGTGCGCGCGGCGCAGCGGCTGGCCGATCGGGTGGCAAAGGGGGAACTGGCGGCGCAGGATATTGGCATCGCCGCGATCGACGCCGAACTGGACACCGCCGACCTGCCGCCGCTCGACCTGCTGATCCGGACCTCCGGAGAGCAGCGGCTCAGCAATTTCATGCTGTGGCAGGCGGCCTATGCCGAGCTGTATTTCACCGACATGCTGTGGCCCGACTTTGACGGGCGCGCGTTGGGGCAGGCGCTGGACGCCTTCCGCCTGAGGGACCGCCGGTTCGGCGGATTGTGATCCTATGACGAGCGAATTGCGCACCCGCACCATTGTCGGCGTCGCGCTGATCGCGGTGGCGCTCGGCGCGCTGCTGGCGGGCGGACTGCTGTTCTGGCTGCTGCTGGTGGTGGCGGGCGTGCTGATGCAAGGCGAATGGGGCGACCTGACCGGCGCGAGCGCAGACCAGCGCAAGGCGGCGATGTTCGCCGTGTCGATCCCGCTGGCGCTGCTCTGTCCGCTGGCGGCCGGGATCGACTGGCCGGTGCTGATGGCCGGGGCGGCGGGCTTCTTCTTCGTGGCCTTCACCAGCCGCAACATGAAGCTGGCGCTCGGCATCCCCTATATCTGCGTGCCGATCACCGCGCTCCAGTTCCTGCGGGCGGAACAACCCTATGCCTATGGCTTGCTGCTCGCCTTCTGGGCGCTGTCCTTGGTGTGGGCGACCGACATCGGCGCCTATTTCGCCGGCCGTTCGATTGGCGGACCGAAGCTGGCGCCGCGCATCAGCCCGTCCAAGACCTGGTCGGGGCTGGCTGGCGGCGTGCTGGCGGCGCTGGTGCTGGGTTTCCTGCTGCACCGCTTCGCGGGCCTGCCGATCCAGCTGGCGGCGGCGAGCGGGCTGCTGGCGGTGGCGGCGCAGCTGGGCGACCTGCTGGAAAGCCATATGAAGCGGCGGGCGGGCGTGAAGGACAGCGGCACGCTGCTGCCGGGCCATGGCGGGGTGATGGACCGGCTGGACGGCGTGGTCGCCGCCGCGCCGCTCGCGGCCCTGATCTATCTTGTGCTGGGGCAGGGCGGATGAAGAACGTTTCGATCTTTGGCGCCACCGGATCGGTCGGCCTGTCGACGCTGGACCTCGTCCGGCGCGATCCCGATGCCTATCGCGTCGTCGCGCTGACCGCCAACAGCGATGTGGACGGTTTGGCGGCGCAGGCGCGCGCGACGGGCGCACAGGTCGCGGTGATCGGGCAGGAGCGGCTCTACGGCGCGCTAAAGGACGCGCTGGCCGGTTCGGGGATCGAGGCGGCGGCGGGCGAGGATGCGCTGGTCGAGGCGGCGGCGCGCGGCGCGGACTGGACGATGGCGTCGATCGTTGGCTGCGCGGGGCTCAAGCCGACCATGGCGGCGCTCAAGGCTGGCGGCACGGTGGCGCTGGCCAACAAGGAATCGCTCGTATCGGCCGGCGGGCTGATGATGAAGGCGGCGCGCGACGCGGGCGCGACATTGCTGCCGGTGGACAGCGAACATAATGCTATCTTCCAGTGCCTTGCAGGCAGCAGCCTGGATACCGTCTCCAGGATCATCCTGACTGCCAGCGGCGGCCCGTTCCGCACCCGTAGCCGGGCCGAGATGGCTGACATCACCCCGGCCCAGGCGGTGGCCCATCCCAACTGGTCGATGGGCGCGAAGATAAGCGTCGACAGCGCGACGATGATGAACAAGGGGCTGGAGCTGATCGAGGCGGCCTATCTCTTCCCGGTCGGGCTGGACCGGATCGAGATATTGGTCCACCCCCAGTCGGTGATCCATTCGATGGTCGAATATCGCGACTGTTCGACGCTGGCACAGCTCGGTTCGCCCGATATGCGTATCCCCATCGCCCATGCGCTCGCCTGGCCCGACCGGATCGCGACGCCCTGCCAGCCGCTCGACCTCGCGCGGATCGGCAGGCTCGACTTCGAAGCGCCTGATCCGATACGCTTTCCTGCCCTTCGCCTGGCCCGCGCGGCGGCGACCGAGGGCGGCGCGGCACCTGCCATCCTCAATGCCGCCAACGAGGTCGCGGTCGCGGCCTTCCTGGACGGCCGCATCGGCTTCCTTGATATTGCCATGATTGTGGAGGATGTGTTGGAGCGTTATAGCGCGGCACGGCCATCGGCGATCGATGATGTGCTGGCCGCCGACGCGCAGGCGCGCCGACAGGCGCGCGAAGTGATGGAAAGATTGACGGCTTGATCCAGAATCCCGGTTTCCTGATGACCGTGCTCGCCTTCGTGGCGGTCATAGGGCCGCTCGTCTTCGTGCATGAGCTGGGCCATTATCTGGTCGGGCGCTGGTGCGGGGTGAAGGCGGAGGCCTTTTCCATCGGCTTCGGCCCGGAACTGTTCGCCTGGGTGGACCGGCGTGGCACCCGCTGGCGCGTCGCGGCGCTGCCGCTGGGCGGCTATGTCCGCTTCAAGGGCGACATGAACGCGGCGAGCATGACCGATCCGGCCTGGCTGGAAATGCCGGCGAAGGAACGGGCGGAAAGCTTCCCCGCCAAGCCGCTGTGGCAGCGCGCGGCGATCGTCGCGGCGGGGCCGGCGATCAATTTCCTGTTCGCGATCCTGATCCTGGCGACCTTCGCCTTCGTCCATGGCGAAAGCCGCACGCCTGCGGTGGCGGGGCAGGTGCAGGCGGGCAGCGCGGCGGCGGTGGCGGGCATCGTCGCGGGCGACCGCATCGTCTCGCTGGGCGGCCGCGAGATGGCCACCTTCGACGACATCCGCCTCTATGCCCAGATCCGGCCGGGCGAGCCGGTCGAGATCGTGATCGACCGTGCCGGCCAGCGTATCGTCAAGCAGGGCATGATCGGCAGCGTCAGCGAGGATGACGGGTTCGGCAACAGGTTCAATATCGGGCGGCTTGGCCTGGCGCCCGGCGCCCCGGTGATCGAGCCGGTCAGCCTGTTGCGCGCGCCGGTGGTCGCGATCGAGCGGACCGGGCAGATCGTCCGCACCATGGTCGAGACGCTGGGCCAGATATTGGGTGGCGGCCGGTCGGTGAAGGAACTGGGCGGGCCGCTGAAGATCGCGCAGGTGTCGGGACAGGCGGCGACGCTGGGGCTGGAAAGCTTCATCTTCTTCGCCGCGCTCATCTCGATTAACTTGGGGTTCATCAATCTCTTGCCAATTCCCATGCTGGATGGCGGGCATCTGCTCTTTTACGGGATCGAGGCGGTGCAGCGGCGGCCGGTGAGCGCAGCGGCCCAGGAATGGGCCTATCGGTCGGGTCTGGCGCTGCTGATGGCGATGATGCTGCTGGTGACTTTCAACGATTTATCGTCTTTCGGCCTTTGGAAGAGCCTCTCCGGCTTGATCGGCTGACGCGCATCGGGCAGGGAAGCGCCGTTTGGCGTCGTCTGTTGCGGCGGAAACATTTTATTCGAGTTTGAGGTGAAGCGGGTGACAGCGATGAACAGCAGCAACAGGCAGCGCCCGGTCGTCGCGGCCCTGTTGGCGACGACGATGATCGCGGGCCTGCCGATGGCCCCGGCCATGGCGCAGGACGCCGCCGCCCCGGCGCCCGCCGTAACCGCGCCCGCCGTCGCGCCGCAGGGCACCGTGCGCAGCGTCGCGGTAACGGGCACCCAGCGCCTGGAGCCGGACACCGTCCTTTCCTACACCAAGCTGCGCACCGGCCAGCCCTACACGCAGGAGAGCCTGGATCAGGCGCTGCGCGACCTGTACGAGACGGAGCTGTTCGCCGACGTCCAGATCCGCAACGACAATGGCGCGCTGACGGTGGAGGTGAAGGAAAACCCCGTCATCAACCGCATCGTCCTGGAAGGTAATAAGCGCCTGAAGGACGACAAGATCCGTCCCGAAATAAAACTGGCCCCGCGCCAGATCTATACCAGGTCCAAGGTGCGCGCCGACGTCGCCCGCATCGTCGAGCTGTATCGCCGCCAGGGTCGCTTCGCCGCGACGATCGAGCCGAAGATGGTCCAGCTCGACCAGAACCGCGTCGATATCGTGTTCGAAATCTCGGAAGGGCCCAAGTCCAAGGTCCGCCAGATCAACATCATCGGCAACGACAAGTTCAAGGACGGCGAACTGCGCAGCCAGATGGTGACGAAGCAGTCGCGCTGGTTCCGCCTCTTTTCCTCGGGCACCAGCTATGATCCCGACCGGCTGGCCTATGACCAGCAGAAGCTGCGCCAATTCTACCTGACCGAAGGCTATGCCGACTTCCGCGTCATCTCCGCGGTTGCGGAACTGACGCCCGACAAGCAGGACTTCATCATCACCTATGTCGTCGAGGAAGGCGACCGCTACAAGTTTGGCGACGTGAAGGTCGAATCGGACATTCGCGACCTGTCGGGGGACAGCCTGACCAAGCGCCTGCCGATGAAGAAGGGCGACTGGTACAATGCCAAGCAGGTCGAGGACACGGTCGACACGCTGAGCGAGACGGCGGGCCTGTTCGGCTATGCCTTCGCCGACGTGTCGCCGGATTTCAACCGCGACAAGGAATCGCTGACGATGGGGATTAATTTCCGTATCGCCAACGCGCCGCGCGTCTATGTCGAGCGGGTCGACATCAACGGCAACACGCTGACGCAGGACAAGGTGGTCCGCCGCGAATTCCGCCTGGCGGAAGGCGACGCGTTCAACAGTTTCCTGGTCAAGCGCTCGAAGGACCGCATCAACTCGCTGGGCTTCTTCCAGGAAAAGCTGGACATCGAGCAGAAGCCCGGCTCCGCGCCCGACCGCATCGTGCTGGAAACCAACGTCCAGGAGAAATCGACCGGCGAATTGTCGCTCTCGGCGGGTTTCTCGTCGCTGGAGCGCTTCATCGTCGCGGCATCGATCACCCAGCGCAACTTCCGCGGCAAGGGTCAGGAACTGCGCACCTCGGTCAATTATTCGGCCTATTCCAAATCCATCGAACTGGGCTTCACCGAACCCTATTTCATGGACAAGAATATCGCGCTGGGCGGCGACATCTATCGCCGCGACCTCAACAGCTTCCGCTATCTGACCAATAATGACCGCGACACGACCTATGAAAATACGTCGACCGGCTTCCAGCTGCGCGCGGGCGTGCCGATCACCGAATATATGTCGCTGGCGCTGCGCTATCAGCTGAACTTCGACAATACGACGCTGGATCAGGACACCTATTATTCCGACACGGACGGCGACGGCGATACCGAATGCGACCCGCTGCTGGCCGGCCGCTATCTCTGCGACGCCATCGGCAAGCGCACGACCTCTTCGCTCGGCTATTCGTTGATCTACGATACGCGCGACAATCGTATCCGGGCGACGCGCGGCCATAATATCGTGCTGAGCCAGGATTTTGCCGGGCTGGGGGGCGACGTCAAATATGTGAAGACCCGCATCAGCGCCGCCAAATATTTCCCGCTGGGTAGCGGCTTCATCTTCTCGCTGTCGGGCGAGGGCGGCTATATCCACAGCCTGGAAGGCGAGCGTCGCGACGCGGCCGGCGACCTGGTGGACAAGATCCGTCTGGTCGATCGCTTCTTCCTGGGCGAACCGCAGTTCCGGGGCTTCGACATTCGCGGTGTCGGTCCGCGCGTGAAGCGCTTCTACCTCCAGGCGGAAACCGATTCCGACGGCACGGCCACCGGCAACTACATCAAGAACAACAGCAACAACAATGTCTCGGACGACGCGCTGGGCGGCAAGATCTACTATCTCGCCCGCGCCGAGGTGGAGATTCCGCTGGGTTCGGGTGCACGCGAAATGGGCCTGCGCCCTTCGATCTTCATGGATGCCGGCGCTGTAGCGGGTCTGCGCAATCCCGAAACGATCCAGTTTGCCGGCTATTGCTCGCCGACGTCGGGATCGGGGACGACCGTCAAGGCGGACGGCACGCCCTATGCGCCGGTCTGTCCGGTCAACTACAGCTTTGCCGGCGGCAATTTCGTGGAAGAATATCTCGGCGACACGCTCAAGCCGCGTCTGTCGGTGGGCTTCGGCGTCAACTGGAACTCGCCTTTCGGCCCGTTCCGCATCGACATCGCCAAGGCCCTGCTCAAGGAACCAGGGGACGACAACAAGCTCATCACCTTCAATGTAGGGACCCAATTCTGATGAAGACCATCGTTAAAGCCGCGGCGCTCGTTTTCGCGCCGATGACCGCTCTGGCCCTGACCGCCGTTCCGGCCGCCGCCCAGTCGAAGACCGGCATCGCCGTCGCCGACCTGCAGCGCGCCGTGGGCACCAGCGCTGCCTACACCACCGCGCGCACCCAGATGCAGACCACCTACAAGCCGCAGATCGACGCGTTCAACGCGCGCAAGACGGCGATCGACACCGACCTCAAGACCAAGGGCGACGCGCTCCAGGCCGCGCTCAAGGCCGCCGGCGGCAAGCCGACCCCGGCGATCGAGACCCAGTATCAGCAGTTCCAGCAGTCGCAGCAGACCGCGCAGGCCGAACTGCAGCGCATGGGCCAGCCGATCGCGATCGCCAACGCCTATGTCGAGGAGCAGATCACCGCGAAGCTCTCCGACGCGCTCAAGGCCGCGATGACCAAGGCGAAGGTCGACCTGGTCCTTTCGCCCGAGGCGACCGTCTCCTACCAGCCGACCGTCGACATCACCCAGTCGGTCGTGACCGAACTCAATGCGCTGGTGCCCAGCGTCGGCATCACCCCGCCGGCCGGCTGGCAGCCGGGCCGTCAGGGTCAGGCCGGTGCGGCCGCTGCCGCTCCGGTAGCCCCGGCGCAGGCGCCCAAGTCGCGCTGATAGACGATGACGGGAGAGGTTGAATCGACCGCGCGTGGCCCGATGGATATCCGTCGGGTCATGGCCGCGTTGCCGCACCGTTATCCGATGCTGCTGATCGACCGCGTGGTCTCGCTGGTGCCCAGCCAGTCGATCCACGCGATCAAGGCGGTGTCGGTGAACGAGCCGTTCTTTCAGGGGCATTTCCCGACCCGGCCGATCATGCCCGGCGTGCTGATCGTGGAAGCGATGGCGCAGGCTGCGGGCGTGCTGGCGGTGGAATCGATGAACTTGGCCGATTCGGGCAAGCTCGTCTATTTCATGAGCATCGACGGCGCGAAATTCCGCTCGCCGGTGGAGCCGGGTTGCCTGCTCGACCTGCATGTCGAAGTGACGCAGAATCGCGGCGCCATCTGCAAGTTCAGCGGCAAGGCAATGATCGACGGCAAACTGGCGTCGGAAGCCAATTTCGTCGCCATGATCACCGATCCGCCCAAGGATTGAGGGCTGCGTGTCCCCCCGGCGAATGCCGGGGTCGCAGGGCGGCTGCCGCGTCTTGGCCGTAAATCCCGGCCTTCGCCGGGATGACGCCTTTATTCTTGCCAATCCGCGCGCAAACCGCTAACGGCGCGCCTTCGCATTTTCACGCATCCGGCCGGTCGGAAACCGGCCATCGAAGGAGCATATCGCCATGAAGGCCAATACCCACCCCGACTACCACCTGATCACGGTCCAGATGACCGACGGCACCACCTTCCAGACCCGCTCGACCTGGGGCAAGGAAGGCGACACGCTGGCGCTCGACATCGACCCGAAGTCGCACCCGGCCTGGACGGGCGGCAACCGCCAGCTGGACACCGGCGGCCAGGTGGCGCGCTTCAACAAGCGTTTCGGCGGGCTGACGCTGAAGAAGTAATCGGCCTTCGATGGTTGAAACGGAAAGGGCGCCCGCGAGGCGCCCTTTTTGTTTGTCGCGATGATGGTGGTGAGCGGACGCGCATCACTCGTCTCGTCATCCCCGTGCAGGCGGATATAAAATCCTTCCTCCTTGTCGCTCGGATGACGGTAATTAAAGGGATGGCCGCTTTCGTGCGGCGTCGCACCGCGCCTGACTGTCGGCCTCTGTCCGCTTCCTGCACCGCGGCTTTGCGCCTTCGAGGGGCGCGCTTTGAGGCGATCAGGCGGCCCGTTCCTCGTCCAGGAACGCTGTCACATCATCCAGCACGACATCCTTCGACAGGAAGGTCGCTCCGATGCCGCGCGCCAGGAGGAAGGGCAGGGTGCCGGCCGCCATCTTCTTGTCGTGCAGCATATGGCCGACCAGTGCCGCGCCGTCGGCGGTGACATGGGCGGTGGCGAGGTCGTGTGGAAGGCCCACGGCCTGGAGGTGGGCGGTGACGCGATCGGCGTCGGCCTGCGGGCAGAGGCCAAGGCGCGCCGAATAGCGGAAGGCGAGAGCCATGCCCGCCGCGACGCCTTCGCCATGGAGCAGCATGTCGGAAAAGCCGGTGTCCGCCTCCAGCGCGTGGCCGAAGGTGTGGCCCAGGTTGAGCAGCGCGCGGCGGCCCGACGTCTCGCGCTCGTCATCGGCGACGATCGCGGCCTTGGCGCTGACGCTGCGTTCGATCGCATAAGTGCGCGCCTGCGGGTCGCCCGCCAGCAGGCGATGGCCATCGCTCTCGCACCAGGCGAAGAAGTCCGGGTCGTCGATCAGGCCATATTTGACCACCTCGGCATAGCCGGCGCGGGTTTCTCGCGGCGGCAGGCTGTCGAGCGTCGACGGATCGATCAGCACGAGGGCGGGCTGGTAGAAGCTGCCGATCAGGTTCTTGCCCGCCTTTGCGTTGATCGCGGTCTTGCCGCCGACCGACGAATCGACCTGCGCCAGAAGCGTGGTCGGCAGCTGGATGAAATGGCAGCCGCGCTTCAGGATCGAGGCGGCGAAACCCACCAGGTCGCCGATCACGCCGCCGCCCAGCGCGATCACATGGTCGCCGCGCTCGATCTCCAGGGCTAGCAGTGCGTCGAGCAATTGTTCCAGATAGCGCCAGCTCTTGGTCTGTTCGCCCGGCGGCAGGATGATCGGTTCGACGGTGATGCCCGCCGCGCGAAGGCTGGCGTCGAGCCGGGGCAACTGGGTCGCGGCGACATTGGCGTCGGTCACGACCACCAGCCGGCCCTTGCGCGCATAGGGTTTGAGCGTTTCGCCGGCGCGATCCAGCGCGCCCTGTTCGATGACGATATCGTAACTGCGCGCGTCCAGCGCGACGCGGACTAATGCCATGCCGTCAATTGCTCCATGATCCGCTCGACCGCGACTTCGTGCGGGGCGGCGATGCTCTTCACATGAATGGGGGCAAGCGCGTAGACCGGGTTGCGCACCGCCGCCAGTTCGGTCAGCACCACGCGCGGATCGCGATTCTTGAGCAGTGGCCGGCTTTCGCGGCGGCCCACCCGGTCAACCAGCACATCGATGTCGGCGTCCAGCCACACGGCCGTCGCCTGTTCCAGGATCAGCTTGCGCGTCTCGTCCTGCATGAAGGCGCCGCCGCCGGTCGCGATCACCTTGGGCGCGCCGTCCATCAGCCGGGCGATCACCCGCCGCTCGCCGTCGCGGAAATAGGCTTCGCCATAGCGTTCGAAAATCTCGGTCACGCTCATGCCGGCGGCCTTCTCGATCTCCTCGTCGGCATCGACGAAGCTGAGGCCGAGGCGCGCGGCCAGCCGGCGGCCGACCGTCGATTTGCCCACGCCCATCATGCCCACCAATACGATGGGACCGCGCCGGGCCTGGCTCTCCGGGATTTTGCTGTTTCGCTGCATGGCGAGGGGGGCTATACAGCCAGCCGTCGCAGAGGCAAATCGCATCTTTTCTTTGTTCACCCGGCCTTGCAGGCCCGGCCAGCTAAGCCAAGGACCTATGAAGAATAATCGCAACTATAGCAGTTTCGAAGGCAGTTCGCGTCGCCGCGGCGGCCGCCTGCCGATCATTCCCATCGTCCTTGTCCTGCTGGTCGCCGCCCTGCTCGCCTTTTTCTGGTCGCGCGGCGGGGAAAAGCCGCAGCAGCGCGTCGAAAAGATCATCCCCGCCGAGAAACTGGGTCAGTAAGGCGGATGCGCTGGCCGCGGGCGAATGCCAAATGGGCGCTGGGCAGCTTCGCGCTTGCGCTGACCTTGCCCGTGGTGGCGCAGCAGGCGCCCGAATCGCTGTTGCCCCCCGGCTTCGGCGATGCGCCCGAAGCCCCGGCGGCCGCGCCGCAGCCTGCGCGACCGGCGCAGCCCGCGCCCGGATCGCCCGCCGCGCCGATGGTCCAGCCGCTGCCCGACCAGGGGTTGCCGGACTTGTCGCTGGCGGCCGACGCGACGAACGCGGCCGAGGCGGAACTGACCCCCGAGGAACTGGCGGCGCAGAAGGCCAAATATGACCTGCCCGACACGGCGCGGCGCTCGCTCGACCGAATCGGCCCGCTGACGCCGCAGACACGCGGTTTCGAGCCGGACGCCTTCGGCCGGGAATCGGGGCAATATCTGGCGGCGCTGATGCGGCAGACCCATGCGCCGATCGTGTCGCGCTGGGCCTCCATCCTGCTGCGCCGCGCCTTGCTGAGCGCGACCGACACGCCGCGCGGCATCGACGGCGCGGACTGGGCGGCGGAGCGCGCCTGGCTGCTGCTGCGCATGGGCGAGGCGGACAGCGCCCGGCTGATGATGCAGAGCGTCGATTCCGACCGCTACAGCCCGCGCCTCTATGCCATCGCGATGCAGACCTATCTGGCGAGCGCGGACCCGGCGGGCCTGTGCCCGCTGTCGGAAGGGGCGCTACGTTTCTCCAAGGAGCCGGGCTGGGACATGACCCGCGCGATCTGCCCGGCGCTGTCGGGCGATCAGGGCATGGCGAGCGGCGCGCTCAACCAGGCGCAGCGCCGCGGGGTGGTGCGCGGCATCGACTATCGGCTGGCGGAAAAGGTCGTCGGCACCGGCTTCAATGCCCGCCGCTCGGTCAAGATCGAATGGGACGGCGTCGATCGGCTCACGGCCTGGCGCTATGGCCTGGCGACCGCGCTCAACGTCGAGATACCCGAGGATCTCTACGCCACGGCGGGGCAGCATGTCCGCGCCTGGGAAGCGCGCGCGCCGGCGCTGACGGCGCTGCGGCGGCAGCCGGGGGTGGATATTGCCGCGCGGCTGGGAGTGTTTTCCAATGCGGCGCTGGTCGGCTTCTATGGCCAGCTGGGCAGTGACGGGGATGCGCCCGCCGATATCGCGGACAAGATCGAGGCGCTGCGCGCCGCCTATGCGGGCGCGACAGTGGCGGACCGGATCGGGGGGATGCAGAGCTGGTGGCAGGATGGCGCGAAGCCCGACTATGTCGGCCTGATCGCCACCGCGCGTGCCGCCGCCGCGCTGCCGGTCGCGCAGGCTTCGGCGCAGGATGCCGCCAATCTGGTCGCCGCCATGCTGACCGCCGGCTATGACCGTAATGCCGCGCGCTGGGCGCAGGCGATCGGCCGACTGGACGGCGAGGGCGCGTCGCAATTCTGGGCGCTGCTGGCCGTCGGCGCACCCAGCCCGGTGGTGGATATCAGTTCCGGCCGCGTATCATCCTATGTCGGCGAGGTCGGGCCGGAAAAGGGGCGGATGCTGATCGCCGCCCTCGCCGGCCTGGCGCGCCTGTCGCCGCAGGATGGCGCCGCGCTGGCGCAGGACAATGGCGTGGCGCTCGCCCCCAACAGCCGCTGGGCGCGCGCCATCGGCGCGGCGGCGCAGCGGGGCGAAAAGGCGACGGTGGCATTGCTCGTCGCGGTGGGGATGCAGGGGCAGGACTGGACTCACCTGCCGCCCGCACATCTCTATCATGTCGTCGCCGCGCTCCACCGGGTCGGGCTGGACCCGGAGGCGCGGATGATCGCCGCCGAGGCGATCAGCCGCATCTGACCATGGGGCAGGAGGATGCCGCCCTGGTCGACCGTTTCCTCGAAATGATGGCGGCGGAGCGCGGCGCGTCGCGCAACACGCTGCTGGCCTATCGCGCTGACCTGGCGGGTGCGGGTGACGTGCTGGGCGGCCTTGCGGGCGCCACCCGCGACGGGCTGGGCACGCTGGCGGCGGCCTGGGCGGAACTGGCGGCGTCCTCCGTCGCGCGCAAGACGTCCGCTTTGCGGGCCTTCTACGGTTTTCTTGAAGAGGAAGGATTGCGCGCCGACAATCCCTCCGCCGCCTTGCCCCGCCCGGTGACGCGGCGATCCCTGCCCAGGATATTGTCCACCGCGGAAGTCGACCGTTTTTTCGCGCTGATCGCCGAGCGGATCGACGTGGAGCATCCCGCGCCGCTCGACCTGCGCCTGTCCGCGCTGATCGAACTCCTCTACGGATCGGGCCTGCGCGCGACCGAGCTGGTATCGCTGCCGCGCCGGGCGCTGGCCGCCGACCGGCCCTTCCTCATCCTCAAGGGCAAGGGCGCGCGCGAGCGGCTGGTGCCCATTTCCGACCGCGCGCGCGCCGCCGTCGCTGCCTGGCTGCCCCATGTGGCGGCGGACAGCCCCTGGCTGTTCCCGTCGGGCAAGAGCCATCTGAGCCGCATCCGCCTCTATCAGCTGGTCAAGGCGCTGGCTGCCGCCGCCGGCATCGCGCCCGAACGGGTCAGCCCCCATGTGCTGCGCCACGCCTTCGCGACCCATCTGCTGGAAGGCGGGGCGGACCTGCGCGCCTTGCAGGCGATGCTGGGTCATGCCGACATCGGCACGACCCAGATCTACACCCATGTCGACAGCCGGCGGCTGGTCGAGCTGGTCAACCGACGCCATCCGCTCGCGACCATGCCGACAAGGAACGCGCATCGCCGCGTTGACGGCGAAGCGCCAGCACCGTAACGCGTGGCGCCATGGTAAGCTTTCTGGAATTCGAGAAGCCGATCGCTGAGCTGGAAGCGCGCATTGTCGAACTGCGCGCCACCGCCAGCGTGGGGGACATCAACATCGACGGCGAGATCGCGACGCTGGAACAGCGCGCGGCGAAGCTGCTCAAGGACACTTATGCGAAGCTGACGCCCTGGCAGAAGACCCAGGTGGCGCGGCATCCCGACCGTCCGCATTTCAAGGACTATGTCGCGGGCATGTTCGACAATTTCATGCCGCTTGCCGGCGACCGCGCCTTTGCCGACGATCAGGCGATCATCGGCGGCTTCGCGACGCTGGGCGAGCGCAAGGTCATGGTGATCGGTCACGAGAAGGGCGACGACACGGCCAGCCGCGTGCGCCACAATTTCGGCATGGCCAAACCCGAAGGCTATCGCAAGGCCATCCGCCTGATGGAGCTGGCGGATCGCTTCGGCCTGCCGGTGGTGACCCTGGTCGACACGTCGGGCGCCTTTCCGGGCGTGCAGGCGGAGGAGCGCGGCCAGGCCGAAGCCATCGCCCGGTCGACGGAAGCCTGTCTGGCGCTGGGCGTGCCGATGGTCGCGGCCGTGGTGGGCGAAGGCGGATCGGGCGGCGCGATCGCGCTGGCGGCGGCCAATCGCGTGTTGATGTTTGAACATGCGGTCTATTCGGTGATCTCGCCCGAAGGCTGCGCATCGATCCTGTGGCGGACCGCCGACAAGGCGAGCGACGCGGCGACCGCGATGCAGGTGACGGCGCAGCATCTGAAATTGCTGGGCGTGATCGATCGCATCGTGGCCGAGCCGGTGGGCGGCGCGCATCGCGATCCCGTGCAGGCGATCGCCAGCCTCGGCACGGCGATCGAGGCGGAACTGGATTCGCTCGATGGCATGAGCGCGCAGGCGCTGCGTACCGACCGCGCCGACAAATTCCTCGCCATCGGCGTCTGACTTCCCTCGCTTTTTCGGGAACAGCCCGCCATTTTCGCTCGTTACGTGCCGGTAACGTCGAAGGGTGAGGGTTTATGAACTGGAAGATTGCGTTGGGCTGCTCGGGGGCGGTGCTGGCGATGGGGTTGAGCGCGCCGGTGGTGATCGGGCAGCAGCGCGCGATTCGCACCGTGTCGTCCATCAGCCAGCAGGACAAGGCGAGCGGCGCGAAGCAGCACCCCGAACTGCTCAAGGAATTTGGTGGCGCCTATGCCGGGCCGCAGGCGCGCTATGTGGAGACGGTCGGGCGCCGGATCGCGGTTCAGTCCGGCCTTTCCAACGCGCAGAGCGATTTCACCGTTACCCTGCTCAACAGCCCGGTGAACAACGCCTTCGCCATCCCCGGCGGCTATGTCTATGTCACGCGCCAGCTGATGGCGCTGATGAATGACGAGGCGGAACTGGCGGGCGTGCTGGGTCATGAGGTCGGTCATGTCGCCGCCCAGCATGGCCAGCGGCGCCAGCAGGCCGCACAGCGCAATGCCATCGGCGGGGCGCTGCTGGGCGTTCTGGCCGGCGCGTTGCTGGGCGATTCGGGCTTGGCCGGGCTGGTACAGAAGGGGATCGGCACGGGCAGCCAGCTTTTGACCCTCAAATTTTCCCGCAGCCAGGAATATGAGGCCGACGACCTCGGCATCCGCTATCTCGCGTCGGCCGGCTATGATCCCCGCGCCCTCTCCGAAATGCTTGCCTCGCTGGCGGCGCAGAGCAATCTGGACGCGCAACTGGCCGGCAGCGCCCGGTCCATGCCCGAATGGGCCAGCACGCACCCCGACCCGGCCTCACGCGTGGACCGGGCGGCACAGGCGGCGGCCGCGACTCGCGCCGGCAGCACGGTGCGCAATCGCGACGCCTTCCTCAATGCCGTGAACGGCGTCCTCTATGGCGATGATCCCCGGCAGGGCGTGATCGAGGGCAACCGCTTTCGCCATCCGGACCTGCGTTTGAGTTTCACGGCGCCCAGCGGCTTCGGCATGGAAAATGGTACGGACGCCGTGTCGATCACCGGATCGGGCGGGCAGGCGCAGTTCGGCGCCGCGCCCTATTCGGGCAATCTGGCGGCTTATGTCGACAGCGTCTTCGCCCGGCTGGGCGGCAGCGATGGCGGCGTGCCCGCAGGTGAGGTGAGCCGCACGACGGTTGGGGGCATCCCCGCCGCCTGGCGCACGGTACGCGCCTCGACCCAGTCGAGCCAGGTCGACGCGACCGTCTTCGCCTATGATTTTGGTGGTGGGCGCGCCTATCATTTCCTGTTGCTGACGCCGGCAGGGCAGGGCATCGGCCCCTTTACGCCGATGGTGCAATCGCTTCAGCGCCTGTCGAGCCAGGAGGCGGCGGCGATCCGGCCGCGTCGCGTCCAGTTGGTGACTGTCAAATCCGGCGACACCGTCCAGTCGCTCAGCCGCCGCATGGCCTATAGCGACTATCCCGTGGAGCGTTTCCGGACGATCAACGGGCTGGCCGCCAATGCCGCGCTGCGACCGGGGCAAAAAGTGAAGATCATCGGCTGGTGACAACGAAAAGGGGCGGCGGACTCGCGTCCGCCGCCCCTTTTCTCGTCAATTGTCCCAGGGCTTACTTCAGGTTGCCCGAGACGTTGTCGAAGGTGTTGCTGAGCTTGGAGCCCAGGCTGGTCATCGCGCCAATGGCGGCGACGGCGATCAGAGCGGCGATCAGGCCGTATTCGATCGCGGTGGCACCCTTTTCATTCTTCAGCATCTTGCGGATGAACTGCATGTGACGTCTCCTTGAATGGATTATTCCGTTAAACTACCCGGCCGCCCCGCTTGGTAATTCGTGGTCAGCAAGGACGGAATTAGAACAGCTCGGTTGAAAAAGGCTTAATGGGATGAACGAAGCTGTCAGATATTGATGGTTAATGCTTCGTTACTTCGGTCGCGACGTTGTTCCACATCCCGATCGTCTTGTTGGCGACACTGGTGAGTGCGGTAATCATGGCGAGTACGACCATGGCGAGGATAAGGGCATATTCGACCGCGGTCGCGCCGCGTTCGCACCGCAACAGCCCTCGACGGGTGATGATTTCGAAAAGCCCGCGCATCATTTCCCCAGTTCGCTACAGACAGTCCCCGACAGACGTGTAAAGCAGCCAGGGTTAACAAAGCCCTCTCATCCGGACCGATATGACGCCCATTTCTCCCCTGTTCGTCGTTGCCGTGGCGTTGATCGATGCCGATGGCCGCGTGCTGTTGCAGCAGCGTCCGCCGGGCGGGTCCATGGCGGGCCTGTGGGAATTTCCCGGCGGCAAGGTCGAGTCGGGCGAAACGCCGGAGGCGGCGCTGGTGCGCGAGCTGGAGGAGGAACTGGGCATCGAGACCCATGCCAGCTGCCTGGCACCCGCGACGTTCGCCAGCGAGCCGCTGGGCGATCGCCATTTGCTGCTGCTGCTCTATGTCTGCCGCAAATGGCGGGGACAGCCCGAGCCGCGCCATGCGACGGCGCTCAAATGGGCGCGCCCCGCGCAGATGTACGGGCTGGACATGCCGCCGGCGGACCTGCCGCTGATCGGACTGCTGGAAGCGCTGCTGTAACGAAAAAGGGCGAGGCCCACCGCCGGAAGGTGGCCTCGCCCGGGCATGAGTCGCAGGGGCGTGATCCGACGCGGTCGGACCAAGCCGGAAGGGCTGGTCAGTCCTCCGCAGCCTTGCTCTGCAACTGGATATAATTCTGGATGCCCATGCGCTCGATCATCTCGAACTGGGTTTCCAGCGTGTCGACATGCTCTTCCTCGCTTTCGAGGATATATTGGAACAGGTCACGGCTGACATAATCGCGAATCGATTCGCAATAGGCGATCGCGTCCTTCAGCACCGGCAGCGCCTCATATTCCAGTTCGAGGTCGGCCTTGAGGATTTCCTCCACCGTCTCGCCGATCTTCAGGCGGCCGAGCAGCTGGAAATTGGGCAGGCCGTCGAGGAACAGGATGCGCTCCGCCACCTTGTCGGCGTGCTTCATCTCGTCGATCGATTCGGAATATTCGAACTTGGCCAGTTTCTCGATGCCCCAATGGTTGAGCATCCGATAGTGGAGGAAATATTGATTGATCGCGGTCAACTCATTCTTGAGGACCTCGTTCAGAAAGTCGATGACCTTCGGGTCGCCTTTCATGGCGCTATACTCCGGCTGTTTCGGGAACGCCGGGATTATAAGCCTAATGCAGGCATCTGTTAAGTCGAAAACCCTTGAAAATCAGGGCTTTTTTGCTGCGCTATTGCGTCGGCTTCGCGATTGGCTGGTGCGCTTGATTTGCAATTTTATCAGGCGGATGCGCGTTCCGCCGCGATGATGGTGCGGGCGAAGGATACGCACTGGCCGCATTTGGGCCGGCGGCCGAAACGGGCATAGGCGTTGCAGGGCGTATCGGCGCCATCGCGCGCGGCTTCCCGCAGATCCTTTTCTCGAATGGCATTACAAACGCAGACGACCATCGCGGCTCTTCTCCTGATGAAGGAGAGATAGCGCAGGTGATAATAGGTCGCAATAGTAATCAGTTGCTCCTGCGAATCTTTTGCACTGCACCATGGCTGAGACTGCGCCACAGCCATTCGGCTGGTCCCATGGCGAAGCGAGTCGCATAAGGCTGCGACCAGAGCAGCATCGCCGCCCAGGCGCCGACCACGAACAACGGCAGCAGCGCCGGCCGGACATGGCCGAACAGGCCAAGCCCCCAGCCATAGAAGATCGCCGTCATGACGAGGCTGGCGCCCAGATAATTGCTGAGCGTCATCCGTCCCGCCGCCGCGATCCGGCCGACCAGCGCGCTGTCCCGGTGCCGCGCCAGCAGCCAGAGGATAAGCGCCGCCCATCCGACCGTCAGCGGGATGCGGAAGGGCAGCGACCAGGCAAGCGCCGCGCCATAAGTGGGGAGCGGCGCGAATCCGCTCCACCACACCCAGAGCGCCAGCGCGGCCATCGGCGGCACCCCGATCAGGAAGCAATGGCGGGCAGTCCGGCGATATTGCTCCATATCCCAGTTTCCGGTCAGGAAGCCGCCCTTCAGCATCGCCATGCCGAGCAGCATGAAGCCCAGCGTCTCGAACGCGTTGAACAGCAGTCCCCACAGCCAGTCGCCGGGGAAGGCGGCCAGCTTCATGTGCAGGATGGCGGTGAAACCGCTGCGATAGGTGGCGATTTCGGCCTGGGTTGCCGGGTCGGCGGGATCGGACAGGGCGGCCATGAAGCCGGTGAAGCCCTCGCGCATCGCCGCGCTGGCGTCCGCCCCGGCGGCGGCATGGCCCCACAGATAGAGGCTGCCGATGAACGCGGCCAGCAGCAGGAACTGGAACAGGAAGAAGAGGAAGGCGCGCTTGACCAGCGCCAGCGGCTCCAGCCCCGCGAAGGGCAGGGCGAAGAGGGCGACGATCGCATAGACGCGCAATATGTCGCCCCACCAGAGCAGGAAGAAATGGGCGCAGCCGATGACGAACAGCCAGAAGGCGCGAATCATCTGCGTCCGCCGGCCATCGCGGCCCGCCATCTCCTCCCGGTCGATCAGCAGCAGCATGGATGCACCGAACAGCAGGGCGAACAGGCCGCGCATCTTGCCATCGACGAAGATCAGGCTGACCGCCCAGAAGCCGATGTCGCCGGCCGAGAGCGGCCCCGCCACCGCGGGGTTGAAATAGGCGTTCTGCGGCAGGGCGAAGGCGGTGATGTTCATCCACATGATGGCCATCACGGCGCAGCCGCGCAGCACGTCCATGGCGGGAATGCGGGGGGATGCGGTCATGCGGCGGCGTTTCCTTGAACGGGCTGGTCAGAGCGCCGAGGCTCTGCCATCCGCCTAGAGCCTTTCCACAAAAGGTGGAAAGGCTCTTGTTCTTTGTGGCCGCATTTTCCAAGGCGTGGACCGTGAACGGTGAACGGAAAATGCGCCAGCCATGAACGATGGCCGCAAGCGACGGATAAGCGACGCCTTCGGTGCGGCGGCCGAGCATTATGAGGCTCATGCCGGGCCGCAGCGGCTGGCCGCGTCGCTGGTGGCCGACCTCGCCCGGCGGCAGCGGCCCGGCGGCGTGGCGCGTATCCTGGAAATCGGGTGCGGCACGGGTCTGCTGACGCGCGAGATACAGGCGCGCTGGCCAGGCGCGGACCTGATCGCGACCGACATTTCGCCCGCCATGCTGGAACAGGCCGCGTCGCACGGCCGGATCGCGGGCACATTCCTGACGATGGATGGCGAAGCGCCGTCCTTCGACGGGCCATGGTTCGACCTGATCCTGTCCAGCCTCGCCTTCCAGTGGTTCGACGACCTGCCGGCCGCGATCGCGCGGCTCGCGGGGCTGCTGCGGCCGGGGGGCAGCCTGATCTTCTCGACCATGGGGCGGGGCAGCTTCGCCGCCTGGCGGGCCGCCCATGACGCCGCCGGGCTGGCAAGCGGGGTGCCGGACTATCCCTCGCTGGATGCCCTGCGCGCGATGCTGGCGGGGCAGGACGATGCCTTCGCCTTCGCGGAGACGGTGGCGCTGGAGGGCAAGGGCGCGCGCGCGCTGCTGGCCCATCTCAAGGGGATCGGCGCGGTGGTGCCCGGCGAAGGGCATCGCCCGTTGGGGCCGACCGCGCTGCGCCGGGTCATGGCCGCCTATGACGCGGCGGGCGGCCGCGACGTCTATCAGTTGCTGCTCGGCCGGGTGACGCGCGCGTTCCAGGCATAGGGGCCGATGATCGTGCCCACGAAGCCGCCGGCCAGCTTGGTGCTGAGGAATCGGATATCGACATCGGAAGCGAGGACGCTCTCCGCCCCGCCGCTTGCATAGCTGGCGCGCATCCGGCCGCCATCCATGGCGAGAGACAGGGTGAGGGGCATGGACGGATCGACCGGGGCGGAGGCGATCAGCCGGTCGCTGTCCGATCCTTCCCGCGCCATCAGGACGATATGGGGCGCTCCGTCGCTCTGCATGATGCCGAAGAAGAGGAAGTTGCGGTCCGACTGGACCGCCATCAGCCCGGCCCGGTCGCCTTCGGCATCGGGGCGATAGTCGAGACGGGTCGAGACGGTCGCGACATGGTGCTGCTGGCGTCGCCCGATGAAGGCAGGTGCGGCCGACAGGTCGCCCAGGGCGGTCGCGCCATCCAGCACCAGAGCGCCCTGCTCCAGCCGGTAGAAGGGGCGCATCGGCGTGCGGACGCCGATCCAGGCGGGGCCGAGCCGCGGGCTGCTGAAGTCATCGCGATAGGAAAAATCGCCGCTCGTTGGCGGCGTGCCGGTGGAGCCCGCGGGCAGGCGCGGGCGCGGTGCCGCATAGGGGATGGGCTGGCCTTCGGGCAGGATATGGGGCCAGCCGTCGCGCCACGTCACGGGCAAAAGGAAGGTCTCGCGCCCGATATTGTAGAGGTCGGGACCATAGGGGCGGGTGGCGAGGAAGGTCGCCCACCAGTCTCCATCCTCAGTCTGCACCAGCTTGGCATGGCCGGCGGACGTCACCGGATGCGGGCGTGCGGGGTCCAGGCTGCGCTGGCTGAGGATGGGGTTGCCGGCATGGGGGGTGTAGGGACCGCGCAGGCCGCGGGACCGGAACACCACCTCGCTATGCTGGTCGCCGGTGCCGCCTTCCGCCGCGATCAGGTAATAATAGCCTTCTCGCTTCAGCAGGTGCGGGCCTTCGATCCACGCGGGCTTGCGGGCGATGTCGACGCCGCCATTGACGATCTGGGTCGATTGGCCGGTCATGCGGAGGTTGCGCCAGTCGAATTCCTGCACCCAGATGGCGCGATGCCCGTCATAGCGGGCCGGCTCCGCCGGCGCCCGGTTGTTGACGATGAAGGCGCGGTCGCCCTCCCAATAGATGGACGGGTCGATCCCCTCGAAGGGCAGCCAGCTGGGCTTCGACCATGGTCCGGCCGGATCGGGCGCGGTCATGACGAAATTTCCGCCGCATGTCACGCAGGTTCCCACCAGGTAGAACAGGCCGTCGTGAAAGGAGATGTCGGGCGCGAAAATGCCCAGCGTGATGCGCTTGCCGGAGAAGTCGAACTGGTCGGGGCGGTCGATCGCATTGCCGATCTGGCGCCAGTTCACGAGATCGGTGGACGTGAAGATCGGCAGGCCAGGATAATGGGCGAAGGAGGAATTGACGAGATAATAGCGGTCGCCGACGCGGGTGATGGACGGGTCGGGATAATAGCCCGACAGGATGGGATTGCGATAGTCGCCGGGGCCGGGCGTCACCTGCTCCTGGGCGCGGCCGTCATAGCGGAAATCGTCGAACCGGGCCGGTCCGGCAACCGCCGGTTCCGTGACGACCGGCATGGCGATGGTGGCGAGCAACCAAAAGACCGCGCGTGACGCTGTGCGCAAAATCCCTCTCCCTTTCCTTTCGCGCGAGCATAGGAGAGTGGAACTGATAGCGCTATCAAAAACAGGAGCGTCAGCGCGCCGATTTGCGGATCATCAGCTTGAGGCCGGACCAGACGGCATCGACGGCGCACACCTTCACATCGGCCAGGTCGGTCGTGGGCAGCACGGCCGCGCGGATGACGCCCTCCGTGATATCGGTCGGCACCCTGGACGCTTTCTTGGGCCAGCTGACCCACAGGAAGCCGGTGGGCGCGAGCAGGGGCCGCAGCGCCGCGATCCGGGCCGCCATGGTCGCGCGGTCGCTGACGAAGATATGGGCGGCGTCGATCGGCGCTTCCGGTGCGGGCAGGGGAATGACGCCGCTGTCGCCAATCTCCGCCGCGACGCTGGCGGGCATATCCTCCCACCAGGCGCGCAGGCCGGGTTTGAGGCTGAGCTTCCTGGCCAGCGGGGTGCCGGAATAGCCGGTGGTCATGTCTCGCCCTCCGTTGTTATGATGGCGCGCGGCACAGCATCATCACAGCGCCCTCCTCGCAAGCGGGAACGATCGCGCGTCAGTCAGGCAACCGCTCGAAACCCAGGCCAATCGTCAAGTCGTCCCAATGCGGATTCAACTCTACGATCAGCGCCATCTTCCAGGCGCGGTTCCATTGAGCCGCTTTTCACGCAGGATCGCTTCATCCATCGAGCCATGCTGCTCGAACCACATCAGCTGCCTGACGCCATAGTCCTGCGGGAAGCCGGGAACCACACCTGTGCGATGCTGGCGGATGCGCATCGCACAAGGCTACCCTCTCCGTCGTTCCCGCGAAAGCGCGAACCCAGCGCGCCTTCTGCACTCCGGTTGCGCGACGAGAAGTGGGTTCCCGCCTGCGCGGGGACGACGAGTGTCGTTAGAGTTCGTTGTTCATCAGCGCAGGGAAGAAGCCTTCATGCGCGGTGCGCAGCATGTCGAGCGGGACGCCCGCGACACTGTCGCCGCCGGTCGTGCCGATCTTCACCGCACCGGCAATCTCGACGCCGGCCGGGGCCGCGACGACATAGCGGCCCTGATCCTCGCCGAAGGCCGAAGCCGTGGTCAGCGCCACCTCCAGCGTCGCGCCGATCCCGCCGGCGAGCGCCATTTCCGCGATCGTCACCAGCAGGCCGCCATCGGCGACGTCATGCACGGCGTTGACCTGGCCCGCCGCGACCAGCGCGCGGACGGTGTCGGCATGGGTCCGCTCGGCTGCGAGATCGACCTTCGGGGCGTCGCCCGCTTCACGACCGGCAATCTCGCGCAGCCAGATCGACTGACCGAGGTGAGTGCCCAACGCGCCGTCCGGCCCGCCGATCAGCCAGATCGCGTCGCCCTCATTCTTGAACGCCACGGTCGCCATCACGTCGACATCCTTGAGCAGGCCGATGCCGCCGATCGCCGGTGTCGGCAGGATCGCCGAGCCGCCGCCAGTCGCCTTGGATTCATTGTAGAGGCTGACATTGCCGGACACGATCGGGAAGTCGAGCGCGCGGCAGGCGTCGCCCATGCCGTCGAGGCAGCCGGTCAGCTGCGCCATGATCTCCGGGCGCTGCGGGTTGGCGAAGTTGAGGCAGTTGGTGACGGCGAGCGGGGTCGATCCGACCGCGCTCAGATTGCGATAGCATTCGGCGATCGCCTGCTTGCCGCCCTCATAGGGATCGGCATAGCAGTAGCGCGGGGTGCAGTCGGTGCTGATCGCGATGCCCTTGCGCGTGCCATGGACGCGCACGACCGCGGCGTCGCCGCCGGGACGCTGCACCGTGTCGGCGCCGACCATATGGTCATATTGCTCCCAGATCCAGCGACGGCTGGCGATGTCGGGCGACGCCATCAGCGTCACCAGATCGGCGCCGATATCCGCGCTCTCGGCGATCTCGCCCAGCGGCGCGACATTGGCCCAGCGCTTGTAGTCGTCCTTCGGCATCGAAGGACGGTCGTAGAGCGGCGCGTCGTCGGCCAGCGGGGCGAGCGGAATGTCGCACACCGTCTCGCCCTTGTGGACCAGCACCATGCGGCCGGTATCGGTGACATGGCCGATGACCGCGAAGTCCAGCTCCCACTTGCGGAAGATCGCTTCGGCGAACGCTTCGCGGCCGGGCTTGAGCACCATGAGCATCCGCTCCTGGCTTTCCGACAGCATCATCTCATAGGCGGTCATGCCGGTTTCGCGCTGCGGCACGTCGTCCATGTTGAGCTGGATGCCGACGCCGCCCTTCGACGCCATCTCGACGCTGGAGGAGGTGAGGCCCGCCGCGCCCATGTCCTGGATCGCGACGATCGCGTCGGACGCCATCAGTTCCAGGCACGCCTCGATCAGCAGCTTTTCGGTGAACGGGTCGCCGACCTGCACGGTCGGGCGCTTGGCATCGGCGTCGTCGCCGAAATCGGCCGAGGCCATGGTCGCGCCATGGATGCCGTCGCGGCCGGTCTTCGACCCCACATAGACGATCGGATTGCCGACGCCGCTGGCTGCCGAATAGAAGATCTTGTCGGTGTCGGCGACGCCCACGGTCATCGCGTTGACCAGGATGTTGCCGTCATAGGCGGGGTGGAAATTCACCTCGCCGCCTACGGTCGGCACGCCCACGCAATTGCCGTAGCCGCCGATGCCATGGACCACGCCCGCGATCAGATGCTTCATCTTCGGGTGGTCGGGGCGGCCGAAGCGCAGCGCGTTCATGTTCGCCACCGGGCGCGCGCCCATGGTGAACACGTCGCGCAGGATGCCGCCGACACCCGTCGCCGCGCCCTGATAGGGTTCGATGTAGCTGGGGTGGTTGTGGCTCTCCATCTTGAAGATGGCGGCCTGGCCGTCGCCGATGTCGACCACGCCGGCATTTTCGCCGGGGCCGCAGATGACCTGCGGGCCGGTGGTGGGCAGCTTCTTCAGGTGAATCCGGCTGGATTTATAGCTGCAATGTTCCGACCACATGACCGAGAAGATGCCGAGTTCGGTCAGGTTCGGTACCCGGCCGAGGGCGTGCAGGACGCGGTCATATTCTTCCGGGCTGAGGCCATGTTCGGCGACGACTTCCGGGGTGATCTGGGTGGCGGTGCTGGACATGAGCGCGCCTTTAGCGAGGGCGTGCGCGAATCACAATGGTGGGCGTGCAGGATGGGGCTTCGGATGATTGGCGAAGCGTGCCGCGCATGGCGAGAAGGGGTGGTTTGCGGACAGGCGGCTATCAGATCGAGAGACGACCAACTCGGACAGTCTTTCCATCGTTTCACTGCCAGTATACATCCGCGTCATGTTGCTTATCGTAGGAACCGTTCGCCTGCCTGCCCAAAATATGGAGGCCGCTCGCCCGATTATGAAGCGAATGGCTGATGCTAGTCGCGCTGAGGAAGGCTGTATAGAGTATGGTTACGCGGAAGACGTCTTCGAGCCGGGTCTCATCCATGTAAAAGAAATGTGGGTCGATCAGACCGCGCTCGACCGGCACTTTGCCGCTTCCCATCTCAATGAATGGCGAGCCGCTTGGCCAAGCCTCGGCATTGGGGACCGTAATTTGCGGGTCTATGATGTCGCTGAGTCACGTTCGACCTAATTCGGGTCAGCTCTTTGAGCGAGCTAAGCAAGCCGTCAAAGTCCGCTAATGGTCGCTTGCTGCCATACATGCTCCTCAGGCCCGCCCTGATCCGGAGCCCGCTTTCTGGCGCAGCCGACGAAGAGGGCCGATCCCGGATTAGGTCCGGCGTTGCGGGCGATCGACTCTCGTCGCCAAATCGCGTCCCGATCCCGCCCAAGAAAAAGGCCGGACCTTGGGGAAGGTCCGGCCCGCTTGAACCAAAAGGGAAGCCCCGTCTCAGACGTGGCAGGCCTGTGCGCCCTTGCCCGGCACGGTGATCGTGACGTCGTCGCCCGAACCCTTGATTTCATAGCCGCCCTCGGCGGTGAAGGGCTGACCGGCTTCGGCAGCCTTCAGCGCGGTGGGGGCGCCGTTCTTTTCGGTGCGCAGGATCGCGGTCTTTTCGTCGCTCATAAAGTCGACGAAGAACAGGCTGTTGTCCTTGCAGCGGAACTGCTTGTTGGCCTTGACCGACGGCGGCAGTTCGACCGGCGCTGCGTTGGCGAGCTGGGCCGCCATGGGGTCGGCCGGGCCGCCCACGACTTCGGGTTCGTCATTCTTGTTGCAGGCGGACAGCAGCGCGACGGCGGCAACGGCGATCAGGGGGAGATGAGATTTCATAGCGGTCCTTCTATGTGCATGGGCGACATGGTGCGTCAACGCAAAATAGCGGTTTTCCCGCCATGCCCCCTGATATGGCGTCATGACTGTTTGATGACGAGGCAGGCGGACCGGGCAAGGGGCGAACGCCTTATTGCCGGTCGGCCCGGAGCGATCGGTCATAATTGGCTGCGCCGGGCTTGACCGGCGGACGGGGCGCGGCCAATGCAGGGGCATGGCTGAGGACATTTCCAACCCCGATCCCGCAACCCTGTCGTTCGAGGATGCGCTGCGCGCGCTCGAACAGATCGTCCGCCGGCTGGAAAGCGGCGACGTGCCGCTGGACGAGTCGATCTCGCTCTATGCGCGGGGCGAGGAACTGCGCAAGCGCTGCGCCGATCGCCTCCAGGCGGCCGAGGCGCGGATCAGCCGACTGACGGTCGATGCCAGCGGCGCAGTGACCGGCGCGCAGCCTTTCGGCGCGGACTGATCGCATGAAGGGGGGAGGGGGCGTCTCCGCGGCCGCACTGGTGACGACGCGCGCGACCATCGTCGCGCAGCAGATCGACGCCGCTTTCGACCGGCTGCTGGCGGTACCCGACGATCCGCGCCGCCGCCTTTATGAAGCGATGCGCCATGCCGCGATCGGCGGCGGCAAGCGGCTGCGCCCGCTGCTGGTGCAGGCGGCGAGCGACCTGTTCAACATTTCCCGCGACTCGGCGCTCCGGGTCGGCCTCGCGATCGAGTGCATCCATGTCTATTCGCTGATCCATGACGATCTTCCGGCGATGGACGATGACGACATGCGCCGGGGCAAGCCGACCGTTCACAAGGCCTTTGACGAGGCAACGGCGATCCTGGCGGGCGACTGCCTGCACGATCTGGCGTTCCAGATCCTCGCCGACGAGGAGACCCATCCCGACCCCTTCGTGCGGGTGGAACTGGTGAAGGCACTGGCGCTCGCCAGCGGCCCGGCGGGCATGGCCGGCGGGCAGATGATGGACCTGGAAGCGGAAACGACCCGCTTCGACCTCGCTACCGTGACGCGGCTCCAGAATCTCAAGACCGGCGCGCTGATCGCCGTCTGTGTCGATGCCGCCGCGATCATGGCCCGCCTGCCGCACGATGCGCGCACCCGGCTGCATGGCTATGCCCGCGACATCGGCCTCGCCTTCCAGATCGCCGACGACCTGCTCGACGTGGAGGGGGACGAGGCGCTGGCCGGCAAGGCGCTTGGCAAGGATGCGGCGGCGGGCAAGGAAACCTTCGTCTCGCTGCTCGGCGTCGAGCCGGCGCGGGAACGGGCGCACATGCTGGTCGCCCAGGCGAAGGCGCATCTTCACAATTTCGGCGCGGAGGCCGACCTGCTGCGCGCCATTGCCGACTATATCGTGGAAAGGGACCGCTAGGCCATGACGAAACAGCGCATCGGCGTCTATCCCGGCACGTTCGATCCCATCACCCTGGGGCATATGGACATCATCCGGCGCGGCGCGAAGCTGGTCGACAAGCTGGTGATCGGCGTGACCACCAACATCGCCAAGTCGCCCATGTTCTCTGACGAGGAGCGGCTGGAGATGGTGCGCCGCGAATGTGCGGGCATCGATGCGGAGATCGTCGTCACAGGCTTTAATTCGCTGCTGATGGACTTTGCCGAATCGCAGGGGGCCAGCGTCATCATCCGCGGCCTGCGCGCTGTCGCGGACTTCGAATATGAATATCAGATGGCGGGGATGAACCAGCAGATCAACGGCCGGGTCGAAACCGTCTTCCTGATGGCGGACGTCTCGCTCCAGCCGATCGCGTCGCGGCTGGTCAAGGAAATCGCCCTGTATGGCGGCCCGATCCACAAGTTCGTCGGCCCCGTCGTGCGCGACGAGGTGGTGGCGCGGGTCGCGCAGCTCGGCCGCAAGGGGCAGGGCTGAAAAACGCCGCCTGAACCCGTTTCAGCCTGCGTTCAGTTGCCAATCGCGATCAGCGCGCTATCAGGGCGCCTTGCCCCCAGGCGACAAGAGATCAAGGAATGTCTTACCCCATGCGTTTCACTCGCGCGCTCAAGACCGTGGCGATCGGCTTCGCCCTCACCGCGTCCGGCCTCGCCTATGCCCAGGGCGGCGGTGGCGGCAATGCAGAGGATCTGAAGAAGTCGGAAGCCGCCGCGCGCGCGCAGGAAAACGCCAAGTCGCTGGGTTCCGACCCGACGGTCAAGCTGCCGCCCGCCACCGTGCCGGCCGACCCGCAGAATATCTGGGATCTCGACCTGTCGAGCGGCGGCCGCGTGCGTATCCAGCTGCGTCCCGACATCGCGCCGGGCCATGTCGATCGGATCAAGGAGCTGACGCGTCAGGGCTTTTATAACGGCCTGAAATTCCACCGCGTCATCCCCGGCTTCATGGCGCAGGGCGGCGATCCCAAGGGCGACGGTACCGGCGGTTCGCAGTTGCCCGACCTCAAGGCCGAATTCAACCCGATGCCCCACCTGCGTGGCACGGTGTCGATGGCCCGCGCCCAGAGCGAGGACAGCGCCAACAGCCAGTTCTTCATCGTGCTGCTGCCCCGGATGCAGCTCGACAAGAAATATACCGTCTTCGGCCGCGTGATCGAAGGGATGCAATATGTCGACGCGATCGCCCAGGGCGAACCGCCGGCCAACCCGACCCTGATCCTCCAGGCGTCGATCGAAAGCGACGGCAAGCCGCCGGTCACTGCGCTGCCCGCGCCGCCGCCGTCGTCGGCGCCATCGATCATCGACACGCCCGCCGCGCCTGCGCCGAAGCGGAAATAAGCCGGTTCGTCCGGCCGTCCAGCCATGCGCGTAGACCTGTTCGATTTCGACCTGCCGGCGGAGAATATCGCGCTCCGGCCCGCTTCCCCGCGCGACAGCGCGCGGATGCTGCTGGTGCCCGGCGACGGCGCCATGCAGGACCATGTCGTGCGCGACCTGCCGTCGCTGCTGCGCGCCGGCGACGTACTGGTGTTCAACGACACCAGGGTCATTCCCGCCCAGCTGGAGGGGATGCGCGGCCAGGCGAGGATCGGCGCGACCCTGCACAAGCGGCAGGGGCTGCGGCAATGGCAGGCCTTCCTGCGCAACGCCAAGCGGGTGCGCGCGGGCGACCGCATCGATTTCGGTGCGGGCGTCACGGCCATCGCGGGCGCGCGCGACGAGGATGGCGGGGTGACGCTGGATTTCGAGGGCGAGGAGCCGGTGGAAGTCCTGCTGGAGCGGGCGGGCCGGATGCCGCTGCCGCCCTATATCGCCAGCAAGCGCCCGACCGACGACCGCGACCGCCGCGATTACCAGACCATGTTCGCGCGCGAGGATGGCGCCGTCGCCGCGCCCACCGCCGCGCTGCATTTCACCCCCGACCTGATGGCCGCGATCGGCTCGGCGGGCGTGAGGACCGAAACGCTGACGCTGCATGTGGGCGCGGGCACCTTCCTGCCGGTCAAGGCCGACGATACCGACGATCACCGGATGCACGCCGAATGGGGCCGGATCGACGCCGCGACAGCCGAGCGCCTGAACGCCGCGCGCGCAGCCGGGGGGCGGCTGATCGCGGTGGGCACGACGTCGCTGCGCCTGCTTGAAAGCGCGTGCGGCGAGGACGGCCTGCTGCGCCCCTTCGCCGACGAGACGCGGATATTCATCACGCCCGGCTATCGCTTCCGCGCGGTGGACGGGCTGATGACCAATTTCCACCTGCCCAAGTCGACGCTCTTCATGCTGGTGTCCGCGCTGATGGGCCGCGAACGGATGCAAGAGGTCTACGCCCACGCGATCGCGACGGGCTATCGCTTCTATTCCTACGGGGATTCCAGCCTGCTCCTGCCGAGGTGACGGGCGAGCGCAAGCCGTCGCATTCCTGCCCGGAGACCGCTGTCGCCCGCCGGCGGGTTCGCTGACAGCGGCTCCGCTCGCCCGTTCGACCGGTTCGGCCATACTCACGAAGAGGCAGAGCGCTTTTCTCACGCGGACACGCGCGATTCGCGCGTATAGTGCCGCCATGGCGGCACGCGCGGAATATCTGGTTCGCAAGTGAAACCTTTTCCGTCTCGCGCGTTGAAGCTCTCAGGCGTTCAGAGGAGGAGGGTATATGCAGATTGCATTCGGGACGGCGCGGCCGTCATTCGCCAGGGGATTCATCCCTCTGTATCATAGCGGGGAAACCAACCGCTGCCCGGCCTGCACGCGGCAGCATTGGATCGTCGGTCGGATGGTCGCGGAATGCGCCTTTTGCGGGACGGCGCTGCCGCTGGAGCAGTTCAGCACCTATGGCGGCGTGCATGGCGATCGACCGGAGCCGTCCGCCGGTTCTGCGCCAAAGCCATTGCGCGCAGCCCCCTGAACGGTCAGCCCCGGCCCACGAACAGGAATCCCACCGCGCCCATGATGCAGGCGAAGGCGGCAAGATGGCGCCAGTGCAGCGGCTCGCCCAGCACCGTCACCATGAAGCCGCCGAAGATGATGAGCGCGATCGCCTCCTGCGCGACCTTAAGCTGGCCCGCGCTCCAGCCCTGCGCGTAACCCATGCGGTTCGCGGGCACCGCCAGGCAATATTCGATGAAGGCGATGCCCCAGCTGATCAGGATGACCAGCAGAATCGGCTTGTTCATGCCGCCCTTCAGATGCCAGTACCAGGCGACGGTCATGAACAGGTTGGACAGGGCCAGCAGGATCAGGGTCGGCATCAATCTCTCGCACGGGACGGGGTCGACGCTTTGGCACTGTCCGGCCCGCGCGCGCAAGCGGGCATGGAAAAGGCCCGGTCATGCCGACCGGGCCTTCCATTCATCATCCGCGATCAGCGATAGCGGTTGCCGCCATAGCCGGTCGTGCTGCTCGCCGTGCCCTCGCTGCTCCAGCCACCGCGATCCTCGTCACGATCACCGAACAGGGCATTCTGCTCCCGCTCGGTGCGCCACGCGTCCTGCGCCTGGCTCGCGGTCTTTTCCAGCGTCACCTTGGTCGCATCGACCGACTTGATCCAGCTGGACGGGATGGAGTGATGCACGCCGCCCGCATCCTCGTCATTCTTGGTCAGGATGATGCGGTCGCCGCGCAGCTTGTCGACGGTGCCGACATGCTCGCCGTCGCTGCCGACCACTTCCATATGTTCCCGCACCTGGCTGATCGCCTGGCGCTGTTCGCTGCGGCGGGTGCGCCAGCTGCCGAACTCGCTGTTGAAGCGGTCGCGATGTTCGCGCTGATATTCCGCATAGTCGCGGTCGAGCTCGTCGATCCGTTGCTGGCGCCAGCTGTGATAGTTGCTGTCATGATGCGCGCCATAGTCCTGGGTCGGCCCATAGGCGCGGATGCGCTGGCCATGATCCTCGCTGCCAAAGCCGCTGCGTTCGCCGGTATAGGGCGCATGGCCGCGATTGGGCAGATAGTCGCTGCGCGCCGCCGACGCATAGCCCAGCCGGCTCGACTGGTCGCGCGGGTCGCCATAGGGGCGGTTGTAATATTCGTCATATTCGCGCCGGCGTTCGGCCTCTTCGTCGCCGAACCAGCTGCGAACCTCGTCGCCCGCGCGGTCGAGGAAGCCGCGTTCCTCATAATCATAGTCGGCCGGGGGTCGGCGATAGTCCGGGCCGCCGAACTGGCCGCGCGTGCCGTAGCGGGAGCTGCGATCATCGCGGTCGCCCTGTGCCCGATACCGGTCTCCGCGGTCCCAGCCGGCCGAATAGCGATCCTCGCCATAGCGGCGTCCGCCTTGATAACCCATCGTCCTTCTCCTTGGTCTGTCCTGGCGACGCATTATCGGCGTCGTCGGGGCATCAATGGCCGGGCGGGGCCATCGTTCCGGGCGTTACGCAGGAGTAATGTCTGGCTGAGACACCGCCTCGCCGCGCGGGAATCGCGGGCGCTTCCTGCCCCTTGATCGAGATCAGCAATGGCCGCGATTTTTTCGGCAAAAGACCGTTGCAAGGCCCAAAAGCCTCGCCTATAGGCAGCGCTCCTTCAGGGGCCTTAGCTCAGCTGGGAGAGCGCGTCGTTCGCAATGACGAGGTCAGGGGTTCGATCCCCCTAGGCTCCACCAACCTCCTCACCGGGGTTGATCCGAAGGACTTTACCGCCCGTGCGGCAAGCGCCTAGAGCGGTTTCCATGACAGATGAAGATGATGCGGGCCGTCCCGCCGCGACGGTGGTGATCCTGCGCGACCGGCCGGCCGCGCCCTCCGCGATATTGTCCCCCGAAATATTGCCGCCCGCAATATTGCCACCCGAAATATTGATGGTGGAGCGGGCGTCGACCATGGCTTTCGCCGCCGGCGCGCTGGTCTTTCCCGGCGGCGCAGTGGACGAGGCCGACCATGCGCTGGCCGCGCGGCTCGACCATGACCTGGCGCCGGACGAGGCGGCCGCCCGCATCGCCGCGATTCGCGAGACGATCGAGGAAGCGGGGCTGGGGATCGGTCTGGCCGGGCTGGTGGACGCCGCATCGGTGCTGCGGCTGCGCGATGGCTTGCATGACGGCAGGCCGCTCGGCGATCTGCTGGACCGGCATGGCCTGGGCATCGCGTTCGAAGCGCTGACCCCCTTCGCGCGCTGGCACCCCGCGCCCTTCGAGCGGGCCGCGCGGGTGTTCGACACGCGTTTCTACCTGGCCCGCGCGCCGGAGGGGCAGATGGCGAGCGTCGATTCGACCGAGAATGTGCGGCTCCTCTGGAGCAGCGCGGCCGAGGTGCTGGCGCGCTGCGACGCGGGCGAGGGAAGGATCATCTTTCCCACCCGGCGCAATCTGGAGCGGCTGGCGCCCTTCGCCTCCCACGCCGATCTGGTGGCCCATGCGGCGGCCTTTCCGGTCGAGAAGGTGCGGCCATGGAAGGAGGAGCGGGACGGGGAGGCGCATCTCTGCATCCCCGATCATCTCGGCTATCCGGTTACGTCGGAACCCATGCGGCAGGTCCGGCGTGCTTAGGGGATGCGGAAACTTCATCTGACCCTTCGTCGTGTCGTCCTGCTGGGTGGCGCGCTGCTGCTGCTGTTCCTCGGCCATGCCTGGCTGCGCCAGCGGCCGCAGGATCTGCCCTGGACCGACCTCGACCTCGCGCAGCCGGTCGGGCTTTTCACCGGGCGCAAGCTGGCCGCGCTGACCGGCGATACGGCCCGGTGCCGGGCACTGCTCGACCGGGCCGGCGTCGATTATGTGGCGATGAAGCCGGGCGGCGACGGTCAGTGCGCCTATGCCGACGCGGTGCGGCTGAAAGGGGAAGCGGACGCCATCGCCCTGTCGCCCGCGTCAGTCGCGCCGTCCTGTCCGGTGGCGGCCGCGTTCAGGTTGTGGGAATGGCAGGTGGTACAGCCCGCCGCCCAGCGCATCTATGGCCAGCCGGTCCGCAGCATTCGCCATTTCGGCAGCTATAGCTGTCGCCGCATGTACGGCCGCAGCCAGGGCGATTTCAGCGAACATGCCACCGCCGACGCGATCGACGTGGCGGCCTTCGTGCTGGCGGACGGGCGGCAGGTCAGCCTCGTCAACGACTGGAAGGGGGAGGGGAAGGACGCGGCTTTCCTGCGCGCAGTGCGCGACGGGGCGTGCGACCTGTTCTCGACGGTGCTGTCACCTGATTACAATGCCGCCCATCGCGATCATTTCCACCTCGACCAGGCGGAACGCGGCGCGATGGGATGGCGGGCGTGTCGCTAACGAAGGCCGTGTGACTTACTGCCCGAACCCGGCATCCCGCGCCACGCTCACCGCCTCGCGCGCCGCGGCTAGCAGCGCGCCGCTCTTGGCCTCGCATTCGCGCTGCTCATAGTCGGCGTTCGAATCGGCGACGATGCCCGCGCCCGCCTGGACGTGCATGATCCCGTCCTTGAGCACCGCCGTGCGCAGCACGATGCAACTGTCCATATTGCCGTCCGGCCCGAAATAGCCGACCCCGCCGGCATAGGCGCCGCGCGTTTCCGGCTCCAGTTCCGCGATGATCTCGCAGGCTCGGACCTTGGGCGCGCCCGAAACGGTGCCCGCCGGAAAACCCGCGAACAGTGCGTCGATCGCATCCTTGTCGGGCGCGAGGCGGCCGACCACGTTGGACACGATGTGCATGACATGGCTGTAAAATTCGACGCTGTAGCTTTCCGTGACCGTCACCGTTCCGGCGGCGGCGACGCGGCCGACATCGTTGCGGCCCAGGTCCAGCAGCATCAGATGCTCGGCCCGTTCCTTGGGATCGGCGAGCAGGCTTTCGCGATTGGCGGCGTCCTCGACCGCGCTTTTGCCACGCGGGCGGGTGCCGGCGATCGGGCGGATCGTTACCTCGCCATCGCGGGCGCGGACGAGAATTTCCGGTGACGATCCGATCAGCGCGAAGCCTGGCAGGTCGAGATAATAGAGGAAGGGCGACGGATTGATCCGCCGCAGCGCGCGATAGAGGGCGATCGGCGGCAGGGTGAAGGGACTTGTGAAGCGCTGGGCCAGCACCACCTGGAAGATGTCGCCCGCGACGATATAGTCCTTGGCCGCGTCCACCATCTGCGCATAGCGGCCCGGTTCCAGCACGGGCGTCACTTCCACGTCAGCGATGTCGGCCGGTGCGGGCAGGGGGGGGAGCGGCGCGGCGAGGCGCGCGGCGGTGGCGTCGATCCGCTCAAGTGCCGCCTCGATCGCCTTTTCGGCATCGGCGAAGCTGCCCTTCCACACCGGCGAGACGATATAGAGCTGATCGGCCAGCCGGTCGAAGATCAGGATCACGGTCGGCCGCACGAACAGCATGTCGGGTACGCCGATCGGATTGGGCGCCGGGCGGGGCAGCTTTTCGACCAGCCCAACCGTTTCGTAGCCGAAATAGCCGACCAGGCAGGCGAGCGCAGCGGGCAGCGCGGCGTCCATCTCCGCCCGGCATTCCGCCACCAGCGCGCGCAGCGCATCGAGCGCGCCGGCCTGTTCGGGCACGAAGGCGTCGCGGTCGGTCGCCCATTGCCGGTTGATCTCGGCGCTCTGGCCGTGCGCGCGAAAGACCAGGTCGGGGGCTAGGCCGATCAGGCTGTAGCGGCCGCGCACCGCGCCGCCCTCGACCGATTCCAGCAGATAATCGCCGCGATCGGACTCGAACAGCTTGAGCGCGGCGGAGATCGGCGTGTCGGTGTCGGCGATCTGCCGCCGCCACACCAGGGCCGATTCGCCCCGCGCCAGAGCCGCGCGCGCACTCGTCACGCCGTCCAAGCCCCCGATGCCCATTGCCCCTTTGGCCGCCATCTTACTGGTCGCCGCTGTTGGTCGCGGCCAGCGCCTGGCGCACCTGCGCCACGGCATTGGCGTTGCGCGTAACGTCCAGCTGCTTTTCGACCGCGCGCTCGAACTGCTGGCCATATTCCTGGCCGATCACTTCGCCCAGCTGGTCGCGTACCTGCGCCAGCAGCTGGGGCTGGCCCTTGGCGTCGCCACGCTCGATCTTGTTCAGCTGGACCACGAAATAGCCGCGATCCTGACCGATCGGCAGGGTCTTGACCGTGTTGGCCGCCATCGAGAAGAGGATCGCGACCTCGGCCGGCGGGCGCTGTTCGCCGCGCATGATGTCGGCGCGGCGGCCGCCCAGCACCTGCGGCGCGGGCAGCTTTACGCCGGCCTGGGCGATGGCGTCGGCCAGCTTCGCGCCCTTGGCGACCTTCGCCTGGATCTGCTCGGCCAGCGCCTTTGCCTTCTGGTTGCCGGCGTTGAGCTTGTACTGCGCCAGCACCAGCTGCTTCACCTCGGCCAGCGGCGGGGGTGCGGCGGCGATGATCTCGCCCGGCGCGACCAGCGCATAGCGCTTGTCCGGGGTGATCGGCACCAGCTGCGCGTCATCGTCGGCGCTCATCGCGAAGACGGGGGCGATCAGCGGCTGGATGTCGGCGGGCACCACATAGGCCTGGTCCCTGACCTGCTTGCCGGTCGACAGCAGCGCCGGGCTGGTCGCCAGCGTCAGGCCATTATCCTTCACCACTTCCTCGAAGGTGCCGCCATCGGCGATCTGGTCCTCCAGCTTGCCGGTGAAGTCGGCGAGCAGCTGCTTTTCCTTCTGCGCGCGCAGCGTCTCGACGATTTCGCCGCGCACGGCGGCCAGTGGACGCGCCGGCGTCTCGTTGATCGCGGTGACGCGCAGCAGCAGCCAGCCGAGCGATCCGCGCACCGGTCCCACCAGTTCGCCCTGCCTGGCGGCGAAGGCGGCGTCGGCCACGGCCTTGCTGGCCGATGCGGTCAGCGCCTCGCGGCTCTGGTCGGCGGCGGTCGACACCGCAAGGCCCGCGCCCTGCGCGGCGACGGCCAGGGTCTTGCCGGCCTTCACCTGATCGGCGATCGCCTTCGCACCCGCCTGCGTCGGCAGGACCAGCTGCTCGATGCTGCGGTTCTGCTTCGCCGCATAGGCGGCCTTGTTCTGGTTGTAATAGCCGGCGATCTCCGCCTCGGACGGCTGCGACGCCTGGGCGAAGCGGGCGGCGTCGACCACCGCATAGCGGATGCGGCGCTGTTCGGGGATGGTGAAGCGGGCGCTGTTCTTCCTGTAATAATCGGCCAGCTGCGCGTCGGTCGGGCTCTTCTCGTCGAGGAAGGCGACCGCCGGGATCGCGGCGACCGTGCCCTGGCGCGCTTCCAGCAGCAGCGACGCATAGGGCAGCACCAGCGTTTCGGAAGGACGCGCGCCCAGGCCGATCGGGGCCAGCAGCTGGCGCTGGAGGATCTCGCGGCTGATATCGTCGCGCAGCGCCTGTTCGGTCAGCCGCTCGCGGATCAGCAGTTGGCGGAAATTCTCCTGGCTGAAATTGCCGGCCGCGTCCTGGAAGGCGGGGATCTGCGCGATCTGCGCGTCGACCAGCCGCTTGGAGATATGCACGCCCTGATCGTCGGCAAAGGCGCGCAGCGTCAGCGATGCGACAAGCTGGTCATAGACCTGTGCCGCGCCGCCCTGCGCGAAGAAATCGGCGATCTGGAGGCCTGGATTGGAGCGGCGCGCATTTTCGAACACGCGCTGCACCCGGTCCTGAAACTCCCCCTGGCTCAGCTTGTGGCCCTTTGCCGAGGCGGCCGTGCCGCCCCCGCCCAGGCTGTTGCCGAACTGGCCGCTGGTCAGGTCGCCCAGGATGAAGGCGGCGGCGATGACCCCCAGGAAGAGGATCGCGAAGAGCGCGCCGAACTTGGAGCGGATGAAGCTGCGAAAGACAGAAAGCATGGGGGACCCGGTACTGCGGCTGTGTGGCGGCCCGCTTTAAGGGCGGAACGGCGCGGCGGCAAGGCTTGCACTGGACAAATGCGTGAGCGCCGTTCATCGGCTTTCTCCAGTTCCCGTTCTTCCGGGGAGACGCGGGGCGGCAAGCCCGGTGACGGAGGCGCGGGGGCGACGTGCAGCAATAACCACAAGGGAAATCACGCGGATGAACAGGCGGAAGCTGGTTGTCGGCAACTGGAAGATGAACGGGATGCGCGCGCATCTGGGCGAAGTGGAGGCGATCGGCCGGGTGGCCGCGGCGCATCCGGCGGTGGAGGTGGGCCTCTGCCTGCCCGCCACGCTCATCATGGCGGGATCGGAGCGGCGCGGCGCGGCGTTCATCGGCGCGCAGAACTGCCATATGGACATGAGCGGCGCCTATACCGGATCGCTCTCGGCCGAAATGCTGGCGGAGGCGGGCGCCACCTGGGTCATCACCGGCCACAGCGAACGGCGCGAGGCGCGCGGCGAGACCAATGCCGACATCGCCGCCAAGTCGGTCGCCGCGCACAAGGCGGGCATCAACGTCATCCTCTGCGTCGGCGAGACGATCGACATACGCGACGCCGGTCGGGCGGAGGAAGTGGTGTCGGCGCAGCTGCTCGCATCGCTGCCCGAAGGCGCGTCGGCCGACTGGCTGGCGGTCGCCTATGAACCCATCTGGGCGATCGGCACCGGACGCATCCCCACGATCGAGGCGGTCGCCTCCATGCACGCCGCCCTGCGCGCCGCGCTCAGGAGCCGGATCGGCGAAGAGGCGGACAAGGTGCGGATTCTCTATGGCGGCTCGATGAACGGCGACAATGCGGTCGAACTCATGTCCGTGCCCGACGTCGATGGCGGCCTGGTCGGCGGCGCCAGCCTGACCGCGGCGAAATTCGCCCCGATCATCGAGGCGGCCGACCAGCGCATGGCGGCCGCGGCCTGATGATCGACACATCCGTTCGCTTCGAGCGAAGTCGGGAAGCGAACGGATGTCGGTGTGAGGAGGGAAGGGCGGACAAGGTTGCCCCCGCGCCCCATCATCGCTATGTGCGCGCCAACGCACTCCTTCACCGGACAGAAACAGCCCAATGTTCACCTTCCTCCTCGTCGTGCAGGCGATCATCGCCGCCCTGCTGGTCACCGTCATCCTGATGCAGAAGTCGGAAGGCGGCGGCCTGGGCGTGGGCGGCAGCCCGGCGGGGCTGATGTCGGCGCGCGGCGCGGCGGATTTCCTGACCCGGTCGACCACCGTGCTCGCCAGCATCTTCGTGCTGCTGTCGATCGTCATGGCGGTCATCGCCTCGGTGCGCCATGCGCCGAGCGACATCGATACCTCGCTGGTGCGTCAGGCTCCGGCGACGCAGGGCGCCCCGGCGCCGGCGAATGCTGATCCGCTGGCCGGTGCGGCCAGCAATGCGGCTGCGGCGCCGACCCCGGCGGCCAACGGCGCGGTTCCGCTCGCCAACTAACCACCTCACCGATCTTTCGATCTTTTTTTAAGCGCGCGTGGATTCGCGCGCTTGCCCTTTGTTGTTCCGAAAGGCTAAGCCTCCACTCCCATGGCGCGGTATATTTTCATCACCGGCGGCGTGGTCTCCTCGCTTGGCAAGGGCCTGATGGCCGCTTCGCTTGCAGCTCTGTTGCAGGCGCGAGGTTTCCGTGTTCGCATCCGGAAGTTCGATCCCTATCTCAATGTCGATCCGGGCACGATGAGCCCGTATCAGCATGGTGAGGTCTATGTGACCGACGATGGGGCGGAAACCGACCTCGACCTTGGCCATTATGAGCGTTTTACAGGGGTTTCGGCGCGTCAGTCGGATAATGTGACGCAGGGCCGCGTCTACCAGACGATCATACAGCGCGAACGGCGCGGCGACTATCTGGGCGCGACGGTGCAGGTCATCCCGCACGTCACCGACGAGATCAAGGCCTTCGCGCTGGCCGACACCGAAGATCTCGACTTCGTCCTGTGCGAAATCGGCGGCACGGTGGGCGACATCGAATCGCTCCCCTTCATGGAGGCGATTCGCCAACTCCATAACGACCTCGATCGCGGCCAGTCGATCTTCGTCCATGTGACGCTGGTGCCCTATATCGCGGCGGCCGGCGAGCTGAAGACCAAGCCGACCCAGCACAGCGTGCGCGAACTGACCTCGCTCGGCATCCAGCCCGACATATTGCTGTGCCGCTGCGAACATCCGCTGCCCGAAAGCGAGCGCCGCAAGATCGCGCTTTTCTGCAACGTGCGTCCCGAAGCGGTCATCCCCGCACTGGACGCCAGCAGCATCTACGCCGTGCCCCAGCAATATCATGCCGAAGGACTGGACGAGGAAGTGCTGCGCGCCTTCGGCATCAAGGATGCGCCCGCGCCCAGCATGGCGCGCTGGGACGACATCATGGATCGCCAGCTCAATCCCGAGGGTGAAGTGACGATCGGCGTGGTCGGCAAATATGTCGGCCTGCTCGACGCCTACAAGTCGCTGCACGAGGCGCTGCACCATGGCGGCCTCGCCAACCGGGTGAAGGTCAATATCAAGTGGATCGACGCTGAGCTGTTCGAGAAGGGCGAGGATCTCGTCGCCAGCCTCGAACCGATGCACGGCATCCTCGTCCCCGGCGGCTTCGGCGTGCGCGGGTCGGAGGGCAAGATCGCCTCGGTCAAGTTCGCGCGCGAACGCAACGTGCCCTTCTTCGGCATCTGCCTCGGTATGCAGATGGCCTGCATCGAGGGCGCGCGCAACACGGCGGGTATCGCCGACGCGTCCACCACCGAGTTTGGCGAGACGTCCGAGCCGGTCGTCGGCCTCATCACCGAATGGATGAGCAAGGAAGGCCTGCAGAAGCGCACCGCCGAAACCGACCTGGGCGGCACGATGCGCCTGGGCGCCTATCCCGCCAGGCTCGACGGTAACAGCGTCGTTGCGGGCGTCTATGGCGCGACCGAGATCAGCGAACGGCACCGCCACCGCTATGAGGTGAATGCGGGCTATCGCGAGCCGCTGGAAAAGGGCGGCCTGATCTTCTCGGGCATGTCGCCGGACGGCACGCTGCCGGAAATCGTCGAGCGGCCCGACCATCCCTGGTTTGTCGGCGTGCAGTTCCACCCGGAACTGAAATCCAAGCCCTTCGACCCGCATCCGCTCTTCGCCAGCTTCATTCAGGCGGCGGTCAAGCAGAGCCGGCTGGTGTAAATGGAAACGGGGCCGGATGGCCCCGTTTTTGGTCTCGGGCTGCGCCGTCGGAATGCGGGAGGATCAGAGGGCCGGCATCACGTCTGTCTGCGCGAAATCGCCGCCCACGACAATAATGGACAGCCGCGCGTCTTGGCCAGCTCATAGGCGAAACAGTCGCCGAAATTGAGGCTGGCGGGATGCACGTCCTTGCCCCATCGGGCATAGGCGGCAGCGGCGCGCCGCGCGGAAGCGGGGGTCACGGGAACGATTTCGACGTCCAGACCGGCAATAGGCGTTTCAGCCTCGGCTGCTATGCCCCGCTGGCCTGCAACGATGAGCATCTTCGTAAGGGTTGCCGCCGAGATAGCGATGTCGTCTTGCTGTCGAAGGACGGTCAGGCACGCATCTTGACCGGAACCAGGCGCACGGCAGGATGGCCGTGACGGGTAAGGATGACCTCGTCCCCCGCTTCGGCGCGGCGGAAGAGATCGGTCATTTGCGCCTTGGCGTCGGTCACGGAAACCTTCATCGGCACCGTTCCCGTTGCGATTGCCGCTGAAGATGGACCGTTCGATGGTCCCATTCAAGCCGTCACCCCGCCGGCGTCAGCTTCAGCATCCGCCCCTGCGATCCGTCGTCGCCATCCTCCAGCAGCCACAGCGCGCCGTCCGGTCCCTGCTCGACCTCGCGGATGCGCGCGCCCATGTCCCACTGGTCTGCCTTTTCCGCCGTCTCGCCGTCCAGCTTCACCCGGACGAGGCTCTGGCTGGACAGCCCGCCGATGAACAGGCTGTCCTTCCATTGCGGGAACAGGTCGCCCGAATAATGGATCAGCCCGCCCGGCGAAATCACCGGGTTCCAGCTCAGCTTGGGCGCTTCATAGCCATCGCCCGCCTTGTGATCGGGAATGTCGCGGCCGTCATAATGGTCGCCGTTCGACACCTTGGGATAGCCATAGTTGAGACCCGGCTTGATGAGGTTCACCTCGTCGCCGCCCTTCGGCCCCATTTCCTGCTCCCACAGCCGTCCATCCTTGTCGAAGGCGATGCCCAACAGGTTGCGATGGCCATAGGACCATATGGCGGGGTTGAAGCCCTTGGCGGCCAGAGGATTGCCCGCCGCGGGCGTGCCGTCCGGGTTCAGGCGCAGCACCTTGCCCAGCGTCGCCTTGGGGTCTTGCGCCGGATCGAATTTCTGGCGCTCGCCATTGGTGAAGAAAAGATATTTGCCGTCCGGCGAGAAGGCGATGCGGCCGGAATAATGGCCGTTGCCCGTCACATAGGGGTTGGCGCGGAAGATCACCTGCACGCCGTCCAGCCTGGTCGTGCCGTCACTCGCCTGATTGAACGCGCCCTTGGCCAGCGCCACGCCCTTCAGCCCGTCGCGTTCTTCGGAAAAGCTGAAATAGACCGCCTTGTCCGTGCCGAAAGTCGGCGACAGCACCACGTCCATCAGCGCGCCCTGTCCCGCGCTGTCCACAGCGGGGATGCCCGCGACCGGAATCTTGGTCCCGTTCTTCGGATCGAACAGGATCATCTCGCCCTTCTTTTCCGTCACCAGCGCGCGGCCGTCGGGCAGGAAGGTCATGGCCCAGGGCGAATCGAAATCGGCGATGACGGACGTCTTGAACGGCTTTTCGGCCGACGCCGGCGTCTGACTGTTGGCGCCCTCGCCCGAACAGGCGATCAGGAGGAGGGGCAGGGCGGCGAGCGTCAAATGGCGCATCTTTCGTCTCCATGTCGGGGCTGCGGCGCGGGATTATGCGGGTGAAATGATCCGAGACGAATAATGTTGCAGATTTCCCGTACCATGCCTATATCGCCCTTGCTTCCTTACATCGTCAAACATGTCAGGGTCGCAGGCGGAGAGCCTGCGGCGCGAAAGAAGCTGCATATTTTGTCTGGAGACTGCATGGCGGACATCGCCGAACTGACCGCGCTGATCGAACCCGAGGTGAAGGCCCTGGGCTTTGCCCTCGTGCGCGTCAGGCTGTTCGGGTCGGGCGACGAATATACGCTCCAGATCATGGCCGAAAATCCGTCGACCAGGCAGCTCGTGATCGAGGATTGCGCGACCATCTCGCGCCGCCTGTCGGACGTGCTGGACGAAGCCGACCCGATCGAGGACGCCTATCGCCTCGAAGTCAGCTCGCCCGGCATCGACCGGCCGCTCACCCGCCTGCACGATTTCCTCGAATGGGCCGGGCATGAGGCGAAGATCGGCGCGACGGAGATCGTGTCGGGTCGCAAGAGCTTTCGCGGCATCCTCAAGGGCGTGGAGGGCGAGGATATCCTCTTCGCCGACGCCAAGGCGGGTGACGTCTCCATTCCTTTCGCGCTTGTGGGCGACGCCAAGCTGGTGCTGACCGACAGGCTGATTGCTGCTAGTATGCCGCTCTCCTCCGATGGGGCGGACGAGTTTGAAACCGAAGAATAAGGGTTCATAACGTCATGGCCAACGCCATTTCCGCCAACAAGGCCGAACTGATCGCCATCGCCAATTCGGTGGCATCGGAAAAGATGATCGACAAGGCCATCGTCATCGAGGCGATGGAAGATGCGATCCAGCGCGCCGCGCGCGCCCGCTACGGCGCGGAGAACGACATCCGCGCGAAGCTGGACCCGGACAGCGGCGACCTGCGCCTGTGGCGCGTCGTCGAAGTGGTCGAGGTGGTCGAGGATTATTTCAAGCAGGTCGACCTCAAGCAGGCGCAGAAGCTGAAGAAGGACGCCGTGATCGGCGACTTCATCGTCGATCCGCTGCCCGCCATCGACCTGGGCCGCATCGACGCCCAGTCGGCCAAGCAGGTCATCTTCCAGAAGGTCCGCGACGCAGAGCGCGAGCGCCAGTATGAAGAATATAAGGACCGCGTGGGCGAGATCATCACCGGCGTCGTCAAGTCGGTCGAATTCGGCCATGTCGTCGTCAATCTGGGCCGCGCCGAAGGCGTGATCCGCCGGGACCAGCAGATTCCGCGCGAAGTCGTCCGCGTCGGCGACCGCATTCGTTCGGTCGTGCTGAACGTGCGCCGCGAAAATCGCGGGCCGCAGATTTTCCTGTCCCGCGCGCATCCCGAATTCATGAAGAAGCTGTTCGCGCAGGAAGTCCCCGAAATCTATGACGGTGTGATCACCATCATGGCCGCCGCCCGCGATCCGGGCAGCCGCGCCAAGATCGGCGTCATCAGCCGCGATTCGAGCATCGACCCGGTCGGCGCCTGCGTCGGCATGAAGGGCAGCCGCGTCCAGGCCGTCGTGCAGGAGATGCAGGGCGAAAAGATCGACATCATCCCCTGGTCGGAAGATACCGCCACCTTCGTCGTCAATGCGCTTCAGCCCGCCCAGGTCGCCCGCGTCGTCATCGATGAGGAAGAAGAGCGCATCGAAGTCGTCGTTCCCGACGATCAGCTCAGCCTCGCCATCGGCCGCCGCGGCCAGAATGTCCGCCTCGCCAGCCAGCTGACCGGCAAGGCGATCGACATCATGACCGAGGCCGACGCCAGCGAGAAGCGCCAGAAGGAATTCGTCGCCCGCTCCGAACTGTTCCAGAACGAACTGGACGTGGACGAGACACTGTCGCAGCTGCTGGTGGCCGAAGGCTTCGGCGAGCTGGAAGAAGTCGCCTATGTCAGCGTCGAGGAACTGGCCGGGATCGAGGGCTTCGACGAAGATCTCGCCGCCGAGTTGCAGAGCCGCGCGCAGGAAGCGCTCGACCGTCGCGAAGCCGCCGCGCGCGAAGAGCGTCAGGCGCTGGGCGTCGAGGATGCGCTGGCCGACATGCCGCATCTGACCGAAGCGATGCTGGTCACGCTGGGCAAGGCGGGCATCAAGACGCTCGACGATCTCGCCGACCTCGCCACCGACGAGCTGGTGCAGAAGAAGCGTATCGACCAGCGCCGCCGCAAGTCGGACAGCAGCAGCGATGACAAGGGCGGCATCCTGGCGGCCTATGGCCTCTCCGACGAACAGGGCAATGAGATCATCATGGCCGCCCGCGCCCACTGGTTCGAAGAGGAAGCCTGAGCCACCATGCCTTTTGTCGACATCCGCCTGGCCGGCAGCGCGACCCGCGAGCAGAAAGCCGCGATCGTCGCTGACGTCACCCGGTCGCTCGTGGAGCGGCTGGGGAAGCCGGCGGCTGCCGTGCAGATCGTGATCTCGGAAATCTCGACCGAAAATTACGCAGCCGGCGGGCAATTGCTCGCCGACCGCGACGCGCCCTCTTCACCAAGGGAGGACGCCAATGCTGCGGTCACTCCCCGATGAGAGAATAGGCGCTCACCACAGCGTTGGACTTGCCCTTTCTTCCGTTCTGGCGGAGGAGCGCGCATGACCGAACGCAAATGCATATTGACCGGCGACCGCGCCGATCCCGACATGCTGATCCGCCTGGCCGTGGGGCCGGAGGGGCAGGTGCTTCCCGATCTCCGCGCCAAGGCGCCGGGGCGGGGCGCGTGGATCGGCGTCCGCCGCGCCGAACTGGAAACCGCTCTCGCCAAGGGCAAGCTCAAGGCCGCGCTCGCCCGTTCCTTCAAGGACGGCACGCTCCAGATTCCCGATACCCTGCCGGAGATGATCGAGTCGGGCCTGCGCAAGGCGCTGCTCGATCGGTTGGGGCTGGAGGCGCGCGCGTCCATGCTGCTCACCGGATCGGAAAAGATCGACGTCGCCTGCCGCAAGGGGCAGGTCCAATTGCTGCTCCACGCCGCCGATGCGGCGGCCGACGGCAACCGCAAACTGGACCAGGCCCTGCGGGTCGGCCGGGAAGCGGAGGGCAGTGATTTGGCCGGCATCACCTTGCCTGTGGACCGCGATGCCCTATCTATGGCAATGGGGCGGGATAATGTCGTCCATATTGCGGTGACCGACTCGCGGGCTGCTTCGCGCCTGCGCGCGGCCATAGGCCGCTTGGAAAGCTATCTGGGTTGCGCTAACGGGGCGCCTGTGCATGGGGAGCATGTCTCCGCTGATGCGCCGGCCGTCCCTGACGAGCATCGGCTCGAATGAGCATTGGCCGGATCAGCATCGAGAAATAAGGGCGCCGGCGGGCCTTTCCGGCCGGAGCGGAAGTGAAGGGTTAAGTTCGATCGTATGAGTGACAGCAAGGAAGACAAGCCGGTTCTGGGTCGCAAGCCGCTGGGCATCAAGCGGACCGTGGAATCCGGCCAGGTGCAGCAGCAGTTCAGCCATGGCCGCAAGAATACGGTCGTGGTTGAGGTGAAGCGGCGCCGCATCCTGGGCAAGCCCGGTGAGACGACCGGTGCCGCGCCTGCGGCTGCGCCCCAGACGGACCCGACCCCCGCGCCCGCCGCGCCGCGTCCCGCCGCACCCGCGCCGCAGGCCCGTGCGCCGCAGCCCGCTCCGGTGCGCCAGGCACCGCCGCAGAGCCTGATGTCGCGTCAGGAATTGCAGGCCAAGCTGCTGCGCGAGGCTGAGGAAGCCCGCATGAACGCGCTTGAGGAAGCGCGTCGTCGCGAGGATGCCCAGCGTCTGGCCGCAACCGAGGAAGAGAAGCGCCGCGCCGAGGAAAACCGCCTCGCTGCCGAAGCCGCCGAGGCCGAAGCCGCCCGTCAGGCGGAGGAAGCCACCAGGGCCGCCGATACCGCCGCTAACCCGCCGGCCGCTCCGGTCGAGGAAGCCGCGCCGGCTCCGGCCGCCGCCGCTCCGGCGGAAGCCGCGCCTGCCGCTGCCGAACAGAAGCCGGCGACCACCGGGTCGGCCGTGCCGCCGCCGCGCCGTTTCACGCCCGTCACCCCGATCAAGCGTCCCGAACCGGCCAAGCCCGATCGCGCCAAGAAGGGCGAGGACAATCGCCGTCAGGCCGGCAAGCTCACCGTCACCCGCGCGCTCGCGGACGACGACAGCGCCCGTGCCCGCTCGCTCGCCGCATTGAAGCGCGCCCGCGAAAAGGAGCGTCGCGCTCATTATGCCGGCGGCGCCCAGCAGCGTGAGAAGCAGTCGCGCGACGTGATCGTGCCGGAAAGCATCACGGTGCAGGAACTCGCCAACCGCATGGCCGAAAAGGGTGCGGACCTGGTGAAGGCCCTGTTCAAGATGGGGACCGCTGTCACGCTCAACCAGCCGATCGATCAGGATACGGCGGAATTGCTGGTCGAGGAATTCGGCCACCGCATCCAGCGCGTGTCCGATGCCGACGTCGAAATCGGCATGGAAGGCGAAGTCGACGCTGTTGAAACGCTGAAGCCCCGTGCGCCGGTCGTGACCATCATGGGTCACGTCGACCATGGCAAGACCTCGCTGCTCGACGCGCTGCGCGGGACCGACGTGGTCGCGGGCGAAAGCGGCGGCATCACCCAGCATATCGGCGCCTATCAGGTGAAGACCAAGGGGGGTGATGTCATCACCTTCCTCGATACGCCGGGCCACGAGGCCTTCTCGGAAATGCGCGCCCGCGGCGCCAACGTCACCGACATCGTCATCCTGGTGGTGGCGGCCGATGACGGCCTGATGCCGCAGACGATCGAGGCCATCAACCATACCAAGGCAGCTGGCGTCCCGATGATCGTCGCGATCAACAAGTGCGACAAGCCCGAAGCCAATCCGCAGAAGGTGCGCGAGCGCCTGCTGAGCGAGGAGATCGTGGTCGAGGACATGGGCGGCGACGTCCAGGACGTGGAGGTTTCGGCGCTCAAGAAGACCGGCCTCGACGAACTGATCGAAAAGATCCTGCTGCAGGCCGAGGTCATGGAACTGACCGCCAACCCCGATCGCGCCGCCGAAGGCAATGTGATCGAGGCGCAGCTCGACAAGGGTCGCGGCGCGGTCGCGACCGTTCTGGTCCGCAAGGGCACGCTCAAGATCGGCGACACCTTCGTCATCGGGTCCGAAAGCGGCAAGGTCCGCGCGATGATCAACGACAAAGGACAGCAGGTGAAGACCGCCGGTCCCTCGACCCCGGTCGAGGTTCTGGGTCTCTCCGGCGTCCCGATGGCGGGCGACCAGCTCACCGTCGTGGAGAATGAAGCCCGCGCCCGCGAAGTTGCCGCCTATCGTCAGGAACAGGCGACCAAGAAGCGCACCACGGCTGCCCCGACCAGCTTCGAACATATGTTCTCGGCGCTGAACACGACCGTCATCGAATATCCGGTGGTGGTGAAGGGCGACGTGCAGGGTTCGGTCGAAGCGATCGTGACGTCGCTCAACCGCATCTCGACCGACGAGATCAAGGTCCGCATCCTGCATTCGGGTGTCGGCGCGATCACCGAAAGCGACGTGACGCTGGCCGCCGCCAGCCGCGCGCCGCTGATCGGCTTCAACGTCCGTCCCAACGCCAAGGCGCGTCAGCTGGCGGAGCGCGAGAAGATCTCGCTGCGCTATTATGACGTGATCTACGACCTGCTTGAGGAAGTCCGCGGCGAAATGGCCGGCCAGCTGGCGCCGGAACGCATCGAAACGATCGTGGGTCGTGCCGAGGTGCTCCAGGTGTTCCCGGCGGGCAAGAAGGACAAGGCGGCGGGTCTGCTCGTCATGGACGGCATCATCCGCAAGGGTCTGTCGGCGCGCCTTACCCGCGACGATGTCATCGTGTCGCGCACCCACATCGCGTCGTTGCGCCGGTTCAAGGACGATGTGTCCGAAGTCCGCGCCGGCATGGAGTGCGGTGCCGTGCTTCAGGACACGAACGACATCAAGGTCGGCGATACGCTCGAACTGTTCGAGGTCGAGGAACGCCAGCGCACGCTGTAATCCATGGCCCCCTCCCGCGCGCGGGAGGGGGCAGGGGGTGGGCTCGCCCTCTCCTGAATTGCAGAGGCCGGTGGGAGGAGCCCATCCCCGGCCCGGTCCGGGTCGGTCAGTATCCCGGACCGACCTGACCATGCGGGCACGGTTCACCCGGAACTCGCAAGCGGGAGGGATGATTTATGGCTCAACAACAACCCGAAGGCCCCTCCGTCCGCCTGCTGCGCGTGGGCGAGCAGGTGCGCCATGTCCTGTCCGACATTCTTCAGCGCGGCGACGTGCATGACGATGTGCTGGCCCGGCATGTCGTCAGCGTCACCGAAGTCCGCATGTCGCCCGACCTGCGCCACGCCACCGTCTTCATAAAGTCGCTGCTGGGCCAGGATGAGGAGGCGGTGCTCAAGGCGCTGCGCACGAACACCGCCTATCTCCAGCGCGAAGTCGCGCACCGCATCCGCCTCAAATATGCGGCCAGGCTCAAATTCCTGGCGGACGAGAGTTTCGACGAGGGCAGCCATATCGACAAGCTGCTCCGCGACCCAAAGGTCGCCCGCGACCTGGCGCAGGACGAGGGCGAAGATTGACTCGGGCAACGGTAAGACGCATCTTACCGTGATGAGCGGCAAGACCACATTGTCGGCAAAGGGTCAGGTCGTCATCCCCAAGGATGTACGCGACCAGCTCGGGCTTGCGCCGGGGCAGGTGCTGGACGTCGTGCCCATGGGCGGCGGCGTATTCCTGAAGCCGCAGCACCGCAAATCCGGCCGCAGCTTTGAAGAGATCATGGCCGGCATCCGGGCGCGCATCCATTATGATGGCCCGACGGTGACGATCGAGGAAATGAACGAGACGATCGCGGAGTGCTGGCGCAAGGCGGCCGAGGATAGCGATCGTTGAAGGCGGTGGACTCGAATATCCTGGCTCGGGCCTTGGTCCGGGATGATGTTCGGCAGGCCGAGATCGCGGACGCCCTGATCGCCGAAGGCATCTTCATTCCCCTTACCGTCATGCTTGAAACGGCCTGGCTGCTGGGTGGCCGGTATAAGGTGGGGCGTCTGGCGTTGGCCGACATTTTGTCCGACATCATGGACCTGCCGAATGTCGAGGTGGAGCAGGGCAACGGCGTTCGATGGGCCGTGGCGCAGTTTCGCGCCGGCGCGGACATTGCCGATGCCATTCATGTTCTTGGCGCGAACGGTGCCGAAGCATTCGTGACGTTTGATGGAGAGGCTTTCCGCAAGCTGGCCGATCCGCCTGTAGCAATCGAGGTTCCGAAATGATGCGTTTTCCCTCCGTCATGATCCTGGCCTGTGCGGTTGCCGCCCCCGCCCTTGCAAAAGACCCCGCCATCCATCCCGCCGTCGTCACCGATCCGCGGCCCGACGCCGCCTATCCCGCCGGCATGAGCGCCTTCGTCATCCCGGCGCAGGATGGCGCGATGAACGCCGTCCTCTATACCGCCGCCGGTGCGGGCATCCATCCTACCCTGCTGCTGCTTCACGGCTTTCCGGGCAATGAGCAGAATCTGGACCTTGCCCAGGCCGCGCGTCGCGCCGGGTGGAACGTCCTGACCCTCCATTATCGCGGCAGCTGGGGCAGCCCCGGCCGCTTCTCCTTCGGCAATGCCTCGGAAGATGCCTTCGCCGCGCTCCAGTTCCTGCAACAGCCCTCGACCGTGGCCCGCTATCGCATCGACACCAGCGCGATCGTGGTGGCGGGGCACAGCATGGGCGGCTTCATGGCCGCCGATGCCGCCGCAGCCGAACCGCGCGTCGCGGGACTGTTCCTGATCGATCCCTGGGATCCGGCGCAGACCGTCGCCGCGCTCGCCACGCCGGAAGGCGAGGCGGACTGGAAGGCGGAGGTGGCAGGCGACCTGCCGCCGCTGGCCGGCGCGACCTATGACAGCCTGACCGGCGAGATCAGGGCCGACGGCGCCAAGTTCGACCTCGGCCGTCGCCTCGCCGGCTATGGCCGCCGCCCGCTCTCCATCATCGGCGCGGAGCGGGGCATCGGCGCCATGGCGCGCAAGGTCGCCGCCGACGCGCAGGGCGCCAATCCCGACGCCCGGCTGATGGTCTGGCCGACCGATCATGGCTTCTCCGACAAGCGGATCGCGCTCGCCGATGCGCTGGTTCGTTTCCTCGCTGGCGTCGCGCCCACAATCCGCTAATCCAACGCCGATGGCGAAGCTTTATTTCTACTACAGCTCGATGAATGCTGGCAAATCGACAACCCTGCTGCAATCGGACTTCAACTATCGCGAACGCGGCATGGACACGATGCTCTGGACTGCGGCGGTGGACGATCGCTATGGCCAGGGGCGGATCGTGTCGCGCATCGGGCTGGAGGCGCCGGCGCATCTGTTCGACAGCCAAACCGACATGCTCGCCGCCATCTCCGCGCAGCATGACGCGACGTCGCTGTCCTGCGTGCTGGTGGACGAGGCGCAGTTTTTGAGCGAGGCGCAGGTTTGGCAATTGGGCGGTGTCTGCGACCGGCTCAATATTCCGGTCCTCTGCTACGGTATCCGCACCGATTTCCAGGGCCAGCTCTTCCCCGGCAGCGCCGCGCTGCTGGGCCTCGCCGACACGCTGAGCGAGATCAAGACGATCTGCGAATGCGGGCGCAAGGCGATCATGAACCTGCGTGTCGATGGGCAGGGGAGGGCGATCCGGCAGGGCGACCAGACCGAAATTGGCGGCAATGACCGCTACCTCGCCTTGTGCCGCCGCCATTTCGTGGAGCAGATGCAGGGCTGACAGCGGCGGCTCGCCGCTCTACAGGCGCGCCATGCACGGCTGGATCATCCTCGACAAACCCCATGGCCTCGGTTCGACCCAGGCGGTCAGCGCGGTCAAGCGCGCGCTGCGCATCCAGCGGGAGATTCTGGGCGGAGCGGGCAAGTGGAAGGTCGGCCATGGCGGCACGCTCGATCCACTGGCGACCGGAGTGCTGCCGATCGCGATCGGGGAGGCGACGAAGCTGGCGGGCCGGATGCTCGACAGCGACAAGATCTATGATTTCACTGTCGCTTTCGGTGTCCAGACCGACACGCTCGATCTGGAGGGGAAGGTGATTGTGGAGAGCGATCACAGGCCCACGCTGGCGCAGGTGGAAGCGATCCTGCCGCGCTTCACCGGCCCCATCGAGCAGGCGCCGCCCGCCTATAGCGCCATCCTGATCGGCGGCCAGCGCGCCTACGACCTCGCCCGCAAGGGGGAGGCGGTCGAGATGAAGCTGCGATCGGTGACGATCCACGGTCTGCGGCTTTGCCATCCCCGCGAGGACGGAAACGACGAACGGCTGGGCCAGATCACCCTTACCGCCCATGTGTCCAAGGGCACCTATATCCGTTCGCTTGCCCGCGACATCGCTCTGGCGCTCGGCACGGTCGGCCATGTCACCATGTTGCGCCGGGTGAAGGCCGGGCCGTTCACCCTGGATTCCGCGATTTCGCTGGACAAATTGGACGAAGCTGCTAGGGGCGGCGGCATCGGTGGGCTAATGCTGCCGTTGACGGCGGGGCTGGACGACATCCCGGCTCTCGCAGTCTCTCCCGATGACGCGCTGGCTCTCCGACAGGGGAAGGTGCTCGTGGGGAAACCGCATACCGGTTTGTTACTGGCGATGGAGGGCGAAACGCCCGTCGCGCTGGTGGAGGCCAGTGGCCCGGAAATCCGGGTGGTGCGCGGCTTTAATCTCTAAATCAGAAAGGAAGCCGATGTCGATTACTGCTGAGCGCAAGGAAGCGCTGATCAAGGAACATGCCCGCGTCGAAGGCGACACCGGTTCGCCGGAAGTCCAGGTTGCGATCCTGTCGGAGCGCATCTCGAACCTGACCGAGCATTTCAAGGGTCATCACAAGGATAACCACAGCCGTCGCGGCCTGCTGATGCTGGTCAACAAGCGCCGTTCGCTGCTGGACTATCTCAAGAAGAAGGATGCGGGTCGCTACAACGACCTCATCGCCAAGCTGGGCCTGCGCAAGTAAGCCTGCTACAAAGGGACGGCCCCATTCGGGGCCGTTTCCGATTCTGGAATAGGGCGCAATTCGGCGCCCTGTTTCATTCAAGGGGCCAGACGATGCCCCGACACCGCAGCGGGCCGGTTAGTCCGCAACACAGGCCCCGCCCGGCAATAGGGCCGCGCGGGCGAAGGAAAAATCTATGTTCGATGTAAAGAAGGTATCAATCGAGCTGGCCGGCAAGACGCTGACCCTCGAAACCGGCCGTATCGCGCGTCAGGCCGACGCCGCCGTGCTGGCGACCTATGGCGAAACCGTGGTGCTGTGCGCCGTGACCGCCGCCAAGTCGGTGAAGGAAGGGCAGGACTTCTTCCCGCTGACCGTCCACTATCAGGAAAAATATTCGGCCGCCGGTCGCATTCCGGGCGGCTTCTTCAAGCGTGAGCGTGGCGCCACGGAAAAGGAAACGCTGGTTTCCCGTCTGATCGACCGTCCGGTCCGCCCGCTGTTCCCTGAAGGTTTCTATAACGAAATCAACGTCATCGCTCAGGTTCTGAGCTTCGACGGCGAAAGCGAGCCCGACATTGTGGCGATGATCGCCGCGTCGGCCGCGCTGACCCTGTCGGGCGTGCCGTTCCTGGGTCCGATCGGCGCCGCCCGCGTCGGTTACAAGGATGGCGAATATCAGCTGAACCCGTCGCTCGACGAAGTGAAGACCGGCGAACTCGACCTGGTCGTCGCTGCCACCCACAATGCCGTGATGATGGTCGAATCCGAAGCCAAGGAGCTGTCGGAAGACGTCATGCTCGGCGCCGTCCTCTTCGCGCACGAAGCGTCGAAGAAGATCGTCGAAGCCATCATCGAGCTGGCCGAGAAGGCAGCGAAGGATCCGTGGGCCGTCGCCAAGGGCGATGACCTGGATGACCTGAAGAAGAAGCTGAAGAAGCTGATCGGCAAGGACATCACGGCCGCCTACAAGCTGACCGACAAGTCGGCCCGCTCCAACGCCCTGAACGAAGCCCGCGCCAAGGCGAAGGCCTGGTTCACCGAGGAAGGTCTCGACGCCCAGACCGTGATGGCCGGCATCAAGCTGACCAAGAAGCTGGAAGCGGAAATCGTGCGCGGCGCCATCCTCAAGGACGGCAAGCGCATCGACGGCCGCACCACCACCCAGATCCGCCCGATCGAGGCGATGGTCGGCTTCCTGCCGCGCACCCATGGTTCGGCGCTGTTCACCCGTGGTGAAACGCAGTCGATCTGCACCACCACGCTGGGCACCAAGGACGCCGAGCAGATGATCGACGGCCTGGTCGGCGTTCATTATGAAAGCTTCATGCTGCACTATAACTTCCCGCCCTATTCGGTTGGTGAAGTCGGCCGCTTCGGCGCGCCGGGCCGTCGCGAAGTCGGTCATGGCAAGCTCGCATGGCGCGCCCTGCACCCGGTCCTGCCGACCAAGGACGAGTTCCCCTACACCATCCGTGTCCTCTCCGACATCACCGAGTCCAACGGCTCGTCGTCGATGGCGACGGTCTGCGGCGGTTCGCTGTCGATGATGGACGCGGGCGTTCCGCTGAAGCGTCCGGTGTCGGGCATCGCCATGGGCCTGATCCTGGAAGGCAAGAATTTCGCTGTCCTCAGCGACATTCTGGGCGACGAGGATCATCTGGGCGACATGGACTTCAAGGTGGCCGGTACCGAAGCGGGCATCACCACCATGCAGATGGACATCAAGGTTGCCGGCATCACGCAGGAAATCTTCGAAGTCGCGCTGCGCCAGGCCAAGGAAGGCCGCGCCCATATCCTGGGTGAGATGAGCAAGGCGCTGTCCTCGACCCGCACCGAGCTGTCGGCCCATGCCCCGCGCATCGAGACGATCCAGATCGACAAGTCGAAGATCCGTGACGTCATCGGCACCGGCGGCAAGGTCATCCGCGAGATCGTCGCGGAAACCGGCGCCAAGGTCGACATCGACGACGAGGGCATCATCAAGATCAGCTCGTCCGACATCGCCCAGATCGAAGCCGCCAAGAAGTGGATTCTCGGCATCGTCGAGGAAGCGGAAGTCGGCAAGGTCTACACCGGAAAGGTCGTCAACATCGTCGATTTCGGTGCGTTCGTGAACTTCATGGGCGGCAAGGACGGTCTCGTCCACGTCTCCGAAATGAAGAATGAGCGCGTCGAAAAGCCGACCGACGTCGTGTCGGAAGGCCAGGAAGTGAAGGTCAAGGTTCTCGAGATCGATCCGCGCGGCAAGGTTCGCCTGTCGATGCGCGTTGTCGATCAGGAAACCGGAGAGGAACTGGAAGACACCCGTCCGGCCCGCGAACCGCGCGAACCGCGCGGCGACCGTGGGGATCGCGGCGACCGTGGTCGCGGCCCGCGCCGTGACGGCGGCGACCGTGGTGGTCGCGGTGGTGACCGGGGCGGCGATCGCGGCCCGCGCCGTGACCGTGGCCCGCGCAACGAAGGCGGCAAGGGCGACGACGACGGCTCCAGCGCCGGTCTGCCCGACTTCCTGACCCAGGACTGATCCGCTGCCGTGGGCCGGCTGGCCCGCGACGAAGCGATAAAAATCAGGGCGTCCGGTTGATCCGGACGCCCTTTTTTTGGGGTGGTGCGAGGATCGACTGATTTCGATCAATGCGCTCGCCTAAAGTTTTGATACTGTAACGACACTTGTCCGGGGATCATGATGCAGCGGAGGAATGAGCGCTTTGTCGAACGCCTGCCGCTCGTCCTCGATCGGCCGGTCTATGCCTATGGGCTGACGCTGATCTTCTGCGGCGCGGCGATGCTGCTGCGCATGGCTGCCGAACCGCTGCTGCCGCAGGGCTATCCCTTCGTCACCTTCTTTCCCGCGGTCATCCTCTCGTCCTTCCTGTTCGGCGTGCGACCCGGCATTTTCGCGGCTCTGCTGTGCGGCCTCCTGTCCTGGTATTTCTTCATCCCGCCCTTCCACCGGCTGGCGCTCGATCCTGCGGTGGCGGTGGCGTTGTTCTTCTACACCACCGTGGTCGTGGTCGACATCATCCTCATCCACTTCATGCAGCGGGCCAATTATAATCTGGCGGTGGAGCGCGAACGCAGCCGGGCGCTGGCGGAGAATCGCGAACTGCTGTTTCACGAGCTTCAGCATCGCGTGTCCAACAATCTTCAGGTCGTCGCCGCCATGCTCTCGCTCCAGCGGCGCCATGTCGATCATGATGTCGCCCGGCGCGCGCTCGACGATGCCTCCGCCCGGCTCGCGCTGGTCGGCCGGATCAGCCGCGCGCTCTACGATCCTGAGCGCAAGGGGCAGGACATGCGCGCCTTCCTCGCGACGCTGACCGCCGACCTGCTCGACGCCAGCGGCCGCGACGATATTCGCCTCCACCTCGACGCGCCCGCCGATCTCGCGCTCGACCCGGAGGTCTGCGTGCCGCTCGCGCTGATCGTCGCCGAAGGGGTCGCCAACGCGATCGAACATGGCCTGCCCGACCGGCCGGGGCGCATAGAAGTGACGCTGACGAGGCGGGAGGACGGACTCGCGCTGCGCATTGCCGACGATGGGCAGGGGATCGCATCCGGTTTCGAGCCGGGGCAGGGCGAATCCCTCGGTCTGCGCATCGCCCATGCGCTCGCGGCGCAGCTGGGCGGGCGTTTCATGCTGGAACCGGGAAGCCCGAAGGGGGCTGTCGCGCGGCTCGACCTGCCGCTTCGCATGGCCGGTTGAACGCCCGGCCATTCTGCCGCTTGGCGACGGCGATCCGCTCGGCTATGACCCGGCCCATGCTGACGAAAACCCTGACGCGCATAGGCGCGGCCACCACCCTGGTCCTGATCGCCTCGCCCGTGCTGACCGGCTGCTCGACATCGAAGAACAAGGCCGACACCCTCTATGTCGCCCGTGACGTGTCGACCCTCTACAACAGCGGCAAGGCGCGGCTCGATCGCGGCCAGTACAAGCTCGCCGCTGCCCTGTTCGACGAAGTGGAGCGCCAGCATCCCTATTCGCCCTGGGCGCGCCGGGCGCAGCTCATGTCGGCCTTCAGCTATTATATGAACCGCGACTATGCGGAATCGATCTCCGCCTCGCAGCGCTTCCTGTCGATCCACACCGGCAACAAGGACGCGCCCTACGCTTATTATCTGATCGCGCTCTGCTATTATGAGCAGATTGCCGACGTCACCCGCGACCAGAAGATCACGAGCCAGGCGATGGACGCGCTGGGCGAACTGATCCGCCGCTATCCCGACACACGCTATGCCGCCGACGCGCGGCTGAAGGTCGATCTGGTGAACGATCACCTCGCCGGCAAGGAGATGGAGGTCGGCCGCTTCTATCAGCGTCGCGGCCAGTGGCTCGCCGCCACGCTGCGCTTCCGCACCGTGATCGACAAATATCAGACCACCACCCACACGCCCGAAGCGCTGGAGCGACTGGTCGAATCCTATCTCTCGCTCGGCATCCCCGCCGAAGCGCAGAAGGCCGCCGCCGTGCTGGGCCGCAACTATCCCGGCACCAAATGGTATGAACGCAGCTACAAGCTGATGCAGGAACATGGCGGCAAGGCTTGAATCCAACATGGTCCCGTCCCTTCCAGGGAGGGGTTAGGGGTGGGTCGCGAGCGGAGCGCGCGTCCGGCCTTCATGTTATCGAGCGCCGCTGACGCGGCGCACCCACCCCCGGCCCCTCCTTGTAAAGGAGGGGGGAGTCTGGTGTCTTGCTGACCGCGCTCGCCATCCGCAATGTCGTGTTGATCGAGGCGCTGGACCTGGAGTTCGGCGCGGGCCTTTCCGTGCTGACCGGAGAGACGGGGGCGGGCAAGTCGATCCTGCTCGATTCGCTGGGCCTGGCGCTGGGCGCGCGCGCCGACAGCGGCCTCGTCCGCAATGGCGAAGCGCAGGCCAGCGTCGTCGCCAGCTTCGAGCCGCCGGCCGCCGACCATCGCGCCACCGCGCTGCTGGCGGATAATGGCATCGACATAGAGCCGGGCGAGCCGCTGCTGATCCGCCGGCTGGTGAAGGCCGATGGCGGCAGCCGCGCCTTCGTCAATGACCAGCCCTGTTCGGCGGCGCTGCTGCGCGACCTTGGCAGCGCCCTGGTCGAAATCCATGGCCAGCATGACGATCGCGGCCTCCTGAACCCGCGCGGCCACCGGGCGCTGCTGGACAGCTATGGCCGGTGCGAGGCCGAAGCGGTCGCGTCCGGCCATGCCGCCTGGCGCATGGCGGCGACCGCGCTCGCCGAAGCGCGCACGATCGTCGCCAACGCCGCGCGCGACCGCGACTATCTGACGCACGCGGTCGAGGAACTGCGCGCCTTCGCGCCCGAAGCCGGCGAGGAAGCGACGCTGGCCGAGGAGCGGGCCAATATGCAGAAGGGCGCGCGCCTCGCCGACGACCTCTCCGCCGTTGCCGATTGCCTGGCCGGCTCCGACGGTGGCCTGGCCCAGTTGCGCCAGGCCGCGCGCCGGATCGACCGCATCGCCGGGGAAGAGCCGCTGCTGACCGCCGTGCTCGAAGCGCTCGACCGCGCCGTGGTGGAAGCGGGGGAGGCGGAGGATCGGCTTGCCGAGGCCGCCGAAGCGCTCAGCTTCGATCCCGCCCGCCTCGACGCGATCGAGACGCGGCTGTTCGACTTGCGCGGCCTTGCCCGCAAGCATCAGGTCGCGCCCGACGATCTTGCCGCCCTGCGCGACGAGATGGCCGCGAAACTCGCCGCCATCGAGGGCGGGGAGGAGCATATCGCCGCGCTGGAAAAGGAGGTCGCGAAGAAGGCCGCCGCCTATCGCGCCGCCGCGCAGGCGCTGTCGGCCGAACGCCAACTGGCCGCCGGCCGCCTCGACGCCGCCGTGGCGGGCGAACTGGCGCCGCTCAAACTGGACGCGGCCCGCTTCCGCACCGTCGTCGCGCAACTGGACGAGGGGCAGTGGAGCGCGCAGGGCATGGACCGGGTCGAGTTCGAAATCTCGACCAACCCCGGCGCGCCCTTCGCCCCGCTGGCGAAGATCGCGAGCGGCGGCGAACTGTCCCGCTTCATCCTCGCGCTCAAGGTCGCGCTGGCCGAACGGGGCGGGGCGGACACGCTGATCTTCGACGAGATCGACCGGGGCGTGGGCGGCGCAGTCGCGGACGCCATCGGGGAGCGGCTCGCGCGCCTCGCCCGCAGCAACCAGATCCTCGTCGTCACCCACAGTCCGCAGGTCGCCGCGCGCGGCGCGGGCCATATGCTGATCGCCAAGTCCAGCGACGGCACCGTCACCCGCACCGGCGTCCACGCGCTGGACGAAGCCGAACGGCGCGAGGAAATCGCCCGGATGCTCTCCGGCGCGGAGATCACGGCGGAAGCAAGGGCGCAGGCGGAACGCTTGCTGGAGCGGGTTTAGAGAGACGGCCGTCCGTTTCGAGCGAAGTCGAGAAACGAACGGCCCATGAGGAAAAGGGAAGGCGCATGACCCATGATCGCAGAGACATGCTCGGCCTCGCCGCCGCCGCGATCGCCGCCACCGCCATCCCCGCCGCAGCGCAGGAGGCAAAGCCCCGCTACGGCCTGATCGGCCAGATGCTGAGCCTTCCCGGCAAGCGCGACGAACTGGCCGCCATCCTCGCGGAAGCGACCGGCGCGATGCCCGGTTGCCTCTCCTATGTCGTGGCGTTCGACAGCGCCAATCCCGACGCGATCTGGATCACCGAAGTCTGGGACAGCCGCGAAAGCCATGCCGCCTCCCTCAAACTCCCTGCCGTCCGCGCCGCCATCGCCCAGGCGCGGCCCATCATCGCGGGCTTCGGGCAACGGTTCGATACCGTGCCGGTGGCGGGAATCTGAAGCCGGCGCTAAAGCATCCCCCATGACCGACCCCGCGACCCTCACCGAAGCCGAAGCCGCCAACCGCCTGATGCGCCTGGCGCGCGAAGTGGCGAAGCATAACCGCCTCTATCATGACCAGGACGCGCCGGAGATCACGGACGCCGCCTATGACGCGCTGATCCGCGAAAACAACGCGCTGGAGGCTGCCTACCCGCACCTGATCCGCGCCGATTCGCCCAATGCCCAGGTCGGCGCCGCCGCCACCTCCGCGCTGAAGAAGGTGCCGCACGCCGTCCGCATGATGAGCCTCGACAACGGCTTTTCGGACGAGGACATCGCAGAGTTCCTGGCCCGCGTCCGCCGCTTCCTTGCGCTGCCCGACGATGCGCCGCTCGCGCTCACCGCCGAGCCGAAGATCGACGGCCTCTCCTGTTCGCTCCGCTATGAAAAGGGCGAACTGGTCCTCGCCGCGACGCGCGGCGACGGCGCGACCGGCGAGGATGTCACCGCCAATGTCCGCACCATCGCCGATATTCCCCAGAGCCTGACCGGCTCCAATATCCCCGACCTGTTCGAAGTGCGCGGAGAGGTCTATATGGCGAAGGCCGATTTCGTGGCGCTCAACCAGCGCCTCCTCGCCGAAGCCGACGACCCGGACAAGGCGCGCCAGTTCGCCAACCCCCGCAACGCTGCCGCCGGGTCGCTGCGCCAGAAGGACGCGGCCGTCACCGCCAGCCGCCCGCTGCGCTTCCTTGCCCATGGCTGGGGCGCCCATGGCGCACTGCCCGCCGACACCCAACTGGGCGTCATGCAGGCGATCGCTTCCTGGGGCCTGCCCGTCTCCGACATGCTCGCCTGCGTCGACAGCCTCGAAGCTCTCATCGCCCATTATCGGGGCATAGAGGCCGCGCGCGCCGACCTGCCCTTCGATATCGACGGCGTCGTATACAAGGTCGACCGGCTCGACTGGCAGCAGCGCCTCGGCTTCGTCGCCAAGGCCCCGCGCTGGGCCATCGCCCATAAATTCCCCGCCGAACGCGCGCAGACCACGCTCGAATCCATCGACATCCAGGTCGGCCGCACCGGCAAGCTGACCCCCGTCGGTCGCCTCACCCCCGTCACCGTGGGCGGCGTGGTCGTCTCCAACGTCACGTTGCACAATGCTGACGAGATTGCGCGCCTGGGCGTCCGCCCCGGCGACCGCATCATCGTCCAGCGCGCGGGCGACGTCATCCCGCAGGTGGTCGACAATCTGACTCGCGACGAAGTGCGAGCGGCCTTTCCCTTCCCGACCCATTGCCCGGTCTGTGGCTCCGAAGCGGTGCGCGAGGAGGAGGAAGTCGATTATCGCTGCACCGGCGGCCTCATCTGCCCGGCCCAGCGGTTCGAGCGGCTGCGCCACTTCGTCAGCCGCGCCGCGCTCGACATCGAAGGGCTGGGCGAAAAAAGCATCCAGGAATTTCTCGACCTTGGGTGGATCACCGAGCCGGCCGACATCTTCCGCCTGAAACGGCATCGCGCCGATCTTCTGGCGCGCGAAGGCTGGAAGGAAAAGTCGGTCGATAATCTCCTCGCCGCGATCGAGGCCAAGCGCGCGCCGGACGCCGCGCGCCTGCTCTTTGGCCTGGGCATCCGCCATGTCGGCGCGGTCACGGCGCGTGACCTGCTCAAGCGCTACACGACGCTCGCCGGCATCCGCGCCTTGGCGCAGGAGATCATCGCCCTGCGCGACATGGCCGACCCGGCCGAAACACAGGCGAAGCGCGACAAGGCGATCGCCGAGCATATCGGCGTTGAAAATGTCGGCGCGGCGGTGGGCCATGCGCTGGCCGACTTCTTCCATGAACCGCATAATCAGGCGGTCTGGGACGATCTTCTCTCTGAAGTGTCGCCACCCGATTATGTCGTGGAAACCACCGCCAGCGCGGTGACGGGCAAGACTGTCGTCTTCACCGGCAAGCTCGAAACCATGAGCCGCGACGAGGCCAAGGCACAGGCCGAACGGCTGGGCGCGAAGGCGGCGGGATCAGTGAGTGCGAAGACCGATCTGGTCGTGGCCGGGCCGGGGGCGGGCAGCAAGCTCAAGCAGGCGACGGCGTTCGGCATCGAAGTCATCACAGAAGAGGCATGGGCGGAAATCGTGAAGGCGGCGGGATAAGCCGGACTCCCGGGTCTTTGGGGCACGTGAAGCAGGTAAGGGCGGCCAGGAAAAAGGCCGCCAAAGGCGACCTTTCCCCAAGCCGGGTAGCGTAAATCCCGTCCCCTCAGAAGACCGGCATGTTCGCCGGATCGTCCGGGTCGGCGACGGGCACCGGGATCGGCGAAACCGGCGAGTGGATGCCGCATTCCACCTTGTCCCAGCCGCGCCAGCGGCCCGCGCGCGGGTCTTCGCCCGGCAGCACCTTGGACGTGCAGGGTTCGCAGCCGATCGACAGATAGCCCTGGCTTTCCAGCGGGTGACGCGGCAGGTCATGCTCGGCGAAATAGGCTTCCAGGTCGGTCTTGGTCCAGTCGCCCAGCGGGTTGAGCTTCAGCAGGCCATCCTCCACCTCGAACCGGGGCAGGTTCTGGCGCGTCACCGACTGGAACGCCTTGCGGCCCGAAATCCAGGCGTCGAGGCCATCCTTGGCGCGCTTCATCGGCTCGACCTTGCGGATTTCGCAGCACCCGTCCGGATCGTAGGACCAGCGCAGCCCGGTTTCGTCCTTCTTCGCGATCACGTCCGCCAGCGGCGTCACCGTGCGACTGTCGGTGAAGCCCATCCGCGCGATCAGCGTATCGCGATAGTTCAGCGTCTCGGCGAACATCTTGAGCGTGTCGACGAAGATCACCGGCACGGTCGGGTCCGCCTTCGCCACCAGATCGAGCAGCACCGCGCTCTCCGTGCCGAAGGAGGAGACGACGGCGACATTGCCGGCGAGGCCTTCTGCGAACACGGTCTTGAGCATGGTCAGCGTATCGACGCCCTCGAACCGCGCGTTCAGCGCGTCGGCTTGCCCCTGGGTAAAGGCGGGGCGCGCATCGATCACATCAATCTGGCGGGCAGGTTCAGCCATCTATTTTCTCCGGGTGCCGCTTCGCCCACACCGGGCTGCGGCCGTCGATCGCCTTCTGGTAGACGTCGGCATAGCGGTTGAGCGCGCGCTCCACGGCGGCGTCATCCAGCGCCTTGACGGGGTGGAAACTGTCGAAGCCGCAGCGGCGCATCGCGTTGATCTGGTCCACCAGCACGTCGCCCACGGCGCGCAATTCGCCCTGATAGCCCGCTTCCCGCAGGATGCGCGCGGCCGAATAGCCGCGCCCGTCGCCATAGGCCGGGAAGTTCACCTCGACCAGCGACAGCCGGTCGAGATAGGGCAGCAGTTCGCGGGCATCCTCGCCCGGTTCGATGCGGACGGCGGTGGCGTTGGACTGGCCGGTGAAGGATTCGACCGTGACCGCCGGTTCCTGGCCCGCTTCGCCCTCGCGGAACGACAGAAATTCAACCATCCTAAAAGCCTCCGTCCATTTGACCCATCCCGTCATCCCCGCGGCGGCGGGAATCCACCTCCTGACCTTGCGGCTGGGGATCGCTCAGGAGATGGGTTTCCGCCTTCGCGGAAACGACAAAGATTTTTTTTCGAGACGACAACTCAACCATAGATCGCCTCCTTGAACGGCTTCATGCCGATGCGGCGATAGGTGTCGAGGAAGCGTTCGCCGCTTTCGCGCTGGGCCAGGTAGATGTCCGTGACTTTCTCGATCGCGTCGACCACGCCGTCCTCGGAGAAGCCGGGGCCGGTGATCTGGCCGAGCGAAGCATCCTCCGCGCCCGACCCGCCGAGCAGCAGCTGGAAATTCTCCACGCCCTTCCGGTCGACGCCCAATATGCCGATATGGCCGGCATGATGGTGGCCGCAGGCGTTGATGCAGCCTGAAATCTTGAGCTTCAACTCGCCAAGTTCCGCCTGACGCTCGGCATCGGCGAAGCGTTGCGCGATCTTCTGTGCCAGCGGGATCGAGCGGGCGTTGGCGAGCGCGCAATAATCGAGGCCGGGGCAGGCGATGATGTCGGTGATGAGGTCCAGGTTCGCCTCGGCCAGCCCCGCTTCGTCCAGCTTCTGCCAGATGGCGTGGAGGTCGGCCTTCCGAACATGCGGCAGGACGAGATTCTGCGCATGAGTCACACGCAGTTCGTCGAAACTATAGCGTTCTGCCAGGTCCGCCACGAGCGCGATCTGCTCGGCCGACGCATCGCCGGGGATTCCGGTCAGCGGCTTCAGGCTGATATTGACGATCGCATAGCCGGGCGCCTTGTGCGCCGCGACCTGCCGGTCGACCCACAAGGCGAAGGCCGGATCGCTGCGGTCGATCTCTCCGCTCAGGCCCGTTTCATAGGCGGGTGCGGCGAAGAAGGCGCGGATGCGGTCCAGTTCCTCGCTCGGCGGGTTGAGGCCCAGCGTCCGCATATGGGCGAACTCTTCCTCGACCTGCCGCTTATATTCCTCGACGCCGATCTCATGGACCAGGATCTTGATCCGCGCCTTATACTTGTTGTCGCGGCGGCCATAGCGGTTGTAGACGCGCAGGCAGGCTTCCAGATAGGAGATGATCTCCTCTTCCGGCACGAAGTCGCGGATCAGCGGGGCGACCATCGGGGTGCGGCCCATGCCGCCGCCGGCATAGACTTCGGCACCGATGACGCCGTCACGCTCGACCAGCTTCAGGCCGATATCGTGCAGCCGCATCGCCGCGCGGTCCTCGTCGCTGGCGACCACCGCGATCTTGAACTTGCGCGGCAGATAGGTGAATTCCGGGTGGAAGCTCGACCATTGGCGCAGCAGTTCGGCCCAGGGGCGGGGGTCCGCCACCTCGTCGGCGCTCACGCCCGCATATTGGTCGGAACTGATGTTGCGGATGCAATTGCCGCTGGTCTGGATGGCGTGCATCTCCACCGTCGCCAGCTCGGCGAGGATGTCGGGCGCGTCGGCCAGCTTGATCCAGTTATATTGCAGGTTCTGGCGCGTGGTGAAGTGGCCATAGCCCCGGTCATATTTCGCCGCGATCTCGCCCAGCTTGCGCATCTGCTTGCCGCTCAGCGTGCCATAGGGGATGGCGACGCGCAGCATATAGGCGTGGAGTTGCAGATAGAGGCCGTTCATCAGCCGCAGCGGCTTGAACTGGTCCTCGGTCAGCGCGCCGGTCAGGCGGCGCTGCACCTGGTCGCGAAACTCCTCGACGCGGGCGTCGACGATGGACTGGTCGTAGCTGTCGTAGCGATACATGGTCAGATCACCCAGTTGCCGGCATCGGCGTCATTCGGTTTCAGGGTCAGGTCGGGACGCACGGTCGGCCCCAGCGCGCGGATGCGATCCTTGATATGGGCCGGGCGCACGCCGTCCTGCGTGACGGTCGCGTCGATCACATAGGCGCCCACCACGCGGAGCGCGGCTTCCTCGGTGCGGGCCAGGTCGTCGCCATGTTCGCCCACATCGACGCTGTCGCCCACCTGGCGCGACCAGCCGTCGCCCGCCCACCAGATGACGTCGCCGCTCACCAGGTCATTGCCCGTCAATATCTTCATTCTACCCTTTTCCCATCCGGCGCAGTCGTTGCCGCGCCTTCCATAGTCCCGGCTGCATCGCGACACGCGATCAGCACGTCACGCGCCAGCGCATGGGCCGCCACGTCGCCGACCACGATCAGCGCCGGGCTGACGACCTTCTCCCGCGCCACCATGTCGCCCAGGTCGGCGAGCAGGGTGCGCAAGCTGCGCATGTCGGCGCGCGTGCCATTTTCCAGCACCGCCACCGGGATCGCCGGTGACACGCCGTCTGCGATCAGCTTGTCGGCAATGTCGGCCGCCGTCGCGACGCCCATATAGATGACGAGCGTGCGGCCCTTCCCCGCCAGTCCCGACCAGTCCTGGTCGGACAATCCCTTGCACTGGCCCGCGACGAAAGTGACCGCGCTCGACGCCTCGCGATGGGTGAGGGGGAGCTGCGCGGCCGCCGCGCTGCCGATCGCCGCGCTGATGCCCGGCACCACCTCCACCGGCACGCCCGCCGCGCGGCAGGCGTCCACTTCCTCGCCGCCGCGGCCGAAAATGAAGGGATCGCCGCCCTTCAGCCGCACCACCGGCTCGCCCGCCAGCGCGCAGCGGACCAGCAGCGCGTTGATCGCGTCCTGCGGCATCGAATGGCGGCTGCGCTGCTTGGCGACGGAAATCAGTTCCGCCTGCGGCCCGGCCAGCGCCAATATCTCGTCGGAAACCAGCCCGTCATGCACGATGACCCGCGCGTCGCGGATCAGGCGCACGGCCTTGATGGTCAGCAGTTCCGGATCGCCCGGTCCCGCGCCCACCAGGTGAACGGTAGCAGGTGCATTGTCAGCCATGGTCGCCACATGGCGAAAGCGCCGCGCGAGTTCAATTCAGAATGGGTATGGCGGGGATTAGGAAAAGTTTTTGCGGGCCCGGCGGTCAGTCGCCCATGGCGCTGACATCGATGTCCTTCAGCCCCACGCCGATGGAAGCGCGCGGCGTCTCGATCTCGGCCGACACCACCGGATAGGCGCAATAATCGGCGGCATAATAGGCGCTTGGCCGGTGATTGCCCGACACGCCGACCCCGCCGAACGGCGCGTTGGACGCAGCGCCGTTGGTCGGCCGGTTCCAGTTGACCACGCCCGCGCGGATGTTCGACCAGAACTGGCTATATTGTTCGGGCGACCCGCCGACCAGCGACGCGGCCAAGCCATAGCGGCTGTTGTTCGCCTCCGCGATCGCATCGCCGAACTCGGCCACGCGGATCACCTGCAACAAGGGTCCGAACAGTTCGACGTCGGGCCGCTCCTTCATGCCGGTCACGTCGATGATCGCCGGCGTCAGGAAGGGCAGGCCCTTTTGCGGCCGGACCATATGCTTGATCGGGCGGCCGCCGTTGCTCATCAGCCAGAGGAAGCTTTCGGTCAGCCCGTCGGCGGCCTGATTGTCGATCACCGGACCCATATAGGGCGTGGGGTCGGCATGGGGATGGTCGACGATCAGCCGGTCCGCCAGCTTCTTGACCTCCGCGATCAGCGCGTCGGCCAGGCTGTCCCGGACGATCAGCCGGCTGGCGGCGGTGCAGCGCTGGCCGCTGCTCAGGAAGGCGGACTGGATGACGATGGTCGCGGCGGCATGGATTTCCGGCGTGTCCCACACGACGATCGGATTGTTGCCGCCCATCTCCAGCGCCAGGATCTTGGACGGCTGCGCCGCGAACTGCCGGTTGATCGCGATGCCCGTCTGGGCCGATCCTGTGAACAATATCCCGCCGACATCGGCATGGGCGGCCAACGCCTTGCCCGCGTCCGACCCGCCGACCAGCAGCCGCACCGCATCGATCGGCACCCCCGCCTCATGATAGAGCTTCACCAGCATCTCGCCCACGGCCGGCGTCTTTTCCGACGGCTTGAAAACCACCGCATTGCCCGCCAGCAGCGCTGGGATGATATGGCCGTTGGGCAGGTGCGCCGGGAAATTATAGGGGCCAAGCACCGCCATCACGCCATGGGGCTTGTGCCGCACGGACTGGCGCGCGCCCAGCGCCGCCTCCAGCCGCCTTTGCCCGGTGCGTTCCGAATAGGCGGCGACGCTGATGTCCACCTTGCCCATGACGGCGGCGACCTCGGAGCGCGCGTCCCACAGCGGCTTGCCCGTCTCGCGCGCGATCAGGTCGGCCAGCGCCTCCTCGTTGCGGCGAACGACATTGACGAAGCGTCGCAGCGTCTCGATCCGATAGGCGATGGGCTGCGCCGCCCAGCGCGGCCAGGCGGCGCGGGCGCGCGCCACCTCGGCATCGACATCGCCTGGCTCGCCCTGCCACAGCAGGGCGCCGGTTGCGGGTTCATGGGATGTAAGCGACGCGGACATTTGCGCCATGATATGCCGGAAATTGGTTAACGAAAGAAGAGGGGGATGATGGGCGCGTCCTGGAGGCCGATGGCTCTATCCTGATACGCCGCTGCGCTGGCTATGACGGACTATCTTCAACGGGGTGAAGCCTGCGCCCGCGTCACGCCACCGCCGGCGCATCCCCATGCGCTTCGCCCATGCGCCGGATCGCGGCGACCTTGGCGTGCAGCGGACCCCAGTTGTCCTCCTTGTCGATCGCGCTCCAGATCGCCTCGACCTCGTCGATATGCATGGAGCAGGGAACCTCGTCGGCCCAATAGTCATGGTCCTTCGCTCCGGGCAACGCGCTGAAATCCGCGATCGCCACGCGGAAGGGCGCCCAGGCCGCGTCGCCATAGGACGCGCCGTCGCGCGCCGTGCCGCCGCGCCAGTCATGGAAGAAAACGTCGATCCCGGTGCCTGTCGTCACCATGCCGCGCACCGCCGCCTCGATCATCGGACCCGGCTCGGCCCCCGGCTCGACGCCCATCCGCCAGCAGAAACGGCGTTGCATCGCCTCCCCATAGAGCGTCGGGAAACGCTCCAGTTGCGCGATCAGCGGCTCCGCCTCCACCAGCGGGCGCAGCGACACCGCCAGCTGCGCGACGTCCCAATGGATCGCCTCGGCCTGCCGCCCGAAGGCATAAAGCCCTTGATGGTCGAAATAGGCGGCGGTGAAGCCAGCGTCCCACAGCGGCGTGAAGCGCCAAGGCCCATAGTCGAAACTCTCGCCCGTCACATTGATATTGTCGCTGTTCAGCACGCCATGCACGAAGCCCGCGATCATGTAGCTCGCCGCCAGGTCGGCGGTCCGCTCGACCACCCGGCCCAGCAGTTGCGCGGCCGGATTGTCCCCCGGCGTCTCGCCATAGAGCCGCGTCAGCGCATAGTCGGTCAGCTTCTCCAACAGCGCCTTGTCTTCGTGGAAAGCTGCCCGCTGGAAGCTGCCGATGCGGATATGCGAATGGGACAGGCGCACCATCGCGGCGCCGCGCGTCGGCGAAGGCTCGTCATTGCGCTCCAGCGCCTCGCCCGTCTCGATGATCGAAAAGGTCTTGGACGTGTGGACGCCCAGCGCCTCCAGCATTTCTGTCGCCAATATCTCGCGCACGCCGCCTTTCAGCGTCAGCCGTCCGTCGCCGAAGCGGCTATAGGGCGTCTGGCCCGATCCCTTGGTGCCCAGGTCCAGCAGCCGGTCCCTGTCGTCCCGCACTTGCGCGAACAGAAATCCGCGCCCGTCGCCGATGTCGGGATTATAATGGCGGAACTGATGGCCATGGTATCGCAACGCCAGCGGCCGGGGCAGGCTGCCCTCCAGCGGCGCGAAGCGCCCGAAATGCGCGATCCATTGCGCGTCGCTCAGCCCGTCCAGCCCCACCGCCGCCGCCGCCCGGTCATTGCGGTAGCGCAGGATCGTCTGCGGGAAGTCCGCCGCGGCGACCGGATCGGCAATGTCCGGCATCAGCGCGTCGATTTCGGTGGCGGGACGATATTTGGCGGCTTGCGGCGTCTGGTTCATATGGCGATATGAGGGAGTGAGGGCGGAAGGATCAAGCTTGACCGGCTACAAGGACGGATATTGGTGGTCACCCGACGGGCTGCGGCTTCATTATCGGGACTATCCAGCCGAGGGGGGCGGCGATGACGGGCGCCCGCCCTTGCTCTGCCTGCCCGGCCTGACCCGCAACGCCCGCGATTTCGAGCCGCTGGCCGGCCGGCTGGCGGGCGAATGGCGCCTGATCTGCCCGGACATGCGCGGTCGCGCCGAAAGCGCCTATGCCAAGGACGCGATGACCTATGTCCCGCTCACCTATTTGCAGGACATCAGCCGTCTGCTCGCCGACCTTGCCATCACCCGTTTCGTTGCGATCGGCACCTCGCTGGGCGGCATCATCACCATGCTGATCGCCGCTACCCAGCGCGAATGGCTGGCGGGCGCGCTACTCAACGATGTCGGCCCGACGCTGGACGATGCGGGGCTGGCGCGCATCCGCTCCTATGTCGGCGTCGGCCAGTCGCACCCGACCTGGGTCCATGCCGCCCGCGCGCTGGCGGAGGCCAATGCGGATGTCTATCCCGGCTATGATCTGGAACAATGGATCGCCATGGCCAAGCGCCTCTATCGCCTCAACAGCGGCGGCCGCGTGGTGCTCGATTATGACATGAAGATCGCCGAACCCATCCGCGCCATGGGCAGCGAGGCGGGCGTCGACATGTGGCCGGTGATGCAGGCCTTCGCCGGCATCCCGACGCTGCTGCTGCGCGGCGAACGGTCCGACCTGCTCGGCGCCGCCACCGCGGAACGCATGGTGCGGGACATGGGCGACAGCGCCGAACTGGCGACCATCCCCCATGTCGGCCACGCCCCCGCGCTCGACGAGCCGGAAAGCGTCGCCGCCATCGACCGGCTGCTGAGCCGCGTCCTCCATGGCTGATGGTTCCGGCCAGCCCCGGCCCCATATCCTCCACGTCCATGGCAGCTTCACCCTGGGGGGGAAGGAAGCCCGCGCCATCCGGCTGATGAACATCTGGGGCGATCGGGCGCGGCACAGCATCGTCAGCGCCGCGCCGGATGCGATGGGCGCGCGCGCGGCGATCGGCGCGCATGTTCCGGTCGACTTTCCCGATGCGCCGGCCATGGCCGGCCGTCCCGGCTATGTGCGCTTCCGGAATATAGCTAAATATCTGAAAAGATTTGATTTAATACTGACTTACAATTGGGGGGCGATGGATGCGGTCATGGCCCATCAATTGTCCAGTTCGCTGTCCATGATGCCGCCGCTGGTCCATCATGAAGATGGCTTCAACGCCGACGAGGCGGCGGGCCTCAACCCCCGGCGCAATCTCTATCGCCGTCTGGCGCTGCGCCACGCCCATGCGCTGGTCGTGCCCTCGGCCCGGCTGGAGGGGATCGCCCGGCAGGTGTGGAAGCAACCGGAGGGCAGGGTCCATCTGATCCGCAACGGCATCGACGTCGCCCGCTACGCCGCGCCGCCCGCGCCGGACGCCATTCCCGGCCTTGTCCGCTCCCCCGGCAAGCTGCTGGTCGGGACGCTTGCCGGACTGCGCCCGGTCAAGAATATCCCGCGCCTCGTCCGCGCGGTCGCCGCGCATCGGGACCGGCTGCAACTTGTGGTGGTGGGCGAGGGGCCGGAGCGCGACGCCATCCTGGCCGAAGCCGCCGCCCATGGTCTGGACGACCTCCACCTCGCCGGCTTCATGGACCGCCCCTGGCGCTTCGTCGGCCTGTTCGACATCTTTGCCCTGTCCTCCGACAGCGAGCAGTTTCCGATCTCGCTGGTGGAAGCGATGGCGGCCGGCGTGCCGGTCGCGTCCATGGATGTGGGCGACGTCGCCAATATGGTCGCGCCCGAAAACCGCCCCCTGGTCGTGCCGGACGAGGCGGGGCTGGCCGATGCGCTGGGCGCGCTGGCGGCCGACCCGGACCTGCGCGCGCGCCTGGGCGCCGCCAACCGGCAGCGCGCGGAGCGCGACTATGTCGAGGAGCAGATGGTAAACGCCTATGCACGCCTGTACGGGGAGGCACTGGCCAGCCCCATGATTTTGCGCTAGGGCGCGCGAAATTCGTCATAGACAGCCAAAGCTGCTATAGGGTCGCTTTTTACCCGGTCGAGGGGGCCGGGCCGTTGCGCAGGAGATGTCGTTGTTCAAGGGGTTGAAGCCCATCGTCTATGGTGGCCGCGAAGTCTGGCCGCTGGTCGAAGGCGGCAAGGGCGTTGCCGTGTCCAACCATGCCAGTTCGGGCGCCTGGGCGGCTGCCGGCGGCATCGGCACGGTGTCTGCGGTCAACGCCGACAGCTATGACAGCTTCGGCAACGTCATCCCCCAGATCTATCATGGTCGCACCCGTCGTGACCGGCATGAGGAACTGATCGCCTATGCCATCGACGGTGCCGTCGAGCAGGTGAAGCGCGCCTTCGAGATCGCCGGCGGCAAGGGCGCGATCAACATCAACGTGCTGTGGGAAATGGGCGGCGCCCAGCGCGTGCTGCACGGCGTGCTCGAAAAGACGAAGGGCATGGTCGCGGGCGTCACCTGCGGCGCGGGTATGCCCTACAAGCTCAGCGAGATCGCCGCCTCCTACAATGTCAGCTATCTCCCCATCGTCTCCTCCGGCCGCGCCTTCCGCGCGCTGTGGAAACGCGCCTATTCCAAGGCATCGGAATGGCTGGCGGCGGTCGTCTATGAAGACCCCTGGCTCGCGGGCGGCCATAACGGCCTCTCCAACGCGGAAGACCCGCGCGCGCCGCAGGACCCCTATCCCCGCGTCCGTGACCTGCGCGCAACCATGCGCGAAGGCGGCATTTCGGACGATGTGCCGATCGTGATGGCCGGTGGCGTCTGGGCGCTCAAGGACTGGAACGACTGGATCGACAATCCCGAACTGGGCGCGATCATGTTCCAGTTCGGTACCCGCCCGCTGCTGACGCAGGAAAGCCCGATCCCGCAGCTCTGGAAAGACCGGCTGATGCAGCTGGAACCGGGCGACGTGCTGCTGCACCGTTTCTCGCCGACCGGCTTCTACAGCTCGGCGATCCGCAATCCTTTCCTGCGCTCGCTCGAAGCGCGTTCGGACCGGCAGATTCCCTTCAGCACCGAACAGGCGGGCGATCATACCCACCAGCTCGACGTCGGCGTGAAGGGCAAGAATTTCTGGGTGACGCTCGGTGACCTTCAGCGTGCCCGCGAATGGTTCGGCGCGGGCTTCACCTCCGCGCTCAAGACGCCGGACAATACGCTCGTCTTCGTCACAGAGGAAGAGAAGGCGGAAATCCGCAAGGACCAGACCGACTGCATGGGCTGCCTCAGCCAATGCGCCTTCTCCAGCTGGATGGACAGTGAGACCAACTCGACCGGCCGCCTCGCCGATCCGCGCAGCTTCTGCATCCAGAAGTCGCTCCAGGAATCGGTCCATGGCGGCGACCTCGACAAGAATCTGTTGTTCGCCGGCCATGCCGCCTATCGCTTCAAGCAGGACCCCTTCTACTCGAACGGGTTTGTGCCGACCGTGAAGCAGCTGGTCGACCGCATCCTGACCGGCGACTGATGGCGTCCGGGATGAATGCGGATATTCAGGGGCTGGCGGTGCTTCATTATGAGACACCGCATTTCGATATCGTGCGGCCGGGGCAGTTCGTGGTCTGCGCCGTCTCGGGCTCGCGAATCGACCTCGACGACCTCAAATATTGGAGCGCCGAGTTCCAGGAAGCCTATGTCGGCGCGCAGGAGGCGACTCGCGCCTTTCTGCGCCATCGCGGGGCGGCCTGGGGCTGAAAGGGCGAGCGTTGGGGCGGTGCGTTAGGCCCTGACCATTTCAAGAGGCACGGATGAGCGGTTCGCCGTCCCAACGGGGCGATCCGCCGCAATTTTGCTGTTCCGCTTGCCGTAAAACTGATGTAGTCTTTCCACAGAGGCGACGAAAGATCGCCCAAGGGTGGAAGGATGTTTACTAATGTCTCGTATCGACATTTTTGGTGATCGTATCTGCATCGTGTCGAGCCTGCTGATCGTCGGCTGGTTCCTGTATAGCGTCATATCCTGATCCCTCTCCTGACGGTTCATGATGAACCGTCGATCGTCTCCTGCCTTCAGCGTCGCGCCTCGCTGCCGCCTGTCCTGCGGCCGCGCTTACTTTGAGAAACTTGGGGAGAGAGGCATGTTCAGCCATGTCATGGTCGGGACCGATGACATCGACGCGTCGCGGGCCTTCTACGATTCGCTGTTTGCGACGCTGGGCGGCAAAGCCGCTATGGTCGATGACAAGGGGCGCCTGATTTACCTGCACAAGGGCGCGCTGTTCATGGTCAGCAGGCCGATCGACGGCCAGCCGGCCTGCCATGCCAATGGCGGGACGATCGGCTTTGCCATGGACTCGCCCGCACAGGCCGATGCCTGGCACGCCGCGGGCCTTGCCGCCGGTGGAACCGCCTGCGAAGATCCGCCCGGCGTGCGGGAAGGCGGCTTCGGCAAGCTCTACCTTGCCTATCTGCGCGATCCGTCAGGCAACAAGCTGTGCGCGCTGCACCGGCTGTCCTGACCCAAGCCAGGCTGGCACCTGGCCAAGCAAAGCTATTTGGACTTTCTCTACCGAATGACTAGATAGAGCGGCGAGCGCCCGGCGCTTCGCGGCTTTTGAAGGATGTCAGCTTGCTCCGCGTCACCAACGGCTAAAGCGCACGGTTCCCCAGGCGACTTCGCCAGGTGTCGTGTTCCCTTGATCAGGAGAAGACGATGACACGCAAGACCATAAGTTCGCGCCGGCAACAGCGCAGCCCCGCCCGCTCGGCGGCCGCCCATGTCTTTCTGCCCCATTCGTCCTGGGCGAGCGCCGAGCGCAAGCCGGTGCCCAGCGCTACGATCAAGGCGGACGATTTCTGGGAGCGGCTGGGGCTTTAACGGACGGGAACCTACCGGAACACCACCGTCTTGCCGCCGTTCAGCAGCACGCGCCGGTCGGCGATCCAGCCGACGGCGCGCGCCAGCACCTGCGCCTCGATGTCGCGGCCGATGCGGACCATGTCGTCGGCGGTGGCGCGATGGTCGATCCGCTCGACCGCCTGCTCGATGATCGGCCCCTCGTCCAGGTCGGCGGTGACGAAATGCGCGGTCGCGCCGATCAGCTTGACCCCGCGCTCATGCGCGCGGTGATAGGGACGGGCGCCCTTGAAGCCGGGCAGGAAGCTGTGGTGGATATTGACGCAGCGTCCCGCCAGTCGCTCGACCAGTTCCTCCGACAGCACCTGCATGTAGCGCGCGAGGATCAGATAGTCGGACCGGCTGCGGTCGAAAATGTCGAGCAGCGCGGCTTCCTGTGCCGCCTTGTCGCCATTGGCGGGCAGCTCATGATAGGGGATGCCATGCCATTCGGTGATGCGGCGCATGTCGGGATGGTTCGACACCACCCCCATGATGTCGACCGCCAGCATTCCCGTCTGCCAGCGATGCAGCAGGTCGGCCAGGCAATGCGATCCCTTCGATACGGCGATCAGCATCCGGGGCCGGTGGCTGGCGGCGGTCAGCACCCAGCCCATCGCGAATTGTTCGCCGATCCCGGCAAAGTCCGCGCGCAGCCCGTCGGTATCGCGCATCCGCTCGTCGGTCGCTTCGAACGCGACGCGCATGAAGAAGAGGTCGGCCTCCCGGTCGGCATATTGCTGGCTGTCGGTGATGAACCCGCCGCGCTCCGCCAGGAAGCGGCTGACGGCGGCGACGATGCCGACGCGATCGGCGCAGACCAGGGTCAGAACCCAGGATGGAACGACAGGATTTGGCAACGGCCCCTCCGCGGATGATGCGCTGCCGTTGCCCTAAGCCTGTGTGATGTTCAAGCCGTTAACCGGCACGGCTGCGACTTCGTCGGCCTCGAAGCTGGCGATCGGATAGGCGCAATAGTCGGCGGCATAATAGGCGCTGGGGCGGTGATTGCCCGATGCGCCGAGGCCGCCGAAGGGCATGTTGCCCGCCGCCCCGGTCGTCGGCCGGTTGCGATTGACCACGCCCGCGCGGCTTTCCTCGACCACCCGCCGCCAGAGTGCCTCATCCTGCGAGATCAGGCCGGCGGACAGGCCGAAGCTGGTCGCATTGGCGGTGGCGATCGCGGCGTCGAAATCGGGCACCCGGATGACCGACAGGACCGGCGCGAAAATCTCCGCGTCCGGCGCCTTGATGCCGGTCATGTCGAGCAGGGCGGGAGTGACGAAGGCGGCGCTATGGCCCTCGATTCCGTCGAACGGGCGGATCACCTGTGCGCCGCGCGCGATCAGGTCGCTGACCGCCCGATGCGCCGCTGCGGCGGCCTGGTCGGACACGAGAGGCCCCATGAAGGCCTCGCCCGGCTCGTTCCAGGCGGTGATCGGCAGTTGCGCCGCGAGCGCGGCGGTCGCCTCGACGATCGCGTCCCCGACCGATCCTTCGGGCACGATCAGGCGGCGGGCGCAGGAACAGCGCTGGCCGGTGGTGACGAAGGCGGAGTTGACGATGATCGACGCGGCGGCTTCGGGTGAGTCCCAGGCGATCAGCGGATTATTGCCGCCCAGTTCCAGCGCCATGATGACGTGCGGCCGGTCCACCAGCGCCCGGCGCAGCGCCGCCCCGGCGCCCGCCGATCCGGTGAAGAGCAGCCCGTCTATGTCGCCCGCGACCAGCGCTTCTCCGGTCGCCCGGCCGCCCTGCAAGACGGTCAGCAGACCGTCGGGCAGGCCCGCCGCCGCCCAGGCGTCGGCCATCGCCGCGCCGGTGGCGGGGGTGATCTCCGATGGCTTGAACACCACCGCATTGCCCGCGATCAGGGCGGGGACGATATGGCCATTGGGCAGGTGGCCGGGAAAATTATAGGGACCGAGCACCGCCATCACGCCATGGCCGCGATGGCGCAGAACCGCGCGGCCGAACGGCATGTCGGCGCTCCGCTCGCCGGTGCGTTCGGCATGGGCCTTGGTCGACACGTCGACCTTGGCGATCATCGACCCGACTTCGGCGTCGCTTTCCCAGAGCAGCTTGCCCGTCTCGCGGGAAATGAGTTCGGACAGCGCCGCGCGCCGCTCGCCCAGGATCGCGGCATAGCGCCGGGCGACGGTGATGCGGTCGTCCACGGGCAGCGCGCGCCAGCCGGGCAGGGCGGCGCGGGCGGCGGCGATGGCGCGGCGGCAATCCTCCGCATTCGCGACCGGCCCTTCCCAGACCAGTTCGCGTGACGCCGGATCGAAGGACTGGAGCATCATCGTCACCGTGAAGCGCCCGACAGCGCACTGGTCATGGCGAAGATGCCGGTTGCGTTGCCGGTGTCGAAGGCGAGGTCGAGCCGGCCCGTTTCGGGATCGACGTCGCGGCTGATGAATTCGTAGAAGGAGCCTGGCACCCGGCGCAGTTCGCCATCGGCGAAGAGGCGTTCGACGCTGTCGGCGCGGAAGGCGGTCTGGCGCACCCGGCCGCTGGCGGAAATTTCCAGGCGCTCCTTCATCGGCCGGTCCTCGGCCTTCAACCGGTCGGCAAGGGTGGCGACGTCCGGCACCCGGTCGGTCGCATGGTTGAAGCCATTGCCTTCGGTCGCGATCCAGGCCGCTTCGTTGGATCGGGAGAGGAGTAGCTGGTAATCGTCGAAGGCGGGCGGCTCATGCTGCCGGTCGAAGGCGGACAGGATCACCGGCAGGGCGGCGATCGCGTCACCGATCTGGACAGCTTCGCGGGCGGCATAGCGGGCGAGGACGGCCCTGGCGCGATCGTCCAGCGGGTCGCGGCTGCTGTCGAATATGCGATGGGCCGCTGCGCCGAACTCCGCGTCGAAGCGGTCGACATGCAGTTCGGACAGGAAGAATTGGGGGATCGCCTCGGGCAAGTCGATATGGCGATAGGCCCGGCCGGTCATCTTCAGCCGGTCGAGCGGATAGATGGCCGCCATCTCATAACCCAGCGGCAGGAAGATGCGGGTGAAGGCGTCCTCGCCGCCGGGCAATGCGCCGGTCGCGCCTTCGGCAAAGCGGATAGAGCGCAGCGCGCCATGGTCGAACAGGATCGTGCCGCCGCGTGCCACCGTGTCGGCGACATAGGCCGCGCCGCTCGGCACCCGGCCCAGCAGGTCGTGGAACAGCGCGACGGTCAGGGCCATGGCGAAGGCGGCGCGGGATACCGTCTCACCGCGCTCGGCCAGCAGCAGGGGGTCGATCGCCAGCATGGCCATGGTCCGCCGGCCCGCGGTGGCGCCCAGCGTCGCGACGACCAGTGTCTCCATGCTGCCCGTATTCTCATTCGACATTTACATGCTCCGGGATGACACCGCTCTTATCGCAGGATAGTCAGCATATTCAAAATGGCGACCTGTCATCTATTGATGCGAGTTTGGAATGAGCGTTTCCCGCAAATGGCTGCCGCCGATGAACACGCTGACCGCTTTCGAGGCGGCGGTGCGCCATGGCGGCTTTTCCCGCGCAGGCGAGGAGATCGGCCTGACCCAGAGCGCGGTCAGCCGCCAGATCGCGCAGCTGGAGGACATGCTCCAGACACCCCTGTTCGACCGGATCGGGCGGCGGGTGCGCCTGAACGAGGCGGGGCGGACCTATGCGGACGAATTGCTGCCCGCGCTCGACAGCATCCGCCGCGCTACGGCCAGGGCGTCGGCCCGGCCGTCGCAAACCGCGCTCCGGGTCGCGACTTTGCCCAGTTTCGGGATGCGCTGGCTCGCGCCGCGCCTGCCTCTGCTGACCGCGCGCCATCCCGACCTGGTGATCGACTTCGCCGCCCGCTCGCAACCCTTCGACTTTGGCCATGAAGAATTTGATGCGGCTGTCCATTTCGGTGTCGCCGCGGACTGGCCGGGTGTCTCGATGGACTTCCTGTTTCGTGAGGAAGCGGTGCCGGTCTGCGCGCCTGATTGGCTGGCGGCCCATCCGCTGCGCACGCCGGCCGACCTGTTGCATGTGCCCTTGCTCAGCCAGACATCGCGACGCGACGCCTGGGCGCGCTGGCTGGCGGCGGCGGGCGTCGACACGTCGGGGCTGGCGCCGGGGCCGGCCTTCGAACATTTCCTGATGCTGGCGCAGGCGTCGGCGGCGGGCGCGGGGGTGGCGCTGATCCCCAGCTTCCTCATTCGGCCGGAGCTGTACGCCGGGACATTGGTCATCCCCTTCGCCCGGCCCATGTCGACCGAGCAGGCCTATTATCTCGTCTATCCGCCCGATGCGCTGACCAGTCCGGCAGTGGCGCAGTTTCGCGACTGGATGGTGGAGCAGGCGGGCGTGGTCAGGTGACCACGACCGTTCGACCTTCAGCTCTTCTTGGGCATACAGTCTGCGCCGGCGGCCTTGATGCGGATGCAGAGGCGGCTGGCGTCGGCACTGCTGGCGATCGGCCCGGCCTGGAGGCGGGTGACGGCGCCGGCCTTCACCAGGAAGGGCTGATAGGCGGACAGGCCGCTCACCTTGGCGGTCAGGCGGCTCCACAGGGCGCGGGCATTGGCTTCCGCGCCGAACGCGCCGAGCTGGACCCGCCAGCCGCCCGATGCGGACGGCCGGGGCAGGGCGGGCCTGGGCGGGGTCGCGGCGGCGACCTGCGGCCTGGGGGTGGCGGGCTTCGGCGCTGGTGCTGCGGCCCTGGCCGCCGGCGGCGTGGAGGCCGGCAGCTGCGCCGTCGGCACCGATGCGGGGGCGGCGCGAACAGGCGCCTGGTCGGCCGCGGCAAAGGTCGCGCCCTTGCCCTGGTCCATATTGGCCGCCATGGCCAGGCCCTGCCGGCGCTGATCCTCGGGAATATATTTGTCCATCTGGGTGAGGCTGGTCGACGCCTGGGCAAGGCCCGAAGCGGCCGCCCGGCTCATCAGCGCATAGGCGCGCACCCAGTCCTTGCCGACCAGGTCGCCGTTGAACAGGGCGGTCCCGACGATATATTGGGCGCGCGGCTCGCCCCGCATCGACGCGCGCTGAAGGTAGGACATGGCGCCGGCGCGATCGCCTTGCTGGAACATCAGCAGGCCCAGATTATCCTCGGCCCGCAAATGGCCCTGAGCGGTCGCCTTTCGGTACCAGTCGATTGCGGTAGAAAGATCGGCCTGGACGCCCCGGCCCAGCTTGTAGGCCTGGCCCATGTTGAATTGCGCATCGGGGTCGCCGGCTTGTGCCAGCGGCCGCCATTCGCGGATCGCCTTGGCATAGTCGCCCTGCTGCCAGGCATCGACGCCCGTCTTCACATCGGCCAGCACCGGTGCGGACAGGGCCAGCCATGCGCCGGCGGCCATCATCCCCCAGATATGCTTCATCTTCCACGCTCCTGCGGCAATCCGTTGCGGTCGTCATGACGGAACAAGGTTAAGGTCCGATTAGCACAAGCGCGGGCCGGTGGCAGTCCTTTCCCGGTCCCTGCGATGCGATGGCATGCAGGCCGGTTAACCGAATTTTAGGCGCAGCCATGGCAATCCCCGGCGGAACTGGATTTTCCACGGGGGTTGAGCGTGCGGATATTGGCATTGGCATCGCAGAAGGGCGGGTCGGGCAAGACCACCCTGTCGGGGCATCTGGCCGTGCAGGCGCAGCGCGCCGGCGCCGGTCCGGTGGTGCTGATCGACATCGATCCGCAGGGATCGCTGGCCGACTGGTGGAACGAGCGCGAGGCGGAATATCCCGCCTTCGCCCAGACCACCGTCGCGCGGCTGGCCGCCGACCTGGAGATATTGCGCCAGCAAGGCTTCAAGCTGGCGGTCATCGATACGCCACCCGCCATCACCATGGCGATCCAGAGCGTCATTTCGGTCGCCGAACTGATTGTCGTGCCGACCAGGCCCAGCCCGCATGACCTGCGCGCCGTCGGCGCCACGGTCGACCTGTGCGAACGTGCCGGCAAGCCGCTGATCTTCGTCGTCAACGCCGCCACGCCCAAGGCGCGCATCACTTCCGAGGCCGCCGTCGCCCTGTCGCAGCATGGCACGGTCGCGCCGGTGACGCTGCACCATCGCACCGATTTCGCCGCGTCGATGATCGACGGCCGCACCGTGATGGAGGTCGATCCCAAGGGCCGCTCCGCCGCCGAGGTGGAGGCGCTGTGGACCTATGTGTCCGACCGGCTGGAAAAGAATTTCCGTCGCACGGTCTTTTCCGTGCCGCATGGCAGCGTCGGCACCGTCGCCGCCCGTCCCGCCGGTGGTGGCTTCGGCCGCCGCGTGATCGGCCAGTAAGGAGAGCATCGTCATGGCCGAACCCAAGCCGCTCGCATCGCTCACCTCCGGCCTGCTCGCCCGCAAGGGCGCGGCCCAGCCGGCCATGCGCCGCCCCATGCTCGGCTTCGGCCGGGGCGCGGCGGTCGCGATTCAACAGGATGATCTGGGCTGGAACGACATGGGCTTCGACGTCGAGCCGACGCCGGAGCCGGTCGAACAGCCGCCGGTGGCGATCGGCTTGACGCCGATGGGCAACAGCGTAGCCGTCAGTGCGCCCGTCCCCGCCGTGGTGGCGGCGCGCGAGGAACTGGCCGAACGGATCGGCGCGACGCAGGAGCGGGCGCAGCCCGTCACAACCGCCGCGCCGGCACGCAGCCGCAAGGCCGCCTTCACGCTGCGGCTGGACGCGGATCGCCATCTCCGGCTGCGGCTGGCGAGCGCGGTCACGGGCCGGTCGGCGCAGCAGATGGTGACCGAAGCGCTCGACAATTTTCTCAGCAACCTGCCGGACGTCGACCGGCTGACCCAGCAGCTGCCGCATATGCGCGGCGGCGCGTGAAGAAAGGGTGGACAGGCATATGAACCGCAAGGCTTTCGGAAAGGCGGCGCTGGCTTCGCTGATGGTCGCCACGACGATGGTGGGATGCACCGGTGCGGCGTTCCGTCCCTCGACCTCCATCGCGCCTGCCAAGGGCGATCCGGCCAAGCTGGCCGCGACCGCCGGCAAGGCGCTGGCCGACCGCGATGCGCGCAGGGCGGTGGAGGCGGCAGAGGCCGCGGTCCGGATCGCCCCGCAAAATGCCGAATATCGACAGTTGCTCGGCCGCGCCTATGTGCTGGCCGGTCGTTTCGGATCGGCCGAGACGGCGCTGTCCGACGCGCTGGCGCTGGGCAGCACAGACGCGCGCACCATCGTCAGCCTTGCGCTGGTGCAGGTGGCGCAGGGCCGGCCCGACGCCGCGCGCAGCCTGCTGGCCGCCAATGCGGACACGGTGCCCGCGTCCGATTATGGCCTGGCGATGGCGATGGCGGGTGACGCGCCGCTGGGCGTCCGCATCCTGTCCGAAGCGATTCATGATCCGTCGGCGAGCGCCCGGACCCGACAGAATCTGGCCTATGCCTATGCGCTGGCCGGGCGGTGGAAGGATGCGCGACTGCTGGTCGGCATGGACCTCGACCCGCTGGATGCCAACAAGCGGATTTCGGACTGGGCGCAGATCGCCGAGCCGTCACTGGCGCCGCAGCGCGTCGCCGCGCTGATGGGCGTGACGATCGACGGCGCCGACCAGGGGCAGCCGGCCATGCTGGCGCTTGCCGCGCCCGCAGCCGCGCCGATCGAGACGGCGGCGGCGCCGGTCGCAGAGGTCGCGGCGGAGCCGGTTGCCATGGTCGAAGCCGCGCCGGTCCAGGATGCGCCGGTGCAGGTCGCGGACGCTGCGTCCGTCGCGCCGCCGGTCCAGCTCGCCCGTCGCGCCTTCATCGTCGAGGAGCATGGCCGCAAGCCGCGCCTGGCCCAGCGCGCGGTCGCGTCGGCGCCGGTGGCGCGGATGCAGAAGGCAGCCTTCCTCAAGCCCGCGGGCCATGCCAGCAACTGGGTCGTCCAGCTGGGCGCCTATGACAGCGCGGCCATCGCCAAGGAAAAATGGATGGGGATGGCGGGGCGCAGCGCGTCGCTCGCCGCCTTCCCGGTCCTGACCAGCCAGGCGACGGTCAACGGCAAGCTCTATCACCGGCTGGCGGTCAGCGGCTTTGCCAGCCGCACCGACGCGATGACGGCGTGCCGCATGATCCGGTCGCAGCGGGGCCAGTGCTTCGTGCGTGAAACGGCGCCGGGCGCGACGCCGCAGCGCTGGGCCGTCGCGGCGCGCGGGCGGCAATACGCGTCGCGCTGACTTTACCTCCCCCTCCCAAGCAGACTTGATGCGCGCGGGGCCGAAGGGCTTCGCGCGCTTTTTCTTGTCCATGCACGGGAGTGGGCGCACGCGACGGCGCGCGATCAAATGGCTGTTACGATGGTGGAAAAACTGGCTCCCCGAGTAGGATTCGAACCTACGGCCATTCGATTAACAGTCGAATGCTCTACCGCTGAGCTATCGGGGAGCGGCCCGGCTCGCGCCGGGCAGGCCGCGCCTATGCATCGGCCCGGGCAAAATGGCAAGGGCCTGGAATGCGCGGGGGCGCAAAAAATCGAACCGGGGAATCGCGGTGGATTCGCGGCCTGGGATGCGAAGGGGCGATGCTGTGGGGGAAGGGCGTCAGCGCCGGGGCTGAGGCAAATGTGGCTCCCCGAGTAGGATTCGAACCTACGGCCATTCGATTAACAGTCGAATGCTCTACCGCTGAGCTATCGGGGAGCGACCCGGCTTCCGCTGGGCAGGCCGCGCCTATAGCAGCGGCTTTCCGGGGATGGCAAGCCGCAATGTCATAAAAAATCCAAAGCGTTTCCGGCAGAGCCGGCAAACGGGCCTGGGGTGCGAAAACGCGACCGCACGCTAGGCGATGAACTGTTCGGCGGCGATCCGGTCGTCGAGCGTATGTTCGGGGTCGAACAGCAGGGTCAGGGGCGTGGTGCGGTCGATGCGGACTTCCACCTGGGCGACGTCGCGCACTTCGCGCTGGTCGGCGACGGCGCTGACCGGGCGCTTGACCGGGTCGAGCACGGAAAAGCGGATGGCGGTGGATTCGGGCAGGATCGCGCCCCGCCAGCGGCGGGGGCGGAAGGGGCTGATGGGCGTCAGCGCTACCAACCCCGACCCCAGCGGCAGGATCGGGCCATGGGCGGACAGATTATAGGCGGTGGAACCGGCCGGGGTGGCGACCAGCACGCCGTCGCACACCAGTTCGGGCAGCACCGCACGGCCGTTGACCTGCACCTCCAGCTTGGCGGTCTGGCGGGTTTCGCGCAGCAGCGAGACTTCGTTGATGGCGGGGATGGAGAATTGCTCGCCATCGACGGTGTCGACGGTCATGCGCAGCGGATTGACCTTGAAGCTCTTGGCCTTTTCCAGCCGCTGGTCGAGCCGTTCCAGCCGCCATTCGTTCATCAGGAAGCCGACCGTGCCGAGGTTCATGCCGAAGACGGGAAGGATGCGGCGGCTTTCCAGCATCGCATGGAGCGTGTGGAGCATGAAGCCATCGCCGCCCAGCGCGACGATCATGTCCGCCTGATCGACCGGTACGAAGTCATAGGCGGCGCGCAACCGCTCTTCGGCCGCGCGGGCCGCCTGGGTGGGGGACGCGACCAGCGCGCGCCGCGCGTCGCCACTCATCCGCCGGTGACGCTCATATGGCGATGGGTGGCGGCCTGCTCGCCCGCGCCGATACGGAAGTCGTGGGCTGCGGGCTTCAGGCGCAGGGCGCGGTCGATGAGCGGCTGAACCGCATCCGGGCCGCCTTCGCGCAGGGCGGCCTTGAAATCGACATGGTCTTCATGGCCCAGGCACATGAAGATCTTGCCCTCGCAGGTCATGCGGATGCGGTTGCAGTCCGCGCAGAAATTGCGGGTGAGCGGGGTGATGAGGCCGAGGCGGATGCCCATCCCTTCCACCGCATGATAACGGGCCGGGCCGCCGGTGCGGTGGGCGATGGGGGTGAGGGGATGATGCGCGCCGATCGCGTCGGCCACCTGCGTCAGCGGCAGATAATGGTCGGTGCGATCCTCGCCGGTTTCGCCAAGCGGCATGGTTTCGATCAGCGTCAGGTCAAAGCCCTGGCTGTCGCACCAGCGCAGCATGGGGAGGATTTCGTCGTCATTGACGCCCTTCAGCGCCACCATGTTGATCTTGACCGCAAGGCCCGCGGCGCGCGCCGCGTCCAGCCCGGCGAACACATCGTCGATCCGCCCGCCGCGCGTCACATGGGCGAAGCGATCGGGGTCGCGGCTGTCGAGGCTGACATTGATCCGGCGCACCCCGGCGTCGAACAGGTCGTCGGCATGGGCGGCGAGGCGCGTGCCGTTGGTGGTGAGGGTGAGTTCGTCCAGACCCTGTCCCAGATGGCGGCCGATGCGGCGGACGAGATCGCCGATGTCGCGGCGCACCAGCGGTTCGCCGCCGGTCAGGCGGATCTTCGCAATCCCCCGCGCGACGAAAAGATCGGCGAGCAGCGCGATCTCCTCCAGCGTCAGCACCTGATTCTTCGGCAGGAACTGCATCCGCTCCGCCATGCAATAGCGACAGCGCAGGTCGCAGCGATCCGTCACCGAAATCCGCAAATAGCTGATCCGGCGGCCCAGACCGTCGACCAAGGGCAGGGCCGGGGACGAAGGGGCGGCAATGGCCATGGCTGCATAGCTAGGCGATGGTCCGGGCCGGTGCAAGCGCCCCCGTTGCGGTGATGCCAACAGGTCGGTAACTCCTTGTCGGTAAAGACGGTGCGATGCGCGGGGCAGGGAGACAGATGAGGTGAGCGGGGACGCCGCACGGGACGGGCAGCCAAGCCTCTTCATCCTGTCGCCGGGAGATCGCGACGGGCTGTGCCAGGCGGCGCAGGCGATCGGCTGGCGGGCGATCGGCGCGCGCCGGCCGGGCGATGCGCCGCAACGCTTCCTGCGCAGCGAGGCGCAGGTGGCGCTGGTCGACCTGCGCGCCGGCGGCGACATGGACAGGTTGCTGGAACCGCTGGTCCCGGCCGCCGAGGCGGGCGGCGGCGCGCTGGTCGTGCTGATCGACGGAGCGGAGGAGGCGCGGGTGCCCGCGCTGCTGGCGGCGGGAGCGACGCATTTCCTGACCGCGCCCTTTACGCGGGAGCGGCTGCGCGGCGTGCTGGCGTCGGCGCAGCGGCTGGTCGAGCGGCTGGGCGGCGGTGCGCGGCCGAGCCAGCGGGCGCAGCGCATCCGGCGCGGCGACGCGCTCTATTGGCAATTGGGAAGCGACGGGATGCTGCGCCTGAGCGAGGCGCTGGCGCAGCAACTGGCGCTGGATGCAGCGGCTATCGCGCCGGCCGCGCTGCTGCGCCGATTGTCGCGCGCGGAGCGACGCGGGGTGCTGACTGCGATGAAGGCGATGGCACGGGCCGGGCGGCTGGCGCCGCTGGCGCATGGCCTGCCCGACCGGCCGGGCGACAGGCTGGTCCATCATCTGCGGGTCGAGGACGGGCAGATTGCGGCTGATGTCGAATGGCTGTCCGACCGGCATGAGCGGGACGGCGAGCAGCGCGACTATCTGACCGGGCTGCGATCGCGGCAGGCGGCGCTGGGGTGGCTGGACCGGCGCGTCGGGCTGCCGACCACGGTGCTGCTGCTGTCGATCAGCCAGTTCGAGCGGATGAACGCCGCCTATGGCCAGGTGGTGGGCGACGCGCTGCTGGGGCGAATCGCGCGGCGGATCGAGCGAATGGTGGAGGATGTGGCGCCCGGCGCGATGGCGGCGCGAATCGCGGGGACCGAATTTCTGGTCGGGCTGACCGGCGAGGCGGCGGCGAGCGAGCGGGCGACCTTCCTGGCGCGGCAGCTGATCGGGGCGATCGGGCGGCCGTTCAGCGCGGGCGACCATTTGATCCGGCTGACCGCGCGCTGCGGCATCGCGCAGGCGCGGGCCGAGGATGACGCGACCCTGCTGCTGCGCCGCGCGGGCATGGCCCTGGCCGATGCGCGGCAGGGCGGGGGCGAAGGCATCCGCATATTGTCGGCGGAGAAGCAAAGCCGGCAGGTCGATCCCGACCGGCTGGAAACCGACCTGCGGCTGGCGCTGGACCGGGGCGAGATCGGCATCGTGTTCCAGCCGCAATATCCGGTTTCGTCCGACCGGATCAGCGGGGTCGAGGCGCTGGCCCGGTGGAACCACCCCCATTATGGGCCGCTGGGCGCGGGCATATTGTTCGCGACCGCGGAGCGGTCCGATTACATGCTGCCGCTGTCGGCGCATATATTGGGCGAGGCATTGCGGCAGGCGGCGGCATGGCCGCGGGCGCTGGCGGACCTGCGTCTGTCGATCAACGTCACCGCCGCCGACATCGCCCAGCCGCGCTTCATGGCCGACCTGCTGGAACTGGTGGATCGCAGCGGCTTTCCGCGCGCGCGGCTGACGGTGGAGATCACCGAGAGCGGGCTGATCCAGGATGTGGACGCGGCGGCCGCATTGCTCCATGCGCTGCGCAGCGAAGGGCTAGCGGTGGCGATCGACGATTTCGGGACGGGCTACTCGAGCCTCGCCTATCTCAAGAGCCTGCCGCTCGACTATCTGAAGATCGACAGCGGGCTGGCGCAGGATATCGCCGGCACCGCGCGCGACCGGATCATCGTGCGCGGGGTGATCCACATGGCCAAGTCGCTGGGGCTGAAGGTGATCGCCGAGGGGGTGGAGACGGAACAGCAGCTCGATCTGCTCGCCCGCGAGGGATGCGACTATTATCAGGGCTTCCTGCGATCGGCGGGCGTGTCTTCGGCCGATCTGCTGGCGCTGGTGTTGCGCTGACGTGAAAAGGGCGCGGGGGTTATCCCGCGCCTTTTCTTGTTCCTTGTCATCATTCCCGCGGCGGCGGGACGCCAATCCCCGACCTTGCCCCGGCAGGGGCGTGCGGGGGATAAATCCCCGCCTGGGCGGGGATGACGGGGATGATTACAGGGCTGCCTTCAGCTTTTCGACCAGGTCGGTCTTCTCCCAGGGGAAGAAGTCGCCTTCGGGCTTGCGGCCGAAATGGCCATAGGCGGCGGTCGGTTGATAGATCGGCTTGTTGAGGCCAAGATGCGTGCGGATGCCGCGCGGGGTCAGGCCGCCCAGTTCCTTGATGCTCTTGATCGCTTCCTCGATCTTGTCGTCCCCGACGGTGCCCGAACCATGCGTGTCGACATAGAGCGACAGCGGCTCGGCCACGCCGATCGCATAGGCGATCTGGATGGTGCAGCGCTGGGCAAGGCCGGCGGCGACCACATTCTTGGCGAGGTAGCGGGTGATGTAGGCGGCCGAGCGGTCGACCTTGGTCGGGTCCTTGCCGCTGAACGCGCCGCCGCCATGAGGCGAGGCGCCGCCATAGGTATCGACGATGATCTTGCGGCCGGTGAGGCCGGCGTCGCCGTCGGGGCCGCCAATCTCGAAGCTGCCGGTCGGGTTGATGTGATAGACGGTCTCGTCCGAGAGCAGTTCGGCCGGGATCACCTTCGCCACGACGGACTTCACATAGGCCTTCAACTCGGCTTCCTTCTCACCCTGGTCATAGCCCTTGGCATGTTGGGTGGAGACGACGACGGCGGTGCAGGCGACCGGCGTGCTGCCTTCGTAGCGAAGCGTCACCTGGCTCTTGGCGTCCGGCTCCAGGAAGGGCGCGGCCTTCGAATGGCGGTCGGCCGCCATGGTTTCCAGGATCTTGTGGCTGTAATAGAGGGTCGCGGGCATCAGGTCGGGCGTGTCGTTGGCGGCATAGCCGAACATGATGCCCTGGTCGCCCGCGCCTTCATCCTTGTTGCCGCTGGCATCGACGCCCTGCGCGATATGCGCGGACTGGCCGTGCAGATTGTTCTCGAAGCGGAAGCTTTCCCAGTGGAAGCCTTCCTGCTCATAGCCGATGCGCTTCACCGTTTCGCGCACGGTCTTTTCAATTTCTTCCTGAGCGCCCGGCGCCCATTCGTCATTCTCGAAAACGCCCTTGCAGCGGATTTCGCCGGCCAGCACGACGAGCTGAGTCGTGGTCAGCGTTTCGCAGGCGATGCGGGCTTCGGGGTCCTTGGAGAGGAACAGATCGACGATGGCGTCGGAAATCTGGTCCGCAACCTTGTCGGGATGGCCTTCGGAGACGGATTCCGAAGTGAAGAGATAAGTGCTGCGCATGGGACTCCCGTAAGATGCTTGGGCGAATTGCGATATAAAGAAATGTTTATGTGCCTATTAGCTTTTGCCGCGACGCAAGGCAATGGCCAGCCCGAGGAGCAAAATGATGAGGGCGAGGGCCGCCCAGTTACCGACAATGGCGAAGACCGTTGGGGGTAGGGCCGGGGGCAGGCCGCCGTCGAGATAGCCGGCGCGGTTGAGGCCGAGGGCGCGGACGACCTGGCCGCGCGCGTCGATGATGGCCGAGACGCCGGTGGGCGTGGCGCGGATGATGGGCACGCCTTCCTCCAGCGCGCGCAGGCGGGCCTGGGCGAGATGCTGGACTGGACCCCAGCTGCCGAACCAGGCGTCGTTCGAGGGGTTGAAGACGAAGTCCGGGCGATTCCCGGCGTCGATCACATGGCCGGAGAAGATGATCTCGTAGCAGATCTGGACGCCCATCTTCAGTGGCGGGCGGCCGAGGCTGGCGGGGAGGGTCAGGCTTTGCGGGCCGGGGCCGGGCCAGAAATCGGCGTCGCCGGGGACGAGGCGCGACAGGCCGATCGGTTCGAGCAGGGTCCGCATCGGCAGATATTCGCCATAGGGCACCAGATGCGCCTTGTCGTAGCGACCCGCCAGCGTGGCGCGGGGGGTGACGATCCAGACGCTGTTGTTGGCGCCGGCGAGCTTGTTGACCAGCATCCCGTCCTGCTCGACCGGCTTGAAATAGACCTTGTCCCCACCCGTCAGCAGCAGGTCGCCGGGGCCGAGCAGGCCGGCGAGGCGGGCGCGCCAGTCGGGTTCGAGGTCGAGATAGGCGGGGATGGCGGCTTCGGGCCAGAAGATGAGGCGCGGGGCCGGGCGGGTCTCGCCCGAGAGGGTCGAGAGCTTGCGGAAGTTGCGATATTCGGCCTCGACCGAATATTTTTCGTCCTGGCCGATATTGGGCTGGACCACGCGGATGCGGGGCGCGCCTTCGGGCGTTGCCGGCGCGGTGGCGAGGTGGCTCCAGAGCGCGAGCAGCAGGAGCGGGGCGAGGATCGCGGCGGCGGGGCGATACTGGCGGCGGGTGGCGAGGAGGAGCGCGCCCGCGGCGAGGATGGCGAGCGCGCCCAGGCCATAGGTGCCGATGACGGTCGCGGCGATCGCGGCGCCGGTCGGCATCCAGATGACGCCGAGCGGGTTCCAGGCGAAGCCGGTGAACAGGGTCGCGCGCAGATATTCGGTCGCGATCCATGTGGCGGCGAGGAGGAGGGGGAAGGACAGCGGCTTGCCGCCGATGGCCCGGTTCAGCCACCATGCGCCCAGGGTCGCAAGGCCGGGATAGACGGCGAGGTAGAGGGAGAGGAGGAGCACCGCGCCATAGCCGAACCAGTGCGGCATGGTTGCCTGGAAGGTGAAGGCGTGGGCGATCCAGTTGAGCCCGAGGGTGAAATGACCGACGCCGAACAGCCAGCCGCGGGTGAAGGCGGTGCGCCGGTCCGGGGCGCGTTCGACAGCCAGGATGAGCAGCGCGAGGCAGGCGAGGGTGACGGGCCAGAGCTTGAGCGGGGCGAAGCCGGTGGCGGACAGGAAGCCCGCCAGCAGCGCCGCGACCTTGGGGTGGCGGGCGAAAGCGTTCTTCATGTCAGCCTTTTAGCGAATCGTGGCCATGGTGGCGCCCGAGCACCTGTCGCTCTTTTCCCCGCCGCCCGACAGCATCGAGGCGGCGATGAAGCCGCCGACCACCAGCACCAGGAAGCCGGCGGACAGGAGGGCCAGATATTTCTCGATGAACGCCTTGATCGGGCGGCCGAATTTCCAGAACAGGAAGCCGACCAGCATGAACTGGAAGGCGCGGCTGACGATGCTGGCCCAGAGGAAGGTGAAGAGCGGCAGCCCGATGAAGCCCGCCGTGATGGTGATGAGCTTGAACGGGATGGGCGTCGCACCCTTGATGAGGATGATTTCCGCCCCGTAATCGCGCAGATAGCAGGCGGCGACCGGGAATTTGGCGGCGAGGCCCAGCGCGGCCAGGATTTGCTGGCCGACCGTTTCATAGAGGAAATAGCCGATCGCGTAGCCGAACATGCCGCCCAGCACCGAGGCGAGGGTGCAGATGAGGCCGAAGCGCAGCGCGCGTTCCGGCCGGGCCAGGCACATGAGGCCCAGCAGCGGGTGCGGCGGGATCGGGAAGAAGCTCGATTCCATGAAGGAAATGGCGAAGAGCCAGCGTTCGGCGTGGCGATGGGCGGCCTTGGCCAGCGTCCATTGATAGAGCCTGGTAAGCATCGGCGCCGGGCCTAGCCGAGATGACGGGCCGCCGCCAGCGCTTTTGCCCGTCGGTGCGTTTCGGGCGACGGATCGTGGCAGACGCGGCGCGGCGATCGCATCGGCGATGCGATGGCGGGCGAGGGCGCTTGATCGCGGCGGCGCGCGCGATAGGATCGCGCCGAAGGAGAGAGGCCATGCAGGATATGGGCGAGGGCAGTTGTCCGTTCGCTTTCAATACCGATCCAGCGACGTTCAAGGTCGGCGATTCGGTCAGTTACCGGGTGACGGGGAGCCTGGCGGGCTTTCCCTTCGCGGGCGTGCTGCTGGAAGTGCATGAGGATCATGTCGTGCTGACGAGCGACCCGGACGACAAGGCGAGCCGGATGCGGGGGACCCGCGAAAGCCGACCGCTGGTGCGGGAAGAGGATGTCTGTTGATTTGACGCCGGCGACCGATCCACGGCGTTGACTGTCCGGTGCCGTCTGGGCAAGACCCCTTGTCTTCAGTCCTGTTTGGCCGGCGCATTTGATCATTTCTTCCATTTCCTGGGCCAAGGTGCGGCAGCGCGCCGGTGGCGTCGCGTTCGCGCTGGTGCTGAACCTGCTGCTGTTGCTGGCGCTGTTTACCCTGTCGCCGACCTTCGATCCGCCCAGGGAGGACCAGCGGCTGCCCGTGACCTTCGATGTCGAGGCGGGGCCGAAGGCGGACCAGGAGCAGGCCAGGGCCGATAAGGCGGAGAAGCGCGAGCAGGACAAGGCCAGCCCGCAACAACAGGCCGATCCCATGGTGCGGCCGCCCATCCCGGTGGAAAAGCCTGCGGAGCAGCCGCCCTCGCCCTTCCCCTTCCTGACGCTCAATCGCGAGCAGATGGCGGCGGCCGACATCGGTGCCCTGCCCAAGGCGGCGCAGGGGATCGGGCAGGGCAAGGGCGACAGCGCGGCGGTGCAGGGACCGGGCGAGGGGCCGGGGGGCGTGCAGCTGTTCGAGGCGGAATGGTATCGGCGGCCGACCCATGCTGAGCTGTCGACCTACATGCCCGCCAATGCGCCGGCGGAGGGCTATGGCCTGGTCGCCTGCAAGACGGTCGACCATTATCATGTCGAGAATTGCCAGGCTCTGGGCGAAGCACCGATCGGGTCGGGCTTCGCCAAGGCGGTGCGCCTGGCCGCCTGGCAGTTCCTGGTGCTGCCGCCGCGCGTCAACGGCAAGGTCATGGTGGGCAGCTGGGTGCGGATCAGGATCGACTATACGCGCCGGACGGTGGAGGCCGGGGCGGGGCGGTAGAAGAAGTCCAGCATGGCGCGAGCGGATCGCGCGGCTGGGCGTTGCTTGCGGCAGGGTGCCCCGATTGTCGCGTGACCGGTCGGGCCGGCCTGCCTCCAGCGTCATGCGTGGGGCGACGGGCGGGAGATGACGGGGGTCCGCGATCGTGCAGAAGGGATGACGATGCGGATTGCGATACTGAGCTTCGACGGCTTCAACGAACTGGACAGCTTCGTGGCGCTGGCCCTGCTCAACCGGGTGAAGGGTTGGCGGGCCGAGATATGCGGGCCGGGGGTGTTGGTGACGTCGATGAATGGCGTCGCCGTCCACGTCCAGCAGCCCATGGAATTCACGGAAGAAGCGGACATCGTCCTGGTCGGCAGCGGGGTGCGGACGCGCGCGGTCGCGGACGACGCGGCGCTGATGGCGCGCATCCGGCTGGACCCGGCACGCCAGATCATCGGGGCGCAATGTTCGGGCGCGCTGCTGCTGGCTAAGCTGGGGCTGCTGGACGCCGTGCCGGTCTGCACCGACCTGACGAGCAAGCCCTGGGTGGAGGAGACGGGCGCGCGGGTGATCGACGCGCCCTTCCACGCGGCGGGCAATGTCGCAACGGCGGGCGGGTGCATGGCGGCCCATTATCTGGCCGCCTGGGCGATCGCGCGCGGGGCGGGCGAGGCGGCCGCCCGGGACGTGATCGACTATGTCGCGCCGGTGGGCGAGAAGGCACAGACGGTGGCGCGGGTGATGGGCGTGATCGGCCGGTTCCTGTGAGGTCGGCCAAAGGCATGATAGTGGGTGTTTTCGACCGAAACTGGTCAGTGGAACATTCAGAGCCGCATCTTGAAACCGGTCCCTCATGTAGATGGCAAGTCGAAGGGTGAAAGACTTGGTCTGGGGGAAAGCCAACGAAGAGAGATATGTTGACTCAATCAACAATGTCTTGCCATATGTTGATGGAATCAACATACTGCGAGTGAGATATGAGCGGCGGCAAAGACGACGAGGTAGACCAGCTTAGAAGCTTTAATCGGACCTACACAACCCATCTGGGCCTCCTCGAAACACACCTTGCCAACAGTAGGTTCACGTTGAGCGAGGGGCGGATACTGTATGAGCTGGCGCACCGCCAGGAGCCTACAGCCGCCGAAATCGGACGAACCCTGCGTCTGGACCGCTCGCAAATAAGCCGCACGCTCAAGAGGTTTGCCGAGCAAGGGCTGATAATCTCGCGAGAAGACCCTGCTCATGGTCGCAATCAACTGTTGTCGCTCACCGCAAAGGGCAGGGCGGCGTTCGATAAGGCGGATCAGGGGGCACGAGACAGCGTTGCAGCCCTGCTGGATGCGCTACCCCTCTCTCGCCGCGCAGAGTTGCTCCGGGCAGTTTCGTCAATCAAAGAGGTTCTGGAAGCGAAGACCGCACCGGACCTTATCGTAAGAGAGCTTCGGACGGGCGATCTCGGGCTGATCGTCCATCGGCAGGCCGTCCTCTACGCCGCCGAATATGGTTATGATGGAAGTTACGAGACCTTGATCGCGCAGATACTCGCGGACTTCCACCGCACCTTTGACCCACATCATGAAGCCGGATGGGTGGCCGAATGGGATGGGAAAATGGCGGGGTCGATCTTCCTCATGCGCTCGGAAGAACAAGCGATAGGCAAGCTTCGGCTGCTCTATGTCGAGCCGGATGCGCGAGGCGTTGGAGTGGGCCGTCAGTTGGTGGAGGCCTGCATCGCACGCGCTCGGACGGCCGGCTACAGGCAACTGGAGTTATGGACCGACAGTCAGCTGACATCCGCACGTCGGCTTTACGCTCGCGCTGGCTTCAAGCTGCGTGACACCAAGGTCGAGCGGCATTTCGGCCAGGACATCGGAAGCGAAACGTGGGCGATGGCTCTGTGAACTGACGGCGTAGTAAAGGACCGCCTGCCATGTAGACGCTACTTGTCATGCGCGAATGTCTGAGAGTGGGGGGCGTTTGTTGCGGGTGAATTCTCGTCGTGCAGCGTCAGCTATCGTCGATAATCTCTTCAAAAGCCGCCATGCCGCTCGCCACCCCTCCGGTCCGCCAGGCTGGCGCGCGATATTGGTTGCAATATGCTACTGGATAGGCATGATGGCGCCATCCGACCATGAGAGAGGAGGAATGAGATGATCATCCATGGCGCCAGGCCGTCGCCCTTCGTGCGCAAGGTCATCGTCTTTGCCGCGGAGAAGGGGATCGCGATCGAGGTCCGGCCGGCTGGATTCGGGCGGGGCGATCCGGTGTTCGCCAAAGCGTCGCCCTTCGGCAAGATGCCGGCGCTGGAGGATGGCGATTTCCTGATCAGCGATTCGACCGCGATCATAACCTATATGGATGCCCTGCATCCCGAACCCAACCTGATCCCGACCGATCCCAGGGCGCGGGCGCGGACCATCTGGTATGAGGAGTTTGGCGACACCATCGCCCAGGCGGCGGGCGCGCAGGTGTTTTTCAACCGGGTAGTGGGCAAGGCGATGAAGCTGCCGCACGATCCCGCGCTGGCGGATGCGGCTGAGGCCGAGAAGATGCCGGCCATCTACGACTATCTGGAAAGCGTGCTGCCGGAGAGCGGCTGGCTGGTGGAGGATCGCTTCACCTTGGCGGACATTGCCGCGGCCTGCCCGCTCATCAATGTCTGCTATTGTTCCAAGGGGTTGACGGCAGAACGCTGGCCCAGGGTCGTGGCATGGCTGGAGCGGATGAAGGCGCGCCCGAGCTTTGCCGAGGCGCTGGCGCAGGAAGCGGCGATCCTGGCGAGAATGGCGGCATGAAGTAACCTATATGGAACATTTTCCTTGACATCGTCACGCTGCTGTGGCAGGGATGTGGATATTGGGAAAATGTGAGTCGCCGCCATGGCGGTTGCCAAGGGGCCGGTCCTGCGAAGGGCCGGCCCCTTTGTCGTGCGGCGCGGGTGACGGGGGACGGGCATGGTGGCGGATGAGGGAGGGGAGCAGGCCGGCGATGCGCTGGTGGCGCAGCGGCAGGCGGCGGGCGGAGCGGTGCGGGCGCAGAAGCGCAGGCCGCGCCGGGACGGGTGGAGCAAGGCGGATGTCGGGCGGTTCATGGCGGTGCTTGCCGAAACCTGCAACGCCAGCGAGGCCGCGCGCGCGGTCGGCAAGTGCCGGGCCGGGGCCTATGACCGAAGGCGTCGCGACCCCGCCTTCGCCCGCGCCTGGGACGCGGCGCTCGACATGGGCTATGCCGAGATCGAGGCGATGCTGATGCGCGAGGTGCTGTTCGGCAGCGAGACGGAGGAGATCACGCTGGACGGCGAGGGCGTGGTGAAGGCGCGCAAGGTGAAGCGCGGGCGCAATCTGGCGATCGCGCTGCGGCTGCTGAGCTTCCACCATGACCGGGTGCTGAAGATCCGCGCGGCCAACGACGCAGGGGGGGATCGGCCCGACAGCCCGGACGCGGTGGCGCGAGTGCGGCGGGCGCTGGAGGAGATACGGCGAAGGCGGGCGACGGCGGGAGCATAGGGGCGCCGCGGCGGATCGGCGGCGACGATCCGGTCCGGGTGCGCGACGGGCGACGCCTTAACCATTTTTGCCCCGGAACACATTGTGCAGGTGCAGCATTGGGCCGGAATGACGTTGGAAAACAGGATATTGCAGCGACTGGCGGCCGGGCCGGTGGGGGATTTGACGATCGAAGGGGCGGCGGCGGACGAAATGGCGCTGACGCTGAAGATCATGGCGGCGCGGCCGGTGATGGGGTGAGTTGGGGTGGGCGCATTGCTGGCGGAACGGGTCATGCCATATTTTGCAGCAGGAAGAACCCGTCCCATTTCAATGTCGTTCGATGCGTTCGCCAAGGTTCGCCGTGACGCCGACAGGCAGAGCGCCTCTAGCCTTGTTAGTCATGAGGCAGGTGTAACCGCCGCGCGCCATGTGCGACTGTTGCGCGCCTTCGCCTGAGATGCCAGCCTTCGCTGGCATGACGTTGGATTGGCTGCTTCTGCAATATCATGATTGATAGGCGGCCAGTCGCCTGTCGTCTCTTCCGTCACCCCAGCGAAGGCTGGGGTCTCAGGAGATGGCGAGTCACTGCCTTTCAACGACCTTTGCAGGCATTGGCTCAAAACCGCCATTTCGCCATCCATCCTTGGCCGGCGCGGGGTGCCGCGCCGGCCGGGCGATCAGTTGGTCGCCTTGATTTCCAGCGACGGGTCGACCAGCGAGGTCTTGGTCGGGGCGGGCGCCGGAGCCGGAGCGGCTGCGGGCGTTGCGGCGGGAACCGCGGCGACCGGGGTGGCGGGCGCGGCCGAGGGGGCGAAGGCGACGCTGATATCTTCGTCGAGGAACGCCGAGACCGGCGCGCCGAGCGGGATTTTCGCGCTGGTGCCAGTGGTGAAGAAGCCCGCGACCGGCACGAAGGCGATGGCGGCGACGACGCCGGCGGTGCCGGTGACGCCCTTGTCATCGAAGCTGCCGGTCAGGCGGATCTGGGTGCCATTGGCGCGGACATAGAGGACGCGGCCGTTGATGCGGCCGGACTTGCCCCACATGCCCTTGTTGCGGACGTCGGTGATCTCGCCCACCACCGGGCTGCCGAGCGGGATGACGGTCTGGCCGTTCAGCATGACGGCTTCGGCGACTTCGAGCTGGACGCGCTGGCCGATGCGCAGCTTCTTGCCCTCGGTCGTCAGCGGCTCGGCGGTCCTGAGCGACAGCTGGCTGCCCGCGCGCAGGATATTGCCGCCAGGCGTGGCGATGATGGTGGCGACCGGCGCGGCGGGCGCGGTCGTGACCTGGGCATGGATGGACGGCGCGCAGGCAAAGGCGATCGCGCCGAGAATGGCGCTGGAAACAGACTTCATTGGTATCCCCCCCAAAGTGACTCAGCTCCCCCGAGCCGAGGTGCATGACCTGCTCTTTGGCGGGGCAAGTCGTCAAGGGGTAAATATTTGATCCATATTGTTCTTTATTCGGAGCGGGGAGGAAAGGCGGCCGGTGGCTTTACAGGCGTGCAACAGGCGATATGAGTTTGGCTCATGAAAAAGCTGATCCTGATCGCCGCCGCTTGTGCCTCCGCCCTGTGCGGCCCCGCTTTCGCGCAGGGGGGCGCCGGAAAGGGCGCGCCCGATCCGGCGCGGTTGAAGGCGACGGTGGAAAAGCTGGTGGGTTTCGGGACGCGGCATACGCTGTCGTCTGCGACCGACGCCAGGCGCGGGATCGGCGCGGCGCGGCGCTGGGGCGCGGCGGAGTTCGAGAAGATCGGCAGGACGTGCGGTGGGTGCCTGACGGTCGAGACGGTGGCGGACCGCTTCACCGGGCCGCGCGCGCCCGACGGCGTCGAGGTGGTGGACGTGCTGGCGATCCAGAAGGGAACAGGCGATCCCAATCAGGTGGTGATCGTCGCCGGGCATATCGACAGCCGGGTGAGCGACGTCATGAACGCGACCAGCGATGCGCCGGGCGCGAACGACAATGCGTCGGGCACGGCGCTGGTGATCGAGGCGGCGCGGGTGCTGGCGGGGGAAAAGTTCGATGGGACGATCGTCTATGCCCTGCTGTCGGGCGAGGAGCAGGGGCTGTGGGGCGGCAAGCTGCTTGCCAGCACGGCGAAAGCGCGCGGCTGGCAGGTGCGGGCGATGCTGAACAACGACATCGTCGGCAACACGATGGGCCAGAATGGCAGACAAGTCGCCGACCGGGTGCGGGTGTTTTCGGAAGGCATCCGCTTTGCCGAGGACGAGAAGGCGGCGCGGACGCGGCGGGCGAGCGGCGGCGAGGATGACGGGCCGTCGCGCGCGCTGGCCAAGAAGGTGGACGGTATCGCGGAAGCCAATCCGCAGATCGGCCTCGACGTGTTCGCGGTGCGGCGTTTCGACAGGTTCGGGCGCGGCGGGGATCATTCGCCCTTCCTGGAGCTGGGATTCCCGGCGGTGCGCTTTTCGGTGGGGATCGAAAATTATGACCGGCAGCATCAGGACCTGCGGACCGAGAATGGCCGCGTCTATGGCGACACGGTCGAGGGGATGGATTTTCCCTATCTGGCGAAGGTGACGGCGCTGAACGTCGCGGCCTTGCGCGAGCTGGCCGATGCGCCGGCCGCGCCTGCGAGCGTGTCGCTGGACGGGGCGCTTTCCATGGATACGCGCGTCCTGTGGGACGGCGTGCCGGGGGCGGCGGGATATAAGGTCTATTGGCGGCGGGGCGACGCGCAGGACTGGACCGACAGCCGCGTCGTGACCGGGGCGACCGAGACGCTGCTGAAGGATGTGGTCGTGGACGATCATTTCATCGGCGTCGCGGCGGTGGGCAAGGATGGGGCCGAAAGCCTCGTGACCTTTGGCGGGATGGCGCCGCGGAAATAGAAGGGTCGAGGTTCAGCCCATGCGGGCCACCTGACCTGACCCTCCGCCAATCCCGGATCGAACATTCAGAGGCGGGGTCAACATGCTTTCGGATCGGGAATGGCTGGCCGGCGAGGACCGGACGGCGTGGGCGCGGCTGCGCGCGCGGCTGACGCAGGCGGCGGCCGAGCGGCTGGAGCGGGAATGGGCCTATCTGGCGCGGCCGGGGCAACTGCCGCCGGCGGGCGACTGGCGCATCTGGCTGATGATGGCGGGGCGCGGCTTTGGCAAGACGCGCGCAGGGGCGGAATGGGTGCGGGCGATCGCGGAAGGCGATCCCGCCGCGCGGATCGCGCTGGTCGGCGCGACGCTGGGCGAGGCGCGCAGCGTGATGGTGGAAGGGGCGTCGGGGCTGCTATCCGTCGCGCCATGGTGGGCGCGGCCGGTCTATGCGCCGGCGCTGCGCAAGCTGACCTGGCCCAATGGCGCCGTGGCGATGCTGTTCGGCGCGGCCGAGCCGGAGTCGTTGCGCGGGCCGCAGTTCAGTCATGGCTGGGCCGACGAGATCGCCAAATGGGCGGGCGGCGAGGCGGCCTGGCATAATCTGATGATGGGGATGCGGCTGGGCGACGCGCCGCGCGTGCTGGCGACGACGACGCCCCGGCCGGTGCCGCTGGTGCGGGCGCTGGCGGCGAGAGATGGCACGGATGTGGTGGTGACGCGGGGGCGGACGGCGGACAATGCGGCCAATCTGGCGCCGGGCTTCGTCGACGCCATGGCGGCGAGCTATGGCGGGACGCGGCTGGGGCGGCAGGAACTGGATGGTGAGCTGATCGAGGAGGTGGAGGGCGCGCTGTGGACCCGCGATCTGATCGAGCGGTGCCGGGTGGCGCATGTGCCGGGAATGCTGGGACGCGTGGTGGTGGCGGTCGATCCGCCCGCTTCGGCCGGGGGCGATGCGTGCGGCATCATTGTCGCCGGCACGGGCGGCGACGGGCGCGCCTATGTGATCGCCGACGCCAGCGTTTCGGGCGAGCGGCCCGAAGGCTGGGCGCGCGCGGTCGCGGCGGCGGCGATGGTGCATGGCGCCGACCGGGTGGTGGCCGAGGCCAATAATGGCGGCGCGATGGTGGAGAGCGTGCTGCGCGCGGCGGAGGAGACGATGCCGGTGCGGCTGGTCCATGCGAGCCGGGGGAAGGCGGCGCGGGCGGAGCCGGTGGCGGCGCTCTATGAGGCCGGGCGGGTGGCGCATCGCGGCGCTTTCCCCGAGCTGGAGGACCAGATGTGCGGATTGCTGGCGGGGGGAGCCTATGTCGGGCCGGGGCGGTCGCCCGATCGCGCCGATGCGCTGGTGTGGGCGCTGACCGATTTGATGCTGGGGAAACGCGGCGAGGCGCGGGTGCGGGGGATGTGAGGGGAACCCCCGGCGACCGCAGGTCGTTTCTGATCCGGTAGATTTCGATGGAGTGAATGTCATGAAGATGGCCAAGATTCTGGCGGCCGTCGTCGGTGTGTCGGTTGCCGCGACGCCGGTTCTGGCGGCCAGCCTCAACAGCAAGGATCGGGCGCGGGTTGCAAGGGCCGCGCCGCGTGATCGGGACGATGTGCGCTACTGCCTGCTCAAGGGCAAGCAGGGGCGCGACAAGGGCACGGTGATCGGCGCGGCCGGCGGCGCGGGCGTTGGACTGATCGCGGGCGGCAGTCTGGGCGAGACCTTGCTGGGCGCTGGCGCGGGTGCGCTGGCGGGCCGGGTGATCGGCAAGAGCGAGGGCACCAATTCGGTTTGCGACCGGGTGTTGGCGCGCAATCCTTGAGGCCTATGGGCGCGGTGGCTTTTCTCGGTCTACAAAACTGACCCAGGATCTGATGTCTGTTTCCCGCGGTCGCCCTTGATCGTCCAGAGCGGGCAAGTATCGCTGACCCAGCGCGACTAGACACGCAGTGTCGTCATATTTGCGCGTGCCTGACGATTTCGTGATGCGACAGGATCGGGGCCGTCCGGTGGCGTCGAGCCGAGTGGTGTAATGGCTCAGCAGATTATTCGCCTCGCGCGAGAGCTTGTCATCGACAGGTGATTTGCCGTGCATTGCGAGGGGGGTGGCGCCACCAAAGTCGGTTTGGAACGAAGGGGGGGCAGGTTCCCACAGTACGCGAAAGATTGGTACGGTCATGGGCGTACCATCTTTGCGTCGCACCGCCGCAATCCAGCCTAGTTTCATCATGATGAGTCGGCAGCTTGCGACTGCGATGCCTGTTCCCCCGACAATATCGGTGGGCGCGCAATCGAGTTGATCGGTGCCGTCGCGTCGCGCGATCTTCACGGTTGCCCAGCCCGCTGCTTCCGGCGGCAGGGCCACGAGCCTATAATCTTGGGAAGTCGAGAGAGCGAGCGGTATAGCGTTCGCCTTAACCGAATTTTGCAACTGCCCTGTCGTTTGAGCGAGAGCGAGCAGGCTTAGTGCGATGGGCCACATGACCCGATGTTTGATTGTTGCACCGTCTTTGTAAAGAGGCCGCAATGGTTTGCGACCGGGTGCTGGCGCGCAATCCTTGAGGCGGATAGCCTGCCCCGCTGCCACTGACGCGCTGCGCGCGCAGGTCTCGCTGCTCCTCCGGTAAACGGAAGGGGTGAAGGATTTTCGAGTTCGGTAAGCGGCCTCGCCGCTGACCTTCACTAGCCCTCTCCCCCGGCGGGGAGAGGGTTTTTGCGTTCTGGGGATGCTCATATGAAATGGTTCGGGACGAAGGCGGCCGCATCTGGCGATGCGCGGCCGGTGCTGGCGCGTGCCTGGGGTTCGGGGGCGGTGGCGCTCGGCGAATGGCCGGCAAGCTATGAGGCGCAACTGCGCGGCGGGGTGATGGGCAATCCGGTGGCGCAGCGGGCGATGCGGCTGGTGTCCGAGGGCGCGGGGGCGTGCGCCATCAAGGTGCGCGGTGTCGAGGAGCAGGCGCGGGTGCTGGGGCTGGTCGGGCGGGCTTCGGCGGGGCAGGGGTTGATCGAGGCTCTGGCCTGCCATCTGCTGCTGCACGGCAATGGCTATGTCCAGTTGATCGCCGGGGCGGACGGGATGCCGGCCGAGCTGTTCGCGCTGCGGCCCGAACGGGTCAGCGTGGAGGCGGATGCGCGCGGGTGGCCGGCGGCCTATCTGTACCGGGTGGGCGAGAGCGTGACGCGGCTGTCGCCCGAGGATGGCGCGGGGCGGACGAACCTTCTGCATATCAAGGCGTTGCATCCGCTGGACGATCATTATGGGCTGGGCTGCGCGGGGGCTGCGGCGGGCGCGGTGGCGATCCACAATGCGGCCAGCGTCTGGAACAAGGCGCTGCTGGACAATGCGGCGCGGCCGAGCGGCGCGATGGTCTATGAGCCGGGCGACGGATCGGTGCTGTCGCCCGAGCAATATGAGCGGGTGAAGCGCGAGATGGAGGCCGCCTTTGCCGGCGCTGCGAACGCGGGACGTCCGATGCTGCTGGAAGGCGGCCTCAGCTGGAAGGCGATGAGCCTGACCCCGGCCGAGATGGATTTCGTGGGGCTGAAAAGCGCGGCGGCGCGGGAGATCGCGCTGGCCTTCGGCGTGCCGCCGATGCTGATGGGGCTGCCGGGCGACAATAGCTACGCCAATTATCGCGAGGCGAACAAGGCGCTGTGGCGGCAGGCGATCCTGCCGCTGGTGGCGAAGATCTGCGCGGGGTTGAGCCAGGGGCTGGCCGGCTGGTGGCCGGGGGTGACGGTCGAGCCGGACCTGGACGCGGTGCCGGCGCTGTCGGACGAGCGGGCGGCGCTGTGGGAGCGGGTCGCGGCGGCGGATTTTCTGTCGGCGGAAGAGAAGAAGGCGATGCTGGGGATCGGCTAATGCTCGCAGGTGGCCTGGGCTTGGGACCAGCGGCCGCCGCTGTCGAGGCAGCTGTCCTGGGCGAGCCGATCGCTCTGCCAGAGCCAGATGGCTGCTGCCGTGAGTGCAAGCGCGAGAAGCACGGTCAGGCGCTTCATGAGGGGCGGGCGAGGCTGTCGAGGCGGCAGAAGCCGCTGTTCCAGTTCCAGCGGCCGCCCTTCGCCCAGCAGTCGCCGGCACGGTCGAGGCCGAAATACCAGCCGCCCAGGCCGAGCGCGGCGATGACGAGGGCGATCAGGGCTTTGCAGTGGGTGCGCTTCATGACGCGTCAGATAGGCGCGTGCCGGGGCGATGAAAAGGAGGGCGCGATGAAAGAGGAGATGCTGGCGCGGCTGGTCGCGCAGGCGGAGGGGGCGGGGCTGCCCGGCGGGGGCGACATGGTGATGATCCGCGCGCTGATCGAGGAGGCGAGCGAGCTGGGGGCGGCGCGCGCGCTGGAGCGGCTGGGCCTTTCAGACCGGCGCGCGGAGGGCGATGTGCGGGAATTGCGCGAGCTGCTGTCCGCCTGGCGCGACGCGAAGAAGGCGGCGCGCAGCGCGGTGATCGGCTGGGTCGTGCGGATCGGCATGGCGCTGGTGCTGCTGGGGGTGGCGGTGAAGGTGGGCCTTGTCGGGCTGGTGAAGGCATGAGCGCCGAGCCTGTGCCGGGCGCTTCGCGACTGCGCTCGAAGCGAACGAATGGGGCGGAAGGCGGCGAGCTTCGCTTTGCCGGCTATGCGGCGATTTTTGATCGGGTGGATCGGGGTGGCGACGTGGTGCGGGCGGGGGCGTTTGGCGCTGTCGCGGCGGCGGGCGTGCCCCTGTTGTGGCAACATGGGCCGGGCAGCGTGATCGGCCGGATCGAGACGGCGCGGGAAGATGCGCGCGGGCTGCGCGTGATTGGACGGGTGTCGCGCAGGACGGCGGTCGGGCGCGAGGCGGCGGCGGCGCTTGAGCAGGGGGCGCTCGACGGGCTGAGTTTCGGATACCGGGTGAAGGCGGCGCGCGGGGCGGGGCCGCGGGAATTGCTGGCGCTGGAGCTGGTGGAGGTGAGCCTGGTCACGCATCCGATGCAGCCATTGGCGCGGGTGTTGCGGGTGGAGGCGCCCTCATCCGACTTCGCCTAGCCGCTTTGCGGCAAGGTTTCGTTCCCTTCTCCCGATGGGAGAAGGAATGGTTCGGGCGGTCCGGTTGGGCCGCCCTTTTTTGTGGAGACGGGCATGACGGATCAGGTGATGGACGGGCTGGAAGCAAGCTTCGACATGGTGGCGCAGGGGGAGCGGATCGAGGGGCTGGAGAGCGAAGTCGCGGCGCTGAAGGGGGCGTTGCTGGCGCAGCAGCGGCCGGCGCTGGACGGGGTGAAGGGGGGCGCGGTGGACCCGGCGCGCGGGGCGTTCGTCGAGCGCTATCTGCGGCAGGGCATGGAAGCGGGGCTGGAGCTGAAGAGTTTTTCCGGGGCGAGCGGCGCGGCGGGGGGCTATGCGGTGCCGCGCGAGATCGACCAGTTGATCGGCACGACGCTTAAAGGCATTTCGCCCATTCGCGGCATCGCCAATGTCGTGCGGACGGGCACGGCGGGCTATCGCAAGCTGGTGACGTCAGGCGGGATCGTGTCGGGTTGGGCCAGCGAGACGGGCGCGCGGGCCGAGACGGGGACGCCGGTCTTCAACGAGATCGTGCCGCCGTCGGGCGAGCTGTTCGCCAATCCGGCGGCGAGCCAGGCGATGCTGGACGACGCGCAGTTCGATGTCGAGGGCTGGCTGGCCGGGGAGATCGCCCGCGAGTTCGCCGTCGCGGAGGGCGCGGCCTTCGTCAATGGCAATGGGACGAACAAGCCCAAGGGCTTTCTGACCTATAGCGCGACGAGCGAGGCGGACGGCGTGCGCGCCTTCGGATCGCTGCAATATGTGGCGTCGGGAGTGGCGGGCGCTTTCCCGGGGACCAGTCCGCAGGACAAGCTGATCGACCTGGTGCAGAGCCTGCGCGCGCCCTATCGCCAGGGGGCGTGCTTCGTGATGAATTCGGCGACGCTGGCGGTGATCCGCAAGATGAAGACGAGCGACGGCGCGTTCATCTGGCAGCCGGGCCTGTCGGCCGCGCAGCCCGCGACCTTGCTGGGCTATCCGGTGGTCGAGGCGGAGGACATGCCGGACATCGCGGCGAACAGCCTGTCGATCGCCTTCGGCAATTTCCAGATGGGCTATGTCATCGCCGAGCGCAGCGACACCAGCATCCTGCGCGATCCGTTCAGCAACAAGCCGTTCGTGCATTTCTACGCGGTCAAGCGGATCGGCGGTGGCGTGGCGAACAGCGAGGCGATCAAGCTGCTGAAGTTTGCCGCCTCGTAAACGAGACGGCGGCAAGCTGCTGACGTTCGCCGCGACCTGATCGGCCAGATGGGGGGAGGCTGCGCGCCTTCCCCCTTATTTTTTCCTGGAAAATGGGCGTGGCGATCACGGGGCTGGAGATGACCGAGGATCGGAACACCGGCTGGTGGCTGGCGACTGGCGCGCGGAGCGGTGGGGTGTTCGGCCAACGGCGCGGCGGTCGATTTCGCGCCGGGCGGACGCGGAACGGGGGAGCAAGATCAGATGAGCCTTTTCGTGAAGGATCCGCAGGCGCGGATCGACCATGCGATCGACTGGTCCGCCTATCTGGCGGCGCAGACGCTGGTCGCCAGCAGTTGGGCGGTGGACCCGGCGGAGGCGGGCGGGCTGGCGGTGGAGGAAAGCGCTTTCGAGGCGCAGCGGAGCAGCGCGCGGCTGGCGGGCGGGCTGGTGGGGCGGATCTATCGGCTGACCAATCATGTGACGCTGTCCGATGGGCAGATGGACGAGCGATCGGTGACGATCCGGGTGGAGGAGCGCTGATGCGGACGGAAGCGGAGAGCGGGGCGCTGGCGGCGTCGCTGGCGGAACTGAAGGCCTATCTGCGGATCGAGACGGGCGGGGAGGATGCGGTGCTGGCGGGATTGCTGCGCAGCGCGGCGACATTGTGCGAGCAGTTCGTCGGCCAGTGGCTGGTCGCTCGGGCGGCGCGCGAGACGGTGGCGGGCGACGGCGGCTGGCAAAGGCTGTCGGCGCGGCCGGTGCTGAGCATCGAGAACGTCGCGGCGGTGGATGCCGACGGAGTGAGCGAGGCTCTGCCGGTGGACGCCTATGCCGTGGACATCGATGCGGCAGGGGACGGCTGGGTGCGATCGACGCGGGCCGGGGACCGGCGTGTGCTGGCGGTCCAGTATCGCGCGGGAATGGCGGGGGAGATGAACGGGCTGCCGGAGGCTTTGCGGCAGGGGATCGTGCGTCTGGCGGCGGACCATTATCTGGCGCGTGGCGCCGAGAGCGCCGCGCCGCCGGCCGTCGTGAGCGCGCTGTGGCGGCCGTTCCGGCGGATGCGGCTGGCATGAGGGCGGCGCTGGAGCGGCTGGTCGAGGAACGGGCGGCGCGGCGGCGTGCGCGGATTGCGGCGGCGCTGGCGGAGGAAGGTGTCGCGGCGGTGGTCGAGGGCGAGGATGTGCGCGCGTCCGGGCCGGGGCTGGCCGCGCGCTGGTCGCGCGAGCTGGCGCTGCGCGAGGCTGGCCAAGGGCGAGGGAGAGAGCGATGAGCGCGGAAGTGGCGGTGCGGGCGGCGGTGATCGCGGCGTTGCGGGGCGACGGGGCGCTGATGGATCAGCTCAACGGCCTCCATGACGGAGAGCCGGCACGGGCGGGCGCGCCCTTCGGCTTTGTCGGCGAATGCCTGGGCGCGGACTGGGGCGGGAAGGATGTCGAGGGGCGCGAGGTGCGGCTGACCATCGGGCTGGTCGTGGCGGACGAGACGCCGGGGCGGCTGGCGGGCATGATGGCGCGGGTCGATCCGGCGATCGGGGCGGCGGGGACGCAGGATGGCTGGCGGATCGTCAGCGCACGGCTGCTGCGATCGCGCGTGGCGCGGGCCGGTGCGGCGGCGGGATGGCGGGCGGTGGTGGATTACCGGATGCGGGCGGTGCGGGAGGGGACGTAGCCCCCTCTCAATTTCGGCTAGGCAGCAAGCTGCCTAGCCTTCGTATCTCTCCCCGTGGGAGGGGGAGAGATGGCCCGGTCAGCTCGGGCGGCTGTTTTCCTCATATTCGCCGGTGATCTTGTCGACATATTCGGAAACCTGGTCGTCGGCGTCGGCCTGGGCGTCCTTGTCCGATATGCCGTCAGCCTTTTCCTGGGCGATGATGGCGGCGCGGAAGGCGGCTTCCTTGTCGGCGCACGCGCGCTTCATCGCCGACTGGAAGTCGCCGACCGAGAGGCGCTTGTCCAGGCTGGGCTGGACCTGGGCGCTGAGGCATTTGGAAAAATCCTTGCGGCCCATGCCGACGGCGTCGGCGGCCGGAGGAGCGGCGAGCATCATCATGAGCGAAGCGGCAACAAACATCGAAACCTCTCCATAACCCCATTTTCACGTTGAGACGGGTGACGCAGGAGGCGTCCCAAGTCTCCTGTTTTTCGCGATTTTCCGGGCGGGAGCAGGGTGCTTCCGACGTCGGCGTCGCAGGTAGGGAGAATGCGCCATGGGCGTCGAAAAAGGAAGCGCGTTTTTGCTGAAGGTGGGTGATGGAAACATGCCCGCAACATATGCAACGGTGGCAGGAATGCGGACTACCCAATTGTCCGTGAACGGCGAGGCGGTGAACATCACCAGCAAGGATTCGGGCGGCTGGCGCGAATTGCTGTCGGGCGCGGGGGTGCGGTCGGTGAGCGTGTCGGCTGCGGGGCTGTTCACCGGATCGGACGCGGAGATCCGCATCCGCAACCATGCGCTGTCGGGCATGATCGCGGAATATGAGCTGAGCTTCGAGAGCGGGGAGCGGATGCGCGGGCGGTTCCTGGTGACGCGGCTCGACTATGCCGGCGACTATAATGGCGAGCGCAATTACGCGCTGAGCCTGGAAAGCTCCGGCCCGGTGGTGTCGGAATGAGCCCGGGCACGAACCGCGAGCGCGGGGAGACGGCGCTGGAACTGGGCGGCGAGGCGCTGGCGTTGCGGCCGAGTTTCGCGGCTCTGGTGGCAGCGGAGGCGGAACTGGGGCCGCTTTTCGATCTGGTCGAGCGGGCGGCGGACGGGAAGCTGTCGCTCGCTGACCTGGTGGGCTTGTTCTGGCATTGCCTGGTGGATCGGGAGCGGTTGACGCGCGAGGCGCTGGGGGACGCGGTGCTGGCCGTCGGGCTGGCGCGGGTGACGCCGGTGCTCAAGACCATATTGCAGCAGATACTGGCGGGAAAATGAGGCGCTTTGCCGAGGCGGCGGGGCGGCTGGCCGGGGTGGCCGGATGGATGCTCGGCTGGCGGCCGGACGAGTTCTGGCGCGCGACCCCGGCGGAACTGGCCACGGTGCTGCGCGCGGCGCGGGGCGAGGAGGCGCCGGGCGAGGCGGGCGTCGATGGGGCGGAGTTGCGGCGGTTGATGGGGGTGATGCCGGATTAGGCAAAGGAGATGGGTGTGCGGGGCACGCCCCCACCCCTCCCCTTCGGCGGCGGCGCGTGACGCCGCCGCCGAAGGGGAGGGGCCATCAGGTTCGGAGGGCGGGGATGGACGAGGAAATCGAGACTTTGGTGGTGCGGGTGCGCGCCGATACGCAGGGGCTGAACCGCGATGTCGAGGCAATGCGGGGCGTGCTGGAAGGACCGCTGGCGACCGGGGCGGAGCGGGCCGGGCAGCGGATCGAGCAGGGGCTGCTGCGGGCGGTGCGGACGGGCAAGTTCGGCTTCGAGGATCTGAAGCGGATCGCGCTCACCGTGCTGAACGACATTGCCGCGAGCGCGCTGCAATCGGCGGCGGGCGGCGGGAGCGGCGGGCTGGTCCAACTGGGCACGAGCGTGTTGTCGTCGGCGCTGGGGCTGCCGGGGCGGGCGACCGGCGGGCCAGTGGCACCGGGGCGGGCCTATATGGTCGGCGAGCGCGGGCCGGAGATGTTCGTGCCGACGACGAGCGGGCAGGTCGTCGCGAACGGCGGCGGGGCGCGCGACGTGCGGGTGAGCATCGCGGTGAATGGCCGGGGCGGCGAGAGCGAGCCGCGATTGCTGGCGCGCAGCGCGCGGCAGGTCGCGCGGGCGGTGAGGGGAGCGCTGGAGCGATGACTATAGGCTATTGGCTGGCCGATGCGCGGCGGGGGCAGGAGGCGGGCGTCCTCAAGCGCTTCGCCGCGACGCACTGGACGGTGAATTTTCCCCGGCCGATGATGGCGGACGTCGTTACCACCGCGCCGGATGCCGTGCGGGTGGATGCGGTCTTTTACGGGTCGGGCGATCTGGCGGGGCTGATCTGGGAAGCGGAGGATCGGTGGAGCCATCCCCTGCTTGCCTATGAGACGAGCCGGGATTTCCGGCATTGCGTGCTGTCCTTTCGCTGGCGGTCTTCGGGCCTGCGCAAACTGGACGAGACGCATGGGCCGACGCTGACGATCGAGGGGCGGGACGAGGCGGGCAACCCGCGCGCCTGGTATGTGCGCTTGTGGAACCATGCGAGCGGCGGGCCGGAAGATGCGGTGGTGACGCTGGATTTCGCCGCGCTGGTGGGCGGATATGAGCTGCCGGAGGATGCCGACCCGGTGTGGGCGGGGGATGTCGACCGGATGTTCATATCGCTGGTGCCGCCTGATTATGACGAGGGGGACACGCCCTTTGCCACGGCGCAGGAGGGCTGGGCGGAACTGGGCGACATAAGCTGCGACGGCGCGGGTTCGGTGCTGGCGGTGGGCGATGTGATGCTGCCCGAACATGGGCTGAGCATGGCGACCGGCTATGATGATTGTTTCAACCAGACGCCCGAGCGGGTCGTCGCGGCGATCCACGCGCTGGGCTATCGCGGGGCGATCAACCATTATGTGGGCATGAGCCATTATTTCCGGCTGGAGCGGCTGGGTGCGGGGCTGTACGTCAGTCTGGCGGGCGGGGTGCTGAACGCGCCCTGCGCGGCGTGGCACCGGGATTTTGCAGGGCGGGCGAAGGCGCTGGGGTTCGGCGTCATCTGGTCGCTATCCTATGAATTGTTCGACGCCCATTGCTGGAACGACTGGAAGCAAAGGGCGGAAAATGGCGATCCGGCGCTGACCGGATGGTCGCCGCCCTCGACCCTGTTGTCGCCGGCGCATGGCGGGGCGATGGGCTATTTGCAGGCGGTGGCGGGAGCGTTTATTTTCATCGCCTTGGAGGCGGGCCTGCCGATCCTGTTCCAGGTCGGCGAACCCTGGTGGTGGGTGATGCCGGGGGATGGGCGGATATGCATCTATGATGATGCGGCGCGGGCGGCGCTTGGCGGGGCGCCGGTTTCGATCGCGAGCGTGTGGGGCGCGTTGGATGGCGATCAGCGGGATCTGCTGGATGCGGCGGGGGCCGTGCTGGCGGCTTCGACAACGGCCTTGTGCGCAGCGGTCAGGGCGGTGGCGCCCGACGCGGTGACGCATCTGCTGGCTTATCTGCCGACGATCCTCGATCCGCGCGCGCCCGAGGCCAAGCGGGCGAACATGCCGCTGGGATGGGCTTCACCCGCCTTCGACGTGCTGCAGCTGGAAGATTATGACTGGGTGACGGAGGGGCGGCCGAACCTGACCGCGCGGGGCGTGGCGCTGGCGACCGGCCGGCTGGGCTATCCGGTTGCGGAGCAGCATTATCTGGCGGGCTTCGTGCTGCTGCCGGAACAGGCCGCGCAATGGCGCTCGATCGCGGCGGCGGCGCAGGCGTCGGTGGCGCGGGGGACGGCGGCGACCTTTGTCTGGGCGCTGCCGCAGGTGTGCCGCGACGGCTTTACCTGTTTCAGCATGGATGGGGAGGATGATGTGCAAGCCTTTGACGATGTGCTGTTTCCGATCGCGATCGGGCGCGAGGCGAGCCTGGCGCCAGCCTTTTCGACGCAGATCGTCGAGAGCGTGGGCGGCCATGAGAGGCGGTCGAGCGACTGGGCGGATGCGCGGCTGTCCTTTGATGCCGGGCCGGGCGTGCGATCCGAGGCGGACATCGCGGCGCTGATCGAATTTTTCCGGGCGCGGCGCGGGGCGGCGCGCGGGTTTCGCTTCACCGACCCCTATGATGATCGCAGCGGCGCGCCGGGCGTGGCGCCGGGGCCGATCGACCAGCGACTGGGCGTGGGCGACGGGGTGCGCGCCGAATTCCGGCTGACGCGCCATTATGGCGTGGGCGATGAGGCGCAGGCGCGGATCATCACCCGGCCGGTGGCGGGGAGCATCAGGGTCGCGGCCGATGGTGTGGAACTGACCGAGGGATGGAGCCATGCGGGGCTGGGGGTGATCGCGTTCGACGTGGCGCCGGCGGCGGGGGTGGTGCTGACCGCCGGTTTCCGGTTCGACGTGCCGGTGCGCTTTGCCGAGGACCGGCTGGAGATCAACCGGGCGACCTTTGCCGCGGGCGAGGCGGTGTCGGTGCCGCTGGTGGAGATACGCGAATGAGCGCGGGGCTGGACGAGCCGCTCTGCACGCTGGCCTTTTGCTGGCGGATCGAGCGGCGCGACGGGGTGACGATCGGCCTGACCAGCCATGATCGCGACCTGGAGATGGGCGGCCTGACCTATCGCGCCGCGCCGGGGATGACGCCTTCCGCGGTGCGATCGGGCATCGGGCTGGACGGGGACGATAGCGATGTCGCGGGCGCGCTGAGCAGTGATGCGATCAGCGAGAGCGACCTGATGGCGGGGCGATGGGACGGGGCGGCGCTGGAGTTGCGGCTGACGCAGTGGGAGGAACCGGGTGCGCTGTGGCTGCTGCTGGCGGCGGGCGAGATCGGCGCGGTGTCGCGCAAGGGAAGCAGCTTCTCCGCCGAGTTGATCGGCGCGGCGGCGGTGCTGGGCGCGCCGGTCGCGCCCTCCACCTCGCCCGATTGCCGGGCGCGGCTGGGTGATCGGGCGTGCCGGGTCGATCTGGCGGCGCGGCGGCGGATCGTGTCGGTCGCGGGCGTGGAGGCGGCTGAGGTGGCGGTGAGCGGGCTGGCGGCGGGGGTCTATGCCTTCGGCACGCTGCGCTGGCTCAGCGGACCCAATGCCGGGCTGGTGCAGGCGGTGGTGGATAATGGCGCGGACGGGGTGACTTTGGCCGATCCGCCGGCCTTTGCGGTGACGGCGGGGACGCTGGCGCTGCTGACCGAAGGGTGCGATCGGCAACTGGCGACCTGCGCCGGGCGCTTTGGCAATGCGGTGAATTTCCGGGGCGAGCCTTATCTGCCGGGAATGGACCTGCTGACCCGTTATCCCGGCGCATGAGCGCGGTGGTGGCGCGGGCGCGCGCCTTGCTGGGCGTGCCGTTCCGGCTGCACGGGCGGAGTGACGCGGGGCTGGATTGCGTGGGGCTGGCGGCGCTGGCGCTCGGCAGGGCGGACGTGCCCTGCGGCTATGGGTTGCGCAGCGGGGGTGTCGGGCGGGCGGAAGCCTGGCTGAGGGCGGCGGGGTTGCGGCCGGTCGATCGCGGCGGGGCAGGCGACCTGGCGCTGGTGCGGCCGGGGCCGTTGCAGTTGCATCTGATGATCGGGACGGGCGAGGGCTTCGTCCACGCCCATGCCGGGCTGGGACGGGTGGTCGAGACGCCGGGAGCTTCGCCATGGCCGGTCATCGGGTGGTGGAGCCTCGAATAGGGCGTCTTGTCCACCGGAAATTTCCGCAATGACGAAGCTGGGGAGAAGGCTATGGCGACGGTGGTGCTGACGGCGGTGGGGACGGCGATCGGCGGGCCGGTCGGCGGCGCGATCGGCGCGGTGATCGGCAATGTCATCGACAATCAGATCCTGTTCAAGCCCAAGGGGCGCGAGGGCGCGCGGCTGGCCGACCTGCAATTGCAGACGTCGAGCTATGGCACGCAGGTGCCGAGGCTGTTCGGGACGATGCGGGTCGCCGGAACGGTGATCTGGGCGACGGAGCTGAAGGAGACGAAATCGAAGAGCGGCGGCGGCAAGGGGCGGCCGAGCGTCACCAGCTACAGCTATTCGGCGAGTTTCGCGGTGGCGCTGTCGGCGCGGCCGATCCGGTCCGTCAGGCGCATCTGGGCGGACGGCAACCTGCTGCGCGGGGCGGCGGGGGACTTCAAGACCGAGCTGTCGGGGTTTCGCGTCCATGCGGGCGAGGAAGACCAGGCGGTCGATCCGCTGATCGCGTCGGCCGAAGGGATCGCCCTGACGCCGGCGCATCGCGGCGTCGCCTATGTGCTGTTCGAGGATCTGGCGCTGGCCGACTATGGCAACCGCATTCCGTCCCTGACATTCGAGGTGGAGGCGGACGCAACGGCGGTGGAGATCGGCACGGTCGCCGCCGAACTGAGCGGAGGGCGGCTGGCGGGCGAGGGGCTGGCCGCGCTGGACGGCTTTGCCGCGAGCGGGGCGGATGTGCGCGAGGCGATGGCGCCGCTGGTCGAGGCGCATGGGCTGGCGCTGCGGTCGGACGCGGCGGGGCTGCGCCTGACCGGGACGGCCATGGCGGCCGAAGGCGAGATCGGCGCGGCGGGGCTGGCGCGGCGGGTGAACGGGCAGGCGGTCGACCCGGTCGAACGATCGGGCGGGGCGGCCGATAGCGTGCCGGTGGCGCTGAGCCTGCGCCATTATGACGCGGCGCGCGACTATCAGGCGGGGGTGCAGCGGGTGGTGCGGCCGGGACCGGGGCGGCAGGAGCAGGGCGTCGAGCTGCCGGTGGTGATGAGCGCGGATGCGGCGCGGGGGGTGGCGGCGGCGCGGCTGGGCGCGGCCTGGACGGGACGGGCGACGATGGCGCTGCGCTGCGACTGGCGCGCGCTGGCGCTGATGCCCGGCTTGGTGGTGTCGGTCGAGGACGTGCCGGGGCTGTGGCGGATCGAGGAACGCGAATGGGAGGCGATGGCGGTGCGGCTGTCGCTGCGCCGGGTCCCTGGCGCAGGCGGCAGCGTGCCGGCCGGCGCCTCTTCGGGAGCGATCGTGCGGCCGGTCGACGCGCCGCATGGGCCGACCGTCCTGCGGCTGGTGGACATACCGATGCTGAAGGAGGGGCTGGCGAGCGCACCGCTGGTCGTGGCGGCCGCGAGCGGCGGGGCGGGCTGGCGCAGCGCGGCGCTGTTCGTCATCGGGGAGAGCGGGGAGGCGACGCCGATCGGGCGGAGCGCGCCGCGCGCCGTGATGGGGACGGCGCAGGACGCCTTGCCGCCGGGCAGCGCGACGCTGATCGACGAGCGGCATAGGTTGGCCGTGACGCTGCTGGCCGGGGATATGGCGCTGCTGTCGGGCGACGAGCCCGGGCTGGCGCAGGGGCGGAATCTGTGCCTGGCCGGCCGGGAACTGATCCAGTTCGCAAGGGCGGAACGGATCGGGGCGGGGCGCTATCGGCTGAGCGGACTGCGGCGCGGGCTGCGCGGGACCGAATGGGCGATGGCGACGCATGAGGCGGGCGAGGATTTCCTGCTGATCGAGGAGGAGCGGCTGGTCGAGCCGCTGGCGCTGGCGGGTACGCAGGCCGAACCGGGCAGCCTGCTGCGCCTGTCGGCTATCGGCATCGGCGATGTCGAGCCGCCGCAGGCGGTGATGGCGGTGACTGGAGAGGCGCTGATGCCGCCATCGCCGGTCCATCTTCATGCGCAGGCGGACGGTGCGGGCGGGTGGACGATCGGCTGGACCCGCCGCAGCCGCAACGGCTGGCGCTGGCTGAGCGGGAGCGACACGCCGCTGGGCGAGGAGCGCGAGCTTTATGCGGTCGCGGTGATGGACGGTGCGGCGATCGTGCGGCGCGCCGAGACGGACGCGCCCGGCTGGACCTATGCCGGCACGATGATCGCCGACGACGACATGGCGGGGCGGACGGTGGCGGTGGAGGTCCGCCAGGTCGGCACCTTCGCGACCGGGCGGGCCGGGCGCATCATGATTTCGGTGTGAGGATCGGAGGAACGGGAAATGGGCATGGAGACGACACCGCGCTGGGCGCTGCCGCTGCTGTTGGCCGGGCAGGCCCAGAAGGAGATGTTCCACAACGAGGCGCTGGTGCGGATCGACGCGCTGTTGCACGGGCGGGCGGAGAGCGCCGACCTGGCGGTTCCGCCCGCCGGTCCGGCGATCGGGCAATGCTGGATCGTGGCTGCCGGGGCGAGCGGCGCGTGGATCGGGCAGGAGGAAAATATCGCCTGCTGGACCGAGGGCGGATGGCGCTTCGTGGCGCCGCAGGCGGGCGCGCGGATGGCGATTGCGGACCGGGGGCATGAACTGTGCCATGATGGCGCCGAATGGAGTGACGCTCCGCTGAGGAGCGACGGGCTTTATCTGGAGGGCGAGAAGGTGATAGGGGTGCGCCAGCCCGTCATCCCGGACCCGTCGGGAGGGAGCTTGATTGACGTCGAGGCCAGAAATACCATTCAGGCGATACTAGCGACGCTGCGAGCACATGGGCTCATATATACGTAATTTTGTCATAATCTCGATTTGTTTGGGGATCATGGCTATTATAGTCTTAACGATCCTCGAAATAGCCTGCCGGACCCCGAAACAAGGCTCTACTGCGTTATTTTTGCAACGGTTTCACTAATTGTGGACTTGCCATGAAACCTTCTTGCCGATACAGGGTTTCAGCAGTCCTTCGTGACACTTTTGAAAGGGGAATTCAAATGCGGAAGCTTGCCCTCGCGGCTGCGCTTGCGACCACAGCCCTGGCCACCCCGGCCTTGGCGCGTGATGACAGCTGGTATGTTGGCGTAGACGCCGGCGTGCTGCTGGTCGAAGACCAGGACATCACTTTCACCCCCGGTAACGCTGGTGCCGCCAGCAATACCATTTCGGGCGTGGACTACCATAAGGGTTATGATTTCGACGCCAACATCGGCTACGACTTCGGCGGTTTCCGTCTGGAAGCCGAAGCTGCCTACAAGCGCGCGAAGGTCGACCTCGACAAGAGCGGCTTCGGCGGCGCGGCCTCTGCCCTGTCGTTCATGCTGAACGGTTTGCTCGACTTCGGTCCCGATGACGGCCTGCAGGGCTTCGTCGGCGGCGGTGTCGGCGTGTCGCGCGGCAAGCTGGCCAACGACCTGGTGAATGACAGCGACACCGGCTTCGCCTGGCAGGCGATCGCGGGCGTTCGCTACCCGGTCACCAACAATGTCGATGTCTCGCTGAAGTATCGCTTCTTCAACCAGGACGACATCAAGCTGATCCCGGCTTACACCACCATTGGTGGCCCCGCCGGTTCGACCGCAGACACCAAGCTGCGCACGCACAGCCTGCTGCTCGGCCTGACCTACAACTTCGGCGCTCCGGCTGAAGCGGCTCCGCCGCCTCCGCCTCCGCCGCCGCCGCCCCCGCCGCCCCCGCCGCCTCCGCCGCCTCCGCCGGCAGCCGAGTGTGCGCCTGGGCCGTACATTGTCTTCTTCGAATGGGACAAGTCGGACATCACGCCTGACGCCGCCACCATTCTGGACAATGCGGTTTCGGCCTACAGCAGCTGCGGCAGCGCCCAGGTCATGCTGGCCGGCCACGCGGACAAGTCGGGTTCGGCTTCGTACAACGTCGGCCTGTCGCAGCGCCGCGCTGACGCCACCAAGGCCTATCTGGCCTCGAAGGGTATCCCGGATGGTGTCATGACCACCCAGGCCTTCGGTGAATCGCAGCCGCGCGTCGAAACTGCCGACGGCGTCCGCGAAGTCCAGAACCGTCGCGTGGAAATCAGCTACGGTCCGGGTTCGGGTCAGTAATCAGATCACCTATCCTTTCGGGGATGGATGAAGGACGAGGGGCCGGTCGCAAGACTGGCCCCTTTTTCGTTGTGCGCGCGATTTGGACAGGCTGGTGCACGTGCCGTGCCGTGCCGTGCCGTGCTGCGTCATCCCGCAGATCGGTGCGGAGTCTTGTACCCTGCGGGCGACGGGGCGGGGGGATGTTCTTGACGCTCGCGCGAGGGGAGACGGCGGGCGATAGGTTTCAGCCGACGCCGGATTGGCGCAGGGGAAGCAGCGGATGGTGGCCGCCGCATGTCCGCCATCGCTGTGGAGCCGGAATTCGGCCATCTCCGTCGATCATGAGGCGATAGCCGAGATTTTCGCCAGGGCTGGAATTTTACCGCGTCGTGCCGGCATGATGATCGCCGGGCGCGCGCTGCGCCACATCCGACGCGGGACCGCGCGCTATCGGCTTCTTGTCGCATCATTCTCGCGGAAAACCGCTTCCGCCTTGTGCAGGATGTTTCAGGCTTCCGGCCGTGTCCAGATCCAGCCGCCGCCTACCAGAGCGGCAGCGATGGGCAGCAGATACCAGGGCCAGGGGGACAGGAGCAATGCCAGCAGCGCGCTGAAGGCGAAAGCAGCGAGCGCGGCTTTCTTGCCCCGGCGGCTGATTGCGCCGCGTTCGCGCCAGCTCCGGATATGCGGGCCGAAATGCGGGTGATCGAGCAGCTTTGCTTCAAGGCGTGGGCTGGAGCGTGCGAAGCAGAAAGCGGCGAGGATCATGAAGGGCACGGTAGGGAGAAGCGGCAGGAATATGCCGATCAGGCCAAGACTGATCGAGATAGAGCCGGCGATGAGGTAAAGATGCCGCCGCATGGATATTCCTGTGCCGAGTAGCGCGGACTTCCGCATTCCATGCTATTGCTTCGCAGCTGCGGAGCCATGTGGCAAGTGCGGGAGAGACAGATGAGCTGGCTGTCTCTTCGCGATCCGCGCTCTCGGGCAAGGGCGATGGGGAAGCATGCGGATCGTCCGCCGATGACGAAATGACATGATGAAGCCGCCGAAATATTTGCGTGCTGCCAGCGAAGGCGGCCTCGCATCGGAGGCGCGCAATAGGGCAATCGTTCCACCTTCCTTCGCCCTTTGTTGCCTCAGGACCATATATGTTTCGCGCTACGATGTCTGGAGGACCGGCCCGATGTTGCCCCGAGATATTGCGAGCCAGAACGGTATTTGACGATCTGGCCAAGACGCTGAGGCCGGGCAAAAAAAAGGCGGCCACAAGCGGGCCGCCCTTTTCGTTTGCGACTGTAATCGCGCTTACTTCGTGCCTTCCGACGCCTTGGCCTTGCCGCCCTTCTTGCCCTTTTTCGGGGCTGCCGGGGTGATTTCGAAGGCCAGGGCCTCGTCCTTCATGCGGACATGGACCTCGCCGCCATGGACCAGCTTGCCGAACAGCAGTTCCTCGGCCAGCGGCTGCTTGATCTTCTCCTGCATCAGGCGGCCCATCGGGCGCGCGCCATAGAGCTTGTCATAGCCCTTCTTGGTGAGCCACGCCTTGGCGTCCTCGTCCAGGGTGATGTGGACATCGCGATCGGCCAGTTGCAGTTCGAGTTGCAGCACGAACTTGTCGATGACGCGGGCGACGATTTCCGGTGGCAGATAGCCGAAGGGCACGATCGCATCGAGGCGGTTGCGGAATTCCGGGGTGAAGAGCTTCTTCACCGCATCCTCCTGCACATCCTCACGCGTCAGTTCGCCAAAGCCGATCGATTCCTTCGCCATGTCCGACGCACCGGCATTGGTGGTCATGATGAGGATGGTGTTGCGGAAATCGACGGTCTTGCCGTGATGATCGGTCAGGCGGCCATTGTCCATCACCTGGAGCAGGATATTGAACAGGTCCGGGTGCGCCTTCTCGATCTCGTCGAGCAGCAGGACGCTGTGCGGCTGCTGGTCGACGGCGTCGGTCAGCAGGCCGCCCTGGTCATAGCCGACATAGCCCGGAGGCGCGCCGATCAGGCGGCTGACCGAATGGCGTTCCATATATTCCGACATGTCGAACCGCTGGAGCGGGATGCCGAGCAGGGTCGCGAGCTGGCGCGCGACCTCCGTCTTGCCGACGCCGGTGGGGCCGGAGAAGAGATAGTTGCCGATCGGCTTGTCGGGATCGCGCAGGCCCGCGCGCGACAGCTTGATCGCGGACGACAGCACCTCGATCGCCTTGTCCTGGCCGAAGACGACGCGCTTCAGGTCCGTGGTCAGGCTTTCCAGCACGCTCTTGTCGTCGGACGACACCGTCTTGGGGGGAATGCGGGCCATGGTCGCGATGACCTGCTCGATCTCCTTGGGCGTGATCGTCTTCTTGCGCTTGGACGGCACGACCAGCATCTGCATCGCGCCGACCTCGTCAATCACGTCGATCGCCTTGTCGGGCAGCTTGCGGTCGTTGATGTAGCGCGCCGAAAGCTCCACCGCCGCCTTGATCGCGTCCGGCGTATATTTGACATGGTGATGCTCCTCGAACGCGGTGCGGAGTCCGGTCAGGATCTTGATCGTATCGTCGATCGTCGGTTCGTTGACGTCGATCTTCTGGAACCGTCGCAGCAGGGCGCGGTCCTTTTCGAAATGGTTGCGGAATTCCTTGTAAGTGGTCGATCCGATGCAACGGATCGTGCCGCCCGACAGAGCGGGCTTCAGCAGGTTCGACGCATCCATCGCGCCGCCGCTGGTCGCGCCCGCGCCGATCACCGTATGGATCTCGTCGATGAAGAGAACCGCGTGCGGCATTTTTTCCAGTTCGGTGACGACCGCCTTCAGCCGCTCCTCGAAGTCGCCGCGGTAGCGGGTGCCGGCGAGCAGCGCGCCCATGTCGAGCGAGTAGATGACCGCTTCCCTGAGCACGTCGGGCACGTCGCCTTCGACGATCTTGCGCGCCAGCCCTTCCGCGATCGCGGTCTTGCCGACGCCGGGGTCGCCGACATAGAGCGGGTTGTTCTTGGAGCGGCGGCACAGGATCTGAATCGTCCGCTCCACCTCGGCCGTGCGGCCGATCAGCGGGTCGACCTTGCCGCGATCCGCCTTTTCATTGAGGTTGACGGTGAACTGTTCGAGGGCGCTGTCCTTCTTGGCCTTCCCGTCCTGCACCTTCTTTTCCTCCTCGGCAGCGCCCTTGGTTTCCTGACGCTCGGGCGTGGGCGTGCCCTTGCCGACGCCGTGGCTGATATAGCTGACGGCATCGAGACGGCTCATGTCCTGCTGTTGCAGGAAGTAGACGGCATAGGATTCGCGTTCGGAAAAGAGCGCGACCAGGACGTTGGCACCCGTCACCTCGTCTTTGCCGGACGACTGGACGTGCAGGATGGCGCGCTGGACCACGCGCTGGAAACCGCTGGTGGGGGACGGGTCGCTCGACCCCTCGACCTTCAAACTGTCCAGTTCGGTGTCGAGATAATGGGTGACGGCGTCGCCCAGTTCGCCCAGTTCCACGCCGCACGCCTGCATCACCTTCGACGCATGTTCATCGTCGATCAGCGCGAGCAGCAAATGCTCCAGCGTCGCATATTCATGCTTGCGCTCCGACGCATGGGTCAGCGCGTTGTGCAGGGTGGTTTCAAGGGCGGGTGCGAATGAAGGCATATTATCTTACTCCAAGCTCCCGACAGGGAGCGACCTTGAACCTCATGTCGGCATTGCTCGACGCATGATCAAGGCGTGCCGCCCGATCAGCGGAATTGCCAGACTGCCCAAGCCCGAAGAAGCCCTGGAGGGCGCTGGGGGCCGGTCGCCGGTTCATCGCTTGAATAGCGCCTCGGCGGTTGCCTTGTGGTTAACGGCGCTTTCAATCCTTGCCCTGGATCGCGCGATTTCCGCTTCCAGCGTGGCGATCCGGGCGTGTAGTTCGGCAACGGACAGCGGCCCCAGATCCTGTGTCAGCAGGCGGGCCAGCGGATCATCTCCCTTGCGTGGCAGATTGTCATCCAAGTCCATGAAGGCCAATGTTGACCCTGCGGGCCACTCTGTCAATAAGGGCGCGCGCATCGCGGTATGTTTTTGGTGCGGCGCAGCATAAGTGCGGCTTCGGGGGCGGCGATCATGGCGATGGAATTTGCGGTGCCAGGCGAGATGACGGCGATCGGCATCGCCCGGCCCGGCGGACCGGAGGCACTGGTGCCGGAACGGCGGCCGGTGCCTGTTCCGCGCGACGGCGAGGTGCTGATCCAGGTCGCGGCAGCGGGCGTGAACCGGCCCGACGTTCTGCAACGGCAGGGCAAATATCCGCCGCCGCCGGGGGCTTCCGACATTCCCGGGCTGGAAGTGGCCGGTACGATCGTCGCGGCCGGAAGCGGCGCGGACATGCTGGTCGGGCAGAAGGTCTGCGCGCTGCTGGCCGGGGGCGGCTATGCCGAATATGCGGTGGCGCCCGCGGGCCAGTGCCTGCCGGTGCCCGACGAGTATGACCTGGTCGAAGCGGCGGCTTTGCCCGAAACGCTCTTCACCGTGTGGACCAATTTGTTCGAGCGCGCCTATGTTGTGGAAGGCGACACGGTGCTGGTCCATGGCGGCACCAGCGGCATCGGGACGATGGCGATCACCCTGTGCCGGCTGTTCGACATCCGTATCGTCGTGACCTGCGGCAGCGACGAGAAATGCGCGCAGGCGCTGGAATGGGGCGCGAGCCATGCGATCAACTATCGCACGCAGGATTTTGTCGAAGAAGTGAAGCGGATCACCGAGGGGCAGGGGTGCCAGGCTGTGCTGGACATGGTCGGCGGCGACTATGTGCCGCGCAACCTGGACTGTCTGGCCGACGACGGACGGCATGTATCGATCGCGGTGCTGGGCGGCGCGAAGGCCAGCATCTTCATCCCGGCGGTCATGACGAAGCGGCTGACGATCACAGGATCGACGCTGCGCGCGCGATCGGTGGGGTTCAAGAGCCTGGTCGCGGACGAGCTGATGCGGACGGTATGGTCCTTCGTGGGGCAGGGGAAGCTGCGCCCGGCGATGGACCAGCGCTTCGCGCTGGCCGACGCGGCCAAGGCCCACGCCCGCATGGACGCGGGCGAGCATTTCGGGAAGATCGTGCTGGTCGTTTGACGGATGGCGGTTGTGGACGCCTGATCGCGACGCCGATAGAGTTGCTGGTAGTCGCAGTGATCTCGGCGCTGCTGGGCATTGCGGAAAATGTTGACCGTTGATCTTTCATCGTCATCCCCGCGAAGGCGGGGATGCATCTCCGGCCATGTCGCCAAGGTGAGGGGTGGAGATGGGGTCCCGGCTTCGCGGGAACGACGAAGTGAACTGAATTGGCGGCGATCACTCCACGGCGTCTAAGGTCTCGAAACCCCCGAAAACCGTAGCATTTCCGTCATAATCCCTGCGAATTTGTAACATTGCGGGCTTAAGGATTCACTCCCGAGGACACATGTCTTGGGGACCGCATCATGAACGCCATTACGCGCTTGCCCTTCCTGGGGGACATAGAGGAGGGCGCCGACGACCGCTTTCATATCCCCGAGCGGGAAGGGCAGCGGCGCCGTTATCGCACCATCTGGATTTCGGACATCCACCTCGGCACGCGTGGCTGCAATGCGGCGATGCTGATCGACTTTCTGGATAATGTGGACAGCGACACCATCTATCTGGTCGGGGACATCATCGACGGCTGGCGGCTCAAGAAGCGCTTTTACTGGCCGGCCAGCCATAATGACGTGGTGTGGCGGCTGATGAAGCGGGCCAAGCGCGGTACGCGGGTCGTCTATATCCCCGGCAATCATGACGAGATGTTCCGGCAGTTCACCGGCATGAGCTTCGGCGGGGTCGAAATCCGGCGCAAGGCTATCCACCAGACCGCCGATGGCCGCAAACTGCTGGTGCTGCATGGCGACGAGTTCGACACGATCATGCTGGCGCATCGCTGGCTCGCCTTCGTCGGCGACGCCGCCTACACCACGTTGATGCGGCTGAATGTCGTGGTGAATGCGGTGCGGCAGCGCATGGGGCTGCCCTATTGGTCGCTTTCCAAGATGGCCAAGCACAAGGTCAAGAACGCCGTATCCTTCATCTCCCGCTTCGAGGAAGTGGTGGCCCATGAAGCCGGCGCGCGCGGCGTCGACGGCGTGGTGTGCGGCCATATCCACAATGCCGAGATGCGCGAGATTGCGGGCATCGACTATTATAATGACGGCGACTGGGTGGAGGGCTGCACCGCGCTGGTCGAACATGGCGACGGGCGGATGGAAGTGCTGCACTGGGCCGACGAGATCGCCGCGCGCGAACGGGCCGAGCGCAGCGCGCAGGCGCGTATGGCGGCTTGACGCAGCGGCACCAAGCCATGAGTGAAGGGCAATTCCCATGCGTATAGCGATCGTCACAGATGCCTGGAGCCCGCAGGTCAACGGCGTGGTGCGGACCTTGCAGACGATCCAGGCCGAGTTGGAGCGGATGGGCCATGTGGTCAAGGTGATCTCGCCCGATCTCTATGGCTCCATTCCCTGCCCGACCTATCCCGAGATCAGGCTGGCTCTGGTCCGCTCCGGCGTGGTGGGGCAGGCGATCGCCGCCTTCCGGCCGGACGCGGTGCATCTGGCGACGGAAGGGCCGCTGTGCCTGGCGGCACGACGCTGGTGCCTGCGCGGCGGATTGCCGTTCACCACTGCCTATCACACCCATTTCCCCGATTATGTGGCGCAGCGCACCGGCCTGCCCGCCGCCTGGTTCTGGCGCTATATCCGCTGGTTCCACGGGCCGGCGCAGGCGGTGCTGGTATCGACCCGATCGGTGCGCGAGCAGCTTCGCGCTCATGGCGTCGCCAATGTGCGCCCTTGGGGCCGGGGCGTGGACCTGGCCGCCTTCACCCCCGATGCGCCCCCGCCGGACCTGTTCGCCGGCCTGCCGCGCCCGATCATGCTCTATGTCGGGCGCGTCGCGGTGGAGAAGAATCTGGAGGCCTTCCTGGCGACCGACCATGAGGGCACCAAGGTGGTGGTGGGCGACGGTCCGGCGCGCGTGGCGCTGGAGCGGGCCTGGCTGCAGGCGCGCTTCCTGGGGGCGATGTTCGGCCGGGATCTGGCGGGCGCCTATGCCGGAGCGGACGTCTTCGTCTTTCCCAGCCGCACCGATACGTTCGGGCTGGTGATGATTGAGGCGCTGGCCTGCGGCACGCCGGTCGCGGCCTATCCGGTGACCGGGCCGATAGACATCGTCACGCCGGAAACCGGGTCGCTGTCGGAGAATCTGGGGCAGGCCATCGCCGGGGCGCTGACGCGCGACCGGCGGACATGCGCCGCCTATGGCCGCAGCTTCAGCTGGGAGCGCAGCGCGCGGGAATTCCTGTCCGGCCTGCATGAAATCGACCCGGAGGCCATAGAAAGCGCCGCCTGACGCTTTTCCCTGCCGGATTTCCTTGCCGCAGGGGCCGGGATGGACTATCTCTGACCCGTCGCGGCCGCCCTGATTGGGCGGCCCTTATCGTTTTTACGTGCCGGAGATGACCCCGTGTCCCAGCCTCTCATGCCCCATGCGACCGCCAGCTGGCTGGTCGACAACAGCGCTCTGAGCTTCGACCAGATCGCCGAATTCTGCGGGCTTCATATCCTCGAAGTGCAAGCGATCGCCGACGATACCGCCAGCATCAAATATACCGGCCGTGATCCGGTGCGCGCCCATGAGATCACCATGGAGGAGATCCACAAGGGCGAAAGCAACCCCGACTACAAGCTCAAGATGCTGAAGGGGCCGGAGCCGGTCCGCCGCACCAAGGGGCCGCGCTACACCCCGGTCAGCAAGCGCCAGGACAAGCCGGACGGCATCGCCTGGATCCTGCGCAACCATCCGGAGATTTCGGACGGCGCGATCGGCAAGCTGATCGGCACCACCCGCACGACCATCGCGGCGATCCGCGACCGGACCCACTGGAACATCAGCAACATCGTGCCCAAGGATCCGGTGACGCTGGGCCTGTGTTCGCAGCGCGAACTGGACTCGCTCGTGACCAAGGCCGCGAAGAAGGCGGGCATCGAGGCCCCCACCGATTCGCGCCTGGACGGCGACCGCGAGGCGCTGATCGAGGAACTGCGCCGCGAACGCCAGGACGCCGCCCGCCGCGCCGAGGAAGCGCTCAGGAGCGAGTCCGAGCTGATTTCCGGCGCGGCCGCGATCCTCGATCCGTTCAGCGGCAGCAAGGGCGCGGCGTGAAGCCGTAGCGTCACCGGCGGCGGCATCGCAGCCGCCGGCGACACGCGAAATTCCAGGGGCTGCGCCGGCTTTCGGTGCGGCCCTTTTTCGTTTGGTTGACGCTTGCGTAAAGTAAATGATCGCCATACACTTCGGGCCATGGAGAGCCTAGAACAGATCCTGAAGGACCGATATCGTCATCCCACCCGCTGGGACCAGACCTTCCCCCCGCTGTCGATGGGGCAGATGGTGACGGACAGCGCCATGGCGCATCCGCAGGCCCATATGATCGATTTCATGGGCCGCAAGTTCAGCTATGGCGAGATGTTCGACCAGATCAGGCGCGTGGCCTGCGGATTGCAGGCGATGGGCGTGAAGAAGGGCGATCGGGTCGGTCTCTACCTGCCCAACACCCCCCATTATGTCGCGGCTTATTATGGCGCGCTGATGGCCGGCGCGATCGTCGTCAATTTCTCGCCCCTCTACACCGCCGCCGAACTGGAGCATCAGGTCGAGGATAGCGGCACCAGGATCCTCTTCACCCTGTCGGCCACGGCGCTGCTGCCGACCGCGCTGCAGGTGCTGGAACACAGCACGCTCGAAACGCTGATCGTCGGGACGGTCGCGGAGATGCTCTCCCCCGTCAAGTCGCTGCTGTTCCGCTGGTTCAAGGCGAGCGAATGCACGCCCCTGCCGGATGATCCGCGGGTGATCCGCTACGACCGGTTCATGGGCAACAAGGGCGACTGCGCCGTGGCGGAGATCGACCCGGTGAACGACGTCGCGCTGCTGCAATATACTGGCGGCACCACCGGGACGCCCAAGGGCGCGATGCTGACCCACCAGAACCTGACCGCCAACGCCCGCCAGGCGCAGGCGATCGACCCGCACCAGCATGAGGCTGACCGGATCATCGCGGTGCTGCCCTTCTTCCATGTCTTCGCCAATACCTGCACCCTCAACCGCACGGTGGTGAATGGTGGCGAGATGGTGATGCTGCCGCGCTTTGACGCGGCGCAGGTGCTGGCGGCGGTGCAGCGGGTCAAGGCGACCTCGCTGCCCGGCGTGCCGACCATGTTCCAGGCGCTGCTGGACCATCCCGCGATCCGCAACATCGATTTTTCGTCACTGCGGGCCTGTATTTCGGGCGGCGCCCCCCTGCCGCTGGAATTGAAGCAGAAGTTCGAGACGGCGACCGGTGCGCGGCTGATCGAAGGCTATGGCCTCACCGAAACCAGTCCGATCGTCTGCACCAATCCCTATGAGGGGCTGAACAAGAGCGGCACGGTGGGCCAGCCGGTGCCGGGCACGCGGGTCAAGCTGGTCGACCGCGAGGATCCGACCAGGCCGCCGCCGGAAGGCGAGCCGGGCGAACTGCTCTTCGCCGGGCCGCAGATCATGAAAGGCTATTGGAACCGGCCCGACGCCGACGCCGAAGTGTTCATCGGCGACTATATCCGCACCGGCGACGTCGGCATCATCGACGAGGACGGCTATGTGAAGATCGTCGACCGATTGAAGGACATGATCGCGGTCGGTGGCTTCAAGGTCTTCCCCAGCCAGGTGGAGCAGGTTCTCTACCATCATCCGGCGGTCAAGGAGGCGCTGGTGATCGGCGTGCCCGATCGCTATCGCGGCGAGCAGCCCAAGGCCTTCGTAACGCTGAACGAGGCGGCGGAAATCGACGGGCCGGGCCTCAAGGAATGGCTCAATCCCCAACTCGGCAAGCATGAGCGTGTGTGCGAGGTGGAGGTGCGGCTGAACCTGCCCAAGACGCTGGTCGGCAAGCTTTCGCGCAAGGAACTGGTGGCAGAGGAGCGCGCCAAGGCGGACGCGGCTGCGAAGGAGGCTGGAACCGCGGCCTGATCCTTCCTATCTGGGCGCCTCACGCAGACAAGGAATGGACCAATGGCCGAAGAAATCGCGACACTTGCCGGGGGATGCTTCTGGTGCACCGAAGCGGTGTATCAGAATCTCAGGGGCGTGAAGGCGGTGGAGAGCGGATATATCGGTGGCACATTGCCCGACCCCACCTATGAACAGGTCTGTTCGGGCGCGACCGGCCATGCAGAGGCGATCCGCATCACCTATGATCCTTCGGTTATCAGTTATGCCGACCTGCTCGACATCTTCTTCGCGACGCATAATCCGACGACGCTGAACCGGCAGGGCAACGACATCGGCACCCAGTATCGGTCGGCCATCTTCCCCCATTCGGCCACGCAGGAGGCCGAGGCCCGTGCGGGAATCGAGCGGGCGCAGGCGGATCAGTCCGACCCGATAGTCACCGCGATCGAGCCGGACGCGCCCTGGTATCCGGCCGAGGATTATCACCAGAAATATTGGGACCGGGTCGGGGACCAGAACCCCTACTGCATGGCCGTGATCCCGCCCAAGCTGGCCAAGCTGCGCAAGGGTTTCGCGCAACGGATCGAGGGGTAGGGCGCCGCGACGACGCTCCGTTGACGACCATGTTCCGTCATGCCGGTGGAGGCTGGCGTCACCGGCAACGACGCGCCAGACTGACGGGCGTTGTCGGCTTCCTGTCCGATGTGGACGGGCAGTCGAGTTTTGCGGCGTTCTTAGTCGGCGGTTCATCCGAACCATGTTAGGGACGCCCGGAACAACTAGTCGGGGACGAAAATGAGGAAGTCGTTATTGCTGGCCACGCCGCTGATCCTGCTGGCGTTACCTGGCTGCGTGCGGACGGTGGCGAGCGTCGTGACCGCGCCGGTGCGCGCGGGTGCGCAGGTGGTCGACTGGACCACCACCAGCCAGGACGAAGCGGACCGCAATTATGGTCGCAAGATGCGCGAGCAGGAAGCGCGCGAGGGCCGCGAGCGCAAAAAGGCCGACAAGGAGCGGCGCAGGCAGTGCCGCGAGGCGGGGTATGACAATTGTGACTGACCAGTTGTTCTGACCGCCTTCCCCCCGCGCGAAACGAACGGATGGCCAACGCCGTCCGTCCCGCGCGGGTAGGAGAAACGGTCGCGGGCGTTCAGGCCGCTGCGCGCTTCAATCGGTCGTTGATGGCCGCCCCGATGCCCTCGCTCGGGATAGGCGCGACGGCGATGCGGGCCGCCGCGCTGGCGTCGGCGATGTGGAGGGCGGCGAACAGGGCCGCGCCCGCTTCGCGCAGGTCCGCTTCGGGGCTGAGGTTGATGTTGCAGGGCATCAGGCCGAAACCGATCAGATATTCGTCGGCCTCGGCCCGCAGCGCGTCCAGCCGTACCGGCTTGGATGGCGCATAATGGCTTTCGAGCTGGCCGGGTGCCTCGATCTTGGCGTCGCCCTTGGCGCTCGTTACGGGCAGGCCGGTCGCCTCCTCCAGCATGGCGGCGGTGATAGGGCCGGGGCGCAGCAGCCGGACACGCTCGGTTTCCGGCGCGGCGATGGTCGATTCCAGTCCCTCGCTCGTCGGCCCCTCATCCAGGATCATCCGCACCTTGCCGTTGAGGCTGGCGAGCACATGCTCGGCGCGCGTCGGACTGATCGACCCGCTGCGGTTGGCCGAAGGCGCTGCCAGCGGGCGGCCGCTCTCGCGGATCAGCGCGCGCATCGCCGGATGGGCGGGCAGGCGCAGCGCGACCGTGGGCAGGCCGGCGGTGACGAGCGGCGACAGGCCGGTGTCGGCGCGGACGGGCAGCACCAGGGTGAGCGGGCCGGGCCAGAAACGCTCGGCCAGCCGCTCCGCCACGGGGGAGAAGTCCGCCAGCGCGCGTGCCATGGCGATATCGGCGACATGAACGATCAGCGGATTGAAGCTGGGCCGCCCCTTGGCGCTGTAGATCGCGGCGACCGCATGGCTGTCGGTCGCATCGGCGGCGAGGCCATAGACGGTTTCGGTTGGCACGGCGACAGGCTCGCCGGCGCGGATGAGCAGCGCCGCTTCGCGCAGCGATTCTGCGCCATAGCGGCAGGATCGGGTGGAATAGGCTGGATTGGCGATGGTCACGGTCCCCGCGATATAGTCCCCGATTCAGGCGAGTAAAAGGCCATTGCGACAGGAGAATGACATAGCCGCCGCTTGCCGCTGCGGGGATCGCCGATTAAGCCCGCGTCATGACCGACGCACTTCTGACCCGCATTGCCGAGGCGCTGGAACGGCTCGCGCCGCCGCCGCCTCTTTCCGCCGATCTCGCGACAGCGCCCGCCTATGTCTGGGACGGCCATGCGATCCATGCGGTGGAAGCGTTCGCGCCGGTGGAATTCGACCTGCTGAGCGGGATCGATGCGCAGAAGGGGTCGCTGCTGGAAAATACCCGCCGCCACGCCGCCGGCCATGCCGCGCATGATGTGCTGCTGTGGGGCGCGCGGGGGACCGGCAAGTCGGCGGTGGTGGCGGCGGTTGTCGGCCGGTTGCAGGCGGATGGGCAGGATGTCGCGCTGCTGCAATGCGCGATCGACGAGCTGGCCAGCCTGCCGCGGCTTTTCTCGCTGCTGCGCGGCACGACGCGGCCGTTCATTCTGTTCCTCGACGATCTGGGCTTTGACGAGCAGGGGGTGGGCGATGCGCGGGCATTGCGATCGCTGTTGCAGGGCGGGACGGCGGCGCGGCCGGCCAATGTGCGGCTCTATGTGACCTCGAACCGGCGCCATATCGTACCGCGCCACCTGTCGGAGCAGGACGACCCGGTCAATCCGCGCGACGTGGTGGATGACAAGATGGCGCTGTCGGACCGGTTCGGCCTCAGCCTCGGCTTCCATGCGATCGACCAGGATGCCTATGTTGCGATCGTCAGCGGCTATGCGGGCAGGCTGGGCCTCGATTTCGACCGGCTGGAGGCGATCCAGTGGGCGACCCAGCGCGGCAGCCGGTCGGGCCGTGTCGCCTGGCAATATGTGGTCGAGCTGGCCGGACGGAATGGGGTGACGATCTGACATTTCCGTTCGTGTCGAGCGAAGCCGGGAAATGCGGCCCGACGCGCTCGAACGAACGGATGCGATCGACCTTACTTCGCCTTCGTCACGCGCCAGATCACGCCGCCGACGTCGTCGCTGACCAGCAGCGCGCCCTTCGCGTCGGCGGTGACGTCGACCGGGCGTCCCTGGGCCGCGCCATCCTTGTCGAGGAAGCCGGTCAGCACGTCCACCGGCTTGGCCTTGCCTGCCTCGCCATCGGCAAAGCCAACGAACACGACCTTGTAACCGGCGGCGGGCTTGCGGTTCCAGCTGCCGTGCAGGCCGACGAAGGCGCCATCGGTATAGGGCGCGCCCAGTTGCACCTTGTCGGCGAAGGTCAGGCCCAGCGGCGCGACATGGTTGCCCAGCGCATAATCGGGACGCTTGGTATATTCGCGGATTTCCGGGCGCTGCGGCTGGACGCGGCGATCCTCATAGCCGCCCCAGTAATTCCAGGGCCAGCCATAGAAGGCGCCGAATTCGATGCGGGTGAGATAATCGGGGACCAGATCGCTACCCAGCATGTCACGTTCATTGACCACGCCCCACAGCGCGCCGCTCTTGGGCTCGAACGCCAGGCCGACCGGATTGCGCAGGCCCGAAGCGAAGGTGCGCTTGTACCCGGTCCTGGGATTGACCTCCATCACCAGGGCGCGGTTCCGCTCCGTTTCCAGGCCATTCTCGCCGATATTGCTGTTGGAGCCGATGCCGACATAGAGCAGGCCGTTGCGACCGGCCACCAGGCTCTTTGTCCAGTGCTGGTTGGGCGCCTGCGCGGGCAGGTCGATGATCTTGCGGCCCTTGGCCGTGATCTTCGTGTCGCCTTCCTTGTAGGGGAAAGCCATCACCGCATCGGTGTTGGCGACGTAGAGGGTGTCGCCCAGCAGCGCCATGCCATAGGGCGAATGGAGGCCGGTAAGGAAGGCCGTCCTGGTTTCCGCATGGCCATCGCCATCGACGTCGCGCAGCAGGGTGATGCGATTGGCCGAGGGCACGCCCGCGCCCGCCTTGTTCATGAGGTAGTTCATCACCCGCTGGACGATGCCGTCCTTGGGGCGGGGCGGACTGTTGGTTTCGGCGACCAGAATGTCGCCATTGGGCAGCCGCAGCAGCGAGCGCGGATGCGCAAGGCCATCGGCGAAGCGCGCAACGGCCAGCCCCTTGGCCGCCACCGGCCTGGCCTCGCCCTGCCACGGCTTCACCTCGGCGATGTTGATCGTGGGCAGCATCTCGCTGCGCGGGCTGGTGAATGCCGGTTCCCGGCCGGTATCGGCGCCAGCGGGCAGGCGCGCGGTGTCGCCCTGCGCAAGGTAGAGGAAGGCGCCTCCGGCCAGGGCCAGGGCAATGAGCGGCAGGACGATGATGTGCTTGTTCATGCGCCCATATCTATGCGGGCGCCGTTCGACGGGCAAGGCGGATGGCGCCTCGCTTCGCGCTTATTTGCCGCGTTCGCGCAGGTAGAGGAGGAGCGCGATCAGCACGCCCGCAGCCGCGCCCGCCAGCAGGCCGATGCTCGGCTGCCCCAACATGCCGCCGCCGATCGCGCCGCCCAGGATCAGCAGCGCGATGATCGCGCCCGCGCCGGTGGGATGATGCCTGCCCTTGCTCATGGGCCGTCCTTGCCATGGCACGGACGGTAAAGCCAGCGTCATTGGATGCCGGTCCGTTTCGGGACAGCCTGTCCTGCTATGGGACATATGTCCGACTGTGGGACTTGCCTAACCGGCCATTCACCCTCGTGTCCGGCGCGGACGGCCAAAGGCGGCAACTGGCATGGTGATTGAACCGTGGTTCCAATCAGGGGCGCACAAGTCGGGGGTTATCATGCAGATGCCATATCTTGCGAACCGCAAGAGCTATGAGGATGCTGCCGAGCTGATCAGCCGGTTCGGCGACCATGCCGGCTACGAAGCCGCGGCGCGGGCGGACCACAGCCTGGACCAGGGCAATCATGTCCACTTCTGCCACTGGCGACAGATCGAGCGGCTGATCGTGGTGCTCGCCCATGACCAGCCGCTGGGTACTATCCACTAGGGTCGATCGACCCTGAGATTCAGAGGCGCAGGCCCGCTATTTCCGGCAGGCCGGCCAGGATGTTGAGATTCTGGACGGCGGCGCCCGCCGCGCCCTTGCCCAGATTGTCGAGCGCGGCGACCAGTCGGGCCTGGCCGCGCTCTTCATTGCCGAACACGAACAGGGCGAGCCGGTCGGTCGCGCCGACATGCTCCAGATGCACCTGTCCCATGGCGGCGCTGTCTTCCAGCGTGGCGACGCTGACGATCGGCGATTCCGCATAGGCGGCGGCCAGCGCGTCGTGGATGGCGACGACCGAAGGCGCGCCTGGCATCGCCCGCAGTTGCAGCGGCACTTCGACGATCATGCCGCGATAGGCGTCCGCCACCGCCGGTGCGAACAACGGCGGATGGGCGAGGCCCGAATAGCGGGTCATTTCCGGCACATGCTTGTGCGCCAGGTTGAGCCCATAGGGGCGGAAGGCGGTCGGCGCGCCGGCGTCGCCTTCATATTCGGCGATCATCGACTTGCCGCCGCCCGAATAGCCGGACGCGCCAGACACCGTCACCGGCCAGTCGGCCGGCAGCAGCCCGGCCAGCACGAGCGGACGGACCAGCGCCAGGAAGCCGGTCGGCCAGCAGCCCGGATTGGCGACGAAGCGGCTGTCCGCCAGCCGACCGCGGTGGCCCGGTTCCAGCTCGGGGAAGCCGTAGGTCCACCCGTCCGCGACGCGGTGCGCGGTCGATGCATCGATGACGCGGGTGCGGCCATTGTCGATCAACGACACGGCTTCGCGCGCGGCGTCGTCGGGCAGGCAGAGGATGACGATGTCGGCGGCGTTCAGCGCGTCGCGGCGCGCGCCGGCATCCCTGCGCTTTTCTTCCGGAACGGTGATGAGCGAGAGTTCGGGACGGCCGGCCAGCCGGTCGCCAATCTCGATGCCGGTGGTGCCATGCCCGCCGTCGATGAAAATGCTGGTGGTCATGCGCCGATCCTCCGCCGCGCGATGATGGGTTGGACATGCGTGTCGACAAGGCGCGCCACCACGTCCGCCAGCGGCTCGCGCACCACTGCCATCCAGTGGGCATTGGCGTGGAGCAGCGTCCTGCCGTCCGTCATGATGCCGACATGGCCGGGGAAGAAGATGATGTCGCCGCGCTGGAGGGCGGCATCACTGCCGATCGGCGCGCCGATGCCTTCGCATTGCAGGTCGGTGTCGCGCGGGACGGCCATGCCTGCCGCGCCGAGCGCCACCTGCACCAGCCCCGAACAGTCGATGCCGCGATGGCCGCGCCCGCCCCACACATAGGGCTGGCCCAGATAGGCCTCGGCTACGGCCACCCAGTCCTGTGGACGTTCGTCGATGGCGACCGCGTGGCGCGCATGGATGAAGCCTTCGGCGCAGGCGATGAAGTCGCCCTGCGCCTCGCCCGAGAAGCGGCTTCCGCGCGGCCAGTAGTCGGCGATGGGCGACTTGATGTCGGCGGCGGCGAACAGCGGCGCCGCGCCCGCGATGATGCGATGGGTCGGCTTTTCCTCGACATCCAGCGCGTCGCGGCGGACATAGCCGACATAGCCGTCATGACCGCAAAAGCCCCAGGCCCAGTCGGTCATCACGTCGAGCGCGTGGAAGACCTCGCCGCGCAGCAACTCGCTTACCGCTTCGGACGTGGGCGAGGCGGCGGACAGGATCGGCGTCCCCGGCGCGACGCATGTCAACGGGACGGCGCGGGCATAATGGGCGGAAAAGAGCGTACCGGCGAGCGCCAGGTCGGCGAGGTCGCCGCGCGCCGCGTGGACACGACGGTCGAGCGCGACGGAGCGGCCGTCGAGCTTGAACCGGGTTCTTTCAGGCGGTGCGTTCCGCTGAGGGGTGTTGGAGCCGTTCATCGCGCGCGGTTCCTGCGATGAAATGGTGAAAGGCGTCAAGAAATTCCGCCCCTTTTGGGGTCCGGGTGATGAAAATATTGCGACGATCGGCCACATCGCGTTCGCGGCGCAGATAACCGAGCGCCGAAAGCTTGTTCAGCGCGCGGGTGATGACCGGCTTGGAGACGTGCAACGCCTCCGCCAGGCCACGCACCGTATGCGGTCCGTTGCCGATATAGACCGTCATCATGAGGGCCATCTGACGGTTGGTGAGGTCAGGCTTGCCGGAGCGGACATAGTCGACCAGAGTTCGCATCCACTGACGCAGCGGTTGCAGTCCCGGACGGTCGGTTTCGGCAAGCGATTCTTTGGCGATCTGCGCGGTCATGTGGACGTAACGCGCAATGGCCAATCCGGTTGCGTAACGGATCGGCGCTTTGTCGCAGCGCCTAACCGTCCCTGCCGTATCGCCTTTGCAGCAGGCGGAAGGCCGCGCGCATCCCCAGCGCCTCGCCTCCCTTGGGCCGCCCCGGCTTGCCTGACGGGCGCCAGGCGAAGGTGTCGAGGTGCAGCCAGGGCGTATCCTCGGGAACGAAGCGCTTGAGGAACAGCGCGGCGGTGATCGCTCCGGCAAAACCGCCTTCGCCGGCATTGTTGATGTCGGCCACGTCTGATTTCAGCATGTCGGCATAGCCGTCCCACAAGGGCAGGCGCCAGGTCGGGTCGTCGATCTCGGCGCCCAGCGCCGCCATCTCCGCCGCCACCCCGTCATCATTGGCGAAGAGCGCGGGCAGGTCCGGGCCGACCGCGACGCGCGCCGCGCCGGTCAGGGTGGCGAAGTCGATCAGCAGTTCGGGCTTCTCCTCGCCGGCGCGGGTCAGAGCGTCGCCCAGCACCAGCCGCCCTTCGGCGTCGGTATTGCCGATCTCCACGGTCAGCCCCTTGCGCGTGCGCAATATGTCGCCGGGGCGGAAGGCGTTGCCCGATATGGCGTTTTCCGCCGCCGCGATCAGCAGGTGCAGCCGCACCGGCAGGCGCGCGGCCATGACGAGTTGCGCCAGGCCCAGCGCATGGGCCGCGCCGCCCATATCCTTCTTCATCAGCCGCATTCCCGACGACGGCTTGATATCGAGCCCGCCGCTGTCGAAGCAGATGCCCTTGCCGACCAGCGCGACGCGGGGATGGGCGGGATCGCCCCATGTGAGTTCGATCAGGCGCGGGGCAAAGCCCTTGTCCGCCGCCTTGCCGACGGCATGGATCATCGGATAGCCCTGTTCCAGCGCATCGCCGCGCGTCACGCTGACAGCCGCGCCGAAGGATCTGGCGACCTTTTCCACCGCGGCTTCCAGGTCGGGCGGCCCCATGTCGGCGGCGGGCGTGTTGACGAGGTCGCGGACCAGCGCCACCGCCGTCGCCAGTTGCACGACCGGGTCGATCTGCGCGACGCCGCCGGTCAGCAATATGCGCGGGCCGGTGGATGCCTCATCCTTGCGATAACGGTCGAAGCGATATTGCGCCGTCAGCCAGCCCAGCGCCGCGGCGCCCGGCGTACCTTCCGCCAGCCTGTAGCAGCCTTCGGGCAATGTTTCGGCCAGGCGGGCGAGGCACCAGGGGCCCAGCGCGTCCTTGCTGGCGACGCCCGCCACCACGGACCACTCGTCCCCATCGCCCGGCAGGATCGCCTGCTCGCCGGCCTTGCCCTTGAACCGCTGCGCCGCGACGAGCGCACGCACCCGGTCGGGCTGGGTCGAAAGCCACGCCTCGACGCCTTTGGTTTCGACCAGGTGGATCGAACGGGCGGGCTGCTGGTTGTCCGCTTTGAGCAGGTCGGAAAATTCGGTCATGGGCCGGATGTAGGGGAAAGAGATCGGCCATGGAAAGCCAAAATTTTCATCGTCCGCAGCGCACGACCGGCCCTTTCTTCCTTTGCGCTGCGGGCCGGAGAAGCCTAGATTTGCGGGCAGAAAATGAGAAGGAGAAGGATCATGATTCACGGTGACGACCGCAGTCTTCAGGCTGCGCGGGCGCGGGCCTATGCGCTGGCCGACACGGGCCGTTTCGACAATAGCAATGCGGTCCAGGCCGCGCTGATCGCGGAGGGCTGGTCCAATGCCGGCCGTGCGCTCGACAGCGACTATGCGCGCAAGGCGATCGGCGAACGCTGCCGCGCGGCCAAGGCGCATTGATGCGGGGCGGGGGGCTGCTATCGGCGGCGGTGCTGGCGCTTGGCGCCTGTTCCCCCGCGCAGGACGTCGCGGCGGACAATGCAGCAGCCAATGTCGCGGCCACCCGCTTTGCCGACCGCATGGCGGGCGCGCCACCCCCGGCGCCGCCTGCCGAACCCTTCGAGGAGGAGGAAAAGACCGACTTTCTCGAATTTGCCTACGCCTATCCGGCGCAGGCGGCGGCGATCCCTTTCCTGGTCGATAAATTCGGCAAGGAAGCGGCGTCGTCCAAGGCGGATGCGCTGAAAATGGCGCGGGAGGACAGCGCGTCGGCGAAACGATCGGGCTACCCCTTCCGTCCGCACAGCCTGGAAACACGATGGACCGTCGCGGCCGATACGCCGCGCTTTCTGTCGCTCCAGTCGCAGACCTATGTCTATACCGGCGGCGCGCATGGCATGACCGGTTATGACGGGCTGCTGTGGGACAAGGCGCGCAAGCGGGAAACCAGTATCAAGGCGGTGATGACCACCCCGGCCGCCTTTGCCGCCGCGATCAGGGATCGATTCTGCGCCGAACTGGACAATCAGCGCGCGGAAAAGCGCGGTGCGCCGGTGGTGCGCGGGGACGACGACTTCACCCAGTGCATCGATCCGATGGAGCAACTGCTGGTGCCCGCATCGAAGGACGGCAAGCTGATCGACGCCGTGGTGGTGGTGATCGGCCCCTACAGCGCAGGTCCCTATGCGGAGGGCAGCTATGAGGTGCGGCTGCCGGTCGATGCGGCGATGCGCGGGGCGATCAAGACCGAATATCAGGACGGCTTCATCGCGGCACGATGACGCTGCGGATCAAGCGCTTGGCTCTATCGGCCCGTCCGGCTGCACAGCACGTCGGCCAGGTACACGCGGCGGTTGACCGTCTCCATCGCTTCCCGTGCGGCGGCGGTCCAGCCCGAGCGTGAGCAGAATTCGTCGGCCGACCGTGCAGCGCAGGCGCTCGTCGCCGCGCCCTGTGGGCAGGCGAGGACGCGTTTCCCGCGCAAGGTCGGATCCGGATAGAATTGCGCCGCCATCCCCCTCAGCGACCGGCCGGTCCCCGGTGCCAGATTGCCGCCGCCCCATTCGCCACCTGGTCCGCCGTCGGGCAGGGCCGGGCGGATCGAGCCGAGGCGATTGCCGAAGCCCAGCCGGTTGCCGATGATCGCAAGGCTCTGGCTGGTAGCGAAGCAGGTGCCGCGGAAATTGGGCAGGCTGCACAGTTCCCACGTCCCGCGTTGCACGCGCACGCTGTGGACCGGCCAGGCGAGGCGAAGGTCGGGATCGGCGCGGGACTGGGCCGCGGCAGGCCCGCGATAGCCCGGATCGCGGTAGATGATCGCTTCGGGCACGCTCTTGTCCTGCGCCGGGGCGGGCGCGGCAAGGCCGGACGCGATGACAAGGCAGGACGCAAGGACGGCACGACGGGGCATGGCATCTCTCCCACAGCGATGCAGGGCCGGCACGCGACTCGGCCCTGTGCTGCGCGCAGACTATGCCGCCGACGCTCCGCTTGCCAATCGTTACGCGATGCTGTCCACCGGCACGCCGTAGAGGTCATGCTCGTCGGCATCCTCGATCATGACGTCGAAGATGTCGCCGGGCTTCCGCCCTTCGCCCACGTCGCGCAGGAAGACATTGCCGTCGATTTCCGGCGCGTCGGCCTGGCTGCGTGCGGTCGCGCCGATGCTGCCATCGTCTTCGTCCGGTTCGCCGACCTCGTCGAGGATGACGGGCAGGACGCGGCCCACCTTCGCCTGCAACTTGGCGGCGCTGATCGCGGCGGTCTTTTCCATGATCCGCTGATAGCGTTCTTCCTTGACCTCTTCGGGCACGGCGCCGGGCAGATCATTGGCGGCAGCGCCTTCGACCGGTTCGAAGCGGAAGGCGCCGACGCGGTCGAGCTGCGCCTCGTCCAGCCAGTCGAGCAGATATTGGAAGTCCGCCTCGGTCTCGCCGGGGAAGCCAACGACGAAGCTGGAGCGGATCGCGATGTCGGGGCAGATGTCACGCCACTTGCGGATGCGGTCCAGCACCTTGGCTTCATTGGCGGGGCGCTTCATCGCCTTGAGCACGCTCGGCGCGGCATGCTGGAAGGGAATGTCGAGATAGGGCGTCAGCAGCCCTTCGGCCATCAGCGGAATGACCTGATCGACATGGGGATAGGGGTAGACATAGTGCAGCCGAACCCAGGGCGCCTGGCCCTCCGCCGTGCGGAGCTGGCCCAGTTCGCGGGCGAGGTCGGTCATGTGGGCGCGGACTTCATGGCCCTTCCACTGGCGCGTCTCGTGGCGCGTGTCGACGCCATAGGCCGACGTGTCCTGGCTGATGACCAGCAGTTCCTTCGTGCCGGCATGGACCAGCTTCTCCGCCTCGCGCAACACGGCGTCGACGCGGCGGCTGACGAGGTCGCCGCGGATCGAAGGGATGATGCAGAAGGAGCAGCGATGGTTGCAGCCTTCGCTGATCTTCAGATAGCTGTAGTGGCGGGGGGTCAGTTTCAGCCCGCCTTCGGGCACCAGGTCGACGAAGGCGTTGGGGATGGGCGGCGATGCGTCATGCACCGCATTGACCACCTGCTCATATTGATGCGCCCCGGTGACGGCCAGCACCTGCGGGAATTTGGCGCGGATCAACGCGGCTTCATCGCCCATGCAGCCGGTGACGATCACGCGGCCATTTTCCGCGATCGCCTCGCCGATCGCCTCCAGCGACTCCTCCTTGGCGGAATCGAGGAAGCCGCAGGTGTTGACCAGCACGACATCGGCGCCGGCATAGTCGGCGGACATCTGATAGCCGTCGGAGCGCAGCTTGGTGAGGATGCGTTCGCTGTCCACCAGATTTTTGGGACAGCCGAGCGACACCATGCCGACTTTCGGCGCTTCGGGAATTTTGGTTGCCATGATTGGCGCGCACATAGGGATTTTCGCGCCAAATGTCACGGGGTGCTGGAATCAGCTCGGCGGGCGGCTGGTTCCGGTATCGTCGCCCTGCGCGATTTCGATGATGACGTCTCCGGTCTGGAGCCGCTTTGCCTCCTCCTCCCAGAAACCGATGGGGCGGTCGTCGCGATAGATGCGAACGCCCAGGCCGGTGCGGATCGCCGACAGGGGGCGGCCGATCTCCTCCGCCAGGACCAGCCGTTCGTTGAGCTTCACCCGCCCGCCCGATGCTGCGAGGTCGGCCATATAATCAGCGACATGCCTGCCGCTGGTGCTGCCCGCCAGCAGCAGCCCGGCGAAGCTGACCGGGTTGATGACGGTGGTCGCGCCCGCCTGGCGCGCGGGCAGTTCATTATCCTCGTTGCGCACGACGATGCTGATCGGCAGGCGCGGGGCCAGATGCCGGGCGGTCAGCGTGATGAGGATGGAGGTATCATCGCGTCCCGCCGACACGATCATGCTGCGCGCCCGGTGGATCGCGACATCCTTCAACGTCCGGTCGCGGGTCGAATCGCCACACAATATGTTGCAGCCCAGCTCCTCCGCCAGCGCCAGCGCCTTTTCGCTGCCGTCGATGACGACGATTTCGCGCGGGTCGGTGCCGCGGGCCAGCAGTTCGTGGACGGCTTCCTGCCCGCTGGTGCCGAACCCGGTGACGATGATGTGATTGTGCAGATCGGCCTGGATGCGTGCCATGCGCCACCTGTAGATGATGTTGCGGAAGAAGAGATTATAGGCGGTGCCGAGGAAGATGAGCCAGACGAACAGGCGGATCGGCGTCACGACCAGGGATTCGAACAGCCGCGCTTCGGGCGTGACCGGTACGATGTCGCCATAGCCGACCGTCGTGACGGTCACCGTCGTGAAGTAGAGGACGTCGATGAAGCTGATCTGGTCGTCATGATTATCCTTGAGGCCATCGCGCCCGACCCAGTGGAGCAGCAGCACCAGCGCGATCAGCCCGAACACCAGCCCCACGCGCCATGTCAGGTCGAGCCACATCGGCATGGAGGAGCGTCGCCGCAGGAAACCGGCCGTGGGGGAGGAGGCAGGCGGCCGGTGGATCCTCATGCCGGGGGAAGCTGTCCAATGGGGTTTACCGGCGTGCGGTCCTTGCGCAGTTCGAAATGCAGCTTGGGTTTGCTGGCATAGCCGGTGTCACCGGTGAGGCCGATTACCTGGCCTTGTCGCACCTTCTGCCCGCGCACCACGTCGATCCGGCTGGCATGGCCATAGGCGCTGACCCAGCTGCCGCCATGGTTGATGAGGACCAGGCCGCCGAACACTGCGATCTTGTCCCCGGCATAGGCGACCACGCCGTCCGCGGCCGCGCGGATCGGCGTGCCGGTGGGCGCGGCGATGTCGATGCCGTTATTCCTGGCGCCGCTCGCGCCGGGGCCGAAACGGGAGAGTATTGGCCCCCTGACAGGCCAGGCGAAGCTGCCGCCGAAGGCTGCAGGCTGGGCGATCGGCCTGTTGGCGGGCAGGGGGTCGGGCCGCGAAGAGGCGACGGCGATCGGGGCATTGTCCTTCACCGCAGGCTGGCCTCCCGTCAGCACATCGTCAATGTCGATGCGGAAGGCGGCGGCGCGCTGCTCCAGGCTGGGCGGGGTGGCCGGCGTGCCGCCCGGCAGCAGCAGGCGCTGGCCGCGACGCAGGACATAGGGTTGCTCCAGCCCGTTCACCGCGACGATCTGCCGCCAGGGCACGCCATAGGTCGCCGCGATGGCGATGCCGGTCTCGCCCTCCGCCACCAGATGATAGCGGCCGCCTGGGATGGAGAGGCGCTGCCCCGCGCGCAGGACATGGGGCGGGGCGATGCCGTTGGCGCGCGCGATCGCTTCCGATCCCGCGCCGGTGCGATTGCCGACGCCGCGCAGCGTGTCGCCGGGCTGGACGACATAGGTGGAGGCGCTGACGGTCCGGGCATTGGCCACGACCTGCTGCGCGGTCCAGACCGGTTCGGGTTCGGCCAGCGTCACGCCCGGCGCATCCACGCGCTTGTGCGGCGGCGGGGCGGGCGTCCCGGCCGGGGCGGGGGCCGGATGCTCCGCTTCGGCGGGAATACAGGCGGCCAGCGCCAGCGAAACACAGGGAATGGCGAGGGACAAGGGCAGGCGCTGCATCGCCCCTCATTTACCCGATCGTGCCGGACTTGCCAGCCTTTTACAGCAGCGCGGCCGTCAATCGAACAGTGCCGCCGTCGCTGCCATCGCGCTGTCCTGCGTCAGGTCATAGTGCAGCGGCGTCACGGTCACATAACCCTCCGCGATCGCGGCGAGATCGGTCCCCTCCGGCACCGACTGGCTGGTGCCCAGGCCGAACCAGAAATAGCGATAGCCGCGCGGGTCCGTGCCTTCGACGATGCGCGTGCGGTCGACATCGTGAAAACCCTGCCGCACGACGCGGATGCCCTTCACGGCTGCCGGATCGATCGCCGGGAAATTGACGTTGAAAAGCAGTCGCGGGCTGGCGGGCATGGCGATCAGCGGGCGGAGCACCTGTTCGCCCCAGGCCGTCGCGGCGGCGAAGGGCACGGCGTCGCCCATGCCCTCGCGCGCATAGACCTGGCTCAATGCGATCGACTTGATGCCGGAGATCGCCCCCTCCATCGCCGCTGCGACCGTGCCCGAATAGGTTACGTCTTCGGCCAGGTTGGCGCCGCGGTTGACGCCCGACAGGATCAGGTCAGGCCGGGCATCCTTCATGAGATGGCCGACCGCCATCATCACGGCGTCGGTCGGGGTGCCGGTGACGCTGTAATGCCGCTCGCCATGCTGGCGGATGCGCAGCGGGCGGGTGAGGGTCAGGCTATGGCCGGCGCCCGATTGTTCCTCGCTGGGCGCGACGATCCAGATATCGTCGGAAAAGCGGCGCGCGATCTCCTCCAGCACCTTGAGGCCGGGGGCGTGAACGCCGTCGTCATTGGTGAGCAGGATACGCATGAACGGACACTCCTTATCCGTTCGTTGCGAACGGAAATCTGTTACTTCGCTTCCAGCTTCGTCACGCCGCCCATATAGGGCGCCAGCACGTCCGGAACGATGACGCTGCCGTCGGCCTGCTGGTAATTTTCCAGCACCGCCACCAGCGTGCGGCCCACGGCGAGGCCCGATCCGTTCAGCGTATGCAGGAACATGGTCTGCTTCGCCCCTTCCGGCTTGAAGCGCGCATTCATGCGCCGCGCCTGGAAGTCGCCGCAATTGGAGACGGAGCTGATCTCGCGATAAGTGTTCTGGCTCGGCAGCCAGACTTCGAGGTCATAGGTCTTGCGCGCGCCAAAGCCCATGTCACCGGTGCAGAGCAGCATCTTGCGATAGGGCAGGCCCAGCGCCTGCAATATGCCCTCAGCCGCCGCGACCATCCGCTCATGCTCGGTCGCCGAGTCCTCGGGCGCGCAGATGGCGACCAGCTCGACCTTCTCGAACTGGTGCTGGCGGATGAAGCCGCGCGTGTCGCGCCCGGCCGACCCCGCCTCGGAGCGGAAGCAGGGCGTCAGCGCGGTCAGGCGCAGCGGCAGGCTGTCGGCCGGCACGATCTGATCGGCCACCAGGTTGGTGAGCGAGACTTCGGCGGTAGGAATCAGCCAGCGGCCGTCCGTCGTCTTGAACAGATCCTCGGCGAACTTGGGCAATTGCCCGGTGCCGAACAGCGCCTCGTCGCGGACCAGCAGCGGGACGGCGGTTTCCTCATAGCCGTTGGTCGCGGCCTGGGTGTCGAGCATATATTGCGCGAGCGCCCGGTGCAGCCGCGCCATCTGGCCGCGCAGCGCGGTGAAGCGCGCGCCGGACAGGCGTGCGCCGCCCTCAAAATCCAGACCCAGCGCCGGACCGAAATCGGCATGGTCCTGCGGCGCGAAGTCGAAAGTGCGGGGCGTTCCCCAGCGGGCCAGTTCGACGTTTTCAGCTTCGTCCGCGCCTTGTGGCACGTCGTCGGCAGGCAGGTTGGGGATGGCGGCGAGCATGGCCGTCAGCGCCTCACCGGTGTCGCGATCGTCCGTTTCAAGTGCGGGCATCCGGTCCTTGAGCGCGGCGACCTCGGCCTTCAGCGCTTCGGCTTTCTCCATGTCCTTGGCCGCCATGGCCTGGCCGATCAGCTTGCTCGCCTCGTTGCGGCGGGCCTGGCCCTGCTGCAACTCGGTCTTGATGGCGCGGCTCTTCTCGTCGATCGCCAATATGTCGGCGGACAGCGGCGCCAGGCCGCGCCGGGCGAGGGCGGCGTCGAAAGCGGCAGGGTTTTCGCGGATGAAGCGGATGTCGTGCATGGGCCAGCCCTATGCCGCTGTGCGACGGGCCGCGCAACCCTGCGCGCCACCGTCCGTTGGTACGGCATCACCGAAAAGCTGAAGGAGAAGGCGATGCTGATCGATCATGACGCGATGGTACTGGTGGCGGACGGGCGCAAGCTGCTCTTCTTCCGCAACAAGGGCGACCGCGCCTTCCCCCAGCTGGAGGCGGAAGAAGTGCGGGTGCAGGACAATCCGCCCGACCGGAACCAGGCTTCCGACGCGCCGGGGCGCTCCTTCAATTCGGTCGGCAACCACCGCAGCGCCATGGAGCGGGTGAATTTTCACGATCTGGAGGAGCAGCGCTTTGCGGCCGAGGCGGCCGACCTGCTCAAGCGCCGCGCCTTCGCCAACGATTATGAGAAGCTGATCATCGTCGCGCCGCCGGCCGCGCTGGGCGAGATGCGCAAGCATCTGCACAAGGTGGTGCAGGATCGGCTGGTGGGCGAGATCGCCAAGGATCTGACCGGGCATCCGGTGCCGGAGATCGAGAAGCTGATCGCCGCCATCTGATCGCCGCTGACCGGTCGCCGGATGCAAGAAAGGGCGGCCCCCCGGAACCGCCCTCCTTGACCCCTCGCGAAGAGGGAACCGGTATCGTGTTTCAGGCCGTCGCCTTCGCCTTGCGTTCGGCGAAACGGCGGCGCGCGACCAGCGCCACCGCGGCCGCGCCGAAGAGCAGCACCATCGGTGGAGCCGGAACGTCGGTACCGCCGGTGCTGCTCGACCCGCCGCTCGAACTGCTCGATGACGAGCTGGACGAGGAACTGCTGCTCGACGAGGATGAAGAGCTGCCGGTGCTGCCGAAGCTCGACGATCCACCCGATGAGGACGATCCGCTGGACGAGGATGAACTGCTGGAAGAGCCGCTGCTGCCGCCGGTGGAGCCGGGATGATCGGGCTTGTCCGGCTTGCCGCCGCTCGAACTGCTCGACGAGGAACTGGACGAGGAGGAAGAGGACGAGCTGGAGCTGGACGATGACGAACTGCTGCTGACGCCCGACGAGGTCGAGACATTGCCCGACGACGTGGACACGCCCCCGGTTGACGTCGAAACGCCGCCCGTGGAGGTCGATACCCCGCCCGTCGTGGAACTGGTCGAGCTGCTGATGCCGCCGGTCGAGCTGCTGGTCGAGGAGATCACCACCGATCCGCCCCCGCTGCCGCCGCCACCGAAGAAGCCGCCGAAGAAACCGCCGCCGCCAAAGCCGCCACCGCCGCCCATGACGACCGGCACGGCACCGCCGCCGCCCGACATCATCGGCATTTCCGCCATCGGGACGGGTGCGGGCAGGGGCACCGGCGCGGCTTGGCTGGTCACGGTCACCGTCTGCGGCGCGCAGGCGGTCACGGTCTTGACGACCTTGCGCTGCACGGTCCGCACGGCGTAGCGTTTTTTGGGCGCGGCCTTGGTGCTCTTGCTGCTGTGGACCACGGCCGGGCGCGCGCTTTCGGCGACATGCACGGCGCCGCCGCCGATGATCGCTCCGCCGCAGGTGCAGGCGCATAATTTAGCCAATGCCATCCGTACCGACATAGGGTCCACTCTTGTCCTGTTGTCCCCCGCCCCCTGGCCAATCCGATATTGGCGGTGAGCGAACGGGAACTCTCTAAGCGCATGAACGCAAAAGAAAGGGTTAACTGCAATGTCGTTAACCCTGAATCCGGGGTGCTAGTCGAGGGAAATCCGCCTGTCTTCTCAAGGGATATGGTTAACGTCCCACTATGGAACGCCCGCGTGCCAGCCCATGAACATGCGCGTCGCCCGTCGAGGCTTCCGGCCCGTCCGCCGTCCCGATGCGACAGAATCGTGCCGCAAGGCATACAAGTCCTTGAATGTCCGCTTGTGTCGCCCCGCACCCATGGTTATGAGGCGCGCTCAATGAAAAGTCATGGGCGCCCCGGAACTTCTAGCGCCGGGGCCAAAGAGTCGGAGAGCTAGATGGCATCGGTCCTGAATTCCGAGAAAGACGGCGGTAAGCCGCCCAAATCGACGGTAACGCTTCCCCCTGACTATCGGCCTTCGTCCGACGAAGAGTTCATGAATCCGTTGCAGCTGGAATATTTCCGGCAGCGCCTCTGGGACTGGAAGAAGCAGATCCTGGCCGAAGCGGAGGGCACGCTGGCCGTGCTGCAGAATGAACCGCTGCGGGAACCCGACCTCAACGACCGGGCGTCGAGCGAGACGGACTGGTCGATCGAACTGCGCACCCGTGATCGCCAGCGCAAGCTGATTTCGAAGATCGACGCGGCGCTTCGCCGAATCGACGATGGCGAATATGGCTATTGCGAAGTGACCGGCGAACCCATTTCGCTGGGCCGGCTCGAAGCCCGACCGATCGCGACGATGACCGTCGAGGCGCAGGAGCGGCACGAGCGGCAGGAAAAAGTCTCTCGCGACGATTAACCTTTTTTCCATTTCCCGCGAATAGCTTGGCAGCGACTGAACGATAGCTATTCGCGGGTTTTTCATGGAAGACGAACAGGGCATTTCCGACCGAGGGCCGGCGCGATCCGCGCCGCGCGACAGCCTGTTCCTGTTGACCAGCCTCATTTCGTCTGAGGGGGAGGATCTGGGCAAGGCCCGAATCCGCAACCTGTCCGCGACCGGACTGATGGCGGATTGCGAGCGTCCCGTGGCGGCCGGAGCCCGCATCGAACTGGACCTGCGCGGCGTCGGCAGGGTCTGCGGCAGCGTGGCCTGGTCGCGGGGGGACAAGATCGGAGTGGCGTTCGATGCGCCGATCGATCCGCAACTCGCGCGCAGGTCGGTGACGTCCGGCGCGACCCCGCAGATGCCGGATTATCTGCGCACGCATCAGCCGCCTCGCATGCGGCGCTGATATCAGTCGCCGGCAAATCCGGCGCCAGCCAATAAGAAACCCCGCGAACCGATGGTTCCGGGGCCTTTTCGTGCGGTCGATCCGCTCTTTGATACTTTTGGTCGAGGGGTCGGACCGGCGGTCTTCGCCGCCGGTTCCTGACCTCCTCCCGGAAGGGCGGCAGCCCTGTTCAGTGCTGCCCGGCCATTTCCTCCTTGAGCCGCAATTTCTGCTTCTTGAGCGAGGCCACCAGGATCGCGTCGGGCATCGGCCGACTCGATTCCGCCTTGATTCGGGCCTCAAGGCCGGCATGCTTGGCTGAAAGAGCTGAAACGTGGCTATTTTCCATGACAATCTCCTTACGAGGGTGATGGACGACGAAGTAAATCACCAATCATGGGGCTTGTCTCGCCCTCTTTGATCCTTTGCGATGGGCTGCCCGCGAATTTGCGGTAGCCCGTCTGTCGCTCCGGCGCTATCAGGGGCCGTTCGGTGCAAATGGGGTCAGAGCAGGACGGTGAGCCGGGAAGATATCATGCGCCGTCTGGAGCTGCTGCGAGTCGAGCATCGCGACCTCGACGGCGCCATCATGGCGTTGGTGGATGCGGGCGGCGGCGACCAGATGCAGATCGCGCGTCTCAAGAAGCGCAAGCTGCGCCTGCGCGACGAGATCGCATTGCTGGAGGACCAGCTGGTTCCGGACATCATCGCCTGATCGGCCCGCCCGAATTTTCGTCCGCGGCGCGTCCGTCGCCCCCGAATGGGACAGGGCGCGATTAACGGACCTGACAGAATTGCACTATTATGTCAGTCATTGCCCATGAAGAACGCAGCCTTTCTTGATCCTGGCCTCCATCGGCGCCTCGTCGACGGCCTCTATCTGGAAGCCATGGTGATGGCGGATGAGGCGCGGGCCTATTTCGATCGCGGCACGCCGGACGAGCAGGAGATACAGGATCCGCTGCGCCGCGTCGCCTTCGCCTGCGAATCGCTCAAGGTGACGACCCGGCTGATGCATGTCATCGCCTGGCTGCTCAGCCAGCGCGCCTGGCAGCGCGGAGAGATCGGCGCCGCCGACCTCAGCGACGAGAAATATCGGCTCGGGCGGGCCACGCTCACCGATCCGGCGCTGGCTGCCGATTTCCCCTTCGCTGCGCGCGCGCTGATCGAGGGGAGCCAGGATCTCTACGATCGGGTCATGCGGCTTCAGGAAAGACTCGACGGCTTGTCCGGCCCATCAGGTCCCGGCCCGGCGCGGGCGCTGCTCGATCGTCTGAGCACCGCTTTCTGATTGCGCGGCGCATTATCGCGCTTCTGGACTGGCCATGGCGGTCGAAGTTGGTCTAGACCGTTCGCCATGACCCATGGTTTGCGGACCCGACGCCGCACTAACGGCCGCCGCCCGCATCCCACCCGGCTCTGTCTAGCGCCGTTGGTGCTGCTCGCCCCCTGCATGGCGCAGGCGCAGCAGGCGCCCGCGTCCGAAGTGACACCCCCCGAAGCCGCACCTGACGTGAACGCGCCGCTCGACGCGATGCCGGACATCGGTCTGGACTGGCCGGACATGGGGCAGCCCGACAGGATCGATCCGCTGCCCGCCGACCCCGCGGACCAGAACGCCGCCGCGCCGTCCGACCCGTCCGGGGAGGCGGCGTCGACCGTCGTCGAACCGGTGGAGGATGCGGCGACCTTCGCTGACGCTGGCGAGGAGCGCCGTTACACGGTCGTCCTGGCCGGCGTCGATGCGATCGCGGACGCCCAGTTCACCCAGCGTTTCGATGAGCTGTCCGCCCTGCGCCTGGGGCAGGACAAGCCCGCCAACCTCGCCCAGATCAACCGGCGCATAAAGGAAGACCGGGATCTGCTTGATCGCCTGCTGCGTGCCAAGGGCTATTATGCCGCGCGCATCCGCGGCAGCGTGGCGCCTCCTGCGGCGGGCAGCGACCGGCTGGCGGTCAGCTTCGACATCAATCCGGGCACGCGCTATCTGCTGTCGTCGGTCGATCTTCCGGGGCTTGCGGAAACCGGCGAGCAGGAGCCGAAACTCCGCGCCGCCTTCCCGCCCAAGGTCGACGATCCGGTCGATGCCGATGCGATCCTGGCCGGGCGCGACAATCTGGCCGCCGTCCTGTCCGAAAGCGGCTTTCCTTTCGCGAAGGTAGACGAGCCGGACGTGCGGATCGACCATGAGGAGCGCAAGGGCGACCTCGATATCATCGTCACGCCGGGCGGCTTCCGCCGGTTCGGGGCGATCCGCATGGACGATGACGCGCTGTTCAGCGCGCATCATGTGCAGGAAATCGCCCGTTTCAAGTCCGGCGACACCTATATGGCGTCCGACGTCGAGGATCTGCGCCGCGCGATCGTCGCCACCGGCCTCGTGTCGTCGGTCACGCTGACGCCGACGGATGCCGGCGATGGCGAGCATGTCGATCTGGCGGTCGACATGCGCCCCGCGCCGCTGCGCACGATCGCGGGCGAACTGGGCTATGGCACCGGCGAAGGCTATCGCGCGGAAGTGAGCTGGCAGCATCGCAACCTGTTCCCGCCCGAAGGCGCGGTGACGCTGCGCGGGGTGATCGGCACGCAGGAGCAGACCGCATCCTTCACCTATCGCCGCAACAATTTCCATCGCCGCGACAATGTGCTGACCGGGCTGGTGTCGATCAGCAACATCAAGCGCGACGCCTATGATGCGCGCACCATCACCCTGTCGGGCGGGCTGGAGCGGCAGACCAACATCCTGTTCCAGAAGAACTGGGTCTGGCGCGTCGGCGCGGAACTGATCGCCTCGGACGAAGCGGACGCCTTTTCCGGGGGCGCGCGCCGGACTTTCCTGATCGGTGCTGTGCCGCTCAGCCTGACCTATGACGGCAGCGACGACCTGCTCAATCCCAGCAAGGGTTTTCGACTGGGCGGCCGGATCAGCCCGGAACTGTCTTTCCAGGACAAGACCTTCGGCTATGCCAAGGTACAGGTGGATGGCAGCGTCTACCAGCCGGTGGGCGAGCGGGTGGTCGTCGCCGCGCGGGCGCGCTTCGGCACCATCCTGGGCTCGACCGTCGACCAGATCGCGCCGTCGCGGCGCTTCTATGCCGGTGGCGGCGCGTCGGTGCGCGGCTATGGCTATCAGGCGATCGGCCCGCGTTATGGCGAGGATGATGATCCGGTCGGTGGCAAGAGCCTGGCTGAATTTTCGCTCGAAAGCCGCATCCGGTTCGGCAATTTCGGCGTGGTGCCCTTTGTCGATGCGGGCAATATCTCGACCAGCTTCCTGCCGCGCTTCCGCGACCTGCGCATCGGCGCGGGCATGGGCGTGCGCTATTACAGCAATTTCGGGCCGATCCGCGTCGATGTCGGCACGCCGCTCAACCCCCAGCCGGGTGATCCGAAGGTCGCCGTCTATGTCTCGCTGGGGCAGGCCTTCTGATGGCCGACGACGCGCCTTCGCCCGCCACCGTCACGCCGCCGCCTTTGGTGACCCATCGACGTGCCTGGGATGGGCGCTGGCAGCGCTGGGTGGCGGGGCTGCTGGCGGCGGCGTTGCTGGTCGTCGTCGGCGCGCTGGCCTGGCTCGACACGTCGGGCGGCCATCGCTACCTTGCCGGCCGCATCGCCACGATCAAGTCGGCATCGGGCCTGCGCATCCATGTCGGCGCGATCGAGGGCAGCATCTATCGCAAGGCGGTACTGCGCAACCTGACCCTGTCCGATCCCAGGGGGCGCTTCCTGGATGCGCCGCGCGTCGAACTGGACTGGTGGCCCTTCGCCTGGCTGTCCAACCGGCTGGACATCGACCGGCTCGCCATTCCGCAGGCGACGCTGCACAAGCTGCCCCGGCTTAATCCGACCCAGCGGCGCGGCCCGATCCTGCCGGGCTTCGACATTCGCCTGATGCAGTTTTCGGTTGGCCGGCTGACGATCGCGCCTGCCGTCACCGGCCGTATCCAGACCGCGACGATGACGGGGGATGCCGACATTCGCGGCGGCCGCGCGATCATCGACCTGGCGGCGCGGACGCTCGACGGCAGCGATGCGCTCACGATCGCGCTCGACAGCCGGCCGGACGACGACCGTTTCAAGCTGGACGTTACCGTCAATGCGCCGAAAGGCGGTGTGCTGGCGGCGATGGCGGGCCTGAAGCAGGACGCCAATCTGCGCATCGGCGGCAAGGGCAGCTGGAGCCGCTGGGACGGGCGGCTGGCAGCCATGGTCGATGGGGATGCGGCCGCCGACTTCGTTCTGGCGGCGCGCAGCGGTGCCTATTCGGCGCGCGGCACGATCGAGACGGCCGCTGTCGCCGGCAATGGCCTGTTGCGCCGCATGGCCGATCCGCGCCTGTCGGTACGCGCCAGCGGCACGATGGTCGACCGGGTGATCGACGGCAGGATGGCTCTGCGCTCCGCCGCCTTCGACCTGGATGCCGACGGAGCCATCGACCTGCGCAACAATGCGCTCGACAATCTGTTGATCGACCTGAAACTGTCGCGGCCGCAGGCGTTGCTCCGGACCATGCGTGGCCGTGACATCGCCGCGAAGATCCGGCTCGACGGTCCGTTCAGCACGCCGGGCTATGAATATCTGCTGACGGCGCGCGAACTGGCCTTCGACAGGACCGTGATCCGCGACGTGCGGGCCGAAGGTAAGGGCAGGCAGGCCGCCAACGGCTCCGCTATGGTCCCGCTCCGGCTGCGCGCGCGCCGGCTGGACGGGCAAGGCGAACTGGTCGAGGGCATAGTCCGCAATTTTCAGCTCGATGGCGTGCTGCAACTGAAGGGGCAGCAGATCGTCAGCAATCCGATGCAGTTCCGTTCGGACAAGCTGCGCGGCAAGCTGGTGATGATCGCCGACCTCAAGACCGGCCGTTATGATTTCGGTCTGGACGGGCAGATCAGCAACCTGTTCATTCGCGGGCTGGGCATTGTCGACCTGACGTCCAAGCTGCGGGCCGTGCCGCGCCGCGACGGCAGCTTCGGCCTTGGCGGCACTGCGCTGGCGCGGGTACGGCGGCTCGACAATGATTTCCTGCGCACGCTGGGCGGCGGCCTGCCGACCGCGCGCAGCGGACTGGAACTGCGGCCCGACGGGCAATTGGCGCTCAGCAATCTGCGCCTCGAATCGCCGCTGTTGACGCTGGCGGGGCAGGGTCTGCGCCACCGCGACGGGACATTGCATCTGGAGGGCAGCGGGCGCCATGGCCGCTATGGCCCCGTCACCCTGACGCTGGACGGCCGGATCGAGCGCCCGACCATCGACCTGCTGCTGGCCCGGCCGATGGACGCACTGGGCCTGCGCGACGTGCGGGCGAAGCTGATCCCCGACGCCAACGGCTACAGCTACACAGCCAATGGCGGATCGACGCTCGGCCCGTTCACCGGGCGCGGCGTGATTCTGCTGCCCCCGGGCGGGCAGGCGGTGGTGCGGGTCGCCAATCTTGCCGTCTCCGGCGTCACCGCCAGCGGCGACATTCGCCCGGTCGCGGGCGGACTGGCCGGACAGCTCGGCGTGCTCGGCCCCGTTACCGGCTATATCAATTTCAGGCCGGTGAACGATGCGCAGCAGGTGCAGCTCAAGCTCACCGCCAATGACGCCAGTTTCGAGGGGCCGACCATCATCGCGGTGCGGCGCGGCACGCTGGACGGCACTATCCTGCTCGATCCCGACGGCACGACGGTCACGGCCACGGCGCAGGCGCGTGGGCTGCGCGTGGGCGGCGCGCTGCTCGGCCGCTTCGCGGCAAACGCCGAACTGGTCGATGGCAAGGGGCAGATACGCGGCAGCCTGTCGGGCCAGCGCGGCCGCCTCTTCGAGCTTCAGGGCGAGGCGCAGGTCGAACCCGACCGCATCCGCCTGTCGGCCGGCGGCACAATCGACAAGCGCCCCATCCGCCTCAATCGCGCGGCGCTGCTGACCCGGACCGAGGATGGCTGGCGCCTGTCGCCGACGACGGTCAGCTATGCCGGCGGATCACTGCAACTGGCTGGCGAACTGGGCAGCGCATCGACCCATATCGAAGCGCGCATGGAAAAGCTCCCACTGTCGCTGCTCGACATCGCCTATGACAATCTGGGCCTTGGCGGCATGGCGACCGGATCGCTCAGCTACGCCCAGCCGCGCGGCGGCCTTCCCACCGGCAAGGCGGAACTGCGCATTCGCGGCCTGTCCCGCTCCGGCCTGTCGTTGAGTTCACGGCCGGTCGATGTCGGCGTCAATGCCGCGCTGACGTCGGATCGGCTGGCGACCCGGATGATCTTCGTCGCCGACGGCAAGACGATCGGCCGGGGGCAGGCGCTGCTGACGCCGCTTGGCCGCGAGGGCGGGCTGGTGCAGCGGCTGAATGCCGCGCCGCTGTTCGCGCAGCTGCGCTTTGGCGGCACGGCCGACACGCTCTGGCGCCTCACCGGCGTCGAGATTGTCGACATCAGCGGTCCGGTCAGCGTGACGGCCGACATGCGCGGCACGCTGGGCGATCCGCTGATCACCGGGCAGCTAGCGACCGACAAGGCCGCGATCAACAGCCCCGTCACCGGCATGCGGCTGCGCGATGTCCGGGCGCGGGGCCGCTTCTCCGGTGCCCAGCTCGTCATTTCCAGCTTCGCCGCGACGGCGCAGAATGGCGGCACGGTCAACGGCACGGGCCGCTTCACCTTCAACGGCATAGCGGGCGTCGGCATGGACCTGGCGCTCCAGGCCGACAATGCCGCGCTGCTGGAGCGCGACGATATCGCCGCGACCGTCACCGGGCCGATCACCCTGCGATCGGACGGGGTGGGCGGCACGATCGGCGGCGACCTGACGCTCAACCGCAGCCGTTTCACCATGGGGCGCGCCGCCGCCGTGGCGCAGATTCCGGAACTGCGCGTGGTCGAGATCAACCGGCGCGGCGAGGAGATCGAACAGCAGCGCGCCACCGTGCCCTGGGCGCTGGCGGTGAAGGCGCGTGCACGCAATCGCCTGACCGTCACGGGCCTTGGCCTCGACAGCGAATGGCGGGCCGACCTGACGATCGGCGGAACCGTGACCAGCCCGGCCATCGCGGGCCGGGCGGAACTGGTGCGTGGCGGCTATGAATTTGCCGGGCGCCGCTTCGAACTGCGCGAAGGCCATATCCAGTTCGATGGCCGGACCCCGGTCAACCCGACGCTCGACATCAGCGCCGAAGCCGATGTCAGCGACCTGTCCGCCACCATCCATGTCGGCGGCACCGGGCTGCGCCCCGACATCAGCTTCACCAGCACGCCGGCCCTGCCGCAGGACGAACTGCTCTCGCGCATCCTGTTCGGCACGTCGATCACCAACCTGTCCGCGCCCGAAGCGCTCCAGCTCGCTTCGGCGGTCGGCTCTCTCCAGGGGGGAAGCGGGCTGGACCCGATCAACGCGGTGCGCAAGGCGGCGGGCCTCGACCGGCTGCGCATCATCGCCGCCGATCCGACCCAGGGGCAGGGCACGTCGATCGCGGCGGGCAAATATCTGACCCGCAAGACCTATGTGGAACTCATCACCGACGGGCAGGGCTATTCGGCGACGCGTATCGAATATCAGGTCACGCGCTGGCTCTCGCTGCTGGGCGCCATCTCCACGCTGGGGCGCCAGAGCGCCAACGTCCGCATATCCAGGGATTATTAACTTTGACCAAGAGCCGTATCGACGCCGGCACCGCCATCAGCGTGATGGACCTGTTCACCATCGGCATCGGCCCGTCCAGCTCGCACACGGTCGGCCCGATGCGCGCGGCCCTCATGTTCATGGACACGCTGCCTGCTATCCCCGCGCGGGTGCAGTGCGAATTGTTCGGCTCGCTCGCGCTGACCGGCAAGGGTCATGCGACCGACATCGCGGTCCTGCTCGGCCTGTCGGGGCATCGACCCGAGGGCATCGATCCCGACGCGATCTCCGCCATTCTCGCCGCGATCCGTACCGACGGCCGTATCCAGGCGGGCAGCGCCGTCGATCGCTGGGTTCCGTTCGAGGAGGCGCGCGACCTCCTTTTCCGGATGGGCGAATTTCTGGAGGCGCACAGCAACGGGATGCGCTTTTCGGCGTGGATGCCGGGGCGCGACGAGCCGCTGGTGCGCGATTATTATTCGATCGGCGGCGGCGCCGTGCTGCCGGGCGTCGTGCCGGTCAGCGACGATACGCCGCTCGGCCATAATGTCGTCCAGCCCTTTCCCTTCTCCTCCGGCGCGGAGATGCTGGCGCAGGGGGAGGCGAGCGGCCTGTCGATCGCCACCCTGGTGCTGCGCAACGAGGGCGCCTGGCGTGCGCAGGAGGAAACCAACGCCTTTCTCGACAGCGTGATCGACGCCATGTCCGCCTCGATCGAGCGGGGACTGGCGCAGGAAGGGCTGTTGCCCGGCGGCCTCAAGGTCCGTCGCCGCGCCCGCGCCATCCACCAGCGACTGCGGCTGCAACAGGATGCATTGGGACCGGCGCAGATTTTCGAATGGGTCAGCCTGTTCGCGCTGGCCGTGAATGAGGAGAATGCGGCGGGCGGCCGGGTCGTCACCGCGCCGACCAACGGCGCGGCGGGCGTGATCCCGGCGGTGCTCCATTATTATCGCCGCTTCGTGCCCGGCGCAGACCGCGACGGGGAGCGTCGCTTCCTGCTCACCGCCGCGGCGATCGGCTTCCTCTACAAGAAGCGCGCGTCCATCTCCGCCGCCGAAATGGGGTGTCAGGGGGAAGTCGGCGTCGCCTGCTCGATGGCGGCGGCGGGACTGGCGGCGGTGCTGGGCGGCACCAACGGGCAGGTCGAAAATGCCGCCGAAATCGGCATGGAGCATAATCTCGGCCTCACCTGCGACCCGATCGGCGGCCTCGTGCAGATTCCCTGCATCGAACGCAACACGATGGGCGCGGTGAAGGCGATCAACGCCGCCTATCTCGCGCTCCAGGGCGACGGGCGCCATATCGTCAGCCTCGACGCGGTGATCGAAACCATGCGCCAGACCGGCGAGGACATGGCCAGCCGCTACAAGGAAACCTCGCTCGGCGGCCTCGCCGTCAATGTGGTGGAATGTTGAGCAGGCCGTTTCGGTTCATCGTCCGTTCCCCACAATGTTGCGACGAACGGAGCCAGTCTTGTGTCATTAATGGCACATAATCAAATGTTTATCTCCTGTTCATGAAACCAACGCGGCTTTTCCGGCTTGAGCGTCTCACCCCCTGAGGGGGAAGAGAATGAGAACGGAGAATCCCTATGCGTAAGTTGATGGTCGCAACCCTTCTGGCCGGCGCCACTGTCGCCACCCCGGTTTTCGCGCAGGATGTCGGCCCGACCTTCACCGGCCCGCGCGTCGAAGCGATCCTGGGCTATGACCGCACCGGGGCCGGTAGCGACGTGGACAATGACAATGGCAATGACGATCAGAATATCGACGGCCTGCTCTACGGCGTGGGCGCGGGCTATGACGTTAATCTGGGCAGCGCCGTCGTCGGCGTCGAGGGCGAATATACCGACTCGACCGCCAAGAGCAGCCGAACCGACTTTTCCGACCAGTTCGGCTTCGGCCGCGTGAAGCAGGGCCGCGACCTTTATATTGGCGCGCGCGCCGGCATCCTCGCCAACCCCGCGACGCTGGTCTATGTGAAGGGCGGCTACACCAACACTAAGCTGGACGTGCTGGCCGGCGACACAAACCAGGAAACCGACACCAATTTCAAGCTCGACGGCTGGCGCATCGGTGCGGGCGTGGAGCGGGCGATCAACGCCAACACCTTCGCCAAGATCGAATATCGCTATTCCAAATATGAGGACGCGCATATCGACTTCGCCAATGGCGCGACCAGCGATGAATTCGGCATCGATACCGATCGCCACCAGGTGGTCGGCAGCGTAGGCTGGCGCTTCTGATCTACCCGGCCGAGGCAGGTAGAACTGTCCTGGCCGCTTTCCGGCTTCGCACGAAGCGAACGGAGGCTGTGACGGAAAGAGGCGGCCGGTCGTCGGATCGGCCGCCTTTTTGCGCGCGAGGCGCCGATCCCCTCTATCAGCCTGCTTGCGGCAGTGTTATTTACATCCTTGTGAGTAACGCGATTCCCCATCTCTACCCGGTCGGCATCGAGCCGGACGACATCGACTTCATGGGTCATGTCAACAATGCCAGCTACCTGAAATGGGTGCAGAATGCGGTGCTGGACCATTGGCGTGCGCTGGCCCCGGCGGAGGCGGTCGCCCAGCATCTCTGGGTCGCGCTCAAGCATGAGATCACCTATCGCAAGCCCACTTTCCTCGATGACGAGGTGATTGCCACCGTCCTGCTGGAAAAGGTGCAGGGCGCGCGCGCCTTCTATGAAACGGTGATCCGCCGCGGGGAGGAAGTCCTGGCGGAGGTCAAGTCCAGCTGGTGCTGCATCGACGCCGACACCCTGCGCCCCGCGCGACTGGCGCGCGATGTGATCCAGCATTTCTTTGCCGGGGATGAGGTCGAAGAGGGACGGTAGGCCCGCGTCGCACCGCGCTCAACTGTCTGCCTCTGCTCGCAATCCTCCTAAAGCGTCGCCTCGATCTCCCGTGCCGCCAGGTCGGGATTTTCCGCCAGGCTGATCGGCCTGCCGACCACCAGGATCGACGCCCCCCGGTCCAGCGCCTGGCGCGGCGTCACCGCGCGCTTCTGGTCGCCCAGCGCGCCGCCGGCAGGACGGACGCCCGGCACGACGAAGAAGCCGTCATTCCAGCCCTGCTTGACCAGCGCCACTTCCTCGCCCGAACAGACGATGCCGTCGAGGCCCGCGCTCTGCGCCAGGTCGGCGAGGCGACGGACCTGATCTTCGGCCTTTCCACCCACGCCGATGTCGAGGAGGTCGCCATTGTCGAGGCTGGTCAGCACGGTGACGGCGACCACCTTGGTGTTGACGCCCGCCGCCGCCTTGGCATCCTCCAGCATGGCGCGGCCGCCGGCGGCATGGACGGTCAGGATCGCCGGCTCCAGCAGGTGCAGCGCCTGCACCGCCTTCGCCACGGTGTTGGGAATGTCGTGCAGCTTGAGGTCGAGGAAGATCGGCAGGCCGAACTTCATCATCTCATGCACGCCATGATGGCCGTTGGCGCAGAAAAATTCGAGGCCCAGCTTCAGCCCGCCGACATGATGCCGCACCTGCCCGGCGAGCGTCTGCGCCTTGGCAAGGTCGGGCGTGTCGATGGCGACATAGATGGGGCTGCTCATGCTGGTCCTGTAACATTGGAAGAGGGGATGGGGGAGTCCGTAACGGTCGTGACCACGGGCGGATCGGAAAGGGCGGGGGCGGGCGGCGGCGCGGAGGCGGCCGTGGCCGCCACCAGCGCTCGCTCGGTGCTGTCGAGCCGGCGCTTCAACCGCCAGCGCGTGGCCCGCGCCATGACCCAGAAGGGCAGCGCGCCCAGCAGGAAGGCGCCGATCAGCAGGACGGGCAGCTTGGTTTCCATCACCAGATCACCCCACAGACGCACGGTCACGGGGACATAATTCGCCATGCAGAAGAAGGCGAGCGCCACGGCGATGACGACCCAGAAGGCTGTCCGCAGAAATTGCATAGGCTAGACCCTTTGCTGCTGGTTTGAGGCAGCTTAGGCGATCCCGTCCCATTTCGGAAGCGTCTGGTCGATTTTGTCGATGGCGATGGTCATGGCAAGATGCGCGGTGTCGCCCGGCGCTAGCGTCGCCATCCCGCCCCGGTTGATCGCGTCGGGCATGTGGCTGACCGGCTCCAGGCAGAAATCGGCGCTGTCGGGCGGTCGATAGACATGCAGCCAGTCCGCGCCGGTGGCGGACAGCGTCAGGCGCACGCCATCCCCGCGCTCGACCGTCGCGATGCCGGTCCAGCCGCCATAGACATTGTCGATCAGGCTGTTGCCGTGCACCGGCGCGGGCCGCGACCAGTCGCCCAGCGCATCGGCGGGAACTTGGCGCGCGGGCAGCATGTCGGTGGTGGAGAGCCACAGGCTGCGCGCATCGAAGCGCAAGGTCGTGGCCCCATCGGCCAGGAAATAGGGGTGGAAACCCAGTCCCGCCGGCATGGGGCCGTCGCCGACATTGGTCATGGACAGCGACATGGACAGTTGTGACGGGGTGAGCGCGACCTGTTGTTCAGCGCGGTAGGGCCAGGGCCAGCCGGCGTCGCCGCCATGCTCATGCACCAGTCGGGCGGAGGCGGGGGCTGTCGCCTTCTCTGTCCATGTCGCCTGCCAGCCAAAGCCATGGATGCTGTGCGGATGATCGCCGAAATTGCGCGGCAGCTGATAGTCCTGCCCGTCGAAGGCGAACCGGCCGTCCGCGATGCGATTGGCATAGGGGACGAGCGGGAAGCTGGCCATCGCCAGCGGATCGCCCGCGCCGTCCGGCGCGCGGCGCAGCAGGTCGACCCCGTCCAGCGCCAGACGCAGCAACGAACCGCCGACAGCGGGGGAGAGCGCCGCTTCCAGCGCCCCCGCCCGCAACAGGATGATGTCTGTGCTCAGCCGACCATGTCCTCAAGCTCGCGCCCCTTGGTCTCATGCACCATGGCGCGGACGAAGAAGAAGCTGATCGCCGCGAACAGCGCATAGCCGGTATAGGTCACCACCAGGCCGGGCGACACGGCCAGCGCGGGGAAGCTGACCGATATGGCGGCATTGGCGATCCACTGGGCGAAGCCCGCGACCGCAAGGCCGGAGCCGCGAATCTGGTTGGGGAACATTTCGCCCAGCATGACCCACATGATCGGACCCCAGCTGAGGTTGAAGAAGATCACGTACAGGTTGGCCGCGATCAGCGCCATCAGGCCATTATGGCCGGGCAGGGTGACGCCGCCATCCGCACCGGTAACGGCGGTGGAGAAGGCATAGGCGACCACCGCCAGCGTCACGGCCATGCCCGCCGAGCCGATCAGCAGCAGCGGCTTGCGGCCGATCCGGTCGACCAGCATGATCGTGCCCAGGCACGCGCCGATCGACAGCACGCCCGAGAGGATGTTGATCTGGAGGGCGTTGTCCTCGGAAAAGCCGACGGCTTCCCACAGGGTCGCGCCATAATAGAAGACGACGTTGATGCCGACGAGCTGTTGGAAGACGGCGAGGCCAATGCCGGTCCAGACGATCGGGCGCACCTTGCCGCTGGCCTTGTCGATCAGGTCGGAGAGCTTGGGGCGGTGATGGTCGGCGGCCAGGCTGGCGCGGATCTCGGCCACCTTGCGCGTCGCGGCGTCGGCGCCGAACAGGCGGGTCAGCACCGCATGGGCGCGATCCTCCTGACCCCGCGCGACGAGGTAGCGGGGGCTTTCGGGAATGACGAGCAGCGCCAGGAAATAGATGGCGGCGGGGATCGCCTGCAACCAGAACATCCAGCGCCAGGCCGGGAAGTCGAGCCACAGCGGCGCGGTCGAGCCGCCGGCATAGCGGGCCAGCACGAAGTTGGCGACGAACGCGCCGGTGAGGCCGGAGATTATCATCACCTGTTGCACGCTCGACAGTCGGCCGCGCACATTGGCCGGCGTGACTTCGGAGATGTAGACCGGCGAGATGACGCTCGCCGCGCCCACGCCCAGGCCGCCGATGATGCGGGCGATGATGAAGAGGGCGGAGGAACCGGCCGCGCCGGCCAACAGCGCGCTGACGAGGAAGAGGATGGCGGCCAGCATCATCACGCCGCGCCGGCCGATGATGTCGGCCATGCGGCCCGCGCCGAACGCGCCGATCGAGGAGCCGACCAGGATCGCGCCGACATTGACGCCGATGCCCAGCTTGCCGAGGTCGAAGGCGCTTTCCAGCCCCTTCTGCGTGCCGTTGATGACGCCCGAATCATAGCCGAACATGAAGCCGCCGATCGTCGCCACGGCCACGATCGCGGCGATGAAGGCCATATTGACCCTTTCGGCGCTCCCCTCTGTCATATCCTGTTCCTTCCTGCTTTCTTATATCGTCGCGACATGCCCCGGCAGCCCGGCGACGCCGGGGTCGAAGGCGAACAGATCGCCTGCCAGGGGCTGTTCTGTCAACGCTGTCATGTCCAGCCCCTTGCGCGCGGTCGTCGCATAGGCGGTGCGTAGGTCTTCGCCGCCGAAGGCGATCTTGGTGATATTGGCCACCGGGAAGCGGATTTCCCGCATCAGCTTGCCCGCCGGATCGTAGCGGCGCACCGCCCAGCCGCCGAACAGGCCCGTCCACAGGCAGCCTTCGGCATCGACCGTCGGCCCGTCGGGATAGCCGGCGCCTTCCTCGACCTTGGCGAACAGGGTGGTGTTGCCGACCGTGCCGTCCTGTGCCAGCTGCGTGCGCCAGATGCGCTTGCCCAACGTATCGGTGTGATAGAGTATGCGGCCATCGGGGGAGAGGGCAGGGCCGTTGGTGATCGATACCGCCGGCAGACCGGTTTCGATGCAGCGCCCGTCATGGAAGCGGTAGAAATAGCCGCTGTCGGCCTTCTCCGCATCGTCCATCGTCCCGAACCAGAGCGCGCCGTCCGGCGCGACGGTGGCATCATTCTGGCGATTGCCGGGCAGATGCGCTTCGGGGGCGTGGATCAGCGCAAAGCTGCCCCCCTCCGTCAAATCCAGGGCGGGATCGAAGCGATGCACGCCCGATTGCAGCCCTACCGCGAACAGTCCGTCGGCGGTGGGCAGGATCCATCCGACCTGTTCCGGCCCCGCCCAGCTTCGCCCGACGTCCAGTGCAGGGTCGTAGCGGTGGATGCGGTGCCCCTTGATGTCGACGAACCAGAGGGCGGCGTCGCGCGCCACCCAGACCGGCCCTTCGCCCAGCATCGCGCCGACCGACAGGACGCTCTGCGGATCGGCGGTCGGCATGTCAGCGCCAGCCGGCATCGATGAAATAATCATGGGCGGTGCAGTAGCGGGCGTCGTCCGACGCCAGGAACATCGCCAGAGCGGCGACATCCTGCGGCAGGATGCGACCGTCGAGGCACTGCGCCGCGACGATCTCGGCCTCGCCTTCGGGCGTGTACCATTTTTCCTGGCGCGGCGTTTTCACATTGCCGGGGATGATGGTGTTGACGCGGATATTGTCGCGGCCAAGGTCGCGGGCAAGGCTGCGGGTCAGTCCTTCGATCGCCGCCTTGGCGGTCTGGTAGAGCGCCAGTTCGGGCAGGGCGAGGTGCCAGCTGATCGAACCGAAGTTCAGGATCACGCCGCCGCCCGCGCGCTTCATCGCCGGAACCGCGGATTGCGCCGCGAAGAACAGGTGCCGAAGATTGACCGCCATCCGCTCGTCCCAATAGGCGGGGGTCACGTCTTCGATCGTGTGGCGATCGTCATTGGCGGCGTTGTTGATCAGGATGTCGATCCCGCCCAGTTGCCGTTCGACCGTGCCGATCATCGCCTGCACCGCATCGATGTCGCGCAGGTCGACCGCGTGGAAGATCGGCGTGAAGGCCGCGCCGGAAAGGCGCGCGACCAGAGCCTCGCTCGGCTCCACGGCGATGTCGCAGAAGGCGACATGGGCGCCCTGGCCGACGAACGCCTCGACCAGGCCTTCGCCGATGCCGCTGCCGCCGCCGCTGATGAAGACGCGCTTGCCCTTCAGGCTCGGATATATGGCGGTCATGCGGCAGTCTCTTTCAGGAGGCCGCGCGTTGCGAGGTTGGTCATCAGGGCGGACAGCCCCCAGGTCCATGGCGCGGCGTCCTTCGACGTCACCACCGTGTTGATCAGCTTGCCGAGGCGCGGCGTCGAGATCGCCACCACGTCGCCGACCTTGTGGGTGAAGCCGCGGCCCGGCTCGTCCCGATCCTGCACCGGCGCGAAAAGGGTGCCCAGGAACAGGGTGAAGCCGTCGGGATATTGATGCTCCGACAGGGTCTGGCGCACAAGTTCCAGCGGATCGCGGCTGATCTGGTTCATGCTGCTGGTGCCTTCCAGGCGATAGCCTTCCGGCCCGTCGATGGTCAGCCCGACTTCGGCGTTGCGCACATCGTCGATGGTGAAATCACCGTCGAACAGGCGGATGAGCGGGCCGAGCGAGCAGGAGGCGTTATTGTCCTTGGCCTTGCCGAGCAGCAGGGCGGAGCGTCCCTCGAAGTCGCGCAGGTTGACGTCATTGCCCAGCGTCGCGCCCACAGCTTCGCCCTTGGCGCTCACGATCAGCACCACTTCGGGTTCGGGGTTGTTCCAGGTGGAATCGGAGCGGATGCCGATCTCCGCGCCCAGGCCCACGGTCGAAAGAACCGGCGCCTTGGTGAACACTTCCGCGTCGGGACCGATCGCCACTTCCAGATATTGCGACCAGAGGCCATCCTCGATCAGCGCGGCCTTCAATGCGGCGGCTTCCTGAGTGCCCGGCACGACCGCGCGGATCGATCCGCCCACGCGTTCCTCCAGTCGGGTGCGAATCCCGGCGGCTGCGCTGGCGTCACCGCGTGCGCGTTCCTCGATCACGCGTTCCAGCGCCGAAAGGGCGAAGGTCACTCCGCACGCCTTGACGCATTGCAGGTCGACCGGGCTGAGCAGCGGCAGGCCCAGCGTTTCGAGCGGACCGAGCGCCTCGCCCGCGTCCGGCGAAAGCGGCAGCGCCTCCACCAGTTGCGCGACGGTGGGCGCGACGCGGCTCATGTCATGGGCGATTCCGTCCGCCACCAGGATCGGGCTGGGACCGGCGGCGGTCTGGACGCGGCCGATGAACAGGCCGCCGCGCCAGTCGGCAGGCAGGCAATCGAGCAGGGAGACTTCGCCCGGCATCATCAACTCCTAAAGCGAATGGTTGTAAATTGATAGCGCTACCAACATGGAACCGGGCGCGGAGTCAAGGGGTGTTGCGTAAAAGGCGCGTCAGCGGAAAGTCGTAGGCCCGGCGCGCCTTCGGTCTTTTCCGGGGCGCCGCTTTGGGGCATAGCTACAAGGACCATGAGCAAGACCGAAGACAGCGCGCCGGCAACCGGCGCAGACGCCGCTTCTCCCGCAACGCCCGCCAATGAAAAGGCCGATCTCGCCGTCGCCGCACGCAAGTCCGCGGGCAAGGGCGTATGGATGGGTACTGCGGTCGGTATCGGTTCCGCCGCGATCGTCGCTGCCTTGCTCTACGCCCGCAAGAAGGGCTGATTCCCGCCGGACGACCCGCGGGATCTGCGAATATCGCATGATCGCTGCGCCCCGGTGCCGGGGGCGGTGAATGGCGGTTTTCGCGTCATCCCGACACAAAAAGGGATGGCATGGCCCTGTCCGGTCCATGCCATCCCATGATGCGACCCGTTTCGGGCTCTTCATCCGCCCTTCGTGACAGGCGGGTTTATTCCATTGTGCGTCAGGCTGCGCCGCCGCTCAGATAGCTGATCAGTTCCGGCTTGCTGACGGTCGTGCTCTTGTCCGAATCCGCGCTGGTAAAGGCGCCGTCGGCCCAGGCCGTCACTTGGTCCGCCGGCAGCGTCTTGCCCGTAGCCTTCATTTCCTGGTCCTTGAGCGCGAGCATCCAGCGCGAGAATTCGGACTTGTCGAGCTGGCCGTCGCTGTTCGCGTCATAGGCCGGGAATTCGCTGTCCACTATCGACGCGACCGAGCCGGCCGGATTGGCGGGTGTCGCGGGCTGGGCGGGCGTGGCTGGGGTTGCCGGCGCGGACGACTGGGGTTGCGCGGGCGTTGCGGGCACTGCCGGCTGCGCCGATTGCGGGGCGTTGGGGGTGGCGCCCTGATCGGCACTCGGCGTCTGCTGCGCCATGGCGGGAGCTGCGATGACCAAAGCCGTCGTGAACAAAAATGTGCGGATCATTGCGACCTCCTGTTGAGCGACCTTCTTGCGAAGCAGAGCATTCATGCCCGACTCCTGAATTCGTTACGGAATAATAGTCGAGTCCCTGCTATTGTTCCTGAACGCTCGTTCATCTGGCGCCATTCATCTTGCGAAATGGCTCGGTTCGACTTTTTTGCTTGGGCTAATTGCGAAGAAACGGTGCGGGCGCACGGCAGGGCGTGCGCGATTTGCTAGCGCCGGAAGGTGCTGCTAGTCGGCGCGGCGACTCCCATCCAGCCAATCAGGATTCGCCCATGGTCCCCCGTTACGCCCGCCCGCAAATGACCGCCCTCTGGGAACCGGAAGCCCGCTTCAAAATCTGGTTCGAAATCGAGGCGCACGCCACAGAGAAGCTGGGCGAACTGGGCGTGGTGCCGCCGTCCGCCGCCAAGGCGCTGTGGGACTGGTGGGCGACCAACCCGGCCATCGACGTGCCCGCGATCGACGCGATCGAGGCGGTCACCAAGCACGACGTCATCGCCTTCCTCACCTGGGTGGCCGAACAGGTGGGCGACGAAGCGCGCTTCATGCATCAGGGCATGACCAGTTCCGACGTGCTCGACACCTGCCTTGCCGTGCAGCTGGCCCGCGCCGCCGACATCCTGATCGACGACCTCGACAAGCTGCTGGAGGTCATCAAGCGCCGGGCTTTCGAGCACAAGCTGACGCCGACCATCGGTCGCAGCCACGGCATCCATGCCGAGCCGGTCACCTTCGGCCTCAAGATGGCGGAAGCCTATGCCGAATTCAGCCGCTGCAAGACGCGCCTGATCGCGGCGCGCGAGGAAGTCGCGACCTGCGCCATTTCGGGCGCGGTCGGCACCTTCGCCAATATCGACCCGCGCGTCGAGGAACATGTCGCCGAAAAGCTGGGCCTCGCGATCGAGCCGGTGTCGACGCAGGTTATCCCGCGTGACCGCCATGCGATGTTCTTCGCGACGCTGGGCGTGATCGCCAGCTCGATCGAGCGCCTCGCCGTCGAGGTCCGCCATCTCCAGCGCACCGAGGTTCTGGAAGCCGAGGAATATTTCTCGCCCGGCCAGAAGGGGTCGTCGGCCATGCCGCACAAGCGCAACCCGGTGCTTACCGAGAATTTGACCGGCCTCGCCCGCATGGTGCGTAGCTATGCCATGCCCGCGATGGAGAATGTGGCGCTGTGGCATGAGCGCGATATCTCGCACTCGTCGGTCGAGCGCTACATCGGTCCCGATGCGACCATCACCCTCGACTTCGCGCTCGGCCGTCTGACCGGCGTGATCGACAAGCTGCTAGTCTACCCTGAGCGGATGATGAAGAATTTGGACAAGATGGGCGGCCTCGTCCATTCGCAGCGCGTGCTGCTGGCGCTGACCCAGGCGGGCGTCAGCCGGGAGGACAGCTATCGCTACGTCCAGCGCAACGCGATGAAGGTCTGGGAGTCGGACGGCCAGCTGTCGCTGATGGAATTGCTCAAGGCCGACGAGGATGTCGCCGCCGCGCTCAGCGCACAGGAGATCGAGGACAAGTTCAACCTCGATTATCATTTCCGGCAGGTCGATACGATCTTCCGGCGGGTGTTCGGCGAGGCGTAAGCCGCAAGACGGGCGGAATTACCTGCCGCCCATCCGCGGCCGCACCCTCGGCGCGGCATCGGACTGGCGGCGGATGAGCGCATGGTCGAGCACCAGATGCTCGGCCTCGCCAGTCTTCTGACCTCGGCGGCCCTTCACCCGCCGCACCAGCAGTTCGACCGCCGCGCGCGACATGGCGCTGATCGGCTGGCGGATCGTCGTCAGTTCCGGCCAGATCGTCGTGGCCAGCGAGCTGTCGTCGAAACCGCAGACGGTGAGGTCGCCCGGCACGTCCAGCCCGTTGCGGTGCGCGATCGCCACGGTCGCGGCGGCCATGTCGTCGTTGCTGGCGAAGATCGCGGTCGGCGGATCGATCAGCGACAAAATATGCTCGGCCGCGTCCAGTCCTGACCGGTAGGTGAAATAGCCCTGCGCGATCAGTTCGTCCTCTATGGCCAGCCCGGCTTCCTGCAAAGCCGCGACATAGCCCTCGAAGCGGCGCGCGCTGGCGGTCTGGTTGGGATTGCCCCTGATGAAGCCGATGCGCGCATGGCCGAGCGCGATCAGATGCCGGGTCATTTCATAGGCGGCCTGGCGGTCATCGATGCTGACGGCGGACAGATCCGATGGTGGGCGGCCGGTCGCTACCGCCACGGCGGGAATATCGGCGGCGGCCAGCGCTTCCACCATCTCCTCCAGGTCGCAGAGCGGCGGGGGCAGCACGACGCCGTCGATCCGCCCACGCAGCAGATGGTCGACCACCGACTGGACCGATGTCTGCTCGTCCCATTTCTCGACCACCAGGTCGATGCCGCTGCGGCTCGCCTGGTCCAGGCTGCCGACCAGGAACTCGCTGAGGTAGGACGAGGACGGGTTGCTGTAGAGCAGGCCGATCCGCGTTTCGTCCCCCCCCGCCAGGCTGCGCGCGGCGGCGCTGGGCGCATAGTTGAGCGCCTTGATCGCCTCCTCCACCTTGGCGCGGGTTTCGGCCTTCACCACCTGCTCGCCATTTATGACGCGCGACACCGTCATGGGGGACACGCCTGCATGGCGGGCGACATCGTTGATGGTGGGGGCGTTGCGCTGGCGGCGGGAGGTTCGCGTATCGGTCAATGTCGGCCCTTCTGCGGGGTGATGTCGTTATCGAAATGGTAGCGACAACAGCCGATGGAAGCAAAATATCAGTTATGCCCCGGCGCATAGGGGAAGCGCTGCGCCTTGTACCAGTTCAGGTCATGGGCGGGCGCGGCCGATCCGGTGGGCAGGGGGCGCTTCGACAGCGACTGGAAATAGGCGATGCTGGCGTCGCGCCACCATAGCGCCTCGCGATGCTGGATCGTCAGGAAGGTCTGCGTCTGCGCGAAACGCTCCGCATCGACATGGGGCTTGAGCGCCGCCCATCGCGTCTGCATGTCGGCGACATAGGCGACGCCCCGGTCATAGCGATGGACGAGACCATCCCACAGCGTCTCGCCCGATCGCAGGCGATGATCCCAGGACAGATGGTGGAACCAGAGCAGGTCGCGCTCCGGCGTGGTCTTCACATTGCCCCACATCTTCGCGACCGGCGGCGCATATTGGCTTACGGCATCGCTGCCCGTCTTCGTGCGGTCAAAGCCGATGCCGTTCGCATCCGCCTTGTGATAATAGACCGGGTTCCATTCTGGCCGCGCCAGATCGGACACCCAGGGCCCGGGACCATAATGATGGCCGGTATCCATGACATGGGTGAGGCCGAGCGGGGTCATATAGTCCACCGCCGCCTCCCGCGATCCCATCATCATCGTGACGACCGGCTGCACGACCTTCGGATCGGGGGAGAAGGTCATCTCCGCCCATTCCTTCGCGATGCTCTCCGCCGACAGACTGGTATCCCATGCGAGGCGTCCGAACGCGTACCAGTCCGCCTGGTTGAAGATCGACCCGCTCCAGTCGCGATCCGCGCCGATATTGGCGACGCCGGCGATCCCGGTCAGTTCGTGGCCATCCAGCGATCCGTCGATGACCTTGGCGACCGTCGATCCCTTGCCCTTGGCATAAGTGTCCGCGTCCAGCGTCTCCTCGAACAGGGTGCCGAGATAGGTGAGGTGCGTCGACTGGCCCAGATATTCTTTGGTGATCTGGAACTCCATCATCAGCGGCGTTTTCGGCATCGCGCCGAACAGCGGATGGAAGGGTTCGCGCGGCTGGAAGTCGATCGCGCCATTCTTCACCTGGACGATCACATTGTCCGCGAACCGGCCGTCGAGCGGCTTGAAGTCGGTGTATGCCTGTTTCGCGCGGTCGTCGGGATTGTCATGGGCATAGACGAAGGCGCGCCACATCACGATGCCGCCATGCGGCTTAACCGCCGCCGCCAGCATGTTCGCGCCATCGGCATGGGTGCGGTTATAATCCTGCGGCCCCGGCTGGCCCTCGCTGTTGGCCTTCACCAGAAAGCCGCCGAAATCGGGGATCGCCCTGTAGATTTCGTCCGCCTTCGCCTGCCACCAGGCGGCGACCGCCGGATCGAGCGGATCGGCGGTCTTCAGGCCATCCAGTTCCATCGGCGCGGTCCATTTGACCGACAGATAGACCTTGATGCCATAGGGACGAAAGACATCGGCCAGCCCCGCCGCCTTGGCGATATAGGGCGCGGTCAGGCTGTCCGCCTTGGCATTCACATTGTTGAGGACGGTGCCGTTGATGCCGATCGAGGCGTTTGCGCGGGCATAGTCGGTATAGCGCGGCCCCTTCCAGTCGGGCAGGCGCCACCAGTCCCAGATCGATGCGCCGGCATAGCCGCGTTCGACCGTGCCATTCAGATTGTCCCAATGGTTGAGCAGGCGCAGCCCGATTCTGGGCGCGCTGCGGATGTCGATCGCGTCGAGTCGTGCGCCGGTCTGCGCCAGCCGCAGCCAGTGATAGGCGCCGTGGAGCAGGCCGATGTCGCTGTTCGCAGCGATCAGGGTGACGGCCTTGCCCTCCATCTGGGTCGAGCGAATCGCATAGCCTTCGTTGCCCAGCCCCTCGGTCCGGATCGGCAGGGCAGGGGAGGAGGCGGGGGTCGCCAGCCAGAGCGCACCTTGCTGAACTATTGCTGACAGGGTGGGCGCCGCGCCGCTCATACCGGCGACGCCGCGCTGCAATTCTGCGGTGGCGGCGGTCAGGGTCGGGCTGTTGCCGGGGGCGACGATGGCGGTCGCATGGGCCGCCAGATCGGCGCTGCGGGCTTGATCCGCGCGCGCATAGCGCAGCCACAGATCATAGCCGTCCTCGGCCTGCGCCATGGGCGACAGCAGCGCCCCGGTCACGGCAATCATCCAGCAAAACAGGCGCGCTATCACTCGACCCTCTCCCTTGGCTTCGATGTCAAAAGCCCGTTCGACGGGCATTGACAAGTCTCTTTGTCCGAGCAATGGTAACGCTATCAGTTTGGTCGCGGCAAGCATAAAGATCGCCGCACCGGAAAAATGGAGAGGGGTTTCGTGAACCATAGCAGCAAAATCCTCTGCGCCGTATCGGCGCTGGCGCTTGGCGTGGCGCTGCCCTGCGCGCCGGTTCAGGCCGCGCCGACTGCCGCCGCATCGGCCAGGGCGATCTACAAGGACGCCAATGCGCCGGTGGAGGCGCGTGTGGACGATCTGCTCTCGCGCATGACGCTGGACGAAAAAATCGCGCAGATCACCACCGTCTGGCTCGACAAGGTCAAGATTTTCGACGACCGGCTGCAACTCGATCCCGCGAAGCTCGCCGCGCAATATCCCAACGGCATGGGTCATTTCACCCGTCCTTCCGACGCGAAGGGTGCCGTCAGTCCTCGGGTCGCACCAGGACGCAATCCGCGCCAGACGGTCGCACTCGTCAACGCCCTGCAAAAATGGGCGACGACGCAGACGCGGCTCGGCATCCCGATCCTCTTCCATGAGGAAGGGCTGCACGGTTATGCGGCCGTCGGCGCGACCAGCTTCCCCCAGTCGATCGCCATGGCGTCCTCCTTCGACACCGACATGCTGCGCGAGGTCAACAGCGTGATCGCGCGGGAAATACGTGTCCGTGGCGTGCCGATGGTGCTGTCCCCGGTGGTCGACATCGCCCGCGATCCGCGCTGGGGCCGGATCGAGGAAACCTATGGCGAAGATCCCTATCTGGTCGGGGAGATGGGCGTTGCGGCTGTGGAAGGCTTGCAGGGCGTCGGCCGCAGTCGCGACCTGCGCGATGGCAAGGTGTTCGCCACGCTCAAGCATCTGACCGGCCATGGCCAGCCGGAAAGCGGCACCAATGTCGGCCCCGCGCCGGTGTCGGAGCGCGAACTGCGCGAGAATTTCTTCCCGCCTTTCGAACAGGTGGTCAAGCGCACCGGCATCGAAGCGGTCATGGCCAGCTACAATGAAATCGACGGCGTCCCCAGCCATGCCAATCGCTGGCTGCTCGAAGACGTGCTGCGCGAGGAATGGGGCTTCAAGGGTGCGGTCGTGTCCGATTATTCGGCGGTCGACCAGCTGATGAGCATCCACCATATCGCCGCCAATCTGGAGGAGGCCGCGATCCGTGCGCTCGACGCGGGCGTGGACGCCGACCTGCCCGATGGCCTCTCCTATGCGACGCTGGGCAAATTGGTGCGCGAGGGCAAGGTCAGCGAGGCGAAGGTCGATCTGGCCGTGCGCCGGATGCTGGAACTGAAATTCCGGGCCGGGCTGTTCGAGAATCCCTATGCCGACGCCGCCGCGTCGGAGAAGATCACCAACAATGCGGAGGCGCGCGCGCTGGCGCTGAAGGCGGCGCAGCGCTCCATCACCCTGCTCAAGAATGACGGGATGCTGCCGCTGAAGCCAGAAGGCACGATCGCGGTCATCGGCCCCAGCGCCGCCGTCGCGCGTTTGGGCGGCTATTATGGCCAGCCGCCGCATACGGTGTCGATCCTCGACGGGATCAAGGCGAAGGTCGGTAGCAAAGCCAACATCGTCTTCGCGCAGGGCGTGAAGATCACCGAGAATGACGACTGGTGGGAAGACAGCGTCACCAAGTCCGATCCCGCCGAAAACCGCAAGCTGATCGCGCAGGCGGTGGAGGCCGCGCGCAATGTCGACCGCATCGTCCTGACCTTGGGTGACACCGAACAGTCGAGCCGCGAAGGCTGGGCCGACAATCATCTGGGCGACCGACCCAGCCTGGATCTGGTCGGCGAGCAGCAGGAACTGTTCGATGCGCTGAAGGCGCTGGGCAAGCCGATCACGGTCGTCCTCATCAACGGCCGTCCGGCCTCGACCGTGAAGGTCAGCGAGCAGGCCAACGCCATCCTCGAAGGCTGGTATCTGGGCGAGCAGGGCGGCAATGCCGTGGCGGATGTGCTGTTCGGGGATGTTAACCCCGGCGGCAAGCTGCCCGTCACCGTGCCGCGCTCGGTCGGGCAACTGCCGATGTTCTACAATGCCAAGCCCTCGGCGCGGCGCGGCTATCTGTTCGACACCACCGACCCGCTCTATCCATTCGGCTTCGGCCTCAGCTACACGAACTTCGACCTGTCCGCCCCGCGTCTGGCCGCGACCCGCATCGGCACGGGCGGCAAGACGACGGTCTCGGTCGATGTCCGCAACACGGGCCAGCGCGAGGGCGACGAGGTCGTCCAGCTCTATATCCGCGACAAGGTCAGCTCCGTGACCCGGCCGATCAAGGAATTGAAAGGCTTCCAGCGCGTCACCCTGAAACCCGGCGAAACCCGCACCGTCACCTTCACGATCAGCCCGCAAAGCCTGTGGATGTGGAACGACCATATGCAGCGCGTGGTCGAGCCGGGCGATTTCGAGATCATGACCGGCAACAGCTCGGTCGCGCTCAAGTCCGCCACGCTGACGGTGACGCCATGAGTCTTGCCCGCCGCCAGGCGCTCGGCCTGCTCGCCTCCACGTCGCTCTTCGCGGCGGCTCCGGCGGTCGCAAAGGGGAAGGGCGGTCCGCTCTACAAGGATGCGTCCGCGCCCATCGACCTGCGCGTGCGCGACCTGCTCGCGCGCATGACGCTGGAGGAGAAGGTCGGCCAGATCATCGCGCTCTGGGCGACCAAGGCCGACATCATGGACGACCTCACCTTCTCGCCGGGCAAGGCAAGCAGGGCCTATCCCGCCGGATTCGGCCAGATCACGCGGCCGTCCGACCGACGCGGCGCGCCCAATGGCTCCAATCAGGCGGGCGGCGTCGGCGCGCGCTGGCGCACGCCTGCCGACACGGTCGCTTTCGTCACCGCCGTCCAGAAATGGGCGATCGAGGAAACGCGCCTCGGCATCCCGGTCCTCTTCCACGAAGAATCGCTGCACGGTTACATGGCGACCGACGCCACGATGTTCCCGATGGCGATCGGCCTGGCGGGCAGTTTCGACCGCCAATTGATGCGGGATGTCCAGTCGGTCATCGCCCGCGAAGTCCGTGCGCGCGGCGTCCATCTGGCTTTGTCGCCGGTGGTGGACATCGCCCGCGATCCGCGCTGGGGCCGGATCGAGGAAACGTTCGGCGAAGACCCCTATCTCTGCGGCGAAATGGGCGTCGCCGCCGTGCTCGGCCTCCAGGGCGAGAGCAAGCAACTCGGCCCGGACAAGGTCATGGCCACGCTCAAGCATATGACCGGCCACGGCCAGCCCCAGAGCGGCGAGAATATCGCCCCCGCGCCGATCAGCGAGCGCGAATTGCGCGAAAATTTCTTCCCGCCCTTCCGCGCCGTGGTGCAGCGCACAGGCATCGCCGCCGTCATGCCCAGCTATAATGAAATCGACGGCGTCCCTTCGCATCAGAACACATGGCTGCTTGGCGACATATTGCGCGGCGAATGGCATTTCGACGGCGCGGTGGTCAGCGATTATGGCGCGGTCCACGAACTCGACACCATCCACCATGTCCAGCCCGACCCGGAGGCATCGGCCCGCGCCGCCCTTCGCGCCGGGGTCGATTGCGAGCTGCCCGATGGCATGACCTATCGGACGCTCGTGGAACAGGTCCGCAGCGGAAAAGTGCCCCTCGAAGCGGTCGACATCGCCTGCACGCGCATGTTGACGCTCAAGTTCCGCGCGGGCCTGTTCGAAAATCCATGGCCGCGTCGTGACTATGACGCGCTGACCGGCAATGCGGAGGCGCGTGCGCTGGCCCTGAAAGCCGCGCACAAATCGATCGCGCTGCTCAAGAATGACGGCACGCTGCCGCTCAGCGCCGGCGCGCACAAGCGCGTCGCGGTGATCGGTCCCAACGCCGCCATCGCGCGGCTGGGCGGCTATTCCTCCTTCCCGCGCCAGGCCGTCTCGCTGCTCGATGGCGTCAAGGCGAAGCTCAAGGGCAAGGCGGAGGTCGTCCATGCACAGGGCGTATTCATCACCCAGAGCGAGGACCGATCGGTGGACGATGTGTTCCTGGCCGACCCGTCGAAGAACCGCCAGCTGATCGCGGAGGCGGTCGAGGTGGCGAATGGCGCGGACATCATCCTGCTCGCCATTGGCGACACCGAACAGACCAGCCGCGAAGGCTTCGCCGTCAACCATCTGGGCGACCGCACCAGCCTTGACCTCGTCGGTGAACAGAATGACCTGTTCGCCGCGATGAAGGCGACCGGCAAGCCCGTCGTCGTATGCGCCATCAACGGACGGCCGCCCAGCTATCCCGCCGTGGTCGATGGCGCCAACGCGTTGCTGGAATGCTGGTATCCGGGGCAGGAGGGCGGCACCGCCATGGCCGACATCCTGTTCGGGGACGTCAACCCCGGCGCCAAGCTGCCCGTCACTGTCGCCCGCGACGCAGGCCAGATCCCGATCTTCTACAACCGCAAGCCATCGGCCCGGCGCGGCTATGTGTTCGAGGATATCTCGCCGCTTTTCCCCTTCGGATATGGCCTTAGCTACACGAAGTTCGAGATCGGAAAGCCACGTCTCTCCGCGCCGCGCATCGGCGTGGGCGGGACCGTCACGGTGGAGGTCGATGTCCGCAATGTGGGGACAAGGGCAGGGGACGAAGTCGTCCAGCTCTATGTCCACGACCAGACCGCCAGCGTCACCCGGCCGATCAAGGAATTGAAGGGCTTCGAACGCATCACGCTTGCGCCGGGCGAGAGCAGGACCGTGCGTCTGGCGCTCGGCCCCGACGCCTTCAGCTTATGGAATCTCGACATGGAGGAGGCGGTCGAACCGGGCCTGTTCGACATCATGGTCGGGCCGGACAGCGCCGCGCTCCAGTCTGTCACGCTGGAAATCGTCTGATTGGTCAGGCCAGTATTGACGAAAAGGCAGATTGCATAGATATTGGCTTTACCAATTTACGGAGTGTCCGATGCCCATCATTACCGGCGCCAAGGTGATCGTCACGTCGCCCGGCCGCAATTTCGTGACCTTGAAGATCGAGACGGCTGAAGGCGTTTACGGCCTGGGCGACGCGACGCTCAACGGCCGCGAACTGTCCGTCGCCAGTTATCTGACCGATCATGTCATTCCCTGCCTGATCGGCCGGGACGCGCACCGGATCGAGGATATCTGGCAATATCTCTACAAGGGCGCCTATTGGCGTCGCGGCCCCGTCACCATGTCGGCGATCGCCGCCGTCGACACCGCGCTCTGGGACATCAAGGGCAAGGTCGCGGGCCTGCCGGTCTATCAGCTTCTGGGCGGCGCGAGTCGTGAAGGCGTCATGGTCTATGGCCATGCCAACGGCACGACGATCGAGGATACGGTGAATGTCGCCCTGGAATATCAGCGGCAGGGCTACAAGGCGATCCGCCTCCAGTGCGGCGTCCCCGGCATGGCATCGACCTATGGCGTGTCGAAGGACAAATATTTCTACGAGCCGGCCGACGCCGACCTGCCGACCGAAAATGTCTGGAACACCAGCAAATATCTGCGGGTCGTCCCCGAACTGTTCAAGGCCGCGCGCGAGGCGCTGGGCTGGGACGTTCATCTGCTGCACGACATCCACCACCGCCTGACCCCGATCGAGGCGGGGCGTCTCGGCAAGGATCTCGAACCCTATCGTCCCTTCTGGCTGGAGGATGCGACCCCGGCGGAAAATCAGGAAGCCTTCAGGCTGATCCGCCAGCACACCACGTCGCCGCTGGCCGTGGGCGAGATTTTCAACTCGATCCATGACTGCCGCGAACTGATCCAGAACCAGCTGATCGACTATATCCGCGCCACTGTGGTCCATGCCGGCGGCATCAGCCACCTGCGCAAGATCGCCAACCTCGCCGACCTGTATCAGGTCCGCACCGGCTGCCACGGCGCGACCGACCTGTCGCCGGTGTGCATGGCCGCCGCGCTGCATTTCGACCTCAGCGTGCCGAACTTCGGCATCCAGGAATATATGCGCCACACCGAGGAGACGGATGCGGTCTTCCCCCATGCCTATACATTCGCCGACGGCATGATGCATCCGGGTGACAAGCCGGGGCTGGGCGTCGATCTCGATGAGGAACTGGCCGCCCAATATGAATATAAGCGCGCCTTCCTGCCGGTGAACCGGCTCGAAGACGGCACCATGTATAATTGGTGATGGATATGTTGGGCCTACTGTCCCTCTCCCAACGGGAGAGGGAAGGAGCCGCGCAGCGGCGGGAGGGTGAGGGCGATCTGCACCTCCTCCCCACCCTTCCCACGGCCTGCGGCCGCGGGCCCCTTCCCTCTCCTGGGAGGAGCGGGCTATGACCACCATCTCAAAACCCTCCGGAAAGGTCCGCTGGATCGTCTGCGGCCTGCTGTTCGCGGCGGTGGTGCTCAGCTATATCGACCGCCTCGTCCTGCCCACGCTGAAGCCCGATCTTCAGGCCCGCTATGGCTGGAGCGAGCGCGGCTATGCCGACCTCGCCATCTGGTTCCAGGCGGGCTATGGCATCGCCTATGTGTTTTTCGGTCGCCTGATCGACCGGGTCGGCGCGCGGGCGGGCTATGCCATCGCCGTGTCCTTGTGGACGCTCGGGCATGTCGCGCACATCTTCTTCACCTCGACCGCCGGGATGCTGTTCGCGCGCATTCCGCTGGCGATCGGGGAGGCGGGGACGTTCCCCGCCGCCATCGCCGCGACCAATGAATGGTTCCCCAAGAAGGAACGGGCGTTCGCCATCGGCATCTTCAATGCCGGGTCGAATGTCGGCGCGATCCTGACGCCTCTGGTCGTCCCCATCATCGCCGTCACCATGGGCTGGCGCTGGGCCTTCATCCTGACCGGCCTGCTGACCGTGGTCTGGCTCGCCGCCTGGCTGACCTTCTACCGTCGTCCGCGCGAAAAGAAGAGCCTGACGGCCGAGGAACTGGCCTGGATCGAAACCGATCCGGTCGAGGAAAGCCGCCCCGTCAAATGGGCGACACTGTTCCGCCATCGCCAGACCTGGGCCTATATGGCCGGCCGCTTCCTGATCGATCCGGTCTGGTGGACCTTCCTCTTCTGGCTGCCCGATTTCTTCAACAAGCAATATGGCGTGAAGATGCTGGACTTCGGTCCGCCGCTGATCGCCGTCTATCTTCTGGCCGATGTCGGTTCGGTGGCGGGCGGCTGGGCCTCCTCACGCTTCATGGGCCGGGGCTGGAGCGTCAATCGCGCGCGCAAGAGCGCGATGTTGCTCGCGGCCCTCTGTGCCGTGCCGATCGCCTTCGCCACCCATGCGCCGTCCATGTGGGTGGCGGTCGGCCTGATCGGCCTGGCCTGCGCCGGGCATCAGGGCTTTTCCGCCAATCTCTATGCGCTGCCCGGCGACGTATTCCCGCGCTGGATGGCCGGGTCGGTCGTGGGGCTTGGCGGCCTGGCCGGTGCGATCGGCGGGATGCTGATGGCGAAATTCGCCGGCACCATATTGGAAACGGTCGGCAGCTATGGTCCGATCTTCGCGGTGGCGTCCTGCGCCTATCTCGTCGCACTTTTGACTATTCATCTCATAATTCCGCGCTATCAGGTCGTTGCCACCGGTGGCACAGCCGGCCTAGGAGCATGATCTTGACCAAACCGCTTCGCCTTCACCCTGATCGCCTGTTCCCGTCGGACCCGACCACGCGCGACATCGCCCGCAGGCTCTATGCCACGGTCAAGGATCTGCCGATCGTCAGCCCCCATGGCCATACCGATCCGCGCTGGTTCGCCTATGACGAGCCTTTCGCCAATCCCGCCGACCTGCTGATCGTGCCGGACCATTATGTGTTCCGTATGCTCTACAGCCAGGGCGTGAGGCTGGACGAACTGGGCGTGCCCACCATCGACGGCAGTGCGACCGAAAGCGATCCGCGCGCCATCTGGCATCGCTTCGCGGCCAACTATCACCTGTTCCGCGGCACGCCCTCGCGCATGTGGCTGGACTGGGTCTTTGCCGAGGCGTTCGGCATAGACGTGCGGCTGGAGCCGGCAACCGCCGATCATTATTACGACATCATCGACGCCGCGCTGAAGACCGACGCCTTCCGTCCGCGCGCGCTGTTCGAGCGTTACAATATCGAGGTCATCGCCACGACCGAAGGGCCGCTCGATCCGCTCGACCATCATCGCGCGATCCGGCAATCCGGCTGGGGCGGCAAGGTCGTCACCGCCTATCGCCCCGATCCGGTGCTCGACCCCGATGATCCCAAGTTCATCGACAATGTGCAGCGTTTCTGCGCCATGGCGGGCGAGGATGCAGGCAGCTATGCCGGATACCTCCGCGCCCATGAAAAGCGCCGCGCCGATTTCCGCGCGGCGGGCGCGACCTCGACCGACCATGGCCACCCGTCCGCCTTCACGGCGAACCTGCCGCGCGCGGAGATCGAGGCGCTCTATGCCAGGGTGACGACCGGCCCGGCCACGCGCGAGGAAGCGGAGCAGTTTCGCGGCCATATGCTGACCGAAATGGCGCGCATGTCGATCGCCGACGGCATGGTGATGCAGCTGCATCCCGGCGTCCACCGCAACCATAATGACGCGGTGCGCGCGCGCTTTGGCAGGGACAAGGGGGCGGACATACCGACCGCCGGCGAGTTTGTGCAGGCATTGAAGCCGCTGCTCGATCTCTATGGCAATGATCCGCGCCTGACCCTGATCCTCTTCACCCTGGACGAGGATGTCTATTCGCGCGAGCTCGCGCCGCTGGCGGGTCATTATCCCGCGCTCAAGCTGGGACCGCCCTGGTGGTTCAACGACAGTCCCGAAGGGATGCGCCGTTTCCGCGAGCGCGCGACGGAGACGGCCGGCTTCTACAATACGGTCGGCTTCAACGACGACACCCGCGCCTTCCTCTCCATTCCGGCGCGCCATGACGTCGCACGCCGCATGGATTGCGGCTGGCTCGCCCAGCTTGTCGCCGAACATCGGCTGGAGGAGGATGAGGCGTTCGATGTCGCGCGCGCGCTGGCCTATGACCTTGTGAAAACGGCCTACAAGCTGTGACCCGCCTGTCCTCCGCCACACTGGCCGGGCTGCCGGCCGATGTCGTCCGCCCGGCCTATGGCCGCGCCGCCGTGACATGCGGCGTCGTCCATATCGGCATCGGTGCCTTCCATCGCGCGCATCAGGCGGTCGTCTTCGACGATGCCCTGAACGCGGGCGACCTGCGCTGGGGCATCACCGCCGCGTCGCTGCGCTCGCCCGCCGTGCGCGACCAGATGGCGCCGCAGGACGGCCTCTACACCATGTTGGTGCGCGACGGGGCAGCCGAGCAGGCGCGGGTGATCGGCGCGGTCCAGCGCGTCATCGTCGCGCCGGAAGAACCGCAGGCGCTGCTCGCCGCGCTAACGTCGCCCGACACCCATATGGTGACGCTGACCATCACGGAGAAGGGCTACAAGCTCGACCCTGCGACCGGCGCGCTGATAGAAAGCGACCCGCAACTCGTTGCCGATATCGCCTCGCTGGAAAGCCCGCAGACCGCGCCCGGCTATCTGGTCGCGGCGCTGGCCATGCGCCGCGCGGCGGGCCTGCCGCCCTTCACCGCGATCAGCTGCGACAACCTGCCGCACAATGGCACGCGGCTGCGCGACGCGGTGATCGCGCTCGCCCGTCGCCATGACGCCGGGCTGGCCGACTGGATCGCGGGGGAGGGGGCGTTCCCCCAGACCATGGTCGACCGAATCGTCCCGGCGACCACGGCGGAGGACATCGCCACGCTCACCGCGCGCATCGGCGTCGAGGATCAGGCGATGGTCAAGACCGAGCCCTTCCTGCAATGGGTGATCGAGGACCGTTTCTGCGGCCCGCGCCCCGAATTCGGCGCCGGGGTTCAGGTGACGCAGGCGGTCGCCCCGTGGGAGGAAGCCAAGCTGCGCCTCCTCAACGGATCGCACAGCGGCATCGCCTATCTGGGCGGCCTCGCTGGCATCGACCATGTCCATGAAGTGCTGGCCCTGCCCGAGGCGCGGCGGTTCGTGGAGGCGCTGTGGGACGAGGCGGAAACCACCCTGTCGCCCCCGCCGGAGCTGGACGTCGCCGCCTATCGCCGCGAGCTGATGGCTCGTTTCGACAATCCGACGCTGCGCCACCGCACGCGCCAGATCGCGATGGACGGCTCGCAGAAGCTGCCCCAGCGCCTGCTCCACAGCATCGCCGCGCGGCTGGCGGCAGGGCAGGGGATCGACGCCCTGTCGCTCGCCGTCGCCACCTGGGTCCGCTGGCAGGCGGGCGTGGACGATCAAGGCGCGGCGCACAAGGTAGACGATCCGCTGGCCGATGCCATCGCCGCCGCACTCGCCGGAGCCGCATCGACCGAGGACCGCGTTGCGGCAATCCTCGCCTTCGACGCGGTCGTGCCGCCCGACCTCGCGACCAGCGCGCCGTTCCGTGCGGCACTCGTTCGCTGGCTCGCCATCCTCGAAACCGAAGGCGCGCGCGCGGCGCTCGCCCGGCTCTGAAAGCGAAAGGCGCGCCATGAAGCCCATCCGCACGCTCCTGCTGGCATCCTGCCTGCTGACCCCGGTCGCCTCCGCCACGTCGCCGCGCGAGAGCATGTCCATCAGCAAGGACTGGCGCTTCACCAAAGGCGACCCGGCGGGCCTCACCACCGACCTGCGCTATGACGTGCGCCCACCGATCGAGGATACGGGCGACGGCAAGCTGGCCGACGCGCGCCCCGACGCCGCCGTGAAGGTGGACGACAGCGGCGCGAAAGTCCTGAAGCCCTGGATCCTTCCCAGCGCCAATCCCTTCATCAACGATCCGGCCAAGCATCATGTCCGCCCCGCAGGCAATCCCGGCGGCGACGTGTCCTATGTGCAGGCGAATTTCGACGATAGCGCATGGACCCCTGTCGACCTGCCGCATGACTGGGCGATCACGGGCCCCTTCATCACCGAAGGCCCCTATGGCGGCATGGGCCGCCTGCCCAGCTGGGGCATCGGCTGGTATCGCAAGACGCTCGACATTCCCGCCAGCGCGAAAGGCCAGTCGATCTTCCTCGATGTCGAAGGCGCCATGTCCTACGCCACCGTCTGGCTCAACGGAAAGCTCGTCGGCGGTTGGCCTTATGGCTATAACAGCTTCCGCCTCGACCTGACGCCCTATGCGTTGCCGGGGGCCAGGAACCAGCTCGCCATCCGCCTCGACAATCCGGCCGCCTCGGCGCGCTGGTATCCGGGCGGCGGCCTCTATCGCGACATCTATCTGACCACCACGAACAAGGTTCATGTCGGCCAGTGGGGCAGCATCGTCCGCACGCCCAGAGTCAGCAAGGAGCAGGCGACCGTCGACCTCAGCCTGACCCTCGACAATGACGGCGACACCCAGGCGCAGGTCGAGGTCGCGACCGCCCTTTACGCGCTCGACGCGAAGGGCAAGCGCATCGGCGGCCCTGTCGCCAGCATCGCCCGCCAGTCCGCCACCATCGCCCCCGGGGCGAAGGCGGTGCTGAACGGCTCCACCATCCTGTCGAATCCGCGCCTTTGGGGACCGCCACCCACGCAGGCGCCCAACCGCTATCTCGCCATCTCCACCGTGACCCAGGGCGGGAAGGTCATCGACAGCTATGAAACCCGCTTCGGCGTGCGCGACATCCGGTTCGATCCCGACAAGGGCGTGATCGTCAATGGCGAGCATATCCCCCTGCGCGGCGTCAACAATCATCATGATCTCGGCGCGCTGGGCGCCGCCTTCAACGCCCGCGCCGCCGAGCGCCAGCTCGAAATCCTGCGCGACATGGGTGCCAATGCCGTGCGTATGAGCCACAATCCGCCGGCGCCCGAACTGCTCGAACTCACCGACCGGATGGGCTTCCTGGTGATGGACGAAGTGTTCGACAGCTGGGAAAAGAAGAAGACGCCGCACGATTTCCACCTGATCTTCCCCGACTGGCATGAGGCCGACGCCCGCGCCATGCTGCGTCGCGACCGCAACCACCCCTCGATCATCCTGTGGAGCATCGGCAACGAGGTCGGCGAACAATATGACGGGGAGGCCGGCGCGAAGATCGGCCGCGAACTGGTCGCCATCGCCCATGAGGAAGACCCGACCCGTCCCGCCACCAGCGCAATGAACTTCGCCAAGGCCGACATGCCGCTGCCCGCCGAAATGGACGTCATCAGCCTCAACTATCAGGGCGCCGGGATACGCGGCATAGTGGGTCAATATCCGGCCTTCCGCGCGAAATTCCCGGACAAGGTCATCCTGTCCACCGAAAGCGCCTCCGCTCTCTCCAGCCGTGGCGAATATATGTTTCCCGTCGCAGGCGCGATCAGCGGTCCGGTGCGCCCCTGGTCGGGCGGCAATCCCGACACGCATCAGGTGTCCGCCTACGAGATGCACGCCGCCGACTTCGGCTCCTCGCCCGATCGTGTCTGGGCGGCCGATGACCAGAACCCTTACGTCGCGGGCGAATTCGTCTGGACCGGGTTCGACTATCTCGGCGAACCCACGCCCTATTATAGCTCGCGCAGCAGCTATTCGGGCATCGTCGATCTCGCCGGTTTCCCCAAGGACCGTTTCTGGCTCTATCAGGCGCGCTGGCGGCCGGACCTGAAATTCGCCCATATCCTGCCGCACTGGACGTGGCCTGATCGTGTCGGCCACATCACCCCCGTCCATGTCTTCTCCTCTGCGGACGAGGCGGAACTGTTCGTCAACGGCAAGTCGCAGGGCAGGGTGAAGAAGCGCGACTATGAATATCGCTTCCGCTGGGACTATGTCGTCTACGAACCTGGCGAGGTGAAGGTCGTCACCTGGAAGAAGGGTCAGCCCTGGGCGACCGAGACCGTCCGCACGGTGGGCGCAGCGGCCAGGCTGTCGCTGACCGCCGACCGGTCCGCCATCGCCAGCGACGGCCGCGACCTCAGCTTCGTGACGCTCAAGATACTGGACAAGGACGGTCATGTCGTCCCCGCCGCCAAGCAGAAGATCGACTTTTCGATCGAGGGGCCGGGGGAGATCGTCGCCACCGACAATGGCGATCCGACCGACATGACCGCCTTCCCCTCGCATCAGCGGGATGCGTTCAACGGACTCGCCCTGGTGATCGTGAAGGGCGATCCCGCCCGATCCGGCCGTATCGTGGTGCGCGCCCGCAGCGCCGGGCTGGCAGACGCGCAGGTCGAGATCGCCGCCGCACGCCGGGGCCGATAACCGGACTATACCGTTACCATAAACGCCATGCGCATATCTTGACAAAAAGCACGCGGCGTTTAATGAAGTGAAATTGATAGCGCTACCAGTTGGAGCCCACCGGAGAGTCGGGGGCGGCGCTCAGGGAGAGGGAATGACCATGTCTTCACGCCACCATCATTTTCGTATTGCGTTGTTCGCCGCTTCGGCGCTCGGTTCGCTGACGCTGGCCCAGGCCGTCGTCGCGCAGGATGCCGCGCCGCAGGCCGATGCCGTCGCCGCCGCCCCGCAGGATAGCGACGTCGCTGACATCGTCGTGACCGGCATCCGCGGATCGCTCCAGAGCGCGACCAATGCCAAGAAGGACGCGGTCGCCTTCGGCGACTCCATCTTCGCCGAGGATATCGGCAAGCTGCCCGCCACAAACCTTGCCGAAACGCTGAACCGGATGCCGGGCGTCCGCCTCAACCGCGACATCAACGGCGAAGGCACGCAGGTCGCCATCCGCGGCCTCGGCCCCAGCTTCACCCGCGTCCTGCTCAACGGCTCGCAGCTTCAGGTCGCGTCGGACGGCGGCACCAACGGCGGCAGCGCCAACCGCGAAGTCGATCTCGACTTCTTCCCGTCCGAACTCTTCACCCGTCTCGACCTCGCCAAGAGCCCGTCGCCTTCGACGCTGGAAGGCGGCATCGCCGGCACCGTCAACCTGCGCAACGCGCGTCCCTTCGACAAGCCGGGCACCCATGTCACCGTTGTGGCGCAGGGCCAGTATACCGACAATAACGACAAGATTTCCCCGCGCGGCGCGATCGTCGCCAGTCACACCACCGACACGTTCGGCATCCTGCTCGGTGTCGCCGGGGTCAAGACCAAGACCCGCGTCAACGGCTTTGAATCGGTCGGCTGGACCGACGGCAATCTCGGTGCCGGCGATCCGGGCGGCAATAATTTCTCCTGGGCGTCGGTCGTCCCGCGCAACGCGGGCCATGGCCTCGTCGCCGGCCAGCCGGTCGATGTGGTCGCGACCTCGGGCCTGACCCGCGACCAGCTGAGCACCGCGCTCATCCCCCGCCTCGGCCGCCCCAGCCTGACCGATGGCACCCGCTCGCGCATCTCGGCCCTGGCGTCGCTCGAATGGCGCCCCAGTGACGAACTGCACTTTGCCCTGGACGGCATCTGGGCCAGGTCGCAGCGCGACTATACCAAGGTCAACATGAACTGGCAGGTCCGCAATTCCGGCCCCGGCACCAGCGCGCAGTCGACCGGCGGCATGATCCCGATCGACCTGACCGTCGATGACAATGGAGTCGTGACCAGCGGCACCTTCGCCAATTCGTCCTTCTTCCTCGAAGCCAGCCTGTTCAAGCAGACGACGAAATTCTGGAACATCAACCCCAGCCTCAGCTGGCAGCCGACCGACGATCTGAAGGTCGATCTTTCCGCCAACTATTCGAAGAGCCGCTTCTTCCGCGAACAGCCGACCTGGGCGTTCCAGACGACGCCGCAGTCGGGCGTGGACGTCTATTATGACAATACAGGCGGCGATTACCCGTCGATCACCACCAATCTCGACCTGAACGATCCGAACAACGGCAGCTGGCAATGGTATCGCCAGAATATCCAGCTGGTGCGGCGCAAGACGGAAACCAAGGGCGCGCATCTGGACGTCACCTATGGCGACGATCTGTTCAACGTGAAGGTCGGCGCGGCCTTTGACCAGGCGACCCGCTCGATCCGCGCCTATGACAACAGTTCGCCCTATCAGCTGTCCGTCTGTGGCACCGGCTGCACCGGCGCCACCGGCTCGATCACTACCAGCCAGATTCCCCAATATCTCAAAAGCTCTTCGACAGCCGGCTTCATCGTGCCTGACTTCAATGCCATCAAGCAGGCGACCAACTATGCCAGCTATCGCGACAGTGCGCCGGAAACGCGCGGGGCCGTCACTGGCGGCGCCACGGGCGACATGGATGAAAAGGTGTGGGGGGCCTATTTCGAGCTGAACGGCGTCACCACCATCGCGGGTCGCGATCTGCACATCAACACCGGTATGCGCTACGCCCGCACCGATCAGGAAGTGGTGGGGCCAAGCCAGGTCGGCACCACCATCGTCGATATCACGTCGCGGTCCAAGTACGAGAATTTCCTGCCGTCGATCAACCTGACCTATGATGTCGCCGACAATGTCAAGCTGCGCGCTTCGGCGTCGCGGACGATGACCCGTCCCGACGCGGGCCAGATCCTGCCGGGCATCACATTCTCCGATCCTTCGGCATTGATGGCGACCGCCGGAAACCCCGACCTGAAGCCCTACACGTCGGACAATTACGATCTGGGTGGTGAAATCTACACTGGCGGCATCGGCTATGTCGGCCTTTCGGCATTCATGAAGAATATCCAGGGCTTCACCGTCACCACCTCGAACGAAGTGTCGTTCGGCTCGCTCAACATTCCGTTCGACAGCCTGTTGTCGACCCAGCAGAATGCCCTGAACGATCGCGCGGCGGCGACAGGGGTTTCGGTCAGCAACTTGCCGATCACCGTCAACCGGCCGGTCAACCTGAGCGATCTCAAGATCAAGGGTCTGGAACTGACTTGGGTCCAGCCGCTCGACTTCCTGGTCAAGGGGCTCGGCTTCTCGGCCAACGGCACCTATCTCGACCAGTCCTCCTCGTCGGGCCTCGTGGCGACCGGCGTGTCGAAATATTCCTACAATCTTCAGGGCTTCTATGAAAATGGCGGGCTGTCGGTCAGCCTGAACTATGTCTGGAACGACAAGTCGATTGCGGTCAACCGGCCGCAGAACGGCATCCAGAATGCGTCGCTGCGGTCCGACGCCCGCGGCCAGCTCGACCTGTCGGCCGGCTATCAGCTGCCCTTCCTCAACAATGGCGTGCGCCTGACGCTCGATGCGCTCAACATCACCGACGAGCCGATCCGCACCACCTTCGAATATGATAATGCCGCTTATTCGGTCTATTATCCCGGCCGCACGATCATGGCCGGCATCCGGGCCAATTTCTGATCCTCCCCCAGGGACACCTGACAGGGCCGGCCGCAACGCCGGCCCTTTTTCTTGAAAGGACAGTGCTTCCAATGTTGGATTTTATCTGATCTGTCCCGTTCCATGACCCGGCATGGCTCCATCAAATTCTGGCTCTCTGCTGGCCCGATAGACGCGGCGGCGACCCGCCCCGTGACCTGGGCGGCGCGTCGGCGTGACCCTGGGGGCGCGTCGCTGTCGCGTCGCCCTGACCCGCAAGGCGCCTCGGGGGCGCGTGGCCGTGACGTCCCTGGCCTGTCGCCGCCGCGCCGCCGCCGCATTTCCAGGGAAAAGCCCGGAAATGCGAAGCCAGCGACGGTGTGAACTTCGTGGCCATGACCCCCTGATGACCCTGCAAAGGAAGGCGACGATGCGTCTCTCTTTTCTCTTCTGTCTGCCGCTTGTCCTCCTCGCCGCGCCGTCTCAGGCCAGAACCTGCACGCCGGCCTGGGTGGCGGGCTGGGCCTCGTCGCAGTTCCGCCCGACCGGCGATGCGGAACTGCCCGCCGGGACGCTGGCCGACAGGACATTGCGCCAGATCGTCCGTCCCTCCGTGTCGGGCGACCGGCTCCGCGTCCGCTTCTCCAACCTGGCCGGCACCAGGCCGCTCCGCATCGCCGGCGCCAGCATCGCCCGCGCCAAGGTCGCTGCCGCGCCCACGGTCGATCCCGCGACGCTCATCTCGCTCCGCTTCGACGGCGCGCCGGAGGTCATTATCCCGCCCGGCGCGGACTATCTGTCCGATCCGGTCGCGCTGCCGGCCAGGGCGCTCGATCATATCGCCGTCTCGATCCGCTATGATGGCGAGCCGGAACAGACCGCGCATCCCGGCTCGCGCGCCACCTCCTGGCATCTGCCGGGCGATCATCTGACCGATCCGGCGATGGCTGGGGCCGTCAGCTTCGATCACTGGTTCCATCTCGCCGGGCTGGAAGTCGAACGCTGCTTGCCCTCGAAGCTGATCGTCGCGCTCGGCGATTCCATCACCGATGGCAAGGGGTCCACCACCAATGGCAATGATCGCTGGACCGATCGGCTGGCGGAGCGGCTCCAGGCCGATCCCAAGCGCCGCGATATCGCCGTCGTCAACCAAGGGATCGGCGGCAACCGCCTGCTCGACGACGGGCTTGGTCCCAATGCGCTGGCGCGGCTGGACCGCGACGTGCTGGCCCAGCCGGGCGTCACCCACCTGATCCTGCTGGAAGGGATCAACGACCTTGGCACCCTGACCCGCGACGCGCCGGTTGGCGAGGGCGCGCACAAGGCGCATGTCGCCCGCATCATCGGCGCCTATCGTCAGATCATCGCCCGCGCCCATGGCAGGGGCGTGAAGGTGATCGGCGCCACCGTCATGCCCTTCGTCGGCAACGACTATTATCATGCTGATGCCCGCAATGAGGCGGACCGGCAGGCGGTGAACGCGTGGATCAGGACGCCGGGCCATTTCGACGCGGTAGTGGATTTCGACCGCGTGACCCGCGATCCGGCGTGGCCCGACCGGTTGCTGCCCGCCTTTGACGGCGGCGATGCGCTCCATCCCTCGCCGGGGGGCTATCGGGCGATGGGGGATGCCATTCCGCTCAGCCTTTTCGACTGACCCTCTTGTGCCCCGCCTCCAGCACCGTCTCCATCGCGACGAAGGTGGATGTGCTGGCGACATGGGGCAGGGCGCTGATCTTTTCGCCCAGCACGATGCGGTATCGCCGGATGTCCGCCGTCCGAACCTTCAGCAGATAGTCGAAATTGCTCGCCAGCATATGGCATTCTTCGACCTCCGGGATGCGCCGCACCGCCGCGTTGAACTCGCCCAGCGCCGCTTCCCGCGTGTCGGACAGCTTCACCTCGGTAAAGGCGATATGGTCCATCCCCAGTTTTGCCGGATCGACGATCGCGCGAAAGCCGCGAATGACGCCTGCCTCCTGCAAGCGTTTCAGCCTGACCTGGCAGGGCGTCTTGGACAGGCCGACCTGGGCGGCCAGATCGGTGACGGTCATGCGGCCGTCATCGACCAGCGCGGCGATGATCCGCCGGTCGAAATCATCCAGTTCGACGGATTTTGGCATATTTTCCATGCCATCTGCCTAGCAGGGGCCATGTAATAAGTCACTTCGTCCGATTCATGGGTCTGGATAAGGCGGAACGACATAAGGAGTTGGATTATTCTGACCGGCATGACCGACCAGCCCCCCTTTGCCGCCTTCGCCCCCGCCATCCGCCAGCCCACCCCGCTGCGCGAGGCGATCACTGCCGCCTATCGCCGCGACGAGGCGGAGGCGCTGGCGCCGCTGATCGCCGCAGCGACCCTGCCGGAAACGACGAGGGCTGCCATTGCGGATACCGCCCGCACCCTCGTCACCGCGCTGCGCGCCAATCACAAGGGTAGCGGCGTGGAAGGGCTGGTGCAGGAATATGCGCTCTCCAGCCAGGAGGGCGTCGCCCTGATGTGCCTTGCCGAAGCGCTGCTGCGCATCCCCGACACCGCGACGCGCGACGCGCTGATCCGCGACAAGATCGCCGACGGCGACTGGGGCTCGCATCTGGGCGGCGACAAGTCGCTGTTCGTCAACGCCGCCACCTGGGGGCTGGTCGTCACCGGCAAGCTGGTCGGCAGCGTCGATGATCGCGGCCTGGGCGCGGCGCTGACCCGCCTCGTCGCCCGTGCCGGCGAACCGGTCATCCGCCGCGGGGTGGACCTTGCCATGCGGATGATGGGCGAACAGTTCGTCACCGGCGAGACGATCAGGGAAGCGTTGAAGCGCGCGAAGGACATGGAGGCCAAGGGCTTCGCCTACAGCTACGACATGCTGGGGGAGGCGGCAACCACCGCCGCCGACGCGAAGCGCTATTATGCCGATTATGAACAGGCGATCCACGCCATCGGCAAGGCATCGGCCGGGCGCGGCATCTATGCCGGGCCGGGCATCTCGATCAAGCTGTCGGCCCTCCACCCGCGCTATGTCCGGGCGCAGGCGGATCGTGTCATGGGCGAGCTGCTCCCCGCCGTGAAGCAGCTGGCGCTATTGTCGAAAGGCTACGACATCGGCCTCAACATCGACGCGGAGGAGGCCGACCGGCTCGAACTTTCGCTCGATCTGCTGGAAAGCCTCGCCACCGATCCCGACCTTGCCGGCTGGAACGGCCTTGGCTTCGTGGTGCAGGGCTATGGCAAGCGCTGCCCCTTCGTCATCGACTGGATCATCGATCTCGCCCGCCGCGCCGATCGCCGCATCATGGTGCGGCTGGTCAAGGGCGCCTATTGGGACGCGGAGATCAAGCGCGCACAGGTCGATGGCCTGACCGATTTTCCGGTCTACACGCGCAAGGTCCATACCGACGTCGCCTATGTCGCCTGCGCGCAAAAGCTATTGGCCGCGTCTGACGCCGTCTTCCCGCAATTTGCGACGCACAATGCCCAGACGCTTTCCACCATCTACCATCTCGCCGGCCCCGATTTCGCGATCGGCGACTATGAATTCCAGTGCCTGCACGGCATGGGCGAGCCGCTCTACGAACAGGTAGTCGGTGCGGGCAAGCTGAACCGCCCCTGCCGCATCTATGCGCCGGTGGGCACGCATGAAACGTTGCTGGCCTATCTCGTTCGCCGCCTGCTGGAAAATGGCGCGAACAGCAGCTTCGTCAATCGCATCGCCGATCCCGAAGTCTCGGTGGAGGAGATGATCGCCGACCCGGTCGATGTCGTGCGCGCCATGGCCCATCCCGGCAATCGCCACGACCAGATCGCGCTGCCGGCCCATCTCTATCCCGACCGCCGCAATTCGGACGGCCTCGACCTCAGCAATGAAACGACGCTCGCCAGCCTGGGCGAAGCGTTGCGGCATAGCGCCACGATCGCCTGGACCGCCGCGCCGGAAGGCCGCATGCACCCGTCGCACACCGTGTTCAATCCCGCCGATCATCGCGACGTGGTGGGGCGCGTCACCGAAGCAACGGCCGAGGAAGCGCGCGCCGCGGCCATCTGCGCCGCCGCGTCGCGCTGGCCCAACAGCCCGGTCGCCGATCGCGCCGCCGCGCTGGATCGCGCCGCCGACTCGATGCAATCGCGGATGCCGGTCCTGCTTGGGCTCATCGTCCGCGAAGCCGGTAAGTCGCTGCCCAATGCGATCGCCGAAGTGCGGGAGGCGATCGACTTCCTGCGCTACTATGCGGCGCAGGCCCGCAGCACCTTCGGCCCCGCGCAGGTCGCGCTTGGCCCCGTGACCTGCATCAGCCCCTGGAACTTCCCGCTCGCCATCTTCACGGGTCAGGTCGCGGCCGCGCTGGTTGCGGGCAATCCGGTGCTGGCCAAGCCGGCCGAGGAAACCCCGCTGATAGCCGCCGAAGCCGTCCGCCTGCTGCACGAAGCCGGCGTGCCCGCCGACGCGCTGCAACTGCTCCCCGGCGACGGGCGGATCGGCGCGGCGCTGGTGGCCGCGCCGCAGACCGCCGCCGTCATGTTCACCGGTTCGACAGAGGTCGCCCGCCTGATTCAGCGCCAGCTTTCGACCCGCCTGTCGCAGGCCGGCAGGCCGATCCCTCTGATCGCCGAGACCGGCGGCCAGAATGCGATGATCGTGGATTCCTCCGCGCTCGCGGAACAGGTGGTGGCCGACGTCATCGCCTCTGCCTTCGACAGCGCGGGCCAGCGCTGTTCGGCGCTGCGCATTCTCTGCCTGCAGGAGGATGTCGCCGACCGGACGCTGACCATGCTCAAGGGCGCGCTGGCGCAATTGCGGATCGGCCGCACCGACGCGCTCAAGGTCGATATCGGCCCGGTCATCAGCGCTGAAGCGCGCGATGCGATCAACGCCCATATCGACGCCATGGCGGCGCTCGGTCGCAAGGTGGAGCAGAGCGTGCTGCCCGCCGAGGCGAGGCACGGCACCTTCGTCCCGCCGACGATCATCGAGATCGACAGCATCGCGGACCTGAGCCGCGAGGTCTTCGGTCCCGTCCTCCATGTCCTGCGCTTCCGGCGCGACCGGATGGACGCACTGGTCGATCAGATCAACGCCACGGGCTATGGCCTGACCTTCGGCCTCCATACCCGGCTGGACGAGACGGTCGCCCGCGTGACGAGCCGGGTGCGGGTCGGCAACATCTATGTGAACCGCAATGTGATCGGCGCGATCGTCGGCGTCCAGCCCTTCGGCGGCTGTGGCCTGTCGGGGACCGGGCCGAAGGCGGGCGGGCCGCTCTATCTCGGCCGTCTGGTCGCCACCCCCCCGGTGTTCGCGGAGCGCGTCAGCCATCTGCGCTCCCCGCTCCATGCCTTCGCCGACTGGCTCGACGCACAGGGGGAGGGGGAGGCCGCCATCCAGGCCCGCCGCACCGGCGATGCGTCGGCGCTCGGCGTCGAACTGGCGCTGCCCGGTCCGGTGGGGGAAAGGAATCTCTACGCGCTGCATCCGCGCGGCCGCATCCTGCTGCGCCCCGCCACGCGGCAGGGGCTGTTCCGCCAGATGGCGGCCGTCCTCGCCACCGGCAATCATGGCGTGGTGCAGGGCATGACCATCCCGCCGGGCCTGCCCGCCGAGGTTGCAGCCTGTTTCGGCACGGACGCGACCGGCCATTATGCCGCCGCGCTGGTCGAGGGCGACGCTGCCAAGATCGCGGCGACCGCGCAGTGCGTCGCTGATCTGCCCGGCCCGATCGTATCGGTCCATGCCGACGATCATGGCCATGGCTATTGCCTCGACTGGCTACTGGAAGAGCAGTCGACGTCGGTGAACACCACGGCCGCTGGCGGCAATGCCAGCCTGATGATGATTGGGTGAACCAGGCGGCGCGTAAAGCCTTGGCGAGGTCGTTTTACCTGTCCAGTTCGGTGTCGGTTTTTTCGCCCTGCCGTTCCGGTTAACGAAAAAATAAAGGGAAAATGCGAAGACCGGGTGGAATTGGAGACCTGCCGATTTGCGCGCCCTGAAGACATTGCTGGAAAAATGGGTGCAGCGACCGGCGCAGGATGCGGACGTGCGTCGCAGCCTGATCGAATCGCTCTATGCGTCGCCGGCCTCGCTGACGATCGGTGCGGTGACGGGCGTGGCGGTGGGACTGGTCGTCGCCAGCCTGTCCGACGGCGCGGCGATTCATGGCGTCGTCACCTTGCTCTGCATCGTCGCCACGCTGCGCGTCATCTCCGCCGTCTTCTTCCATCGCCAACTGGTGCGTGGCACGGCCGTCGCCTCGCGCGGCTGGGAACTTGCCTATGAACTGGGCGCCTGGGCCTATGCCGGGCTGCTGGGCCTCATGGCTTTCGTGACGCTGATCGGATCGGACAACAGCGTCATCCACATGCTCACCGTATCCATGGCGACCGGCTATGCCGGCGGCATTTCCGGCCGAAATGCCGGCCGTGTCCAGATCGCGATCGGGCAGGTCTGCCTGACCCTGCTCCCCACGGCCACCGGCCTCTGGCTCGAAGCATCGACCGGCTATCGCGTCCTGTCGGTGGCGATGGTGATGATGGTGCTGGGCCTCGCGGAGATCAGCTCGACCACCCATCGCATCGTCGTCCAGGCGCTGCTGGGCAAGCGTGACAAGTCGTTGCTGGCCGAAAAGTTCGAGCGGCTCGCCCGGTTCGATAGCCTCACTGGCCTGGAAAACCGCATGGCGATGCAGATGCGCCTGCGCGAAATCTTCCAGACCAGCCAGAAGCGCAACGATGCGGTCGCGATCCTGTGGATGGACCTCGACCGGTTCAAGGAAATCAACGATTCGCTGGGCCATATGGTCGGCGACCAGTTGTTGCGAGCCGTGGCGGAACGACTGAACGAGGTCGTGCAGGAAAGGGGACGGATCGCGCGCTTCGGCGGCGACGAATTCGTCATCATCTGCCCCGATACGGACCGGGTGACGGCCGCCGGCATCGCCCAGGAACTCATCACCTATTTCGCCCATGGCTTCGACCTGGGCGACAATCATCTCCAGGTGACAGCCTCGATCGGCTATGCCGTCGCGCCGCAGGACGGGCGCGACATGGACGAGCTGATGCAGCACGCCGATCTCGCGCTCTACGAAGCCAAGGGCGAAGGTCGCAACCGCTCGGCCAGCTTCAACTGGTCCCTCAAGGAACGGTTCAACCGCATCCATGAGATCGAGACGGGCCTGCGCCGCGCGCTCGACGCTGGCGAACTGAAGCTGCTGTTCCAGCCGATCGTCGACCTGGCGACCGGGGAAATCGACGCCTGCGAAGCGCTGCTCCGCTGGGACCATCCCGTGCTCGGCCCGATCCCGCCCTCGGAATTCATCCCGATCGCGGAGAATATCGGCATGATCGAGGCGATGACCGGCTGGGTGCTGCGTCAGGCCTGCATTGCCGCCGCCTCTTGGCCGGGCGAGGCGCGGATCGCCATCAACATCTCCCCCGCATCGCTCAAGTCGGAGGAACTGCCCGATCATGTGATCGCGGCGCTGCTGGAAACCGGGCTGTCGGCGCGCCGACTGGAACTGGAAGTCACCGAGTCGATCTTCCTGGACGACAGCGGCCAGACCAATGCGATATTGCGCGAATTGCAGCGCATCGGCCTGCGCCTGGCGCTCGACGATTTCGGCACCGGCTATTCCTCGCTCTCCTATCTGCGGTCCTATCGGTTCGACACGCTCAAGGTGGATCAGAGCTTCATGGCCGGGGTCAGCGCCAATGCAGAGGATCGCGCGATCGTGCGCGCCATTGGCAATCTGGCGCGCGACCTGTCGATGGACACGGTGGCCGAAGGCATCGAGACGCAGGATCAGTTGCACCACGCTCGGGAAGCCGGCTTCACCAATGTCCAGGGCTATCTGTTCAGCCGCCCCGTGCCCAGCGAACGCATCGCAGAGATGATCGCCGCCGGCCCGCTGGAGGGCGCAGAGCGCCCCGATCCGATCGTCCAGACGCGCCGCCGCCGCGCCTGAAGCGGCGTGGCCTCACTGTTCAGCGCAACCGCGTCTGCGCAGCCGCCAGCCGCCGCATCATGCGCAGGTCGCGATCCGACAGCGACAGCGCCGTTTCCGTCCACATCTCGACGATGTCTGTCAGTTCGGCCAGAGTCATCGGATTGACCCGGCGTCCGGCGCGGTTGATGCCGACATAGCCGGCATGATGCGCCATATGGTCCCTGATCCAGCGGGCCGTCGCGGCTTCGCCTTCGCCGGTCTCGACCACCTGGGTGACGATACCCATGTCGTACATCTCGTCGGCGGTGTAGATGCGTCCATCGGCGATCATCTGCCGCGCCAGCACCGGTCCCACGCGGCGTTGCAGGATGGAATAGGCGCCCATGCCGGGGAAGAGTCCGAACAGCACTTCGGGCAGGCCGAAACGGGCCTGCCGTTCCGCGATGATGACGTCGAAGCACATCAGCGCCTCCAGCCCGCCGCCCAGCGCGTCCCCCTGGGCCAGGCCGATATTGATGATGTTCATGTCGTTGCAGTGCCAGATGCGGTCGACGATCTCGCAGCAGGCGACGCCATATTTCAGCAGCGTCTCGCGGTCGCGGCGCTGGATGCACTCGGCGAACATCTCCAGGTCGCCGCCCAGGTTGAACACACCGGGAAAGCGCGATCCCAGCACCATGAACTTGAGCATTCCGCCTTTGTCGCCGAACACGCGGCGGCTCTCGCGCTGCCAGGCCATGGTGTCGCGAATCAGGCCCAGGTTGGAATTGGGCCGTTCGATCGGCGTCATGAAGGCCCAGAGCGTCGCCAGATCCGCATCCCAGCGAACGTCGATCTGACCCAGATCGAACAAGGTCGACTGGGCGCTGTCGTCCGGAAGCAAGGTTTCCGCAGCGGAAATGTCTGCCGGAAAGCGCTCTGACGCATAGTCGCCCGCGGTCATTTCGGACGCCTCGCGTGAAGGATTAAACCGTCCTGAATCAATCATCTGCGCCCCCGTTTTTTCATCAAGCATGAACTGAACAGGCTGGATGGCAGGATGCAATCAACCGGCGTAGGCTGAATAGTGCGTTAACCATTTTTATTCCGAACTGTTGCAAAGGGGCAGCCCCAAATGCCGCCAAATCGGAGATAATGTGGCGCAATTGCCACAAGCGTCGCTCTGGCGGAGGTCTTGGCGGGGCCGGTAAAGGGCTTTGTTAACCTTTGTTTCTTACTGCTTTTTCCATGAACGGACGCTCCCCCTCGCGGAAACAGGTCACGCTGATGCTGCATGATGAGGCCGGCTCTGCCTGGCCGCTGCGCGTTTCGGCCGACTGCCTGCGCTTCATCGGTCCCTATCGCCGCGTCAGGGGTTTCAATATCGACGCGATGGCGCTGTTCGACGGGGTTCGCAGGGCCGGTTGATACCCCCGCGATCCTTGTGCGCGGGCGCGTTCGCTCCTAGAGGGCGGCGATGACCAAGCCTCGTTTTTCCTTCTCGATCCACGGCACCGACGGCAAGGCGCGCACCGGCGCGATCCAGATGCGCCGCGGCGAAATCCGCACTCCCGCCTTCATGCCCGTGGGCACCGCCGCCACGGTCAAGGCGATGCGCCCTGCCGAAGTGCGCGCGACCGGCGCCGACATCATCCTGGGCAACACCTATCATCTCATGCTGCGCCCCGGCGCCGAGCGCATGGCGCGGCTCGGCGGCCTGCACGGCTTCATGGGCTGGGACCGGCCGATCCTCACCGACAGCGGCGGGTATCAGGTGATGAGCCTGTCGGCCCTCACCAAGATGAGCGAGGAGGGCGTCGCCTTTTCCAGCCATATCGACGGGTCGAAGCATATGCTGACGCCCGAACGCTCCATGGAGATCCAGCGGCTGCTCGACAGCGACATCGTCATGGCTTTCGACGAATGCACCAAGAACGGCTGCACCCATGAGGAGGCGGCCAGGTCGATGGAACGGTCGATGCGTTGGGCGAAGCGCTCGCGCGACGGGTTCGACGCCGGCGGCGACCATGCGGAACGCGCCGCCCTGTTCGGCATCCAGCAAGGCTCGCTCGATGAAAATCTGCGCCGTATCTCGGCTGAAAAGTTGGTCGAAATCGGATTCGACGGCTATGCCGTTGGCGGCCTCGCGGTGGGCGAGGGGCAGGAGGCGATGTTCGCCACACTCGAGTTCGCGCCCGACATGCTGCCGGTGGACAAGCCGCGCTATCTGATGGGGGTGGGCAAGCCCGACGATATCGTAGGCGCGGTCGAACGGGGCATCGACATGTTCGACTGCGTCCTGCCGACCCGATCGGGCCGCAACGGCCAGGCCTTCACCTGGGCCGGGCCGCTGAACATCCGCAACGCCAAGTTCGCGGAGGATATGGGGCCGCTCGATCCGCGCTGCGGCTGCCCCGTCTGCGCGACCTGGAGCCGCGCCTATCTCCATCATCTGGTGAAGGCGGGCGAAATGCTGGGGGCGATGTTGATGACCCAGCATAATATCCATTTCTACCAGGAACTTATGCAGGGTCTGCGCGACAGCATCGCCGCTGGTCGCCTCGCGAGCTTCGCTTCCGACTTCCGGCGGGATTATCGTCGGGTCTGACCGTCAGGGAAGCACATTGATGGCGATCGCGAACGATCCCGCGTCGCCGTCCTGCTCTAACGGCGCGCGCAGTTGGCGCGACAGGCCGGTCAGCACCCGGCCGTAGCGATCCTCCATATGGCCGGCCAGGTCTTCGGAGGCGCGCAGGGCCGGCGAATGGATATGGAGCAGGCCGCGATCTGCGCTGCCCGGTTGCAACTGCACCGAAATGTGCATCCTGCCCTGCGGGTCAAGCCGCATCGCCAGTTCGACAAGTTCCGTGACCAGGAAGGCCACCGGAACCGCCACATCCTGGCTGATATGCAGGTCGTCGCTGTCGATCTGGATGCCGAAGCGGCGCGCCTGGGTCGGCGCCGTTCCCCGCAGGCTGGCGGACAGTTCGCTGATCAGCGGGCGCACGCCTACACCGCGATTTTCCTCCAGCTCGGCAAAGTGGTTGCGATGGACGACCGACAAGGCATCGACCCGTCGCTGAATCGACGCATAGGCCTCGACCGCTTCGGGATCATGCGCCGACCGGGCGTGCAGGTTGATCAGGCTGGCGATGATCTGGAGGTTGTTCTTCACCCGGTGATGGACTTCGCGCGTCAACTTGCGTTGCGTTTCCAGGCTTTCCGCCATCTCCGCCTCATGGGTGGCGACATCCTCGCTGATTTCGCGAAATGTCTCGCCCAGAGCGACGATTTCCTGCGCCGGCGTCCGCACGCGCTGCATGGGTTCCAGCACCTCGCCGGGATGGTAGCTGGCCACTGCGCGGCGCAGCAGCACCAGCGGACGGATCAGCAAGCGGTTGACCACGAACCAGCCGATAGCGGCGGCGGCGAACCACATGACCAGTGGCAGGAAAAGCGACAGGGTGCGCGCCACCGTCGCCGGCGGATCGCGCACCGTCATCGTCAGCAATATGTCGGGTGGTTCCAGCCGGGCGGACAGGCTGGTGGTGCGCCCGTCGCCTGGCGATACGCGCGGACGGCTGATGATGAGCTGCCGGTCGCCCTGGCGCAGGCTGAGCTGCCGGTTCTGGAGCGCCGTCGCCGGATCGGCGACGCTTTCCAGATGCACGCGGGAATAATAGATCAGCCCGACCAGTTGGTTGTCCCGGCTCTTTACTCGGCTCACCAGATAGGGCGTGCCGCCCAATATCTGGGCGTGGGGACCGGAAAAGCGCTCGCGCCGGTCCAGTCCTTCCGGCTCGGCCCGGTCCGATCCGCATATCCGCCGGCCGGCCCGGTCGTAGATATAATAGAGGCCGCCCTCCGGGTCGTTCGACTTGAGGAACAGGTCAAGCCGGTCGCAGATGAGGGTGTCGGCCGCGCCGAGGCTGTTGATGGTGAGTTGGAGTGCGGTGCGGTCCGATTGCAGGTCCGCGGTCAGCTTGCGGGCGCTCTGCGTGACGGCGACGCGGAGCAAGGCTTCCTTTTCCAGATCGGCGGTCCGGATCGCCTGGAGCGAGGCGATCAGGGCGATCAGGCCCAGGGGCAGCAAGGCCAGCGTCAGGATGAGGAACATCTTGACACCGGTCGAGCGAAGGAAGCGGAAGAGCGGTTCCGTCAGCGACAGGGCTGCCGGAGGAAGGCTGCCCCCAATCATGATGTCGTCAGTCCAGTTTGCTCAGAAGGTCCAGCATTTCGGCGGGAATATCTTCATCCACCGCGCGCTGATAGACGGTGCGAAGCACCTGCGACACATGGCCTTCATCCTTGGGGCTGGCTTTGCGGCCCTTGCGCGGGGAGGACGATTTCGCGCCGCCTTTCCCGCCTGCTCCCGCTGACCGTCGTTCCGTTGTCGAAGAAACCAAAATCTGCCCCTCTGAAGCAATCTCAATCACGCCAGCCTGCCCGTAATCGCGATAATCGGCGGGAACGTCAATTCGCTGACCCCCATGATAGTCGCGAAATCTCACGATATCGTTGAAAAAACCATATGACTGCGAAACAATTCCGTTACTCGATGGTTCCGACGAGTGAAGCGTTTTTTTGACGCTGACGGCCGGATGACGGTGAGCAGGGCGGGGGGTTGCCATCGACGCATGGACATTCCATCCTCCCCTCCCTCCGTCCACGGGCCGGAGAAGCAAGCCTGTTATCGGGCAGGGAGAAGATTTGACGATGTCGCTTGGACAGAAACTGCACCCCCATCTTCCGTTTCTGCGGCGCTATGCGCGCGCGCTGACGGGCAGCCAGGCGCATGGTGACGCCTATGTCCGCGCGACGCTGGAAGCGATCGTGGCCGCGCCGGAGGAATTTCCGTCCGAAGTCGATCCCCGGCTGGGCCTGTACAAGACCTTTCACGCCATCTGGTCCTCCTCGCATCTCGACGATGTGCCGCTGACGTCCGCCGACGGGCGGGAGTTGATCGCGCAGGCGCGGCTGGGCCGTCTGACCCCGCTGCCGCGTCAGGCGCTGCTCCTGACCGCGCTCGAAGGATTCACGGTCGACGATGTCGCCTATCTCATGAGCCTGGACAGCAACGATGTAGAGGCGCTGGTCGAGGAGGCGCTTTCGGAGATCGAGGCGCAGACCCGCGCCAAGGTTCTCATCATCGAGGATGAACCGATCATCGCGATGGATATAGAGACCATCGTTCGCGACCTTGGTCATGAAGTCACCGCCATCGCCGTGACGCGTGAGGATGCCGTGCGCGAAGCCATGGCCGAAACACCCGGCCTGGTGCTGGCCGACATCCAGCTCGCCGACGATTCGAGCGGCATCGACGCGGTGAAGGATATTCTCGCCGAGATTTCGGTCCCGGTGATCTTCATCACCGCCTTCCCGGAACGTCTGCTGACCGGCGAACGCCCAGAGCCGACATTCCTCATCACCAAACCGTTCCAGCGCTCGACGGTGAAGGCGGCGATTTCCCAGGCGCTGTTCTTCGACGAAGCGACCGCGCCTGCCTGACCCCCAGCTTTTATGGAGGGGACGGAACTCCCGGTCGGCGGTGGCGTTAAATAACCGTAACGATCGGGAGACGTGCCATGGTTGATCATGAACAGCACATCGCAACCGAAAAAGCCCGGGCGGGTTCCACCGAACATGTCGTTCGATATGTTCTTGGCATTTCTTTAGCCCTGGTGGTCATAGCGATGCTGTTTCTGCTCTGGATGTGACGGGGCAGGTTCAGGACACTAGGTTTTGACGGCAATCGGTTTAGGATACAGGCACACTTATGGCTTTGACGACGTCGATTCATGCGACGAGGGCGGCAGCCAGCACGGGGGTTGTTCCCATGGATGAAGACGTTGGCGAGGCGGTTGAACGGGCCGCGCTGTCGGACACGGATTTCAAGCGTGAATTGGCCGCCGTCATTCCCCATCTCCGCGCCTTCGGTCGCTCTCTGTCGGGCAATCGCGATGTGGCCGACGACCTTGTGCAGGAAACCCTGCTCAAGGCATGGGCCGCGCGGGCGCGCTTCCAGGCGGGCACCAACATGCGCGCGTGGACTTTCATCATCCTTCGCAACCATTATCTCTCGCAGATGCGCCGCTCGCGTTTCCGGGGAGACTGGGACGATCTGACGGCCGACCGCATTCTTGCCGCGCCGGCAGGACAGGACAAGCATGTCGAACTGAGCGACATGCAGCGCGCCCTGCTCCAGTTGCCCCAGCCGCAACGCGAAGCGCTGATCCTGGTCGGCGCGGGCGGCTTCGCCTATGAGGAGGCTGCCGAAATCTGCGGCGTTGCCGTCGGTACGATCAAGAGCCGGGTCGCGCGGGGTCGCGCGGCGCTGGAGCAGATATTGGAAAATGGCGACCTGCCATCGCGCCGCAGTCAGGAAACGACCGACACGGACGTGCTGGACGAAATCATGGAGGATGTGGATCGGCTGAGCCGCGGGGCCGAGAGACGCGCGGCGGAAGATTGACCGGAGCGTTTCACAAGGGCGCGTGATGGTCGCAGGAGGAGAGAAGCGACATGGTCGAAGACCCCTTCGCATCGCAAGAGCCACAGGGACGCAGGGAGCCGCCAATGCGGTCCCACGGCAGCGGGCTGGTCTTTGCGTTGGTGGCGCTGGCATTGCTCCTGGCAATTGCTTTCTTTTACCTGACCAATGACCGGCGCGAAGATCGCCGCGCCGACAAGGTTACGGAGGCGGCGGGCGCCGTAGATGATGCTGCGGGTGTCGTTGGCGATGCAGCCCGGAACGCCGCCGATACGTTGCGTAACCGCAACTAAATCGCGGATCGTCCGCCATTTTTCACGGCCTTACCGCCTGATTCAGACTTTTTTCGTCATTTTCCGACAGGATGCGCAGCGTCGGATTTCCTTACAGCCAGTGTAAGGCGCGATCCGGCGCCACCAGGATTCGCGGTCGGACGACGGCGGGAAGCAAGCGCGACGATGATCAGGCTGTTCAAACATTATGTGCCGCACGCAGTATTGCTGCTCGGCATGCTCGATTTCATGCTGCTGGTCGGCGCGGCGGAAGCGGGCTGGATACTGCGCGCGCAGCAAATCGGCATGACCGTCGATCATGTCGCCACTCGCATGGGACCGCTGCTCAGCTTCGCGGTTGCGATCCAGACGGCGATGATCGCCGTGGGCGTCTATGGTCCCGAAGCGCTGCAATCGATTCGCTTCGCCTTTGCGCGCCTGCTCGTCGCCGTCTCGTTGGGCGTGATCTTTCTGTCCGTCCTCTATTTTCTGCTGCCGGGCATGACGCTCTGGCGCTCCAACTCGCTCTACGCCATGGGCCTCGCGCTGGCACTGCTGTTCGTCGTGCGCCTGATGCTCGGTTCGATGCTGGGCGGAGAGGCGTTCAAGCGGCGGCTGGTCGTTCTGGGCGCGGGGAACCGCGCCAACCGTATTCGCGAACTCGAGCGTCGCAAGGGGTCGGGCTTTCTCGTCGTCGGCTATATCGCGATGAATGACGGGCCGCAGGTGATCGAGGAAGCGATCAACCGCAACGCCGTCTACAATCTGTCCGATTTCGTCGTGCGTCTGAACGCAAGCGAAGTGGTGCTGGCGCTGGAGGAGCGGCGCAACGCCATTCCCATGTCCGACCTGCTGCGCATCAAGACCACGGGGGTCCATGTCAATGACCTGTCCAGCTTCCTGGAGCGTGAGACCGGTCGCGTCGACCTCGCCAGCGTCAATCCGAGCTGGCTGATCTTCTCCGACGGTTTTTCGGCGGGGCGGCGCATTTCCAGCATCGCCAAGCGGTTGTTCGACATCGTCGCCAGTTCCCTGCTGCTGCTGCTCACCGGCCCCGTCATCCTGCTCGCCGCCTTGCTGGTAAAGCTCGACAGCAAGGGGCCGGCCTTCTACCGCCAGCAGCGCGTGGGCCTTTACGGGCAGGAATTCTGGATCGTGAAGTTGCGCACCATGCGCCAGGACGCCGAAGTCGCGGGACAGGCTGTATGGGCCGAAAAGGATGATCCGCGCATCACGCGCCTGGGCTACTGGCTGCGCAAGCTGCGTATCGACGAATTGCCGCAGACCTGGACCGTCCTCAAGGGCGAGATGAGCTTCGTCGGCCCGCGCCCCGAACGCCGCCAGTTCGTGGAGGATCTGGAACAGCATCTGCGTTATTATGCCGAACGCCACATGGTGAAGCCGGGCATCACCGGCTGGGCGCAGATCAACTATCCCTATGGCGCGTCGATCGAGGATGCCCGGCACAAGCTGGAATATGATCTTTACTACGCCAAAAATTACACGCCCTTCCTTGATCTGCTGATCCTCCTCCAGACCGTCCGGGTCGTCCTCTGGCCCGACGGCGCGCGCTGAGGGCCGGGTCGTGGGCGTCCTCCTCCAATTTGTCGGCGACTGGGGCCATGCGCTGGCGGCGGTGCTGTTCGCCGCGCTCGGCATCTTCCTGCTGCGGCGTCGGGAGGAGGCCGTGGAACTGCGGATGCTCGCCGGTGCGCTGCTGCTCACCTCCTGCTGGGCGCTCTACGTCTCCTTCGGCGGCGTGTCGAAGCCGCTGTCGGGCCTGGGCGAAAGCATCCGTAATGCGGCATGGCTGCTCGCAATGTTCGTCATGCTCCGCCGCGGCCCGGCCGGCCGCTCGGGGTCGATGGGTGCGGTCGCGGCGGTTTATGCCGCAACGGCCGGCCTCATACTGCTCCAGACCTTCACCGATCTGACCTGGCGGCAATTGCCGGTGGACAGCGACATCCACCATGCGCTCGTCACCGGCTCGCTGTTTCTGCGGATGATGACGGCGATCAGCTGCCTGCTGCTGGTGCACCAGCTCTACACCGCCTGGCCCTTGCGGGAGCGGGGGCGGGTGGCTCTGCTGTTCGGCGCGCTCGCGGCGATGTGGACCTATGACCTCAACCTCTATCTGCTCTGCTATCTGGTTCCGCATCGGGTGGACGAACTTTACGCCCTGCGCGGCCTGTTGATGGCGTTGCTCGCGCCGGTCATCGCAATCGGGATGCGCCGGGACATGGCGGGCCGCCTGCAACTGTCGCGCGCGCTCGCAGTGCAGTCGCTCTCGATCTTCGCCATCGCCCTCTATGTCATACTGGTGGCCGCCGCGGCGCTCCTGATCGAGCTGATCGCCGGACCCTATGCCCGGCTGGTGGAAATCGGCGCGGTCTTCTTCACCGCCGTCACCGCGCTGGTGCTGCTGCCCTCGCCGCAAATGCGGGCGCTGTGGAAGGTGCAGGTCGCCAAGCATTTCTTCCAGCATCGCTATGACTATCGCACCGAATGGATGCGTTTCGGGGAGACGATCGGACGTCCGGGCGAAGACTCGGCGCCGCTGGGCCAGCGCGTGGCGAAGGCGGTGGCCGATATCACCGATTCCCCCGCTGCCATCCTGCTGCTGCGCGACGAGCGCGGCGGTCTGTCGTTCGAAACCCACTGGAACTGGAGCGGCGACCTGCCTGACGCAGCCACGCTGCCGCCCGATCTGGTCGCCCGGCTGGAGGAGAGCGCCTGGATCATCGATCTCGGCAAGGCGGATCAGGCCCATCGCCTGCCCGACTGGCTGCGCCAGGACCGGCGCGCCTGGGCGCTGGCCCCGCTCATCCATTATGGCCGGTTGATCGGCGCGATCCTGCTCGCCCGCCCGCCGGTGGACCGCCGTCTCGACTGGGAGGATTTCGACATGCTGCGTGCGGCCGGTCGGCAGGCGGCAACCTATATCAGCGAGGCGCAGGGGCAACAGGCGCTGGACGACGCGCAGCGTTTCGACGAATTCAACCGCCGCTTCGCCTTCATCATCCACGACGTGAAGAATCTCGTCAGCCAATTGTCCCTGCTCGCCCGCAATGCCGAGCGTCATGCAGACAATCCGGAGTTTCGCGCGGACATGGTGCTGACGCTGAGGGAATCGGTCGGCAAGATGAACGACATGCTCGCCCGCCTGTCGCAGCATAACAAGGCCCGGCCCGAAGAACCGCGCCCGATGGCTCTGCGCGACCTGCTCGATCAGGTCGCCCGGACCCGCGCCCGGCTGCATCCCGTGCATGTCAGCGGCGCCGCGCCGATGGCGGTTGCCGACCCGGTGCGCGTTGAGCAGATCGTGACCCATCTGATGCAGAACGCCATCGACGCCAGCCTGCCGGACAGTCCGGTCGAATTGCGCCTGTCCGCCGACGATCGCCAGGCGATCGTGGAGATTGTCGACCGGGGGCGCGGCATGAGTGCCGAGTTCATCCGGCGAGACCTGTTCAAGCCCTTTTCCTCCAGCAAGGCGGGCGGCTTCGGTCTCGGCGCGTTCGAGGCCCGCAGCCTGGCAGAGGCGATGGGTGGACGTATCGAAGTCGAGAGCCAGCCCGGCGCGGGCAGCCGCTTCACCCTGCGCCTGCCGTTGGCGCCTCGGTTAGACAGACAGGAAAAGGCCGCCTGATGAGCGATACCCGCCCCAAATTGCTGATCGTCGAGGATGATCCGGGCCTGCAACGGCAGCTGCGCTGGGCTTATGAGGATTACCAGCTCTTCATCGCCGGCGACCGTCAGGAAGCGATCGAGATGTTGCGGTCGGAAACGCCCGATGTCGTGACGCTGGACCTGGGCCTGCCGCCCGACCCGGACGGCACGAGCGAGGGGTTTGCCACGCTCGCCGACATGCTCAGGATCAAGCCGGATACGAAGATCATCGTGGCGTCGGGCCATGGCGCGCGCGAAAGCGCGCTGGATGCGATCGCGGGCGGCGCCTACGACTTCTACCAGAAACCGGTGGACATCGACGAGCTCGGCCTCATCGTCCGGCGCGCCTTCCATGTCCATGCGCTGGAGCGGGAAAATGCCCGTCTTGCCGAGACCGCGCCGGAGGATGGCCGGGTTCTGGGCCGCCTCATCACCGGCGCGCCGGAAATGATGAAGGTCGCTCGCACGATCGAGCGCGTCGCCCATGCCGACGTGTCCGTTCTGCTGCTCGGGGCGAGCGGCACCGGCAAGGAATTGCTGGCGCAGGGACTGCATGACGCCAGCCCGCGGCGCAAGGAGGGCTTCGTCGCCATAAACTGCGCCGCCATCCCCGAAACCCTGCTGGAATCGGAACTGTTCGGCCATGAGAAGGGCGCCTTCACCGGCGCGATCAGGACCACGCCGGGCAAGATCGAGCAGGCGCAGGGCGGAACTCTCTTCTTGGACGAGGTGGGAGACATCCCGCTGCCGCTTCAGGTCAAGCTGCTCCGCTTCCTCCAGGAACGCGTGATCGAGCGGATCGGCGGACGCCAGCCGATTGCCGTCGACACCCGCATCGTCTGCGCCACCCACCAGAATCTGGACGAGATGATCGCCGCCGGCACTTTCCGCGAGGATCTTTATTATCGCCTCGCCGAAATCGTCGTCCGCATCCCCGCGCTTCGCGATCGGCCCGGCGATCCGGCGCTGCTCGCGCGTCATTTCCTCACCCGCTTCGCCCGCGACATGAACCCGCAGGTCAAGGGGCTGGCGCCAGACGCATTGGCGGCGCTCGATGCCTGGGCCTGGCCCGGTAATGTGCGCGAGCTGGAAAATCGCATGAAGCGGGCCATCATCATGGCCGATGGCAAGTTGATCACGGCCGCGGATCTCGATCTGGACGATGATCGCGTCGAAGGCACCGATGTCGTCAATCTGAAGGCTGCGCGCGAGATGGCCGATCGCCGCGCCATCCGCCGCGCCATCGCCCGCACCGACGGCAATATTTCCGGCGCCGCCAAGATATTGGGGATCAGCCGCCCGACCCTTTACGATCTGCTCAAGCAATATCAGATGCAGGGCTGATCCATGCGCCGCTCCCGCCTCGTCCTGCTCGCCGGCGCGGCGATGCTTCTGCTCGGCGTCGCGGGTCTGTGGCAGTGGCGCACGCATGAGCGCGACGGCAGCGCGGCGCTTGCCCGTGGCCTTGCTGCGCTTGACCGGGGCGACGCCCGTACCGCCCGGATCGAGCTGATGAACGCGATCAAGGGCAATGGGCGTGTCGCGCAGGCTCACGCCGCGCAGGCCCGTGCGCTGGCGGAACTGGGCGACGGCGCCGGCGCGCTGGCGGAGGCGGAACGCGCGCGCGCGCTCGGCTGGCCCGCCGCCCAAGGTCGCGTGGTGATGGCGCAGGCGCTGCTGCTTCAGGGTGATCCCGCTGCGGCGCTGCGGGAAGTGCGGGCGCCGGACGTGCCGGCCGCCTCCGCCGCCGCCGCGGCCCGCATGGTTGCACGCGCGTCGCTCGCGTTGGGCGATGTCGGTGGTGCGCGCGCGGCGCTGCAACGCGCTCTGACGCGGGCTCCCGGCGACCCCGGAAATTGGATCGACCTCGGCCGCTTCTACCTGGCGATCGGCGATCAGGGCGGCGCGATCCAGGCCGCCGACCGGGCCGTGGCGCTCGCGCCCACCGATGCAAAGGCGCTCACCCTGCGCGGCGAACTGACCCGCGCCCAATATGGTCTGACCGCCGCCTTGCCCTGGTTCGACCGGGCGCTGGCGAACGACCCGGATTCGGTGCCGGCGCTTGAGTCCTATGCCGCGACGCTCGCCGACGCGGGGCAGGCGGGCAGGGCGCTCAGCCTGACGCGCCGCATCCTGGCGCTCGATCCGTCCAATCCGCGCGCCTGGATGATACAGGCGGTCATGGCGGCGCGGGCCGGGAAGGGCGATCTCGCGCGCACTCTGCTGGAACGCGCGGGCGGACGCCTCGATGAGGAGCCGGCGACCCGCCTGCTTCGCGGCGTGCTGCATCTGGATGGCGGCAATGCGGTGCTGGCGATCGAGGCGCTCGGCCCCCTCGTCGGTGCGCAGCCGGACAATCGCACCGCGCGCACCCTGCTCGGCCGGGCGCACTATCTGAACGGTGACTTCGCAGCCGCAGCCGCGACGCTGGCGCCGATCGTCGCCCAGCGCGACGCCGACCCCTATGTGCTGACGCTCGCCGCGCGTGTGCAGGAGGCCATGGGCCAGCGCGCCATGGCAGCCGACATGCTCGCCCGCGCCGACTGGCCGATGCGCGCCACCGCCGATGCCTTCGCCAGTCCCCGCGACGCAGCGCTTGCCGGTGGCCCGCCGCCCGCCAATGCCGCAACGGCAAGCGACAATATCCCCTATATCCGTGCGCTGCTCAGCACCGGCCGGGCGGCTGAGGCCGTCGATCGCGCTCGCCTGCTCAGTCGCGCCAATCCCGGTGCACCCGCCGCATGGCTGGTCCTGGGCGATACGCTCGCCGCTGCCGGTGGGCTGCAGGAGGCTGCGCGCGCCTATGAGGCCGCCGCCAACATCCGCTTCGACCGTGACGCCGCCTTGCGGCTCGCCGCAGCATGGGGCCGCGCCGGCAATACCGCGCGCGCCGCCCAGGTGGTGCAGCTCTTCCTCGCGCAAAATCCCAATGACGGGGAAGCGTTGCGCCTGGCCGCCGGCATCGCGGCTCAGGCGGGGGACTGGCGCGGCGCACTGCGGATGCTCCGCATCCTGCGTGCGCAAATCGGCGACAATGACGCGGTACTGATGGCCGACCTCGCCCGCGCCGCGCTGGAAAGCGGGGATCGCGCCGCTGCGCGCGCCTATGCCGCCCATGGCTATCGCCTGATGCCCGGCAATCCGATGACCGCCGACATGCTGGGCTGGGTGCTTTTGCGCACGGGGGACAAGGGACCGGCGGCCATCGATCTGCTTGAAAAGGCGGTCACGCTCGCGCCCGGCGTGCCGGCGCTGCAATTGCATCTGGGCCAAGCCTATGCCGCAGCGGGACGCAAGAGCGAAGCGAAGCTCGCGCTTAATCGCGCAGCAGTCGTCTCAGGATTCGCCGGGCGTCAGGAAGTGCTTGCGGCGCTTGCCGCGTTGTAAAATCTACGCCTTTGCCAGGTCGAGCTCGTCGATCCGCAGCCCCAGCCGCTTGATCTGCGCCGCGACCGGCGGCCAAACCGTCTCCAGGAAACGCTCGCGCTCCGCACTGCGCAGGCGGCGGGTGGCGCCATCGGCGACGAACATGCCGACGCCGCGCTTCACGACCACCAGTTCGTCATCCTGAAAGCTTTGATAGGCCTTGGCCACGGTCAGCGGATTGGCGCCCTGCGCCGCTGCGAAGGCCCGCACCGACGGAAGCAGGTCGCCATCGGAAAATTCCCCATCCAGGATGGAAGCGGCAATGATCTCGCGCAGGCGGAGATAGACGGGTTTGGAGTCGTCGGCCATGGTGCATCAGTGCCATAATACAGCCGCGGGGGTCAAGTCACGACATTACGCAGATTATTTTGCCTGCGTAATTATCTGTCCCAAGTGGAGACAATCGCGTCATAATCTGGCCGGGGGCGCTCTTCCTGCGGCCGGCCCGGAGTCCCGATGAAGACGAAGCCGGCGATATTCTCGCCCTCGCCACCGAAGGCCGCGCGTACATCCTCATTATAGCTCGGCCAGCCGGTCAGCCAGCCGCCTGCATAGCCTAGCGCATGGGCGCCGTGCAGCAGGTTCATGATCGCGGCGCCGACCGACAATATCTGTTCCCCAACGGGTATCTTGCTGCCCGCGACGGGGGCCGACAGCGCCACCACCAGGGTCGGGGCCTGACGCGCGAACTGGTGCATGGCCTCGATCTCCAGCCGCCCGGCGTCGGGCTTTTCGGCGCGATAGGCTTGCTCCAGCAAGGCGGCCAGCGCATCGCGCCGGTCCTGCGGCACGATCACGAAACGCCACGGCGCCAGCTTGCCATGGTCCGGGGTGCGCAGCGCCACTTCCAATATCTGCCGGAGTTGCGCGTCGTCGGGACCGGGCGCGATCAGGTCGCGGGGCTTGCCGGAGCGACGGGTCTGGAGCAGGGCGAGTGGAGAGGAGAGATCGTTGAACATTGCCGCGACAGATGGCGCGGTGCTGCGCTCAACGCAAGGGCAGAGCTATTGCGGGCCGGGCTTTTGACAGGATGATCGGTTCCGCCCTAGGTTGCGCGCCATCCTGATCGGCGCCGCTGCGGCCCGACGCACAAAATAGATAAAAGGGGCCTCATGGCGACCTCGGACATGGCAACGGCGCAAGCGGGCAAGACCTGGCTTGGCCATCCGCGTGGACTCTTTCTGTTGTTCTTCGCGGAAATGTGGGAACGCTTTTCCTATTACGGGATGCGCGCCATCCTGATCTTCTACCTGACCAAGCATTTCCTCTTCGGCGAGGACAAGGCCTATCTTCTCTATGGCGCCTATACGTCGCTGGTCTACATCACGCCGGTCATCGGCGGTTATCTGTCCGACCGATTCCTCGGTCCGCGCAAGGCGGTGCTGGTCGGCGGCGTTTTTATCGCGATCGGCCATTTCCTGATCGCCGTCACCGAAGGGCCGGGCGGACAGGACCCGGTCTTTCTCAACGGCTTCTATCTCGCGCTCGCCAGCATCATCGTCGGCACTGGCTTCCTCAAGGCCAATATCTCCGTGCTGGTCGGCGAACTCTATCCGCGCGACGACCATCGCCGCGACCCGGCCTTCTCCATCTTCTACATGGGCATCAACATGGGCGGGATGCTCGGGCCGATCGTCTGCGGCCTGCTCGGTGAGCTGTGGGGCTGGAGTTGGGGCTTCGGTGCGGCAGGCGTGGGGATGCTGCTCGGCCTCGTCATGTTCGTGTGGCTGAAGCCCTGGCTGCTGGGCAAGGGCGAGCCGCCCGCGCCGCAGCAGTTGCGCGCGCCCACGGCGACGGGGCTCAGCCAGGAATGGACCATCTATCTCGGCGCGGCGCTGGGAGTCGTCGGCATCTGGCTCGTGATCCGCTATGCCGAATTGCTGGGCTACGCGCTGCTCGGCTTTTCGGCGCTGACTGTCGTCTACATCCTCTGGCGCACCCTCGGCACGCTGGGCAAGGTGGACCGCGATCGCATGTTCGCGGCGCTTTTCCTGATTGCGCTCAACCCGCTTTTCTGGGGGCTGTTCGAACAGACGGGCTCGTCGCTCAATATCTTTACCGATCGCAATGTCGACCGCAACATCCTGGGCTGGGATGTTCCGGCATCGCTGTTCCAGTCGGTCAATTCGGTCTTCATCATTCTGCTTGCCCCGCTCTTCGCGCTGCTCTGGACCTTCCTCGACAAGCGCCGGCTGGAGCCGTCCTCGCCTGCCAAGTTCGGGATAGGCCTCATCCTGTGCGGCGCGGGCTTCCTCGTGCTGGTGGCGGGCGCGGCGATGGCGGGGGAAAATCTCACCCCCGTCCTCTTCGTCTTCCTCATCTATCTCTTCCACACCATGGCGGAACTCTGCTTCTCGCCGGTCGGCCTGTCCGCCATGACGCGGCTGTCGGTGTCGTCGATGGTCGGCCTCGTCATGGGCACCTGGTTTCTCGCCATGGCGGCGGGCAATTTCATCGCGGGTCTCATCGCCCGCGCGACCGGCAGCGGCGAGGCGGGGAATGTGACCCAGGTGCTGGACATCTATACGCGGATTGGCTGGTTCGCCGTCGTCGTGGGCGGGCTGGTCCTGCTCGTTTCGCCCTATGTCAAACGCATGATGCATCTCGACAGCATCGGTTCGGAGGAAAAACATTGATCGAGCGGGGCATGAGCAAGGGCGGCAGGCTCCTGCTGGTTGCGGCGCTGCTGGCGGGCAGCGCGGGGCCGGTCGCGGCGAAGAAGGAAAAGGATCCGCCACCCGCCACGCAGGCGTCATCGGCTGAACCGGAAAATCCTTATCCTTCCACCTACAAGCCCTATCCCGGTCGTCCGACGGTGATCCGTGGCGCGACCATCTTCGACGGGGAAGGGGGGCGCATCGACAATGGCGTCCTGTTCCTCTCGGATGGCAAGGTGACGGCGATCGGCGGCCCGGACACGCCGATCCCGGCCGACATCGCCGTGTTCGACGGCACCGGCAAATATGTGACCCCCGGCGTGATCGACATCCACAGTCATCTGGGCGACTATCCTTCGCCCGGCGTCGATGCGCTGTCCGACGGCAATGAAGCGACATCGCCTGTCACGCCCCATGTCTGGGCCGAACACAGCATCTGGCCGCAGGATGCCGGCTTCACCCGCGCGCTCGCCAATGGCGGCGTCACCAGTCTCCAGATCTTGCCCGGTTCCGCCAACCTGTTCGGGGGGCGCAGCGTCACGCTCAAAAATGTCCCCGCCCGCACCATGCAGGGGATGAAATTCCCGGGCGCGCCGCAAGGCCTCAAAATGGCCTGCGGTGAAAATCCGAAGCGCGTCTATGGCGCCAAGGGCCGCGAACCCAGCACCCGCATGGGCAATATGGCGGTCAACCGCCAGACCTGGATCAAGGCGCGGGAATATCAGAAGAAGCGTGCAGCGGGGAAGGACCAGACCCGCGATCTCGCGATGGAAACGCTCGCTGACGTGCTCGAAGGCAAGATCCTGGTCCACAATCATTGCTACCGCGCGGACGAGATGGCCAATGTCATCGATATGAGCAAGGAATTCGGCTACCGCGTGTCGACCTTCCATCACGCGGTCGAGGCGTACAAGATCGCCGACCTGCTGCGCGACAACGGCATCTGCTCGGCGCTTTGGGGCGACTGGTATGGCTTCAAGATGGAGGCCTATGATGGGATTAGGGAGAATGTTCCGCTGGTGCATCGGGCGGGCGCCTGCGCGATCGTCCATAGCGACGATCAGGACGGCATCCAGCGCCTGAACCAGGAAGCGGCCAAGGCGCTGGGCGCCGGACGGCGCATGGGCATCGACATAGCCGACGAAACGGCATGGACCTGGCTCGCCATCAACCCGGCGCGTGCCATGGGCATCGCCGACCGGACCGGCAGCCTGAAGGTCGGCAAGATGGCCGATGTCGTCCTGTGGAACGGAAACCCGTTCAGCACCTATACGCGCCCCGAAAAGGTCTGGATCGACGGCGCCCTGCTCTATGACAGCGCCGATCCGAAGCTGCGGCCTGTGGTCGACTTCGAACTGGGCCAGATCGGCGCGGGAGACGTGAAATGAACGTGCCAAAAGACCTCCGTTCGCTTCGCGCGAAGTCGATAAGCGCCAAGGCCGGTTCTCCAGTCTCTCGACCAGGCTCGAAACGCACGGCTCTTGCTGTGTTGGCCTTGGCGTTTTCTCATCCGGCCCTGGCGCAATCCCTCGCCATCACCGGCGCGACCCTGGCGATCGGCGACGGCTCCGAACCGATCAGGAACGGTACGGTGGTCATCAGCGCCGGCAAGGTCGTTGCGGCCGGCGCGGGCGTCGCGGTCCCTCCGGGCGCCAAGACGATCGACGCCGCCGGCAAATGGGTGACGCCGGGCCTCGTCTCGGGCTTCTCGCGCATCGGCCTCGCCGAAGTGCCGGCGGTCAAGGAAACCAACGACACCAGCGCCCGCTCGCCCTTCTCCGCCGCGATCGACGTCGCGCCGGCGATCAACCCGCTCGCCAACCCCATCGCTGTCAGCCGCACCGCCGGCATCACCCGCGCGGTGGTCGCACCGGCGACCGGCACCAACATCTTCGCCGGCCAGGGTGCAGTGGTCGATCTGGGCGCCGATCTCGATCCGATCACCAAGGCGCGCGCTTTCCAATATGTCGAAATGGGCGAAGCGGGCGCGGGCGAGGCGGGCGGCAGCCGCGCGGCGATGATCCTCACCTTCCGCATGATGCTGGCGCAAGCGCAGGACTATGCGAAAGCGCCCGCCACCTATGACGGCTACTCGAAGGATGCGCTCCTCAACCGCGTCGACGCGCAGGCGCTGGTGCCGGTCGTCACCGGCGCGATGCCGCTCATGGTCCACGCCGAAAGCGCGCGCGACATATTGGCTGTTCTGGCGCTGCGCCAGGACTTTCCGGCGCTCAAGCTCATTCTCGCCGGCGCGACCGAAGGCTGGATGGTCGCCCCCCGGATCGCGGCCGCCAGGGTGCCGGTCATCACCGCGGGCCTGGAAGACCTGCCCTCCAGTTTCGAGAAACTGGCCGCGACCCAGAGCAATGTCGGTCGCATGGTGAAGGCTGGCGTCAGCGTTTCGATGGGCATGCTGACCGGCGACGACGCGCTGCAACTGCGTCACGCGACGCAGCAGGCGGGCAATATGGTCGCGCTGACCAAAGTGCCCGGCGCGACCGGGCTCAGCTGGGGCCAGGCGCTGCGCACCATCACCTCCGCCCCGGCCGAGGCGATGGGTCTGGGCGACCGGATCGGCTCGCTCAAGCCCGGCAAGGCGGGCGACGTGGTGATCTGGGACGGCGATCCGCTCGAAATGACTTCCGCCCCGGTCGCGGTCTGGATCGACGGTGTCCAGCAGCCGGTCGAAAACCGCCAGACCAAGCTGCGCGACCGTTACGCCACACCCACCGAAGGCGCACTGCCCAAGGCCTATGAATGGTGAAGAGCGAGAGGAGCAGGCCTGCCGCTCTTGTCGCGAGGAAGAGCCGGCGCCAGATCACTGCGTCCAGCCCGTTTTCATCCTGACGTCCGCGCATCGGACTTCAGCGTTTCAGGCGAACCGGGCGCGCTCCGCCCGGATCGCCGCGACCAGCCGGTCCAGTTCCGCGCTGGTGTTGAACAGCGCGGGTGTAACGCGCAGCACCGGTCCCGACGCCAGCCCCGCCTTCGCCACCAGTAGCAGCCCATATTTTTCCAGGAACAGTTTGGCTGCCGTTTTCGCATCGTCAGGTCCGGTCATGCCGGGCAGGCGAAAGCCCATCACCGCTCCATGGCGACCGGCGGTCTCCGGGAGCAGGATTTCCAGTCCCCTGATGTCGCGGACACGATCGATCCAGTAGTCGCGCAACCTGAGCAGATGGCGATATTTGGCTTCGGCGCCGATCGCCTCATGCACCTCGATCGCGCGCGGCACGGTCAGCCGTGCGGCGAAATCGACGGTTCCAGTCGGGATGCGCGCGCGAATATCCTCCGGCCCATGGATGCGGTTGCCCAGCCAGGGCGCTATGTCCCGCAACCTTTCCTCACGGATATAGATGCCTCCGGTGCCCAGCGGTGCCGCCAACCATTTGTGCAGCGAAAAGCCAATGAAGTCCGCGCCGATATCATCAACGGTGAAGGGGATATGTCCCAACGCCTGCGCGCTGTCCAGGATCACGTCTACCCCGCGTGCCCTCGCCATGGCGACGATCGCCTTCACCGGCGGCACCAGCCCGTTGCGGTTCGACAGGTGCGTGAGCAGCAGCAGTCTGGCGCGTGGGGTGTCCGTCAATACCCTGTCATAAGCCGCCAGGATATTGGCTTCGTTGTGCGGTTCGGGCAGGCTGAAGCGGACGATCCGCACGCCCCGGCTTTGTTCCAGATAGTCGCAGGCATATTGCATCTCGTCATAGTCGACATCGGCGTAAATCACTGCATCGCCCGCCTTCAGCAGTGCATAGTTGGCGATCAGCGCATAGAGCGCCTCGGTCCCGCCGCCCGCCAGCGCAATTTCCCCGGTCGATGCGCCGAGCAGCCTTGCTACCGCCGCGCGCGACCGGTCCAACTCCCCGTCGCGCGGATGGCCGGGCGCACCATTGCGCAGGAAAAGCGCATGATTCTGGTTTACCCAGCGGGAATGGGCCTCATAGCTTGCCTGCACCGGCCGCGTCATCGCACCATAATAGGCTGCGTCAAAGGTCGCGACATCGCGATTGACGTCATAGAGCGGCAGCAACCCCCGCTGTGCCGCCTCGAAATCGGTCATGTCGCCGGCAAAACGGAAGGGCGGATCGTCTGGCCAGCCATCGCCGCCGATCGGAGAGGCTGTCGCAGCGGCTTTCAACATCAGCCCGCTGCCCAATGTCGACCCAAGAATGCCGCCAGCCCGTCCCAGTAAGCCTCGCCGCGTAATCATCACGCCCCACTGCCAGATTGTTATAAAATAACATGACGAACAGTGAGTCAAAACCCGCTACTTTTCCTTCCCGGCTCAGGAACCTGAACCAAGTGGCTGAACCGTTGTCGCTGTGCCGGTAGCGGCGGGGGCAGAGCTGGCCGGTGTCACCATCCGGTCGGACCGATCGTCGCGGCGCACGCCGCTCAGTGGTGGGACGCTCGCCGTGGCCGGAGGCGCCGGCGCCACCACGGGCAGCCGATCGCGCATACATTCGGCCTTGTTTGCGCGCGGCGTGGCCGTGCAGTTCCACAGGGCGCGCTGCAAGCCATGCCGCAGATCGTGAATATAGGAGAAGCGCATGGCCACCAGATTGTCGAGGGTCAGCGGCAGCTCCTTGGGCGCGTCGCGCGCGATCCAGCCCATGATCCGGCACTGTGGCCGACCCGCGCAGAAGGTCTGAGCGCTCATCGGCCAGCTTTCGGGGCGGCTGCCGCGGGGTAATTCCACGAGGAAGCTACGCGCATCGGCCAGCGCAATCAGGCGCACGCCGGCAACGGTCTTCCCGATGAGGTCGAGGCCGATCGCCTTCCGTGCCTGCGCGACCATTGCTTCGGCGCTGTCGCCGGTGGGCGTCATTGTGCCGGGAACAGGGAAGGGGCTGCCCAGATGTGCCGGAGACAGGCGCGCGATCTTGGCGATCAGCGGTTCGCCCGGCTCGTCGCTGCGGCGGAAGGCCGGCGGCGTGCCCCACCAGCCGCGCCAGCGGAAAAAGAGGTGCGTGCCGACGGCAGTGACCTTGTCCAGGCTGCTGCTCCAATAGGGTACGACCCAGTCGGTATGATAATGGGTGGCATGGCCGACCGGCTTGAACACCTTGCCGGCTAGCGCGCCTCGGGCAATCTCCCGCGCCCGTTCCCAGGCGCCGGTAGAGGGCGTGCGCGCCAGCGCGCCGTCGCAGGTAAAGGTGAACTGACAACCGGTCGCCCGTTCCTGCCCCTGGAAGACGACGCCGCATACCGTCTTGGGGAAGGCGGGATGACGCACCCGGTTCAGCACCACCTGCGCCACGGCCTGCTCGCCCACCGCATCGTCGCCGGCCTCGTAAAGCTGGGCGGCGGCAAGGCAGTCGGTCGCCCGCGCGAGGTCGATCTCCGATCCACGGAAGAGGAATGGCCGGGCGGCGGGATTGGGATCGCGGGAGAAGGGAATCCTGGCGTTCAGGTCGCGCGCCCGATCGGCATCCAGGGCGAAGACCTTGACCGGCTCTACCAAAGGGGGCGGCGTGACTGGACGGCGCAGGCGGGTCGTTCCCGCGTCCGTCCGGCCGAAATGCGCGCCACGATCATGGTGCGGCCGGCTTTCCCAGCCGGACACCACCATGGGGAGACCGACGAACAGCAACAGCCACACCAGCCACATCGCCGGATGCGGCCGTGAAGAATAGGGGTTGCCGGTCATACCTGTATTCTGGTTCCTTATTCGGGCAGGAAGTCCGGCACCGACAGATAGCGTTCACCGGTATCATAGTTGAAGCCCAGAACACGGCTGCCGGGGGCAAGTTCCTTCAGCTTCTGCGCGATTCCCGCCAGCGTCGCGCCCGATGATATGCCAATCAGCATCCCTTCCTCGCGCGCGGCCTTGCGCGCATACTCCTTCGCGTCGGCCGGATCGACCTGGATCACCCCGTCCAGCAGCTGGGTGTGCAGGTTCGCCGGGATGAAGCCCGCGCCGATGCCCTGGATCGGGTGCGGGCCGGGCTGGCCGCCGCTGATGACCGGGGACAGGGTCGGTTCGACCGCATAGACCTTCAGGCCCGGCCATGCTTTTTTCAGCACTTCCGCGACGCCGGTGATGTGGCCGCCGGTGCCGACGCCCGTTACCAGCACGTCGATCGGCGCGTCGGCGAAGTCGGCCAGGATTTCCTGCGCCGTGGTGCGGACATGCACGTCGATATTGGCCGGGTTCTCGAACTGCTGGGGCATCCAGCTGTCGGGGGTCTGCGCCACCAGTTCCAGCGCGCGCTCGATCGCGCCCTTCATGCCCTTCTCGCGCGGGGTCAGGTCGAAGCTCGCGCCATAGGCCAGCATCAGCCGGCGGCGCTCGATCGACATGCTTTCGGGCATGACCAGCACCAGCTTGTAGCCCTTGACCGCCGCGACCATGGCCAGGCCCACGCCGGTATTGCCCGAAGTCGGCTCGATGATGGTGCCGCCGGGCTTGAGCTCGCCCGATGCTTCGGCCGCCTCGATCATGGCGAGGGCGATGCGGTCCTTGATCGACCCGCCGGGGTTCGACCGTTCGGACTTGATCCAGACTTCCGTGCCATCCGGTGCGTCGCCGAACAGCCGGTTGACGCGAATATGCGGCGTGTTGCCGATGGTGTCGAGAATCGTGGCAGCTTTCATGAGGGCTTCTCCTGGCTGATCTCCGCTCGTCCGATTTCGGGTGGATCGAAGCTACGTGCTAGGCGCAATTCGGGAAAGAGTCGCGCCCAAATAAGGGTGATGATGATAGCGCCAACGCCGCCGCCGATCACCGCCGCGATCGGGCCGACCAGCGCGGCGAGGAAACCGGATTCGGCCTCGCCCAGTTCGTTGGAGGCGGAAATGGTGAGCTGGGACAGGCTCGACACCCGCCCGCGCATGGCGTCCGGCGTGTGGATCTGCACCAGCGACTGGCGCACGAAGACCGACACCATGTCGGCCGCGCCCAGCACGACCAGCGCGCCGATGCCGACCTCCATGGCCAGGCCGCGGGGCAGGAAGGCGGTGCAGCCGAAGATGATGGTGGCGACGCCGAACAGGATGACCGCGCCCAGCATCTTCAAGCCCACCTCGCGCTTCATCGGCCGGAACGAGAACCAGAGCGCCGTCACCCCCGCGCCGATGCCCGGCGCAGCGGCCAGATGGCCCAGCCCCGCCGATCCCACATGCAATATGTCGCGCGCATAGACGGGCAGCAGCGCCGTCGCCCCCGCCAGCAGCACCGCGAACAGGTCCAGCGTGATCGTCGCCAGCACCAGCCGGTTGCCCCGCACATAGGTCAGCCCGTCGATCATCTGGCGGACCGGGTGGCGGCTGGTGTCGCGCGGCGGCTGCGGCACCTTGCCGATCATCAGCATCGCCACCAGCGCCACCGCAAACAGCGCGGCGGCCAGCGCATAGGCGCCCCAGGGCGTCGCCGCATAGGCATAGCCGCCCAGCGCCGGCCCGGCGATCATGCCGGCCTGCCACACGACGGCGGAAATGGCGATCGCGTTGGGCAGCACCTCGGTCGGCACCAGATTGGGGGCCAGCGCGCCATAGGCAGGACCGTTGAAGGCGCGGGCGATGCCCACGATCATGGCGATGCCGAAGATCAGCGGCAGGCTGACCCAGCCCTGATGGGTGGCGAAGGCGAGCAACGCCGACGCGGCGGTCAGCATCGTCAGCGTGAGCCGGGTGATGAGGCGCCGGTCATAATGATCCGCCACCCATCCGGTGACCGGGGTCAGGAAGAAGAGCGGCAGGAACTGCGCCAGTCCGATCAGGCCCAGCTGCGCCGAAGCGCCCGCCGTCGTCATCGTCTCCCGCGCGATATTATAGGCCTGCCACCCCAGCACGATCATCATGCCATATTGCGCCAGCACGGCCGCCAGGCGGCCGACCAGATAAGCCCGGAAATTGGCGAAGCGCAGCGGATGCCGATGCGGGAGGGAAGCCGTCATGATCAGGGCTTTAGCGGCGCTTGCTGCGCGGTGGCAACCACCACGCCGCCCCGGCCCCGACAAGATTTGCTTTGCCGGCCATCATTGGCCGTTAATGGCCGAATGCGGACTGGCCGCTGCGATGTTGCCAAATTGGAAAAGCAACCATTCGCGCCCGCTAACCCGCCCACTGCCATGCAACATGGACCAAAGATGCTTTCTCTGATCAGGGCTTCCTATAGACTTGCGGCACAACCTGAAGTCGGGGATTCGTTGAGTGCTGCTTTCGTTCAAACAACCGCATTTATCCTTATCGGCGTTTCCCGATATCGAGCTTCCCCCATTCACCGTGATTGTAGGACTTAACGGCAGCGGAAAGAGCCACCTGTTACAGGCTATCGCCAGCGGCCATGTTGCTAATTCGGTGGTCGCGACCCAGCCCGGCGCTATCGGTAACATCAATCCGCACATAAAGCTGCTTGGCCAGGACGGCCGCGTCCTTGACCTAGGACAGGCTTATAACGGCGCGCAAAACGGGCTCGATCCTTCGACCTTGATGATGGGGACTTTCGAGCAAACACGGCTAGAAATATTGGCGACGCAGCGCGCAGCACTCGATGAAGCAGCCAACCAGCAGCTCGCGTTGATATTGCAGCCAGGAGAAGACGTTTGGCGGCTTGGAGCGACGGAGGTCGCCCATAGGCTCGGTGAGACGGATGCCGGTCGGATCGAAAGTATATTTGCGGCAGCGGAGCAAGCATTCATAACACCCTACCACAAAAATTCGCCCATGATGCGAGGCCATCGGGGAATGCAACCCTCGCAGATGCAGGAGGTCGCGAAGCGGGTCGCGGTGAAACTCGGCATCCCCCCGCTGCAGGTCAACATGACGCAGATGAAACTGTTCGCGCCATGGGGCAATACGGATCAGTTCTCCACAAACCTGCCGCTCTTGTTCGGCAAATATCGCGACGCTCTGGTCCAGAACCGGCTTCTACGAATAGGCGACGCCGAACTCGGTACAGCGTTGGCCATGAGCGAAGAAAATTTTATTGCGAGCTTTGGTGGCCCGCCATGGGAGCAGATAAACGAAACTCTCGCTGCGTTCGGTCTGCCCTACGAAGTTACGCCGCCCAGCCTCTTCAATTTCGATCCGGTCACTGTAAACCTTAAGAAGGTTGGAACCGACCATATTGTAAATCCGCAAAACCTCTCCTCGGGTGAGAAAGTCCTACTGCAATTTGCAGTCTCTTCATTCCATTACGATGATCACTTCATATCGGTGTCACGACCACAAATTCTTTTGTTGGACGAGATGGACGCTTCGCTTCACCCTGAAATGGTCAATAGGTGGCTTGGAGCCGTCCAGCACGGCCTGGTTGAGGAGCAAGGTCTTTACTGCATAATAACGACCCACTCACCTACTACTGTCGCCCTCGCGCCTGATGAATCTTTGTTTGAAATGAAGGATGGACACTCAGGACTGACAAAAATTTCTAAGCAGGACGCCCTCAATGGGCTAACCTTCGGTGTTCCAACGCTTTCGATAAACTATTCGGGCCGCCGTCAAGTATTCGCGGAAAGTGACACCGATGCCGCGATCTATGAAAGTGTTTACGCGCTAATCAAGGCGCACACTCGATGCGAGCGCGAGCTAAACTTCCTTTCGACGGGACTGCGCGACAAAAACAACGGTGAATTCAATGCTGGCTGCACAATCGTCAAACAGACGGTCGATCGCCTAACTGAGCTTGGCAACTCATCAATCTTCGGCATTATCGATTGGGACGGGGAAGCCGTTTCCACAGATCGGATCAAGGTCGTGGCTGGTGGCGAGCGAAATGGTATTGAGAACGTTCTTCTCGACCCACTTCTGGTAGCCTTGCTTCTGATGAAAGAGCGACGCCTGCCAGAGGGGCTTCAGGACATCGACCGCTTTACGGGGGCGCTGAGCCTTGGGCCTGTAGAGCTTCAACGACTGATCGATGCGATCCAGATAGCAGTTTTCCCCAACGAGATAGACCGCGTCGAAGTGTCCTATCTTGGCGGGGCAAAGGGGAAGGTCTTGCGCGCGTATCTCGAAACCGACGATCATGCACTCGAAACTGCTCTGGCAGAGAAATTTCCGGCGCTTAACAAATGGAAGAACCGAGGTAAGGGCGAACTCCTGAAGGCGGTTATAGAGCATGTCTTATCCGAGCACACGTTTTTCTGCCCCGTTGCGCTACCGGTGGTTTTCGAAGCCATCGCGAACGCGCCAGCCTAGTCGTCCGCCATCAGCAGATTAAACGACCGCTTTTGGAAGGTCTGATGATGCCGCTCAACGTCCTATTGTGGCGCAAACCGGCCCATGCTCCCTATGCCACGACAGCCCGCATCCCGGCCATCCGCGCCCCGTTGCCCTCCTACCGCCGCAACAACACGCCGCTGACCGATCCGTTGCGCACCGAACAGACGAAGGGCAGGTCGCCGCCGCCGGGCAGGGCGATCAATCCTTCCACTTCCCATCCGGTCGACATGCTGCTGGCGCGGGCCTTGCCGATCAGCTTCGCGTCCGGGCCGGCCTGGTCGAGCGCCTTGGCCGCGCAGGCGTCGCGCGCGGCGGTGGCGGTTGCGATCGGGCCATGGCCGGGCGCCGCATAGGGGGTGCGCCGCGCCGCCCGCTCCGCCTGCCGGTCGCGCACGATGTCGCTGGCGATCGCGGCGCCCACGATGTTGCGGGGATGAATAACCATTTGGGCATGGATGGGGCTGGTCGCCAACATCGCCACACCTGTCCAGATCGTAGTCGCTTTCATGCCGCGCCGCCTCCCTGCCGGCGCGCCATCCTACCCTATTTGAACAGGCTGCCCAATATGCCGCGCACCAGTTTGCCGGCGATTCCGCCCGAGGAGGATCGGCGGCTCGATCCGCCGAACACCGCGCGGCCCAGTTCGTTGGCGACCTGCCGCCCGACCGAGGAAGCGGCGGATCGCGCCGCCGACTGCACCGCCTTGTCGAGGGAGGAGGGCTTCGCCGCTTCCCGCGCCGCGGCCGCGTCGCGCCGCGCCTGCTCCTTCAGGTCCGCCTCGCGCTGTTTCGCCTCCACCCTGGCCTGCGCGGCGGCGGCCTTTTCCGCCTCGGCCTGCGCCTGTTTCGCCTGCGCGGCCGCCGCCGCGGCATTGCCGCGCGCCGCCAGTATCTCCTCCGCCGACTCCCGGTCGACCGTCTCGTCATATGTGCCCGCGCAGGGGGAGATGGACTGGATGATCGCCCGTTCCTTCGCCTCCACCGGCCCCAGCCGCGATCGGGGCGGGGCGATCAGCGTGCGCTGGACGATGCCCGGCGATCCATCCTCCTGCAACAGCGACACCAGCGCTTCGCCCACCTTCAGTTCGGTGATCGCGGTCTCCACGTCGAGGTCCGGGTTGATGCGGAACGTCTCGGCGGCGGCCCTGATCGCCTTCTGGTCGCGCGGGGTGAAGGCGCGCAGCGCATGTTGCACCCGGTTGCCCAGCTGGCCCGCCACTTCCTCGGGAATGTCGATCGGGTTCTGGGTCACGAAATAGACGCCCACGCCCTTGGACCGGATCAGCCGCACGACCTGCTCGATCTTGTCGGTCAGCGCCTTGGGCGCGTCGTCGAACAGCAGATGCGCCTCGTCGAAGAAGAAGACCAGCACCGGCTTGTCCGGGTCGCCCACTTCGGGCAGCGTCTCGAACAGTTCGGACAGCAGCCACAGCAGGAAGGTCGCATAGAGTTTCGGGCTCTGCATCAGCTTGTCTGCGGCCAATATGTTCACATAGCCGCGCCCCTGATCGTCGACCTTCAGGAAATCATGTATGTCGAGCGCCGGCTCGCCGAAGAAATGGTCGCCGCCCTGTGAATCGAGCTGGAGCAGCTGCCGCTGGATCGCGCCCACGCTCGCCTTGGTGACATTGCCATAGCGGGCCGACAGGTCATCCGCATTCTCCGCGCACCATGCCAGCATCGCCTGAAGATCGCCCAGGTCCAGCAGCAACAGCCCTTCCTCGTCGGCATATCGGAAGGCGATCGACAGCACGCCTTCCTGCGTTTCGTTGAGGCCCATCAGCCGCGCGAGCAGCAGCGGCCCCATCTCGCTCACCGTGGTGCGGATCGGATGGCCCTGCTGCCCGTAGAGATCCCAGAAGATCGCGGGATTGTCGGCATAGCTGTAATCGCTCAGGCCGATTTCCGTCGCCCGCGCCACCAGCTTGTCGGCATTTTTCGCGGTGGGGGAGCCGGCCATGGCGATGCCGGCCAGGTCGCCCTTCACATCGGCCATGAACACCGGCACGCCGCGCGCTGAAAAACTTTCGGCAATGCCCTGCAACGTCACGGTCTTGCCGGTGCCGGTCGCCCCCGCGATCAGCCCATGGCGGTTGGCGCGGCGCAGGTTGAGCGTCTGGGGAACGCCGCCATCCTTTTCCGGCGCGCCCAGTCCGATGAAGATACCGTCGCTCATCCCCGATCCTTCCCCAACAAAAAATCCGTCATCCCTGCAAAGGCGGGGATGACGGAATAAAACGCACATCTGTTCCTCCCACAAGGGGAGGAATTTCACTTACTTGTCGCGCAGGCGCACCGGCAGGAAGATCGGCTGCTGGCCGCGGCGCAGCACCTGGAGCAGGATCGCGTTGCGGCCCTGGCTGCCCACCGCCTTGACCTGTGCGTCCAGCTCCGCCTGGGTCGTCACCGGACGATTATTGGCGGTGATGATTACGTCGCCGCGCCGCAGCCCCTTGGTGCCCGCGTCGGTCGACGCATCGACGGCGGTGATGACGATGCCGCGCGTGTCGGCCGCGATGCCCAGCTGGCGGATGATGCCCGGCGTCAGCGGGATCGCCGAAATGCCGAGCGACTGCTGCGCCGCCTGGCCCGGATTCTGCTCCTGCTGGCTGAAATCCTCATCCGGCTGCGGGGCAAAGCTGTTCAGCTCGTCCTCGGACGGGCGCTCGCCCACCACGGCCGTCACCGTCTGGCGCTGACCGTTGCGGATGAGGACGATCGGCACCCGCGACCCGATCGGCTGGCTTGCGACGATCGAGGACAGATTCTGGTCGGGGCTGACCTCCTGCCCGGCGACGCTGACGATGACATCGCCCGCCTTGATCCCGGCCTTCTCGGCGCCCTTGCCGGGTTCGACGCCCTGCACGAACTCGCCGCGATTCTTGGCCAGGCCCAGCGAGTCGGCCAGATCCTCGCCCAGCGGACTGATCTGCACGCCCAGATAGCCGCGCTTGACGGCCTGGCCCTTCATCAGCGTCTGCACGATCGGTGCCGCCTGTTCCGAAGGAATGGCGAAGCCGATGCCGACATTGCCGCCCGACGGCGAAAGGATCTGGCTGTTGATGCCGATCACATTGCCGCGCATGTCGAACATCGGGCCGCCGCTATTGCCCTGGTTGATCGACGCGTCGGTCTGGATGAACTTGTCATAGGTGCCGCCGGTGCCGCGATGCACCGCGGAAATGATGCCCGCCGTCACCGTGCCCGACAGGGCGAAGGGGTTGCCGATCGCCACCACCCAGTCGCCGACGCGCGACTTGGTGCTGTCGCCGAACTTGACGAAGGGCAGCGGCTTGGACGATTCGATCTTGAGCACGGCCAGGTCGGTGGCCGGATCGCGGCCGACCAGCTTGGCGGTGAATTCTTCCTTGTTGGTCAGGGTGACGGTGATCTGCTCGACCGTCGCGCCTTCGGCGCCGGCCGACACGACATGATTGTTGGTGACGATATAGCCGTCGGCCGAAATGATGAAGCCCGACCCCAGCGACTGGGCCTGACGGGTCTGGGGCTGGCCGCCGCGCTGGCCGAACAGCTCGCCGAACGGGGTGCCGGCGAAGGGATTCTGCACCTGGACGCGCTGCTTGGTGGAAATATTGACGACGGCCGGCTGCAGCTTCTCGACCATGTCGGCCAGGCTGGCCGGGGCGCCCTGCGGGGCCGCCGCCTGCAACCCTTCATTCTGCGCGACCTGCGCGCCGACATTGGAGCTGGTGGTAACGGCGATGGCGGTGCCGCCGAGCAGCAGGGCGCCGGTAATGGCATAAGCGTAACGCACTCGTGACGGTCCTCTTCTGGTCTTCAGGAAATGGAAGGCGGGACTCCGGGGAAATCCTGACATGCGCCGCCTTGCCTTAACCCTCATTGAATGGCGCTGGTTCCGTAATGATCCCGGAACGATCAGCGCCGTCCCTGAAACTGGCGCAGGAATTCATTGTCCGGCGACAGGATGATGCTGGTCTGCCCGCTGCGGTCGGGCGAGAAGGTATAGCGATAGCTCTGCATCCCCCGATAGAAATCGTAGAAGTCGGGATCCTTGCCGAAACTCTCGGCGTAGATGCGCGCGGCGTTGGCGTCGGCCTCGGCGCGGATGATCTGCGCCTGCTTGGCGCCCTGCGCGCGGATGGTGAGGGCTTCCTGCTCGCGCGCGGTACGCATCCGAGTGAAGGCGCTTTCCAGAGGCGTGCCGTCGGGCAGGTCGGCGCGCTTGATCCGCACGTCCACGATCTCCGCGCCATATTGGCGGGCGACGCGGTTGAGGCCGGTTTCGATATTCTGCATCACCTGGCCGCGTTCGGGCGAGAGCAGGGCGGCGAAGGGCCGCTTGCCCAGTTCGTTGCGCAGCGCCGATCCCAGGATCGGGCGCAGCGCGTCGGACACCCGTTCCTCGCTTCCTGCGGCGATGTACATGCGCAGCGGATCGACGATGCGGTAGCGGGCGAAGGCGTCGACCTGAAGCCGCAACTGGTCGGTCGAAAGCACCTGCTGCCGCTCCATCTCGACCGACAGCACGCGCTTGTCGATCCAGACGATCTGGTCGATGAACGGCACCCGGACGATGATGCCGGCACCGGTCTGGCCGAAACTCTCATTGGCGCGATAGCGGTTGACGATGGCCTTCGGCTCGCCGAAGCGGACGATCACGCCCTGGCGGGTTTCGGGCACGATCGCGATCGTGCTGCCCAGAATGATGAGCGCGATCAGCGCGGTGATGGCCAGGGCGACGGGATGGCGCAGGATCGGCATCACTGGCCCTCCGTGCTGCTGGCGGCGGCGGCAGCCGCCGGCTGCGCCCGCTTCTTCATTTCGGGCAGGGGCAGGTATGGCGTTACATTATTGCCTTCGACGATGGTCTTGTCGACGTTGGACAGCACGCCCTCCATGGTTTCATAATACATGCGCCGGCGGGTCACGTCGGGCGACAGCCGATATTGTTCGTAGACCTTGTCGAAGGCCGCCGCCTCACCCTGGGCCTTGGCCGTCACCTGCTGGGCGGCGGCGCGCGCTTCGTTGAGGTAGGTCTGGGCGGTCTGCTGCGCGGCCGACACCGCCTTGAAGGCGTCATTCACCGCAGTCGGCGGATCGGCCTGCTTGATGGCGACGCCCTGGATGCGGATGCCCGACCGGTATCCGTCCAAAATCTCCTGCATCCGCTGCTCGACCTGCTGTTCGATGCTGGTGCGCCCCGCGCCCAGCGCGTCGTCCAGGCTGACGCTGGCGAGGACGGAGCGCATCGCGCTTTCCGCCACTTCGCGCACCGTCGAATCCGGGTCGGACAGCTGGAACAGATAGAGTTCCGGGTTGCGGATGTTCCAGCGCACCGAATAGGCGAGGTCGATGATGTTCTGGTCGCCGGTCAGCACCAGATTCTCGCTCTCCGCGCTCACCGACCCGATGTCGATGGCGCGGATCTCCTCGACATCGACCGTCGTCACCGCCTCGAAAGGGGCGGGCAGGGTCAGGCTGATGCCGGGAGAGAGGGTGCGGCTATATTTGCCCAGGAAGGTGACGACGCCGCGCTCCTGCGGCCCGACCCGGTGGAAGCTGGTCAGCACCAGCCACAGCACAACCAGCAGGCCGATGGCGATCGGCCACAGTGCCTTGCCGCTGGCGCGGGGGGGCAGGCCGCCAAAGCCGCCGCCCTGACCGCCACCGCCCTGGCCGAAGCTCTCGCGGCCCCGGCGCAGCAGCTCCTCAATGGCCGAAGGCCCCTTGGGCGCGCCGGGCTTGCCCGGCTGGGTCCACGGATTGCGGGGGCCGCTGTCGCCGCCGCCCTTCTGTCCGTCCCCGTCCGGTCCGTCATTCTTGCCGCCCCATGGGCCTTGGACCATCGCTGCGATCGCGGGCATCCACCCGAATATTCTTCTCATGGCATCTTCTATAGGAAGGCTTATTCACGAAAAACAGTGCCAATGGCCGCGATTATTTCCTACAGGGCGTCGCCATGACCGATCTTGCCGATTTTGCCGCCCGTTTGACCGCCCTGACCGATGGCCGCGCCAGCGCCCCGCGCGTCAAGGATGGCGTGATGACGCTTGCGCTCGACGTGGGCGGCCTGTCCCCCGAACAGCGCGACGGCCTCGCCGCTGCGATCCGCGAAGGCGGCCTGACGGTGCCGGGCGTCACCGATGTCCGCATCGCCATGACCGCCGAACGCCACGGCGGGACGGCGCCCTTGCGCATCCTCGCCGTCGCCTCGGGCAAGGGCGGGGTGGGCAAGTCGACCCTGTCGGCCAATCTCGCTGTTGCGCTCCATCGGCTGGGGATCAGGGTCGGGCTGGTCGATGCCGACATTTACGGCCCTTCGCAGGCGAAACTCATGGGCAGCGAGGACAGCAAGCCCGTCGCCCGCGACAAGAAGCTGGTCCCCGTCACCGGCGTCGCCGGCATCCCGATGCTGTCGATGGCGCATCTCGTCGAACCGGGCAAGGCGCTCGCCTGGCGTGGACCGATGGTGGGCAATGCGCTGACGCAGCTGATCGACGCGGAATGGGGCGACACGCAATTGCTGGTCGTCGACATGCCGCCGGGCACCGGCGACATCCAGTTGACCATGGTGCAGAAGCACAAGCCCGCCGGCGCGGTGATCGTTTCCACGCCCCAGGATCTGGCGCTGATCGACGCCACCCGCGCGGTCAGCCTGTTCCATCAGGCGGGCGTTCCGATGGTGGGCCTGGTCGAGAATATGGCCGGCTATGCCTGTCCCCATTGCGGCGAAATCTCGGATCCCTTCGGGCAGGGCGGCGCGGAAAGCGCCGCGGGGAAATTGTCCATGCCCTTCCTCGGCCGCATCCCGCTGGCGATCGACATTCGCCGCCGTTCCGACGCGGGCGATCCCCCGGCGGCCGGCGAAGGCCCGGATGCCGACGCCTTCCGCGCGATCGCGGAAAAGGTGGCGGACTGGTTGGGCCGGGCTGCCTGATCGCGGGTCTCCCGCCACGACAAGCGCCCGCGCGTTGGAATCCCGACAGGTCGAGCGCGAACAAGGCTTCGGGCGGGACTGTCCCAGCCGCAGCGACAGGGGAATGTCTTGCAAGCACCCCGCGACTTCCCATCTCTTGCCGCGAAGGAGATCGCCATGCCGCTCACCGATCCGCAGGACATCGCCACGCTGCTGGGTGAAACCCGCAATATCGCGCTGGTCGGCATATCCGACCGGCCGGACCGGCCCAGCTATGGCGTGATGCGCTTCCTCCAGCATCATGGCTATCGCGTCCTGCCGGTCAATCCGCAGATCGCTGGTGAGCATGTCCATGGCGAATTCGTCTGGGGTCGCCTGTCGGACATCGGCGTGCCCATCGACATGGTCGATATCTTCCGCCGCAGCGGCGCGGCGGGCGAGGCAGTGGACGAGGCTATCGCGATCGGTGCGAAATCCGTCTGGATGCAGATCGGGGTCATCAACATGGCTGCCGTCGCCCGCGCGGAGGCGGCGGGCTTGAAAGTGGTGATGGACCGCTGCCCGGCGATCGAGATTCCCCGGATCGGACTTGCGCCGATTTCTGCTGAATAGTCCTAGTCAGCGCGCAAAGGCCCGACTATCAGGCGGATATGGCGCGCTTACCGCGGAAGCAATCGGACAGGAACGTCGGTGGGCGTGGGGGCATCAGCCGGCGGACCCTGCTGGTCGGGGGCGGGGCGGCTACCGGGCTGATGGTCGCCTGGGGCGCCTGGCCGCGCAGCTACAAGCCCAATCTTAACGCTGGTCCGACCGAAACGATCGTCAACGCCTTCCTCAAGATCGACCGGTCCGGGCAGGTCATCGTCATCGTCCCCCAGACTGAAATGGGGCAGGGCGTTACCACCGTCCTGCCGCAGATATTGGCAGACGAACTGGGCGCTGACTGGCGCACGGTCGCGGTGCAGGCCGCGCCGGTCAGCCCGCTCTATGCCAACAGCCTGCTGGCGCGCGAATGGCTGGCGAGCGACTGGACGCGGCTGCTGGGCAGTGCGGGCGACTGGGCGATCGGCCAATATGCGACGCGCAGCGCGCTGATGCTGACGGGCGGGGGCACGTCGATCCCGATGTTCCATGACGCCTATCGCGACGCGGGCGCGGCCGCCCGCGTCCTGCTGTGCAAGGCGGCGGCGGCGCGCTGGGGCGTTCCGTGGGAAAGCTGCGACATTCAGGACGGCATCATCTCCGACGGCGGGGAGCGCCGGATGAAGATCGGCGATGTCGCCAGCGACGGTGTGAACTTCGACCTGCCGGATATATTGCCGTTGCGACAGGGGCAGGATGGGCGGCTTTCGGGGCAGGATCTGCCTCGCCTCGACACGCCTTCCAAGATTGACGGCAGCCATAATTTCGCCGCGGACATCCGGCTTCCCGACATGGTCTATGCCTCGATCCGGCAGGGGCCGATCGGCGACGCCGTGCTGGCCGGACTGGATGAACGTTCGGCGGGCGGCGTCACGGGGTTCCTCAAGCTGGTAAAGCAGGAACGCTGGGTCGCGGCGGTGGCGAGCAACTGGTGGGCGGCCAACAAGGCGCTGGACCTGGCCGATCCCGTCTTCACCCTTCGCGGTCGTCCAGTCAGCAGCGACGGGATCGGGGAGGCGCTCGAAACTGCCTTCTCCGGGGCGGCCGGCCGCCGCCTCTATTCGCAGGGCGATCTGGCTCCGATATTCGAGGGCGCAACCATCCTCGCCAGCGAATATCAGGTCGATGCGGGCCTGCACCTGGCGCTCGAACCCATGTGTGCCACCGCCCGCGTGAGCGACGAGGGCGCGGAAATATGGATGGCTACGCAGGCGCCCGGCCTCGCTCGCAGCGCCATTGCCTCCGCGCTGGACCTGCCCGACAGCGCGGTGACGCTCTACCCGCTTCACGCCGGCGGTTCCTTCGGACGCAGGATGGATTGGGACGCGGGCGTGCAGGCCGCGCTCATCGCCCGCGACATGGGGCGTCCGGTGCAATTGCAATGGTCGCGGCTGGAGGATGTGATCCAGGACCGGCCCAGCGCCCCTGTCCATGCCCGCATGGCGGCCAGGCTCGGCCGCAACGGCGCGATCGAGGGTTGGCTGGCAAAGGTCGCCACGCCCTGCGCCATGACCCAGACCTGGGCGCGCATCGCCGATGGCAGGCTGCCGCACGAGGCGGCGGAGGGGGCGGCGAACAAGGCCACCCGGCTTGCCGTAGCCGGCATGGCGCCGCCCTATTCCATTCCCAACTGGGCGGTCGATCATTACCCGGCCGATGTCGGCCTTCCCGTCGGTTTCACGCGCGGTAACGCGCATCTGCCCAGTGCCTTCGTCACCGAAAGCTTCATCGACGAACTCGCCCATCTGGCGAAGATGGAGGCCATGTCCTTCCGGATACAGATGCTGGGCGGCAATCCGCGCCTTGCCCATTGCCTCTCGACCGCAGCCGCCATGGGCGGATGGCAGGGCGGCATCGCCGGCAGCGGGCAGGGGATCGCGACGCACATGATGGGAGGCGCCTATGCCGCTATCCTGGTGGAGGCCGCGATGAGCGGCGACCGGCTCACCGTCAACCGGATCGTCGCTGCCGTCGATGCCGGCGATCAGGTCAATCCCGACATCGCCCGCCAGCAGATCGAAAGCGGACTGGTCTACGGCCTTGCCTATGCAATGGGGGCTTCCGTGCCCTATGAGCGTGGCCTTCCCACCCGCGCGATCCTCGGCCGCATGAACCTGCCGCGGCTTGCCGATATCGGCGAAGTCACGGTCGAGTTGATCCGCAGCACCGCCGATCCGACCGGCGTCAGCGATCTTGCTGCGCCCCTGGTCGCGCCCGCCGTCGCCAACGCGCTCTACACCTGGACAGGCCAGCGATTGCGCAGCCTGCCTCTTTTGGGAACGACATGACCCTGCCCAGCGATCATCCGCCCATCCCGACGCCCAAGGTCGGCGTCTTGCTCATCAACCTCGGCACGCCCGACGCGCCCGACCCGAAATCGGTGCGGCGCTATCTCGGCGAATTTCTCTCGGACCGCCGTGTGGTCGAAATCCCGCCGCTCCTTTGGCAGCCGATCCTGCGTGGGATCATCCTGACGACCCGGCCGAAGAAATCGGCCCATGCCTATCAACAGGTCTGGACCGGGGAGGGGTCGCCGCTCGCCGTCCATACCCGCGCGACTGCGCAGGCGCTGCAACAGGCGATGCCCCAAGTCATGGTCGACTGGGCGATGCGCTACGGCAATCCCGCCATATCGGACCGGCTGGCGGCGATGAAGGCGGCAGGCTGCGATCGCATCCTGCTCGCGCCGCTCTATCCGCAATATAGCGCCGCGACGACCGCGACCGCCAATGACGCGGCCTTCGCGGCGCTGAAGGCAATGCGCTGGCAACCAGCCCTCCGCACCCTACCGCCTTATCATGACGATCCGGCCTATATCGGCGCGCTGAAGGCTTCGGTCGAAGGCCATCTGGCGACGCTGGATTTCAGCCCCGACGCCCTGCTCGCCAGCTTCCACGGGATGCCCGAACGGACGTTGCACCTGGGCGATCCCTATCATTGCCAGTCGGTGAAGACCGTCCGCCTGCTGCGTGAGGCGCTGGCGCTGCCCGTTCATATGAGCTTCCAGTCGCGTTTCGGCAGGGCCAAATGGCTTGAACCGGAAACCGAGGCGACGCTCGCCAAATTGGTAAATGACGGTGTCAGAAATATTGCGGTCGTGACGCCCGGATTCGCGGCGGACTGCCTTGAAACCCTAGAGGAAATCGCCCTGCGTGCGAAAGATGTTTTTTTGGCCCATGGTGGCGAAAATTTTGCCTATTTGCCCTGTCTAAACGCATCGCCGGAAGCTATCACTCTGTACCAGAGGCTGATGAGCCGCGAGCTTTCGGGTTGGATGGACTGACCCCGGTTGGAAGAGGAGGCCAATATGTCGAGAGTGGCGATCGTGACGGGCGGAACGCGGGGCATCGGCGAGGCGATCAGCCTGGCGCTCAAGGATCTGGGGTATAAGGTCGCTGCCAACTATGGCGGCAATGAGGAAAAGGCCAAGGCCTTCACCGACGCGACCGGGATCGCGTCCTTCAAATGGGATGTCGGCGATCATCAGGCCTGCCTCGACGGCTGCGCACAGGTTGCCGAAGCGCTCGGCCCGGTCGACATTGTCGTCAACAATGCCGGCATCACCCGCGATGGCGTGCTCGCCAAGATGAGCTTCGACGACTGGAACGAAGTGATGCGGATCAACCTGGGCGGCTGCTTCAACATGGCGAAGGCGACCTTCGGCGGAATGCGGGAGCGCGGCTGGGGCCGGATCGTCAATATCGGCTCGATCAACGGACAGGCTGGCCAATATGGTCAGGTCAACTATGCCGCCGCCAAGTCGGGCATTCACGGCTTCACCAAGGCGCTGGCGCAGGAGGGCGCGAAATATGGCGTGACCGTCAACGCCATCGCGCCCGGCTACATCGACACCGACATGGTCGCGGCGGTGCCAGCCCCGGTACTGGAAAAGATCGTCGCCAAGATCCCGGTCGGCCGCCTCGGCCAGGCCCATGAAATCGCCCGAGGCGTCGCTTTCTTCTGTAGCGAGGATGGCGGCTTCGTGACCGGGAGCACGCTGTCGATCAACGGCGGCCAGCATATGTATTGATGCAACAGGGCGGTCCTGTGCGATCCTCCGGGCCGCCCTTCGCTCCGCCGGTGAAGCGGAGCGTCACCATCGCCGGTCATCAGACGGCGATCAGCCTTGAACCGATTTTCTGGGATGCGCTGCGCCGCGTCGCCGCCCACGAGCAAGTGCCGGTCAACGCCCTGATCGCGCGCATCGACGTCGCGCGTTTGGCGGCTGACCCGGCGCCGAACCTGGCGAGCGCGATCCGATGCTGGCTTTTCGATCATGGGCTTCCATCACAATTATAAGAATTATTCGCATTAGCGTTGACTATAAGAACGATTCGCAATAGCAGGCGCCCCAATCAAAACAGAGGGGGAGTCCGCTCCATGAATAAGACTGCATCGACATCATTTCTGGCGCTCGGCTGCGTCGGTGCGCTGGCCTTCGCCGCAGCCGGTCATGCCCAAGAGGCCGATCGGGGGCCCAAGCTGGGCGGCATGACCGTGACCGACACCGCGATCGACGAATCCGAAGTGAAGGTGGAAAAGCCGGAATCGCCCAAATATGTGCGCCCGCTGCTGGACATGCCGCAGACCATCACGGTGATCGGCAACCAGACCATCCAAAAGCAAAATCTTCTCACCCTGCGCGACGTGCTGTCCACCATTCCGGGCATCACCTTCGGCGCGGGCGAAGGTGGCGGCGGCTATGGCGACAGCATCAATCTGCGCGGCCAGAGCGCCAATACCGACATCAGCATCGATGGCGTGCGCGACAGCGCGCAATATAGCCGTACCGACCCGTTCAATGTCGAGCAGATCGAGGTCACCAACGGGGCCAACTCCGTTTACGGCGGTTCCGGTTCGATCGGCGGCAGCATCAACATCGTCACCAAGCGACCCAAGGGCTATGATGAGACGCTGGTGCAGGCGGGCGTCGGCACGTCCGACTATTATCGTGCGACCATCGACAGCAATGTACGGGTGTCGGACTTCGTCGCGGTACGGCTCAACGCCATGTATCATGAAAATGACGTGCCGGCCCGTCAGGTGGATCGCTATGAGCGCTGGGGCGTGGCCCCCTCGGTCAAGTTCGGCGTAGACGGCCCGACTTCGCTGACACTGCTCTACACGCATCAGGAGGACAAGAATACGCCGCTCTACGGCGTGCCCTATTACAAGAATGGCGTCTATGACGGTGCGCTGCCCGGCGTGCCCTACAGCGCCTATCTGGGCTATGCGAACATGGACCGGCAGGATCAGACGATCGACCAGGCAACGGCGATCTTCGACCACAAGTTCAGCGACCTTCTGTCGATCCGCAACCTGTCGCGCTGGCAGCGGGTCGAACAAAATCTGGTCGTCAATCCGCCCCAGGGCGGTACCTACTGCCTGTCGAACGGCCGGACCCAGGCTGGCGCATCCTGCTCCACCCCCGGCATCTACCTGCCCGGCGGTCCGCGCGGCACGTTCCGCAATTCCGAGAACCAGACGCTCTACAACCAACTGGACCTGACATTTTCCATCCCCGGTGGCCATTCGCTGGTGCTGGGTACCTCGATGTTGCAGGAGGATTATCTCCTCGACAGCGGCAATGTGCAGCGCAATGCCGATGGCACGACGCCGACCATGACGCCGATCATCATCGGCGTGCCGACCGACTATGCCGGCCCGGTCAACCCGACCCGCACCGCCCATCAGGACGGCGACCTGTTCAACATCGCGGCCTATGCCTTCGCGGCGGTCAAGATCGTCGAGAAGATCGAGATCAACGGCGGCGTGCGCTGGGAGCATAATCGCGCCCGTTTCCGTGCCGACACGATTGCCACGCCCGCGGCAGGCGGCGCCTACACCACCGGGGCGCAGCAGAACGCGACCGACAATCTCTTCTCCTACCGCATCGGCCTCGTTTACAAGCCTGTGGAGAATGCCAGCCTCTACATCGCCTATGGCAACAGCAAGACCCCGACCGCGACGACCGTCCGCTCGGGCTGCGGCCTGCTGATCACAGGGACCGGCGGCGTCAACAACGCCTGTGAGGCAAAGCCCGAACAGGCCGTCAATTATGAGATTGGCGGCAAGATCGACCTGTTTGACGCGAAGCTGCAACTGACGGCGGCTCTCTTCCGTAACGAACGCACCAACTACCGCGTCGCCAGCAACGATCCGTTGATCGGCGCCCTGCCGGTCAATGACGGTCGCAATCGGGTGGATGGTGTGTCCCTCGGCGCGACGGGGAATATCAGCGATGCCTGGACGATCTTCGCCAACTACACTTATCTGGATACCAAGGTGATCCAGAGCATTTCGGACTATCAGAAGTCGCAGGGCGTGATCGACACCCAGGCGGGCAATCCGATGACCAACAACCCGAAACATTCGGGCAGCCTCTTCACCACCTACAAGCTGCCCTTTGGCCTGGAACTGGGCTATGGTCTGACCTATCAGGGTAGCTGGTACCTGACCAACGTGACCGGCGCGACGATGTACAAGGCGGATGACTATCTCGTCCACCGGGCGATGCTGTCCTATCCGGTCACGGACAGGTTCAGCGCCCAGCTCAACGTCCAGAACTTCACCAACGAGAAATATTATACCAGCATTCGCAATAATGGCTGGGCCAATCCGGGAGAGGGGCGGTCCTGGGTGCTGACGCTGGGTTACAAGCTGTAACGACTGAAACCATCTCCCCGGCCTCGTCCCGGCCGGGGTGACGGGCGGGCGGCGATACACTCCTTGGCCGATGGCCATCCCTCCTCGGGTCGCCGCCCGTCCGAACCTTGCCATTTTGACAAGGCGCAATTGATTCGCATTAGGCTTCGCGTTATGGGCGCGGAAAGGGAGGCGCTTCCATGCTGCAAGCCGCAAGCCAGCCGATCGACGACCAGATGGCCACGACGGAACCGGCGCTCGATCCGGTTTCCGCTCCGTCGGTATCGCTGGTGCAGCCGGCAGCGCCCCCGCCGGTGGGACGTTATCGCGCCCGGTCCCGTCCCAATCTGCCCGCCATTGCAGCCATATTGATGCTCCACGCGGTGGCGATCGGCGCGCTGGTCCAGGTGCGTAATCATGTGCAACGCGTGGAGGAAGCCAAGCTGACGGTGGTCAATCTCAGCCCGCCGCCGCCTCCGCCCCCGGCCGCGCAGGCCCCGCCACCGCCGCCCTCCACGCCGCAGGTCGTTGCGCCTCCGCCGATCGTGCAGACGCCCGCACCGCCCGTGCCCGTACAGACTACGCCTGATCCAGTTCCGGTACCGGCAGCTGTGCCGGTCGCCGTCTCCGTGCCAGGTCCGCCGGCGCCCGTCGCGCCACCGGTTGCGCCCGGCATCGTCCAGGCCGGCGACCTCGGCGCCCAGATGGTGGCGGGCAAGCCGCCCCGCTATCCGGTCGAAAGCCGGCGCAAGCGCGAGCAGGGCACGGTCGTGCTAACGCTAATCCTGGGGCTGGACGGTGCCGTCGAGAGTATCAGCGTGTCGCAGAGCAGCGGCTTTTCGCGGCTCGACAATGCTGCGCGCGACGCGGTCAAGAACTGGCGCTGGAAACCGATCCTGCGCAGCGGCCAGCCGGTGCGGGTCAAGGGCGTGGTCGAAATCCCCTTCATCCTGCGGACCGACGCCGCCTGACGGACATGCCTTTGCCATGCTGATTGCCATACCCGATCTGATCGACGCCCAGGGTGTCGCCGACATCCGCGCCATCATCGATGCCGCCGACTGGGTGGACGGCAATGTCACGTCTGGGCACCAGTCCGCGCTCGCCAAGCGCAACCTGCAATTGCCCGAAGAATGCGACGCGGCGAAGCGGGCAGGGCAGATGATCCTCGATGCGCTGGGACGCTCTCCGCTTTTTATCGCCGCCGCGCTGCCGCTCAAAATCTTTCCGCCCCTGTTCAACAGCTATGCCGGCGGGCAGGCGTTCGGCGTTCATGTCGACAATGCGGTACGCATTCAGGTGGGCACCGGCTTTCGCGTGCGATCCGACCTGTCGATCACCGTGTTTCTGGAGGCGCCGGACGCCTATGATGGCGGGGAACTGACGATCGAGACGAATTTCGGCGTGCAGCAGGTGAAGCTGCCCGCCGGCCATGCGGTGCTCTATCCCTCTTCCTCGCTGCACCGGGTCGAGCCGGTGACGCGCGGGCGGCGCGTGGCGAGCTTCTTCTGGCTCCAGTCGATGATCCGCGACGATGGCGCGCGACAGATGCTGTTCGACCTAGACCGCAGCGTGCAGGGCGTGGCGGCCGCGATGGGCCAGGACCATGACGAGGTAATCCGCCTGACCGGCGTCTATCACAATCTGCTGCGGCGCTGGGCCGACGCCTGATCCCTGCATCACGGGGAGCGTTGCGGGCCGCCGTGTCTATTTGTCGGTCGCGCCCCAGATATCGGCCGCCTTCACATAGCCGCGCTGGCCATGCACGTCGAAGGTGCACCAGCCAGCCGAGCAATCGGACAGCCGCCCGACCACGCCTCGCTCCGCGCGAAACAGGGCCGGCGCGCCGTCGCTGGGGGAGGCATGCAGAGGCGCCGTCTCCGCTCGCACAATCGCGGTGGGCGTGTCGCTCAGCAGCCGGACATGCATCCATCCCTGCGCGCCATCGGGGTCTTCGACCTTGCGCCACAGGCCCAGTACCTGCACCACCTTCACCGGCAAATCCCGGCGGCGATAGACCCAGTTGGACGGGTAATCCAGGCTCGGGCCCACGCGCATCCGCGCTTCGTCCTGGGACAGAGAGGCCCAGTAAGGCACCGGCTTGGCCGGGGCCGCAAGGGTCGCGCCAGCCGCGGCCAGCGCCGCCGCAGCGCCCGCACCCAAACACAAACGCTTCATCCCAAATCCATTGCCCATGTCACCCATGGCCATCCCATAACCTGTTGCGCGTCGCTGGGACAGTGTTTCGATGGCCTGGCCCGCCATATCCGCTTGACCCGCGCCGCGACGGGGAATAGCGGCCTAGTCCATGGCCAGAAAACCGCGCCCCGCCAAGCCGCGCGTCATCGTCACGCGCCGCCTGCCTCCCAATGTGGAGGCGCGCATGGCCGAACTGTTCGACGCCAGCTTCAATGTCGGCGATGTGGCGCTGAGCCGCACCGAACTGGCCCGCGCCATGGCCCAGTGCGACGTTCTGGTGCCCACCATCAGCGACCAGATCGATGCTTCGCTGATCGAGGGCGCGCCCGACCGGTTGCAACTGATCGCCAGCTTCGGCAGCGGCGTCGACCATATCGACCTCGCCGCCGCGCGCCGGAAGGGCGTTATCGTCACCAACACGCCGGGCGTCCTGACCGAGGACACTGCCGACATGACCATGGCGCTCATCCTGTCCGTCCCGCGTCGGCTGGCGGAAGGCGAGAAGCTGGTGCGTACCGGTGAATGGCGCGGCTGGAGTCCTTCGGGGATGCTCGGCCATCGGATCGGCGGCAAGAAGCTGGGGATCATCGGCATGGGCCGCATCGGTCGCGCCGTCGCCCGTCGCGCCCGCGCCTTCGGCCTGTCCATCGCCTATCACAACCGGCACCGGCTGCCCTTCGAGGTGGAGCAGGAACTGGAGGCGGTATGGCATGGCGAACTCGACATGCTGCTGGCCAGCAGTGACATCCTGTCCATTCATTGTCCGCTCAACGCCGACAGCCGGGGCATGATCGACGCGCGGCGCATCGCGCTGCTGGGCGCGGACGCCTATATCATCAACACCTCGCGCGCCGAGGTGACGGACGAGGACGCGCTCATCGTCGCTCTGGAAGAAGGCCGGATCGCCGGAGCGGGGTTCGATGTCTATACCCATGAGCCGGCGGTGAACCCGCGGTTGCTGGCGCTTTCCAACGTCACCCTCCTGCCGCACATGGGGTCGGCCACCTTCGAGGGCCGGGACGCCACCGGCGCGCGTGTCATCGCCAATATCCGCACCTGGGTCGACGGCCATCGCCCACCCAACCAGGTGCTCGAAGGCTGGGTCTGATCCGTTCGGGGGCGGGAACATGCCTCCCCCGCCGGCCGTTGGGAAGGCATTGCATTCCCATCGGAAGGATAATTCTGTGATCAAGCTCGCGATCATCTCCCTCGTCATCGCCGCCGTGCTGGCGCTGCTTGGCTTCGGCGGCGCGGCGGGCGCCTTCGTCGGCATCGCCAAGATTCTATTCTTCATTGCGATTGCCATGTTTGTTCTGTTCCTCGTCCTGGGAATCCTGGCTGGCAAGGGCATCAAGGACGCGATAGACTGACCATCATGATGGAGATCGGCGCCGGAGTGGACGAGACCGGCAGGTTGTTGCGCGACGAGGCGGGCTTCCTGCTTCAACGCGATCTGGGCGGCAGCTATCGCCTCGTTCTCCTGCGCGTGCCGGTCGACCATGTGGAAAAGCGGGTTCGGGTGCGCGGCTTCTACGCTGGTGACGGCATTGTCGAGGCGGAGGGCGTGGCGGCGGCTTGACCCTCTTGCCAAACGCCCTGTTGCGAGCGATCTATTGCGCCCATGCGCAAGATTCTGTCTTTCCTGATCGCTGTCGCGTCGCCGGTGGTGACAAACGCACAAACGCCGCACGATCAACTGACCAAAGTCATCGATGACCATTGGGCCTGGTATCTGTCCACCCATCCGGTCGAGGCGACGGCGCGCGGTGTGCGCGACTATGACGACCGCATCTACGATATGTCGCTCGCCGCGCGCGACGCGCACATCAGCGCGGAGCGGGGCTTTGTCACGCGGCTGGAGGCGATACCGGCGCAAGGGCTGGACGCGACTGACCGCGTCAATCGGGACGTGCTGCTGTGGATGCTGCGCGACGACATTGACGGCGACCGGCATCCTGCTGAACGGCTGATGCTGTTCACGACCTATTATGGCTGGCATCAGGGCTTTTCGGGCATGGCTGACGGCCTGCCTTTCTACAATCGCGCCGATTATGACAGCTATCTGAAGCGCCTGGCCCTTTACCCGAAGCAGAATGGCGACGCGCTCGCCATCACGCGGCAGGCGATCAGGGGCGGCTATGTCCAGCCCTGTTCGGTGCTGCAAAATTACGCGAAAACCATCAGCGGCATCGTCGACGGCAAGCCAGAGGAGACGCGCTTCTACGAGCCGTTCAAACGGCCCCGGCCGCGCGACATCAGCGATGCCGACTGGAGCGCGATGCAGACCCGCGCCGTCACGCTGATCCGAGACGTGCTGATGCCCGAATATCGCGAATGGCACGATCTGTTCGTGAAGGACTATCTGCCCCGCTGCCGCAAGAGCGACAGCGCATCGTCGCTACCTGGCGGGGCGGCCTGGTATGCCAGCCGCGTGAGGGCGCACACGACCACTGACCTGACGCCCGACCAGATCCATGCAATCGGCCTGGACGAGGTCGCGCGCATCGGCAAGCGTATGGACGAGATCGCAAGCAGGGCCGGCTATCCCAGCCGCGCCGCCTATATCCAGCATCTGCGCACCGATCCATCCTATTATGCGAAAACACCCGAGCAACTGTTGCGCGTCGCAGCGCGCCAGGCGAAGGTGATTGACGGGCTGCTGCCCCGCTATTTTGCGACCCTTCCGCGCCTGCCCTACGGGCTGAAGCCCATTCCCGCCGCCGAGGCCGAAGGGACCACGACCGCCTATTACGGCCCGGGTGCGCCGGAAGCAGGGATATCCGGCACCTATTGGGTCAACACGTCGAAACTGGACCAGCGTCCCTATTGGGAATTGCCCGCACTTACCGCGCATGAGGCCGTGCCGGGTCATCACAACCAGATCGCCCTCCAGCAGGAATTGCCGCTGCCGCCCTTCCGCAAATATCTTGCCGGCTTCACCGCCTATGTGGAGGGCTGGGCGCTCTATACCGAATATCTGGGCGAAGAGATGGGCCTCTATGACACGCCCGAAAAGATGATGGGCCGCCTGTCTTACGAGATGTGGCGGGCCTGCCGGCTGGTGGTCGATACCGGTATCCACGCCAAGGGCTGGGACAAGGGCAGGGCAGTCGCCTTCATGAAGGCCAACAGCGCCCTTTCGGACGCCAACATCGATGCGGAGGTCAATCGCTACATCAGCTGGCCGGGGCAGGCGCTGGGCTACAAGCTGGGCGAGATCAGGATTCGCGAGTTGCGAAAAAGGGCTGAGGAGGCGTTGGGGACGAAGTTCGACCTGCGTCGTTTCCACGATGCAGTCCTGGCGCAGGGGGCGGTCCCGCTCACCGTTCTGGAAAGCCAGATCGACGCCTGGGTCGTCGCGGAAAGGGCGCGCTGACCGCGATCGAACCATCAATCATCGACCCCATTTTTGCTGCGCTGCGGCGACTTGCCAATTCGTGTCGGTTGGCCTACCGGGGCGCGTCAGCTCCCAGACCGGGCATAAAAGTCGGCAAGTGGCGCTGCGCGTCGAGTCCGTACCCTTTATGACGTTGGGAAGAAGATGAGCATTTACCTGGATTATCTGGCCGAGATCGACAGCCGAAAAACTCAGGGACTTGCGCCCAAGCCGATCGACGACGGCGCACTGCTCACTGAAATCATCGCCCTGGTCCAGGATTCGGGTAGCGCGCATCGCCCGGATGCATTGAAATTCTTCATCTACAACACCCTTCCGGGCACCACGAGCGCGGCGGCCGTCAAGGCGGCTTTCCTCAAGCAGATCATTCTGGGCGAAGCGATCGTCCCTGAAATCACGCCGGCGTTTGCGCTCGAACTGTTGTCGCACATGAAGGGCGGTCCGTCGATCCACGTGCTGCTGGACCTCGCACTGGGCAATGACGCAGCGATTGCGGTTCAGGCGGGTGAAGTCCTGAAGACTCAGGTATTCCTTTACGATGCCGACATGTTCCGCCTGCGCGACGCCTATGCGTCGGGAAATCCTGTCGCCAAGGACGTGCTGGAAAGCTATGCCAAGGCCGAGTTCTTCACCAAGCTTCCCGATGTCGAAGACGAGATCAAGGTCGTGACCTTCATCGCGGGCGAAGGCGACATCTCGACCGATCTTTTGTCCCCCGGCAACCAGGCGCATTCGCGCTCCGACCGCGAACTGCACGGCCTGTGCATGATTTCGCCCGAAGCGCAGCAGCAGATCGTGGCGCTGAAAGCCCAGCATCCCGACAAGCGCGTCATGCTGATCGCTGAAAAGGGCACGATGGGTGTTGGTTCCTCGCGCATGTCGGGCGTCAACAACGTTGCGCTGTGGACCGGCAAGCAGCAGAGCCCCTATGTTCCCTTCGTCAACTACGCGCCGGTCGTCGCTGGCACCAACGGCATTTCGCCGATCTTCGCGACCACCGTGGACGTGACCGGCGGTATCGGCATCAACCTCCAGAACTGGGCCAAGATGACCGGCCCTGATGGCAAGGCTATCCTCAATAATGACGGCAATCCTGTCTTGGAGGAGAAATTCTCGGTCGCGACCGGCACGGTCCTGAAGATCGACGTCAGGAACAAGAAGCTGACGGACGAGGCCGGCAACGAACTGGTCGACGTCGCTTCCGCTTTCACCCCGCAGAAGATGGAGTTCATGAAGGCGGGCAGCAGCTATGCCATCGTCTTCGGCAAGAAGCTCCAGACCTTTGCCGCCGAAACGCTCGGCGTCGAAGCGACCCCGGTTTTCGCGCCCAACAAGGAAATCAGCGTCGATGGCGTTGGCCTGACCGCGGTCGAAAAGATCTTCAACCGCAACGCCGTGGGCGTGACGCCGGGCAAGGTGCTGCACGCCGGATCGGACGTGCGCGTGAAGGTCAACATCGTCGGCTCGCAGGACACCACGGGCCTGATGACCGCACAGGAACTGGAAGCGATGGCGGCCACCGTCATCTCGCCGCTGGTTGACGGCGCCTATCAGTCGGGCTGCCACACGGCGTCGGTGTGGGACAAGAAGGCGCAGGCCAATATCCCCAAGCTGATGTCGTTCATGAACAATTTCGGCCTGATCACCGCGCGCGACCCCAAGGGGGTCTATCATGCGATGACGGACGTGATCCACAAGGTGCTGAACGACATCACCGTGGATGACTGGGCGATCATCATCGGCGGTGACAGCCACACCCGCATGTCTAAGGGCGTGGCCTTCGGCGCGGACTCGGGCACTGTCGCGCTGGCGCTGGCCACCGGCGAGGCGACCATGCCGATCCCGCAGTCGGTCAAGGTGACGTTCAAGGGCAAGATGCAGCCCTATATGGACTTCCGCGACGTCGTACACGCGACCCAGGCGCAGATGCTGGCCCAGTTCGGCGGAGAAAATGTGTTCCAGGGCCGCATCATCGAAGTCCATATCGGCACGCTGCTGGCCGATCAGGCCTTCACCTTCACCGACTGGACGGCCGAGATGAAGGCCAAGGCGTCGATCTGCATCTCGCAGGACGAAACGCTGATCGAGTCGCTGGAAATCGCCAAGTCGCGCATCCAGATCATGATCGACAAGGGCATGGAAAACGCCGCCGGAACTCTGCGCGGCCTGATCGCCAAGGCCGATGCGCGTATCGCCGAAATCCGTTCGGGCGAGAAGCCCGCGCTGGCCCCGGACGCCAACGCGAAATATTTTGCGGAAGTCGTGGTCGACCTCGACTTGATCGACGAGCCGATGATCGCCGACCCGGACGTGAACAACGCCGACGTGTCCAAGCGCTACACCCACGACACCATCCGGCCGGTGTCCTATTATGGTGGCACGAAGAAGGTGGATCTGGGCTTCATCGGCTCGTGCATGGTGCATAAGGGCGACATGAAGATCCTGGCGCAGATGCTCAAGAACATCGAAGCCGCGCAAGGCAAGGTCGAGTTCAAGGCGCCCCTGGTTGTTGCTCCGCCGACCTACAACATCGTCGACGAACTGAAGGCCGAAGGCGACTGGGACGTGCTGAAGAAATATGCCGGTTTCGAGTTCGACGACGTCGCGCCGAAGACCGCGGCCCGCACCGAATATGAGAATACGCTCTATCTCGAACGTCCGGGCTGTAACCTGTGCATGGGCAATCAGGAAAAGGCCGCCAAGGGCGACACCGTCCTCGCCACCTCGACCCGCCTGTTCCAGGGCCGCGTCGTGGAAGACACGGCGAATAAAAAGGGTGAATCGCTCCTCGCCTCGACCCCGCTCGTCGTGCTGTCGACCATATTGGGCCGCACGCCTAACATGGACGAGTATAAGAGCGCGGTCGCCGGTATCGACCTGACCAAGTTCGCACCGCCCCAGGCGGCCTGAGTCGACACCCTAAATCTGCCGACAGGCTGACGCGAACCATTCCCTGCCGGGGGTGGTTCGCGCAGTGAGGGCGCCATCATCGCTCCCTTTCCAATTTTCGGCCGCTCTCTTGCAGGGGGGCACAAATGCGATGGCGTGCCGCAAGGCCCGCCCTGCATCAGTGAACGGATCGAAAAGACCATGGCCCGGTCGCGCGTGTGAGCACGATGGGGGCTGTCGGACGAAGGCTGAATTCTTGGTCCTGCGTACAATGAACCCGCGCCAGTCGTGCCGATCGGTGCGAACCATTTTCAGTAAGTGAAAATGACGGAAACAAAGGCTCTTCCGACCATTTTGTCCATTTGACTCGGCGGTGGCAATCTGTAAGCCACCGCTCATCGGGACACACCTGCTTCGACCATCGGTTGGGGCGCCTCCCTCCACCTTGTTGCCTGATGGTGGCTTCTGGTGGGAACGCGACGCTTCCTTCCGCATGGCCGGACCCATGCGAGGAGACGCACATCTTATGACCGCAATCGGACAGGACACCCTCGGCACGCGAGACATGCTCAATGTCGGCGGCAAGGATATTGCCTATTATTCGTTGAAGAAGGCCGCAGCGAAGCTTGGCGACGTTTCGCGCCTGCCCTTCTCGATGAAGGTGCTGCTGGAGAATCTGCTTCGCTTCGAGGATGGCGTCACCGTCACCACCGACGACATCCAGGCGATCGTCGACTGGCAGAATGACAAAGGCAGGGCCGAGCGCGAGATCCAGTATCGCCCCGCTCGCGTGCTGCTCCAGGACTTCACCGGCGTGCCGTGCGTGGTCGACCTCGCCGCCATGCGCGACGCGATGAACGCGCTGGGCGCCGACGCCAGCAAGATCAACCCGCAGGTGCCCGTCCACCTCGTCATCGATCATTCGGTCATGGTCGATGAATTTGGCACGCCAAAGGCGTTCGGGCAGAATGTGGAAATCGAATATCAGCGCAACATGGAGCGCTACGACTTCCTGAAATGGGGTAGCAAGAGCCTCGCCAACTTCTACGCCGTGCCGCCGGGCACGGGCATCTGCCACCAGGTGAACCTGGAGAATATTGCGCAGGCCGTCTGGTCGAGCACCGGCCCGGACGGCGTCACCGTCGCCTATCCCGACACCTGCGTTGGCACCGACAGTCACACCACCATGGTCAACGGCCTGGGCGTGCTCGGCTGGGGCGTGGGCGGTATCGAGGCGGAAGCGGCGATGCTGGGTCAGCCCGTCTCCATGTTGATCCCCGAGGTCGTAGGCTTCAAGTTCACCGGAGAATTGAAGGAGGGCGTAACCGCCACCGACCTGGTCCTCACCTGCACCCAGATGCTCCGCGCTCGCGGCGTGGTCGGTCGCTTCGTCGAATATTTCGGTCCCGGCCTCGCCAGCCTGTCGCTTGCCGACCGTGCGACGCTGGCCAACATGGCGCCGGAATATGGCGCAACCTGCGGCTTCTTTGGCATCGACGACAAGACGCTGGACTATATGCGCCTGACCGGCCGGACCGACGAAAATATCGCGCTGGTCGAAGCCTATGCCAAGGAACAGGGCTTCTGGATCGATCCATCGATCGAGCCCGTCTTCACCGACACGCTGGAACTGGACCTTGCCACCGTCGTCCCCAGCCTTGCCGGCCCCAAGCGCCCGCAGGACCGCGTCGCCCTGCCGGACGTCGATGACGTGTTCAACGCCGACATGGCCAACACCTACAAGAAGGCGCAGCAGCGCGTGCCTGTCGCGGGCGAGGATTTCGATATCGGCGACGGCGACGTCACCATCGCCGCGATCACGAGTTGCACCAACACGTCGAACCCCAGCGTCATGGTCGCGGCGGGCCTGGTCGCCAAGAAGGCGAACGAACTGGGCCTCAAACCCAAGCCCTGGGTCAAGACGTCGCTCGCGCCGGGTTCGCAGGTGGTCACCGACTATTTCAACAAGGCCGGGCTTCAGGAGCATCTGGACGCGATCGGCTTCAACCTGGTCGGCTATGGCTGCACCACCTGCATCGGCAACTCAGGCCCGCTGGCGCCCGCGATCAGCGCCGCCATCAACGAGAATGGGCTGGTCGCCGCGGCCGTCATTTCGGGCAACCGCAATTTCGAAGGCCGCGTCTCGCCCGACGTGCGCGCCAACTTCCTCGCCAGCCCGCCGCTTGTGGTCGCCTATGCGCTCAAGGGAACGGTGATCGAGGATTTCATCACCACCCCGATCGGCGTCAGCGCGGCCGGCAATGACGTCTACCTCAAGGACATCTGGCCAACCAATGACGAGGTCGCCTCGACCATGGCGGGCTGCATGGACCGCGCGATGTTCCAGGCGCGCTACGCAAATGTCTACAAGGGCGACGCGCACTGGCAGGCGATCGACGTGACAGGTTCGGACACATACAAGTGGCGCGCTGGTTCCACCTATGTCGCCAACCCGCCCTATTTCGAGGGTCTTAGCATGACCCCGGCGCCGGTCACCGACATCATCGAAGCCAAACCGCTCGCCATCTTCGGCGATTCGATCACCACGGACCACATCTCGCCAGCAGGTTCGATCAAGGCGAGCAGCCCTGCGGGCAAATGGCTGAGCGAGCATCAGGTCGCCCAGGCCGATTACAACAGCTATGGCTCGCGTCGCGGTCATCACGAAGTCATGATGCGCGGCACCTTCGCCAATATCCGCATCAAGAATCTGATGCTGGACGGCGTCGAGGGCGGCATGACCCGCTATGAGGGCGAAGTCCTGCCGATCTACGACGCGGCAATGAAGCACAAGGCCGACGGCACGCCGCTGGTCGTCATCGGCGGGAAGGAATATGGCACCGGCTCGTCTCGCGACTGGGCGGCGAAGGGGACCAACCTGTTGGGCGTCCGCTCGGTCATCGTTGAGAGCTTCGAACGCATCCACCGGTCCAACCTGGTCGGCATGGGCGTGCTCCCGCTGCAGTTCAAGGCTGGCGAGAACAAGGATACGCTCGGCCTGACGGGCGACGAAACCTTCACCATCCAGAATGTCGCGGGCCTCAAGCCGCGCCAGGATGTGGACGTGATCGTAAAGCGCGCCGACGGCTCGACCTTCACCTTCACCGCGCTGTGCCGGATCGATACCGTCAACGAACTGGATTACTTCCTGAACGGCGGCATCCTCCAATATGTGCTGCGCAAATTGGCCGCCTGATCGGCTGACGCGCTGGCGCAAGGCAAAAGGCTTCTGCCATAGGGGGAAGCCTTTTGCTTTACGCAAGACCGGAGATAGCGCTGATTGCCGGTCGTCAAGAAGGGCTGGGGTGGCGGCGGCACGCGCGATTGTCTAGCCTCCGAATCAGCAATGAAAAGAGCATTGATCGTCCGTCATGTGCCGCGCGAAGGCGCGGCAGGGTATCTCCAGCCGATCGAGGCGGCGGGCTACCATATCGACCGCATCGATGTCGCCAGCCCGGATTTCGCGCATGTCGACCTGTGCGATCCAGACCTGCTGATCATGATGGGCGGTCCGATGGGGGTCTATGAACAGGATCGACACCCCTGGATTCCCCTCCAGATCGAGAAGCTTTCGGCGCGCCTCGCCGCCGACCGTCCGACCTTGGGCGTATGTCTCGGCAGCCAGATGATCGCAGCGGCGCTGGGCGCGCGGGTCTATCCGGGCGGACATATGGAACTGGGCTTCGCGCCCGTCATGATGAACGGCGCCGGGACCGCATCGCCGCTCCGTCATATCGCCGACGTGCCGGTCCTCCACTGGCACAGCGACACGTTCGATCTGCCCGAAGGGGTCGAACTTCTGGCGTCGACCCGGAAATATGCCCATCAGGCATTCCGCCGTGGGACTAACCTTCTGGCCCTGCAATTCCACGCCGAAATGGGCGAAGATCCCCGTTTCGAGGATTGGTTGACGCATTTTTGGGCCGATCTCGACGTTGCGCAGCAGTGCGGCATTGCCCTGCGCGAGGATCATGATCTGCACGGTCCCGTTGCGGTGGCGGCTGGGCGCGCGATGATCGCTGAGTGGCTGGCGGGCATCCAAGCCTGATCGTCGTGGGTCGGGAACGGTCCGCCCTCTTGATCTCGCGCCATTCTTCCTATTAACTCCGACAAATGACGAGAATGACTTGGAAGGCCAGCCGCCGCGATCTGCTTGGCGTCGGCATGGCAGGGCTTGCGATCGCCGGCGTGGCGCGCGCGGGCGAAACGCAACCGGGCAAGCGCGGGCCGCTGGCGCCTCGTCCGCCGATGGGCTGGAATAGCTGGAACAGTTTTGCGACCACCATCACCGAAGCGCAGGCGCGCGAAACCGCGCATATCATGGCGGAAAAGCTGCTGCCTTTCGGCTATGACATCTTCACCGTCGACATCCAATGGTATGAACCGGAGGCATCCAGCTACACCTATAATGCCAGCCCCAGGCCCGCAATGGATGCCTATGGCCGGATGATTCCGGCGCCCAACCGGTTTCCTTCCAGCGGGGGAGGCATGGGGTTCGCACCGCTGGCCAGGGACATCCATGCGCTTGGCCTGAAATTCGGCATCCATGTCATGCGCGGCATCCCGCGCGCGGCGGTGGAGGCGAACCTGCCGATCCAGGGCACCCGCTACCGCGCGGCTGACATCGCGGACCCTACGAGCATCTGTTCCTGGAATCCGGACATGTATGGGGTCGACATGACGCGGCCGGGCGCTCAGGCTTATTATGACAGCATCTTCCGCCTCTATGCGGACTGGGGCGTCGATTTCGTCAAGATGGACGATATGAGCCGCCCCTATGACGCTCATGCGCCGGAGGTCGAGGCGGCGCACAATGCCATCGTCGCCACCGGCCGCCCCATCATCCTCAGCCTCTCGCCCGGCGAAACGCCGGTGATCCGGGGCGACCATGTCCGTCGCTTCGCACAGATGTGGCGCATCTCGGACGATTTCTGGGACGATTGGGCGATGCTGGAGGCGCAGTTCACGCGGCTAGAAAACTGGACGCCGTACCGTGCTCCGGGGAGTTGGCCAGACGCCGACATGCTGCCCCTGGGCCGCCTGGCGCTGGGCGAGCGCGACACGCGCTTCACCCCGGACGAGCAGCGAACCTTGATGACGCTCTGGGCGATCGCGCGCTCTCCGCTCATCATGGGCGGCGACCTGCGCCATTTGGATGCGGCGACCCTGGCGTTGCTGACCAATCGGGAGGTGCTGGCCGTCAATCAGGCGAGCAACGGCAATTGCCCGCATTTCGTCGAGGACGGCGTCCGGGTATGGTCGGCGATCGCGGACGGCGGCAGCGACCGCTATCTCGCCCTGTTCAATCCCGGGGACAAGCGGCGCGACGTGGGGATCAGGCTGCGCGACCTCGGACTGTCCGGGCCGGTCGCCGTGCGCGACCTGTGGGAAGGCAAGGCGCTTGGTCGGCAGGCAGAGCGGGTGAGCGCCACCCTGCCGCCGCATGGCAGCGCGCTGTATCGGCTCGGCTAAACCATCCCCTCAGTCGAAACGAACGGAGGCCGGATCAGTTACGCGCCGCCGCGCTCTTGTCGCGGATCGCCTTGAACTCGGAGCCGGCCTTCCAATCGGGCCAGCGCGTCGATCCGGCCAGATCGCGGCCAATGGCAAGCATCAGGTCCACGTCCTGCGCGGCGCCGTCCAGTTTCCACGTCTCGTCCACCGCGTCGCAGGCCTGGTGGTAGCATTTGCCCGTATAGGCATCGACCCACGCCTGTCCGGCCGCGCGACCGCCTTCGACCAGATCGGAAGCGCCGGCGATGCCCATCAGCAGCAGCACCGGCACGCCACGCTTGGCCATGGAGAAATGGTCGGCGCGATAGAACAGGCCGCGTTCGGGCAGGCTTTCCTGCGTCACGACGCGGCCTTGCTGCGCAGCAAAGCGTGCGAGATCATCCTCCAGCCCATTCTGTCCCTTGCCGACCAGGATCACGTCCTTCGCCTTGCCTGCGGTCTGGAGGATGTCGATCGTCAGGTTGGCGACGGTCCGGTCCAGCGGCCAGACCGGATTGAAGGCATAATATTCTGAACCGAGCAGGCCGCGCTCTTCCGCCGTCCAGGCCGCGAACAGGATCGACCGGTCGGGCGCGGGTCCGACCTTGAACGCGCGCGCGATCTCGAACATCGCCGCTATGCCGAGCGCGTCGTCATTGGCGCCGGCGCGGTAGATGCGCCCCTGCGCGTCGGGCGCGCCCTTGCCATAGGCATCCCAATGCGCGCCATACATCACCGTTTCGTCCGGCCGACTGGCGCCGGGAATGCGGGCGAGGACGTTGGCGCTCTTCACCACCTCCTGGCTGACAGGGAAGGCGGCGGAGAAGGCCGCACCCTTCAGTTCCACCGGCCTGAAGGTCCGGCTTCTCGCCTGCCGGCGCAGCGCCGCCAGATCCAGCCCCGCGCCGGCGAACATCGTCCTTGCGGTCTCGCCCTCGATCCAGCCCTGGACCTGGAGGCTGGTCAGCTTGTCCGCAGCGCGCACAAGGTCGTAATTTTCGCCGCCGGGGCTGACGACCACGTTCCACCCATAGCCTGCGCCTGGCGTGTCATGCACGATCAGTGCGCCGACCGCGCCGCGCCGTGCCGCTTCCTCGAACTTGTAGGTCCAGCGGCCATAATAGGTCATGGTCCGCCCGCCGAACTTGCCGACGGCATCTTCCCCCTCGGTGGCCTCGAAGTCGGGATCGTTGATCAGGAAGACTGCAACCTTGCCCTTCAGGTCGACGCCCTTGAAATCGTCCCAGCCCCGTTCGGGTGCGGACACGCCATGACCGACGAAAACCAGCGGCGCTTTTTCCAGTGCGACATGGTCCCTGGGCTGGAGGGTGGACAGATAGACCTGGCTGCCGAAGGTCCATGGCGTCGTCGCGCTTCCCTGAGTCAGGCCCAGCGTTTCGGCCTTCCCGAGCCGGGTATGAAGCAGTGGTACGGTCTGGACCCACTGGCCGTCAGGGCCGCCCGGTTCCAGTCCCAGCGCCTCGAAGCGCGCCACCAGATAGCCGATCGTCCGCTCTTCCCCGATGGTGCCCGGCGCGCGTCCCTCGAACAGGTCGGAGGCCAGCGTGCGGACGGACTGTTCGAGCCGCTGTGGCTCGATGGTCTCGGCTTGGACAGGCAGGGCGGCGGTCAGGCCAAGGGCCAGGGCAAGGGTGCGTATCGTCATGGCGATGCCTTAGCCCCGCCATGACGGAGGGGGAAGGGGGCGTCAGAACTCGATTTCCAGCTCCGCCATCTCTTCCGGCTCGGCCCGCGCCGCCTCGATCCATTCCCGCATCAGCGCCCAGCTGTTGATGGTCTGGCAATATGCGGCGCATTTCTGTGTGACGGGCACGGCATAGGTCAGGAAGCGTTGCGCGACCGGCGCGAACATGGCGTCGGCTACCGTCGGCGCGTCACCGAACAGCCAGGGGCCGCCATAATCGTCCAGACATTCCGTCCAGATCGTCTCGATCCGTTCGATGTCGGGTTTGGCGCCTGAAAAGATCGGAAACCGCGCATGGCGGACCTTGAGGTTCATGGGCAGGGCGGAGCGCAGATTGGCGAAACCCGAGTGAATCTCCCCTGATACCGAACGGCAGTGCGCGCGCGCGATCCGATCGACAGGATACATGCCCGCATCGGGGTATAATTCGTGCAGATATTCGGCGATCGCCAACGTGTCCCACACGCTCGCGCCCTCGTGGGTGAGGCGGGGAACCAGCACGGAGGGAGAGAGCAGCAGCAATTCCGCGCGGTTTTCCGGATCGTCGAGCGCGATCAGCTTTTCCACGACCTGCAACCCGGCCAGACGGCAAAGCAGCCATCCGCGCAAAGACCAGGAGGAATAATTTTTGCTAGAAAGTGTGAGTTCCGCAATTGCCATGGCTTTCCCTCCCGCTTTCGACCAACCTCCCATTAATGATGATGCGGTGCAACACAAAAAGCCTGTATAGCGTTTCAGCAAAAGACCGATTCGGTTGACGGAATAATATAAGGCACGGTTGCTATCATGCGGATGCTCTACAGCGGTTATCAGGCCTGGAACGACATGCTGGCCCCAGCGCGGCTTGGTGCGCAGTACGCGCTTGCCATGCGCGACCGGATGGGGCCGATGGCCGATTGGGCGATGCCGCGCCGTATGTTCGCCCTGATGGACGTGTTTCAGGGCGCGAAACTGACGCACAAGCGCCCTGCTTACGACATCCATACCGTCACGAGCGGCAATGCAGAGGTGTCCGTGCGTGAGGAGATCGCGCTGGACCTGCCCTTCGGAAATCTGTTGCACTTTGCAAAGGATGAGGTGGAGGCTGAACAGCCGCGCGTGCTGGTCGTCGCCCCTATGTCGGGCCATTTTTCCACCTTGTTGCGCAGCACGGTTGCAACATTGCTGCGCGACCATGACGTCTACATCACCGACTGGAAAAATGCGCGCGATGTGCCGATGGAGGCAGGGCGCTTCGGCTTCGACGAATATGTCGATTATGTGATCCGCTTCCTTCAGGAACTGGGCGAGGGCGCGCATCTGGTATCGGTGTGCCAGCCCTGCGTACCCGCGCTGGCGGCGGTCGCGCTGATGTCGGAGGACAAGGACAGGGCGACACCGCGGTCGATGACGCTGATGGGCGGGCCGATCGATCCCAATGCGGCGCCGACGGTGGTCAACGACCTTGCCAATGAAAAGCCGATCAAGTGGTTCGAGGACAATCTGATTTCCGTCGTTCCCTTCCGCTATGCGGGCCGCGGGCGCGAAGTCTATCCCGGTTTCCTGCAACTTTCGGCCTTCATGTCGATGAACATGGAACGGCATGGGTCGACGCATCGCGAACTTTATCAGTTGCTCGCCGACGGTAAGCGGGTCGAGGCGCAGAAGATAAAGGATTTCTACGAGGAATATTTCGCCGTCCTCGACATGACCAAGGAATTCTACCTCGAAACCGTCGACATGGTGTTCCAGCGCGCGTTGCTCGCCAAGGGCGAACTGACAGTCCGTGGGCGCACCGTGAATCCTGGCATGATCCGCAAGACCGCGCTGCTCACCGTCGAGGGTGAAAGGGACGATGTCTGCGCTGTGGGCCAGACATCGGCGGCCCACGGCCTTTGCACCGGCCTGCGCCCGCATCTCAAGCGCCATCATCTCCAGCCGGGCGTCGGCCATTATGGCGTCTTTTCGGGCAGCAAGTGGGAAAAGCAGGTCTATCCGCAAGTGCGGAACATGATCCTCGCCATGAACTGACCGTCCTGTCGGGGGCACCCGTTCCGGCGGGCAACCCGTCGATGGCTCAGGCGATCGCCTGCACTGCCTCCGCCTCGCGCTGATAGGCGCTCTCGTCCAATATCCCTTCACGCTTTGCCACGATCGTTGCGACCAGCACCTGGCCCGCGACGTTCACCGCCGTGCGGCCCATGTCGATGATCGGGTCGATGGCCAGCAGCAGGCCCGCGCCTTCCAGCGGCAGGCCAAGGGTGGACAGGGTCAGCGTCAGCATCACGATCGCGCCCGTCAACCCGGCCGTCGCCGCCGATCCGATCACTGATACGAAGATGATCAGGACGTAATCGATGAAATGGAGCGGGATGCCGTAGAAGCCTGCGACGAAGATCGCCGCCAGCGCAGGGTAGATCGACGCGCAGCCGTCCATCTTGGTCGTCGCCGCCAACGGGATGGCGAAGGCGGCATAGCCTTTGTCGACGCCCATCCTTTCGGTCACGGCTTCGGTGACGGGCAGGGTGCCGACGGAGGAACGCGAAACGAAGCCGAGCTGGATCGCGGGCCAGGCCGTCGCGAAGAAGGGGCCGGGCTTGAGCCCGTTCAGTATCAGCAGCGCCGGATAGACCACCAGCAGGACCAGCGCGAGGCCCAGATAGACGGCGGCGGTGAAGCTGCCGAGTTGTGCCAAAGCGCTCCAGCCATAGGTCGCGATGGCCGTGCCGATCAGCGCGGCCGAACCGACCGGCGTCAGACGGATGATCCAGTTCAGGATCGTGCGTACGATGGCGAGCAACGATCGGACGAAGGCGAGGAAGGGGTCTGCCTTCTCGCCGACCTTCAGCGTGGCAAGGCCGACCGCGATCGAGATGACCAGAAGTTGCAGGATGTTGAAGGTGAGGCTGGTGGTGATCGCGCCATCCTCCGCGACCTTGCTGCTGCCCGACAGCGCCAGGCTGTTGCCGGGTATCAGGCCTTTGAGGAAATCGAGCCAGCCGCCGACCGATTCCGCCTGCTTCATCGCCAGCTGGGTACCGCGCAATCCTGCGCCGGGTTCCACCACCAGGCCGATCGCAAGGCCGATGGTGACGGCGATCAGCGCCGTGATGGCGAACCAGAGCAGGGTCTGTCCGGCGAGCCGTGCGGCATTGTCGAGCGCGCGCAGATTGGCGATCGATGCGACGATGGCTGCGAATATCAATGGCGGAACGATCGCCTTCAGCAGCGAGACGAAGATGGAGCCGACCGTCTTCAGCGTCGTCGCCAGCCAGTTGAGGCTGCCATCCGGCCCGGCGCCGATCTGGCGGGCGACAAGGCCGAGGATGAGCCCGACGGCCATGCCGGCAAGCACCTGAAATCCGAAACTGCGATAGTTGAGGGCCATGGCTCATCTTCCTTTGGGCGACCGGCGGCTATATCGGAGGCGATAGGTCCGATTGCGCGCAAGCAATTCTTTCAAGGGATTCAATACGGATAAGGCGGCCCTCTTTCCGTATGTCGATCGGAGCGATGTCAGGCCGGATGAAGCATCCGGCGCCTCCGACATCACCCCAACAGGGCCAAACGCATTGGCCGCGTCTATCCGCTATGTCACAGAGGCAGCATCGGTCCATCGGGGAGTGCAAATATATGGATATGAGGCGCGCATTTTTTGGGCTGGCGGTGCTGGCGGCGCCGCAAGGCGCGCAGGCGGCGGCCGATGCGGGAGCCGCCAAGGAGGTGCTGATGCGCTCGATCGCCTTCAAGACCGTGCAGGGCGAAGGACAGGTGCCCAGGCTCGCAGCCTATTATACCTCGGTGCTGAAGGGGGCTGGCTTCGCCGATGCCGATATCGTCATCACGCCGATGGGCGAGACGGCGACGCTGGCCGCGACGATCAGGGGCAGCGACCCGAAGCTCAGGCCCATGGCCCTGATCGGTCATATGGATGTTGTGGCCGCCAACCGTGCCGACTGGACGCGCGATCCCTTCGTGCCGATCGAGGAGAATGGCTATATTTACGGGCGCGGGTCGGAGGACAATAAATATGACGTCGCGATGATGGTCGCGACGATTGCCCAGTTGAAGAAGGAGGGATGGCGGCCGCGCCGTTCCGTCATCCTGCTGCTGTCGGGCGACGAGGAAACCGACATGGTCACGACCAGGGCGCTGGCGATGCGATACAGGGATGTCGACCTGCTGCTCAACGGCGACGGCGGCGGCGGATTGCTGAATGAGGAAGGCAAGCCGGTCCTCTATCAGTTGCAGGCGGGGGAGAAATCCTATGCCGATTTCGAATTTTCCTTCGCTGATGCGGGCGGCCATTCGAGCGCCCCGACATCTGGCAATCCCATCTATCGGATGGCCAGGGCGATCGACCGGATTGCGGCCTATCGGTTTGCGCCGATGCGCAACGAACTGACGAAGGCATCACTGGCGCTGTCGGCGGGCCGAATGGGCGGCGAGGTTGGCGAGGCGATGCAGCGCTATGCGCAGACCGGCGACCCGGCTTCGGCGGACCTGCTCTCGGCCCGGCCGGAATTTATCGGTCAGGTCCGCACCACCTGCGTCGCGACCATGGCGCAGGCAGGCCATGCGCTCAATGCTCTGCCGCAAAGCGCCAAAGTCAGCGTCAACTGCCGGATCTTCCCCGGCATGACCATTGAGGAGGTCAGGGCGCAACTGGTGAAGCTGGTGGATGACGACAGCGCGACGGTCAAGACCCTGGGCGATCCGCTGGCCAGCGCCGCCTCGCCGCTGCGCGCCGACGTCATGAAGGCGGTCAGGGATGCGGTAACGGCGCGGGCACCTGGTGTCACTGTCATGCCGGGCATGTCGGCCGGAGCGACCGACAGTCTCCACTTCCGGGCGCTGGGCGTTCCCAGCTATGGTGTCTCCAGCCTGTTCATGAAGGCCGAGGACGGCTTCGCCCATGGCCTGAACGAGCGCGTGCCCGTGGCTGGCATCCGGGAATCACTGGAGCAATGGGACCGGGTGATCCGGGCTTTGGCAAAGTAGAACAGCGTCCGTTCGTTTCGAGCGAAGTCGAGAAGCGAGGCGTGCCCGGCTCAGCGAAGCCGAACATCGTGCAAAGCCTCTCGACAGGCTCGAAGCGAACGGAGTCTGCTTACCCCCGCACCGCAATCCCGTTCGCGGCCGACAGCACGGCCTTGACCGAAGCGGTCGCGACGTCGCTGTCGGTGCCGATGCCGAAGACGGTGCGGCCGTCAGGCGTGCGGCATTCGACATAGGCGGCGGCGTTCACGTCGCTGCCTGCGCCGATGGCGTGCTCATTATAATCGGCGATTTCCAGTTCCACGCCCAGTTCGTCGCGCAGCGCCGCCAGCACCGAAGAGATGAGGCCGTTGCCGCGCCCGGAAATCGAACGTTCGCCGCCCTTGTGAATGATCTTGCCGGTGAAGATGCGGTCGCCCGCCGCGCCGCCCTCGTGATAGTCGATCAGCGCATAGGGCTGGTCGTCGGTCTGGTGATAATGCTCGTCGAAGGCGGCGGAAATATCGGCGGCGTTCAGTTCGCGGCTGGACCCGTCGGCCAGCGCCTGCACCACCTTCGAGAAGTCGGCCTGCATCCGCTTGGGCAGCTTATAGCCCTTGTCCTGTTGCAGCACCCAGGCGACGCCGCCCTTGCCCGACTGCGAATTGACGCGGATCACCGCTTCATAGTCGCGGCCCAGATCCTTGGGATCGATCGGCAGATAGGGGACGTTCCAGATCAGGTCGTTGCGCGCTTCCTGTGCGGCAAAGCCCTTCTTGATCGCGTCCTGATGGCTGCCGGAGAAGGCGGTGAACACCAGTTCGCCGGCATAGGGATGGCGCGGATGGACCGGCAGCTGGTTGCAATATTCGACCGTCTGGATGACTTCGTCGATATCGCTGAAGTCCAGGCCGGGATTGATCCCCTGCGTGTACATGTTCAGCGCGACCGTCACCAGATCGCAATTGCCGGTGCGCTCGCCATTGCCGAACAGGCAGCCTTCGACGCGGTCGGCGCCGGCCATGATACCCAGTTCGGCGGCGGCGACGCCGGTGCCGCGGTCATTATGGGTGTGCAGCGAAATCACCACGCTGTCGCGCTTGCTGATATTGCGGCAGATCCATTCGATCTGATCGGCATAGATATTGGGCGTCGCGCACTCGACCGTGGCGGGCAGGTTCAGGATCAGTGGCCGTTCCGGCGTCGGCTGCAAAATCTCCATAACCGCTTCGCAGCACTCCAGGCTGAAATCCAGTTCGGCGGTAGAGAAGGTTTCCGGCGAATATTCGAAATGCCAGTCGGTATCGGGCAGGCGCGCCGCATTGTCGCGCAGCAGCTTGGCGGCGGTGACGGCGATCTCGCGGATCTGCGGCCGGTCCATCTGGAACACGATGTCGCGCCAGGCGGGCGACACGGCGTTGTAGACGTGGACGATCGCCTGTTTCGCGCCGCGCAGCGAATCGAAGGTGGTGGCGATCAGGTCGGCGCGCGCCTGGGTCAGCACCTGCGGCATCACATCGTCGGGGATCGCGCCGCTCTGCACCAGCCCGCTGATGAAGTCGAAATCGGTCGCGCCCGAGGCGGGGAAGCCGATCTCGATCTCCTTGACGCCGACCTTGAGCAGCAGGTCGAAGAAGCGGCGCTTCTTTTCCGCGTTCATCGGGTCGATCAGCGACTGGTTGCCGTCGCGCAGATCGGTCGACAGCCAGCGCGGCGGCGCGGTGATGACCTTGGACGGCCATTGGCGATCGGGCAGGTCGACCTGCGGGAAGGCGCGATATTTCAGGGTGGGATCGGTCAGCATCATGGGATCAAACTACTTCTCAGCGGTCGGGGCGCATGTTCGCCCCTACGGATACGACTTGACTGTGATGGATGCCCTTAGGCGGATCAACGCTGCCCTTAGCCGGAAGGCAGCACAAAAGCCACGCCTAAGGGCGTGTAAGTCGTAGCAGGGTAAGAAGCGCGCGGCTCTGCATGATGCGTCCCCTTAACCCTTTTCGAGGGTCAGGGTAAAGATGATTCTTGCAGAAGGCCGTTCAGGAGCGACGGAAGATTGCGTCGATGGCGAGGTCGACGCGGTCGGAAACGAACGGGCGTCCGAAACCCATGCCGAACTGGCTGCGCTCGACCGAGGTCGTCCCGGCGAAGTGCAGCACCGACAGGCCGGGCGCCTCATCCGGCGTCACGCCGACCAGCCGGACGGAGAGGGTGATCGGGTGGCTTTGGCCATGCATGGTCAATTCGCCCGAAATCGACGTCGTCGCAACGCTGCTGGCGAGCGGTGCGTCCTGCGCGGTGAAGCGGATGGTCGGGAAGCGCGCCATGTCGAAGAAGCTCTCGCCCTTCAGCATCGCGTCGGTCGATGCGTCGCCGGTGGTCAGCTTTTCGACCGGGAACCGGATGTCGATGGCGGCGCGGCCAGGCAGTGCGGCGTCGATCACGACAGCGCCTTCGGGATCAACGAAATCACCCTCATAGCTGCCGATCAGCGCCTTAACATGAAAATGAACCTTGGTCGCGGCGCCATCCACCTGATAGCGGCCGGGCACGTAAAGCGCCGCCTGTGCCGGAGGCGCGGGCGGCGGCGTGGCCGCTGCCGGCACAAGCATCATCATGCCTAGAAGCAGGATTGCCTGTGCCGGCAGACGCATGATTTATTGCTTCTCGAAACCGGCGATGATCTTCAACTCGATCGCGTCGCCGACCATCGGGACGCCATAGCTCATGTTGAAATCGCTGCGTTTGATCGTCGCGGTGGCGATGAAACCGATATTTTCCTTCTTGCTCATCGGCTGAATGCCCGCACCGTAAAATTCGGCGTCCAGCGTCACGGGCTTGGTCACGCCCTTGATGGTAAGATTGCCAGTGATCTCGGCCCCGGTCGCCCCTTCGGGCTTGACGGCAGTCGAAACGAAGGTCGCGGTGGGAAATTTGGCGGCATCGAAGAAATCCGCCGTCATCAGATGCTCGTCCAGCTTGGGCACGCCGGTCCGCAGCTTGGCGACCGTGAATTCGACAGAAACCTTCGAAGCCGCAGGATTTGCCTTGTCGAGGGTCAGCGTGCCGGTCGGTTCGGCGATCGTACCCATATTGTTGGTGAAGCCCATATGATCCCAGGCGAAGACGACCTGGCTGTGGCCGCCATCGACCTTGTATGTGCCTCCCGTGACTTTCGCGACGTCCTTGCTGCCGGGGGCGGGCATCTGGGCAATCAGGGCAGTGCCGCCGGCAATGGCGACAAGGGCGGCGGCAGGGATCAGAAATTTGCGCATGAGAATGGTCTCCGAAAAACGCTCAAGGGGCGCCGCAACAATATGCGGCGCCCCTCGATTGTTCCAGAGGCGTAACCGGAAACGGATCGTTCCGGTTATGCTGCCGGACTGGCTCAGTTCTTGTCCTGATCCACCAGCTTGTTGGCGCTGATCCAGGGCATCATCGCGCGCAGCTTGGCCCCGGTTTCCTCGATCGGATGACGCTGGGCGGCGATGCGGCTGGCCTTGAGTTCCGGCTGGCCTGCGCGGTTGTCGAGGACGAAGTCCTTGACGAAGCGGCCCGACTGGATGTCGGCCAGCACACGCTTCATTTCCTTCTTGGTCTCTTCGGTAATGATGCGCGGCCCGGTCTTGATGTCGCCATATTCGGCGGTGTTCGAGATCGAATAACGCATGGTGGCGATGCCGCCTTCATACATCAGGTCGACGATCAGCTTCAGTTCGTGGAGGCATTCGAAATAGGCCATTTCCGGCGAATAGCCGGCTTCGACCAGCGTTTCGAAGCCGGCCTGGACCAGCGCGGTGGTGCCGCCGCACAGCACGGCCTGCTCGCCGAACAGGTCGGTTTCGCATTCTTCGCGGAAGTTGGTTTCGATGATGCCCGAACGGCCGCCACCGACGCCCGACGCGTAGGAGAGGGCGATGTCATGCGCGTTGCCGGTGGCATCCTGATGGACGGCGATCAGGCAGGGCACGCCGCCGCCGCGGACATATTCGCCGCGCACGGTATGACCCGGCCCCTTGGGCGCGATCATGATGACGTCGACGTCGGCGCGCGGTTCGATCAGGCCGAAATGGACGTTGAGGCCATGGGCGAAGGCCAGCGCCGCGCCGGGCCGCAGATTGGCGTGAATGTCGGCGGCGTAGATCGCGGCCTGATGCTCGTCAGGGGCGAGGATCATGAGGACGTCGGCCCATGCGGCGGCTTCGGCATTGGGCAGAACCTTGAAGCCTGCGCCTTCGGCCTTCTTCGCGCTCGGCGAACCGGCGCGCAGCGCGATGCAGACTTCCGCGACGCCCGAGTCACGCAGGTTCTGCGCATGGGCATGGCCCTGCGAACCATAGCCCAGAATGGCGACCTTCTTGCCCTTGATCAGGCCGATGTCCGCGTCGCGATCGTAGTAAACCTTCATGTGACGTTCCTTCTTTCAGTCCGATTGGCGCCTTGCGGAGCCGAGATTTGCGGTGAGGGGGAACCACCCGCGCGCGGGGCAGGGGTTTGCCCTCGCCCTCCCATCGCCATGCGATGTCGAAAAGAGGCGCGTGACTCTTTTCGACCTCCCTCTCCCACGAGGGGAAAGGGGCAATTTCTTCAGTTCGGCTCCTTGCCGCGGATAAGGCCGACGACGCCGGTGCGGCCGACCTCGACCAGGCCGATCTGCCGCATCAGGCCGACGAAATTATCGACCTTTTCGGTCGTGCCGGTAATTTCAAAGATGAAGCTTTCGATCGTGGTGTCGACCACCTTGGCCCGGAACACGTCAGCCAGGCGCAGCGCCTCGATCCGGTCCTCGCCCGTGCCGGCGACCTTCACCAGCGCCAGCTCGCGCTCGACAAAGGGACCGTTCTCGGTCAGGTCGGTCACCTTGTGGACCGGCACCAGCCGGTCGAGCTGGGCGATGATCTGGTCGATCACCTTGGGCGGGCCGCTGGTGACGATGGTGATGCGGCTGATCGCATGGTCGTCGGTGATGTCCGCCACGGTCAGGCTGTCGATATTATAGCCGCGCGCGGTGAACAGGCCCGCGATGCGCGCCAATATGCCGGCCTCGTTGGAAACGGTCAGCGACAGGACGTGCCGCTGGCTCAGTTCTTCCTGGATATGCATCAGATGGTCGTCCCGCTGTCCTGGTCTTCGCGCCTGACCTTGTCTGGGCGCTGCGAAATCGTGGCGGCGAAGGCGAACTGCCAGTCACCGTCGAGGCGATGGGCAAGGCGTACCGGAAAGCCCGTCACCGTGTCGAACATCCGGTCCAGTCGTTCGCCGACATAGCGGGGACCGGCCAGCAGCGTGCCGATATGCCGCTTGTTGAAATCGAACCCCTGGTCCAGATGCACTTCCCATTCCCCATTGTCCGGATCGACATGGTCGACGGTCCAGCCGGTCAGTTCGGCGGTCCCCGCGACCCTCTCGAAATCCCATGGCTCCGTCACATGGATACGGAGCTTCAGATGTTGCGTCACATCCGTGCCTTCACACCAGCGCCTTCGCCTCGTCCGACATCACGCCTTCGATCTGGTTGGGATCGAGGAGCATCTCGGTATGGGCCGCGCCCGACGGGATCATCGGGAAGCAGTTGCTGAGCTTCGCCACGCGGCAATCGACGATCACCGGGCCGTCGGTTTCCAGCATCTGGCGGATGCCGGCTTCCAGTTCCTGCGGTCCCTCGATCCGGATGCCGGTCCAGCCATAGGCTTCGCCCAGCTTCACGAAGTCGGGCAGGCTGTCGGAATAGCTGTTGGAATAACGACTTTCATAGGTCAGTTCCTGCCACTGGCGGACCATCCCCATATATTCATTGTTGAGGATGAAGATCTTGACCGGCAGGCGATATTGGGTCGCGGTCCCCATTTCCTGGATGTTCATCTGGATCGAAGCGTCGCCGGCGATGCAGATGCTGATGCTGTCGGGATTGCCCATCTGCGCGCCGATGGCGGCGGGGAACCCATAGCCCATGGTGCCGAGACCGCCCGAGGTCAGCCATTTGTTGGGCGCCTCGAACCCGAAATGCTGGGCCGCCCACATCTGGTGTTGGCCGACTTCGGTGGTGATGATGACGTCCTTGCCGGTGGCCTGACACGCCTTGTACAGATCGGCGATCGCCCGCTGGGGCATGATCTCGGCGCCGCTCTCGGCATAGTCCAGGCTCTTGCGCGCGCGCCAGCCGGCGATCCGCGCCCACCATTCGGACAGGTCCGCCTTATGGTGGTCGCGCTGTTTCCAAAGCGCGATCATATCTTCCAGCGCGCTGGCGACGTCGGCGACCACTGCGACATCGACATCGACGATCTTGTTGATCGAGCTGCGGTCGATGTCGATATGGACTTTCTTGCTATTGGGGGCGAACGCGTCGAGCCGGCCGGTGACGCGGTCGTCGAAGCGCGCGCCGACGCACAGGATCAGGTCGGCCTGGTTCATCGCCCAATTGGCTTCATAGGTGCCGTGCATCCCCAGCATCCCGACCCACTGGTCGGACGAGGCGGGGAAGGCGCCCAGGCCCATCAGTGTCGAGGTCACGGGCGCACCGGTCAGCGCCGCCAGTTCGCGCAGCAATGCGCTGGCCTGCGGACCGCTATTGATGACGCCGCCGCCGGTGTAGAGGATCGGGCGCTCGGCCGCGGCCAGCATCTCGACCGCCGCGTCGATTGCGGCGGCGTCCCCCTTGGTCTGCGGATGATAGCTGGCGTGGACCTTGAGTTCCGGCCTCGCATAGGGCGCGGTCGCGATCTGGACATTCTTGGGAATGTCCACGACGACCGGGCCGGGGCGGCCGGTGGTGGCGATATGGAAGGCCTCATGAACGACCTCGGCCAGGCGGCCGGGTGTCTTCACCAGATAATTATGCTTGGTGCAGTGGCGCGTGATGCCGACCGTGTCAGCTTCCTGAAAAGCGTCGGTGCCGATCAGCTGCGTGGGGACCTGTCCGGTGATGACGACCATGGGGATCGAATCGAGCAGCGCATCGGTGATGCCGGTGACGGCATTGGTCGCGCCGGGGCCGGACGTGACCAGCACGACGCCGGGCTTGCCGGTGGAGCGGGCATAGCCCTCCGCCATGTGGGTCGCGCCCTGTTCGTGGCGGACGAGCACATGCTTGATCGTGGGATGATTGTAGAGCGCGTCATAGATGGGCAGCACAGCGCCGCCCGGATAGCCGAACACGACTTCGACGCCCAGATCGACCAGGCATTCGACCAATATGTCCGCGCCGCTCTTTTCGGCCACGATGTTACTCCTCCGTTGATGCAAGGGGGCGTGCTTTGCGCCCAAGCGCTTTTAATGGCAAGGCGCCTGCCTCTAGTGGACAGAAAATGACGGGTCAACCCCTAATGTTGTAATTTAATTGCTAATTCACCGATAATTTTATCATCTATTTCGCGCTCTTCGCGCGGCCAACTCTGTGGGGGCTGGTTGGTGAACCAGGTATATTGCCGCTTGGCATATTGGCGCGTGGCCAGGCTGCCTTTTGCGATACAAGTGTCCATGTCGCTGTCGCCTTTCAGCAAGGCTGCGATTTCCGGCACCCCGATCGCCCGCATCACCGGCAGGTCCGGGTTGAGCTGGCGGGCGAGCAGCGCTGACACTTCCGGGATCGCGCCGCCCTCCACCATCTGGACGAAACGCCGGTCGCAACGCTCGATCAGCCAGTCGCGCGGCGGCCGCAGGATCATCGGCACCAGGCTGACACGGTCGCCGATGCCGCCTTCCTTATGCTGCTGCCAGGTCTTGAGCGGGATGCCGGTCGATCGCACCACTTCCAGCGCACGAGCGACGCGCGTGGTATCGGCAGGCGCAAGCCGGGCGGCAGCTTCCGGATCTTCGCGGGTCAGGGCGGCGTGGGCGTCCGCAACGGCCAGTGCGCGGACGGCGGTGCGTATGTCGGGGTCGATCTCCGGCACCGGGGCGATGCCGTCGAGCAGGGTGCGGATATAGAGGCCGGTGCCGCCGACCAGCACAGGCAGCCTGCCGGCGGCATGGGCCGCGGCGATCTCCGCCTTCGCCTCGGCTGCCCAGCGTGGCGCGGTGCAGGCCTCCGCCCCGTCGATATGGCCGAACAGGCGATGCGGCACGTCACCCATTTCCTCTGGCGAGGGGCGTGCTGACAGGATGGCCAGATCGGCATAGACCTGACTGGCGTCGGCATTGATGACGACGCCATCGGTCGCTTTGGCCAGGCGACAGGCCAGCGCGCTCTTGCCGCTGGCGGTCGGCCCGGCAATAAGCGCGACCCGTGGGCGGGATTCGCCCCGGCCGGTTTCGGGATTTGGTGCAGGAGTGTTCATGTTCGTCGCGACCTTAGTGGCAAGTGGCTCGATCGGGCAGGGGGATATTTCCGAAGCCGCCGACCGACTGCGTGATGCCGGCTGCCGGCCGGGGGAAACGGCCTGGCTCGACCGCGACAAGGCAGCCGACCTCTTGTTCGCGGCCGATCCGGTCCAGGCCCGCGCGGCGCTGACCGACTGGGGGCAGGGCGTGGACGTCATCGTTCAGCCGGTCGCCAACCGCGAGAAGAAGCTGCTGATCGCCGACATGGATTCGACCATGATCACGGTCGAATGCATCGATGAGCTGGCCGACTATGCGGGGATCAAGCCGCAGATTGCCGAAATTACAGAGCGGGCGATGCGAGGCGAACTGGATTTCGCGGGCGCGTTGCACGGCCGGGTCGCGCTGCTCAAGGGGCTGGCGGACAGCGCCATCGACCAGTGTCGCGACGAGCGCGTCGTCATCATGGGGGGGGCCAGGGCGCTGGTCCGCACGATGAAGGCGCGTGGCGCCAAGACCCTGCTGGTGTCCGGCGGCTTCACCCGCTTCACCGGCCCGGTGGCCGAGGAGATCGGCTTCGATGCGGCGGTGGCCAATGAGTTGGAGATTGCGGACGGCGCGTTGCTGGGAACGGTGACTACGCCGATCGTCGATGCGGCGCGCAAGCGGGCGGAGCTGGAAGCGGCGATCGCCGGTGGCATCGATCGCGCGCTGACGCTGGCGGTCGGGGACGGCGCCAATGACATTCCGATGATCGAGGGGGCGGGGCTGGGGGTCGCCTATCATGCCAAGCCCAAGACCCGCGCGGCCGCCGCAGCGGAGATCGTGCATGGCGATCTGTCGGTGCTGCTCTATGCGCAGGGTATCGCCTCGGCCGATTGGGTGACGCCCTAACGGACTGACGCTGTTAATGCACCATTTGCCGTCATTGCGGTCGGGTAATGGATTCGTTTCGCAACTTTAGACGTTGGCCCTCCGCCACCTTATGGTGGTGGGAGGTCTAACGGCGTCGGGCGGTTTTCCGTTCCGCGTCCAGGGAGAGTATATGCAATTCAAATCCATGGCATTGGCTGCTGCAGGGCTACTGGCTCTGAGCGCCTGCTCCAAGAATGAGGCCCCGGTCACGACGGCACCGCCGGTCGGCCCCGGCGCTATCGCCGGTACGGTGGCCGCCGATCGCGACGGCGACGGCATCATCGACGGCTATTACACGACCGATGGCATTTATCATGCGATCCAGGGGCCGCCCTGTCCCCCGCCGCCGCCCCCGCCACCGCCCCGTTCGGGAGAACGCGGCTGATCCATGCAGTTTTTCGGGCGCGGCATGTCCGCCGCGCCCCTTCGCTACGCGATTGCCTCATTCCCTGCCTGCTGATCGCTGCCGCGGTTCCCCAGGCAACGGTCGCGCAGCCTGACCTCGAACAGGCCGCAAAGTCGAGCATCGGGGCGGAAATCCGTGCCCAGTTGGGCGGGAAATACAAGGATTTCTACGCGCCACGCGGTTACTGGCCGCTCTGGCTGGAAAAGGGCCGGATCGGGCCGCAGGCAGATGCGCTGCTGGCGCTGATCGACCAGAGCGAAGCCGACGGGCTTGATCCCCGCGACTATGATCCGGGCGACTTGCGGCGCCTGATCGAGGAGGTGGACGCCAGTGACGATCCAAAGCTCCTGGCGCGCGCCGACCTGGCCTTGTCGCGCAGCTTTGCTCGCCTGGTTGCGGACATGCGCCGCCCGGCCAGGGGCGTGAAGATCCGCTATCTCGACAAGGAAGTCGAACCGCGCGATTCCGACCCGTCGGACATATTGCGGTCTGCTGCTCTGGCGCCGTCGCTCACGGATTATATCGCGACTGCCGGCTGGATGAGCCCCCTCTACATGAAGCTGCGGACCGCGCGGGCCGGCTATCTCAAGAAATGGGGTGGCCTGCCGGATGTCGCCGTGCCCGAAGGGGTGAAGATGCGACCGGGCGGCAAGGGGGCGGAGATCGGCATGTTGCGCCGTCGATTGGGGCTGGCCGACGGCATGACCTATAACAAGGCGCTGGCCGCAAAGGTGCGCGCCTTCCAGGCCGATCATGGCCTGAAGCCTGATGGCGTCGCGGGGGCGATGACGATTTCGGCGATCAACCAGGGGCCGGCGCGCTATGCGCGCCTGCTGTCCCTCAACCTGGAGCGCGCGCGGCTTCTGCCGGGACCGTGGACACGGCACGTGGTGGTCGACGCCGCCTCGGCGCGCCTTTGGTATTATAGCAAGGGCGCGCTGGACGGCACGATGAAGGTCGTCGCCGGGGCGAAGGAAACGCAGACGCCGCTGATGGCGGGCATGATCCGATACGCAACACTGAATCCCTATTGGAACATCCCGCCCGATCTTGTGGAGCGCAAGGTCGCGCCCAAAATCCTAAGCGGCGGGTCATTGCAAGGGATGGGATATGAAGCGCTGGCCGACTGGAGCGCTGATCCTGCGCCCTTGGCGCAGAGCGCGATCAACTGGGACGCGGTGGCGGCGGGCCGTCAGGAGGTGCGGGTGCGCCAGCTTCCGGGCGGCAACAATGCAATGGGGAAGGTCAAGTTCATGTTCCCGAACGATCTTGGCATCTACCTCCACGACACGCCGCAGCGCGACCTGTTCGCGAAGGCGGACCGCCATTTCAGCAATGGCTGTGTCCGGCTGGAGGATGCGCAGCGGCTGGGCCGCTGGTTCTTCGGCAGGATGCCGAGCACGGATGGCGAAAAGCCCGAACAGCATGTGCCCCTGCCTCAGCCGGTGCCGGTCTATCTGACCTATCTGACCGCCGTGCCGACCGCGCTGGGGGTTCAGTTCCTGCCCGATGTCTATGGGAGGGATGGAGAGTAGCCGGGCGGCTCAGTGGAGTCCCGCCATCATCCAAAGCGCCATCGCCACCATCATGACATTTTCGGTCAGCGAGACGAAGCCCAGCGGCACATTGCTGTTGCCGCCGACGCAGGCGCATTTGAGGTCTCGCTTCTCGATATAGACCGCCCTGAAGACCGACATGGCGCCGATGCCGCCGATGAACAGCGCGACCGGGATGGACAGCCAGTCGAGCGCCCGCGTCAGCATCAGCACCCCCGCGCCCAGTTCCAGGAATGGATAGGCCGCGCCATAGGGCGGCAGGCGGCGGGCGAGCAGGTCATAGTTCAGGAACATGGTCGCGAACCTGTCGACATCTTGCAATTTGAGCATGGCGAGCAGCATCATCGCAATGGCGACGAAGCGCTCCAGCGCCATGAAGGAAACAAGCGGCAGGAAGGTCAGCCAGTTGACCGCCAGCGCGAGCAGCCCGGCGACAGCGAAGACCGCAAGCACCGGGACGTAGCTGGTCGCCTTGGGATCGCGGACCTTGAGGCCCAGGTGCCGGCGCAGATCGTCATGACCGCCTATTCGCTGGCCGTCGATGAAGATTTGCGGCGTGGTTGTCACGTCATGCTGTGTCTTGAACGCGTCGGTTTCCTCACGGCTCCGGAGCCAGTGATCGTCCACGACATAGCCACGGCGTTTGAGCAGCCAGCGCGCCTTCACCCCATAGGGGCAGGTATGGCCGGGCATCACCATACGATAGAGGCTGGCACTTTTGGGGGCAGGGCTGGTCATCGACGCATCCTTGGCTATGGGCGGATGCACCCCATATAGGGTCCGTACCATAGTACGGAGTCAAGTATGGCCATGACGATTTCTGGGCTGGCCCGTTCGGCCGGGGTGAATGTGGAAACGGTGCGCTATTACCAGCGTCGCGGATTGCTCGACATGCCCGAACGCGGGCCGGGGGTGCGCCGCTATGGCGAGGGAGACGTGCGGCGGCTGGCGTTCATCCGTTCGGCCCAGGGGGCGGGCTTCACTTTGGAGCAGATCGGTGAGCTGCTCCAGCTCGACGCCGGGCAGGACCGGGCGCGGGCGCGCGAACTGGCGGCGGAGCGCATCGTGGCGCTGGACGTCAGGATCGCGGAATTGCAGGCGGCACGCGCCGCGCTGGAGCGGCTGGCGCGGCAATGCCATGCAAGCGAGGAAGGGCCTTGCCCGATCATCGCGGCGTTCGAGGGATAGGGGGAGGTGCGATCGATCGGACAGGCTGTTGCTCCCTTCAGCGCTTCTTCCTGCTCGCCTTCTTCGACACCGGCTTGGTCGCGGGGCAAGGCCACGCCTTTCGGGTCGCAGCGAAGACCTGCGAGGATGCCGACTTGGCCCGGTCTATCGGGTTCTTGCCCAGATAGTCGACCGTGATGCTGCGCAACTGGCTTATCGTCACGTCGGCGGGGATGCAGCTTTTGAGCTTGTTCGCTTCCCGCGTCGTGTTGAACGCATCGACCGCGCCGCTGATATAGCCCACGCATTCGTAGGATTTCTCGAAGAAATCCTTGTCGGCCTTGTCGGTCGTGCAGACGGTATAGAGTTCGTCGCCCGAATAGAAACCGGCATAGGCCGCGTCCGGGGAAAGGGCGCCCGTCGCCAGGGCGGCGGCGTAGCGAAGAGTTCGGGGGCACATGGTCAAGTCTCTCCCTCCTTTCAGGCGATGGCGCGCTGCCGGAGACCCCGACTTGCCTCGGGGTGGCGCCGCGCTCCGACGAGGCGGCTATTCCAGTCCCGCCACCAGCCCGTCGATCGCGCCTTGCAGGATGTAGCTTGCCGCGAGCTTGTCTACCAGTTCGTCGCGACGGGCACGGCTGGCGTCGGCTTCGAGCAGAGTGCGGGTGACGGCCTGGGTCGACCAGCGTTCGTCCCAGAGCAGCACCGGATAGCCCAGCTCCGCGACATTATGGGCGAAGGCGCGGCTGGCCTGGCTGCGCGGTGAATTGGTGCCGTCGAGGTTGAGCGGCAGGCCTATGACGATGCCCTTCACCTGCTGCTGCTCGATGAAGGCGGCGAGGCCGACCTTGTCCTTGCTGAACTTGCCACGATTGACGGTGTAGGCAGGGCTGGCGATCGTCCAGGCGGCATCGCACAGGGCAAGGCCGATCGTCTTGGTGCCGACATCCATGCCGATCAGCCGGCCGCCTGCCGGCAGGGCTTCGCGAAAGGCGACGCGATCCGTTGTAACCAGCGTCATAGGCCAAAATCTCTCATGACCATGCCTCTGTCACTTCTTCAGGAAAGCCGCCAATCTTTTCTGCGCGTCCTGCCGCACGTTGCCCCAGAAGAGGCTGTAGTCATAGACATGGTAATTATTGCCGGGGAGCGTGAACGGCCCCATGTCGACAGGTTGCCCGATCATCAGCACGCCGCTGGTGTCACACCGCGCAGGGACGATGCCGGTGAGCAATGTTGGTGACTTGCCTTCCTCCCGCGCGTCGAGCGTGCCGCTGTTGGCGCTGGCCGGAGCGGCGCCGTTGAAGGCGCCGGTGATCGGATTGGTGCAGAGCATGTGCGTGCCCTTGCGTGGCTTTCCGGTATAGCCGGTCTTGCGTTCGAAACTTTCCACGACGGCAGACGGATCAGCCGGTTCGGCATAGCTTTGCCAACTGACGATGCAATGCGCCTGATCCTGTCGCGCACAGGCAGGCAGGCCGAGCGCGGGCAGATCCGCCTCCACCGAGACCGGCCAGCCCACGGCATATACGGCGGCGATGCGGTCGGCGACCGGCTTGCCCGCGACCTGGTCGCGCAACAGTTGCAACAGGTGGCGTGACCCCTGGCTGTGCCCGGCCAGTATCAGCGGGCCTGTGGGGTTGGCCTTCACGAAGGCGGCGAAGGCCTGCGCCACGTCACGATAGGCGGCGGCAAGCGCCTGATCGCCCTCCGGTTTGTCGGTGAGAAAGGCGCCATAATTGGCCTGGCGGTAGCGCGGTGCCCAGACGGTGCCGGCAGCGTTGAAGGCACTGGCCTGGCTCATGACGAAGCGGCGGGCGGTGGCATCGGCGTCCTTGTCGTCCAGCAGGGCGTTCCAGTGTGCATCGCCGAAGGTCGTTATGTAGCTGGTCGGATGGATGAAGAAGATCGCGGCTTTCTGGGGCGCGTTGGGCGTGGTCACGCCGGCAGGCGTCCAGAGCGCGGGATTGTCCTTCTGGATGTCCGGACGGGCGATCCACATCGTCGCGTCGATATAGGCATCTTCGGGCAGTGGCTGCAACGCGGTGAAGGATTCGCGCGGCACCATCGCCATGCGGATCAGTTGCATTCCCCAGACGCGGTAGATCAGCAGCGCGGCGATCACCAGCACCACCAGCGCCACGATGACATAGAGGAATTTGCGCGCCACCCACACTCTCCGTAATTGTGCTGCTTGTCTGGCGCATGGCGTGGGCGTGCGCAAGGGGCGCTAAAGCCGCTTGAAGCGGACGGGCGCGGGTGGTAGCGGCGGCCCATGTCGATAGACCTTCAGACCGTAAAGAAGATCGCCAGCCTTTCGCGCATTTCGGTGACCGACGCCGAAGCCGAAGCGATGGTGCCGGAACTCAACAACATCCTTGGCTGGGTGGAGCAACTGGGCGAGGTGGACGTAACCGGCGTGCAGCCGATGACCGCCGTCATCCCCAACCATCAACGCCTGCGCGACGATGCCATCACCGATGGCAATGTGCGCGACAAGGTGCTGGCCAATGCGCCGCAGGCCGAACATGGCTTCTTCGCGGTGCCCAAGGTGATCGAATAATGACCAACCTTACTGATCTGACGGTCGCGGAAATCCGCGACGGCTTCCGCGCGGGTGACTTTTCGGCGCGCGAAGTGGCCGAGGCGTTCAATGCCAATGTCGCCGCAGCCAAGGCGCTCAACGCCTTCATCGTCGAAACGCCGGAAAAGGCGTTGGAAGCGGCCGATGCCGCCGACAAGGCGAAGGCGGCTGGCGAAGCGCTGAAGCCGCTTTCCGGCGTGCCGATCGGCATGAAGGATCTGTTCTGCACCGAAGGCGTGCAGACGACTGCCGCCAGCCACATGCTGGAAGGCTTCGTGCCGACCTACGAGTCCACGGTGTCGAAGAAGCTGTGGGACGCTGGCGCGGGAATGCTCGGCAAGCTGAACCTCGACCAGTTCGCCATGGGGTCGTCGAACGAGACGAGCTATTTTGGCAATGTCATCTCGCCCTGGCGGCGCAATGACGGCGGCAATGCCGCGCTGGCTCCGGGGGGATCTTCGGGTGGCTCGTCCTCGGCCATTTCCGCGCGGCTCTGCCCGGCGGCGACCGGCACCGACACCGGCGGCTCGATCCGCCAGCCTGCCGCCTTCACCGGCATCAGCGGCATCAAGCCGACCTATGGCCGCTGCTCGCGCTGGGGTATCGTCGCCTTCGCCTCGTCGCTGGACCAGGCCGGGCCGATGGCGCGGACGGTGCGCGACAATGCGATCCTGCTGGAGGCGATGTCGGGCTTCGATCCCAAGGATTCGACCAGCCTCGATCTGGCCGTGCCCCAGTGGGAAGCCGGTCTGTCGAGCGATCTCAAGGGCAAGAAGGTCGGTATCCCCAAGGAATATCGCCCCGATGGCCTGAACGAAGAAATCTCCGCCATGTGGGATCGCGGGATCGAATGGCTGAAGGATGCGGGTGCCGAGGTGGTCGAGGTGTCGCTGCCGCACACCAAATATGCGCTGCCGACCTATTATATCATTGCGCCTGCCGAAGCCTCGTCGAACCTCGCTCGCTATGACGGCGTGCGCTATGGTCAGCGCGACCTGCCCGATGGGGCCGGTTTGCAGGACATGTATGCCGCGACCCGCGCCGCCGGTTTCGGGCCGGAAGTGAAGCGCCGCATCATGATCGGCACCTATGTTCTGTCGGCGGGCTTCTATGACGCCTATTATACGCAGGCGCAGAAGGTCCGGGCGCTGATCGCGCGCGATTTCGAGCAGGCTTTTGAAAAGTGCGACCTGCTGCTGACGCCGACCGCGCCGAGCGCCTCCTTCGCGCTGGGCGAGAAGCAGGCCGATCCGCTTGCCATGTATCTGAACGACGTATTCACTGTTCCCGCGTCGCTGGCGGGGCTACCCGCTATGGCGGTGCCGGGCGGGCTGGATTCGGCCGGGCTGCCGATCGGATTGCAGATCATCGGCAAGGCGCTGGACGAGCAGACCGTGCTGAACGCGAGCCTCGCGATTGAAGAACGTGCGGGCTTCACGGCTCGTCCGGCCAAGTGGTGGTAATATGACTGAATCAACCTATCGCATCCAGGGCGCAACCGGTGAGTGGGAGGTCGTGATCGGCCTGGAAGTCCATGCGCAGGTGACGTCGAACGCGAAGCTCTTTTCGGGCGCGGCGACGGCGTTCGGCGCGGAGCCGAACACGCAGGTCAGTCTGGTGGACGCGGCCATGCCCGGCATGTTGCCCGTGCCGAACCGCGAGTGCATCCGCCAGGCGGTGCGAACCGGCATGGCGATCGACGCGCAGATCAACAAATGGTCGCGTTTCGACCGGAAAAACTACTTCTACGCCGATCTGCCACAGGGCTATCAGATCAGCCAGCTCTATCACCCGATCGTGGGGGAAGGGCAGATCGAGATCGTGCTGGACGAGAAGAACCCGGAAGCCAGCACCAAGGTGATCGGCGTCGAGCGCATTCATGTCGAGCAGGATGCCGGCAAACTGATGCACGACCAGCATCCCACCCGCTCCTATGTCGACCTCAACCGGTCGGGCGTAGCGCTGATGGAGATCGTGTCGAAGCCGGACATGCGTTCGCCTGCGGAAGCGGGGGCTTATCTGTCGAAGCTGCGGACGATCCTGCGTTACGTCGGTTCGTGCGACGGCAATATGGACCAGGGGTCGATGCGCGCCGACGTGAACGTGTCGGTCCGCAAGCCCGGCCAGCCCTTCGGCACCCGAACCGAAACCAAGAACGTCAACTCGGTCCGCTTCGTCATGGCCGTGGTCGAGCATGAGGCGAGCCGTCAGGTCGACGTGCTGGAAGCGGGCGGAACGGTGGTCCAGGAAACGCGCCTCTACGATCCCGATCGCAACGAGACGCGCTCGATGCGGTCGAAGGAGGACGCGCATGACTATCGCTACTTCCCCGATCCCGACCTGCTGCCGCTGGAACTGGACGACGCCTTCCTTGAGGAATGTCGCCGGTCGCTGCCCGAACTGCCTGACGCCAAGCGGAAGCGCTATGAGCAGGATCTGGGGCTGAGCGCCTATAATGCCGCGACCCTCACGGCGGACGCCGATACCGCCCGCTGGTTCGAGGCGCTGCTGGCCGAAGGCGCGCGCATCCAGAAGAAGAGCGAGGGCGAAGTCGCCAAGGCATCGGCCAACTGGCTGCTGTCGGAACTTTATGGCGCGCTCAACCGCCTCGGCAAGTCGCTGGACGAAAGCCCGGTCGGCCCGGAAGAGGGCGCGGAATTGCTCGCCCTCGTCGCGGACGGCACGATCAGCGGCACCATCGCCAAGCAGGTTTTCGAGATCATGCTCGAAACCGGCGGCCGCGCGCCGGCGATCGTCGAGGAAAAGGGACTGAAGCAGACCAGCGACACAGGCGCGATCGAGGCAGCGGTCGCCGACGTGCTCGCCAGAAATGGCGACAAGGTCGAACAGTATAAGGCAGGCAAGGAAGCGCTGTTCGGCTTCTTCGTCGGCCAGACGATGAAAGCCATGCAGGGCAAGGCGAACCCGCAGGTGGTGAATGAGCTGGTGCGCAAGGCATTGAACTAAGCCATAGTCGATCCCGGAGGGGAACTCCGGGATCGACTATTGGGGGCGCAGATGAAGCGAGGGTTGTTGGCTGTGGGGTTATGCCTCATGGTTTCGATCGGGACGGCGGCCGACCTGGAAGCGGAAACGCTGACTAATAAAAATGTGGTCGATCTGGTTATGGCGGGGCTTGGCGACGAAGCCGTTATCGCCAAGGTCAGGGCTTCGACCGCCACCTATAATCTGGCGACGAACGATCTCATCATTTTGAAGAAAAGCGGCGTTTCCGGGTCGGTCATCGCTGCGATGATCGAAGCGGATGCAAGGGGCGGCGTGCCATCCAGGGCGGCGCTGTCGGCAGATTCTGCAGACCCATTGGTCCCGCATCCGTCTGGCCTCTACATGCTGGCGGACTGGCTTCCGCAGCCCAAAATGGTCCGCCTGGATCCCACGATTTCGAACCAGAGCAAGACCGGCGGTCTGCTCGGTTATGCGTTTACTGGCGGCATCGCGTCGCTCAGTATCAAGACGGTCATCCCGAACGTAACGGCGCCCATCAAGGCAAGCCGATCCCGCCCGACCTTCTATTTCTATTTCGACGAGGCCAACCGCGCGCCTTCTCAGCCGCCGGCCGGCTCGGTTTGGCTCTCGGGAGCGGCTTCCGCCGTCTCGTCGCCCAATGAGTTCACTTTGGTCAGCTTCGAGATCAAGAAGGATCGGCGCGAGACGAGGGTGGGGAGCATGAACCTGGCGGGAGCGAAGTCGGGCGTCATGGACAAGGATCGGATTGCATTCGTCTATGAGCAGATTGCGCCGGGCGTGTTCAAAGTGTCTCCCAAGGCGGACCTTCCGGCCGGCGAATATGGCTTCCTTTATGCCATCGGCGGCGGCACGGGGCCTGGGATGTGGAGCCGAGGTACCGGTGCTTCACGGATCTTCGATTTCTCGATTCAGCACTGAGTTCGCCAAAGCATAAGGGGCGCCGCCGGGGGCCGGCGACGCCCCTCTTTTATGCGCGGCGTCCCTGGGGAAGGACATCATGCCGCAGCGGAACAGGCGGACCGGGAGGGTCTGTGGGGTGTGGCCCGCCTGTTCATCCTCAAGACGTCACAGGACGAAATTAACCGTCGCCCTAAATGAGATGGCGACGTGATTTTGTTGTTCCTCCGCGCCGAACTCGCCGCCGATGCGGAACGTGTCGGTCCCGCCGTAGAGCCGCGCGCGGCCGGTCCAGCCGTTGGTACGGTCTTCGGCCACCAGGGTGAACTGATCGCCGCCTTTGAAATAGGCGATGGTGTCGCCAAGCGACCCGCCAATGATCTGGCGGCGGCCTCCTTCCAGTTCGACACGCAGCCAGCCATCCTCGCGCTTGAGGGCGCCGAAGTCATAGCCCGCCGTGATCGTGCCGCTGGCGGTCGCCTCATCGCTGTTGCGGCCGAGCACGGTCAGGTTGAACGCGTCGCCGCCCCCGGTTTCGGCATAACCATCCTCCTTGAGGCGATAATAGTCGAGGCCGACAGCGGGCCGCAGGCTGAGGCGGCCCATCTGGAACTGGTAGGAGGCGCCGGCCGTGGCGGAATAGAGTCTGCCGTTCCAACTGCCGTTGGCGGTGCGAGTGACGTCGCCATTCTCGAAATGGCGCGTACCCGCAAAGTTGATCGCCGCAGCGGACAGTCGGGCGAAGGCGAGCAGCGGACCCCATTGCCCGCGCCAGTGCGCCGCCAGTTCATATTGGTCGGAATCGACCGCATTGTTGGAGTTGCCACTGGAATCGCTGCCATGAATGTAGGCGAGCGAGCCACCGAAGGCGCCGAGATCGGTCAGATATTCCACGCCGCCGCCCGCGCCCCAGCCGTTGATGTCGTAGGAGGCGGTGCTGCCCACGCTCTTGGCGCTGCCGAAGGCGACCTGTTGCAGCCAGAAGCCGAGCCGGCCGTCCCGCGTGCGGTAGATGCCGTTGGGGTCGGACAGGATGCGCGCGGTCGCGCGCGACCCGGCCGTCACCGCTTCGAAGGTGCCACCGGCATGGTCCGGCAGCATCTGACGCAGGTTGGCGGTCAGCGTGCTGCCATCGGTGATGCCGAGATAGGCGTTGGCGATGTCGCTGTCATTGTCGAGGGCGTTGAAGATCGCCGAATAGGCGCGCGCCAGCGATCCGCTGAGCCCCAGTTCCGAAACGCTCTTCGCCGCCACCGAGAGGGTTACGGTACCGGCGCCGGTGTCGCTCGCCAGGCTGCCTTTGAACATATAGGGCAGCAAGGTGTCGGCATCCAGCGAGGGAGTGCCGTTGAGCGCGCCGGCGCGGACGATGACATAGTCGCCTTCCGATCCTGCGACCTGCGTCAGGTTGACCTTCACCTGCGACCCGCTGGCGAAGCTGGCGGCGCCCGTCACGTCATAGACCGTATGGGTGCCGGTGGCCGCGTCGATGGTGACGCCGATGGTGGAGGTGCCGCTGGCCGACAGCGAGGCGAGGCCGACGCTGCCGGTGTTGGTGGCGTTCAGCGTGCCGCCGTTCAGCACCACGGCGATGCCGCTGCTGTTGCTTATCGCGCCGGACAGGGAAGACGTGCCCCCCAGCGTCAACGTGCCGCTGTCGCCGCCGAAATCGACGCCGCCGGTGATGGCGGCGCTGTCTGCCAGCGTCAGCGTCGCATCCCCGGTGCCGAAGGTGACGTCGCCGGTCAGGCTGGAGGTGCCGGACAGTGACAGGTTGTCGTTGCCCGCGCCAAGGCTGAGGTCGCCGGTAATGGTGCCAGCGGATACCGTCACGATGTCATTGCCAGACCCCAAATAGATGTCGCCGGTGATCGCGGGTGCGCTGGCATCCGTGTCCGCCAGTGCCTGGGTCAGGGTGACGCCGCTGCTGTTGGCGCGGAGGTCGATCGCGGTGTTGGTCAGCCCGCCGGTCGCCCCGATCGCGCCGCTGTTGCTCAGGCGCGAGACGGTGCCCGAGGCATCGAGGATGGCTATTGCCGTCCCGTCCTCATCGTCCAGCGCCACAGCGCCGACGGTTCCGCTGACGACGATGCTGTCGACGCTCGCGCCAGCGTCGATCACCAGGCCCCGCGCTGCCGTGCCCGTGCTGGCGGACCCGGTGGCGCCGACCGTGCCGTTCACCTCGATCGTGCCGGTGCTTGCGCCCGATCCCAGGCGCAGAGCGGTCGCGTCGCTGTTGTAGGACACCGCTGCCACGGTGCCGTCCACCAAAATGCCGCTGGCGATGTCGACCGCGCCGCCCAGGCCACCGACGACCAGGCCGTTGGCGGCGACGCCGTCATAGATGCCATAGCCGGCGATGCTGCCATTGATGACGAGGCCATAGCCCGAACTGTTGGTCGCTACCGAGCCGATGACGGTGTCGATATCGGCCGCACCCACCTGCACGGCCGCGGCCGAACCATAGGTCACGACCGAGGCAGTGCCTTCGCTGCTGTCGGTCAGGCCGTCGTCGTCGATGTCGGTATCATCTTCGTCGTCATCGTCGCTCGCCGTAGGCGGCACGTCGAAGATCACGCCACCGCTGACATTGCCGGCAATCACCACGGCCGACCCGGCCTGCAGGAGGTCGTCGGCATCCAGGTCGGTGGTGTCGCTGGGACGGGTGGTGTAGCGATAACCAGTGCTGACGATGCTGCCCTGGATTTTCACCGCGCCGGTCACGTCGCCCAGCAGCGCGACGCCTACGCTGTTTCCGCCCACGGCAGTGACGGCGCCCTGCACTGTGACGTTGCCGGTAACATCGTTGGCCACGATGCCATAGCTGTTGTCGCCCGTGACGGATATGGTGCCGCTGTTGGATAGATTGCCGGTCAGTGCGCCGTCGAGACGGATGCCGGCGGATTCATTGCCCTCGATAGTGATGGTGCCGCTCTGGACGATATTGCCGACATGCGCCGCGCCGGACTGGACGCTGATGCCGTTCTTGCCCGATCCTTCGGCAAAGGCACCATCGGTGTCGTCGTCATCATCCTCGTCCTCGGCGGTGTAGTCCTCGGTCAGCGTGATGGTGCCGCTGTTGGTGATGTCGCCTGTTGTGCCTGGCGCGGCCAGGATAGCTGTTACGGCGTCGGCATCGTTGATGGTGATCGTACCGGCATTGGACACGTCATTGTTGCTGTCAACGGTCACTGCCGCGCCGCTGGTAACGGTGATCGATCCGGCGGAACTGATGGTGATGTCGTCTGCCGCGCCGCTGGCGACCGTTGAGGTCCTGACCGCTGTTGTCGTGGCGGTACTTATCGTGGTTTCAGCGGCCGCTTCAGCCACCGTCAGGGCTGCCAGCACGGGCGCGATGGCCGTGCAGGCCAGTAGATGTCGCATGATGTCTCCTCTGCGTGTCGCGCTGGATATTCTGTGCGCGCGTCGGCTTGGGACGACGCCGGACGGTGCATTCCGTCAGGCGATGCGATCAAGAAATGGTCAGAAGGCGAAGTCGATGCCGATCCGCACGGTTCGGGGGCGGAGCGGGGTATAATAGTCGGTCCGCAGATCGAACGGCGTACCGAGCGAAAAGCGATTGCCGTTGCTGTCCAGCAAGTTGGTGAGCGACAGCGAATATTGCACCGGCCCGCGCGTCAGGCTGGCAGTCAGGCTGGTGTCGACATAGTCGCCTTGCGTCTGGCCGAGGATCGGACCGACGCCGAGGCGCGATTTGCCGACATAGCGGGCTGCGCCGTTCAGGTGAAAATCCATGTCATCTGCCAGCGGCGCGCGATAATCGAAGGCGATCCTGCCGCCAAGATTTGCGACGTTCGGCAGCGCGAGCGACCGTCCGTCATAGGAGAGGGCGCGAAGGAACTGGGCCGGCTGGCTGAGACGGCTGTCATTGTAGATGAAGCTGCCGTCGAGGCTGAGCGACGGCAGCGGTCGCACGAAGATGCGTCCTTCGAAGGTGTAGATGCGTCCGTCGCCGATGTTGGCGGTGGTAGGCAGGCCGATCCTGTCGGTGATGTCGGCCTGAATGTCGCGCCAGTCGGTATAGGCGAGATTGGCGCTGATCGCGACCCGATCGCGGCCCGGCGCACCTTTGCGGAAGCCCAACTCGAACGTGGAGATGCGGTCATTCCGGAAACGACGGACGCGTTGGTCATCGACCGCCAGCCCGCCGGGACGGAAGCCCTGCTGAAACTTTGCGTAAAGGGTAACGCCAGGAATGGCGTCGGTCAGAACGGACGCAGAAGGCAGGAAGATGGTCTCGCTGCGGTCGGCCTGCGCCTCGGCCCGGGCGAGGTCGGCGGAGGATAGGGCCGCGACCGGATCGAGCGCCTCGCCTGACAGACGGCTGTTGGTGAGCCGTCCGCCGATTGTGGCGATCAGCCCATCGGCCGGCTCGAACGAGGCTTCGCCGAACAGCGTCGCTTCCCTCACCCTGTTGCGCACGCCTGTTGCAGGAGCCGGGCGGCCCATGCCGTAGATGGGCACGCCCGGAATGACCGATGGCTGGACGCCGGCGCCATAGGATGTCAGCGAGCGGTGCAGGCGCGACGAACTCTCGAGATAGGAGCCGCCCAATATCCAGCCCAGGCCATTGTCGAGGTCGCGCACCAGCCGATTTTCCGTAGTGAAGATGTCCACTTCGTTGTTCTGGCGGAACAGGGCAGGCGCGCTGTCGGGTTGGGTCGCGTCGTAGCTTTCAGCCAGTTCGTGGCGGACATAGCCGGTCGAAGAGACGAGGCGCAGGCTATCCCATTGGCGTTCGATGCGGACGTTGCCGAGCAGGTAGTCCGAAAAATAGGGTTGTGCGACGGAAGAGGCGCGCTGAAAGCGCCCGACCGAACGTGTCGCATATTGGGCGTCGTCGCCGCGGATATGTTGGTAAACGCCGTTGAGGTCGATGGTCCAGTCGTCGCCCGGCGCGAAGCGCAGTGCCGCGCGGCCCCCCCAGGTGCGTACACGGTTGACGTCGTCCTCGCTGCGGTCGACATCGTCGATATATCCGCCTTCCTGCACTCCGTAGCCGACTACGCGGAGCGCCAGCTTTTCTGCGACAATCGGCAGGTTGAGCGTGACGGAGGCATCGCCACCGGGATCGCCATGCTGGGTGGCGGAAAGGCCGGCGGACAGCTGCCCGCCATATTCGCCGAGATTGGGCGCGTTGGGCATGATGCGGATGATGCCGCCGAGCGATCCGGCGCCATAGAGCGTGCCTTGCGGTCCCTCCAGCACCTCGACCCGGCCGACGTCGTAGAGTTTGAGGTCCGGATCGGGCGCGGCATAATTGAGGCGCATGTCGCCCAGATACTGGCCGGTCGTCGCCTGTGTAGGCCCGGCGAGAGCGGAATCGGCGATGGCGCGGATGAACAGCTTGTTGCGGCCATTGCCCGCGTGGGTGGAACTGAGGCTGGATATCCGCGCGAGCAGCGTTGCGGTGCCGTTCGCCGCTTCGCCACTCGTGAAGGCGCGATTGTCCAGCGCTTCCACCATGCCGGCATAGCGCGGCAGCGGCGTGTCACGCTTGGAGGCGGTGACGATGATCTCGGCGGGCGGCAGATCGGGCGCGAGTGCAGCCTGGACCGGTGCGGGCGACGCGGCGACCGGGGGCGGCGCGGGACGAATGCGGGTGATGCGCCAGGTGGTGGCGTCGATCCGCCGCGCGGTCGCGCCGGTGCCTTTCAGCAAGCGCCTGATCGCCTGTTCCACCGAGAGATGGCCCTCGATCCGGCCGGTCGCGACGCCGGCAAGGGACTGGTCGGACATGCCGATGCTGACGCCGGTCTGACGGCCGAGCGCGATCGCTGCCTCGCCCAGCCTGCCGGGAGCGATGCTGATAGTATGTCTGTCCGCCGCTTGCGCGGGCGTTGCGCTCGTTATGGCGAGGGCGGTGACGAGAAGAAGATCAGCTCTGCGGCTCATTTCCTTCCTTGAGCGGCCCTTCCTTCAGCAGCCATCCGTCACCCTGCCGCACGGCGGAAAGGCCCATCAGCGGCGCGGCTCCGGCAAAGAAGCGCGCGGCGTTCCTGTCGAGACGGATCGTGCCGGTGAAGCGGCTGGCTCCGGCTTGGGGCGTGAAGCGGACGGTGATGCCGAGCGAACGGGCGATGTCCTCGCTCACCTGCGTCACAGGTGCATTGGCATAGACCAGATTGCCCTGCCGCCAGCTGGCGACCGCGGCTGGGGCGATATCCATGACGCGCAGCCCCTGCGTGTCGTCCGTCAGCGCCCGTCCGGCGGGCAGGGCGATGGCCTCCGCCTGCGGATTGTAGATGACCTTGCCTTCGGACACGCCGATCCGGGTCGCGCCGCCAGCGTGGACGATGTTGAAGACCGTGCCGGCGTCCTCGAACACGACATCGCCTACCGTGACCCGGAAGGGATTGGCCGCATCATGGCGCACCGTGAATGCCGCTTCGCCGCTGTCGAGTGCGGCAAAACGCGCGTCCTTGTGATCGAGGCGCAGGCGGGTGCCGCCGTTCAGGTCGATCGTCGTGCCGTCGCCCAGCGCGATCGTGCGGGTTTCGCCAGGCCGGGTCGCGACGGTATAGATGTCGGACCGGTTCACCATGCCGACCGAGATCGCAGCAACCAGCGCCGCGGCGATCACGCCGCCGCCGACCCAGCGCCAGGGACGCCTGCCAGGTTCGACGTCGTTTGCGGCGACGGGCACCCCCACCGGATCGGGCGGGATAATCGCTTCCAGATCGGCATCGTCCGCCATCAGGGCGTCATAGGCCGCGGCATGGGCGGGATCGCGCTCCAGCCACAGGGTGAAGCCATCCCAGTCGTCAAATTGGGGATCACGCGTGCGGATCACCCACGCGAGCGCCTCCTGATTCATCATGGCTTCAGCCCCGTTCATTTTTTGCCCCTTGCAGAGCCTGACGCCGCCGACCCGCTCATTCCGTATCCATTTTCTGCTTGAGCGCGAGCATGGCACGATAGGCTTTTTGCAGATCCTTTTCGACCGTGGTCAGGCTGACGCCGAGTTCGGCCGCGATGACCTTCTGTCCGACCCCCTCTATACGGAACCGGCGGAACACCAATTCGACGCGCGGTCCGAGGTCGCGCAGCACGCCGCGTGCCTCCTTCAGCTTTTCGTTCAGGATCATGCGTTCGTCGATCGCGATGTCCTCGGCTGGATCGGCCATGACCCCGCCGGCACCTTCGGCCCAATCCTGTTCCCGCCGTTCGCGCCGGGTGGCGGATCGATAACGATCGAGCATCAGATTGTTGGCCATCCGGTAAAGATAGGGCAGCGGGTCGCTGACCGGGCCGAGATCCTTGGCCTCCAGCTTCATCCACATGTCCTGGAGCAGATCCTCGGCATCGTCACCCGCACCGCGCGCGCGCAGAAAGCGCAGCAGGGCGGGACGATTTGCCATGAATATTGCGGAAAGGCCGGTGGCCATGCCTGTCTTTGTCCAATGCGTGGCGATCAGGCGGGTTGCCATAGAGGGGAGGGTGGGGTCTTGGCAATCGGCAAGCTGTTTACCCGCGCGCACCGCTGTTCTAGCGGTCGTTAGAGATTGGCGGGAGCATGGGACGGATGACGGATGGTCTGGACAGGGTAGCGGCGCGAGCGGCGGGGATGGATCCGGACCGGCTGGCAGCGCTGGTGGACATGCTCGACCGGACCTATATCGCATCGGGCAAGCTGCCGCACATGCAGTTTTTGCTGTCGCGCGATGCGCAGCCGCTTCTTTCGGTGACGCGTGGCGCCGCCCGTGCAAACGGAGCCAGGCTGGAGAGGGACGCTCTCTACCGCATCGCGTCCATGACCAAGCCGGTCACCTCGGTCGCCTTCATGATGCTGGTGGATGAGGGGCGGGTCGCGCTCGATACACCGGTCGCCGACATCGTCCCCGAATTTGCGGAGCTGCGGGTCGGGCGGGCCAACCGCGCGCGGCCCGGCCGGCCCATGGCGATGATCGACCTGCTGCGCCATACGTCGGGCCTGACCTACGGCTTGCAACGCCAGACCCCGATCGACGCTCGCTATCGCAGGCTGGGCTTGGACGAGTTCCAGCAGAAGCGCACGTCGGACCAGTTCATCGCCGACCTGGCGACGCTGCCCCTGGAATTCTCACCAGGAGACAGATGGACCTATTCGGTATCGACCGACGTGCTGGGCGTGGTCGTAGAGCGGCTGAGCGGCCTCGACCTGGAAAGCTTTTTTCGCCGGCGTATCTTCGATCCGCTGGCTATGGCAGACACCAGCTTTCTTCTGCCTGAGGACAAGGCGCATCGGATGACCGACGCCTGGCGGCTGGCTGAGGGCGGTGGCCGGGCGATTGCCGATCATGGTGCGCGCAGCGGCTGGCGACGGCAGCGCTTCCTGTCGGGCGGAGGCGGCCTGGTGTCGTGCGCGGCCGACTATCACCGGTTCGCGCGCATGTTGCTGGGGGAGGGGGAACTGGATGGTAGGCGGCTGTTGAAGCCGGAGACGGTGGCGCTGATGCACGCCAATCATCTTCCCGGTGGCGGCGACCTTGCCAGCCTCTCGAGCGGAATGTTCAGCGAGGCGGACTATCAGGGCGTGGGCTTTGGCCTTGGCTTCGCCATGAACCTCGCCAGCGGTACCTATTATTGGGGCGGGGTGTTCTCGACCTATTTCTGGATCGATCCCGTCGAACGGCTGATCGGAATTTTCATGACGCAATTGCTGCCGTCGAGCGCCTATCCCGTGCGGGCGCAACTGCGACAAGGGGTGGCTGACGCCATTACCGAAAGGCGAGGGGTCTGACAGCGGCAGGACGGTCGTCCAGTTCTTCTTGTTGCACCGCAAAATGGCGATGGCGCGGGGCTGGAGCCTGTGCCATCATCCATGGTGACTCAGCAGGGGACCGCCGCGCCATGAACCTCAAGGGCCAGACCAAGCTTCCCAAACCCGCGCCGCGTCAGGTCGATCCGCATGTGCTGGCGCATGAGATTGTCGAGCGGCTGACCTATCGCATCGGCAAGAATGCCACGGCCGCCAAGCCGCACGACTGGCTGCACGCCGTGATCCTTGCGATCCGCGACCGGGTGATCGACGCCTGGATCGATTCCACGCAGAAAACTTATGAAGAACAGGGGCGACGGGTCTATTATCTGAGCCTCGAATTCCTGATCGGTCGGCTGATGCGCGACGCGGCGTCCAATATGGAAATGCTGGACGATCTTCAGGCCGCGCTTGATTCCCTGGGGGTGGACATCGACCTGATCGCCGCACTGGAGCCGGATGCAGCGCTGGGCAACGGTGGCCTGGGGCGGCTGGCAGCCTGCTTCATGGAAAGCATGGCGACAGTGGACGTGCCGGCCTATGGCTATGGTATCCGCTATGTGAACGGCATGTTCCGGCAGGAGATCAGTGACGGCTGGCAGGTCGAACTGCCCGAAAACTGGCTGGCGCACGGGAACCCGTGGGAGTTCGAGCGGCGCGAGGCGAGTTACGAGGTCGGCTTCGGCGGAAGGGTCGATCCGGCCGAGGATGAGGATGCCGGCCCGCACCAGATGCACTGGAAGCCGAGCGAGCGGGTGATCGCGACGCCTTATGACACGCCGATCGCCGGCTGGCGCGGGAAGAGGGTCAACACGCTGCGCCTGTGGGAAGCGCAGCCGATCGATCCGATCCTGCTCGACAAGTTCAATGCCGGCGATCATCTGGGGGCGTTGTCCGAAAGCAACCGGGCCGAGGCACTGACGCGCGTCCTCTATCCCGCCGACAGTTCGCCAGCTGGGCAGGAATTGCGGCTGCGTCAGGAATATTTCTTCTCCTCCGCATCGTTGCAGGACATCGTTCGGCGGCATATCCAATATTTCGGCAGCATCCAGACCCTGCCCGACAAGGCGGCGATCCAGCTCAACGACACCCACCCGGCGGTAGCAGTCGCGGAACTGATGCGGATGCTGCTCGACGACCATGGGCTGGATTTCGACGAGGCTTGGGACATAACCCGGCGCACGTTCAGCTACACCAATCACACATTGTTGCCAGAAGCGCTCGAAAGCTGGCCGGTGCCGCTGTTCGAACGGCTGCTGCCCCGGCACATGCAGATCGTCTATGCCGTGAACAGCCGGTTGCTGGCGGAGGCGCGGCGGTCGGGCCAGTTCGACGATGGTGCGATCGGCGCCATATCCTTGATTGACGAGCATGGTGGCCGTCGCGTTCGCATGGGCAATCTGGCCTTTGCGGGGTCGCACAGCGTCAATGGCGTGTCGGCGCTGCATACCGACCTGATGAAAGTCACGGTCTTTGCCGACCTGCACAAACTCTATCCGGCGCGGATCAACAACAAGACCAATGGTGTGACCTTCCGCCGCTGGCTCATGCAGTGCAACCATGGGCTGTTCATGCTTGTCCGCGAGGCGATCGGCGACCGGTTCATGGATGATCCCGAAGCACTGCGCGATCTTGACGCCTTCGCCGACGACAAGGGCTTTCAGGAAAAATTCTTAGCGGTAAAGCGCGCCAACAAGGCGGCCCTGTCCGACCTGTTGCGCAAGCGCGTAAATGCCCGCATCGATCCGGCCGCGCTGTTCGACATCCAGATCAAGCGTATCCATGAATATAAGCGCCAACTCCTCAACATCGTGGAGGCGGTGTCGCTCTACGACCAGATCCGGTCACATCCGGAAAAGGACTGGGTGCCACGCGTCAAGCTGTTCGGCGGCAAGGCGGCGTCAAGCTACCATAATGCCAAGCTGATCATCAAACTGGCCAATGACGTGGCCCGCGCGGTCAATTATGATCCAGCGGTCCAGGGGCTGCTGAAGGTCCAGTTCGTGCCCAACTACAATGTCTCCATGGCGGAGATGATGATCCCCGCCGCCGACCTGTCCGAACAGATTTCGACCGCCGGCATGGAAGCCTCCGGTACGGGCAACATGAAATTCGCGGTGAATGGCGCCCTGACGATCGGCACGCTGGACGGCGCGAATGTCGAAATGCGCGATCATGTCGGCGCGGAAAATATCGTCATTTTCGGCCTGACCGCTCAGGAAGTGAACGACCGGCGCGCCCAGGGCTATGTTCCGCGCGAGGTGATCGGGCAGAGCCGTGAACTTTGCCAGGCGCTGGACGCGATCGCCAGCGGGGTGTTCTCGCCCGACGACCCGGACCGTTACAAGGCGCTGATCCAAGGCATTTACGACCATGACTGGTTCATGGTCGCGGCCGATTTCGACAGCTATTCCGCCGCCCAGCGCGATGTCGACCGGCTTTGGACGGACCAGGGGCTCTGGGCGAAGAAGGCAATTCACAATGTCGCGCGTATGGGCTGGTTCTCGTCGGACCGCACCATCCGCGAATATGCCGCCGACATCTGGAAGATCGACGCATGACGGAGGCGCGGACGCGGGTGTGCTGACGCAGGAGCAGATTGACCGATTGATCCACGGCCGCGAGGACGACCCCTTTGCCACGCTGGGCGTTCATCCGGCACAAAAGGGCTTCACGGCGTGCGTCCTGTTGCCGCAAGCAGTCCGAGTCACCGCGCAGACTTTGGCGGGAAAGGCAGTCGGCGCGTTGGAGCGCATCCATCCCGACGGGCTTTTCTTCGGCAGGGTATCAGTGCGCAAGCGCCAGCCGTTGCGCTATGTCGCCCACTATGACGATGGCGGCGACTATGCGCTGATCGATCCCTATGGTTTTGGCCCGGTGCTGGGTCCGCTGGACGATCATTATTTCGCCGAAGGATCGCACGGCCGGCTGTTTGACAAGCTGGGGGCCCATGTGATCGCGCATGAAGGCGCGACGGGCACGCATTTCGCGGTGTGGGCGCCCAATGCGAAGCGGGTGTCTGTCGTGGGCGACTTCAACCGCTGGGATGGTCGCCGTGGCCTGATGCGGCATCGCGCGGATGCGGGCGTCTGGGAAATCTTCCTGCCTGACGTCGGGCCGGGCAGCGCGTATAAATATGAGATCATCGGCGCCGATGGCGTCATGCTGCCGCTCAAGTCCGATCCTTTCGCCTTCAAGTCGGAGTTACGCCCATCGACCGCGTCGATCGTCGCAGCGCCGCTGGATCATGTGTGGGGCGATGACGATCATGGCGATCATTGGCGCAAGGCTGACCCGCGCCGGGAACCGATTTCGATCTACGAAGTCCATGCAGGTTCCTGGCAACGCGACGAGCACGGCGAATTCCTCAGCTGGGACGAACTGGCGAAGCGTCTGATCCCCTATGTCGTCGGCATGGGCTTCACCCACATCGAGTTCCTGCCGATCAGCGAATATCCCTATGATCCGAGCTGGGGTTATCAGACGCTGGGCCTCTACGCGCCGACGGCGCGTTTCGGTGATCCCGCCGGCTTCGCTCGCTTCGTGGACGGGGCCCATCGGGCGGGTGTGGGCGTCCTGCTCGACTGGGTGCCGGCGCATTTCCCGACCGACGAACATGGCCTCGCCAATTTCGACGGCACCGCGCTCTATGAACATGCCGATCCACGCAAGGGATTCCACCCCGACTGGAATACCGCCATTTACAATTTCGGCCGGCGCGAAGTGGCGCAGTTCCTGATCAACAACGCCCTGTTCTGGGCGGAGCGCTATCATGTCGATGGCCTGCGCGTAGATGCGGTCGCCTCGATGCTGTATCTCGACTATTCGCGCAAGGCCGGGGAGTGGGTGCCCAACGACCATGGCGGGCGCGAGAATGTGGAGGCCGTCGCCTTCCTCCAGCAGATGAACAAGGCGCTTTACGGCACCCATGCCGGCGTGATGACCATTGCGGAGGAATCGACCAGTTGGCCCGGCGTCTCGAAACCGGTTTACGGTGGCGGACTGGGCTTCGGTTTCAAATGGAATATGGGCTTCATGCACGATACGTTGCGCTATCTGGAGCGCGACCCGGTGCATCGCGCGCATCATCATGACGACATCACCTTCGGCCTCATGTATGCGTTCAGCGAGAATTTCGTGCTGGCGCTCAGCCATGACGAAGTCGTGCACGGCAAGGCTTCGCTGCTGCACAAGATGGCGGGCGACGACTGGCAGAAATTTGCGACTTTGCGCGCCTATTATGGCCTGATGTGGGGCTATCCGGGCAAGAAGCTTCTATTCATGGGGCAGGAATTCGCTCAGCGGGCTGAGTGGAACGAGGCTGCGGCGCTCGACTGGCACTTGCTGGACCATGCGCCGCATCGGGGGGTGCAGCAGTTGCTGGGCGATCTCAACCGCCTGTACCGTAGCCGGGCCGCTCTGCACGCGCGCGATTGCGAAGCGGAAGGGTTCGAATGGGTGCTGGTAGACGCGGCGGCGGATTCGGTGTTCGCCTGGGTGCGTCGCGCGCCGGGCGCCATGCCAATCGTCGTCATCAGCCATTTCACCCCTGTGATGCGGCACGCCTATCGGATGCGGCTGCCATCGGGGGGACGCTGGCGAGAGATATTGAACAGTGATGCAGCCGACTATGGCGGCAGCGGCGCTGGCAATATGGGGGCGGTCAGGGCCGACGAGGAAGGCTGGGCGAACATCACTATCCCGCCCTTCGCAACCTTGATGCTGGAACTGGATTATTGAACACCGACGGGCGCGTGCAGGCGACGAGCGGGCAGATAAGGAGAGGCCCAATGCAGACAAAATATCAGCCGATCGCACGCGACGCCATGGCCTATGTTCTGGCCGGGGGGCGCGGCAGTCGGCTGGCTGAACTGACGGACAGGCGCGCCAAGCCGGCCGTCCATTTCGGCGGCAAGGCGCGGATCATCGACTTCGCCCTGTCCAATGCGCTCAACAGCGGCATTCGCCGCATCGGCGTGGCGACCCAATATAAGGCGCATTCGCTGATCCGGCATCTGCAACGTGGCTGGAATTTCCTGCGGCCCGAGCGCAACGAGAGTTTCGATATATTGCCGGCCAGCCAGCGCATTTCCGAAAGCCAGTGGTATGAGGGCACGGCGGACGCCGTGTTCCAGAATATCGACATCATCGAAAGCTACGCGCCCGAATATATGGTCATCCTGGCGGGCGACCATGTCTACAAGATGGACTATGAACTGATGCTCCAGCAGCATGTCGATAGTGGCGCGGACGTCACCGTCGGCTGCCTGGAGGTGCCCCGCAAGGAGGCGAGCGGCTTCGGCGTCATGCATGTCGATGAAAATGACATCATCACCGACTTTGTCGAAAAGCCGAAAAATCCGCCCGCCATTCCGGGCCAGCCCGACATGGCGCTCGCGTCGATGGGCATTTATGTCTTTCGCACCCGCTTCCTGATCGCGCAGCTTTTGCGCGATGCCGACGAGAAAGACAGCAAGCGCGATTTTGGCGGCGACATCATCCCCTACATCGTCAAGCACGGGAAAGCCGTGGCGCACCGCTTTTCCAGCAGCTGCGTGCGTGCGGAAAGCGAACTGGTCCCCTATTGGCGCGACGTCGGGACGATCGATGCCTATTGGCAGGCCAATATCGACCTGACCGACGTTGTCCCCTCGCTCGACCTCTATGACCGCAGCTGGCCGCTATGGACCTATTCGGAGGTCACGCCGCCCGCCAAGTTCGTGCATAATGAGGATGGCCGGCGCGGTTCTGCGACCTCTTCACTGGTCGCGGGCGGCTGCATCGTCTCCGGCTCCTCCCTGCACCGCAGCCTGCTCTTTTCCGGCGTGCGGACGCACAGCTTTTCGTCCGTCACCGAAAGCATCATCATGCCCGACTGCGAGATCGGTCGCGGCGCGCGGCTGCACAAATGCGTCGTCGACTCCGGCATCGTTATTCCCCCAGGCCTCATCATCGGCGAACATCCTGAGCATGATTCGCAGCGTTTTCGCCGTACCGACAATGGCGTCTGCCTGGTGACGCAGCCAATGATCGACCGGCTGGTCGGCTGACAGGGGACGACATCGTGTCGATGAAACTGCTGTCGGTCGCGTCCGAAATCTATCCGCTCATCAAGACTGGCGGGCTTGCCGATGTCGTTGGCGCGTTGCCCGGCGCGTTGGAGGCGGAGGGTGTCGTCACCCGGACGCTGGTTCCTGGCTATCCCTCTGTCATCGCCCGGCTTGGCAAGGCGAAGGTGGTGCGTCGCTATGATGCGCTGTTCGGCGCGCCAGCGACGGTCCTTGCCGCCAGCGTCGGCGGTCTGGACCTGCTGGTGCTGGACGCGCCCTCTTTCTTCGCGCGGGAGGGCGGGCCCTATGGTGACCATGGCGGCAATGACTGGACCGACAATTGGCGCCGCTTCGCCGCCCTGTCGCGAGTCGGGGCGGACATTGCCGAAGGCGCGCTCAAGGGGTGGCGGCCGGACATCGTGCATGTGCATGACTGGCAGGCGGCGATGACCGCAGCCTATATGCGCTTCGGCGCGGCCCATGCGGTGCCCAAGATCGTGACGATCCACAACTTGGCATTTCAGGGGCGGTTCGGGGCGGATGTCTTCGCCGGCCTGGGCCTGCCGCCCGAAGCCTGGGGCGTCGATGGAGTCGAATATTATGGCGGCATTGGCTATCTGAAGGCAGGGCTGGTGTCTGCCGAGGCGATCACGACCGTCAGCCCCACCTATGCGCAGGAAATCCGGTCCCCGGTTCATGGCATGGGGCTGGACGGCCTGATCAATGGGCGGGTCGACCGGCTGCATGGCATATTGAACGGGGTCGATACCGACATCTGGAACCCCGCTGACGATCCCTTGATCGCCAGGAGTTATGGCGCTCGGGCGTTGTCTGCCCGAGCCGTGAACCGCCGCGCGCTCGAAAATCGTTTCGGACTGGAGCAGGATGGCGCGCCGCTATTCATCATCGTCAGCCGCCTGACCTGGCAGAAGGGGATGGACCTGATGATCGGCGCGATCGACCATCTGGTTGGGTTGGGCGGCAAGCTGGCGCTTCTGGGATCGGGCGACCATCCGCTGGAAGGCGCCTTCCTGGGCGCCGCCGACCGGTATCGCGGGCGGGTGGGCGTGCAGATCGGCTATGACGAGCCGCTGTCCCACCTGATGCAGGCGGGCGGTGACGCCATTCTTATCCCTTCGCGCTTCGAACCCTGCGGCCTCACCCAGTTATACGGGTTGCGCTATGGCTGCCTGCCGGTCGTGGCGCGCGTTGGTGGCCTTGCTGATACGGTGATCGACGCCAATGAAGCGGCGGTGAGCGCAGGCGCGGCCACGGGCGTCATGTTCGCGCCGTCAGATCCGCTGGCGCTCCATGGCGCGATCGCGCGGACAATCGAACTGCACCGCGACAAGCCCGTTTGGCAGGCGATGCAGCGCGCCGCGATGCGCAGCGACGTGTCCTGGCGGCATAGCGCAACGCGTTATGCCGCGCTCTACCGGATGCTGCTGGCGGAAGCGGTGTGACCGTGCGGCCGGGCGCGCCTCAGCTGTCATCGGCAGGCGCACGCTTTGCCGTCTGGTCGCCCGATGCGTCGCAACTCTGGCTCTGCCTGTTCGATCGCGACGATCGGGAAGTCAGGCTGCCGATGGTTCGCCAAGGCGACGGTCTGTGGCGTATCGATGCACCGGGGATTGGCGCGGGCGCCCGCTATGGCCTTCGTGCAGATGGCCCTTATGATCCTAATGCGGGCTTCTGGTTCGATCCAGACAAACTGCTACTCGATCCTTATGCGACCGCTATAGACCGCGCGTTCGTCTATGATCCGGCGCTCGCCGCGCCGCGCGGGCAGGGCAGGGACACCGCGCCGCTAATGTCGAAGGGCGTGCTGGAGTCGCCTTTACCACGACTGGCGAGACAACCGCCGCGTTTCACCCCGGGTGGGCTGATCTACGAACTCCATGTGCGCGGTTTCACCATGCTGCAGCCCGACGTGCCGCAGGAACAGCGCGGAACCATTGCCGCACTCGCCGATCCCGCGGTCATCGCGCACCTCAAGGCGCTGCGTGTCTCCGCCGTGGAATTGATGCCGATCAACGCCTGGATCGACGAGCGCCATCTGGGCGCGCTCGGCCTCACCAACTATTGGGGCTATAATCCGGTCAGCTGGTTCGCGATCGACCCGCGCCTGGCGCCGGGCGGCCTTGCCGACTTGCGGGCTACGGTGACGGCGCTGCATCAGGCGGGGATCGGCGTAATCCTCGACATGGTCTATAATCACGACGGCGAAAGCGACATCTCCGGGCCGACGCTTTCATTGCGTGGGCTCGATGCACGCGGCTATTTCCGGCACGAGCCGGACGGTCGGCTGATCAACGACACCGGTACAGGTAACAGCATCGCCTGCAATGCGCCGCTCGTCCGTGCGCTGATCCTGGACTCGCTGCGCCATTTCGTGACCGAGGCCGGGGTGGATGGTTTCCGTTTCGATCTGGGGCCGGCGCTGGGCCGGCTGCCGGACGGTTTCGATCCCCGCGCGCCGCTGCTGGAGGACATGCGCGCCGATCCGGTGCTGGCCGACCGGGTGATGATCGCCGAACCATGGGATATCGGGCCGGGCGGCTATCAACTTGGCCGCTTTGGCGAAGGGTGGCTGGAGTGGAACGATCGCTATCGGGACGACGTGCGCCGCTTCTGGCGCGGGGATGCGTCGACGCTTGGCGCGCTGGCAACGCGACTGGCGGGATCATCGGATATTTTCAGGGAGGGCGAGACGCGCAGCGTGAACTTCCTCGCTGCGCATGACGGCTTCACCCTGGCGGACATGGTGGCTTATGCACATCGCCATAACGAAGCCAATGGCGAGCAGAATCGCGATGGTCATGGCGAGAATTTCAGCTGGAACAATGGAGTCGAGGGACCGAGCGAGGATGCCGCCGTGCAACTGGCGCGGCGGTGCGACATAAAGGCGCTGCTTGCCACGCTCTTCTGTTCCCGCGGGACGATCATGCTGACGGCGGGCGATGAATTCGGTCGCAGCCAGCAGGGGAACAATAATGCCTATGCCCAGGACAATGCGATCAGCTGGGTCGACTGGACCGGACGGGACACCGACCTGGAGGCCCATGCCTTCGCCCTTGCGGCGTTGCGCGGGTCCAGTCCGGAATTGCACGGGACGGCGCAACTCGCTGACGGAGACGTGGAGTGGCTGGACGAACGGGGCCATGCGATGACCGTCGGCCAGTGGGAAGACCCGCAGCGCCGCCGGATCGCGCTGCGCCACCGGTCGAGCGGCTTTGCCGTCTGCATCAACGGAAGCGGCGAGGAATGCCGGTTCCTGTTGCCCGAAGGAGAGATGCTGGTTCCGCCCCGCGCCGTGGCCATCAGTCCACCGGCACGCTGAACAGGTCCGGCCGGCGCAGACGGAGCGCCATAAGCAGGATGGCGAGCTTGCCATCCGTCAGTTCCCGGCGCACCATCATGGTCCAGAGCGTGTCAAGAGAAGGTTCATGGACGGTGATATTCTCCTGCTCGTCGGGAAGACCACCGCCCGTTTCGATGCGGTCCTGCGCTCGGTACGCCGCCAGAAAATAGTCGATCCTCTCGGTAACGACGCTGGGTATGCTCCAGATCTGACCGACATGAACGAGATCGCCCAGGCGCACGCCCGCTTCCTCCATCGCTTCGCGGCGCGCGCATCGTTCCGCTTCCTCGTCGATCAGGCCGGCGATGGCCTCCATCATGTCGGGCAGGCCGGCCAAGGTCACGGGTGCGCGCGGCATGGAAACGGTCAGGGCGACACGCCGCTCCGGATCATAGGGCAGTACTGCGATGGCGGGACGCATTTCGACGACATGACGCTCGAACTCGTCGCCGCTTTCGGCGCGAACATGGGCCATGCGCAGGTTCAGCCAGTCTTCGTAGATCAGCCGTGTCGACAGGATTTTCGTCATGGGTTCTCCGGTTGCGGATGCGCCAGGCAAGTGGTCCGATTCTGACATTCGATAGCATTCGAAGCCAAGTTGCATTCGAATGCCAGACTCTTTCAGGGCCATTAGAAATTATGAATTCTAATGGATTTTACGATTTAGACATTTGCAGACCCATCCCAGGCGCCAAGGCGACGCAAATGTCAATCAATCCACCAGGACAGCAAGGGCCAAGGCCACGCGGTGAGCGATCACTACCAGGCCATTGTCCATGCCCTACCCAATCTGGCTAGTGCATGGCTGTTGGGACCATGTGCGATGATCCTTGGGATTAGGGGGGCTGTTGTCTGACCGGGCAGGATTGGACCAAGGCTTGCTTTTCCTGATCCGACCAGGGATTTCGAGGGCGAAATGCTGGAGGCCTGGAGGCGCGAGCAGGGGGATAAGCGGAAAATCCTGCGAAATAAGGGCGTGCCTGTTCGATCTTGGGCAGCGGCACTGGCAGGGAGGCGTCTCCTTTAAGCCGTCGCCATACTCCGCTTGAGCGATGCGGTAACTCATCTGCCCAAATCGCTTCTCCCCGAACCTCGCCTACTGTGTCGCTGAGACGGAAAGCGTCGAGGGGCAAGGAGCACCGAGATGAAGATTGTGCTGTTGGCGGGCGGACTGGGATCGCGTCTCGCGGAAGAGACAGTTCGCGTCCCCAAACCCATGGTCGAAGTCGGCGGCAAGCCGATCATCCTCCATGTCATGGACATTTATGCACGTCATGGTTTTACCGACTTCGTCGTCGCGTGCGGTTACAAAATGATGCTGATGAAGAAGTTCTTCCACGACCTTCATTTCATGAACAATGACTTCACCATCAAGGTCGGAAACGGCCAGATCGCATTGCGACAATGCCGGTCGGTGGACTGGAACATATCAGTGGTGGATACAGGCGAACTGACCATGACCGGCGGTCGCCTGCTGCGCCTGCGCGAATGGCTGGAAAACGACACGTTCATGGTGACCTATTCCGATGGCGTGGGCGATGTCGATATCGGTAAGCTGCTGGAGTTTCACAAATCCCATGGCGGGTTGGCGACGGTTACCGCGGTTCAGCCGCCGGCGCGGTTCGGCAATCTGGAACTGGATGGTCCGCGCGTCGTAGAGTTCACCGAGAAGGTCCGCAAGCATGAAACCTGGATCAACGGCGGCTTCTTCATCTTCGAACCTGGCGTACTCGACTATCTGAGCGGCGATGAGGAACCGCTGGAGCAGGCGCCGCTGGCGCGGCTCGCGGCCGATGGCGAACTTTTCGCCTACAAACATACCGGCTTCTGGCATCCGATGGATACCGTCCGGGACCGCGATCACCTCAATCAGCTTTGTGCGGCCGCTTCGCCGCCGTGGCTCCCCAATGTGCAGCGGCCCGTCGCTTCCGCGTTTGAAAGGGTAAGCGCTGATGCCTGATCAGCGGTTCGACGAAGAGCGGCTGAGCCGTGCGCTCGCCGGTCGCAAGATTCTCTTGACCGGACATACCGGATTCAAGGGCGGCTGGCTTGCGTTGTGGCTCCGGCGGCTGGGCGCCGACACTACCGCGGTCGCACTACCCCCGTGCGACCGCGGACCCAGCTTGTTCAACGCCATCGGTGTCGATGGCCTGGTCGACCATCGCTTGTGCGACATACGCGATGAGGCGGCCTTCCTGCGCACGGTTGAGGACGTCAATCCCGATCTGGTAATCCATATGGCGGCGCAGGCGCTGGTCCGTCCTTCCTATGTGTCGCCGATCGAGACGTTCCAGACCAATGTTGTGGGCACGGCGGTTGTGCTGGATGCGGCAAGGCGTTTCCGATCGCTCAAGGGCGTCATCGTTGTGACGAGCGACAAATGTTACGAAAATCAGGGCTGGCACTGGGGATATCGCGAAACCGACCGGCTGGGCGGCGCCGATCCCTATAGCGCATCCAAGGGCTGTACCGAACTGGTGGTCGAAGCCTATCGCCATTCCTTTTTCCGCGAGTCTGACAGTCCCGTGCTGGCATCGGTCCGTGCGGGGAACGTCTTTGGCGGCGGCGACTGGAGCGTGGACCGGCTGGTGCCCGACATCATCCGCGCGGTTGAGGCGGGCAAGCCCGTCCAGATACGCAATCCCGCCAGCGTGCGTCCCTGGCAGCACGTACTTGAACCGCTGGCCGGCTATCTGATGCTGGCGGCCCGGATGGCCGACGGGGACCGCAGCGTAGAGGGCGCCTGGAATTTCGGGCCTGATGCCGAAGCGACCGTCGATGTGGCTACGCTTGCGGCGCTGGTCGAAACTGCGTGGGGCAAGGGCGCGCCGACCTTCATGTTCGGTGATCCGGGGCAGTCGCCCCCCGAAGCGGCGATCCTGCGCCTCGACAGCAGCAAGGCGCGCGAGAGGCTGGGCTGGCGGCCCCATCTGGCGCTCGCCGACGCTGTCGCGCTGACGGTGGAGTGGTATCGCGCTGCACTGGCGGGCCAGGCTGATCTTCGTCTGCTGAGCGAGCGGCAGATCGCCCGCTACGCGCTAGGCGTGCGTCCGGCGACGCCGCCGCAATTTGATCCGGTTTTTCGGGAGGCAGTCGCATGAGGGTGAATTACGGTCAGAGCGTTCATGGGGAAGAGGAGATCGATGCCGTCGTCTCCGTGCTGCGCGGTTCCACGCAGATGGGCGCGAATGTGCGCGACATGGAAGCACGCGTCGCCGCACTGTTCGCCAAGCGACATGGGATCATGGTCAATTCCGGATCGTCGGCCAACTATCTTGCGGTCGAACTGCTTCGACTTCCGGCTGGCAGCGAGGTCATCACGCCCGCACTGACCTTTGCCACGACGGTGGCTCCGATCGTGCGTCATGGCCTGGTCCCGGCCTTCGTCGACGTGCGTGAGGGCACATATAATATCGACGAAGATCTGCTGGAGTCGATGATCACGTCGCGCACGCGGGCGATGATGATTCCTTCGCTGATCGGTAACCTGCCCGACTGGGACCGGCTGCGCGAAATCGCCGAATGGCATAATCTGATCCTGATCGAGGACAGCGCGGACACGCTGGGAGCGACTTTGCGTGGGACGCCCACCGGTGCGCGATCGCACATCAGCACGACCAGCTTCTATGGTTCGCATGTCATCAACGCGGCCGGCAATGGCGGCATGTTGTGCGTGAATGACGAGGCGTGGGACCGTCGCGGCCTGCTGCTGCGGTCTTGGGGTCGATCTTCGTCGATCTTCGTCGATTCCGAAGCGATCGAGCGCCGTTTCGACGTGACGCTGGGCGACATACCCTATGATGCCAAATTCCTGTTCGAGGAACTGGGCTATAATATGGAGCCGTCGGAAATGGGGGCGGCCTTCGGGCTGGTCCAGTTGAACAAGCTGGACAATAATATCGCCCTTCGCGAACATAACTTCGCCCGGCATCTGGCCTTCTTCTCGCAATATGAGGACTGGTTCGTGTTGCCGCGCCAGTTGCCCGAAGCGCGGACGGGCTGGCTCGCCTTTCCGCTTACCGTGCGTCCGAACGCGCCGTTCGACCGACGCGCGTTGCAGATCTGGTTCGAACAGGCCGACATTCAGACGCGCGTTGTCTTCACCGGTAACATCCTGCGGCAGCCGGCCATGGCGCAGATCAAGACGCATGTCACCGATGGAGGCTATCCCGTCGCCGACGCGGTCACGCGCGGGGGCATATTGCTGGCCTGCCACCACGGTCTGAGCGAGCCGCAGATCGACCATATCCACGAGACTTTTCGCAGCTTCGCCGAACGTCACGCCGCGCCTGCATGGAACGCGGCCTAACCCATCATCTAGCGGGAGGAATTTTCATGGACCGTCTTCAGCATTGTCGCGCCTGCCTGGCGCCCAGCCCCTATCTCTTCTTGCCGATGGGCCAGCATCCGCCGGCCAATATGTTCGTCCGGCCCGAGGAGCATGGCGAAATGCAGCCGGCTTTCGCGCTCAATACCGAAGTCTGCCTGAACTGCGGCCTGATCGAGATTGCCGACCAGATCCCGGCCGACTTCTTCCGCCATTATCTCTATGTCCCGTCGAGCGCGACGACGATGCATCACCATTTCGACAAGCTGGCCGACATATTGGGCACGGCTGCCGACGGCGGGCTGGTTGTCGACATTGGCTGCAATGACGGCCTGCTGCTGGCGGCCTGCAACGCGCGTGGTCAGCAGACTCTGGGCATCGATCCGGCGGCAAACCTGGCGGATATCGCCGAGGAGCGCGGGGTGAAGGTGCATGTCGCCTATTTCGATCCCGACACTGCACTGGAAGTGCGCGACGCGCATGGCCCCGCCAAGGTGATCGTCACGACCAACACGTTCAACCATATTGGCGACCTGCATCGCTTCATGGAGGGCGTCACCCGGCTGCTGGCGGACGACGGCCACTTCATCGTGGAAGTGCCATGGGCGAAGGAACTGCTGGAGCGCAACGAGTTCGACACCGTCTATCAGGAACATGTGTCCGAATTCAGCCTGCTGTCCCTGCAGAAGCTGGGCGCCTTCTTTGATCTGGACGTGGTTGATGTGCATCGTATGCCCGTTCATGGCGGTTCGATGCGGGTCTTCTTCCGTCGGAACGGGCTGGCCGTGCCGAGCGAGGAAGTCCATGCCATGTTGCGCGAGGAGCGGGAGGCCGGGATGCTGGAGCCGGAAACCTACCAGCATTTCGCCGCGCGGATCGAGGCGATCCGGGTCCAGTTGCTCGACATGCTGAGTGAACTGAAGGCGGAAGGGAAGAAAATCGCGGGCTATGGCGCGCCGGCCAAGGGCAATACGCTGCTCAACTATTTCGGCATCGGGCCGGACGATCTGGATTTTCTGGTCGACCGCAACCCACTGAAACAGGGCCTCTATTCGCCGGGCATGAAGATTCCGGTCCGCTCCCCCGACGCCATCGAGTCTGAAAATCCCGACATATTGATGGTGCTGGCCTGGAATTTCTTCGACGAGATCCGCGAGCAGCAGGCCGACTTCGTGGCGCGTGGCGGCAGGTTCCTGGTTCCGTTGCCCCAGCCCATGCTGGTCAACTGATCGTCCGGACCGAATCATGGCGCAACGCGTGCTCGTGACTGGAGGTGGGGGCTTTATCGGCTCCCACCTGGCGGCCGGGCATCTGGCGGCGGGCGACGAGGTACATATTCTCGTCCGCCCGCAGCACCAGTTGCGTTCGGACCGGCTCAGCCGTGCCATCGTCCATCGCGTGGCGTTGGCCGACGGAGGCGCGGTCGAGAGCTGCCTGCAATCGGTGCAGCCGACTTTGCTCTATCATCTGGGCACGGGCACCGGTCGCGGCGCACAACTGCCCGCACCCGAGGAATGGCCGGGGCTGGCGGATGATCTCATCAATCTGCTGGCGCTTCTGTCGGCTGCGTCCAGGGTCGATACGCTTCGCGTCTTCGTCCGCACCGGTTCGATCGCCGAATATGGCAATGCCGCCGAGTATCCGGATGAGGATGCGCGCGAAGAGCCGCTGGCTCCTTACACGCTGGCTTTGACGGCAGGCGCCCATTATGCGGCCGCGCTACGGTCGCAACTGCATTTCCCAGTGCTGACCGCAAGGCTGGGGCTGACCTATGGCGTCGGGCAATCGGAGGATTTCCTGTTGCCCTGGCTGATCCGACGTTGCCTGAACGGACAGGTGAGCGAGGTCCGTTCGCCGGACGCCCTGCGCGACATGCTGGCCGTGGCGGATTGCGTTGCCGGGCTTCGCGCGCTTGCGAGCAGCGACCTGCCCGGAGGGACGATCATCAATCTTTGCAGCGGCCAGTTATTGAGCGTGCGAACTATCGCGGAAACAGTGCTCGCCGCCACATCTGCGCCGGCCGGCTCGGTCCGCTATGGAGTACAGGCGTCGCAGTCGTCCGCAGTAAACCGGGTCGGCGCCAATCCTGCCCGAGCAGCCGAACTGCTGGGCTGGACCGCCGCCATATCGTTCGAGGAGGGCGTGAGATGCATGGTCGAGCAGATGCGCGCGCAGGCGGCGGCATGAACGACAGGACGCTCGTCTCGGTGGTCGTTCCGGCCTTCAACGAGGAGGCGGCCGTTGAACGCGCCTATCGCGAGATTGCCGGTCTGTTCGACACGCTGCCTGATTATGCGCTTGAGTTGGTCTTTACGGACAATCACTCGACCGACCAGACCTTTCCGAAGCTGAAGGCGATCGCGGCTGTCGATCCGCGCGTGCGCGTCGTGCGCTTCTCCCGTAACAACGGCTATCAGCGATCCCTGCTGGTCGGCTATCAGCGTGCGCGGGGAGCCTGCGCCATCCAGATCGACTGCGATCTTCAGGATCCGCCGCAGCTCATTCCGCACATGCTGGACATGTGGCGGCAGGGGCATCAGGTCGTCTACGGCGTTCGCCGGAAGTTGCCCGATGGCCCTGCGGTCGCAGCCCTGCGCCGGGGATTTTACGCGGGCCTCAATGCACTGAGTGAGGATGACCTGCCGGTCAATGCCGGTGAGTTCCGATTGGTCGATGCCTGCGTTATCGCGGAACTGCGCAAGGTTAATGACGCAACCCCCTATCTGCGCGGGCTAATCAGCGCCATGGGCTTTTCCCAGGTCGGCTTTCCCTATGACCGGGAAGCCCGGCAGGCGGGCGAAAGCAAGTTTCCGCTCAGCAAGATGATCAGCCTGGCGCTCGATGGCCTCCTCAACCACTCGCTCATACCGCTTCGGATCGCGTCGATGACGGGATTGGCCGTCGGCGTCTGCACTTTCCTGTTGACCCTTTTCTACCTGACCGGGCGGCTGGTGTTCGGCCAGCAATGGCCGGCGGGCTTTGCGACGACGACGATGCTGATCCTGATGGGGGTCACGCTCAACGCCATGTTCCTCGGTATAATCGGCGAATATCTGGGTCGCATCTTCCTGCAGGTGAAGGGATCGACAACGCCGATCGTGGAGGCGGAACTCAACTCCGCCATCCCCTCCGCCGCCGTTGACGATGGCGTGTTTTGTCAGGACCGGCGGATGCAGGGCTGAAGGATGCCGGATCGATCGGATAGCGCGGGTCAGTTCGACAGGTAGAGGCGGACCACCTCGCCATCTTCGGTCTTCTTAAGCGACATCGTGATGGCCTGATACCCATTCTGCTGCGCAAACCGTTCGAGTGGGGCGTCTGTGCCTCTTTCGATGCCGGTCATGATCGCGGCAGGCGACTGGCTGGCCAGCAGCGCGGGGATGGTGTCGGCCGTCACGAAATAGGTGAAATATCGGCGATGATCCTCCCGGATCCAGGGCGCCGCGCGATAGACGAACGGCCCCAGCGCGAAATGCGGATAGATGGGCAGGCCACCTTCCAGTGCATGAAGAGGAGACAGGGTTGCGACCGGACCATCTGCCGATCGCGCGCGGATGATCGTGGCGATCTCGCGCCCGTCGCGCGCTACGCGCAGCCCGGTCCATCCCGCCGGCTTCACCAAGCCCGTCAGGGACGGCAGCAGCAGCGGGGCGCCAGTGACGCCGGTCAGCAGCAGGATGGAGACAATGAGCGGCTGGGCGAGCCTGCGTCCCTCCTCATCGAACGCGCCGAACACCAGTCCGATGAGAACGGCCAGGAATGGCAGCGCCGGCGTGAAATATTGCGGAAAGGAGGGGCTTGGCACGAAAGCGAGCAACGTGCCGAGCGCGGCGATGGCCGCCACGAGCAGGACCGGCCAGCGCAACAGCGGCGATCGTCGGGAGATGGCGATGGCGGCGAACGACAGCAAGGTCACGATCATCAGCATGGAGACGCCCGACAGCCACAGCCGATGCGCCAGCAGCAGCTTGTCGCCAATGGCGATCACCTTGGGATCGGCTGGATCGGCGTGGGTCGCCCAGTAGCCGAGCTGGGGCCCGCGTTGGAAATCCAGGACGTGGACGATAAAGCCCTTCATGTCCTCCAGCGCGTAGATGATCGTCGGCAGCCCACCGATCAATCCGCCCGCCAGCATCGGCAGCGCGATCAGCCGCAGCCGCTGGGCCAGTGGGATGCACGGCGGCGCGAGCAGCGCCGCCAGCCCGAAGGGCAGCAGAAGCAGGGCATAATTGGCCTTGAACCCTGCCGCGATGGCCAGCAGGACGCCGCTGGCGAATGCCAGTGCCGCCGATGCTGGGACGGCGTCCGTCGCTCGCAGGAAGAGGTAGAGACCGAACAGGGCGAAGGGCACCGGCATGAAATTGTTGGTGGCCGCCATGCCCGTCGCGTTGAGGAACATGGGGTTGAGAAGCACGAATGCGACCATCAGGCTACCTACCAGCAGGCTGCGGACATAATCGCGCGCTAAGAGCAGCAGCGCGGCGATCGTCGCGATCCAGCAGGCAAAGACGATGAGGCGGCCGATCAGCAGATAATGGGTGTCGCCCAGCAAGGCGAAGGCGCCGGAAAAGAGCAGGGCGATATTCGGAAAATGGCTGAAGCCCAGATCCTGATACAGCGAATATCGGTCCATCAATATGCCCGCGGACACATAGAATTGTTCGTCATGCTGTAGGGGATAGGTCATGATCCGCGCGAACAGGGCCAGCACGCACAGGGCGAGCGCGGCGATGGCGCCATGCACGGCATAGGCGCTGAGCTTGGTCAGCCGCCCTTGCTGGCGAAATGCGACGTTCGAGCCAATGTCCATCGTCGTCATATCTGGTCATCCTGACAGCTTCTGCCTTCTGAATAGCGCAGCCACCCCGGGGCGGGACGTGGGCAGGAGAGGTACCTCCACGGCACTCCTGATCATCGCGTGCCGGAATGCTAGACCCGATCACGCGTGCGGCCAGATCGGTCGCCGTTCGATCAGGGAGGCGATTTAGCCGTGCATTGCGCCAGTTCCTTCTTTTCGGTCGCTCCGGATCGCATCAGCGCGCGGGACGAGGCGCGTTTCTTCGGGCTCCTCAAGACCGCCAACAACACGTTCAAGCGGACCGAGTCATCGCGTCTTGCCGGGATCGATTCCGCTTTGGTGGAGATGATGTCTCGACATGGCAGCCGGATCGGCACGGCGCTGGACCTGGGCATTTCATCGGGGGTGACGACGCTGGAATTGCTCGACCGCCTGCGCACGGCGGGGCATGATGTGCAACTGACCGGCACCGATCGATCGGTGCGGGCACGGCTCGTCACTCTGCCTTTCGGGTGCAGGGCGCTGGTCGAACCGAACGGGCATGTTCTGCAATATGAAGTGCTCGGCCAGGCCGTTCGCCCATGGGAGCGTCGTCTCGATCGCTGGACTGGAATGCACATTGTCCGCAGGTTGGTCGAGGGCCGGTTGCGCGAGCCCGCCATTGCCCAGGCCGCCGCCGGGCAGGGCACGGAAGTCGCGCTCATCAGCCCGCGGCTTCGTCATGCCGATGCCTTCCAGTGGCTGGAGGATGATATCACTCAACGCAGTCCGGCAATGCTCGGTCGCTTCGACTTGGTACGCGCAGCAAACCTGCTCAACCTGCATTATTTCGAACCTGACGTCCTTCGGCGGGCCATCGGCAATGCGATCGCCTATCTCAGCGGTCCGGGGGCGTGGTTCCTGGTTGTCCGCACGCACGGCCTGGCCGACCACCAGGGGACGCTGTTCCGCATGAAGGAAAATGGCGCCCTGACGATCATGGACCGATATGGATCAGGATCGGAAGTCGAACATATCGTGTTGGATATGGCCGGTTGAAGGACAGGCCCGCCATTTCGCTGCCGTTACCTTACCGCATCGAGCCCCGCGAGCCACATTTCTTGGGCGTGGTTCAAGAACTGCTCGAAACTGGCCCAGCCGTTTCCATCCTGGTCTGTGCACGCCACGGGAAGAGGTTAAGGCGCTCGCGCGCGCAAGGCGATGGACCCGACGCGCGTCGAGAACCTCGTTTTCGATCGGCCACGCCGAGGAGGCGACCATAGCCGACTGCGCGATGGTTGGATGATGATCTGACCGTCGTAGATGAGATTGCCCGGCTGATGTATCCGTTCCGCTCCGGTTGCAATGGGCGAAACGGCTATATCCTCCGCGCCGGGAAAGGTGACGCGCTAATCTGTCGGAACGGGGCTCGGCGCACGGGCGGCGGGTGGCAGAAACGGATGTCCCGGAATAGCGCCGGACCCCAGTCGTGACTCACCTTTTTTCAGGACTTTTCGTTCCATCGTCTTGATGCTCAGAAACCGGCGCGGACGCCGACTTGGAGGCGCGCGCGTGAAAACTCCTCCAACGGATCGTTCGACGTCCGCCGTCCATAGTCGACGCCGGTGAAGAGCGAGAACCGCCGGTTGACCAGATATTCCACCTCGACGCCGGCGCTGGCCGTGCTCAACCGGTCGGCGCCAATTCCTCGATACTGGGTACGCGTCCATCCGGCACGGCCGATAAGCAGAAGATTATGGCGCACCTCTTGCTGGAGGGTCCAGGCGATCCGCGTGTCGGTCCGGCCGGTCGCGCCTATGCGCGCGGTTGCAACGTCACCGCGGAAAAACTGAGCGGTCATCATGGTTCGTGGGCGCGGCGTCCAGGTGATGTCGCCGCTGAAGGCCAAGCCTGAATAACGATCGAGTTGACTGTCGTCCGGATCGAACCGGAATGCGCCGGCGCCGATCCTGCCGGTCAGCCGGCCGGTTACTTCGCGGCTGACGCCGGCAAGCAGGCCATAGGTGGTCGCGTCACGGTTGATGCCGCTGATGTCGATCGCGGTGCGGAAGTTGCGCCGGTTGACATAGGCTTCCACGAACAGGGCGAGAGGTGCGGCCGGACGCCAGATAGTGCGCGCCGAACCACGAAACATCGCAAAGTCGCGATCCTTCTCATTGGGATCGAGATAGTTCGATTTCTGGACACCCCCGGTCAAGTCAAGGCCGATCCTGCTACCCCTGAGACCATAGTTCAGTTCACCGGCCAGCACGTCGATCTTGCGCGGGCGCTGTAGCGCACTGGCACGCGCTTCGGGATCTCCGCGGCTTTCTATCGTCCGGTCGTAACGTAGTTCGGTCGACAGATTGTGCGCCCGGCTGAGCGCGAGCCGGGTGGAAGTTGCTGCACCAAAGCTGGTCGCATTTTCCCTCGTCAGATCGACAAAGCGCCGCGTTTGGGCGTAAACTTCACCGTGAATCTGGGCATTTGCGCCCTGCCAGTCAATTTGAACCTTGGGCTGGGCATAGACGACGATATCGTCGGTCCTATTTCGCAATGTCGCATAGACATTTGTATCGTACAGCGCGGAGAGATCGAGGTCGATCCGCACGTTGGTGGGACCAAGGCGGATCGGACGCCGTTCATAACCGAGGCGGGGCAGGTCGCGCGGCGATGCACCACGCCGGACGTCCTGGGCCTGGCTGGCGCTGGCTCCAAAGATCGCCATCACCACAAGCGACGCGGCCCAGAGGATAGGCGACCGGCCTCTTTCGGCCCCGACGAATCGATCTTGCGACACGGCGGGCGCTCAGAACCAGGCTTCAGGGATGGTGATTGTGTCGCCGGGCATTATCGGCGAATCCGGGGCTAGCCGGACCTTGCCCTGGCTCGTGCCATTTTTCCGGTTGACCGCAGCCATGTTCTTGTTCGCGCGGAATGTATAGCCTCCCGCGATGGAAACCGCAGTCAGCAACGTCATGCCGGGAACATAGGCATATTGGCCGGGCTGTTGCACTTCGCCCAATATGTAGAAGGGCCGATATTTGTCGACCTGGACGCTGACGCTGGCATTGGGGGCAAGATTGCGGGCGCGCAGCAGCGCCGCGAGCGATCCCTCCAACTCCGGCGCAGACTTGCCGGCAACTTCCACCGTACTCAGCATGGGCAGCGATATCGTGCCGGCGTCGCTCACGAGATAGCTGCCGGCCATCATATCGAAGCCATACACGGCGATCTTGACTGAGTCGCCAGGTCCAAGCGTATAACGGTCGGACGCCGCGGCTGCGGCTACGGGCAGGTTCGAATAGGCATTCGTGCAGCCCGCAACGGGCAGCGCGATCAAGCCGATCAGCATATTACGGCGGTTCACGGCAGTTCCCCAGCTATGGTCGATTCCACTGACATGATGCTAGCCGTTCCAACCTGTCCGTAGGTGTACGCATCTGAGGCAGAATGGGCTTCATAAGGGCCTATACTTCCGAGACCCAAACTACCCTGAAATGAGTAGTCCGGCACGCGGGGGCGCTGCAGGGCGGGGCGCACGGGTGATCGCAATGCCGATCGCAAGGATCAGCGGCACGACCCAGCTGCGCGGATACACGTGCGGCGCGGCATTGGAAAAGATCAAGAACGGAACGAGCACCGCCAAGACGAGTGCGGCGGCATTGCGGTCTACGGGCAATGGGTTGAGCGCTATGGCCAGGGGCACGCAAAGAACGAGAAGCCACCCGGTCAGCGAAAGGAGACCGCCCTCGGTGCAGGCGAGCAGATACATTTTGTGGACTGGTGCTTTCTCAGCGCTCACAACGCGATATTGGTCTACTCTCAGGCCCACTATGGTTGTTTCGCCTGCCATGTCCCACGCTTCGCGGATCAGTGCCATCCGGGCGGTGAAGGTTCCTGCCTGACTGATGTCGCCCTGTTCGAGCGATGCTACCACGCGGTTCCGGAAGACGGTGGGCAGCGCCACGCCCGAAGAAGCAACCATGCCCGCCAAGGAGACGATAATGGCGAGCATGGTTGCGGACCGCATCCCCCAGTCGAGCAGCAGGAAGGTCAGTACCCCAGGGCCGCGCTCGTGAATCCAGTGAAGGAACCGGACAACAAAAGGCCCGAACATAGCAGCGCCAGGGCGGACAAGGTCATTACAGAGTGCAGCCGGCCTGTACGCGCGAGAAAGAAAATGAACGGCAATGTCGTCCCGATGATCGCCGCGTTCCAGTTGGCGTCGGCCATGAAGGCCGCAAATCGGTGGGCGCCGGTGATGAATTCGAAGTCAACCGCTTGGCCTCTTCATGAGAGCCGTCGGTGGCGTGATAGACGAGCGTCCCGAACAGGCCATCGTGGCAACCCCTGAGATCAGCGCTAGGGCGCACGTGACGAGGAATGAGCGTTGCTCCCGCAGCAGGAGTGAGGGGAGAACCGCGAACGCGAAGCCATATTGGCCCGCGACGATGATCCAGCGGAGCGGATCGCCGTTGACGCTGCTGTCGACGAAAAACCCCAGCAGCAGCGCATTCAGGCCGGAAATTCACACGATCCACCATTCGCCTAGCGGACAAAGTGCCACGCCGCGCCCTGCCAACAGCAGCACGGCCGCGAGGCAGAAGAGCGCGTCGCTGAGGGTGAAGAGATAGGGCGGAACCACGCGCCAGGTGATGTAGGGCACCAGCGACACCGCCAGCACCAGTACCTATCCGGCCAAGCGAAGCATGGCATAATGATGGGGTGTACGATTTCGATCCTGCCACGCCGAGCCCCACTCCGCGAGCGCGGCGGGATAGGGCATCAGGCGGCCAGAGCGTGTCCGGCCCATCCCGACAGCGGTCGGTCCAGGATATGCGCCAGATCTTCGATATCCTGCTGATAGAAGTCGACAAGATAGCGCCGCACATCGTCGGGCAGCGGCGGATAGCGAACGGGGCGGGCAATCAGGTTGCGCGCGCCTTCGAACAGGGGATTGCCGCGCAGCGGCGCGACCATCCGCTTGATCGGTGAGGGCAAGCGGCGCAGCGCCAAGGGGACCAACGGCGAGGCGCCATCGTTGACCCGCGCTTCGAGATGCGCGGAATCGGGAAGTGGTGGCAGGCCGAGCGTTTGTAGCACGCCCGCAGTCACCCCGGCCGGATCGCGCTTGATATCCTCGTGCAGGATGATCTTGAGTTGCTCCCGGGGAAAATGGTCCAGGAAGCGGCGGATGTGTCTGCCATAAAGCCCGTCCTCCAGGAAACGGGATTCGATGGCCGTCCTCGAGTGGAGATGGCGCGCGACATCACCATCGACCTGTCCACGGCGGAACAACATGCAATAGTCGGAATAGGCGCGCTCGACCGGATTGCGCAACTGCGCGATCAACTGCACCGATGGCAGGAGCGCGGCGATCCGCGCCGGCGCATGAGGATGGGCCAGATAGTCGGCGGACTTTTCCGCTACCAACTGGCCTGGTCGGGCGTCCGCAAACAGCGACTGGTACCATTGTAGGCCCTTGTCGAAATCCCGGCTGAAATAATGCGGCTCGGGTCCGGGCATGAACATGTCGGGCCGGGTGCGAAGCTGCCGGGCGATCCACGTCGTTGCGGACTTTGCGGCGCCGATTACGATCATATTCGGAAGAGGCGCTTCGTTCATCTGGTCACTCTTCAAGCTGTGGCGTTTGCAACGACCGACGCGACGATCATGCCCATTCGCCGGACGGTTTCGGCGTCGAGCGTCGGATCGACCGGTAGCATCAGGCTGGTTTCCCCCAGCCTCGAAGAAACGGGCAGTCGGTTCAATGGGGCGGAAGGGCTACCGACAAAGGCCTGCTCCCGGTAGATTTCGGGGCAACTGCCCGCGCCGCAGGGAACGCCGGCCACGATGCATTCGCCTATGATGCGATCGCGGTTCCAACCGCTGGCGAGCCGTTCCGGCCGAACGAACGCATAATATTTATAATAGGCGTGGTGGACGTCCGATGGCGGTACCGTCAGCCGAATAGCTGGCAAGGGCGCGAGTTCGGCATCGAGAATGCGGGCGTTGCGCTGTCGCGTTTCCACCCAACCCGCCAGCTTGCCCAGTTGGCACAGGCCCAGCATCGCCTGCATTTCGGTCGCCCGGTAGTTGCTGCCAAGGCTGGCGTGCAGCCAGCGGAATGTGCCGGGGGCGCCACCCTGATCGACGGGATGCGGCAGCTTGCCATGATCCTTGTAGGCCCAGGCCCGTTCCCATGCTTTCCGGTCGTGCAGGACCAGCATCCCCCCTTCGCCGCCCGTGGACATGATCTTGTCGGTGCAGAAGGAAAAGGCCGCGGCGTCGCCAAGCGAGCCGACGGGGTCGCCGTCCTGCGCTGCGCCATGCGCCTGGGCGCAGTCCTCGATCACGAAAATGCCCTGGGACCGGGCGAGCACCATGATCTCGTGCATCGAAGCGGCCCAGCCTGCGAGATGGACTACGATGACCGCGCGTGTTCGGGTGCTGATCGCCTGGGCGATCGTGCAGGCGTTGAGCGTTTGCGAATCAGGATCGACATCGGCGAATATTGGCGTGGCGCCGACCGCTGCCACACAGCTGGCAGATGCCATGAAGCTGCGCGCGGGAACCACTACCTCGTCGCCCGGACCGATGCCCAGCGCCCGCAGCGCGAGTTCCAGCGCCAGGGTTCCGTTCGCCACCGAGATGGCGTGAGGCGCGCGACAGAGGTCGGCGAAGGCGCGTTCGAAGGCGCGGGTCTGCTCCCCATGATGCAGGGCATTGACCTTGCCGCTGCGCAGGACAGAGGCGACGGCGGCGATCTCGTCTTCGGAATAGACCGGCCAGCGGGACCGGATCGGTTCCCCGGTTCCGCTCGCGAGGGTGGGCGAGGGTCGCTCGGCCAGGTGGCTGACACGTGTCGCGGCGGCCATCGACATGGAGGAGTCAATTCGCGTGAACATGGGCAGCTCCCGGCGTGCGGCTCGTCATCGCGATATGGCCCTGGACGAGGGATGACTTGCGATCGAGCAGATCCGTCGCGATGAAGCGACACGCATCATCGTCGGAATCGTTGCTCGCTTCCTGAAGTATGTCGAACGCCTCGTTGAGGACATGCAGAGGGACGGGCCGGGGCTCTGCTTCGAAGACGCCGGGAATGGATGAGGGTAGCTGTTCCTCCTCGACGTCGAAAAGCTCTTCGAACAGCTTCTCGCCCGGACGCAGCCCAACGATCTCGATCCCGACATCGACCTCCGGGTCAAGCCCGGCAAGGCGGATCATGCGGCGCGCAATCTCGATGATGCGGATCGGTTCGCCCATGTCCAGTACGAAGATCCGACCATGGCGAACCCCGTCGCGCAATCCGCGCGAGGCGCTTTGCAGGATGAGTTGCACGGCCTCATGCACCGTCATGAAGAAGCGTTCGATCTCCTCATGAGTGACGGTCAGGGGGCCGCCCTTGCTCAATTGGCGCTGGAACAGGGGAATGAGCGAACCGCTCGATCCCAGCACATTGCCGAAGCGGACCGTAATGAAACGCGGGGCGCGAGGATCGATTCGTCCTTCCAGGTCCAGCGCCTGACAGTATAGCTCGCCGAGCCGCTTGGTGACGCCCATGAAGCCCACAGGGTTGACCGCCTTGTCGGTCGATACCTGCACCATGGCGCGTGCGCCATAGCGCCGGGCTGCGTCGGCGACATTGCGCGTTCCAAGCACGTTGGTCTGGATGGCCGCCACAGGATGCGCCTCGACCAGCGGCACATGCTTCAGGGCGGCGGCGTGGAAGACCAGTTCGGGCCGCTGCTCGGCAAACACCTGCATCAACTGGTTGCGCTGCCGGATCGAACAGAGCACCGGTGTGCGATCGATCTCCGGATGATTTTCCCGCATTTCCAGGTCGACATCATAGAGATTGAACTCATTTGCGTCGAGCAGGACCAGATGCGCGGGCGCAAAGCCGGCGATCTGGCGCGCCAACTCACGACCGATGGTTCCGCCGGCCCCGGTGATCAGGACGCGCCGTCCGGCGATCATGCCGGCGACCGCGCAACTATCCATCGGCGCCTGGGGGCGACCCAGCAGGTCCGCCACGTTGAGGAAGCGGAAGTCGAGCTTGACGCCTCGCTCCGGCGTGAAGCCGGTGAAGGCGGGTCTGTAGGCGATGTCCAGATCAAGCACCTGGGCCTGTGCGACCAGATCAACCATCGCCATGCCTTGCAGCCGTTCGACCGCACCGGCGAAGATCAGGCATTCCGGCCTCGCCGCTTCTGCGCCGAGGCGCCCCACCACCTGGGCCAGGTCGGTGGGACGGCCCACGATCGGCACGCCGCGCATCCATCCGCCGATATGCTTTCCGGTTTCCTCCAGGATGCCGACCGGCCGGAAGCCGGGATGGGATTCCTGTTCCAGTTGGCGGAGCAATTGTTCGATGTCGTCGCTCGATCCGAACAGCAGCGCCGGCCGACTCGAGACAAGTGGATCGGCAGTTGGTGCGGGCGGATGGAAGCGACCTGCAAAATATTCACCGACGAGGCGCCGCGCCATGCGCGCGCCGCCCATCAAGACGACCAGAACCAGCCACTGGATGATCGGGATCGACCGCGGCAGCCAGGCCGCCCCCCCTATTGCCACCAGAAGCATCACATAGGCGGCGATGGCGATTGAGGCCGCCTTCATAACGGCGAAAATATCTCCGGTCGAAGCGTAGCGCCACACCCGCCGGTGAAGCCGCATTGCCGCGAAAGTCGTTAGCGCAACCGCGACGAAAAGCGGCAGTGCTAGCGGATGTTCCGCAAGCACGGCCTCCGCTCGCACCAAGCCGACGCGCAGGCTGATCGCGCCGATAAGAGAGGCGGCCGCAATCAGGCCGTCGATCAGGTAGACAAGAGAAGTCCGGCCTGGAGCGGAAAATCGAAATTGAGTTGCTGCTGCCATCTTCGGTCCCTTCGCAGTTCATGCGCTGCACAATCAGCGTGGTCGGTTGCTGTGGCGACTGTTTTGGCGAGTTTCTGGAAGAGAGGTTAGACAGGAAGCGGGGTGTCATTAAGTTGGGCATCAGGTTTCGTCCTTACGGACAGGGGGGCGATAACCCTTGTGCCTTGGTGTAATCCTTAATGATCTATCGCCGGTAGACGGTCGAATATGGGTGCCGGTGGCCTAAGCCTTGTGCGCCCTGCGTTCATTTTGCGGACGCGAAGAGGGAAGATCGCCCTTTCTCCTCCCTCCTTTGGATAGTGTCCGTAGTTGCTGTGGCGGCGTGCCGGTCGAGTGACGACTATGCTCGATAACGGTTTGTAAGGGGTGATGATTCCCACATGCTCGAGCGACAAAGCCACATGGCTTCCGACCTGAACGTCCCACCTTTTCTTCCGCCGCTGGAGCGGAGTCAGGGCCGTGCGGATAACGCGGGCAGGTACCGGGTGTGCTTTCCCTTTGCTGGAGGACTTGTCGGCGGCAGCCACATCTCGGCGCTGAAGTTGATCCAGGCCCTCCAGCATACCCAATTTGAGCCTGTCGTTTTGCTCCACGGCATGAATGGTCCGCTGACGGACTTTTTCAAGGAAGCCGGGATCGACTTCGAACAGGCGCCGGTTCCTCATTACTGGGAGCCGGGCAGTCGCCCATCCCTGGGCGCCCTGATGCGCGTGCCTGCGAATATCGCGCGAATGCGTGCCTTCCTGCGCGTCAGGAACATCAGGATTGTGCACAGCAACGAGGGCGCCATGCACGCGACCTGGGGCTTGCCCGCTCGGCTCGCCGGCGCTCGGCACATCTGGCATCATCGCGGCAATCCGCGCGCGGCGGGCCTGCGCTTTCTGGCGCCGTTGGTGGCCGATCGTGTCATATGCGTTTCCCATTTCGCGGCGCCGCTGCCGGGCCTTTGGTCCGCGCGCACTAAATCCAGCGTAGCTTACAGTCCGTTCGACACCTCGATCGCCCAGATTGATCGTGCGGCGGCGCGTTCGATGCTCGAATCCCGGCTGGACATCACCCCGGATACGGCGGTGGTGGCATTTCTGGGTCAGTTTTCGGCGCGCAAGCGTCCCCTCGTATTCGTAGAGGCGATCGCCGCGATGCGCCGGTCCCGACCCGGTATTCGCGTGGTTGGGCTTCTGTTCGGCGAGGAATTCGAGCCGGGGATCGAGGCCCGCATCCAGCAGAGAATCCAGGAGCTCGACCTCGCCGATTGCGTGCGAATGATGGGTTTCGTGCAGCCGGTGGAGCCATGGCTCGCGGCGAGCGATGTGTTGCTCGTGCCGGCGGTGGAAGAACCCTTCGGACGCACGCTGATCGAGGCGATGCTAGTTGGCACGCCGGTCGTCGCGGCGGCATCGGGCGGCAATATGGAGGCGATCAGGAACAGGGGCAACGGCCTGCTGGCTCACCCGGACGATCCCGAGGATCTGGCCGATCATGTGCTGAGCCTGATAACCGAGCCGCGAACGGCCATGACCATCGCGCAACGGGCGCGCGGGGAGGCGCTGCAGAAATTCAGCGTCGAGACCCATCTGAACAAGATCGCCAGAATCTACAGGGAGGTGCTTGCCGCATGACCGCTCATCGCCCATGCGAGGTATCGGCCATGCCGGGGCTCGTGCAACATATCACGACCAGCCTGGACGTCGGTGGCGCACAATCGATGCTCGTAAAACTGGTCGAGGCCACCGCCTCCAAGCGCAATGGTGTCCGGCCCGCCGTGCTTTCGCTCATGCCACCCGGCACGTTCGAGCAGCGTCTCAGGCAGATTAATTGCCCCACCTACACGCTGGGTATGACGCGGGGCTATCCGGGGCCAATCGCTCTGCTCCGGCTGTTGCGGATCACGACGATGCTCCAGCCCGATCTGCTCCAGGGGTGGATGTATCATGGCAATCTTGCCGCTAGCATGGCCCAGTTAGCGGTCAGGCGCAGGGTGCCGCTGCTGTGGAACGTCCGTCATTCGCTGGCCGATCCGAAGGTCGAAAAACTGGCCAGCCGCGCGTTATTGTCGTTGAGCGCGCGAATGTCGCGTAATGTCGATGGCATCATCTATAATTCGCGGACCGCGGCGCAGGAACATGCCGCCATCGGTTTCGATCCGGCTCGCGCCATCCATATCCCCAATGGTTTCGATCTGACGCGCTACCGCCCCGATCCCAGCGCGCGCCAGCGGTTCCGCTCCCTGTTCGGGATTGGGGAGCAGGGACTGGTCGTGGGCATGGTGGCGCGCAATCATCCGATGAAGGACCATGCCATGCTCGTGCGCGCCATGGGCAGGATGCTTGCGGGGGGGCGGGATTGCCGGCTTCTTCTGGTCGGGCCCGGCATGGACGCCGCCGATCCCGCATTGATGCGGTCCATTGCGGAACATCTGCCTCCGGAAATGGTCGCGATCGCGGGCGAAAGGACGGACGTGGCCGACTGGCTGCCCGGCCTCGACATATTGGCGCTCTCATCGGCATGGGGAGAGGCTTTCCCGAACATATTGGGCGAGGCGATGGCCTGTGGCGTGCCCTGCGTGGCCACCGATGTTGGCGACAGCGCCTGGGTGCTGGGTGAGGGCGGACGTATCGTGCCGCCACGGGACGCCGACGCCATGGCGGCTGCGCTCGGTAGCCTCGCGGACCTGCCCGATGATGCGCGGCGGAGGATGGGTGCGACCGGTCGCGCCCGCGCGGTGGAGCATTTCGACATCAACGACATCGCCGTGCAGTATCGCCGGCTCTATGCGAGCGCAGTCCGTCATGTATCCAAGGGTGCAGGGTCGGTGAACGCCAGCGCCCTGGCGCGCGAGGCCGGAGCGCAGAGCTTATGAAGGTTCTGGTGCTGGCAAGCCTTTCCTACTCGCTGGTCAATTTCCGGGGCGCGCTGTTGCGGCGGATGGTGGCGGAGGGGCATGATGTGGTCGCCTGCGCGCCCGATGAAGACCCCGTCACATCGGGTGAACTGCGGAAGATGAGCGTCGCCTTCCGGCGGGTACCGATGGACCGCATCGGCACCAACCCCGTGCGCGACCTTGGCACCCTCTGGGCTATCGGCAAGACAATCCGTTCCGAGGCGCCTGATGTGATCCTGGCCTATACCCAGAAGCCGATTGTCTACGGCGGCATCGCAGCCCGGCTTGCAGCGCCCGGCGCAGGCTTCTTTGCGATGGTGAGCGGACTCGGCCATGTCTACTCGGATGATGGCACCACGTCGCGAAAGACGCAGTTCCTGCGTCCGCTGATCTCGCTGCTCTACCGCGTCGCTGTTCGCCGGGCGGCGGGAATTTTCGTATTCAACGCCGACGATGAAGCGGAAATGCGCCGGCACGCCATCCTTTCCCCTCGCCAGCGCGCGACTCAGGTGCCGGGATCGGGCATCGACACGGTGCAATTCGCGCAACAGCCCTTCGGGAATGGCCCGCCCACCTTCCTGCTGATCGCGCGCCTGATGCGCAACAAGGGCATATCCGAGTTCGTCGCGGCGGCCGCGGCAGTAAGGGAGCGATATCCCGACGCGCGGTTCCAGATATTGGGTCCGGCCGAGCCGGGCGCGGCTGGCTTCAGCGCGGAGGAAATGGCGGCCTGGAAAGGCGGAGGTGTCGAATATCTGGGAACAACCCGTGACGTCCGGCCCCATCTTGCTGCGGCAAGCGTGTTCGTGCTGCCGACCTATTACCGCGAGGGGCTGCCCCGGACCATATTGGAAGCCATGGCCGTGGGGCGCCCGATCATCACCACGCTGACGCCGGGCTGTCGCGAAACTGTCATCCCCGGCGAGAACGGGCTGCTCGTTCCACCGCGCGATGTAACGGCGCTTGCCGACGCCATGGCGGCGCTGGCGCGCGATCCGGAACGGATACGCGCAATGGGCGCCCGTTCGCGGCGCCTCGCCGAAGAGTGTTACCATGTCGAAAAGGTAAACAGCCTGCTCCTTTCGGAGATGGGGCTGATCGGGGCGTCCACGGTACGGCCTATGAGGCGCGCGCTCGGCGATCATCGTCTGGCCGAACGCACGCTTGCATGGATCGCTCTGCTGGCTGCAGTCCCGGTCATGGCGCTGGTGGCGGTCTCGGTGGGGCTCTTCCTCGGTCGGCCCGTCCTTTTCAGGCAGCGTCGCGCGGGGTTGGATGGCGATGTTTTCGAACTCGTCAAGTTCCGTTCAATGCAGGATTTGCGGGATGGACAGGGGAATATCCTGCCGGACGCGGCGCGGTTGACGCGATTTGGGAGGCTGCTGCGCCGCAGCCGGCTTGATGAGCTGCCCGAACTCTGGAACATCGCAAGCGGCGAGATGAGCTTCGTCGGACCCCGGCCACTGCTCCCGGAAACGGTGCAGAACATGGGCGAAGGTGGAAAGCATCGCGGGCAGGTGCGGCCGGGACTGACCGGGTGGGCGCAGGTCAATGGTAATGCGCTGCTGAGCGATGCGGACAAGCTTGCGCTCGACATCTGGTATGTCGATCGTCGGTCGCTGGCGAGCGATCTATGGATCGTGCTCCGCACGATCGCAACTCTGTTTGGCGGTGAACGGATCAGCCAACGGCATGTCGGGAGGGCTTATGCGAGCGTTGCTGATCGGCGCGGTTGAAGGCACCTTGGTTGCCGCCGAAGCCATTGCCGCGACGCCGGGCTGGGAACTGGTCGCGATCGGGACATTGCCCCCCGAACTGGCGGCCCGTCATTCGGATTTCGTCGATCTGGCCCCGGTTGCGGCGCGCGCCGGCGCAGCGCTGATCCCGGTGCCCGCCTGCAATGCTCCCGAATTCATCGAGCAGGTCAGAAACATCGCGCCGGACATCGTCTTCGTAATCGGCTGGTCACAGATATGCGGACCGGAGTTTCGCGCCGCCGCAGGAGGGCGCGTGGTCGGCTACCATCCCGCGCCGCTTCCCCGCCTGCGGGGAAGAGCAGTGATCCCCTGGACCATCCTGCTGGACGAAAAGATCACGGCCTCCAGCCTCTTCTGGATCGACGAAGGGGTCGACAGCGGGCCGCTGCTGGCGCAACGCTTCTTTCATATCGCCCCGGACGAGACGGCCGCCACGCTGTACGCCAGGCATATGACGGCGCTCGACGCCATGCTGCGCGAACTGCTGCCGCGACTGTTGCAGGGCGATGTGGCGGGCACGCCCCAGGATGAGCGTATGGCGACCTGGGCGACGCGGCGTCGGCCCAGCGACGGGTTGATCGACTGGCGGCAGCCGGCGGCCGTGGTCGAGCGACTGGTGCGGGCGGTCGGACGCCCCTATCCCGGTGCGTTCACCATGTCGGGGGATGAACGGATCACAATATGGGCGGCGCGGGCCTGCGCCTGCGCTGATCGCCAACATGCCAGTCCCGGACAGGTGGTCCTGCGCGACGAGCAAGGCTTCGCCGTTTGCTGCGGCGACGGCCGCGCGATCCATGTGATGGAATTCGAATCCGGCCTGTCGCGCAGGCCAGCGCTGCACAGCATATTGGGAGGGAATTGATGAAGGGGCCGCTGGGCGACGCCGGCATCACGCTGGTCATCGCGCCTCATCCTGATGATGAGGTGTTGGGATGCGGCGGTACGATCGCACGCCTGACAAGCGCGGGGCAGCAAGTCCATGTGGCGATCGCGACGCGCGGCCGGCCGCCGCGTTACAGCGAGGAAAGCGCCGATCGGGTGCGGCAGGAGGCGGTGGCCGCGCACGAGTTGCTGGGCGTGGCGCGCACCCACTTTCTCGATCAACCCGCGGCGGAGCTGGATCGGGTGCCCCATGCCGACTTGAATGCCGCCTTTGGCCGGCTGTTCGATGAGGTGCGGCCCGACACGATATTCCTTCCGTTTCTGGGTGACATCCATCTGGATCATCAACTGATCTTTCGCTCCGCCATGGTCGCCGCGCGGCCCCGGACGTGGACCTATCCACGACGCCTCTATGCCTATGAAACCCTATCGGAGACGAACTGGGCCGCGCCGCATATCGAGCCGTCTTTCGTGCCCAATGTCTTCATCGACATCAGCGAAACGCTGGAGCGAAAACTTGCGGCTTTCGCCTGCTATGGGTCACAATGCTGCGCCTTCCCCAATGAGCGGTCGCCCGAAGCGTTGCGCGCGCTCGCGATGTTGCGGGGGGCGACCGTGCATCGTCATGCCGCCGAGGCATTCCTGCTTATTCGGGAGATGATCTGATGTATCAGGAGACGGGAGAACGGGTGATGGATGTCACGCCTCCGCCGCCCTCGCAACGGCAACTCACCATGCTGCTCTGCTCCGCCGGGCGCAGGGTCGAACTGCTCATCGCCTTCCGCCGCGCGGCGGGCCATCTGGGTGTCGATCTGCGGATCATCGCCTGCGACGTCCAGCCCGAATGGAGCGCGGCCTGTCGCTTCGCCGACAAGGCGATCCGCGTGCCGCGTGCGGACGATCCGGGCTATGTCGCTGCAATAGAGGCAATTTGCCGCGATCATGGCGTTGGGCTCGTGGTGCCGACGATAGATCCGGAGCTTCAGCCGCTGGCCGACGCGCGAGAGCGCTTCGCTGCAGCGGGCGTCTGGGTGTCCGTCAGCGATCCGGGTCTTGTCGAGATATGCCGGGACAAGCTGCTCACGGCCGAATTTCTGGCCGCGCACGACATTCCGGTTCCCCATAGTGTCGCCTGGGAACATGTCGATCGCCAGGCTTGGAAAGGGCCGGCGATCGTCAAACCCCGTCATGGCAGTGCCGGCCGTGCGATCACGCGACTGGACGATATCTCTGCGCTGCCGGCGACCGCGCCTGAACCGATGATCGTCCAGGAACTGCTCCAGGGGGAGGAGTGGACGGTCAATCTCTATTTTGACGGCAAGGGCGGGCTTCGCTCTGTCGTGCCGCATCATCGCTTGCAGGTACGCGCGGGTGAGGTGGAGAAGGGGATTACCGGACGCCCGCCCCAACTTGTCGATATCGCGGAAAAATTGGCACGCGCGCTCCCGGGGTCGCGTGGGGCGCTTTGCTATCAGGCGATCATCTCGCCGGACGGGTCGGCCAAGCTGTTCGAAATCAACGCCCGCTTCGGCGGCGGCTATCCCCTTGCGGAGTCCGCTGGCGCTTCCTTTGCCCAATGGCTGATCGAGGAACGTATGGGTTTGCCCAGCAGCGCGGGAAATGACTGGACGGCCGGAGTTATGATGCTGCGGTACGACGCGGCGATCTTCGTATCGCCATGACCGTCTCCCTCGTCTTCGACCTCGATGATACGCTCTATCTGGAGCGGGACTATATCCATAGCGGTATCCGCGCGGTGGATGGCTGGGCTCGCGCGACGCTTGGTATGGAAGGACTGGGCATGACCGCGACCGGACTGCTGCGGTCAGGACGGAATGACCGATTGTTCGACGCGTCGCTGGCTGCTTTGGGCCATCCGCTCGATCCTGCGGTCATCGCGAAAATGGTCTCGGTGTATCGGGAGCATGTTCCGGACATCCGGCTCGCGCCTGACGCGGAGCATTTTCTCGCCGCCGGTCATGATTACGGCTTCGCCTTGGTGACTGACGGGTTCAGCGTCGCGCAACATGGCAAGATTGCCGCTCTGGGACTGTCCCGCTTCGCGATTGGCCCGATGATCTGCACCGATGATTGGGGGCGGGATTATTGGAAGCCGCATCGGCGCGCGTTCGAGGCCGTGCGGACGGCCCATGCGGGAAGGGCGACCGGCTTCATCTATGTGGCCGACAACCCGGCCAAGGATTTCCTCGCGCCGCGCGCCATGGGCTGGGCGACCATTCAGATCGACCGCCCTGAAGCCGTCCATCCCAGAACGGCGCCCAGTGACGCACATCGGGCTGACATGACGATCCAGTCGCTGGACCAGTTGAGTCATGGCTCAATCGAGGCGCTGCTGGATCAGGTAGCCGAACGGCGACAGGCCGTATGAAGGTCGCATTCATCCTGTCGGGCCTGAGCGCCGGCGGCGCCGAACGCGTGATCAGCAAACTGGCGGAGGCTGCGCTCGGGCGCGGCTGGGACGTGACGATCATCACGTTCGATTCACCCGATGACCCGATTTTTCATGCGATTGATCCGCGCGTCGCCTTGGTGCGTCTCGCTTTGCCTAGTGGGGGTAAAGGGCCGGCGGCAGCAATCAGGGTGGCGCGCCGCCTGTGGATGCTCCGGCGACACCTGCGCGGGCGGTTTGACGTCGTCATATCCTTCCTCACGAAGATCAACGTGCTCACTTTGCTGGCCACCCTTGGATTGGATGTTCCAGTCTTGGTTTCGGAACGCAACAATCCGGACCGCCAGCCCGCGCATCCCTTGTGGCGTTGCGCACTGCGTTATTTGTACCCGCGTGCCTCGTCCATTGTCATGCTGACTCATCGCGGCAGGGAACGTTTGCGCAAGGCTGAACGCGATCGGGCCATTGTCATACCTAATCCTATTTCGGCCTTCCCCTATCTGCCGCGACAGGGCGGAACGCCTCAACTGGTTGCGGTCGGCCGGCTCGACAAGCAAAAAGGCTTCGACATGCTCATCGCTGCCTTCGCGACGCTGTCCGATCGCTTTCCCGAATGGAATTTGAGGATATTCGGTGAAGGACCGGAACGGTCCGCCTTGGAAGGACAGGTACAAGAGCTGGGATTGGCACATCGGATAAGTCTGCCCGGATGTACGGCGCGGCATGGCGAATGGATTGAAGAGACGACGTTGTTTGTGCTTTCTTCTCGATATGAGGGGTTTGGCAACGTCGTTGGCGAAGCCATGCGGGCAGGGCTTGCCGTCGTGGCTTATGACTGCGACTTCGGCCCCTCCGACATGATCGAACCTGACGTAAGCGGTGTTCTCGTGCAGCCCGAAGATGTTGCCGCGCTGTCGGATGCGCTCGCCGGATTGATGGCTTCTCCGGATCGCCGCAGGCGGCTGAGTGCTGCCGCGATCGAAAGGGCGAAACAGTTTGGCGAGAGCGCTATATTGGAGACGTGGATGCGCGCGATAGAGATGGCGCGTGACGAATCTTTCGATTCGCGCCGAGGCGCCGCATCTCCATCAATCGGGACACCGGCCCTGCGATCCTGATAAATGGTGCGATGCAAGGACAGCATTGCTAACCTGTGTCAAGTTGATGTCTGAAACTGCTTCTGTTGCTGTAAGCAATGCCTGTCGAAGTGTCACATTTTCGGACATTCTTTTGCGTCGATGCATTTATCGAGCGATTGTTAAACTGGTATATTTTTTTTCTAGCCCTTTTGGACGTAAGTGGGGTTAATAAATAGTTATCAACCGAGGATCGGAAAAGTCTTCGAGAATTGGTCGCACGATCCGCCCTAATCCACGAGGGGGAGACTGGACATGATAGAAGCACCCGTTCATCTGGCCATTGTAGGCAAGAATGAGATAATCCGCGAAGGTTTGAAGAGAATACTTATAGAAGAGGACTTCCTGGTCGACGGCACCGTTTCACGACCGATTGATCTGGATCATAGGGTTGACGAGAGCACGGTAATCATCGTCGATGCAACCGACATCGATGAAGGGCTGGCGACTTGCGAGGAGGTTCGCGCACGCTATCCCAATGGCCGTATCGTCATCATGGCCGACGAATATAGTGTGCAGGATGTCTCGCGCGCCTTCATGACCGGAGCGGTGGACGGCTATGTCGTCAAGCAGATCTCCTGCCGTCCTTTGGCGGGCGCTCTGCGACTGACGGCCCTTGGTGAGAAGGTGCTGCCGTCCCAGATCGCTGAATCTCTGGCGCAATCGCAACCTTGCTCGATTTCGAAATATTGGAGCGTGGGCGTCGCCGGCAGCAATCTCTCCACCCGCGAGGTCGACATTCTGCGTTGCCTGGTCGACGGCGAGCCGAACAAGGTGATTTCTCGTCGCTTGCAGATTGCCGATGCTACCGTGAAAGTCCATATCAAGGCAATCCTGCGGAAACTGCGCGTGCGGAACCGGACACAGGCGGCGATCTGGGCCGTCAGTCGGGGGCTGGTGAGTGATGCGGAGACGCCGGTTCGCGCTCCCGTTTTAGAGCCCGTGCGAACAATAGCAGACATGAAGGTAGCCATATAATATTGAACAAAATGTGCGCCACGCCGGCGCCGATCACGCCCAGCCTTGGTGTTGCAAGGTAAAGGGTGAGTGCAAAAACGACGCCGGCGACTAGTGCGACCCGGAACACTTGGGGCTGAAGGCCCATCGTCATCAGCGCGGGGCGGAGGGCGCTCCCGGCCAGGAAGAGCAATGCGGCGAAGGACTGGACCAGCAACGCTGGTCCGGCATCCTCGAACCCCGGGCCGGCGATCAGCAGGATCGCTCGGTCGCCTACCGCAAGCACTCCCAGCACGAAGGATACCGCCACCGCAAGTGTGAGCAGTTCGACGTGCCGAATCGCTGTCACGAAATTGTCGATATCCCGGCGCGCCCACAGGCGCGCCAGATCGGGCAGTGCCACCTGTTGCAGCATGGAACCCGCTTTCATGGCTGCAAGGGTAAACTTGCGTACGAACTGATAGATGCCGGCGCCGATCGGGCCGGCTATGGCGCCGACGGCGAGAATATCCATTTCCTGCGTGGCCTTGCGAATGAGGACGACGCCATTGGATGAAAGCACGAGAGACCAGATATCCGGAAATTCGCGTGCATGGGAAAGGCCGCTGAAGCTCGGTGCGAATCTGTAGCCATTGCGTCTTAACTCAAGGATCGCCGCTAAAGTCAGGGCGAGCCGCTGAAGGCAAGGAATAGCGATAATGATTGCCAGCAGAGGCCATATCGCCCCGCCCAACACTGCAACACTAACGACGCCAGCAAGACGCAACAAAGCAAGCACTGGTTCGAGCCAGGCGATGACCGAAAAACGATTGAACAGGCGCAGAATTCCGATCGGCGTGGAAGAAATACCGAACACGACCGCGATACTATAATATCTGGCCATGTTCTGGGTTTCCAAGTTCCAGCCCAACCATGCGCCGACAAACGGAACGGCCAGAAAAGTGATGGCGCCGGCTGCCAGCGCGCCAATCGCGTCGAGCGCTACACCGAACTGAACCAGGCGCACGAAAGCCGCCCGATCGCCTTTCTCTATTGCGGCTGAGCCATAGCGGATGATGGCCTGCCAGGATTCGAGGCGAATGATCTGGTCGATCAGACGGCCATAGGCTTCGACCATGGCGATTATCCCGAGCAGAGCCGGTCCCAGCATCTGCGCCATAAGCGCCAGAGTCATCATGCCGATTCCGACCGCGGTGGCGTTCCCGGTGGCAAGATGTGCCGCTTGTCGCAGCATCCTCTGAAGGGGAGACTGGACGCTCGGCGGGGCGGCTAAATCGTGCCGCGGGACATGCGCGACAGCCATTGCTTCTGTAGCCCTGTCGACCGGTGCGGGAAGGGGCGGCGGCGACGGCGGTTGGTTCATGGTCTTGGCCTGCCGCTTTACGAAGCAATTTTCCAGCGGCAAAGAGGGATAGTTCCGTAGGGGTAGAATTGAGCTCGCGATCAGCATTGGGATGCGCGAAGTTACCCGGAATTGCCGAGCTACATACTTCTGGCTCCTAGCAGCGCCTTGAGCCACGCGTAAGCTCTGACCGGCCACCAATGTCCGGCGGCATTCCGATTCGGAGTGATCGATTATGCAGCATCGTGCGCTGCCAGATTTTCGGCTGCCCCCTTACGTCGCGCGGCGGCATATCTCAGCAATCGCCGCTCTGCCGCTGTGGGGTGGTGTTCCCCGGTTGGCCAAACGTCGCGGGAACCGGATCGCTATCATCGAGCGGGTCTTCCAGGAACCCTATGCCTGCTTCGCGGAACCCGCTCGATCAATCGAGAGGCGGCCTGCGATATTGCGGTTCGGAGAGCCTGTCACTGGGGCGGCGCTCAATCGGCTTGCTCCGCTAACGCGGGAAATGGGCCTTTATATGGAACCGCACTGATGCAGGATACGGACGGGCCAGATTGGCGGACCGGTGACCGTTTTGCTAGAAAGGGCAAGTCGTTGCCCCCAGACTTAATCGCAATTGAGGGAGGGCTTGCGGCGGCAGGGCGCGATATGTTGCGCGAACTGCATCTGCTGGTGATTGATCCCCGCTCATTGACGCGCGATTGCCTGATGGCAGCGCTCCAGGACACGCCGGAGATACGTTCCGTCGCAGCGGTTGGCAGCGTGTGGGAGGCAGCCACCATCCTGTCTGAACGGCGGTTGTTCAACGCCGTCCTCCTCAATTTGGCCTCGGACGCATTCGACCAGGCTATCCTTGCCAAAATGATCGGTCCTTTGCAGATCGCCGCGCCGAATGGGCGAATTCTCCTGCTGACTACTCATACCGACATGGAGCATGCGTCGGCTGCAATGCGTCTGGGCGTTGACGGTTATCTAAACAGCGAGATGTCGTTCGAACTGACCAAGGATGCCATTTGCATTGTTGGACGCGGGTGCATCATCTACCCGCGGTCCGTGCTTTCGGGGCCACCGTTGCAAGCCAACTTCCTGTCTGCCGCCGGCTTGCTCAGTAATGACGAACGTTTGACCCAACGGCAGCGCCAAGTGCTTGAAGGCGTTGCTCGTGGTATGACCAATCGGGAGATTGCTGTCCGGCTCACGATCAGTGAGAGGACGGTAAAGGCTCATGTAAAGGAACTGATGCGTCGGCTCGGTGCGACTAACCGCACACAAGTTGTCGCTATCGCCAGCAACCTGCTCCAAGCCGACATTAGATGATTTTGGATCATCATGAGGTGTGGGGAAATAGTATACAGATTTTATTATTGAAAAGATTTGAAGATAAAAATGCAATTGATAATGATAATCATATTCTTATAAATGTTGAAATCAGTCAACCGTGAGAGTGCTATAATGTGTTAATGAGAAATTTTTGCTGATGGATACTGTCTGCGATTTCCATGGTAATTAATGCAACGAATGCCATGGTTACTTTTTAGATATTTTGTATTAAAAGTTCAAAACGGGTCGAGGCGTTCTAAGCCACGTCCGTGGAGGCTGTGGTGCTAAAAGGGTATGCCAGTAAGATCGGCCGGAAACTTGGCCTGTCTTCCGAAGAGGCGCTGGCGCTGGCGGAAGTCGCATGTCGACAGTTGCGCCAACTGAAACCACGTCAGGACATTTATGCGGATGGCGATCCGGCCTCATGCGTGCGGATCATCCTCGATGGATGGGCATGTCGTTATCATCAGTTCGAAAATGGAACGCGGCAAATTGTCCAGATCCTGATGCCCGGAGATATTTTCGGGCATGACGTCGCCCAGGTTCATCAGGATCACTCCGCCTGCTCGCTGTCTCCGCTCGCATTCGCCCAACTGTCCCATGCCGATTTTGCGGTCATGACGGCACAGGTGCCGGGCATCGAACGTGCGCTGCGATGGGATTTGAGCATGACGCTGGCTATCCAGCGCCAGTGGATTTCGACGCTCGGCCGTTTCGGCGCCACGCAAAGGATCGCTCATCTTCTGTGTGAACTATATGTGCGCGCGTCGGCTCTGGGAACCAGTGGGGTAAAGGGCCGGGTCGATTGTCCGATGGCGCAACGAGACATCGCCGATTGCACGGGGCTGAGCTTGGTACAGGTCAATCGCAGCATCAATCTGCTCCGAGCGACCGGGTTGCTTTACTGGCGTCACCGCACGCTCGAAATCACCGATCTCGAAGCGCTGGCGAAGATGGGGATGTTCAATCCCCATTATCTTGGACATGTCGACGGTCTGCCGATGCGGTCCGGTAATGATTGTGGCAGAAGTGCTCGTGCGATGCATGGGATAGATACTCTTCCGCTGTTCCGATAAGCATCCTCCAGGGGATCGTCCATTTCCGCTCCGATGGGTCGACAGCGGATCGGCGAATTGTACGTTCGTGTGACGAGCGCAAAATTTCCGTCGCCCCGTCCGATCCGTTCCGCTCACTGCATGGACCTGTGGCATTGTGCTGACAAGGGGACACACGGCAAGTCTTCCGGATTGCTTCTCCGGGCGAGGTGGCCGATGATGTCGAGTAATTGCCGGTTGATCTTTCGCACGTCGAACCTGTCGGTAGCCATGCGATACGACGCTTCGCCCATTCGGGTTGCCAGCGAAGGATCATGGCAGAAACGCATCATCGCGTTGGCCAGATCCTGAACATCGCGCGCGCGCACCAGAAAGCCGTTTCTGCCGACCTCCACCGTGTCGCGACAGCCTGGAACATCGGTTGTGATGATCGCACGGCCCGTCGCCATTGCCTCGATCACTGTCCGGGGGAGGCCCTCCCGGTAGCTGGGCAGGACGCAGGTCGTGCATTGCGCGTAGAAGGGGCGAACGTCGCGCGTGCTGCCCAGATATTCGACATTACCCATGCTGACCCAGCTTTCGATTTGGGCAGGCGATATGGCGGCCGGATTGGAGTCGAACGGGCCGAGCAACTGGAATCGCGCGCCGGGGAAGCTGGCGCGTACGATTGCGGCTGCTGCGACGAATTCGCCTATGCCCTTGTCGGCCAGCAATCGCGCGACGAGCAGGAAGACAGGCATTCCGTTGGCCAAGGGGCGTCGGGCGAACCGCTGCAAATCAACGCCGGACCCGGGAACCAGCGTCACCAAGGATCGATCGTCGATCATCCGACGCCGCAACAGTTCATCGGCATCGTCGCGATTGAAGACGAGGATGTCCTGCGCCCGGCGCAATGCCGCCCGGTTGAGACGGGCCGTCAGCCATTGCAGCCATCCGCTGCTGCCGGTTTCGCCGAACACATAGCCCAGACCCGTCATCATCGCGACGAAGCGGGGAGCGTGGAAGAAGCGCAAAGCTAGTCCAGCGTAAACGATCGGCTTTAGCGTGTAAGCAAGAACGACCTTTGGGCGTTCGCGTCGGAGGAGGCGGATATAGGAGAAGAGCGTCCGCAGGTCGTGCAGCGGATTCTGCCCGGTCCGGCGCATCGGAACAACCCGGAATTCGGCGCCGAGCGCAAGGATTTCCTGGATGACCACTGGGTTCGTATCGGGCGCGCAGGCGATGACGCGGTATCCGGTGCTGACCAGTTGCGCGATCAGCGGCCCGCGGAAGTTGGTGAGCGAAACCGACAGGCTCCCCGCGATGACGATCAGGGGGCGCTGCATGTGACCTCCGATCGCATCAGCGTCGCAGCCTCATTGCTCGCCGCATAGCTGCGGGTGGGGTCGGCGCGCGCATCGAAGGTCCTGCGGTTACCAGCCAAAATCGCGTCCGCCGCGCAAACCCCTGCAAAGCTCGCCCAGTCGGTTCCCGGTCGATTGACGTGAAACAGGCTCGGATACAGGGGCAGCCGCTGGTAGAAGGCACCGTGTCGGCGGTCCTGTGCCTCGCGCCAGCTGGCGGCGGCGTTGCATCGGGTCAGGCGATGAATCCGCGTGTCGATGAGATGATCGGGCCGGATCAACCGGTTGGAGCGGCATTCGTCGATGGCGAGCGTGATCCAATCCCCATCGGAACGGCCATGTCTCGGATCATCCTCGTCAAGGAAGAACTCAACGCACAGTGCGGTCATCCCGGGCGGCACCATGTCTCCGCCGAAAGCCGCATAATTGGTGATCCGGCCGGCCTGCACCATCGGGTCATTCACTTCCAACCAGGCATGGGGAAAGCGGGGCGGCTCATCGAGGAACAGATAGACCATGACCACACAGCGGGTTGGATCGGCGCGTCCGTGTTCATCGCCGGGCACCAGCAGTGACTGGAGCGCGTCGGGCGCCAAGCTGGAAATGACGGTACCGACATGGCACCGTATCGCATCGCCGCGATGGCGCAAAGTCACCGAAAAGGACTGATCCGCGTCCGGCGCCAGCGCTACGACTTCCGTCTCCAGACGGATTTCGCCGCCGCCCTGCCTTACCCGCCGGGCCAGTTGGTCGGTCAACTGTCCTGTGCCGAGCGCAGGATGGCGCCAGCTGGACTGGCGGCCGACACCGCCTCGCGCGGCCAGCCTAAGTCCCTGCGCTACCGCCGCGAAACTGTGCGATCCGCCCCGTTCGCCGTCCGCCAGCTCTTCGGGAACCGGCATGTCGCGCCACGGGCGACCGCGAAACTTCTCCCAATAGCCCTGCGCCAGTACCTGTGCAAAGCGACGCCCCGTGCGCTGATGCCAGAAACGTTCATAGCTGTCGGGCCTGCGCATCGCTCCGTCGATCCAGCCGCGTACCAGATCCCAGCCCCCGCGCATCAGCAGACCGGGCGGCATACCGCGCGTCGGGCCACGAAACTGGCCGGCCAGCTCCAATATCCGTCCGGCGAACAGGCTGCCGATCCGGTGGGAGTAGGGTTTCAGGGCGTCGCCGAGCAGCCCTGTCCACAGTGCGTCGATCTCGGGAATGCGGGCATAGAGTTCCTTGCGGCCCAGGTCGACCGTGAAGCGGCCGTGACGCAGGGATCGCATCAGGCCGCCGACATGCGGGGATCGCTCGACGATCAGTGGCCGTCGTCCGGCCGAGACGAGGCGGTCGGCTGCGGTGAGGCCGGAGGGACCGGCGCCGATGATCAATATGTCCGTCCGATGGATAGACTCCGCATCGGCTCGACATCGCGAAACTGAGCTGGACACGTGCCTTCCTTCGATCACTTTGGTAGGAAGCTGATGCAGGCGCCGGGTCGGGGCAATGTCGATTGCGGGCCGGTTGCCTTAGCCCAAAATCGGTACGTCGGATGCGCTTGGGCGCGCCGTTATGTCAACGAGGCATGGCGGCTCGGTGCGGGTAGATTGAGTTCGGTTCCCTCTATCCCTGGAGCGCGCGATTGTCTGCTGAAGGATGCCTTCCAGCGCTGGTCATCTCCCTCGACCTTGAACAGGCCTGGGGCAGCGAGCCGCAACGGATCGGCCCGGCCGAACTGGCGGCCTATCATGGTGCCCGTCGCGCGATTCCGCGCATCCTCGACCTGGTGGCGGAGCGGAATGTCGCGCTCACATGGGCGACGGTTGGCCTGTTGTTCTTCGATGAGAGGGACGAGATGCTGAGCCAACTGCCTGCCCAGCGGCCCAGCTATGCCGATCCGGCCCTTTCCGCCTATGCCCGTTTGAACGATGTCGGTCGTAACGAGCGGGAAGACCCGCTTCATTTCGGTCGGTCGCTGTTGCGGCGGATCGGGGCCTATCCTCGGCAGGAGATAGCGGGCCACAGCTTCTCGCATTATTACGCCCTTGAAGACGGTAATGACCCGGAATCTTTCGCCGCGGACCTCGCAGCGGCTTCCAAAGCGGCGGCCTCGCTGGGCGTAGAGTTGAAAAGCCTCGTCTTTCCGCGCAATCAGGTGAAGGAAGCCTATCTGCCGCTTTGCCGATCTGCAGGATATGAGAGCTTCAGGGGAACGCAGCAGGGGGGCTCCCATGACGGTCGTCCGCGACGGGGGGACCATCTGCGCCATCGCGCCGCCCGGTTGGCGGAAACTTATCTGCCGCTGACACCTAACGCGCCCGGTCGTCCGGTCGTGACGGCGGGGTTGGTGAACATCGCCGCCTCTCACTTCTTGCGCCCGGCGCAGATCCGGCTGACCGCGCTCGACCAGCTCCAGCGCATCCGGATCAGGGGCCGTATGCGGTGTGCCGCGCAGCGACGCGGAATATGCCATATCTGGTGGCATCCCCAGAATTTCGGGCAGGATATTGACCAGAACCTGCACATGTTGGGCGCAATCCTGGACGATTATCGAAGGATGGCCGATGATTTTGGCATGACCAGCGTGACGATGGCCGAACTGGCTTCCTCCTGCCGACGGGAAAGGTCCGACGCTGCGGGCTTGGCTGCGTGATGCCTATGAACGGGCAGGAGCGGATCGCGGTCATTGGCCTTGGCTATGTCGGACTACCATTGGCCATTGCCTTTGCCGGCGCGGGCCTGCCGGTCATCGGTTTCGACATAGATCACCGGCGCGTCGCGGCGCTGCGCGACGGCCATGACTGGACGGGAGAGATTGGCGTCGAAGCGTTGCGGACAACCGGGCTAGTGCTGACCGACCGCCCGGACGATCTTGCCGACGTGACGTTCTGGATCGTCACGGTGCCGACGCCTGTGGACGCCAATCATTGCCCCGACCTTGGTGCGCTGCGCGCGGCCTGCGAGACCGTCGGGGCGCATATGCGGCCTGGTGCGGCGGTCGTCATCGAATCCACCGTCTATCCGGGGACGACCGAGGATGTCTGCGGTCCGCTGCTCGAGCAGGCGTCGGGGTTGGCGCGCGGCGTTGACTTCGTCCTTGGTTATAGTCCCGAACGGATCAATCCCGGCGATACGAAGCATGGGATCGCGGATGTCGTGAAAATCGTCGCAGGCCAGAACATGGCGACGCTGGACCGAGTGGCCGCCATATATGGCCGCATCGTTCCCGCCGGTCTGCACCGCGCTCCCTCCATCGCCGTCGCCGAAACCGCGAAGGTGATCGAGAATACCCAGCGCGATCTCAACATCGCGTTGATGAACGAGGTGGCGAAGGTCTGCCATCTGCTCGACATCCGCACCAGCGACGTTCTGGCCGCCGCCGGGACCAAGTGGAATTTCCTGAAATTCCATCCCGGCCTGGTCGGCGGGCACTGCATCGGTGTCGATCCCTATTATCTCACCGCAAGGGCACAGCAACTCGGCTATCATCCGGAGGTCATTCTCGCGGGCCGCCGGATCAATGCCGGCATGGGTGCCTATGTCGCCGGGCAGGTGGTTCGCACCCTGGCGATCAGCGGCGTCGCGCTAGCGCGCGGGTCGGTGGGGATACTCGGGCTGACATTCAAGGAAAATGTGCCGGACCTTCGCAACTCGGCCATGGTCGACATGGTACGGACCCTGCGGGACTATGGGCTGAATGTGTTGCTGCACGATCCGATCGCGGACGAAGCCGATGTTGGTCGGCTTTTCGGCGCCGGAACCACGCCCTTGACCATGTTTGCCGGACTGGACGCGCTGGTTCTGGCGGTGCCGCATCGCGTCTATGACCAGCTGTCGTCCGAAGATCTCCGCGACATGCTTAATCCCGCAGGGATGTTCGCGGATGTCAGGAGCCGCTTCGATTCGCGGTTGTTCCCGTCCCCGATCCACTATTGGTCCTTGTAATCGACCATTCTTTCCGTTGGCCCAGCCGCAGGCTGGACCATTTCGCAGCCGTGAGAAATCTCGACCGAATGATCAGTTCCGCAACGATCAGGTTGGGAATGATCTGGAGGATGCGGACGGGTTCATAGACGAGCGGCAGCGGAAAGCCGAGCAACAACAGGAGATGCAACTCCGCGCGGAAGGTCACGTTCGTAAATGTCAGCGCGTAGTTGCGCACCATCCAGCGTCCATGGGTATTATGGTCCCGCCGCAGCGCCGCCCGCCAGGCGAGCAGCGCGGTGCCGAACCACAGGATTGAAAGGGTCGCGAACGACAACACTGTCAGCGGTCCCTCGGTCTCCCGTAGCGCCATCAGAAATGTGGCCGGAGCAGTCACCAGCACCGCGCTCAGATATATCCGCCCACCCCAACGATGCAGCCGGGGCCAGCGTTCGCGCAAGGCCCTTCGGAAAAGCACCGCGCCTGTCACCAGGATGAAGGGTGCGGTCGACAGATGCAGGAACAGTTTGAACCGGTCATGCTCCAGATGATCGACGGCACGGTGCATGATGCGCGGCACATCTATCCAGAGAAAGCGCAGGTTCATGATCGCGACGGCCACGACCGCCACCAGCATCAGCCACCACAACGCAATCCGGCACCGCTCGATCGTAAGGCGCCTGACCGATGCCCTCGGGGCATCTTCACCGCCCTGCCAGAATTCCTGCGTCGTACCCGAATCGATCTGCATCGCCACCTTCCTCGATGCGGGAGAGGCTATAGGCTGCACCGGGGGCAGGGCGCTGCATATTCAGGCCGGTACGATGCGCAGAATGGCGATCCCTCACCCGTTCGGCCTAGTCCCTATGGACTAGCACCGAACCATTCCCGGCGACACTCAAATGCCGCGACCGGGCTCGCATGGAATCAATTATCGGGGACGGGAGGTGGTGAGGTCTGCTGGATTCCGTTTGTCAGCGACCATCTCGGCATTATCGGGGCAACCATCCGGCATGGAGGACGTGAGTTGTGCTGGCTGGTGTGACCAGCGTAACCGGCCTGTCGAGTGTGCTTTGCCTTGGACCGTAACCATCGAAGGACCATGGATAAAAACCGTCCACCCATTTGATCCACACCTGGCTGGTTGAATGGGCGACCATGGCGCCGTCTGGAATGCTATTGGGATCGACAAGGCTGCGGCTTTGGAAGAGTTGCTTGCGATCGCGATGCATGATGGTGTCGATATCTTTGACAGTGAGCCTGTGATCCTCGGCGAGCCCATGGCCCCGCTTGCAGGCGGCAACGAATGCCTTGTGATTTTCGTGTCTGCATTCCCCACAAGGCCGATGCCCTGCTGCAAGGGCGGTGGCTTCGTCGAGGAAGAATAGTTTGGTATAATAGCTACCGGGCGCCATGATTTCACGCCTCCCGCGGTTGACACTCAAGGCACAGGTGACCCAGCTTTGGTTGTCCAACCCTTGCTGCCGTTTGCTTGTTCTCATCATGAAGGCGACCGCGATTCACCATCAGCATGCCGCGCGAGTTATGCGCCATAATGTTGCCGAATGGATCGACGCGATTTTGCAGAGGCATGATCTCTATCCTCGGGTTACGCAGCGAGGGCGCGTTAGACGCTGGCCCGTCCGATGCTTAACGAGCAAATATGTTTAGTTCGATAGACACTTTCGGTAGACGCGGGATGACTTGATTATCGAATAATTCCGAGGCTTTACCTCGACATTAGGGACGGCATTCGGGGGGACCGTTTCAGGAGACTGTACGGTTTTGGAACCGTTTGGAGTACGGTTTTCCAACGATTTCATGCTGTTCCGGGGGGGGGTGGTGAGCCCTGCTGGGTTCGAACCAGCGACCTACTGATTAAAAGTCAGTTGCTCTACCGACTGAGCTAAGGGCCCCCGAAGAGGTGGTGGACCCCTAGAGGGGGCGGGGCGGATGGTCAACCTCTTGTCGCGCGTTTCGCTTTTGCTTTTTGCAGGCGCGCGCGCAGATGGCGGACGCGCAGTCCCGTGACCGGATCGGGCCACCCGCTCGCGATGGCGTGCAACGGGTTGAGAACGAAGGCCCGACTGCGAAAGGCGGCATGGGGAATCGTCAGTGTCCGGCTGTCCCATCGCCCGCCAGACCAGAGGATGATGTCGATGTCGACGCTGCGCGCGCCCCAGCGACGATGGCGGCGGCGGCCCAGGTGGTTTTCGACCTGTTGCAGAAGGGCGAGCATTGCCGGCGGGGCGAGGGGGCTTTCCACCAGCAGCGCCCCATTGGCGAAGATACGGGCGGACGGACCGAGTGGCGGCGTCGCGATGGTCGGTGACACCGCTCGCAATCGGGTTTCCATTGCGATCAGCGCCGTCGCCTCCGCGAGCAGGCGGGGCGGCGTGCGCCGGGCGGAAAGCGGCCGGTTCGATCCCAGCGCCAGCGCATAGATGTGGGTTCTTGTGTCCACCATGGGGCTGCGCCTATCTGCTTGCGATGATCCTGGAAAGCCCCCTGCCTGAAACCGAGCCGCCGCGCGACTGCGCGCGCTGCCCCCGGCTGGTCGCATTGCGCGAGGAATGCCGCGCCGAACATCCTGACTGGTGGAATGCGCCGGTGCCGGCCTTTGGCGATCCCCAGGCGCGCATCGCCATCATCGGCCTGGCGCCGGGCCGGCAGGGCGCTAACCGGACCGGACGCCCGTTCACGGGCGACCATGCCGGCACTCTGCTGTTCTCGACCTTGTCACGGCATGGACTGGTCGAAGGGCGCTATGACGGGCGCCCCGACGATGGCCTAGTCCTGCGGGGGGCGATCATCCTCAATGCGGTCAAATGCCTGCCGCCGCAGAACAAGCCGGTGCCGCAGGAAATCCATAATTGCCGCCCGTTCCTGGCGGATGCCGTCGCGGCCTTGCCTCGCGCTCGCACCTTCGTCGCGCTGGGGGAGGTCGCGCACCAGTCGGCGGTGAAGATATTGGGCGGCAAGCTGCCCAAGGCGCGCTTTGCCCATCAGGCCGAACATAGGATGCCCGATGGCCGGATGCTGATCGACAGCTATCATTGCTCCCGATATAATCAGAATATCGGCCGGCTGACGGCGGACATGCTCGATGCGGTGTTTGCCCGCGCTGTGGAACTGGCAGCGATCTAGATATCGGCGCGACAAGGCGGAACCGGCAGGCGCAGCAACCCGGTCAGTGAATATCCCCGGCCAAGAGGTTCAGCGCCCTTGTCATCAGCGCGACGAATCTGGCCTCGTCGAGCCGCGCTGCGGGGTTGTTCCAGCTTCCGCTGACCGCATACCAGGCGCCGTCTCTCCCTTGCGCCAGCATGTTCATCGCCATGACGCCGGGTTCGCTGCCCCCCTTGTACCCCAGATAGCGCCAGCGCCGCGCGTCCGCCGGGGCAATGCCGGGATTGACGGCCAGGATCGGCAGCGCGTCGCCGCCATGAAGGCGCAGCCAGTCGAGCAGGGCGATCATGTCGCGGGAACTTGCGAACCATTCGACGCTCTCGATCGCGACCGGCATTTCGGCGACGCTGCCCACATCGACCTTGTCCGCGGTCAGTCGCTGGGCAGATTCTCGCAGCAACGCGCGGCGCGAAGCGGGCGAACCCGCCTCGAAGCGCCGGCGCAGATCGCTGTTGGCGGGCATCTTGAGCGCGAACGCTTCGGCCGTGGTGAGCAGCGGCGATGCCGTTCCAGGATCGGCATGACCGGCGGCTTGCCGCATGGCATCGACCCGGTCGCGGCCCAGCGCGAGCAGCAGCGTGTCGCTGGCGCTATTGTCGCTTTCGGCGATCATTGCGGTGGCGAGGCTGTGCAGCGTCATGGGCGCCTTGTCCGGCCACGCCGCCAGCCGACCCGAAAAGCTCTTCGGACCGAGCGGGATGCTGTCGCTCCAGCGATGTTCGCGGGCCGCGACGGCGCGCGCCAGTTCCGCGAGGATGTAGAGCTTGAAGCTGGAGCCGGTCGCCATCTGCGTATCGGTGCGATGGCCGTACAATATTTGCGGGCCTGCGTCGGTCAGCCTGGCGATGGCGAAGGCGGTCGAGCCGGGCAGGGCGGCAATGTCGGCCATCACCTTGTCCAGGCTGTCATGGGCGGTACGCGCGCCGATGATGTGCAGGCCGATCACGCGATGGGGCGGTTGCGGGGAGATGACGAGGGTGAAGCCCACGGTTGCTCGCTCGAATCGGATTTCGACCTGGCCGGCCGTTGCGGTCTCGCTGCGGACCGATCCGAGGGAAAGGGGCTGGCCGTGCCGGGCGCGCAGATCGGCCGCGACCGCGCGCCAGCGATCGACCGGCACGGCGTCGCGGAAGAGGGGCGCAAAATAATCATCCTCGTCACCCGGAGCGGCGAGGATGCGAACCAGTTGTTCGGCGCGGGATCGATAGGTCGGATCGGCCTGGGCCGATGCGCGCATGGGAAGGGCCAGGAGAATCAGCGCGAACAGGATCGACCATGGACGCACGCGCTACCTCCGCCGGTTTCGGACCGAAGGAAAAGCCATCGGTCCGGTCCTCACGCGTCGATCGCTTCCTCGTCCACCGCTGCGGCATTTTCCTGGATGAAGGCGAAGCGGTGGGCGGGGTTGGTGCCCATCAGCCGGTCGACCAGGTCGCGAACCTGCTGTCGGTCCTCGACATCGTCGGGCAGCGTGATGCGGATCAGCATCCGTGTCTTGGGGTCCATGGTGGTTTCGCGCAGCTGCATCGGGTTCATTTCGCCCAGACCCTTGAAGCGGCTGATATCGACCTTCTTGCCCTTGAACTCCTTGGCCAGCAGTTCCTCGCGATGGGCGTCATCTTTGGCGTACAGGCTCTTGCCGCCCGCGACCAGGCGGTAAAGCGGGGGCTGTGCCAGATAGAGATGCCCGCGCCGCACCAGTTCCGGCATTTCCTGGAAGAAGAAGGTCATCAGCAAAGTGGCGATATGCGCGCCATCGACATCGGCGTCGGTCATGATGACGATGCGTTCATAGCGCAGATTGTCGGGATTGCAGTCCTTGCGCGTGCCGCAGCCCAGCGCCAGGATCATGTCGGCAATTTCCTGGTTGGCCAGTATCTTGGCGGTGTTCGCTGATGCAACGTTGAGGATCTTGCCGCGCAGCGGCAGGATCGCCTGGGTCTTGCGATCGCGCGCCTGCTTGGCGGAACCGCCGGCGGAATCGCCTTCGACCAGGAAGATTTCGGCGCCTTCGGGATCATCATTGGAACAGTCGGTGAGCTTGCCGGGCAGGCGCAGCTTGCGGCTGTTGGTGGCGGTCTTGCGCTTGACCTCCTTCTCCTGCTTGCGCTTCAGGCGCTCGTCCATGCGATCCAGCACATAGGCTAGCAGCGCCTTGCCCCGGTCCATATGGTCGGTGAGATAATGGTCGAAATGGTCGCGCACGGCATTTTCCACCAGCCGCGCCGCATCGGGGCTGGTCAGCCGATCCTTCGTCTGGCTCTGGAACTGGGGATCGCGGATGAAGACGGACAGCATGATCTCCGACGAGGTCATGATATCGTCGGCGGTGATGTCCTTCGCCTTCTTCTGGCCGACAAGATCGCCGAACGCCCGGATGCCCTTCACCAACGCGGCGCGCAGGCCGGCCTCATGGGTGCCGCCGTCCGGCGTCGGAATGGTGTTGCAATACCAGCTGTAGCTGCCGTCCGACCAGAGCGGCCAGGCGACCGCCCATTCGACCCGGCCCGCTATGCCCGGGAAATCCTGATTGCCCGAAAAAAAGACGCTGGTCGCACAGTCGCGGTCGCCGACCTGCTCCTTCAGATGGTCGGCAAGGCCGCCGGGAAACTGGAAGACAGCCTCAGCGGGCGTGTCGTCGCTGATGAGCGAGGGGTCGCATTTCCAGCGTATCTCCACGCCCGCGAACAGATAGGCCTTGGATCGGGCCAGGCGGTGGAGGCGGGCGGGCTTGAACTTCTGTTCGCCGAAAATCTCGGTGTCGGGAATGAAGCTGACCGACGTGCCGCGCCGGTTGGGCGCCGCGCCGACCTTCTCCAGCGCGGTCCTGGGCAGCCCCTGCGAGAAGCTCTGGCGGAACAGCTCCTTGTTGCGCGCCACTTCGACCACGGTCGTGGTGGAAAGCGCATTGACCACCGAAATGCCCACGCCATGCAGGCCGCCGGAGGTGGCATAAGCCTTCCCCTCGAACTTGCCGCCCGAATGGAGCGTGGTGAGGATCACCTCCAGTGCCGACTTGTCCGGGAATTTGGGATGCGGATCGACGGGAATGCCACGGCCATTGTCGGTGATGGTCAGACGGTTGCCCGCTTCCAGCGTCACCTCGATCCGGGTGGCGTGACCCGCGACCGCTTCGTCCATGCTGTTGTCCAGCACCTCGCTGGCGAGATGGTGCAGCGCGCGCTCGTCCGTGCCGCCGATATACATGCCCGGACGCCGGCGCACCGGCTCCAGTCCTTCCAGCACCTCGATAGTGGAAGCATCATATTGCTGCGTGGGTGAGGTGTTGGCGGCGAACAGGTCTTCGGACATGGGCACAAGCTATAAGCGGGCGGGCGAAGGGCGCAAGGGTTGCAAGCGGGCAACCCCAGCAAAGAAAAGTAACAGATTGCAGTGCAACAAAAATTGGGGTGGCTCGTTTGCGCTGGCGATGGCGGATCGAATGACCGCTCAGGCGAGGAGAAATAATTATGAAGTTGATCGCGATCGCGCCGCTTGGCGCCACCCTGGCGTTTGTTCTGGCGACGCCGGCCCTTGCGCAGGACAGCGGCGGCGGGGTCGATTGGACCGGGCCCTATGTCGGCGGTTCGTTCGGCTATAATTGGCAGAAGCGGGATGGCGGCGAGCATCTGCGTTTCGATACCGATGCCGACGGCGTCTATGACGATGCCGTGACCACCGCTGCCGGCGCCAATGCCTTTTCGCCGGGCACCTGCGGCGGCGCGGCGCGCGGGGCGACTCCGGGCGCCGGCTGCAACAGCGACAAGGACGCGATCGGCTGGATGGGGCATGTCGGCTATGACATGCAGTTCGGCAGCCTGGTGGCTGGCGTCGTCGCCGAAGCCGGCCAAGCCTATGTCGACGACAAGGTCAGCGAATTTTCGACGACCCCGGCATTCTACACCATGCGGCGCAAGATCGACTGGAATGCCAATCTGCGCGCGCGGCTGGGCTATACGACGCCTGGCGGCATAATGCCTTACATCACCGGAGGCTTGGCCTACGCCAAGGTGAAAAATAATTTCAACACCAGTAACGGCGTCAACAGCTTCACGGAGGAAAGCCGGAGCGAGGATGGTTGGGGCTGGACCATGGGCGGCGGTGTCGAGGCCAAGGTTTCGAGCAATTTCTCGATCGGCGCGCGCTATTTGTGGACCCGTTACAATGTCGGCGACTATCGGGTCGATGTCGGCGCGGGCAGCGCGCCGGCGACCAATCCCTTCCGGATCACCCCGTCGGGCGGCGCCAGCATCAATCGCGGCGACAAGTTCGACACGCAAAGCGTGATGGTGACGACCAGCTTCCGCTTCTGATTGTTCGATATGAATGGAAAAGGGCCGGCTCCCCTGGGGAACCGGCCCTTTTCGATAGGCTTAGCGAACGCGCGGGCCGCCAAACGGCATCGGCGGCGGTGGGCGGCGCGTGCCGCGTGGCAACTGCGCCTGATAGGCGCGCCCGCAATGCTCGACGCAATAGGGGAAGCCGGGGTTCACCTGCTCACCGCAGAAATGGAAGTCGGGTTCGCCCGGATGCCCCATCGGCCACTTGCAGATACGCTCGGTCAGGTCGAGCAGGCTGGTCTTGTCGGCGATTTCCGGGCTGGGCTTGGCCGGTACGAGACGGCGCGGAGGCGCGGGCGGGATCGGTGCCTGCTGGTCGCCCGGACCCTGGCGCAGGAAGCCGCCGGGGCCGACCGAGACGATGCGCGGCTGCGGTGGAGGGGGCGGCGCATCCGCGGACGCGGCGGCAACTGCGGGCGCAGCCGGAGCGGCGGGCGCGACCGGCGCTGGCTGGCGCGGCGGGGCCGGTGGCGGTGCGATCGGTGCGGCGGCTGCGCGCGGCGCCTCCACTTCGGGTGCAGGGGCGGGCTTGCGCGGCGGGGCGGCCTTCTTGGGCGCCTCGTTCGCCTTTACCGGCGAGGGGCGGGATTGCAGGCCCAGGCGATGCGCCTTGCCGATCACCGCATTGCGGCTGACGCCGCCCAGTTCGTCCGCAATCTGGCTGGCGGTCAGGCCACGTTCCCACATCGCCTTGAGCTGGTCGATACGCTCGTCGGTCCAGGACAATGAAAACTCCTCAAAAATCGTCTATGGCTTCCCATATGGGAAGCGCGGCGCGCAGGTTCAAATCCCCGGACCTGACCCCTTGCGGCACAACGGTTCAGCCGATAGTCGATCTGCCCATGAACGACCAGCCCAAAATTGCCACCGAATCGTTGTTTGCCGAACCGGGGGTGCCGCAGATACGGAACGTGAACTGGGCTGGCACCTGGGCGCTCTATCGCAAGGAAGTGCGCCGTTTCATGAAGGTGCAACTCCAGACGGTATGGGCGCCGGCGATCACCACGCTCATGTTCCTCATCATCTTCATCGTCGCGCTGGGCGGCGGCGGTCGTACCGTGACGCTACGCGGGGAGGCGGTCCCCTTTGCCGACTTCATCGCGCCCGGCCTCATCATCATGGGCATGATCAACGCCTGTTTCGCGAATGCCAGCTTCTCGCTGATGGTGGGGAAGGTGCAGGGGACTCTGGTCGACTATCTGATGCCACCTATTTCGGTTGGTGAACTGCTGTTCGCGCTCGCGGCCTCCTCGGTGACGCGCGCGGTGCTGGTGGGCTGTGCCCTTTGGCTGGCGATGGTGGCCTGGCCCGGCGTCCATGTGACGCCGGCGCATCTCTGGGCGGTGATCTGGTTCGGCCTGCTCGGTACCAGCTTCATCGCCTTTCTTGGTGTGCTGACGTCAATCTGGGCGGAAAAGTTCGATCATGGCGCGGCGATCACCAATTTCGTGATCGGTCCGCTCGCGCTGCTGTCGGGCACTTTTTATTCGATCGACCGGCTGCCACCTTTTTTTCAGGGGATCAGCCATGCCAACCCCTTCTTCTACATCATCTCGGGATTCCGCTACGGTTTCGTCGCGGCGGCGGATACCAATGTGGTGACGGGCAGCCTCGTGCTGCTGGCGCTCAACCTGATCTTCGGTGGTCTCTGCTATGGCCTTTTGCGCCGGGGCTGGAAGATCAAGGCCTGAGCCGCTTTAGATAAATGCGAAAAGAACCGGCATGACGATCATCATGCCGGTCAGCAGCAGGGCTGCGATCATCCAGTGACGGATGCGAGGAAGGGCGCGGTGATGACCATGCCCTTCCTCCCAGGGCCAGATCAATGCCCCGCGCTACCGACGCGGGACAGGGAGAAGCCTGCATCGGCCGCTTCGGCGAGGGGGTAGATGTTGCGCAGGTCGACGAGGGCGTTGCCGGTCATGGAGGCGGCGAGGCGCTTGAGGTCGAGGGCGCGGAAGATGTCCCATTCGGTGACGAGGACGAGGGCGTCGGCGCCCTTCGCGGCTTCATAGGCGTCCTTTGCCATCGTGACGCCGGGCATCATCGGGGCGGCGACCTCCATGCCTTCGGGATCATAGGCGACGATCTTCGCGCCGGCATCCTCGAGCGCCTGGACGATGGCGATGCTGGGGGCGTCGCGCATGTCGTCGGTATTGGGCTTGAAGGTGAGGCCGAGCAGCGCGACCGTCTTGCCGCGCGCATCGCCGCCCAGCGCCTTGACGATCTTGCGGCCCATCGCCCGCTTGCGCAGGTCGTTGACCTGCACGACCGTCTCGACGATGCGGATCGGCGCGTCATGGTCCTGACCGGTCTTGACCAGCGCCAGCGTGTCCTTGGGGAAGCAGGAGCCGCCATAGCCCGGCCCTGCGTGCAGGAACTTGGAACCGATGCGGTTGTCGAGGCCGATGCCGCGCGACACGTCCTGCACCTCGGCGCCGACCGCCTCGCACAGGTCCGCCATCTCGTTGATGAAGGTGATCTTGGTCGCCAGGAAGGCGTTGGCGGCATATTTGATCAGTTCGGCGGTGCGACGGCCGGTGAACATGAGCGGTGCCTGGTTGAGGTTGAGCGGCCGGTAGATCTGGCTCATGACCGCGATGGCGCGCTCCGATCCGGTGGTGCCCACGACGACGCGGTCGGGCCGCTTGAAGTCGCCGATGGCGGCGCCTTCGCGCAGGAATTCGGGGTTGGAGACGACCTGGATGTCGAGGTCCGGGCGCAGGTCGCGTGCGATCCGCTCGACTTCGTCGCCGGTGCCCACGGGCACGGTCGACTTGGTGACGATCACCGCCGGCCCGTCCAGCGCCTCGACGATCTCCCGCGCCGCAGCATAGACATAGCTCAGGTCCGCATGGCCGTCGCCTCGGCGCGAGGGCGTGCCGACCGCGATGAAGATCGCGTCCGCGCCCTTGACCCCTGCTGCCAGATCGGTGGTGAAGGTCAGCCGCCCGGCCGCCGCATTGCCGCCGACCAACTGGTCCAGGCCCGGCTCGAAGATCGGCATCCGCCCGGATTCGATCGCCGCGATCTTGCCCGCATCCTTGTCGACGCACACGACGTCATGCCCGAAATCCGCAAAACAGGCTCCCGACACAAGGCCCACATAACCTGTGCCGATCATGGTGATTTTCATGAGGTGCTCTGGCTCCGCAAAGAAAGAATATGATGTAGCATGGCTTCAGGAAAACCTCTGCACAATTTGGTTCGCTGCAATGCAGCGAGAAAATGCGCAAGCGATTCAGGGGCTGTATACCAATTTCTGCGACAGGTGGAGCGTAGGGGCAGGCAGAAGGAAGAGCCGTGAAGATTGCCATTGTGTTCGGGACGAGGCCCGAAGCGATCAAGATGTTTCCGGTGGTCCATGCGCTGCGGGCCAGGCAGGGCGTGCAAACCCGCGTCATCGTCACTGCGCAGCATCGCAACCTACTGGATCAGGTGCTGGAGATAGCGGGCATAACGCCTGACATCGATCTGGACGTGATGCTCCCCAACCAGACCCTGGACGGGCTGACGGCCCGGTTGATCGTCGAACTGGGCAAGGCTTTCGATGCCGAGAGACCCGACCGGGTGGTCGTTCATGGCGATACGCTCACGACCATGGTGGCCAGTCTTGCCGCCTATTATCGCAAGATTCCGGTTGCCCATGTCGAGGCAGGGCTGCGCAGCGGCGACATCCATCACCCTTGGCCGGAGGAGGTGAATCGCCGCGTGGTCGCCTGCATCGCCGATATGAACTTCGCGCCGACTCAGGCGGCCGCGGATGCGCTGCGAGCCGAAAATCGCGACCCTGCGAGTATCCACATCACCGGTAACACCGTGATCGACGCGCTGCTGGCGACTCGCGCGCGGGTACTGGCGGAGCCGTCCCTGGCGAGCGGACTGGACGATCTTGCTGCGCGCTTCGCGGGTAAACGGATCGTCGCCGTCACCAGCCACCGGCGCGAGAATTTCGGTGGCGGGATGGAAGCGATCGCCCGCTCGATCGCGGACATCGCCGCGCGGCCCGACGTGGCCGTGATCTTCCCCGTCCATCCCAACCCCAATGTCCGCCCGGTGATGGACGCCGTGCTCGGCGGCCTTCCCAATGTCGCGATGATCGAGCCGCTCGACTATCCGCATTTCGTCCGGCTGCTCGACCTCTGCCATCTCGTATTGACCGACAGCGGCGGCGTGCAGGAGGAAGCGCCCTCGCTCGGCAAGCCGGTGCTGGTGATGCGCGAGACGACCGAGCGCCCCGAAGGCGTCGAAGCGGGCACAGCCAAGCTGGTCGGGGCAGACCGGGAGCGCATCGTGCGCGCGGTGTTGGCCTTGCTCGATGACGAAGACGCCTATCAGGCGATGGCGCGCGCGCACAACCCCTTCGGCGATGGGAAGGCGGCGGAACGGATTGCGGCGGTGATGGCCATGGTGAAACCCGCGGTACGCGCCGCCTGACGTCTCATTACCGAAATCTTCAGCATTTCCGCGCAGAAGGGCAGCCAAATCGAACCGGCCCAAAGGATTGCCTGCCCCATGCCCGTCGACACCAAGCAGAAGGTTTCCGTCATCGGCCTTGGCTATATCGGCCTGCCGACCGCCGCTCTGATCGCGCGCGGGGGATGCCAGGTAGTGGGCGTGGACGTGTCGGCCCATGTGGTCGAAACAGTCAATTCGGGCCGAGTCCATATCGAGGAAGTCGATCTTGACGGCCTGGTTCAGGGCGTGGTCGCGCGGGGCCATCTGCGCGCCAGCCTGGACGTCGAGCAAAGCGACGTCTTCATCATTGCTGTCCCGACCCCGGTGGCGGAAGATCGCGCGCCGGACATCTCCTATGTCCTGAAGGCGGCACGGACCATCGCGCCGGTGCTGAAGCCCGGGGACACGGTGATCCTGGAATCCACGTCTCCGGTCGGCACGACCGAGGCGCTGCGCGACGTGATCGGCTCGCTGCGCGCCGACCTCAGAATGCCCGGGCAGGGCGCCCAGGGCGACATCGCCATCGCCTATTGCCCGGAGCGGGTTCTGCCGGGCCGCATCCTGGTCGAACTGATCGACAATGACCGCTGTATCGGCGGGATCACGCCGCGTTGCGCGCGCAAGGCGCTGGGCTTCTACCGCCAGTTCGTGCGCGGCGCCTGCATCACCACCACGGCCCGCGCAGCGGAAATGGTGAAGCTGGTCGAAAACAGCTTCCGCGACGTCAACATCGCCTTCGCCAACGAATTGTCGGTGATCGCGGAGAATATGGATATCGACGTGTGGGAGGTGATCCGCCTCGCCAACCGGCATCCGCGCGTCAACATCCTCAATCCCGGCCCCGGTGTCGGTGGCCACTGCATCGCCGTCGATCCCTGGTTCATCGTCCATGGCGATCCCGAAAATGCCCGAATCATCCGCACAGCGCGCGAGGTGAATGATGGCAAGACGGATCATGTGGTCGCCAGAGCGTCGGACATGATCGATGACTTCGCGGGCGAGGACGTCGCCTGCCTCGGTCTTGCCTTCAAGGCGAATATCGACGATTTCCGCGAAAGTCCGGCGGTGAAGGTCGCCGCGCGCCTCGCCCGTCGCTATGGGCGCCGCATCAAGCTGGTCGAACCCTATGCGCAGTCGCTGCCCATGGAGTTTGCCGGGACGGGGGCCGAACTGATCGATCTCGATACGGCTCTGGAACAATGTGGCGTGTTCGTCATTCTGGTCGATCATGACATGTTCAAATCGGTCCCGGTGGACGAGCGCGCCGGCAAGGCGGTCTATGACACGCGGGGCATCTGGCCCGATCAGCCCCGTCGGCCCGACCAGCCTCACCGGATCGCGCCCGCACCGGACCGCATCGCCGTCTGACCGTCAGTGTGGCGGCGCGCCCCGTCGCGCCGACAGTTGCCATCGCCCTGTCCCGTCGTTAACCCCCGGATCCAACGGCGCCTGTCCGCGCCATGGATCAATCGCCAGAGGGGGACATGAGGCATGAGGCGCTGGCGCTCGCCGCGACTTTGGATGGCCGCCCTGCTCTTGCCGGGTCTGACGGGCTGCGCGACCGTGGAGGATGCGCCTGCGGGGGAGGCGGCCTATGCTATCGTGCCGCCGCCGCCGGCCGTGGGCATGGATTATCGCCTGTCGCCCGAGGACGTGCTGCGCATCCAGGTCTATCATGAGCCGGGCCTGTCGCTGGAGGATGCACAGGTGACGGCTGCTGGCATGGTCCGTATGCCGCTGATCGGCGACGTGCCGGTCGCGGGCCTGACCGCCGGTGAGGCCGCCGACGTCATCGCCGGGCGGTTGGGTGAGCGCTATCTGGTGTCGCCCCAGGTGACCTTGTTCGTGAAGAAGGCGGTGGGTCGTCGCATTACGCTGGACGGTGAGGTGCGGGAACCCGGCCTCTATCCGATCGAGGGACGATTGACCCTGTCCCAGGCAGTAGCATTGGCCAAGGGACCGACCCGGCTGGCGAGCCTCGGTCAGGTCGTGGTCGTGCGCCGCATGGATGGGGAGCGGCGGGCCGCGATGTTCGATCTTGCCGCCATCCGAAAGGGCGAAGCGCCCGATCCCGAAATTCTGCCCGGCGACCAGTTGATCGTCGGCCTGTCGCGCGCCAAGGCGATATTGGGCGGCGCGCTGATCGCGGTTCCGGCCATCGCTGCGGGCTTCATCGCGCTGGATGGAGATCGTTGATGGTCGCGACCCGGATCGATCCTGTGGACAGCCCGGAAGTGGAAGGCATTGGCGCCCGGTTGGCGAGCGCCGCGCGCACCTACTGGACGGTGCTGCGTCGGCACCGCGTGATCCTGTTCGTCACCATGGCGCTGTGCCTGCTGGCGGCGTTGCTCTACATCCTGCTGTCGACGCCGGACTATCGCGCCACGGCTTCGGTCGAAGTGGAGGACGTGCCCGCCGGCGCCGCCGGCGCGGGCGCGGCGCGATCGATGACCGACGACACGGAAACGGTCATGCAGACCGAATTGGAAGTGCTGCGCAGCCGCGCGCTGGCCGAAGAGGTGGTGCGCGACCTGGCACTGGTCGGCACGCCGACCTTTTTCGAGGGGATGGGCGTCAGCCGGCCCAAGGAAGGTTCGGCCGGCCTCAGCCAGCGGCAGGTCGAGCAGGAGCGGGTCGTTGCCCTGCTGCGCCGGAATCTGGAGGTGGAACTGCCCGGCAAGTCGCGGATCATCCGGATCAGCTTCGTCAGCGCCGACCCGGTGCTGTCGGCGCGGGTCGCCAACAGCTATGCCGACAGCCTGATCCGGTCGGACCTCAAACGTGGCTTCGAATCGGGCGTGCAGGCGCGGCGCTTCCTGCTGGGTGAACTGGACGGCGCTCGGCGCGACCTTTCGCGCGCGGAGCGAGAATTGGCCATTTATGCCGCCCGGACCGGAGGAGCGCCTGTCGAGCCGGATAAGGGCGCGCAGGAAGCGGGCAAGCCCCGGTCGCCCGAACCGAAGTTCGCGCCATCGGAAGGGTCGATCGAGACCCGGCTGGCGCAGCTCAACGGCTATCGCGCGCAGGCGGTGTCGGAACGGATCGCCGCGCAGAAGCGCTGGGAAAGCGCGAGACGCGCCAGTGTCGAGACGCTGCCGGAGGTGCTCAACAACGGCGCCATGCAGCAATTGATGGCGGAGCGGGCGCAAGCGCGCGCCGCGCTGGTCGAGGAACGGCAATTTCGCAAGGACGCGCACCCGGAAATGCGCGAGGCGCGCGCCAGGCTCGCGGCTTTGGACGATCAGGCGACGGAAATGGCGAACCGCATCCGTGCATCGCTCAAGGAGCAATATGACGTCGCCGTCCATGGCGAGAAGCAGATCGCGACCGAGATCGCGGGGCTGGAGCGCGATGCCCAGGCCGCGCGCGGACGCGATGTGCAACTCAGCATCTATGAAAGGTCGGTCGACACCTATCGGATGCTGCATGACAGCCTGTTGCAACGCTATCGCGACATGGCGTCGCAGGCGGGCTTCCAGGCCGGCCGTATTCAGCCGCTGGACCGGGCGGCCGTGCCGGCGCACCCTTTCTCGCCCAAGATCGGCGAAACGCTGCTTCTTGCTGCGCTCGGCGGGCTGGCGCTGGGGCTGTTGCTGGTGGCGGCGCGGCATATATTCGACGATGCGGTGACGTCCGCGGACACGCTGGCCGAACGGGTGGGCCTGCCGCTGCTGGGTGCGGTGCCTGTGACGGGGGATAATCCGCAGCCGCCCGAAATCTTCACGCCCATCGCGCGTTCGCTGTTGCTGGCGTCCGCAGGCGGCTTGCCGCGCTCCATCCTCGTCACCAGTGCGCAGGAAGGGGAAGGCAAGTCCTTGACGCTCAATGCCTTGGCGCGTGCGCTGGCGGGTCTCGGCAAGACCGTGCTGGTCATCGATGGCGACATGCGCCGGCCGGTGCAGCACGCGCTCTTCCGCGTCGCGCCCGGCAAGGGCATCAGCGAAGTGCTGACAGGGCAGGCGAGGGCGGCCGACGCGATCATCCCGACCGGCGTCGAGCGCCTGGCGCTGCTGCCGTGCGGCGCGGTGCCGCCCAATCCGGCCGAACTGCTGGCCACGCCGGCGCTCGACGATCTGCTGGCGGCGGTGCGAGACGATTATGACACGATCCTGATCGACGCGCCGCCGATCCTAGGGCTGGGCGATACGCCCCTTCTGGGCGCGCGCGTGCAGGCGAGCTTGATGGTCGTAGAATGGGGCCGCAACCATCATGGCGGTCTCCGCGTCTCGGTCGATCGGTTGCGCCGCGCGGGAGGCGTCATCATCGGCGCCATCCTGACCAAGCAGCAGGGACGCGCCTTTGAATATGACTATCATCGGGGCGGTTAGGAAGCCTTTGGCCCGCCCTATAGGACGTCCCCGAACATGAACCAGACCATGGCGATCCAGGCGGCAAGGCCGATGGCCCCCAATATCACGCCGGATCGGGCGCGGATGGCGGGCCACAGCCCGCGCGGTTCGTCTTCGTCGTCAATGTGCATCGGGCTGGCGTAGCGGCGGACGGGCCTTCGCTCAACCCGCCTCGACTTCGGCCTCTGCCCGCATGGCGGGGCGCTCCACCGCCATCAGCCGGCCGGTAAAGCATTGTCGCCACCAGCTGATGTCCTGCCCTTCGACGCTGTCCATCATCGCACGCCAGCGCCGCTTGCGTTCGTCCAGCGGCATCGCCAGCGCGCGATTGATCGCGTCGGACATTTCTTCCGGGCTATATGGGTTGATCAGCAGCGCGTCCTTCAGCTGCATCGCCGCCCCAGCGAACCGCGACAGGATCAGCACGCCGGGATCGTCGGGGTTTTGCGCCGCCACATATTCCTTGGCGACCAGGTTCATCCCGTCGCGCAGCGGCGTCACCAGGCCGATCTTCGCAGCTCGGTAGATACCGGCCAGCTTGTCGCGGGGATAGCCCTGGTTGACATAGCGGATAGGGGTCCAGTCCACATCGCTATACTCGCCATTGAGCCTTCCCGCGAGCGAATCGAGTGTCGCGCGGATCTGTTGATAGCTCTCAACTTCCCCGCGCGAAGGGGGGGCGATCTGGGTCAGCAGCACCTTGCGGTGATGTTCGGGATGGTCCTTTAGGAAACGGGCATAGCCGTTGAACCTCTCCTCCAGCCCCTTGCTATAGTCGAGCCGGTCGACGCCCACGATCATCGCCCGGTCCTGAAGCGAGGCGCGGAGCAGTTCGACCATGTCGCCCGCATCCTCGCTTACCGCCGCTTCTGCAAATTCCCTGGCGTTGATACCGATCGGGCAGGCGACGGCCTGGATCGTCCGGTCACCGACCGTGACAAAATCGCCATCCACCGTCCCGCCCATCTCCTTTTCGACATAGTGGCGGAAGGATTCGAGCCATTCCTCGGTATGGAAGCCGATCACGTCATAGGCGAACAGCGTGCTGACCAGCTTGGTATGATGGGGCAACGACACCAGCAGGCGGGTGGGCGGCCATGGAATGTGAAGGAAAAAGCCCATCCGGTTGTTCAGTCCACGGTCGCGCAGCATCTGGCCCAGCGGGATCATGTGATAATCATGCACCCAGATGATGTCTTCCGGCTCGATCAGCGGCATCGCCGTGTCGGCGAACCGCTGGTTGACGCGATTATAGCCCCCCTCGAAATCGCGCGCATATTCGGCCAGGTCGATGCGGAAATGGAACAGCGGCCAGAGTGTCTTGTTGGCGTAGCCGTTATAATATTCGTCAACATCCTGTTCTTCCAGGTCGATCGTCGCGGTCTTGACCCCTTCATCCTCGGCGAAGCCGATATGGCCGGTAAAATTGTCCGTGATCTCCCCCGACCAGCCGACCCAGATGCCGCGGCTCTCGCGTAGCGCCTGCGACAGGGCGACGGCCAGGCCACCCTGGTTGCCGGTCTTGCTGGGGCGGCTGACCCGGTTGGAAATGACGATCAGGCGGCTCATCGCATCGCGCTCCACGGTTTGCTCAGCAAGACGGCGCAGTTGATGATGCCGACCAACGAGTAGGTTTGGGGATAGTTGCCCCATAGTTCCCCGGACATGGGGTCGATGTCCTCCGACAGCAGGCCCGCAGCGGTGCGGCGGGACAGCATTTCCTCGAACAGGGCACGCGCCTCCTCGGTGCGTCCGGTGCGATGCAGCGCCTCGATCAACCAGAAGGTGCAGACGTTGAAGGCCGTCACCGGTTCGCCGAAATCATCAGGTGTGCTGTAGCGGAGCATGTCGTTGCCGCGCCGCAGGTCTGCCTCCAGCGCGGCCAGCGTGCCGACGAACATCGGATCGTCCGGGGTCAGGAAGCGCAGGTCCAGCAACTGGAGCAGGGATGCGTCGCGCGCATCATCCTCGAAATTGGCCGAAATCGCCTTGCTGTCGTTCCGCCAGGCGGCTTCCAATATGCGCGCCTTCATCGTGTCGGCGCGGTTCTTCCAGTGGGCGGCGCGCAGCGGTAGGTCGAGTGCGGCGGCAGCGTGGGCGAGGCGGTCGCAGGCAGCCCAGCACATCACTGCGCTATAGCTGTGGACATGGGCGCGGGTGCGCAATTCCCACAGGCCTGCGTCCGGCTGATCATAGACCATCCAGGCGCGCTCGCCGACCGCTTCCAGCGACTCGAAATCGGCATGGCCCGCCATCCGCAACAAGCGCTGGTCGATGAAGCCCTGAACCGATGACAGGACGATCTGGCCATAGGCGTCATGCTGGACCTGACTGTAGGCGGCGTTGCCGACTCGCACAGGCCCCATGCCGCGATAGCCCGGCAGGCTGTCGGCCTCCCATTCGGTCAGCGTCGCATTGCCGCGCACGTCATAGAGCGGCTGGATGTGCCCGCCCTTCGCGCCATCGACGATATTGCGGAGATAGACGAGATAGGTTTCCAGCACGTCGAGCGCGCCAAGGCGATTGAGCGCCTCGACGGTGTAATAGGCGTCGCGTACCCAGCAGTAGCGATAGTCCCAGTTTCGCCCGCTGTCGGCATGCTCGGGGATGGAGGTGGTGAGCGCGGCGACGATCGCGCCGGTTTCCTCATGCTGGCAAAGTTTCAGGGTAATGGCCGACCGGATCACCGCCTCCTGCCATTCGGCGGGAATGGCGAGGCCGCGCACCCAGAGTTGCCATTCATGGATGGTGTCGTCCAGCATCCGCTCGATCGCGGGGCGCAGCGCGTCCGAAAAGCCTTCGTCCGGCCCCATGAAAAAATGCATGTCCTGTTCCAGCCGGAACCAGCTTTCCTGACTGATGAGCCCGATCGGGGCGTTGGTCGACACGCGCATCGCCATGTAGGACAGGACCATGCGGATATGGTTGGAGCCGTAGCTGACGGGCACCTTGTCCGCGTTCCAGCTCGTCGTCGGCCTCAGCCTGACGCGAATGCGGGGGCTGCCCGACACCGGCCGCACGATGCGGATGAAGGCGACGGGGCGATAGATGCGGCCCTTCTGCTTGTGGCGCGGACAGAAATCATAGGTTTCGATCGCATTGCCCTGCGCGTCACTCTGGCGCGTGACCAGGATGGGCGTGTTGCGGATATAATGCTGCTCGATCGCGACGACATTTTCCAGTTCGATCGCCCAGAAACCGCGCGACTGGCCGTCGTCCCAATCCTTGTTATCCAGCAGCGCGGAAAAGACGGGGTCGCCGTCCACGCGCGGCACGCAGGCCCACACCATGCGGCCCGCGCGGTCGATCAGCGCGGAAGCCTGGCAGTTGCCGATAGGCCAGAGGTCGAGCGTGCGCTCGTTTCCGGCGTGGATGGAAGACATTGGCTCTTGGATTTTTCCGGCCCCTTCGACGCTCAGGATGATGGGCGCCGACAATCCTGTGCGGCGATCCCCTGCGCCAGATAATGCCTGACGGCGGCAACCTGTTCCAATCGGAAGGACGCAAAAGTGGCTCGGAGCGTCCCGACCAATATGCCCGCGCCCCCCAGTTCGGCCGCCACGGCAAAGCCTTCCTCATCGGTGATGTCGTCGCCGATGAAGACGGGCACGCCTCTCGACATCATGGGATGTCCCATCAGCTTGCGTACCGCGCTGCCCTTGTCGGCGCCGCCGGGGCGAAGCTCATACAGCATCTTGCCGTGCTGGACGGTCAGGCCATGCTCATCCGCCTGTTCTTCCGCCAGCGTCCGGGCCGCTTCGCCCCATGGCGGTGCGCCACGGAAGTGAAGGCCGACGCTGATCGACTTGCGTTCGACCAGCAGGCCCGGCTTGTCTTCGGCGAAGGCATGGAAGGCTGCCTCCACCGCGTCGATGGCGGGCAGGCGGGGCGGCGCGTCCACCGGTTCGCCGGGGCGGGCAAATTCCAGCCCATGCGTGCCGGCAAGGAAAAAATCACCAAAGCCAAGCGTGCGGAGCGTGGTCACGGAACGGCCGCTGACGATCGCCAGTCGGCCGTCCAGCGTATCACGCAGGCCGGCCAGCATGGCGAGGAGGTCATCGTCCACATCCACCGCATCGGGCGTCTCGGCCAACGGTGCCAGCGTTCCATCGAAATCGAGGAAAAGCGCCGCGTCCGCCAGCAGGGCAACGGGTGGGGAGGGAAGGGCGGGCGGGGAGGGCTGTGGGTCGGTCACGGCCTTGAAAGTGGCGCTCCCGGTCGAAATCGCAACCCCCCATCTCGCAGGTGCGGCACTTTTCTACGATCGGCAGCGCCGGTCGGGGGAGGGAGAATCTGTCCACGGCGACGCCCACTGAACGCGGTGCAGGGCACGGAATGCCTGCATGATTCCGGCCAGCAACGCGTCGATGCTGCGGTTGGCATGTTCGCGGCCGTCATTCCACAGCCGGTCGTCATATTCGTCACGCATGATGCGATCCTCGCTTATGAGTCGGTGGTAAGGAGCGGCGCGATGTCCGCTGGCGCAGGAATGGAGTTTTTGCGCGGTGCGCGCCAACAAAAGGCTGGACGGTGTAAATAAGCTCAGCTTATTGAATGTCCATGTCCCCCCTGCCGCCACTCTCCGCCATCCGCGTCTTCGAAGCCGCCGCGCGGCTGGAGAATTTCACTGCCGCCGGGCAGGAACTTGGAATGACCCAGGCGGCGGTCAGCTATCAGGTGAAGCTATTGGAGGAGCGGCTGGGCCTCAGCCTGTTTCAGCGGCTCGGGCGCAAGGTGGCTCTGACCGACAAGGGGCGGGAAATCGCCCCGGTCCTCACCCGCGCCTTCGATCTGATGCGCGACGGTTTTGCCGCGCTGACGCAGGATCATGCCGCGGTGCTGACGATCAGTTGCACCAACAGTTTCGCGCATCTCTGGCTGGCGCCCCGGATCGGCGCGTTCCAGATGCGTCACCCCCAACTCGCGGTGCGGATCCAGGCCGAAGATGCCGTGGTCGATCTGGCGCGCGACGGAGTAGACCTCGCGATCCGGGGCGGCAAGGGGGAATGGCCGGGGCTGGAGGCAAGGTTGCTAACGCACAATCGCCTTGTCCCGATGTGCAGTCCGGCCTGGCTGGAGCGGCACGGCCGCATTGCCGATGCGCAGGCGTTGCACGCGGCGCCGCGCCTCTCGCCCGACGATATGTGGTGGCACGAATGGTTCGCCGCCATGGGGGTGGAGGCCGACCCGGCGGACGGCCCGCCCGGCATCGCGCTCGACAGCCAGGTGATGGAAGGTCGGGCCGCCATTTCAGGGCAGGGCATCGCCATCCTCAATCATTTCCTCTGGAAGGCGGAGGTGGAAGCCGGACTGCTGGTGGAGGCCGTGCCTTCCTATGTCCGCGAGATCGCCAGCTACTGGATCGTCTATCCGCCCCACGCGCGCAACATTCCGAAGGTCAAGGCATTCCGCGACTGGATCACGGCCGAATTCGCAGCCGCGATCGCCGCGGACGGGGAGGGACGGTATCTGCCACGCTGAGGCCGGTCCTTAATCCGGTGGGACGACCACCGCGCCATCACCGCCGCCCTCGACAAGCTGACGGGTGACCGAGCAAATCCGTTTCCGTTTCGTGCTCGCTTTGCTAAGCCATCGGCGATGACTGATTTCCGCGACCCGTTCGACGCCATCAAGGATCACCCGTTCGACGACGCGCTGTCCGAGCGCTATCTCGTCTACGCCCTGTCGACTATCACCGCCCGCTCGCTGCCTGACCTGCGCGACGGGTTGAAGCCGGTGCATCGTCGTCTGCTCTGGGCGATGCGCCTCCTGCGCATGGAGCCGGGCGGTGCGAACCCGGACGTGCTGGTCGCCAATCCCGCGCGCAACACGACCGCCTACAAGAAATGCGCCCGCGTCGTCGGCGACGTGATCGGCAAATATCACCCGCATGGCGACGCGTCGGTTTACGATGCGATGGTGCGGCTGGCGCAGGATTTCTCGCTGCGCACTCCGCTGGTCGATGGTCAGGGCAATTTCGGCAATATCGACGGCGATAATGCGGCGGCGATGCGCTATACCGAAGCGCGCCTTACGCAAGCCGCCGCCGATCTGATGGCGGGTCTGGATGAAGGAACGGTCGATTTCCGTCCCACCTATAATGGTGAGGATGAGGAGCCGGAGGTATTCCCCGGCCTCTTCCCCAATCTTCTCGCCAACGGCGCCAGCGGCATCGCTGTGGGCATGGCGACGAGTATTCCGCCGCACAATGTCAGCGAATTGATCGATGCAGCCAATCTGCTGATCGACGATCCCGAGGCCGATCATGCCGCGCTGATGCAGATCGTGAAGGGACCGGACTTCCCTACCGGCGGCGTGCTGGTCGACAGTCCGTCGATCATCTCCGAAGCCTATGCTACCGGGCGCGGCGCCTTCCGCACGCGGGCGCGCTGGCACAAGGAGGATAATGGACGCGGCACCTGGATCGCCGTCGTCACGCAAATCCCCTATCAGGTCCAGAAATCCAAGCTGATCGAACAGATTGCGGCGCTCATCAACGACAAGAAGCTGCCGATCCTGGCCGATGTGCGCGATGAATCCGACACGGAAATCCGCATTGTCATCGAACCGCGCGCCCGGACGGTGGACGAACAGGTGCTGATGGACAGCCTGTTCCGCCTGACCGACCTCGAAAATCGCTTCCCGCTGAACCTCAACGTGCTGGACGCCACGCGCACGCCGCGCGTCCTGGGTCTCAAGCCGCTGCTCATAGAATGGCTCAAGCACCAGATCGACGTGCTGGTCCGCCGCGCCCAGCATCGACTGGAGAAGATCGCCGGCCGGCTGGAACTGCTCGACGGCTATATCATCGCCTATCTCAACCTCGACCGGGTGATCGAGATCATCCGCACCGAGGATGAGCCGAAAGACGTGATGATGGCGGAATTCAGCCTGACCGACCGGCAGGCCGAGGCGATCCTCAACATGCGGCTGCGTTCCCTGAGGAAGCTGGAGGAAATGGAACTGCGCCGCGAGCATGGCGAACTGGTCAAGGAGAAGGAGGAACTGGAGAAACTGGTCGAAAGCCCCGCTCGTCAGCGCACCCGTCTCAAGAAGGATCTGGCCGCGCTGCGCAAGCGCTATGGGCCGGAAACCGAGCTGGGCCGCCGCCGCTCGCTGGTGGAAGAGGCCGCGCCCGCGCGGGAAATCCCGCTGGAAGCAATGATCGAGCGCGAGCCGATTACCGTCATCCTGTCCGAACGCGGCTGGATCAGGGCGATGAGCGGCCACCGCGATCTTGCCGCTGCCGATACGCTGAAATTCAAGGAAGGCGACGGGCCGCAATATGCCTTCCACGCCTACACCACCGACAAGCTGCTGCTCGCGACGTCGACCGGGCGCATTTACACGCTGGCGTCGGACAAGCTGCCGGGTGGGCGCGGCTTCGGCGATCCTGTGCGATCACTGGTGGACATGGACAATGAAGGCGCGATCGTCGCGCTGATGCCGGCAAGGGTCGGCGGTGAAATCCTGTTCGCTTCCTCGGATGGGCGGGGCTTCATTGCCGCGGTGGGCGACATCATCGCTGAAACGCGCAAGGGCAAGCAGGTCGTGAATGTCCGGGCCGGCTGCAAGCTGGCGGTCGTGCATCCCGTCATTCCAGGGGCGGATAGCATCGCGGTGATCGGCGAGAACCGCAAATTGCTGGTCTTCGCGATCGGCGAGATGCCGAAGATGGCGCGCGGGCAGGGCGTGCAGTTGCAGCGCTACCGGGATGGAGGACTTTCCGACGCCATCGCCTTCCGGCTGTCGGACGGTCTCAGCTGGACGATGGGAGGCGAATCGGGTCGGACCCGGACCGAATCGGACATGACTCCCTGGAAAGTCGCGCGGGGGGCCGCCGGGCGTATGCCGCCGACTGGTTTCCCCCGCGATAACCGCTTTTGATTCATCGCAAATCCCAACGACGTTTCCGGAATATTTACCGCTTCCCGATAGGCCGGACCCATGGAATCCATGTCCGTGCGCAACTGGCCGGTCAACAAGACCAGCAGTAAGCCTCTGTGCGGGGACGATGACGCGCATCTTGATCCGGGGATTACAGCCGATCAATGGCTTGCAGCATTGCCGCAATCCGCGGGAATATTATATTTCGAAAACGGCAACCTGTCGGTTGTCGCCGGCAATCGCCGCTTCCTCGACGCGCTGGTCCGTTATCGGCAACGGACTGCCGGGAAGGTGCAAGAAGCCGATGAATGGGTCGGGCGCATCGCCGACTTCCTGGCGTCAGGGAACGATGCGCTCAGCTTTGAGATGGGCCGCGATGGCAAGCTCGGGCCGGAATATTTCATGTGTACCCTGGGGCGGCTGCCGGCTGATGGAGAGGACGGGCACAAGATCCTGCTGACCATCACCGACCGAACGACCGAGCGGGCGATCGAGAAGAATCTGCGGCGCGAACTGCTGTCGGATGGATTGACGGCCTTGCCTAACCGCACCGGCTTCGGCGAGGAAATCGACGACCGGCTCCGGAATAATGCCTGGCCGGAGCACGCCCAGTTCGGGATCATTGCCATCGACCTCAGCCGGTTCAGCCGGGTGAATGAATCGCTGGGGCCGATGGCGGGCGACGAACTGCTGATTACCGTCGCCAAGCGTCTGAAATCCGGATTGCGGCAGGGCGACGTCCTGGCGCGTATCGGTGGCAATGATTTTGCGATATTTGCTCGTCTTAACAATGGCCTGTCTGACGCTCTTCATATCGTTCAGCGGATCAAGGAGGCGCTGAGTTCGCCCATCCGGCTCAGCGGCCTCCAGATCAGGGTGGATTGCGCGATCGGCTGCGCGCTTTCGATCAATCTGGAGGAGGACCCCGATGACGTGGTCCGCAAGGCGCAGGCGGCGGTGAAGATCGCCAAGCGGAGCGGCAAGGTCGAGATCTACCGCAATGGCGTGCTCAAAGAAGCGCAGCGGCGGTTTTCGATCGAGAGCCGGCTGCGCGACGCGCTGGCCCAAGGTGGGCTGGCGCTGGCTTATCAGCCGCTCATCCATCTTCAGACCGGCGAAATCACCGGTTTCGAGGCTCTGGCCCGCTGGGACGATGATGAACTGGGCCGGGTGCCCCCGACCGAGTTCATCGCCGTGGCCGAGGAAAGCGGCCTCATCACGTCGCTAGGTCGTTGGGCGGCCTATGAGGCCGCGCAGGCGCTGTCGCGCTGGGATGCCAAATTCGGACAGGTGATCCCGGTTGGGGTGAACGTCAATCTTTCGCCGATCCAGATGGCGCGCGACGATGTGGCCTCGATGTTCGAGGAGGCGCTGCGCTATTCGGGCGTCACCGGCAACCGGCTCACGGCCGAACTCACCGAAAGCGCGATCATCGCGGACCCTGACAAGGCTCGCAAATTGCTGTTTGCGCTCAAGGATCTTCAGATGCCGATCGCGATGGACGATTTCGGCACCGGCTTTTCCAACCTGGCGAGCCTGCACAGCCTGCCGATCGACATCCTCAAGATCGATCGCAGCTTCGTGTCGACCATGTTGGAGGACCGGGACAAGGCTGTCATCGTGCGAACCATATTGTCGCTGGCCGAATCGCTGAACCTTCGGGTCACGGCCGAAGGAATCGAGACGCAGGATCTGGCGCACGCGCTCCAGAAGATGGGCTGCTGGCAGGGGCAGGGCTACCATTTCGCGCGCCCGATGAGTGAAAATGATGCCTATGATTACTGGCGCGCGCGCTGGAATTTCGAGACGATCTGATCCGTCAGTTCCGCGACCCGCGCGGCGTTGGGGAAATCTTCCGCGACCCACAGTTTCTGCACTTCCTGCAGCGCCTTGGCGACATCGGGGCCGGGTTCCAGCCCCCGCGCGATCAAGGCTCCGCCACTGATCGGCAGCACCGGGGGCGTCCAACCGTTCAGCTCCGCCAGCGCGTCCAGCGACTGGCCGGCATCGAGCAGCAGCCTATCGGTCGCCCCATCGACGCCTATGCGATAGGCGAGCGCGCGAGGCGCTTCGCCGGCCACCGCCGGTTCCAGCGCTACCATCAACCGCTTGCGCGCCTTGTTGGACAGTTTCAGTCGAGCGCCCACCTGGTCCGCCTGCATCGGGTCCGGCGGCAACAGCGCGGCCAGGCGACGGAGGGCGGAAGGCGCGATGGCGGCTTTACCTTCCCGCGCGATCAGGCTTTCGACCCGGCAAACGCCGGCGTTGTCCACTTCGGGCAGGACGGGGCGCAAGATGCCGCCTTCGACCATCAGTCGCAGGGCATGGACCGGCGCGGCCCCGCCCAGCAGTTTGAGCATCTCGTCTGCGATCCGCTCGCGCGACAGGGCCATCAGGCTGTTGGCGGCGGCGATGCACGCATCGTAGGCGCTGCTGTCCAGTTCGTTGTCGCCATAGCGCGCCAGGAAGCGGAAGTAGCGCAGGATGCGCAGATGATCCTCGGCGATTCGCGCCGATGCGTCGCCGATGAAGCGCAGGCGTCGCGCCTCCAGATCGGCGATGCCGCCGAAAAAGTCGCTGATCGCGCCGGTCAGCGGATCGGCGTAGAGGGCGTTGATGGTGAAGTCCCGCCGCGCCGCGTCCTCGCGCCAGTCATCCGTATAGGCGATCGTCGCGCGGCGGCCGTCAGTGCTGACGTCGCGGCGCAATGTGGTGATCTCCACCGGCCCATCCGGCAGCACCGCTGTGATGGTCCCATGGTCGATGCCGGTCGGAACCGCCTTGACCCCCGCCGCCTTCAACCGGTCGATCACTTCTTGCGGGTCGAGCGTGGTCGCGATGTCGAGATCGTTGACGGGCAGGCCCAGCAATCCGTCGCGCACTGCGCCGCCGACAAGACGCGCCTTGCCCTCGGCCGCGCCCAGGGTTGTGAACAGGCTGTCCAGACCGTGGCGATGCTGCCATTCTGCGTCAGGCAGCAAGACGGTCATGGCCCAGCCTTCGGGAAATATTGGCGAGGATGGCGGCCGTGATCCCCCAGATTCGGCGCCCCTGCCAGTCGATCTCGTAATATTGTCGCAGAGCACCGGCAAACTCCACCTCGCGCCGCACCCGGTTCATCGGGTCGAGCGCATAGGCCAGGGGCACCTCGAACCAGTCGGCGACCTCTCCCTCCCGCGGGCGCAGCGGCAGGTCGGGCGGGATGACCCCCAGAACCGGCACGATGTCGAAGCCGGTGAAGGTATGATAGCGGTCGGATGTTCCGATCACCTGCACATGGTCGGGGTGCAGCGCGATTTCCTCCTGCGCCTCGCGCAATGCGCCGGCAATCTCGTCCGCATCGCCTTCATCCACCCGGCCGCCCGGAAAGGCGATCTGGCCGGCATGGTTCCGCAGCCGCGCCGAGCGTTCGGTCAGGATCAACCCCGGCTCGGGCCGGTCGGTGATCGCCACCAGCACCGCCGCGGGGGCGAGCGGAATGTCGCCCTCGATCCGCGGATCGCGCACATCGGATGGTTGCAACAAGTCGTCTCGGCGATGGCCTGCGTCGAGCGCGGCGCGCAGCCGCTCGGCCAGCGTCATGTCAGGCCGTCCAGTGCGAAAAAGGCGCCCTCGCTCCACAGGCCGACCCGTTCTCCGCCCTCGTCCAGCGCCAGGTTCATCAGTTCATAATAGACGCTGCGCGCGATCAGCGCTTCCATGCCGCCCCGAACATGGAGATAGGGGTGGGGGCCGTCGGGCGTTTCTCGCAGGGTCAGGCCATGGTCGCTGCCAGCCGTCAAGAGGTCGCCGCTGTTGAGCCGGAAGGTCAGCGTGCGGTCACGACCCTCGCCGTCGCTCCTGAGTTCGACCGCGACGAAAGGCGCATCCTCCACCTCTATGTCGAGTTTCTCGACCGGGGTGACGAGGACATGGCTGCCGTCCGGCTCGCGCCGCAATATGCTCGAAAAGAGGCGGACCATCGCCTCGCGGCCGATCGGCGAACCCTGATGGTACCAGGTGCCATCGCGCGCGATCCGCATCTCGCTGTCGCCGCAATGATCGGGGTTCCACTGCGCGACCGGTGGCAGGCGCTTTTCCTGCGCCAGGCGCGCAATATCGGCGAGCGACAGGGTGGACAGGTCTGGCAGTGGCTCCATCGGCATGGGCCGGAGATAGGAGCGCATCGCTCGGAACGCAAAGAAGTAATTGCAGCGCGGGGGTTCAGGCCGCGACGGCGATCCGGGGAGCCAGCATTCCCTTGCCCCCGACCGGCCGGTCGTCGACCGAGAGGGCGAGCAGCCGGCGCTTCTCGAACGGACCGGGCGCGTCCCAGCCGCCAGTGCCCGCGTCGGAAAAGCCCCAGAAGCGGCCATAATATTCCGGGTCGCCGATCATCATCAGCGGTTCGGTGCGCTGCGCCCGCGCGGCGGCGACCACCATGTCCATCAGGGCACGGCCATGGCCGCCTTTCTGATGTGCGGGTTCGACCGCCACCGGGCCGACCATGATTAGCGGGATCTGGCTACCATCCGCCTGGGTCAGCGCCACCGGCCAGCTTTGCAGCGACCCGATGAGCGCGCCCTCGTCATCCACGACGGCAAAGGACAGGCTGGCGAGCCAGGGCATTCCCTCGCGGATGCGATAGGCGGTGCGGCCGTGGCGGTCGGGACCGAAGGCCGCGTCGAGCAGCCACTCGATCGCCGCTTCGGGCTGACTATCCAGGGGAAGAATGTGAGACACGTCTTGCCGATCCGCCATCAATGGCGCATGGGGCAGCGCCGGAGCGGCGGGCTTTAGCGCCCGCTTCGCAAAATGAAAGACTAAATAGGGCCACCCGGACGGCAGGAGCCTGCTGGACCGGGAGCCGCATGTGGCGAGCTATGCAGACTGGATTTGACGATTTTCTGACGCTGGAGGTCAACAATCTGCACGTCGATGTGCTGACCGGCATCTATTCGGAGGAGACGCACCTCCCGCAACCGCTGCGAATTTCCATAAGCGCGCGGTTGCGAATCGCCGACCATTATGGTCCCGAAGCCCCGCTCACCCAGTCCAAAAACTATATGGACCTCAAGCACGCCGCCTCGACCGCGCTGCCCGAAGGCGTGCATTTCACCCTGATCGAGGCGGTGGCGGACCATATCATCGACACTATCTTCCTCCAGGACGACAAGGTCAGCCATGTCGAGGTGAAGATCGTGAAGCTGGCGCTCAGCGAGCGCGGCGAGGAAATCGGCATCACCCTGGGTCGCGGGCGCAAATAGCCTCGGTTCGTTTCGAGCGTGTCTAGAAACGATCGTCGACACGCCCGAACCTTGATCCTACCCCTTCTTGATCAACCCGATCTCGATCAGTCGTTCGGTCAGATAATCATGTGCGCTGATCGGCGCTTCGCGGCGCGGATTGTCCTCGGTCACGCATTGCGGCAGCGCGTCGATCATGAAGTCGGGCCGCAGGTGCAGGAAGAAGGGCATGGAATAACGCGAATGACCGCGTCGTTCCGGCGGCGGATTGACCACCCGATGGCTGGTGGACGGCAGCACATGGTTGGTCAGTCGTTGCAGCATGTCGCCCACGTTGATGGCCAGCGCGCCGGGCGGCGGCACGACCGGCAACCAGTTTCCGTCCCGATCCTTCAGTTCCAGACCGCCTTCTTCCGCGCCCAGCAGCAGGGTGATGAGGTTGATATCCTCATGTGCGCCGGCGCGGATGCCGGGCGCTTGGGGTGACACCGGCGGATAGTGGAGCAGACGCAGGATCGAGTTGCCATTCTCGACAGGCCCGTCGAACCAGCGTTCGGGCAGGCCCAGATAAAGCGCGATGGCGGACAGCAGTTCCGCGCCGACGCGGTCGAACTCGCGATAGAGGCTGGCGAACACAGGTTCGAACTCCGGCATTTCTTCGGGCCAGACGTTGGGTGGCATCGTCGCTGCCAGCGGATCGCCTTCTGGCAGGTCGCGGCCGACATGCCAGAATTCCTTGAGGTCATTTTCGCTCGCGCCCTTGGCGATCTCGGTCCCGAACGCGGTATAACCGCGCTGGCCGCCATTGATCTTGGCATTGTAGCGCTGCTTCACCGCCTCGGGCTGGGCGAAGAAGCGCCGAGCCAGCGCCCAGCCATCGTCGACCAGCCTCTGGTCCATGCCATGGTCCTTGACCATGGCGAAGCCGAAGCGTTGGAAGGATTCACCGAAAGCAATGGCGAAATCCGCCTTGGGCATGTCCGCCATGGACAGGACGGGCACCTGTTCCAGCACCGTTTGCGACACGTTCTGTTCTCCAAAGATCGAAAAGGGGCAGGACCGCATATGGGACCGCCCGCGTATGGGCGCATCCTTGATCGCGCCGGGCCGCTGTTGCAAGGAGGCAAAATGAACTACTGGCTGATGAAATCGGAGCCCGACGTGTTTTCCTACGACGACCTGGTCGAAAAGGGGAAGGCCGAATGGGACGGCGTGCGCAACCATGCGGCGCAGGGGCATATGCGGGCGATGCGCAAAGGCGACCTTTCGATCTTCTACCACAGCAACATCGGCGTGGAGGCTGTCGGCATCATGGAGATTGTCGAGGAAGCCGCACCGGACAGCACCGACGACACCGGCAAGTGGATCGCAGTCCATGTCGCCCCGCATCGCAAGCTCGCCAAGCCGGTGACGTTGAAGGCCATGAAGGCCGATTCGGCGCTGGCGGACATGGCAATGCTGCGCCAGCCACGCCTGTCGGTATCTCCCCTGACCAAGGCGCAGTTCGACCATATTCTCGCCATGTCAAAGGCTTGAGAGCGTCGGTGGGACATGGTTGCACATGCTGCAATCGGACCGCCGTTTTTTGCGATTGTCTCTTTGCCGCGGCGCAACATATGACGGCCTCAACAGAACGAGAATAAAAACAGAGGTGTTTGATCGGCATTCACAAGGAGTTTACCCATGCGAATGCTGTCCAAGTTCATTGTCGCCGGCGCGCTGAGCGCCATCGCCGCCACCGCCGTCCAGGCGGAGGAAGCCCCCAAGCAGCGCTTCACCCACGAGGGCTACACCTATGTGTACCAGGTGAAGGATACCAAGGGTGGCAAGGTGATTTCCGGCCGTCGCTTCCCCGACGCCGTGGCCTTCAACCTCGCGGTCAAGAACGGCAAGGTTTCGGGCGTGTCGGGCGGCCAGCAGGTCAATTTCAAGGTTGAGGAAGCGCGCGGCGCCGCCTCGAACTAAGGCTTATGGCCAAATAAAAGATAGGGACGGCATCCGACGGGATGCCGTCCCTTTTTTCATGGGCGCTGATGCTGCGGAAGCGGGCGCCGACAAGGGGCGGCGCCCGCTCGACCGATCAGCGGCAGCGGCGCTTGCTGTCGATTTCCTTGCCGAGAAGCGCGCCGCCGGCGGCGCCCAGGATGGTGCCCGTCGCGCGGTCGCCGCGGGTGTCGATCGCGCGGCCCACCAGCGCGCCGCCGACGCCGCCGATAATCAAGCCGGTCGTCCCGTCGGACTTGCGGCAATAGGTGCGGCCGTCCCGGCCACGCCATTCCTTGTAGCGATAATGTTTGCGGGCCTGGGCACCGTCGGTCGGCACCGCCATGGAAACGGGAACGGCCAGCGAAACGGCGGCCAGGGCTAGCAGGGCTTTACGCATTGAGTATCTCCTCCAGATAGCTGATTTGTCGCTTGAACCGCCTTATGTTGATCGAAGTTGCATGAACCTACGACAACGATCCAAGTTTCTGTTTTCAAACACATAAAATTTGAGGTGAAACGATGTGCGCGGAAGATGGGCGTCAGGGACAGGCGTTGATTCAGGCTCTCGGTCTGGCGCCGCATCCCGAAGGCGGTTGGTATCGGGAGACGTGGCGCGCCCCTGCCGCCCCCGGAGAACGGGCGGCAGGCACGGCTATCCTGTTCCTGCTGGAGGCGCATGAGCGGTCGCACTGGCACCGGGTCGATGCGGACGAACATTGGTTCTGGCACGCGGGTGCGCCGCTCGGCTTGTCAGTGGCCGCGGATGAGGAACCGGCGCGCGAAATGCTGTTGGGAGGCGACGTGCTGGCTGGTCAGACCCCGCAGGGCTGGATACCCGCGCATCATTGGCAGGCGGCCGCGCCGCAGGGCGGCTGGACGCTGGTGAGCTGCACGGTGACGCCAGGCTTTGAATTTGCGGGATTTTCCCTCGCGCCGGCGGGTTGGTCGCCTCCCGTGTGAGCGAAGGCTCGAACTTATCCACAGCTTTGCGCAAAAATCGTCACCAAATTGTCCGATTTCGCTTTGAACGACTCGCAGATGGTGAGACCATCTTCATATCGAGATGACGGAAGCGGAGTGATCCGGATCCAGAATTCCTTGAGAATTCAGGAATTTGAAGTCAGATCGATGGTTCGTCGCAGGCCGGCCCGCAAGGATCGAACTGCAAATGGCGGATCGGTCGTAGAAGCCGCTGCCGGGTACGCGCGAAAGTGAACGTCGGGCATCGGAGAAATGACCAGCACCGGGAAGGCGGCCCTTGGCCATAACCCGGAGCACAGCCTGCACAACGACCTCGGATCGAGGGATGCGTGCAGGACACGCCGGGCCGATGATCGCATCCTTCACGGACGCGGATCGCTAGACTCGACGGAAGTGGGGACCGGCAGAAATGCCGGCCCCCATTTTGCTTTGGGGATCGGGCATCGCTGCCTGTCATGGTGCCGGCTGAGGGGATCGAACCCCCGACCTTCGGTTTACAAAACCGCTGCACTACCGCTGTGCTAAGCCGGCGCACCCATTCGGGTCGGACGCCCTTACTATCAGATCACGCCGAAGGTCCAGCCCTCTGTTCGCGCAATTTTCGCCGTCAGCGCCGGTGGCGCCCAAAGGTCCGGACGCAGCGCCGCATTTCGCATCCAAGCGGCGGTGACGAGGGCGTCGGCGCCATGGTCGTCGGGCATCGGCCCCATGTGCTGGCCCGATCCCAGAGCCGACAGCGCCGCATTCAACGCGGCCGTGTCGCGCATCTTGGTACGGCCTTTGGGGCGCCCGGCCGCGCGAGCCGCGATGCTGGTATAGATTTCGATGACCAGAGATCCGGTCGCGGGCACGGGATCGAAGGGCCAGACCGGCACCTCCCGCCGTACCTTGTGCAGCATCCTCATGCCCGCAAAGCTTGCCTTGGCCACCTGCGCGGCGCCGATCGCATCATAGACGGTCGAAGGCTTGCCCGCGCCACCTGCATTATATTGGGCTTCACAGGCGCGGTGGTGCATGAAACCGGCCTTCGCCCCATCCGCCTTGCCGAAATAGAAATGGCGGCGATGGGCAACTTCCAGCAGGCTGGCCGCGCCCAGGTCGGCGTCCTCGCAGATTGCGTCGACATAGGCCCAGAAGGCCGGGCCGTCCTCCGGTGCCGCATCGCCCGGCAGATAGGCGCCGCGCGTGACGAAGGGCGGGGCGAAACTGAAATCGAAACCGAACAGGGTGGATGTCTGGGCCGCCGTCTCCAGCAACCAGTCGGTGGCCGCCTGCCGCGACCAGATGCCGCCCGGCGCGCGGATCAGGCGCGGCACGGCCTGTCCAGTTTCGCACAGGGCGATCGCTATGCCCTTGTGCCGCGCGCCCTTGGCACCCGACCAGTCGATCGCGGCGAAGCGCGCGAAGCGGGGCGTCACGCCGGGCCGCGCTCCGCCCGCAGCCGGTTCCAATAGGCGATGCGTTCGGCGATGCGTGCCTCGAACCCGCGATCGGTGGGGCTGTAATAGATCTGGGGACTCATCTCGTCCGGCCAGTAATTGGCGCCGGAAAAGCCGCCCTCCGCATCATGGTCATATTGATAGTTCTTGCCGTAGCCGACCTGCTTCATCAGCTTGGTGGGGGCGTTGACGATGTTCATCGGCGGCATCAGCGATCCGGTGTCCCGCGCGGACTTGAAGGACGCCTTCATCGCCATATAGCCGGCATTCGACTTGGGGGCCGTGGCGCAATAGAGGCAGGCCTGCACGATCGCCAGCTCCCCCTCCGGCGAACCGAGAAACTCATAGGCATCCTTGGCCGCAAGGCATTGGACCAGCGCCTGTGGATCGGCGAGGCCAATATCCTCGGTCGCGAAACGCACCAGCCGCCGCAACACGTAAAGCGGCTCCTCGCCCGCCGTCAGCATCCGCGCCAGATAATAGAGCGCGGCCTGTGGGTCCGATCCGCGCAATGCTTTGTGCAGTGCGGAAATGAGGTTGTAATGCCCCTCCCTATCCTTGTCATAGACCGCAACGCGGCGGTGGAGCAGGGCGGAAAGGCCGGCGGGATCGAGCGGCTGCGGAATGTCGATCGAATAGAGCGTCTCAACCTGGTTGAGGAGGAAGCGGCCGTCCCCATCCGCACTCGCCAGCAACGCTTCGCGCGCTGCGACGTCCAGGGGCAGCGGGCGGCCGGTCAGCGCCTCTGCCCGGTCCAGCAACTGCTCCAGCGCCGCGGCGTCCAGCCGACGCAGGATAAGCACCTGTGCGCGGGACAGCAGCGCGGCGTTGAGTTCGAAGCTCGGATTTTCGGTGGTCGCGCCCACCAGCGTGACGGTCCCGTTCTCGACGAAGGGCAGGAATCCGTCCTGCTGTGCGCGGTTGAACCGATGGATCTCGTCCACGAACAACAGCGTCTTCTCGCCCCGCCGGCCATGCTCCTTGGCGAGGGCAAAGACCTTCTTGAGGTCCGCGACTCCGGAAAAGACCGCCGAAATCGGTTCGAACCGCATCCCCACAGCATCCGCCAGAAGGCGGGAGATCGTCGTCTTGCCGGTGCCAGGCGGCCCCCAGAAGATGATCGAGGAAAGCCGGCCCGCCGCCACCATGCGGCCGATTGCGCCATCGGGACCGGTCAGATGTTCCTGTCCCACCACGTCGCTCAGCGTGCGCGGGCGCAGCCGGTCGGCCAGCGGGGCGATGTCCGCCAAATCGGCGGAGCCAGGGTCATCGGAAGCAAAAAGATCGGCCATCGCGACCGATATAGGGACAGAGAGCCGATCAGGGAACAGGGCTGGAACGCGGTACCATTCCCTGGGCGCGCTGGCGGATGACGCGCAGATAGGTGTCGACCAGGGCCTGGTTGACCTGGTCCCAGCCATTGCGTTCGGCGCGGGCCTGGGCCGCCCTGCCGGCGGCAGTGCGCGCGCTTTCGTCCTGGCAATAATATTGCAACGCGTCGGCGAAATCGCCGATCGCACCGGGCCGGATAAGGCGGCCGGTGATCCCTTCGGTGACCAGGCTTTCGCTGCCCGTGGCGCGTGCGGCGACCGTGGGCAGGCCGCACGCCATCGCCTCCAGCGTCACATTGCCAAAGGTCTCGGTAACCGATGGATTGAACAGCATGTCCATGCTGGCGACGGCGCGGCCCAGGTCCTGCCCCTGCTGGAACCCGGTGAAGACGGCCTGGGGCAGGCGGTTCTGGAACCATTCGCGCGCCGGGCCTTCGCCCACCACCAGCACCTTGTGGGGCACCTGGCGTTCGGTCAGTCGGTCGATCGTGTCGGAAAAGACGTCCAGCCCCTTTTCCATCACCAGTCGGCCGATGAAACCGATTGCCGGCACACCGTCGGCGATGCCCAGCGACCGCCGCCAGGCCAGGTCGCGTCGGGCGGGATGAAAAATGTCCCGATCGATGCCGCGCGTCCAGATGCCCACATCATAGTTCATCCGCTGCTCGCGCAGCAGTTGCGCCATCGATTCGGATGGCGCCACGATGGCGTCGCAGCGGCGGTAGAAGCGGCGGAGCAGCGACTCGATCAGCGGCTCCAGGAAGGCCAGCCCATAATAGCGCGGATAGGTTTCGAACCGGGTATGGACGGACGCGACCGTCGGCAGGCCATGGTCACGCGCCCAACTGAGCGCGCGGTGGCCCAGCGGGTCGGGGCTGGCCACATGCACCAGGTTGGGCCGGAAGTTTTTGAGATCGCGGCGCAATGACGCCGACAGTCGATAGGGAACCCGATATTCCTTGCGCCCTGGCACGGCGAATGACGGCGCGCTCACAAGGTCGCCGGCCGGATCGAAGGCAGGTGTGTCCGTCGTTGGTGAATAGACGCGCACGGCCGCGCCCTGCCTCAGCAGATAGCCGACGAAGCGGTTGAGCGCCTGGTTCGCGCCGTCCCGAACATAGTTGTAATTGCCGCTGAACAGGGCGACGCGAAGGCCGGTAGCATCCATCGGCGCGCCTTAGCCCAAGAGAATGAAAAACCCAAGGGAACCACAAAAGCCCCCCGGAATTTTGCCTTCTGCCAGGATGAGAGGCCGGCCGACGCATATGCCCCAGCAGGAGAGGATGCCCAGATGACCGAGACATTCCGTAAGGGAAGGCGGGTCAAGTGGAACTGGGGGCAGGGCGTCGGCCGCGGACGTGTCGCCGAGCGGTTCGACCACCATGTGGAGCGCAGGATCGAGGGGTCGCTCATCCGCCGCAACGGATCGCCGCAGGACCCCGCCTATCTCATCGCCACCGACAGCGGTGCCGAAGTGTTGAAGCTGGGGTCCGAAATCAGCAGCGCCTGACGCCATTCGCTCCAGACCGGCCATCGCGTTAGTGGCGCAGTCATGGCATGGAGAGGCATGAACACGCCCCACATGATCGTCGAGGCCCTTCTGATCGGCAGGCCTGTCCCCTTTCGCGGCGAGGATTATAGCGCCATTGCCAAGCGGCCGGTCGACGGCCCCGTGCGGATCGGCTGGGACGGGTTGGAGGGCAATGCGGTGGCTGACCGCATCCATCATGGCGGGTGGGACAAGGCAATCCATCTCTATCCGCAGGACCATTATGACTGGTGGCGGCAAGCTCGGCCGGACCATCCGCTGCTAGACGCCCCTGGAGCCTTCGGTGAGAATATCGCCTCGCGCGGGATGACCGAGGAGGATCTGTGTTTGGGTGATCGCTTCTCGCTGGGAAGTGCGATCGTGGAAGTCAGCCATGGACGCCAACCCTGCTGGAAGCTCGACCATCGTTTCGGCGCGCGCGACGTGATGGCGACGATTGTCCGGACCGGGCGTTGCGGCATCTATTTTCGTGTGATCCGCGAAGGCGAGGCGGAGGCAGGAACCCGGATGGCCTTGCTCGACCGGCCTCTACCGCAATGGTCGGTCGCACGGCTGTTTCGCCTGCTCATCGGCGGCGGGCACAAGGCCGATCCCGATGCCGTTCGCGCGCTCGTGGACATGGATGTGCTGGCGGAAGCCTGGCGGGAGCGGGCGCGCAAGCTCGCGGCCTGACGGCTGGCGAAGCCATGATCGCATCGCTAAGGCTGTGCCCATGAACGAGGATATTCGCAACATCGTCATCCTGACCGGCGCCGGTATTTCCGCCGAAAGCGGCCTTGCCACCTTTCGCGGGCCGGATGGATTGTGGGAAGGCCATCGGGTCGAGGATGTCTGCACGCCAGAGGCGCTGGCGCGGGATGTCGGCCTGGTCCATCGATTCTACGACGAGCGGCGGGCGAAGCTCGCCGAGGTGGTGCCCAATGCAGCGCATGAGGCGCTTGCGGCGCTCGACCGGGCGTGGGCCGGCGACCTGCTGATCGTCACGCAGAATGTCGATGACCTGCATGAGCGCGCTGGCGCGCGGCGGTTGCTCCACATGCATGGCGAACTGAAATCGGCCCTCTGCGCCGCCTGCGGCAAGGCCGTCGCCTGGGCCGGCCCGCTCCCGCCTGCGTCCATCTGCGAAGGCTGCGGCCGGGCCGCGCTGCGGCCGGACATCGTGTTCTTCGGTGAAATGCCCTATGAGATGGACCGGATCGATACGGCGCTGCGCGACGCGGATCTGTTCGTGTCGATCGGTACGTCGGGCGCGGTCTATCCGGCCGCCGGCTTCGTCCAGACCGCCCGCCATGTCGGCGCGCGGACACTCGAACTCAATCTCGATCCCTCGGCCGGCAGCTTCTATTTCGAGGAAAGCCGGATGGGGCCGGCCAGCGAACTGGTGCCGGAACTGGTGCGGGAACTGCTGGGCTGATCAGCCGGCGGTCGCATTGGCGGCTTCCGCCGGATATTCGTCGCGATACAGCAACATCACCGACCCGTCCTCGCCGTTAACCACGCGGATCGGCAGGCTCATTTGCAGTGCGGACAGGAACTCCCGACTGTCGGTCGTGCGGAAACGCCCGCCGATCCGCAGCGCAGATACACGGGTATCGCCGATCAGGATCGGCGCCTTGCGATAGCGGTTGAACTCGCCCGCCGCCTGCTCGATCGTTTCGCCGTCCAGCTCGACCATCCGCTCGCGCCAGGCGGTGCGCTGGTCGATCAGCTTGGTTCCCAGCCGGGTGAGGGCGATGCTGCGCGGCTGGATGACAGCGCCGCTGCCGGCCGCGACCTTCTGCTGGATGCTGTTGCCCGAATGGACGGTGACGGTGCCGTGGGTCACGGTCAGTTCAATCAGCGAAGGCCGCATCCGCACGTTGAAGGCCGTTCCCACCGCGCGGATGACGGCGGCGCGGGCTTCGACGTCGAAGGGGCGTTCGGCGTCGCGGGCCACGTCGAACGATGCCTCACCCTTCAGGATGCGGACCTTGCGCCCATTGGAGGTGAAGCGGACTTCCGCTTCGCTGTCGCTGTTGAGATGCAGCGTGGAGCCGTCCTCCAGCGCGATGTCGCGCATTTCGCCGATGGCGGTGGCATGGCGTTCGACGCCGCTGAAGGTGCGGACCGTCACGATCGCCGCGACGATGAACAGCATGACCGCAACGGCGGCCGCGACCATGATGTTGCGGGAGAGGCGGCGCTGCTGTTCTTCGCTGACGATCGCATGAAGCGGTGGCAGCGTAACATCGGCGGCGGCGCTTTTAAGCCTTTCGGCGGCTTCCCAGGCGGCTTCGGCTCGGGCGAAGGCCACGGCGTGGCGCGGATCGGATTCTATCCATGTGCAGATGTCGGCTTCGTCTTGCGGGGTGGGATCGCTGTTAAGCCTGGCCAGCAGGCGCGCGGCTTCCGCTTCGATCGCGTTCCTGTCCCCGCAGCTTGAACTTGGTCCCGACGCCTGCACGCTCGAAGTCCGTTTCCTCACGTTCTGCCCAGGCCCGCATAACTATTGCGATTGCTTTGGCCAGATGTTTTTCAACTGTAGAAACGGACAGCGACATCTCCTCCGCTATTTCCAGCATCGATTTTTCGTGGATGCGGCGAAGAATGAAGACCCGGCGGCATTGAGGGGGCAGCGACTCGACGATCGCCTCGACCTGGCGCAGCGCTTCGCGGGCATGGAGCTGCGCCTCGATATTATTTTCTCCGCCCAGCAATTCCAGGTCCGCGATCGTCTCGAAGCTGACCACCTTGTTGCGGCGTGCGGTGTCGATCACCAGATTGCGGGCGATGGTGAACAGATAGGCCCGGCCGGTGGTGACATTTTCCCAATTGTCCGTGGCATAGGCGCGGGCCATGACCTCTGCGACCATGTCCTCCAGTTCGTGGGTGGAGGGCAATATCCTACGGAGCCGGCCACGAAGGGCGGCTTCCTGTGGCAGGATCACCGTCTTGAACCATTCCAGCTTGGCGCGAACCCGTTGCACGTTGACCCCCTATTTTGTCAGCCGCGCCTCTCCCGAATTATTTTATTTGTCACAGTTCAATCATGGATGCAGGGGGCTGTCCAGCCATAGGGGCGGCAAATTTTTAGCGATCAACCAAAAAGGCGCGGGGTTGGGTAAATTTATTGTGGATAAGCCGCGCCCCGCTTGCGTTTCGTTGCTCAGTCGGGAGGCGGCAACTCCGTCGGCGCCCGATCCGGCTGGTCATAGTCGGGGCCGACCGGGCTGATTTCGTCGGGTTCTGTCATCGGCGTTTCGACCGGCAGGTCGGGCGCGGGCATTTCGTCGGGCGATTGAGGCTCGATTCTGTCGGGCGGCGGAACGCCGTCCGGGCCGGTGTCGGGGCGGGTGGCCATGGCTGTCACTCCTTTGTCTTCCGAAGACGCTACGCTCGGCCCTCACCACCGGTTCCGCGGCGGGTTCCACTATCCCTTGCCTCTGCGCGCGCTTTTCTCTATGCCGCGCCGACCGGCGACCGATGCGGGCGTGGCGAAACTGGTAGACGCGCCAGATTTAGGTTCTGGTATCGCAAGATGTGGGGGTTCGAGTCCCTTCGCCCGCACCAGAGCGCCGCCTGCGGCCAAGCCACCGAAATTCAGCTGAAGAAAGCGTTTGAGAGAAGAGATGCAGACTGTCGAGACGTTGAACGAGGGCCTGAAGCGCGCCTATACCGTGACCATCACGTCGAAGGATATCGACGCCCGCGTGGAAAAGGAAGTGAAGGCGATCGCACCACAGGTGCGTATGCCCGGCTTCCGCCCCGGCAAGGTGCCCGCGAACCTCGTGAAGAAGATGCACGGGGAATCGCTGCAGCGCGACGCGCTCAACAATTCGATTCAGGAAAGCATCCAGAAGCTAATCGCTGACCAGAAGCTGCGTCCCGCGATGCAGCCCTCGGTCGAGCTGGACGAGAATTTCGAATTCGGCAAGGATGCCGAGGTCAAGGTCGCGCTGGAAGTGCTGCCCGAAATCGCGGCGCCGAGCGTCGAGGGCCTCAAGCTGGAACGCCTGACCGTCGCGGTCGCGGATGAGCAGGTCGCCGAGGCTGCCGGCCGCATCGCCACCCAGCAGGGCGCGCTTGAGGAACAGGCCGACGACCATGAAGCCGCCGAGGGCGACACGCTGGTCATCGACTTCGTCGGCAAGGTCGATGGTGAGGCGTTCGAGGGCGGTTCGGCCCAGGACATCCGCCTCAAGCTCGGCTCGGGTCAGTTCATTCCCGGCTTCGAGGAACAGCTGACCGGCGTGAAGAAGGGTGAGGAAAAGACCATCGACGTCAGCTTCCCCGAAGATTATGGCGCCGCGCATCTGGCCGGCAAGGCCGCGACCTTCGACGTGACCGTCAAGTCGGTGCTGGACGGTGAAAAGCCCAAGCTGGACGACGATTTCGCCAAGTCGCTGGGCCTGGAAAGCCTGGAAAAGCTGAACGAACTGCTCAAGGGCCAGATCGAACAGGAACATAACGGCCTGACCCGGACTCACATGAAGCGCAAGCTGCTCGACCAGCTGGCCGCGTCGCATGATTTCGATGTTCCGCCGAGCATGGTCGAAGCCGAGTTCGAGCAGATCTGGGCGCAGCTCCAGCATGAAGCCGGCCATGAGGAAGATCCCGAAGCGGCCCTCAAGGAAATGGAAGCCGAGAAGGACGACTATCGCGCCATCGCCGTGCGTCGCGTCCGTCTGGGTCTGTTGCTCTCGGAAATCGGCCAGGCCAATGGCGTGACCGTTTCGGATCAGGAAATGAACCGCCTCATCATGCAGGCCGCGCAGCAGTACGGCCCGCAGGACCGCGAGCGCTTCGTGCAATATGTTCGCCAGGACCCGATGGCGGCCGCCCAGCTGCGCGCGCCGCTCTATGAGGACAAGGTCGTCGACTTCCTGTTCGACAAGGCTGAAATCACCGATCGCGCGGTGACCCGCGAGGAACTCGAAGCCGCGATCGAGGCCGAGGATGGCGACCTCAAGCCGCACGTCCATGGTCCGGGCTGTGGTCATGACCATCATGACGAAAAGCCCAAGGCGAAGAAGGCCGCTGCCAAGAAGAAGGCCGACGAGCCTGCCGAGGCCGAAGCCGCTCCCGCAGCCGAGGAGGCGCCCGCCAAGAAGCCGGCCGCCAAGAAGGCCGCCAAGAAGGACGAAGCCGTCGCTGAGGAGGCTGCCGCCGAGGAGAAGCCCAAGAAGAAGGCTGCTCCCAAGAAGGCTGCCGCCAAGGCCGAATAAGCTTGCCGATCAGGCATGACGAGCGCCCGGCTTCCAGCAGGAAGCGCGGGCGCTTTTCATTGCGCGGGCGGCATGGCAGATTAAATATTAATCATGATGCTCCATGGCGATGGCATAAGGGGCAGGGGCCAGGTGCGACGATGAAGGAATTTCCGCCAGTGACCGGTGAGAGCGCGACCGGCGACAACGTGGGCAAGGTGCCCGGGCTGGTCGCGCCGCGCGTCGCGGTGATCCTGCCCTGCTACAATGAAGCGGGCGCGATCGTGCAGACGGTGGAGGGGTTCCGCCGGGCGTTGCCGGGCGCCGATATCTATGTGTTCGACAATAACAGCAGCGACGGCAGCCGGGAGCTGGCGTCCGGTGCGGGCGCGATCGTCCGCCGCGTGGGTCAGCAGGGCAAGGGCCATGTGGTCCGCCGCATGTTCGCGGACGTCGATGCCGACATCTATGTCATGGCCGATGGCGACGCGACCTATGAGGCCGCCGCCGCCCCGGCTATGATCGCAGCGATGCTGGACGATAATCTCGACATGGTGGTCGGGTGCCGCCGCGACGAGGTGGATGCCGCCTATCGACGCGGCCACCGCTTCGGCAACTGGGCGCTTACCAGCCTGTTGAAGCAATTGTTCGGTCGCAGCTTCACCGACATTCTTTCGGGCTATCGGATCTTTTCACGCCGTTTCGTCAAGAGTTTCCCTGTTCTGTCCGCGGGCTTCGAGATCGAGACCGAGATCAGCGTCCACGCGCTGGAACTGGCGATGCCGGTGTCCGAAGTGATGACCGCCTATGGCGCGCGCCCTGAAGGGTCGGTCAGCAAGCTTTCCACCTATCGCGACGGCTGGCGCATCCTGCGCACCATCATCACCCTCTATCGCATCGAGCGGCCGGTCCTCTTCTTCGGCATCATCGCGGCCTTCCTGACGGCGCTGGGCCTGGGGCTGGCGGCGCCGCTGATCGTCACCTATTTTCACACCGGCCTGGTGCCGCGCTTCCCGACCGCGATCCTGGTCACGGGGTTGATGATCCTCGCGACCCTGTCGATGATGTGCGGCCTCATCCTGGACACGGTCGTGCGTGGGCGTCGCGAAGTACGCCGGCTCGCCTATCTCGCCTTCCGCGCCCCGTCCGACTTCGCCCGCCGCGACTGATCGGCGGGTCCGCGCGCCAAGCCCCTTGAACCATCCGCCATTTGTGCCGATGTAGGGCCTGGGCAAAAGCAACCACTCTGAAAGAGCACAATGACCGATATCATGTCCGATCCCATGGCCGCGTTGGTCCCCATCGTCATCGAACAGTCGAACCGCGGCGAACGCAGCTTCGACATCTTCTCGCGGCTCCTGCGCGAACGGATCATCTTCGTCACCGGCCAGGTCGAGGACCATATGGCCTCGCTCATCGTTGCCCAGTTGCTGTTCCTCGAATCGGAAAACCCGAAGAAGGACATCTGGATGTACATCAACTCGCCCGGCGGCGTGGTCACGGCCGGCATGGCGATCCATGACACGATGAAATATATCCGTCCGCAGGTCGGCACCGTCTGCATCGGCCAGGCCGCGTCGATGGGCAGCTTCTTGCTGGCCGCCGGCGAGCCGGGCAAGCGCATAGCGCTGTCGAACGCGCGCATCATGGTGCACCAGCCGTCGGGCGGCGCCCAGGGCATGGCGTCCGACATCGAGATTCAAGCCAAGGAAATCCTGCGTATCCGTCGTCGCCTGAACGACCTGTACGTTCAGTATACCGGCCGCACGCTGGATGAGGTGGAACGGGCGATGGACCGCGACACCTTCCTGGAAGCGGACGAGGCCAAGGCATTCGGCCTGGTCGATGAAGTGTTCGATCGCCGCCCTGCCGCGGCGGAAACCACGGAGGGCTAAAGGCCATCTTTACCGTGGTGCTCCACTTTCTCCACTTGTGGAAAAGGCGCGCCGCGGTCTAGGATGACCTTTGGACCAGAAAATCCCTCTCCGGACACGGTTCTGCGGTTCCAGTCCGGGAGGGGAGAGAGATTGACGAATGACCAAGCTGACCGGCTCCGATTCAAAAAGCACCCTCTACTGCTCTTTCTGCGGGAAGTCGCAGCATGAGGTGCGCAAGCTGATCGCAGGGCCGACCGTGTTCATCTGCGATGAGTGCGTGGAACTGTGCAACGACATCATTCGCGAGGAGACCAAGGGCGGTCTCGTCGGCAAGAAGGATGGCGGCGTTCCCACGCCGCAGGAAATTTGCGACGTGCTCGACGATTATGTGATCGGTCAGAATCGCGCCAAGCGCGTTCTCTCCGTCGCGGTCCACAATCATTACAAGCGCCTCAACCACGGGACCAAGCCGGGCGAGGTGGAACTGGCGAAGTCGAACATCCTGCTCGTCGGCCCGACCGGCTGCGGCAAGACCTTGCTGGCGCAGACGCTGGCCAAGACGTTCGACGTGCCCTTCACCATGGCGGACGCGACGACCCTGACCGAAGCGGGCTATGTCGGCGAAGATGTGGAGAACATCATCCTCAAGCTGCTCCAGGCATCCGACTATAATGTCGAGAAGGCGCAGCGCGGTATCGTTTACATCGACGAGATCGACAAGATCAGCCGCAAGGCGGAAAACCCGTCCATCACCCGCGACGTGTCGGGCGAAGGCGTGCAGCAGGCGCTGCTCAAGCTGATGGAAGGCACCACCGCTTCGGTGCCGCCGCAGGGCGGCCGCAAGCATCCGCAGCAGGAGTTCCTCCAGGTCGACACGACCAACATCCTGTTCATCTGCGGGGGCGCGTTCGCGGGACTGGAAAAGATCATCGGCGACCGTCTGGAAGCCAAGTCGATCGGCTTCGGCGCCCATGTTGCCGCGCCCGAGGAGCGCAAGACCGGCGAACTGCTGCGTCAGAGCGAACCGGAGGATCTGCTCAAATTCGGCCTGATCCCTGAATTTGTCGGTCGTCTTCCGGTGATCGCGACGCTGGAGGATCTGGATGTGACCGCGCTGGTCAAGATCCTGGTCGAACCGAAGAACGCTCTGGTGAAGCAGTATCAGAAGCTGTTCGACATGGAGAATGTCGAACTCAGCTTCACCGAAGACGCGCTGACCGCGATTGCCAGGAAGGCGATCGAGCGCAAGACCGGCGCGCGCGGGCTTCGCTCGATCCTGGAAGCGATCCTGCTGGACACCATGTTCGACCTGCCGTCTATGGAGGGCGTTGGCGAAGTGGTGGTCGACAAGGATGTCGTTGCCGGCACCAAGGAACCGATTCGCGTGTTCAGCGACAACAAGAAGCGGGCGGAGGACGCCGCCTGATCTTTGCGACGGTTTCCGTAGCGTAAGCCAAAAAGGCCGGCGAGCGATCGCCGGCCTTTTTTGTTGTGCAGTGCGTGCGCTGCACAAAAATTCTCGCCGCGTTGCAAAATTGCACCACTGTCAAACTAGGTCTGTTGCGTCAAAATTCGTCATTAAATTTCAACAAATTACCTGCAATTCCGTACCGCCAAGCCGGACGCTGGTCTTGGCGTCGGCAGGGTTGTGACAGTCCTGATGGTGCATTGTAACAAAATTGCAATCAGAGCATCACAGGGGCGTCGCCAGAGGCCGTCACAGGCGGCAGCGGCTTGAAAGAGCGGGACATTCGGGCGCGGCTCGCGCCACTCTTGAAAAGGGACAAGGGGCATATGAAACAATTTCTGATGGGCAGCGCCGCGATCATCGCTGTCGCCATTCCGGGCGCTGCATTTGCGCAGTCGACGGGTTCGCAGGATTTCGAAGACACCATCATCGTCACTGGCGCGAAAGTCGCTGGCGGTGTCGGCGGCGTCGTCCTTCCCGATACGACCAAGGCCAAGGGTGTCCTCACCCAGGAGATCATTGCCAAGCAGGGGTCCGGCAACAGCATCCTGAACGCGATCAACCTGATCCCCGGCGTCAGCTTCCAGAATAACGATCCCTACGGCTCGGCCGGCGGTACGCTCAACATCCGCGGTTTTGGACCGGATCGCGTGTCGCTGACCTTTGACGGTATGCCGCTGAACGACACCGGCAACTATGCGATCTATTCCAACCAGCAGCTCGATCCCGAACTGATCGAGGAAGTGAACGTCAATCTGGGTTCGACCGACGTCGACAGCCCGACTGCGGCGGCATCGGGTGGCACGGTCAATTATCGGTCGATGAACGGCTCGGATGATTTCAAGGTCACGATGGTCGGCGCGGCTGGCGATTACGACTTCTTCCGCCTTTTCGGTCTGGTCGAAACCGGCGTGTTCACGCCGTTCGGCACCAAGGCCTGGTTCTCGGCGTCGACCACGCGCAACGACAACGTGTTCAACAATTTCGGCGTCATCGACAAGCAGCAGTATAACGCCAAAGTCTATCAGCCGATCGGCAGCAATGGCGACTTCATCTCGATCGCCGGCCATTATAACGCGAACCGCAACAATTTCTTCGGCTCGCTGCCGCTGCGCATCGATACGGACCAGGGCCGCGTGGTCGGTCCGAACTCGTCAAACCGCTTCCCCATGACGAAGGACGAGCGTTTTTATACGCTTGCGGCCTGCACAACCTCCGCTGCTCGCCCGGGCCTCGCCGATGTCGCGAACAGCTGCGGCACCGTGTTCGACTATCGGTTCAACCCGTCGAACACCGGCAATATCCGCATCAACTCGCGCTTCACGCTGGCTGACGGCCTCGTACTGACGGTCGACCCCAGCTATCAGTATGTGAAGGCGAATGGCGGAGGCACGGCGACCGCCAATGAAGGCTTCTACGACCTGAACCCCGCCAGTGGCGCGGCGAACGTCCAGAATGTCACCGGCTATTTCGGCAGCACGCCCTATTTCGGCCGTGACATCAATGGCGACGGCGACAGGCTCGACACAGTCACCGTCCTCGCGCCCAGCCAGACCCAGACCCATCGCTTCGCGGTCATCAGCTCGCTGCGCTATGACATCAATGAGGACCACCGCGTCCGCTTCGCCTACACCTTCGATCATGGCCGTCACCGGCAGACCGGCGAAGTCGGCCTGGTCGGCGTGACGGGCGAGGCGCTCGACGTCTTCCCCGTCGACAATGCACAGCTCGACGTCAACGGCGCGACGCTCCAGAAGCGGGATCGCCTCTCCTACGCCATCCTCAACCAGTTCTCGGCCGAATATCTCGGCAAGTTCCTGGATGAAGCGCTGACTGTTCAGGCTGGCGTGCGTGCGCCCTTCTTCAAGCGCAAGCTGGACAATAACTGCTTCACCAGCTCCGCGAGCGGCACCACCCAGTGCTTCGGCACCGACGGTGTCATCCCGGCAAATGCGAGCACGCTGAATCCCGCTTGGGCCGTTCCCCAGAAGCGCACTTATAAGTATGACAAGGTTTTCCCGAGCATTGGTCTGAATTATAAGATCACGCCGGAAGCGAGCATCTTCTGGAACTATTCTAAGGGTCTGTCGGTGCCCGGCACCGACTCGCTTTACAATGCCTTCTACTTCGCCCGGAACACCGACGGCGCGAACCCGGCTCCGGAAACCACAGACAGCTTCGACCTCGGTACCCGCTACGCCACCAACGGTTTTCAGGCGCAGCTTTCTCTGTGGTACACCAACTACAAGAATCGTCTGGCCTCGTCCTACGATCCGGAGCTGAACGTCAGCGTCTATCGTAACCTGGGCAAGGTCGAGAAATATGGTATCGACGGTAGCATCAGCTATACTCCAATCGAATATTTCACCGTCTACGCCTTCGGTTCCTACCTGAAGTCGGAGATCAAGGACGACATCGCGATCGGCGTGCTGAACGGAACCACCGTCTATGCTCCCACCGCGGGCAAGCGCGAGAGCGGTGCCCCTGTCTACACCCTGGGTGGCCGCGCCGAAGTGAACGTCGAAGGCGTGACCGTCGGCATCCAGGCCAAGCGGACCGGCAAGCGCTATGTCTATGACACCAACTTGCCGACCTATCGCGGTACGACCGCGTCGCCGGTCGAAATCTACGGCGCGGCCGCCCCGGCTTACACGCTGGTCGATCTGGACGCTCGCTTCTCGCTGGCGCGTTGGGGTGCAAAGGACACATGGTTCCAGCTCAATGTCAGTAACCTCTTCGACAAATTCTATGTCGGTGGCTTTGGCGGGAACCTGAACCAGTCGATCACGCTCACCAGCGGTGCTTATGGCAACCCAGGCTTCGTTCAGATCGGTTCCCCGCGCGCCGTGTCGGGTTCGCTGCACGTCAGCTTCTGATCGCCCGATCAGTCTGGACCAGAGAAGGGCGGGGAGAAATCCCCGCCCTTTTCATTTCAGACACCCATCCAGCCCATCGCGCTGCACCACGCCGATGCGGGCGGCGATCGAATTGCCGTAGCGGCGGGTGAATCCGCTGGGCGCCACGGCCGCGCGCTTCTTGGGCAGCGGCAGGACGGCGGCGATGCGCGCTGCCTCGGCACGGGTCAGCTTGCCCGCGCCATGGCGGAAGTAGCGAATAGCGCCCGCCTGTACGCCGTAGGTTCCGATCCCGGTCTCGGCGACGTTCAGATAGACCTCCATGATCCGTCTTTTCCCCCACATCGCCTCTATGAGGACGGTGAACCAGGCCTCCAGACCCTTGCGGACGAAGCCGCCGCCCTGCCAGAGAAAGACATTCTTCGCCGTCTGCTGACTGATGGTCGATCCGCCGCGCACGCGACCGCCGCTGGCGTTATGGATCGCCGCCTTGGCGATCGCGTCCACGTCGAAGCCATGGTGCGAGCAGAATTTCCCGTCCTCCGCCGCGATCGCCGCCCGCGCCATGTCCGGATCGATCTCGTCCAGGCTGGTCCAGTCCTTGGTGATGCCATTGGGGTCAAGCAGCATCGTCCAGGTCACGGGCGGCGGCACGAAGCGGTAGACCACTACCATCAGCAGCGACAGGGCGACGAAGCCAAAGAGGAGCCTGAGCGGGATGCTGATCCAGCGCGAGCGGCGGTTGCGGGCAAAGGCGGAAGGTGCGTTCATGCCGCCAGCGTAACGCGCCGGCGGCACGGTTCAAGCCGCCGGATCGGCCGAGAGCGAGTGCGGCTCTTCATTCACGCCATGGCCCGCGCAGGCCAGCTTGCATGGCGCCAAGCAAATCCTTCGCTTGCCAGCGCTTCGTCACGGCCTATCTCTCTGGCCAACACGAATCGCAGCCGAAAGCCTCTTATGACCGCTACCCATTCGACCCGCATGTTGATCCTCGGTTCCGGCCCGGCGGGCCTCAGCGCCGCCATCTACGGCGCGCGCGCCGGCCTTGCGCCGATCGTGGTGCAGGGGATGCAGCCGGGCGGGCAACTCACCATCACGACCGACGTGGAAAATTATCCCGGCTTCAAGGACGTGATCCAGGGGCCTTGGCTCATGGAGCAGATGCAGGCCCAGGCCGAGCATGTCGGCGCGCAGATGATGTATGACCAGATCGTCGACGTCGACCTCAGCGAGCGTCCCTTCCGCCTGCGCGGGGACAGTGGCACGCTCTACGTCGCCGACACGCTGGTGATTTGCACCGGCGCCCAGGCCAAATGGCTGGGCGTGCCTGGCGAGGAGCATCTCCAGGGCAAGGGCGTTTCGGCCTGCGCCACCTGCGATGGCTTCTTTTATCGCGGCAAGAAGGTGGTGGTGATCGGCGGCGGCAACACCGCTGTCGAGGAAGCGCTCTACCTCACAAACCACAGCCATGACGTGACGCTGATCCACCGCCGGGATTCGCTGCGCGCGGAAAAGATCCTGCAACAGCGCCTGCACGCCCATCCGAACATCAAGGTACTTTGGAACAAGGCGGTGGAACAGTTCGTCGGCGGCGGCACGCCCGAAGGGCTGGTGGGCGTCGACCTCATCGATACGGTCACGGGTGAAAAGTCGCATGTACCGACCGACGGTGGTTTCGTTGCCATCGGCCATCATCCGGCGACCGAACTCTTCACCGGCAAGCTGCCGCTCGACGAAGGCTATATCCTGGTGGAAAAGGGCACGACCCGCACCGCCATTCCCGGCGTGTTCGCGGCGGGTGACGTCACCGACAAGATCTACCGCCAGGCCGTGACCGCCGCCGGCATGGGCTGCATGGCCGCGCTCGACGTCGAGAAATTCCTGGCCGAGGCCGATTTCGAGGAACTGGTCGAGGCTTGAATATATGCGGCCCCGGCGAATGCCGGGGTCTTGGACGATGGCGCCAGAACCGGGCCTTCGCCGCTGAAACGGGCGTTCAGCCCGTTATCTTCGCCTGCGCGAACGCTACCAGGGTTCCGAAAGTCTCGAACGTGTCACCGTCGATATCGTCATCCTCGATCAGGATGTCGAAACGGTCCTCCATCTCGGTCAGCAGGCCGGCGACCGCCATGGAATCCAGTTCGGGCAGAGCGCCGAACAACGGAGTGTCCGCGTCGAACGCGTCGACTTGGCTCTGCGTCAGTCCCAGCACGTCGCGCAACAGCGCTCGCATCAGGCTGTCCACATCGATGGTCCGATCGACCGGTTGAGAAGTTTGCGCCCGCATGATGGGGCCTGAATAAAGGCTCGCGGCCTAACCTACAAGCGCGGAAATAGCCGTCCGCGCCGCGGGCAGCCAGGCGGAGGCCGCGCGCGGGTTGAAGGCGTCGATCCGCTGGAGCGGAACGCGTTGCTCCATCCAGTCGCGCTTGTAGCCATTGTCGCCGGTACCGTAGTCGATCAGCGTGACTCGATCCTGATCGATCGCCTGTTCGAACATGGCGTGGCTCAGCAGCGTGCCGGGCGATCCGCCGTCGCACGCGCGGTCATGGCTCAGCTTGTGGATCAGCGCGACGCCATGCTCGATCGTCCACAATTGCGTCGCGACCGCCCGTCCGTCGAGCCGGGCGAAACCCAGTCGCAGGGTTCCCGCTGCCGCTTCCCGTTCGGCGAGGGCGCGCAGGAAATCGAGGCCGCTCGCCGGTTCCGCGTCCTTCCAGCTGCGTGCATGGACATCGACATAGTCGGTCCACAGATCGTCGGTCAGCCTGTCGCTGATCGACAGGGCGAAGGGGCTGTTGCGCCCTTTGCGCCGGACCAGGTTCCGCAGCCGGCCGGGGCGTGCCGCCCAATAATCCTCAAAGCTGCGACCCTCCATCTTCAGCAAATGGCGCCCGCCCATCGGCCGGCTTACGGTAAACCAGCCCGCGCGGCGCAAGGCGTTCAGCAGCTCGGTGCCATCCTCGAGTGGATAGAGGTCAATCTGCGCGCACTGCGCGAGCAATGCGCGGGCGACCGCGTCGAGCAGGCGTGCCTGCGCGGCCGGGTCCGGCGCACCGAGGAAGATGGGCGCCCAGGAAAAGCTGTACCAGTTCGCCAGCGCGCTGATCCGGCGCGGGGCAGGGGCGACCAGGAACAGCCAGACTTCGGCCTCGCCCTCCTGAGCGTGGAGGATGCGGAGCGGCAATTGGGCGCAGCAATGGCGATGGAGCGCCTCGAACCAGTCGAGTCTTCCGAAAAGGGCGGGCACATGGCCGCGACCGAGGCGGCCGGCGAGCGCCTGCCGCACATCATCCAGGCTGTGATATTCCCTTGGCGCCCGCAACCGACTATCTCCGCCCCAGTCACGACACGCATAGGAGAAGAATCTGCACATGGAGTTAAGCGGCCGTGACTGAATATCCTTCCATGATCGACGGCGCTCAGCTTAGTCCGGTGGACCATCTGCTGCTTCGCGGCGATTCGGTCCAGCTGGCGCTGGACGGCCGATCGGGCAGCTACAGCTATGCCGAACTGGAACAGACGCTGGGCCGGCTGGCCGGTTGGCTTGCGGGCTTCGGACTGGAATCGGGCGCACGGGTCGCGAGCTGGGTGGCCAAGGGGCCGGTGGCGGCGCTGATGCCGCTGGCCGCGCCGCGCGCCGGCCTGGTCCATGTGCCGATCAATCCGCTGCTCAAACATGCTCAGGTCGCCCATATCCTGGCGGACAGCGGGGCAGCGCTGCTGATAGGAACGGCGGCGCGACTCGACAGCCTGAAGCCGGGTGACGTCCCGCCCGGATGCCGGCTTCACCGGGAAGATGATGCGGCCTGCGCCATGAGCGGCGGGCAGGGGATAGGCCCATCGGACGCAAGGCCGGACGATCTGGCCGCGATTCTCTACACCAGCGGGTCGACCGGGCGGCCCAAGGGCGTGGTGCTGACCCATGCCAATCTATGGCTGGGCGCGGTGGCGGTGGCTGACTATCTGAAACTCGCGCCAAACGATCGCACCGCCTGCGTCCTGCCCTTCAGCTTCGACTATGGCCAGAACCAGCTGCTTTCGACCTGGTTCTCGGGTGGCTGCGTCTATCCGCTCGACTATCTGACGCCGCGCGACGTCATGAAGCTGGTGGACCGGCGCGACATTACGACATTGGCTGGCGTGCCTCCGCTCTGGGTGCAACTGACCGAACTGGAATGGCCGTCGGAAGTCGCTGCGAAATTGAAGCGCCTGACCAACAGCGGCGGCGCGCTGACCCGTCCGCTGGTGGCGAGGCTGCGGGCACTATTCCCTCAGGCGGACCTTTATCCCATGTACGGCCTGACCGAGGCGTTTCGCTCCACCTATCTGCCGCCCGCTCTGGTGGACGCTCATCCCGATTCGATGGGCAGCGCCATCCCTTTCGCCGAAATCCTAGTTGTGCGCCCCGACGGTAGCCTGACCGACAGCGACGAGCCGGGCGAACTGGTCCATTGCGGCCCGCTGGTGGCGCAGGGCTATTGGCGCGATCCGGCGCGCACGGCCGAACGCTTCCGGCCGGCACCGGCCGCGTCGCGCTATGGCGGCATGGCGGTCTGGTCGGGCGATACGGTGCGGCGCGACGCGGACGGACTGCTCTATTTCGTCGGCCGCGACGACGCGATGATCAAGTCGGCCGGGAACCGCATCAGCCCGACCGAGATCGAGGAGGCGGCCGTCGCCGTGCCCGGCGTGGCCGAAGCGGTGGCGCTCGGCGTCAAGGACGACCGGCTGGGACAGGCGGTGCGTCTGCTCCTGCGCGCCGACGATCCCGCCATCGCCGAAGCGGTCGCGGCGCAGCTCAAGGTCGAACTGCCCAATTTCATGCAGCCCAAGGACATCATCGTGCGCCCTGAATTTCCCCGCAATCCCAATGGCAAGATCGACCGGGTTGCACTGTCGAGAGATTTTGGCACCGGGGAGTCTGGCGTATGAAGCCCATGGGTCCGATCCCGTCCTGGTTCGATGCCGAGGACGACATGCTGCTGATCGGCGACTGCGGCGCGGAAAGCCTGGTGGACGAGGCGGGCGACACGCCGCTCTTCGTCTATGACATGGCGATCGTCGAGGCGCAGGTCCGCCATTTCCGAGACGCCATGCCGGATACGCTCCATCTTCATTATGCGATCAAGGCCAATCCCTTCGTCCCGCTGCTGGCGCGCATGGCGCATCTGGTCGACGGTTTCGACATCGCTTCGGGTGGCGAAATGGACATGGCGCTCGAAGCTGAAATGGCGCACGATCGCATCAGCTTCGCCGGGCCGGGCAAGCGCAATGACGAATTGTCCGCCGCCATCTTCGCGGGCGTGACCATCAATCTCGAATCGGAAGGGGAGGCGCGCCGCGCTCTGGCCGTGGCCGACGCGATCGGCAAGACGCCGCGCCTTGCCGTCCGCGTCAATCCCGACTTCGATCTCAAGGGGTCGGGGATGCGTATGGGTGGCGGCGCCAAGCCCTTCGGCGTCGATGCGGACCGGGCGGCGGCGCTCGCCCGCATGGTGATCGACGCCGGGGCGGCGTGGCAGGGCTGGCATATCTTCGCGGGCAGCCAGAATCTGGATCCGCTGGCGATCATCGAAACCCAGGCCGCGACCATCGCACTTGCCGCACGCCTGTCCGACGATGTGGGCGCCAGCCCGGCGCTGGTCAATCTGGGCGGCGGCTTCGGCATCCCTTATTTCCCCGGCGATCAGCGGCTCGACATCCGGCCGATCGGCACGGCGCTCGACACGGCTCTGGAGCAGAGGGCCGACATTCTCCGCGGCAGCGGCTTCGCGATCGAACTTGGCCGCTGGCTGGTCGGCGAGGCGGGCGTCTATCTGACGCGCGTGGTCGACGTGAAGATCAGCCAGGGTGAAACCTTCGTCGTTGTCGACGGCGGCCTGCACCATCAACTCGCCGCCAGCGGCAATTTCGGCACGGTCGTGCGGCGCAACTATCCGATCGCGGTCGCAAACCGTTTCGGCGTCGCCCCGGCGGCGGAACCGGTAACGGTCGTGGGATGCCTCTGCACGCCGATCGACCGGCTGGGGGACAAGGTAGCCCTGCCGCCGGTGGAGGAGGGCGATCTCATCGCCATCTTCCTTGCCGGAGCCTATGGCGCATCGGCCAGCCCCGCCGCCTTCCTTGGCCACCCAAGTCCCCGCGAACTTTTACTTGGCTGATTTGCTCGGGACTTAACTCCTAACGGTATCTTTACCCTTTCGGGGCAAGAAGAAGCCCAAAGCCCTGTTCCCTCGGGCCGCCTCTTCTCTTTGGCGGCCGATGGCGCATGGCCACGACAAGGGGTGAAAATATGCGTTTCGTGCCGGTTTCCAGGCTTCTGCTCGGTGCATCGCTGCCCGCCGTCGCCTTGTCGGGCTGCGCCTCCGGGCCGTCCGGGCCGCAATTGCCCCCGGCCTCCTTCGTCTCGACGCAGGAGGGGCCGGGCGAGGAATATGTCATCGGCCCGCTCGATGATCTCACCATCTTCGTCTGGCGCAATCCCGAACTGGGCGCGAAGGTTCAGGTGCGCCCCGACGGTCGCATCACCACGCCGCTCATCACCGACATGCCAGCCGTGGGCAAGACGCCCAAAATGCTGGCCGACGACATCAAGCTGGCGCTGACCCAATATATCGAAAATCCGCTGGTGTCGGTGATCGTCAACAATTTCAGCGGCACCTTCAGCCAGCAGGTCCGGATCGTGGGGGCGACGGAAAAGCCGGCTTCCATTCCCTATCGCGCCAACATGACCCTGCTCGATGCGATGATCGCGGTGGGCGGCCTCAGCGAATTTGCCGCGGGCAATCGCGCGCGACTGGTGCGCTTCGACAAGGATACGGGCAAGCAGAAGGAATATCAGGTGCGCCTGAACGACCTGCTCAAGAAGGGGGAAACCCGTGCCAACGTCATGCTGGCGCCCGGCGACGTCATCATCATTCCCGAAAGCATGTTCTGACCATGGCGGGCCTTTACGACGAACTGATGGTTCTGCTTCACGGCATCTGGAACCGGCGCTGGATCGCTCTCGGCGTCGCCTGGGGCGTTTGTATGCTCGGTTGGCTGGGCGTGGCGCTGATCCCCAACAGCTACCAGTCCAAGGCGCGGGTCTATGTGAACACGCAGTCGCTGCTGGAGGACAAGCTGGGCATCACTCAGGTCCAGTCGCAACAGGATCTCGACCGGGTGCGCAGTACGCTCGCCAGCGCGGAAAATCTGGAAAAGGTCGTGCGCGAAACCGATCTGTCGCAGACCGTCGCCGGCCCGCGCGACATCGCGGCGAAGATCACCAGGCTGCGCGAGAATATCACCGTCATGGCGCAGGCCGATCCCAGCATGATCGACATCAGCGCCATCTCGGCCGATTCGGGCCTGTCGGACGGTGCCAACGCGCGTATTGCGCAACAGATCGTGCAGAAGCTGATCGACATCTTCCAGGAAGAAAATCTCTCGGGCGACCGCAACGAAACCAAGCAGAGCCTGGCTTTCCTCGACCAGCAGATCGCCGCGCGCGGCAAGCAACTGGAAGCCGCCGACCAGCGTCGCGTCGAATTCGCCCAGCGCTATGTCGGGCTGTTGCCGGGCGCCGGTTCCATCAGCCAGCGCATGGACGCCGCGCGGATGGAGATCAACCAGCTCGATTCGCAGCTGGTCCAGGCGCAGAGCGCGCTGTCCGCGATGAACGGCCAGCTGGCCGGCACGCCGCAGACCCTTCCGGGCATGGGTGCGTCCGGCGGCCCCTCGGCGCTGTCGCAGGCGCAATCCAACCTCGCATCGATGCGCGCGCGCGGCTGGACCGCTAGCCATCCCGACGTCATCGCGGCCCAGCGCGAAGTCGATGCCCTGCGTCGCGCGGGCGGCGGCAGCGCAAGCGGCGGTGGCGGCACGCCCAATCCCGCCTATCTATCGATCAAGTCGATGCAGGCCGAGCGCGCAGCGACCGTGCAGGCGCTCCAGACGCGCAAGGCGCAGCTTCAGGCCGATCTCAACACCATGATGTCGCGCCAGGTCGATGAACCCGGCGTCGCGTCCGAGCAGGAAAAGCTCGACAGCGACTATGCGGCGCTCAAGACTCAATATGACAAGCTCATGTCCGACCGGGAGGAAATCCGGCTGCGCGGCGAGGTCAAGACCGAGACCGGCTCCGTCCAGTTCCGTGTCATCCAGCCGCCCAGCGCCCCGACCGCGCCATCCGCGCCCAACCGGCCGCTGCTGCTGCTGGGCGTGCTGATACTGGGCATCGGCGCAGGGATCGGTGTGGCTTTCGCCATGGGCCAGCTCAAGGGCAGCTTCTCTACCGCCGCCCGGCTCGAAAAGGCGATCGGCCTGCCTGTGGCCGGTTCGATCAGCCAGATGCGCAACGCCGCGCAGGTCGCGGTCGAACGGCAGCGGCTCAAATGGTTCGCCGGCGCCAGCGGCGGCCTGGCCGCTGTCTGCCTGCTGCTGATCGTCGTCGAATTTGTCCAGCGTGGCATGGCGTGAAGGATCGGAAAACCATGAACCAGCACAGCTCCATCACGGGCCGTGGATCGCTGATCGAGCGCGCCACCGAAATCTATGATTTCAATGCCGCGCTCAAGGGCCGCGCCGCGCCAGCGGTCGACCTCTCGGCCGACCTGCCGCCGCTGCCCGCAGCTGCGGTCGAGGCGACCGCTCCTGCTCATGCGCGGGCGATGCGCGCGCCTGCGTGGACCGGCCCGATCCAGCCGATCGACCGCATGGCGCTGGCGGAGGCCGGCTATCTCCAGCCCGACGGTCCGGTGAGCGCGATGAGCGAGGAGTTCCGCCTGCTCAAGCGCGACCTGCTCGCCCAGTTGCAATCCAGTCCGCGCGGCAATCGCATCCTCGTCTGTTCCGCGCATAGCGGCGACGGCAAGAGCTTCTGCGCAATCAATCTGGCGCTCAGCCTGGCGGCGGAGAAGGATCGGGAAATCCTGCTGGTCGATGCCGATTTCGGCAAGCCGGGCATCCCGGCCAAGCTGGGACTGACCGCCGGGCCGGGTCTGATGGACGCGCTGGCCGATCCGTCGATCGCGATCGAGGATATCATCATCCGCACCGATCTGCCGTCGCTGGCGGTGTTGCCCGCCGGACAGCGGAGCAACAATGACACCGAATATCTGGCCTCTGCCCGGACCCAGCACCTGCTGTCGCGGCTGACCGAGGGGCGCCCGGAACGGATCGTCATCTTCGATTCGCCACCCCTGCTCGCAGCCTCTCCGGCCGCCGTACTCGCCAGCCATGCCGCGATCGCCTTGCTGGTCGTGCGCGCCGACCGGACGAGCGAGAGCGCGGTCCGCGAAGCCGCCGCCATGCTGAAGGGCGGAACGCAGGTGCAACTGCTGCTCAACGCCGTCAGCTTCACGGGCGGCCGCCGTTTCGGCAGCTATTATGCCAAGGGGGGCGAGCAGTCATGACGGCGCGCCATTGGATTTCGGGCGCGTCCATGTTTGCGCTGGCCGCCATGGCCGTGCCGGCGCTCGCCCAATCGTCGCAGCCACGGCAGCGGCTCGATGTCGTGCCCTATCTCGGCATCGACCAGGTCGTCATGGCGCCGCTCAAGGGCGATGGCGACGTGCTGACCTATACCAATGTCACGGCAGGCGTGACGGCCCAGATCCAGAGCCGTCGCGTGGAAGCGACCATCGACGCCCAATATAATCACAGCTTCGGCTGGGGGAGCCAGACGCCCGACCAGGACGTCATCAGCGGCATAGTGAGCGCGCAGGCCCATGTCGCCCGCGGGCTGACGCTCAACGCCGGCGGTCTCGCGACGCGCGTTCGGACCGACGGGCTTTCGGGCGCGACGGCGCTCAACGACAGCAGCTACACCAGCCAGGTCTATGCCGGCTATGTTGGCCCGTCCTATACGACGCAGATCGGCGATTTCACGGTCAATGGCTCCTATCGGCTGGGCTATGCGCGGGTGGAGGACGATATCGATGCGGACCTCCCCGGCGCGCTGCCCGGCGGCTCCTTCGCCGACAGCTGGACCCACAGCCTGCTCGGCTCCGTCGGCTTCGCGCCTGGAACCGTGCTGCCGGTCGGCCTGACCGCCAGCGCCGGCTATGATCGGGAGGATGCCAGCCAGCTCGACCAGCGGTTCGAGGACGCCTGGGGCCGGCTGGACGCTACCCTGCCGGTGTCGCGCACCGTCGCGCTGGTCGGCGGCATCGGTTATGAGGACATCGAGATCAGCCAGCGCTCGCCGGTGCTGGACGCGACGGGCGCGCCGGTCATACGCGACGGCCGCTATGTCACCGACAAAAGCTCGCCGCGCGCGCTGGTCTATGAATTTGACGACATCATCTGGGACGTGGGCGTGCTCTGGCGGCCCAGCCATCGCACCTCGCTTCAGGCGCGCGTGGGCGAACGCTATGGCGGCATGACCTATCAGGGCAGTTTCCTCTGGCAGGGGCGCGACAGTAATTTCGCGCTTGTCGTCTTCGACGGCATCGACAGTTTCGGCCGGATGATCATGGCCGATGTCGCCGCCCTGTCAGGCAGCAACCTCAACGTCGTGCGCAATCCGTTCACCGGCGACCTCACCGGCTGCGCCTTCTCCGCCACCGGCGGCGGGCAATGCTTCAACGACGCGCTGTCGGGCATCACCGACGCCAATTTCCGTTATCGCGGCGTTTCGGCGCAATATGCGCTGCGGCGCGGCCCGTGGGGCTGGGGACTGGGCGCCGGCTATTCGCAGCGCAAGTTCATCACGCCGCAGGGCCAGACCGTGCTGATCCGCGGGTCGCGGGATGAAAACTGGTTCGGCAATGCGTCGATGACCTATATGTTCAACGACCGGGACAGCATCGATACTGTCGCCTACATCAACTATTTCGATGCCAGCGGTGGACGGCCCGATGTCCTCAACTACGGTGCTTTCACCAGCTATTTCAAGGGGCTGAGCCGACGTTTGTCGGCATCGGCGTCCGTCGGTATCGACGGCGTCAAGGCCGATGACATCGACACGGTCATCAGCGCCATGGGGCAGGTCGGCCTGCGCTACAGCTTCTAACCGATCGCCTTGGAGACGAAGAGATGTACGATCAATTCTACGGATTGCAGGGCCGCCCGTTCCAGCTGACGCCGGACCCGCATTATTATTTCGAGAGCGCCACGCACCGCAAGGCGCTGTCCTATCTGGGCTATGGCCTTGCCCAGGGCGAAGGCTTCATCGTCATCACCGGTGACATCGGCGCGGGCAAGACGACGCTGGTCGGGCATCTGATGCAGACGATCGACCCGGCGCGCCTGACCGCGGTCAAGATCGTGTCGACGCAGGTGGAGGGCGACGACATGTTGCGCCTCGCCGCGCAGAGCTTCGGTCTGGAGACGGAAGGCTTCACCAAGGCGGCGACCCTGCAACGAATAGAGGGCTTTCTCCATGCCCAGGCGCGCGCCGGACGGCGTAGCCTGCTGATCGTGGACGAAGGCCAGAATCTGGGGATTTCGGCGATCGAGGAACTGCGGATGCTGTCCAACTTCCAATTGGGCGGACAGTCGCTCCTCCAGATATTCCTGCTCGGCCAGCCGGAATTTCGCGACCTGCTGAAATCGCCGGAACTGGAACAGTTGCGCCAGCGCGTGATCGCGACCCATCATCTCGAACCGATGATGCCGCGCGAGGTCGAACCCTATATCCTCCATCGTCTTGGCGTGGCGGGTTGGAGCGGAAACCCCGCCTTCACCCCGGCCGCCTTCTCCGCCCTTTATGCCGCGACCGGCGGCGTGCCGCGCCGCCTCAACGCGCTTGTCAGCCGCGTGCTGCTGCTGGGCGCGATCGAGGGATTGCACGAGATCGACGCCGATGTCGTGGCGGCCGTGGTCGCCGACATGGGCATGGATGTCGACCTGATGCCCGAACCGATCGCACCGTCGGTGCTCGATCTGGCCCAGGAACCGGCCGAACCGGATGGGGCCGATCCGGTGGAAGCCGAGGAGGCGGCGGTTGAACCCGAATCTGCCGAACCCTTGCCGGTATTCCCCATGGCGGAGGCGTCGGAATCCGCGTGGACCGAGCAGCCGGGCGCCGATCCGCAACAGCCGGAGCAAAGCCTGGCCGATCCGGTCGATCAGGATGAGGATGCACCGCTGGACCTGGAGGGCGAGGACTATCAGCCGCGTTTCCTCTCTCCTGCGCGTTTCGCCGCTCCCTATGGCAGTACGGCCGAAGCGGAGAGCGAGCCGGTGTCCCCGGTTCCCTCTTTCGCATCGTCCCATGATGAGCCGACCGAGGATGTCTGGCCCGTCGACGCCCCGGACGAGCCGGTCGCCTGCCATTCGGCCGACCGGCAGGACTCCGACGAACCGGAACTCGACCCCGTCCACGCCCTCAACCAGGACGAAGACATCGTCGATCCAATCCACCCGCAGGAGACCCTCGATATGCTGCGCCGCGACATGCAGGACGAAATCGCCGCCCTGCGCGCCGAAATCGCCTCGCTGCGCGCGGTCCAGGCCCACGCGCCTTTCGGCGCGCCGGTGCCGACGGTCGATCCCGAAGCGCTAAAGGACTGCTTCACCCTGGTCGAGGAACGCCTCTCCACGCTCGAATTTCGCGCCGAGGAGCAGGATACCGCGCTGCGCCGCGTCCTGACCATGCTGGTCGAATGGGTCGAGCGTGAGGATCGGATGGCCGACGCCGGGCAGGATGCGGCGCTGGCCCGCGCGCACTGATCGAAGGCGGGGTGACACGACCATGCGCAACGCCCTGTCCGTCGATGTGGAGGACTGGTTCCAGGTCGGCGCTTTCGAGCGCACGATCGACCGTGCCGACTGGGACGGGCTGACCCACCGGGTCGAGCGCAATACCGATGCGGTGCTGGATCTGTTCGCGCAGGCGGGTGTGAAGGCGACCTTCTTCACCCTGGGCTGGGTCGCGGAGCGCTATCCCGCGCTGATGCGGCGCATTGCGATGGGCGGGCATGAGATTGCGAGCCATGGCTACGACCATGCGCGCGTCTTCACCTTCACGCCCGACCAGTTCCGCGCCGACCTGCGCAAGGCACGCGCCCTGCTGGAGGATGCGAGCGGGCAGGCCGTGACCGGCTATCGTGCGCCCAGCTTCTCCATCGATCCGCGCACGCCCTGGGCGCATCCGATCCTGGCGGAGGAAGGCTATCGCTATTCCTCCAGCGTCGCGCCGATCCGGCACGACCATTATGGCTGGCCCGATTCTCCGCGCTTCGCCTGGAAGCCGGTCAAGGATTCGCCGCTGGTGGAGTTGCCGGTCACGACCGCCAGGTTGGGCAAGCGCACATTGGCGGCTGGCGGCGGCGGCTTCTTCCGTCTGCTGCCCTATGGCTTTTCCCGCTGGGCGATCCGGCAGGTCAACGAACAGGCCGGCCGGCCCGCGATCATCTATTTCCATCCCTGGGAAATCGATCCCGATCAGCCGCGCGTGGCCGATGCGCCGCTGCGCTCCCGCCTGCGCCATTACAGCAATCTGTCGGTGATGGCGGCCAAGCTGCGCCGCCTGACCGGTGATTTCGACTGGACTCGGGTCGACGCCCTGGCCGATGCCGAAGCGGCGCGCGCGACATGATCGCAGGAAACGGCGCCGCTATCGCCATAACCATGCTCGACCTGCGCGATCCGGTGCAGGCGCAGGCGGTCGACGCCTATGTGCTGGATCATGCGGAAGGAACGCCCTTCCATCGTCCCGCGTGGCTCGGCGCGATCGAGGAGGCGACGGGAAACCGGGCCTTGGCGCTGACGGCAGTCGCGCCTTCGGGTCAGATCATCGGCTTCCTGCCGCTCCATCACGTCAAGAGCGCGTTCTTCGGGCAGGCGCTCATATCCACCGGCTTCGCGGTCGATGGCGGCATATTGGCCGACGATGCGCGCGCGGTGGCAAGGCTCGCCGCGGCGGCGCAGGAACTTGCGCGCGCACGCGGAAACCTGCCGATCGAATTGCGCGGGGGCGTGGAACCCGGATCGGGCTGGGACCGGCGGGAAGGGCAGCATGTCGGCTTCAGCCGCCCGATCGCCGCCGATGACGAGGCCGAATTGCTGGCCGTGCCGCGCAAGCATCGCGCCGAACTGCGAAAGGCGCTGGCCAATCCCGCGCTGACGGTCGAGGTGGGCCGGGACCGGCGCCATCTGCGCGACCATTATCATGTCTACGCCACCAGCGTCCGCAATCTCGGCACGCCTGTCTTTCCCGCGCGCCTGTTCCGCGCCGTGCTGGAACGGTTCGGCCAGGATGCCGACATTTTGATCGTGCGGGAAGGGGGGCGGGCCGTATCGGCCGTGCTCAGCCTCTACCATCGGGGCCGGGTCATGCCCTATTGGGGCGGCGGCATCAGTGATGCCCGCCGGTTGCGGTCCAACGAACTCCTCTATTATCGGTTGATGGGCCATGCCCGGACGCGGGGCATGACCGGGTTCGACTTCGGCCGGTCCAAGGTCGGCAGCGGGCAGGCTGCCTGGAAGAGGAGCTTCGGCTTCGAACCGCATCCGCTCGTCTATCATGCCTGGTCGCCGGACGGAGCCCGGCGCGACGTCGATCCCACCAGCGCCCGATATCAGCGACGGATCGAATATTGGAAGAAATTGCCGTTGCCGGTCGCCAACCTTGTCGGACCATTCATCGCGCGCGGACTGGGCTGAGGGGAGATGACCATGAACGCGATTGTTGATCTTGCGGTTATCGTGCAGGAGGCCCGCCTGTCCGATCCCGCGACGGTCGCCGCACTCGACAAATGGGTCCTGGCCCATCCCGATTCGACGCCGTTCCACCGGCCGGGATGGATCATGGCGGTCGAGGCGGGCACCGGACAGAAGGCGAAAATGCTGGTCGCGCGCCGCCCGGGTGGCAAAATCGCCGGCGTGTTGCCGCTCACCCATATCCGGTCTGCGCTGTTCGGCCGCGCCCTGGTCAGCAGTGGCTTCGCGGTCGACGGCGGCATGTTGGTCGATCACCGGAAGGCGGGTCCGGCACTGGCCGATGCCGCCTGGACGCTCGCCCGGACATTGGGCTGCACGACTGTCGAACTGCGCGGCGGCGAAGCGCCGACCGACCCCATCTGGCAAAACAAGGCCGACGCCTATCTCGGTTTCTCCCGTCCCCTGGCTGAGGACGACGCCGCGGAACTCAAGGCCGTGCCCAAGCGACATCGGGCCGAAATCCGCAAGGGACTGGCCAATGATCTGGCCTTCGAGGTCGGCCGCGACAAAAGACTGCGCGACATTCACTATCGGCTCTATGCACACAGCGTCCACAATCTCGGCACGCCCGTCTTTCCCCGCGCCCTGTTCGACGCCGTGCTCGACCGGTTCGGGGATGATGCCGACATCGCCCTTGTGTCGAAGGATGGCAAGCCGCTCTCGGCCGTCATCAGCCTTTACCATCAGGGCGCCTGTATGCCCTACTGGCACGGCGCAGCGGATGGCGCGCGCGCGATGCGCTCGAACGAGGCGCTCTATTTCCGGCTGATGCGCCGCGCGCACGAGCGGGGCTGCACCCTTTTTGACTTCGGCCGGTCGAAGGTCGGAACCGGCCCGGCGGCATGGAAGAAGACATGGGGCTTCGCGGGTGAACCGCTGGGCTATCATCTGCGCACCGCGCCGGGCCATGAGACGCGCGACGTCAACCCGCTGTCGCCCCAATATCGGCGCAAGGTCGAATTGTGGAAGAAACTGCCCGAATCCCTCGCCAACCTGATCGGCCCGCATATCGCGCGAGGGCTGGGGTGAGCGGAGACATTCTTTTCCTCTGCCACCGCATTCCCTTTCCGCCGGACCGGGGCGACAAGATCCGCTCCTGTCATCTGCTGAAACGTCTGGCGCAGGTGGCGCCCGTCCATGTCGGCTGTTTCGCCGACGATGATCGCGACATGGGCTTTGCCGGTGAACTGGCGCAGGTCGCCGCCAGCCAGTGCGTGCTGATGCGCGACCGGTCCAGGGTCGTCGCCGGCCTGACCGGCCTCGCCCGGCGCCAGTCGCTCCTCATCGCATTGTTCGATCATCCCGGCCTGCACCAATGGGTCGCCCGCACGCTCGCGGAACGGCCGGTCCGCGCCGTCTTCGCCTATTCGGCGCAGATGGCGCATTTCGTGCCCGTGCTGCCGGCGCATATCCCGCTGATGATGGATTTCGTAGATTTCGATTCGGCCAAATATGCGGCCTATGGCGCGCAGGGCAGCGGTCCCATGGCCTGGATCAACCGGCGCGAAGGGCGTCGGCTGTTCGATTTCGAGCAACGGACCGCTCGGCGCGCCGCCATATCCAGCTTCGTGAGCGAGGCCGAGGCGCAGATGTTCCGTGCGGCGACGGGCCTCGACCGGGGTCGCGTTGTGGCGATCGAAAATGGCGTCACGCTCGACTATTTCGATCCCGCCGCCGATTTTTCGCCCATCGACGCAGGGCAGGGGCCGCTGCTCGTCTTCACCGGCCAGATGGATTATCGCCCCAATGTCGAGGCGGTGGAAAGTTTCGCCCGCGAAACCCTGCCCGCCATCCGCGCCGCCCATCCCGATGCCCGCTTCGCCATCGTCGGCCGCAACCCGGTCAAGTCGGTGCAGGCGCTTGCCGACCTGCCCGGCGTGATCGTGACCGGCGGCGTGCCCGATGTGCGCGGCTGGCTGGCGGCGGCGGATGTCGTCGTCGCACCGCTGCGGATCGCGCGCGGCATCCAGAACAAGGTGCTCGAAGCCATGGCGATGGCCCGGCCGGTTGTGGCCTCGTCGCAGGCCGCCGAAGGCATAGACGCAACCCATGGCGCGCATCTTCTGGTCGCCGACGATCCCGCGAAGGAAGCCGAAAGCATCATCGCGCTCCTCGCCGACCCGGCCCGCGCGGCGGCGCTCGGGCAAGCGGCAAGGGCGCGGATGGAGCAACGCTATCGCTGGTCCGCGACGCTCGACCGGCTGCCCGATCTGTTGTTGGGCGGGGCTCCGGTCGCATGAGTGATCGCACCATCGCGTCCGACCATGTGCCGCTCATCGCCCTGACCGGCTGGCGCCGCCATCTGGTCGCGCTGGGCGTGGTGGCGTTCGCCATCCTCTCGCTTTTCCTGAACGATGTCTGGTCGATGGTGTCGATCTGGTTGAAAGCGTCCACCTTCGGCCATTGCCTCTTCATCCCCTTTCTCATCGCCTGGCTGGTGCAGCAACGCCTGGGCGGCCTGCGCCAGTTGCAGCCGGTCGCCTGGGCGCCGGGCCTGCTCTGGCTGGGCGCCGGCGCCTTTGCCTGGCTGCTCGGCGCGGCGGCGGGGGTGGCGATGATCCGCCATGGCGCGCTGGTCGTCATGCTCCAGGGCGCGACCATCGCGCTGCTCGGTCCGGCGGTCGCCCGCGCTTTGCTCTTCCCGCTCTTTTACGCCTTCTTCATGGTCCCCTTCGGCGAGGAGATCGTACCGCCACTGCAATTGCTGACCGCGCGGCTCGCCATGCTGCTGCTCGACCTGTCAGGCGTCCCCGCGCATATGGAGGGCATCTTCATCACCACGCCGACCGGCTATTTCGAGGTCGCTGAAGCTTGCTCCGGCGCGAAATTCCTGATCGCCATGACCGCTTATGGCGCGCTGGTCTGCAATGTCTGCTTCCGCAACTGGAACCGCCGCATCCTTTTCATGGCTGGCGCGCTCGGCCTGTCGGTGCTGGCCAATGGCGTCCGCGCCTTCGCCACCATTCTCGTGGCGCACCTGACCACGGTCGATGCCGCTGTCGGCTTCGACCATGTCGTTTATGGCTGGGTCTTCTTCGCGATCGTCATGTTCCTCGTCATGGCGGCCGCCTGGCCCTTTTTCGACCGCAGGCCCGGCGACCCCTGGTTCGATCCGCGCGCTCTACAGCGCGAAGGCGCGGGCGGCGGCCCGGTGGGCAAGGTGGCGGGCGCAGCGCTGGCGCTCGTGATCGCCGCGCCGCTCTGGCTCGCCGCCACCGCCGCGACCGCTGCCGCGTTGCCGTCGGTGCTGGAAATGCCGTCCGTCGCGGGCTGGACCCGCACCAGCACGCCGCAGGCCTATCCGTGGATACCCCGCTTCGACGGGGCGGATCATTTCGTGAGCGGCCGCTATCGCAATGGCCGCGGGCGGGTGGTGGATCTCGCCATCGCCACTTATGTCCGGCAGGAGGACCAGCGCGAACTGGTCGGCTTCGGCCAGGGCGCGGCTGATCCCGACAGCGAATGGGTCTGGTCCTCGCCCGCTCGCGCGCCCGCCGACGCGCGTGGCGAGCAGATCACCGCGCCCGGCCCGGTGGTGCGCCATGTGGTGAGCTTCTACGTCGTGGGCGATCGGGCGCCGACCGGCAGCAAGGCAACGGTCAAGCTGGAAACGATGAAGGCCCGGCTGCTGGGACAGGACCAGCGCGCCGTTGCCATCCTCGTCTCGGCGGAACAGGGGGAAGGTCACCCTGCTGACTCCGCCATATCCGCCTTCCTGACCGATCTGGGCGACGTGCGGGTTTTGGCTGACCGCAGCATCGGTATCCGCTAGAGGTCTTTCGCATGTGCGGCATAGCGGGCATCTTCCATCTCGAAACGGCCAAGCCGGTCGATCCCGCGCGGGTCCGCGCCATGCTGGACGTGATGCCGCATCGCGGCCCGGACGGCAGCGGCATCTGGACCGCGCCGGGCGTGGGCCTTGGCCATCTGCGCCTCTCCATCATCGACCTTGCCGGCGGCGCGCAGCCGATGCTGACCGAGGATGAAAGCCTGGCGGTCGTCTTCAACGGCGAAATCTACAATTTCGCGGAAGTGCGCGCCGAGCTGGAGGCCAAGGGCCATGTGTTCCGCACCCACAGCGATACTGAAGTCATCCTCCACGGCTATCGCCAATGGGGCGAGGAGTGCGTCACCCGCTTCAACGGCATGTTCGCCTTCGCCCTGTTCGACGCGCGGGCGCAATCGCTCTGGCTGGCGCGCGATCGCCTGGGGGTCAAGCCGCTCCATTATGCGCTGCTCTCCGATGGCAGCCTGATCTTCGGATCGGAACTCAAAAGCCTGCTCGCTCATCCGCTCCTGCGCCGCGCACCGGATCTTTCGGCGGTCGAGGATTACATGGCCTATGGCTATGTCCCTGACGACGCCTGCCTGGTGGCGGGCGTGCGCAAGCTGGGCGCGGGCGAGACACTTCGCCTGGTGCGCGGTCGCCCTTTGCCGCAGCCGCAACGCTATTGGGACGTCAGCTTCGCCGATCGCAGCAAAGCCAAGCCCGAAGCGCTGGAAGAGGAACTGGTCGCGCTGATGCGCCAGGCGGTCAGGTCGCGCATGGTGGCGGACGTGCCGCTCGGCGCCTTCCTGTCCGGTGGGGTGGACAGCAGCAGCGTCGTCGCGCTGATGGCCGAGGCGTCGGCCCGCGCGGTCCAGACCTGCACCATCGGCTTCGACGTCGCCAGCCTCGACGAGACCGGCTATGCGGACCGCGTCGCCCGCCGCTTCGCCACCGATCATCGCAACCGGATCGTGTCGCCGGACGATTATGGCCTGATCGATACGCTCGCCTTCCATTTCGACGAACCCTTCGCCGACGCCTCCGCGCTGCCGACCTATCGCGTCTGCGAACTGGCGCGCGAACAGGTGACGGTGGCCCTGTCGGGCGACGGCGCGGATGAAGCCTTTGCGGGCTATCGCCGCCACCGCTTCCAGATGCAGGGGGAACGGTTCCGCAGCCTGATCCCCGCGTCGGTGCGCCAGCCGCTGTTCGGCACATTGGGGAAATATTATCCCAAGGCCGACTGGGCGCCCCGCGCGCTGCGCGCCAAGTCGACCTTCCTCGAACTGGCGGGGGAGGGCGGCGAAGCCTATGCCGCCTCGGTCGGCGTGACGCCCCATGCTCTGCGCCAGCGCCTGTTCGGCCAGGACATGAAGAGCCGCCTCGGCGCCTATCGGGCCGAGGACCGCTATATCAAGGCGATGGCTGATGCGCCCGCGCGCGACCCGCTTGACCGGGCGCAATATGCCGATATCCGCATCTGGCTGCCCGGCGACATCCTGACCAAGACCGACCGGATGAGCATGGCCGTCAGCCTGGAGGCGCGCGAGCCCTTGCTCGACTATCGACTGGTCGAGTTCGCCGCACGCCTGCCGGTGACGCAGCGTATTCGCGGCAACAGCGGCAAATATCTGATGAAGAAGGCGATGGAGCCGTTCCTGCCGCAGGATATTCTCTATCGCCAGAAAATGGGCTTCGTGACGCCCATCAGCGCCTGGTTCCGCGGCGCGCTGGCGGGTGAGGCGACCGCGATCGCTGGCGGCTCCGCGCTGGCGAGGACCGGCTGGTTCGATGCCAGGATGCTGGCGAAGGTCGCCGCCGACCATCGGTCCGGCGTATCGGACCATGGCCGGCTGCTCTGGCAATTGCTGATGCTGGACAAGGCGCTGACCCGGTTGTTCGGCGTGTGAGCAACATGTTGCGCAACTGGCTGGGACTTGGCGTCATTTTAGGCGCGCCTTGGCTGATCTGGCTGGGGTTTGCCCATCTTGTTCGACCTTGGTGGAGCGGCGAAGTTGTCGCTTTGATTACAGCCTCGCTGTCAGTCGCTGCGGGAATGAGTGGCTTTTGGCTTCTCGGCTTTCCATTTGCGCGCTGGAAGGAAAAGTATCTGCTGGCGCTGTTGGCGATCTACACAATTTTACTCGTGCTTGCTCAGCCATTTATTGGGCTGCTGTCCGTATGCACGACAGGTGACTGCATTTAGAACGCCCCTTGCAACCCGCGCCAGCCGGTGCCAACGGGGCACATGACGATAAACAGGGCGCGCAAGTGACAGTCTCCAAGGAAATCGTGCGGCTGCGGCTCTATGCGCTGTGTCTGGCGGGGGACATGGCGGGCCTGTTCTGCGCCTTTCTCGCCGCCAACTGGTTCGTGCTGGGCGCGCTCTGGGGCGAGCCGGGCAAGCCGCACGGCCTGGTGATGTTCGCCATGGTCGCGCCGCTCTACGCAATCCTTGCGGTGCAGGGCGGAGCCTATGGCATCAACACGTTGGACCATGTGCGGCGCGGCATATTCCGCGCGCTGCTGGCGCTGGCGCAGGCGGCTTTGCTGATGCTGCTGATCGTCTATCTGGGCAAGATCGCCGAGCAACTGTCGCGTCTGACCTTCCTTGCCGGCCTCGTGCTGGGCGCGGCCACCCTGGCCCTCGTCCGCCTCGCCGTGGCGCGGCTGGCGGTCAGCCTGCTGGGTGACGTGCCGCATCTGACCGCCGTCATCATGGATGGGGTCGCGATTGAGACCGGCCCGCACATGGACATCATTCAGGCCGACGACGCCAATCTCCATCCCGAACGGCATGATGCGGACATGGCTGCCCGGCTCGCGGCGGCGGTCGGCATGGCGGAGCGGGTGATCGTCGCCTGTCCGCTCGAACGGATGGACGACTGGTCGGCCGCGCTCAAGTCGCTCTCCGCCCGGGGCGAGATCGTCGTGCCCGAACTGCTGCGCTTCGCCCCTGCGCGGGTGGACGAATTTGACGGGCAGCCGACCATCATTGTCGCGGGCGGTCCGCTCCAGTTCCGGGATCGCCTCATCAAGCGCCTGTTCGACCTGATCGTCGCGACCATCGCCACGATCCTCCTGTCGCCGATCCTTGTCGGCGCCGCGCTGGCGGTGAAACTGACTAGTCCCGGCCCGATCCTGTTCCGCCAGCCGCGCATCGGCAAGGATGCGCGGCCCTTCTCCATCTACAAGTTCCGCTCGATGCGCAGCGAGGCGAGCGACCATAAAGCCGCGACGCTCACCAGGCGCGACGACGACCGGGTGACGCGCGTCGGCGCCTTCCTGCGCAAGACCAGCATCGACGAACTGCCCCAGCTTTTCAACGTGCTGAAGGGCGACATGAGCATCGTCGGCCCGCGCCCGCACGCCGCCGCCGCCAAGGCGGGGGACAGCCTCTATTGGGAAGTCGACGCCCGCTATTGGGAACGGCACTGCATCAAGCCGGGCATGACCGGCCTGGCCCAGGTGCGCGGCCATCGCGGCGCGACCGACCATCATCAGGATCTGATCGACCGCCTCCGCTCCGACCTTGAATATGTCAGCGACTGGTCGATCTGGCGCGACATGCGGATCATCGTCGCGACACTGGGCGTGCTCGTCCACCACAAGGCCTATTGAGCCGATGGCGACCAACCTGATCCTTGCTGCCATCCTGCTGCTGTGCCTGGTGGCGGTGGCCTGGCCCTTTCTTGGCTACCCGCTCATCCTTCGCGCCTTGCCGACCCGGCCCGAACAGCCGGTCGCAGGGCTGGCGCCCAGCGCGTCGCTCCTCTTCTGCGCCTACAACGAAGCCGACACGATGCCGGACAAGCTCGCCAATCTGGCGATGCTCAAGCGCCGCTATCCCGCGCTCGAATGTCTCGCCTTCGACGATGGCTCCACCGACGGCACTGGCGACCTGATCGCGGCACGGGGCGACCTCGTCGCCCTGATCCGAGGCCCCGGCCGCAGCGGCAAGGCGCATGGCATGAAGCAGCTCGCGGCGCGGGCGCGGGGCGATGTGCTGATCTTCACCGACGCCAATGTGCTGCTGGACGAGGAGGCGGTCGATCGGCTGCTAGCCCGTTATGCCGACCCGGCGATCGGCGGTGTGCTCGGCTCGCTTCACTATGTCGGCGCGGACGAAAGCGCCACTGCCTCGGTCGGGTCGCTCTACTGGCGGCTGGAGGAAAGATTGAAGGACGAGGAATCGCGCACCGGCAATGTGCTGGGCGCCGACGGCTCCATCTTTTCGATCCGGCGGAGCCTCTATCCCGCATTTCCCGACAGCGTCCTGGACGACCTCACCGTGTCCATGGCCGTGGTCTTCGCGGGCCGGCGGCTCGTCAAGGCGAAGGACGTGATCGCCCGCGAACGGCTCGTCACGGCGCGCAAGGATGAATATCGCCGCAAGGTCCGCATCGCCGCGCGCGCCTGGCACACGCACAGCCATCTGCGTCCGCAACTCAGGCAAATGACCGTGATCGACCGCTTCAAATATGCCTCGCGCAAGATCATCCGCTGGTTCGGCGGGGTCTTCATCCTGATCGGCGCGGTGGCGGCGGGCGCGCTGGCGCTACGTCTCTCGCCGACATTATACCTCGCTGGCGCCTTAGCTGTCGCTTTCGCTGTCTGGATCGGCGTCCGCTCGAAAAGCGGCCCGTTTGCAGCGCTGGTCGACGTGCTGATCGCTTATGCCGCCACCTTGCAGGGCGTGCTCAAGGCGATGAGCGGGCGCACCGTCACGACATGGAACCCCGCCAAGTCGCGCTGACCCTCTCGCCAAGGCCGCGCGATATTGTATAGGCGCTTGCCAGACCCCAAGCGGAGAATGACGTGATTACTGTCCAGCGGGTGGCCAAGGCCGCCGGCAAGCATCTGACCAAGGCGGCGCTCAAAGTGCGCAAGGCGATGGGCGCACGCGCAAACCGCGGCTGCCCCGCCTGCGGCGCGACGGTGGTTGGCTTCTTCCGCTATGGCGACAATGGCGAATGGGGTTGCCCGGAATGTGGCGCCTCGCCGCGCGAGCGGCTTATGAACTGGCTGATCGGGCAGGGGACGCTGATCGTGCCGACGCAGGGTGCGATCCTGCACATGGCCCCCAATGAAGGCAGCCTGGTCAGGCGCTTCTCCGCCGCCGCCGATTACGCGCCGGCTGACCTCGATCCGGCGCGCTACAGCGTGCCGAACATGCGCCGCGTCGACCTGATGGAACTGGCCGACAGCGATCGCTACGACCTGTTCTACGCCAGCCATGTCATGGAGCATGTGCCCGACGACATGGCCGTGCTGCGCAACATTCTCCGCGCGCTCAAGCCCGGCGGCGAAGCCTGGCTGATCGTCCCGCTTTGGGACCGACCGACCGAGGACGGCAGCTTCGACATGCCCCCGCGCGAACGCGAACGCCGTTTCGGCCAGTGGGATCATGTCCGCCAATATGGCCCCGATTTCGCCGACCGCATCCGCGCCGCCGGCTTCGACCTTGAGGAGATCGACGCCGCCTCGATCGACGTCGCCACGCGCCATTTCCATGCGCTTGACGACCGGCTGTTCCGGGCGCGCAAGCCCGCATGAACCGTCTCGCACGGGTGGAGGGCAGTGCCCGCATCCTGGCCCTGGTCAAGCTCGCCAATGTCGGGCTGGTGCTGCTGTGGGGCTTTGCCGTCACCTTCGTCTTCGTGCGCGTGCTGCCGATCGCCGAGTTCCAGGCCTTCCTGCTGCTCGTCGCTTTCGGCAACTTCACCATTTCGGCGGAGTTCGGCCTCACGAGCATCATCTATGCCCGGCTGCGTCAGCATTGGCTGGCCAGAGACGATGACAGCGGCGAAGCCGCAACTGACGGCGGCTTCCGGCTGGAGGAGATGGGCGTGCTGTTCCTGTTCCTTGCCGTGCTGGTGGCGGGTGCGACGCTGATCCTGATCGCGGCGCTCGTGGGCGGCTGGCTGGCGACGGGGATGCCGCTGCTGTTCCTGCTCTTCTTCCTGTCGGCCTGCCTCAACCTGCCGGCCTTGCTCGCCAAGCGGGCGCTGGCGGCGGTCGACGGCAATTTCCTGTGGGAAGGGCTGGATTGCGCGCGGCGTGTCGTGACGATCGGGCTGCTGCTGGCGATCCTGGCTGGTCTCGACCCGCGCCTCTCGGTGGCGTTGCAACTGGTCGCCAGCATCGCGGTGATCGGCTGGGCCATCGCCCATGTCCATCGCCGCCTGAACATGAACCGCCGCCACTGGCTCGCCTTCCGCGTCGGGGGCGGCCATGTCCGTGCCCATTATCTGCGCGATATCGGCGCATCGGCGGCCTTCACCGTGTCCGACATCATCGCCTATAACGCGCCCTATTTCACCATAGCGGCGATGACATCCGACGCGCGGCCGATGCTGGTGTTCGATTTCTTCTTCAAGATGTCCAGATCGCTGTCCATGCTGGTGCGCGCCATGGTCGAAGCTGCCCTGCCGCGCATCACCCGCGCCTATCATGCCGGCGACAAGGCCCGGCTCCGGCAGTTGTTGCTGCGGGCGTTGGGCGCGGCGATGGTCTTTGCCGTCGCGCTGGCGGCAGTGTTGCTGGTGGCGGGCGACCGGCTGTTCGCGATCCTGTTCGACGGGCGCGCGGCGGTCGACCGGGCCGACATCGGCCTCATCATCATTGCGCTGGCGGCGCTCACCATTCTCTGCGTCTCCGTCTATGTGCAGGCGGCGCTGGGGCGGTTCAGGCAGTTGCTCGCGCGCTCGCTCCCCTTCCTCGCCGGCTCGCTGGGCAGCGCGCCGCTCGCGCTGCTGCTTTGGCCCGACCGTTTCGACATCGCCTTTCTTGCGCTCTACGCGCTGACGCTGCTGGGCGTGGCCGGGCTGCACCTCCTGTCGCTCAAGAGGCTGCTGCGCGTATGAACATCGCGATGCTCGATCCGTCGCTCTTCACCGGGCGCTATGACGACAGTCTTTGCGCGGCGCTGGCGGGGCAGGGGGCAGAGGTAACCCTGCTCGGCCGCCCGATGCGCGCGACCGACGCCATCGCGCCGCAGGGCTATGCCTATCTCCCCCATTTCTTCCGCCGCAGCGAAGCCTTGCGCGCGAAAATGGGCGAGGGCCGCGCCTTCCGTATCGTCAAGGCGGCCGAATATGGGCTGGCCTGCGCGCTGGGCGATATTGCGCCGCTGACGGATGCAGAACTGGTCCATGTCCAGTGGCTCCCGCTCGCGCCCGCCGACCGGCTGATGCTCCAGCGGCTGAAGGGCCGGACCGCTTTGGTCCACACTGTCCACAATGCCGACGCCTATCATGCCGATGCCGGCTTGCAGGGCCGGGGCTATCGCGCGCTGCTCGACCTGTTCGACGCGCTGGTGGTGCATGGCGACACGACCCGGGCCGCGCTGGTCGGGCAGGGCGTCGATCCCGCGCGCATCCATGTGACGCCACACCCGCCCATGCGCCTCGCCGCCGCGTCGAGCGAGGACTTCGCCGCCATCCCTCCGCCGACCCTGCCGCGCCTCCTCTTCTTCGGCACGATCCGCCCCTACAAGGGCATCGACCTTCTCATCGAAGCCTGCCTCCAGCTCTGGCGCGCGGGCTATCTTTTCGAACTGGTGCTGGCCGGAAAGCCCTTCATGGACGTGGCGCCCCTGACCGATGCGGTCGCGCAGGCGGGCTTTGCCGACCGCCTCATCACCGATTTCGGTTTCCTGACCGAAAGCCGGCTCGACGCGCACATGGCGCGCGCCGACATGATCGCCTTCCCCTATCGACATATCGATTCGAGCGGCGCCTTCCTGTCGGCGCTGCACCATGGCAAGGCGATGGTCACGTCCGACGCAGGCATGTTCGGCCAGTTGCCGGACGGCGTCGCGGTCCGGGCGGCGGCGGGAAATGCACCCGCCCTTGCCCAAGCCCTCTTGCCGCTGGTCGAAAGCGCGGCCATCAGGCAGGAATATGGCGCGCGGGCGCGCGCCTATGGTGAAGAAATGGGGTCTTGGAAGGATATGGCGGTGGCGACGATCGGCATCTACGATAATGTGCTGGCCGGGCGCGCATGAACCGCTATCTTCGCGAACTTGCCGACCGCAAGCTGGCCATGCGTCTCGCCTTGGCCGGCCGCGTCCACCAATATCCCGAGGTTCAGGCATTGAGGCGCTTCCTGTCGACCTTCGCGGTCGACTGTCTGTTCGACGTCGGCGCCAATCGCGGCCAATATGCGACGATGGTCCGCAAGGATGCGGGCTATAAGGGGCTGATCCTGTCGTTCGAGCCGAACCCGGACGTGTTCGCCGAGTTGCAGAGACATGCCGCGTCCGATCGCAACTGGCATGTGTTCAACATGGCACTGTCTGATTTCGACGGGAGCGCCAGCTTCAACATCATGGCCGCCGATCAGTTCAGTTCGCTCAAAAGGCCGTCCGGGGAGCAGGACGCGATCTTCGCCGATCGCAACAAGGTGACGAAGACGGTGGAGATGCAGTGCCGTCGCCTCGATACCATGCTGCCCGAACTGATGGCGCAGCATGGCTTCGCCCGCCCCTTCCTGAAGATGGACACGCAGGGCCATGACCTGTCGGTCTGCGAAGGCGCGGGCGATGTGCTGGGCAAGATGCTGGGCGTGCAGACGGAACTGGGCGTCCGCCCCATTTATGAAGGCGGCACCGGCTATCGCGCGATGATCGACTGGCTGGAGGGACGCGGCTTCGTGCCCTCCGCCTTCTTCGCCAACAACAAGGGCCATTTCCCGCGCCTGGTCGAGATGGATGGCATTTTCGTCAACCGGGCGCTGGTCGAGAGCTGACCATGGGCAAGGTCGCCGGCTTCCTGTCCGCGCGCCGCCTGTTCCTGGCGGGGGCGATCGGCCTGACCCTGTGGCTGGGTGCGACCTTCCTGTGGCATGTGACCTATCGGCAGGGGATCAGCCTGGCGGTGATCCTGCTGCTGGACCAGGATTTTCCGGCTCTGCTCGGATCGCTGCTATTGCTGGCGCTGGCCGCGCCATGGGCGGAAGGGAAGGGCTTTGCTCTCCCCCGTCCGACCGCGCGCATCGTCGTGCCGCTGATCCTGCTGCTGGGCATGGCCGCGTGGGCCGGCCATTATGCCCTGTTCCAGAATTACGCGATCAGCCGCGACGAGGAAGTTGCCCGCTTTGCCGCCGCCTATATGCGCGAAGGACTCTTTGCCCGGCCGATCCCGGTCGAATGGGAACCCTATCGCCGGGCGATCATGCCCGAATTCTTCTCGCCTTTCGGCGCGGCGGACTACTGGACGGCGGCCTATCTGCCGGTAAACAGCGCGATCCAGGCGATTTTCTGGCAATTGGGCGACCCAAACCTCGCCGGACCGGCGCTGCTGATGGCGGGGCTGTTTGCGCTCTGGCGGGTGGCGCTGCACCTGATGCCCGACCGGCCCGATGCGGTCTGGGTGACGGTGCTGCTGGGCTTCTCTTCCAGCCAGCTCTGGGTCACGGCCATGACCCCCTATGCCATGACGGGCCATTTCGCGCTCAACATGATCTGGCTGGCGCTGGTGCTGCGCGGCGGCGTGGTCGGCCATCTCAGCGCCGGCGTCGTCGCACTGATCGCGGCGGGGCTGCACCAATGGCATTTCCCGCCCATCTTCATCGCGCCCTTCATCCTCTGGATGCTGCTGGCGCGGCGCTGGGCGGTGGCGGCCTTCCATACGCTCACGCTGGTCGCGATCGTCATCGTCTGGGCGAAGCTCTGGCCGGGCTTCCTGCTCCATGCGCTGGGCGCGCCGACCGACATCCGCCCGTCGGCGGGCGTCGCTGACAAGGTGGGCAGCCTTTTCCAGCGGCTCGGCGATCGCTGGCAACCGCTCGTCAACATCAGCCGCTACGTCGCCTGGAACAATATCCTGATGGTGCCGCTCGCCGTGCTGGGCATGGTCGCGATGCGCTGGCGCACCATGATCCGGGGGCAGGAAATCGCGCTGCCGCTGGCGCTGGGCTGCCTCGCGGGCTGTATGCTGGCACTGGCGCAGGGCTATGGCTGGGGCTTCCGCTACGCCCATGGTTTCATCGGCCCCTTCTGCCTGCTCGCGGGATTGGGCTGGGCGCGCTTCCGGCCGGAAGGGGCGATGCGCCCGATCCTGCTCGCCCTGCTTATCACGGCCCTGTCCAGCGCCTTCCTGGTCTGGCGCACCCATGCCTTCGTCGCGCCCTATGCGGCCAGCCACAAGCTGATCGATTCGAGCCAGGCCGACGTCGTGCTGATCGATCCGCGCGGCGGCCTGTACGTCACCGATCTGGTGCGCGGGCGCGATGGCGTGCCCGGCAAGCCGATGGTGATGAACCTTGGCATGTTGACGCTGGAGCAGGTGGATATGCTTTGCGCTTCCTATGTCGTCGAACTGTTCGACCGCGCCGAATTCCGTCCGCTGGGCGTGCCGCTGGCGCGCTGGAACCTCAGCCGCATGGACGCCTTGCGCGCGCACATGAAGGAAGTGGGCTGCGACAAGCCGGTTCAGCCCCCGCTGCCCGAGACGTTCGAGGACGCCTTCAACGCCGCCGATAACGCGATGTGAATGCCGGCAATCTGGCGCACTGACCGAACAGCCCGCTCTATTGCCCCTTCACATAGACCCGCTTGCCGCCGATCCAGGTTTCCAGCACCTGCGTCTGGCGGATGTCGGCCGGCCGCGCGCTGCTGATGTCGCGGTCGATCAGAAGGAAGTCGGCGCGCTGCCCCGGAATCAGGCTGCCGAACCTCTTTTCGGCAAAGCCCGCATAGGCCGCCTGCCGGGTGAAGCCGTCCAGCGCCGCCTCGAAACTCACCCGCTGATCGGGCATCCAGCCGCCCGTCGGCTCGCCCTTCGCATCCTCGCGGCTCATGGCGACGGCGATGCCGGGGAAGGGGTTGGGGCTCTCCACCGGCACGTCGGAGCCGAAGGCGAGCGGCACGCGATTGTCGAGCATCGCCTTCCACGCATAGGCACCCTTCAGCCGGTCCATGCCCATGCGCGTGGTCGCCATGCGCCAGTCCGACGCCTCGTGCACCGGCTGCATCGACGCGATCGCGCCGAGCGGTCCGAAGCGCGGCAGGTCGGCCGGGTCGATGATCTGCGCATGTTCGACGCGCCAGCGCCGGTCGCCCTTGTAGGTGTCGTTCAGTTCCTGGATCGCGTCCAGTATCTCGCCATTGGCCGCGTCGCCGATAGCATGGACAGCGACCTGGAAATTGTCCATCGCCGCGCGGCTCATGATGTTGCGCAGCTGCGTTCCGGGGATCATGGTGAGGCCGCGCTGCCCCGGCGCGTCGGCATAGTCCGCCTTCAACCACGCCCCCCGCGAACCCAGCGCCCCGTCGAGCAGCAGCTTGATCCCGCCCATGCGCAGATGATCGTCATAGAGCCAGGGCGTCGGCTCGGGCCCGGCGATCAGCACCATATTGTCGAGGCCGGCGGCATAGGACATGATCCGCACGCGCAGCGCGCCGCGATCGGCCGATCGGCGGAAGGCCTGCCAATCCTCGATGCCGGTCCCCATGTCGGCGATGCCGGTGATGCCCATCGACAACAGCGCGCGCTGCGCCTTCTCCAGTGCCAGGTCGCGGTCCTTGGGCGCGGGCGGCGGCACGAATTTCTGGATCAGGTCCATCGCCTTGTCGACGAATACGCCCGCCGGCTTGCCCGCTGCCATCTCGACGCGCCCGCCCGCCGGCGCCTTGGTGGCCGCCGTCACGCCAGCGGCGCGGATGGCGGCGCTGTTGGCCCAGCCGGCATGGCCGTCGACCCGCTCCAGCCAGACCGGAATGTCGCCGACCGCCGCGTCCAGATCCGCAGCCGTGGGGAAGCGGCCCAGCCCCCAGGCCTCCTGGTTCCAGCCGGTGCCGATGATCCATTTGCGCCCCGGATTGGCCGCGACATAGGCCCGGATTTTCTCCTGGGCCTGTCCCAGCGATGTCGTGTCCGACAGGTCCAGCGTGATGAGCGACAGGCCATATCCCATGACATGGCCATGCGCGTCGATCAGGCCGGGGATGAGCGTCTTGCCGCCCCCGTCCAGCTTGAACGTCGGCCCCTTGGGTCGTTCGGGCCAGGGCTGGCCGCGCTTGGGCTTCTTGGGCTTGTATTCGGGTTCCTGGTAACGGCCGGGGATCAGCTTTTCGACCTTGCCGTCGTCGTCGATCATCAGCGCGCCGAAACGGACGATCCTGCCGTTCGCGTCGATCGCGATGCCGTTCACATTGTCGACCACGCCCGATGCAAGCGCGGGCAGGGGGGCAAGCGCGGGCAGGGTGGCGAGCGCCAGGGCGGCGCTCTTCAGCGCGCTCGAAGAGAGAAATCGGATCATGCTCGGGTAAGTCTCCGCACCAGCGCGCTGGTGTCCTGCCGATGGCCGCCCATGGCCTGCACATCGGCATAATATTGATCGATCAATGCCGTCACCGGCAGGGTGGCTCCGTTGGCGCGCGCTTCCTCCAGCGCCAGCCCCAGATCCTTGCGCATCCAGTCGACTGCGAAGCCGAAGTCGAACTCGTCCTGCGCCATCGTTTTCCAGCGATGATCCATCTGCCAGCTCTGCGCCGCGCCGCCGGAAATCGCCTCGAACACCGTATCGAGGTCTAGGTCCGCGGCCTGGGCGAAGCGCATCGCCTCCGCCAACCCCTGAATCACGCCGGCAATGCAGATCTGGTTCACCATCTTGGTGGTCTGGCCCGCGCCCGCGCCGCCGACATGGACGATGCGGGCGGCATAGGCCTGCATCACGATCTTCGCCGCCGCCACCGCCGGTTCGCTGCCGCCGCACATGATCGACAGGCGGCCATTCTCGGCGCCCGCCTGACCGCCCGATACCGGCGCGTCGACGCTGTGAATGCCCCGGCTTTCGCCCTCGACGAACAATTGCCGGGCGATCCGCGCCGACACGGTGGTATGGTCGATGAACAGGCTGCCCGGCTGCATCGCCCGGAACGCGCCCTCGCGTCCCAGCGTGATCTGCGCCAGGTCGTCGTCGGTGCCGACGCAACTGATCACGATCTCGGCATCCTCGGCCGCCTTGGCCGGGTTGATCGCGACCGCGCCGCCATAGGCTTCGGCCCATCTCTTCGCCTTGCCGATGGAGCGGTTATAGACCGTCAGATCATGCCCCGCCCGCGCCAGATGGCCCGCAATCGGGCCACCCATGATTCCCAAGCCGATAAACGCGATCCTAGCCATCAAGCCTCGTACATTTCGTGCGTCCATCCCCGCCATAAGGCGAGTTTTCCGACAGTGCCAGTTTCTTCGCGGGCAATTTTCGTCTAGGGGGCGTGCCCATGAACACGCTAGCCAAGATCGAAAGCGCGCTGCCGCTGCCCGTCACCGTCGATGACATCCTTGCCGCCCGCACCCGCATTGCCGGCGCGATCGTCAAGACGCCGACGCTGATCAGCCAGACGCTGTCCGACATGCTTGGCTGCAAGGTCTATCTCAAGTTCGAAAATCTCCAGTTCACCGCCGCCTACAAGGAACGCGGTGCGCTCAATCGCCTCCTGCAACTGGATGAGGCGTCGAAGGCCAAGGGCGTAATCGGCGCATCGGCGGGCAATCATGCCCAGGGGCTTGCCTATCATGGCAAGCGGCTGGGCGTGCCCGTCACCATCGTCATGCCCACCACCACGCCGATCGTGAAGGTCACGCAGACGCGCGGCCATGGCGCGACCGTGGTGCAGTATGGCGAGAAGTTCGATGACGCCTATGCCCATGCCCGCAAGCTGGAGGTGGAGCAGGGGCTGACCTTCGTTCATCCCTTCGACGAACCCGACATCATGGCCGGGCAGGGCACCGTCGCGCTCGAAATGCTGGAGGATGCGCCGGAGATCGACACGCTGGTCATCCCGATCGGCGGTGGCGGCCTGTTTTCCGGCATGGCGACGGCCGCGCGCGCGATGAAGCCCGACATCCGGCTGATCGGCGTGCAGGCCGAACTCTATCCGTCCATGTATGATTTCATCAAGGGCGCGGACCTGCCCTGCGACGGCGATACGTTGGCGGAGGGTATCGCGGTCAAGCAGCCGGGCGAGATCACCCGCCGCTTCGTCGAGCGGCTGGCCGACGATGTCCTGCTGGTCGACGAACGGCGGCTGGAGGAAGCGCTCAGTCTGCTGTTGCAGATCGAGAAGACCGTGGTCGAAGGTGCCGGGGCGGCGGGTCTTGCCGCGCTGCTCAGCTATCGCGAGCAGTTTGTCGGGCGCAATGTCGGCCTGATCCTGACCGGCGGCAACATCGATACGCGCTTGCTCGCCAATGTCCTGCTGCGCGACCTTGCTCGATCGGGCCGCCTGGCGCGGCTGCGCATCATCCTCCAGGACCGGCCGGGCGCGCTGTTCCATGTCGCCCGCATCTTCGATCAGGAGGCGGTCAACATCCTCGAACTGGCGCATCAGCGCATCTTCACCAACCTGCCGGCCAAGGGTCTCAGCCTGGACGTGGAGTGCGAGACGCGGGACAGGGCGCACCTCCAGCGGCTGATCGCGGCGCTGGGCGAGGCAGGCTATGAGGTCGCCCCCATCGAGGTTGCATAATGGGACGTGCCGCTTCCGATTTTTCGTAGTAAATGCCCTTTCCAGCCGGGCATCGGAGCGGCATAGTCCGTCCATGAGCCAGCGCCGACACAGAGCAGGGATGGAGGAGAAAGCGTGACTGCGCCTTTCCGTTTTCCGCGTTTCTTTGTCACAAATCCCAGTCCTTGCCCTTACCTTCCCGGCAAGAGCGAGCGGAAGGTGTTTACCGAACTGAGCGGCGACAATGCCGCCGAGCTCAACGACGCGCTCGGGCGGATCGGTTTTCGCCGCAGCCAGAATGTCGCCTATCGGCCCAGTTGCGCCGATTGTTCGGCCTGTGTGTCCGTGCGTGTCGTGGCCCAGGAATTCCAGCCCAATGCGACGCAGCGCAAACTCCTGCGCCGTAACGAGGATCTGGTCGTCACCGCGTGCAAGCCCTGGTCGACCGAAGAACAGTTCGCCCTGCTCCAGCGCTATCTCCACTCCCGTCATCCCGGCGGCGGCATGACCGAAATGGACGAGATGGACTTTGCCGACATGGTCGAACAGACGCCCGTCGACAGCCATGTCATCGAATATCGCGAGCCGGGCGTCGACGGACGCGTGGGCAAGTTGGTGGGCGCCTGCCTGACCGACCGACAGGGCGACGGCCTGTCGATGATCTACAGCTTCTTCGACACCGAATTGCCGCACCGGCAGGGGCTGGGCAATTATATCATCATGGACCATATCCTGCGCGCCGCCCGCGCCGGACTGCCCTATGTCTATCTGGGCTATTGGGTGAACGGGTCGACCCGGATGCAGTATAAGGTCCGCTACCGCCCGCTCGAAAAGCTCGGCCGTAACGGTTGGGTGCGCTTTGACCCCAGCGAGCAGGAGCAGGCGCTGCGCGACATGCCGCGTCGGGACGGGCCGCCGCTTCCCGTCGAACTTGCTGCGATCCTGCGCAAATAATTCGGCAAAAGCCCTTCATTTGCGACAGATTTCGTGCGCCGTTGATTAATTTGTTTAACTTTTTCCTCTAACTGCCTCTCATGGGCAGGATGAGGAAAGTGGGATTGGAGGACGGCGGTGGATCGCTTTGCTGATCGCCGTTTCGACGACGCGCGGCTGATTCCGCTCCGTGATCGGGCCTCGCACACGCTGTTTCCCGACCGTAACAATCTCCTTGATTCGCCCCTTTTCGATCGTTTGTCGCCGGCCCTGTTTCGCTGGGTGGTGGATCATCGGGGTCACATGCTGGCTTGGCGGTCCGAGCAGGGGCGTGCGACCCTGCGATTCGCGGGCGAACCGCGTGGACATGGCTGGCGCGCCGCGTTCGACCCCGCCGACCTGCGCCGATTGCTCGATGCGGCGACCCGCAATCATCCCGCGCCCATTACGCTGCGCCTGCGCTGTGCGGATGGCGGACGTCGCTGGTGCCGTATCCGGCTGCGGCGCGCGGCGGGATCGGGGGGCAACAGCCTGTTCATCGGGACGGTGGAGGATATTCAGGACTGCCACCGGTCGGAAACGATGGCGCTCAAAGCAGCCCTGACGGAAAGCCGGGAACATTATCGCTGGTCGGTCGATCTCAGTCCGCAGGTGCCCTGGACTGCGGCGCCGGACGGCAGCATTGAGGAGGTCGGGCCGCGTTTTGAGGACCTGACCGGCATGACCGCGCAGGATGCGCTCGGCACGGGCTGGATCGCGGCGCTGCACGAAGCGGATGTCGTGCGCGTGACGGCCCTGTGGCAGGAGCATCTGGCGAGCGGCGAACCGATCGACGTCGATTATCGTATCCTGCTGCGGGATGGCGACTTTCGCTGGATGCGCGCCCGCGCGGCTGCGCGCCGCGATGATCGGGGCCGGATCATCCGCTGGTACGGCACGCTGGAGGATGTCCATGCCAGTCGCCTGGCGCAGAGCGCGCTGGCCGACAGCGAGGAGCGGTTCCGCCTCGCGGTCCAGTCGGCGCGGCTTGGCATCTGGGATTTCGACGCAATGGCGGGCACGCGCAACTGGTCGCCTGAACTGCGCGCCATGCTGGGCGTTGCGGACGATGTGCCCGCAACCAACGAACTCGCGCTTTCGCTGGTACATCCAGGGGACCGGGACAGTCTGCGCGCCATGCTGGATGCTGTCGCGGGGGGCACCGTGCCACCCCATTTCGAAGCGACGCTGCGCATCGTCCGCGCGAATGACGGCGCATTGCGCTGGATCAAGAGCACAGGCTGGACCACCCGGTGCGAGGCGGGGCGGCCGCTGCGGATCATCGTCACCTTTCTCGACGTGACGGAAGAACATGACGCGGAAGAGCGTATCCGCTGGGCGGCGACACATGATCCGATGACCCTGCTGCCCAACCGCGCCCTGTGGCAGGCGCGGCTGGAGGAAATGGCGGCCGATGCGGTGCAGCGGAGCGAACGGTTCGGCTTGCTGCTGCTCGACATCGACGATCTCAAGCGCACGAATGATTCGCTGGGCCATGATGCGGGCGATGCGCTGCTCTGCGGCTTTGCCGCGCGGCTCGCGGCGGTCGCGCCGTCCGATGCGGTGCTCGGTCGGCTGGGGGGCGACGAATTCGGTCTGATCGCGCCGTCGCTGGACAGCGCGGCGTCGCTCGAACGCTGGAGTGGGCAACTGGCCGAGCAGTTGCGCAGGCCGCACCTGCATCAGGGCCGTTCGCTCGACTGCGGTGTCAGCATGGGTGCGGCGCTGTTCGGCGAGGACGGCATAGAGGCAGACGAACTTCTCAAGGCGGCGGACTTGGCCCTCTATGCGTCCAAAGCGGCGGGGCGCGGCCGTCTGACGCTGTTCCGGTCGAGCCTGCGGGCCGAAGCGCAGCAACGCGGCTCGATGCTGCGCATGGCGCGACAGGTGATCGCCGACGATCTGGTCATGCCCTATTATCAGCCCAAGGTCGACCTGCGCAGCGGCAGGGTGCTGGGCTATGAAGCGTTGCTGCGCTGGCTGCACCCGCGCATGGGCGTGCAACTGCCCGCCAGCATCGCGGCGGCCTTCGACCATGGAGAAATCGCCGTTGCGCTGACCCAGCGCATGTTGGACGCCGTGCTGCGCGACCTTTGCCAATGGCTGGCCTCGGGCCATGATCCGGGCCGGATTGCGATCAACGCCTCAGCGGCCGATTTCACCCAGGCGGGCTTTGCCGACAGCGTGCTGGAGCAGTTGCACCGGCGCGACATCCCTGCCGCCCATGTCGAGATCGAGGTCACGGAGACCGTCTTTCTGGGCCGCGGCGCGGATCAGGTGGCCATCGCACTCCGCCAGTTTTCGCAAGCCGGCGTGCGCGTCGCGCTGGACGATTTCGGCACGGGCTATGCCTCGCTCAGCCATCTCAAACATTATCCCGTCGATGTGCTCAAGATCGATCGCAGCTTCGTCAGCAATATCGGGCAGGATGAAGGCAATGCGGCAATCGTCGACGCCATCGTGAAGCTGGGCGGCAGTTTCGGCATGGAAGTGGTTGCGGAGGGCGTGGAAACGGAGGAGCAGGCGCAACTGCTCCTCGGCCGGGGCTGCCTGATCGGCCAGGGATTCCATTTCGGCCGGCCGCAACCCTTCACCGCCGTCTTTCCCGGCCGTTGACCGGCGCGGGCGCGCCGGCCGCATCGGCCCCCTATTTGCAGCGGCAGGCCCGGCGGACTTTGCCCGCCGACGTGCGGTATCGCACCTTCTCGGTCACATAGCTGGTCGTCGTGGTCGAGGTTGCGGCCGGCTGGACCGTGACGGTGGTCACGATCGGCGCGGGATAATAATAGCCCCCGGCGATATAGCCGCCGCCATGGCTCACCATCGGCGCGGGGCCGGCCCCCCAATGCGGGCCGGGGCCATAGGGCGGCGCGTCATAATCGACACCCGCGCCGCGCACGTCGCCCTCGAAACGGCCTTCATAGGTGCCGCTGACCTTGCGGCCGTCGTCGGTGGTCCAGGTGCCGGTCCAGCGGCCGTCATACTGACTTTCGCCATCGTCCCCATGGCGGGCCACCACATCGTCGTCATAACCCCGGCCGTCATCATAGTCCGCGCCCCGGTGATGCGGGGGGGGCGGCGCGTGGCGCGGTCCGTCCTCCGCCTTGTCGATCGCCATGCCGGCAACCGCGCCGACACCGGCGCCGATCAGCGTACCGGCGGTACGGTTTCCGCGTCCGGCGATGCGGTTGCCCGCCACGCCGCCCACGACTGCGCCGATCACCGCGCCGCCGACGCCATCGTCGCGCCGGGGCGGACCGGGATAGCGATCGTCATAGCCGCCCTCATGGCGGTCCCAGTCGACATCGCTGCGGTAATCATAGACGCGGCCATAACGGTCGGTCATGACCGCATCGTCATAATAGCGGGACCAGCCATAGCCATGCGCCGGCGCCGGCAGGCCATAGGCGCCGTAATTGGCGATATAATAGGCGGGGCTGATCCAGTAGCGCGGCAGGATATAGCCATGGACCGGACGGCGATAGGCGGCCCATCCCCCCGGCGCACGCCAGCCGGCAAACCAGCGTCCATTATGGCGCGGCCCCCAACGGTGCATCGCGGTTCCGCCCATCCCGACGCGGGGCGCCTGCGCGCCCGGCTTGCCGCCGGCGATGGCGGGGGTCGTCGTACCCGTCAGGACCAGGCTGGCGCCGATCAGGGCCAGAGTTGCCATCCGCATGATCTAGTCTCCCTGTTTGCCACGGCGCGCGGACGCGCGGGCCAAAATGCTAACGCGTCGTTTAGCATGATGATCCGCCTGCATCCACGCGTCCAGCCGCGGCACCCTGTCCCGAAACGGGGCGTGCGGCAGGCGGGCTAACGGGGGTCAGCCGATCCGGCTGGCAATCCTTGCGGCGAGCGCCTCCAGCCCTTTCGCATCCTCCGCATCGAAACGGGCCACGCGCGGACTGTCGAGGTCCAGAACCCCGACCACCCGGCCATCGACGACCAGCGGCACGACGATCTCGGACGCGCTCGCCGCGTCGCAGGCGATATGGCCGGGAAAGGCGTGGACGTCGGGCACCAGCTGCGTTTCGCCGGTTTGCGCCGCCGTCCCGCACACCCCCCGGCCCAGCGGAATGCGAATGCACGCCGCCTTGCCCTGGAAGGGGCCAAGCACCAGTTCGCCGTCCACCATCCGGTAGAAGCCGGCCCAGTTGAGGTCGGGAAGATATTGCCAGATCAGCGCGGACAGGTTCGCCATGTTGGCGACCCCATCGGCTTCATCGCGCGTCAGCGCATCGGCTGCGGACAGAAGGTCCGCATACAGGGTCGCCTTGTCGGCGTCGGCATCGGGGGCAAAGTCGTACATGCGGCCGATGTAGGCGGTCGATGCCGTTCTGACCAGAGCATGGCTCAGTCCATCCGTACCTTGCCACGCCCCTGTTTCACCGAACTGCGCGCCTTCTTGGCGTCGACCCGGCGGGCCTTGGCGGCCTTGCCCGGCTTGGTGGCGATGCGGCGGGCGTCGCGTTCATGCGCCCTGGCGATCATCTCGGCCAGCCGGTCGCGCGCGTCCTGGCGATTGGCCTCCTGCGTGCGAAAGCGGTTCGCCTGGATCAGTATCTCGTTGGCGGACGTCAGCCGCGATCCGGCGAGTTCCTTGATCTTGCGATAGGCATAGGGCGGCAGGCCGAGCCGGAACAGGTTGACGCGCAGTTGCACTGCGGTCGCGACCTTGTTCACATTCTGGCCGCCGGGGCCTCCCCCGGTGATGAAGCGCTCTTCCAGCGCATCATCGGGAATCTCAAAGTCCGGCATCGTCCAGTATCTCCGGCCCGAAGCCGGCCGCGACGAAGGTCGCGGGCAAGGGCGCGGTCGCCTCCGCCGGGGGCTTGTCGCCACGCGGCACGCTCAGGAAGCGGCTGTGGAGCAGCATCTTGCCCATGCCATCGCCATAGACCGGATCGCCGACGATGCCGAAGCCCAGCCCATGCTGGGCATGGACGCGGATCTGGTGGGTACGGCCGGTTTCGGGGGTGAAGGCGATCAGCGCGCGACCATCCTTCTCCGCCAGCTTGCGCCAGTGGGTGACGGCGGGCTTGCCCGCCTTCGCCGCGATCATGCGCCATCCCTGCGCGGCGGTGCTGACCTTCTTGAGCGAGAGTTCGATCGTGCCCTCATCCTCCGCCGGCACGCCTTCGAGCACCGCGACATAGCGTTTGACGACGGTTCCGGCCTCGAATGCTGCGGCGAAGCGTTTGTGCGCCTTGGGATTGCGCGCGAGCAGCAGGCAACCGCTGGTGTCGCGATCCAGCCGGTGGACGGGCAACGGCCAGCGCTGGAATCCGAAGGTCAGCGAAGCGAGATGGTTCTCCAGCGCGATCGACCCGTCGCGCGGCGCGTCCACCGGCAGGCCGGCGGGCTTGTCGAGGATCAGCGCCTCGCCATCGATAAACAGGACATGGTCGGTAAGCAGGGCCAAGTGGGAAAATCCGATCAAGGGAAGGGGGGCGATTGACGCACGCGCCGCATCCTATAGGGCGTGACGGCGATGGATAAAAGGGGGCAGCCACAGGCGCAATATCGGCTCGACTGGGTCGATGTGGCACGGGGGATCGGCATCATCGCCGTCGTCATCGGCCATGTCTGGACGCGCGGCCCACTGCGCGACGCCATGTACAGCTTCCACATGCCGCTCTTCTTCCTGCTATCGGGGATGCTCTCGCGCCCGCAGCCGGTGGGCGCCTTCACCCGCCGCCAGATCGCCAGCCAGATGCGGCCCTATGCCGCCTTCCTCGCGTTGCTTCTGATCGTTGAACAGATCATCGAGCCGCTCAAGGGGCAAAGGCCGATATTCCGTCACTGGCCGGACGATCTGGCGCCGATCCTGCTGGGCGGAACCTGGTTGCCAGGCCCCTATATCATCTTCTGGTTCGTGCCCTGCCTGATGATCGCCCGCATCCTGTTCAACGTCGCGTTGAAACGCTGGCCCGATCCGCTGGACCGGCGCTGGGCACTGCTCCTGTTGCCGATGCTGCTGTTCGCCTACGTGCTGGGCTGGTGGACTCACGCGTCGCCGCTGGGGCTGCTGAGCGTACCGATGGCGTTCCTGCTGCTCTGGGTCGGCGCGGTCTGGCCGCGCGTGCCCTGGCATAACCGCATGATCCTGCCGCTGGGCGCGCTGGCGGTGCTGGGTTTGGGCGGTGTCCTGCCCACGCTTAACATGAAGGTCGCCGACTATGGCTGGCCCTTGCTGTCGATCGGCGTGGCGGTGGCGACGTCGCTCCTGATCTTCCGCCTGTCAGCCCTGATCGCGCCTTACGCCGGGCCGGTGGCGACAATTGGGCGCGCGTCGCTTGTGATCATGTATCTCCATGTCGCGGTGGTCCATTATCTGACGCCTTATATGGGCAAGGCGGTGCTGCTTGCGCTGGCCTTGCTGCTGCCGTTCCTCGCCTTCCGCCTGATCCGGGTGACGCCGTTGCGGCGGATATTTCTATAGACAGAGGGATCGGCAAGAAGGGTGGATTGCGGACTGTCAGGTTTCGGTGAGATGGCCTGCAATAGCTGGCGCTGTGCGGCAAAAAATCATTCGGCAGCAATCACCCGCTTGCTACCGCACAGCCTTAATGCGATCGTTCCTAAAAGCTGTCGTGATGTGCTCTGTATCTGCGCGGGCGGCGTTTTGACTTTACCGGCTGTGGGGGGCATGAAGACAGTCTTTTTAGTCGCTGCGCTGGGTGGCATGATCGTTACTGGTTGTAGTCCGAAGCAATCGGAAGAGCCGCTCGCCTACATCGAAAATGCGGCCGACGCTCCTAGCAATGAGATTGCCGAGGCAGATCGTGTTCCGGCAAACAGTATCGCCGAGTTCGGCAGCGATCCGGTACAGCGCGATCAGGCAACGGGCTTCGGTGCGTGGGTCGTTCAGGTGCCGGGCGCAATCTGGGGAGCGGCTGTCGCTGCTGATGAGCGACAGCGGTATGCTGCTACTCAAAACAGCGGCAGCGCGGCATTGCTCGATTACGAGAAAGCGAATGACCGATATTCGCGGGTGCGTGGTACGGCGCTAGCTATGACCGTCTGCCACCTCCGTGATGATATGTGGGGGGTGAAGGTCAGCGAACGGCTCGGGGTGAGTCAGCGCAACGATATCGGCCTACAAGCTGCGCGGAAGGCTCTCAGCCCGACCGAAGCCGATACGGCCGATGCGTTTTCGTCCTACATCGCGCTGACGCACGCCCAATTCTTAACGGGGAACGGGCCAGCGCCAGACTGCGCCAATTTGGCGTCAATGCCATTTCTCTCCACACTAGATCAATTTGGTGATGGCGAGATCAGCGAGCTACAGTCACCACGCCAATAAGCCGTTCTTCCGCTTTCCATCGGTTTGGTCATCCAGCCTTCGACTTGCCATCTAAATGAGTGACGGGTTTCAGGAACGCGGATGACCTAACGGCGCGACCAAGAATGGTCGCTTCTGGCCGCCGCCGCCTCAACCACATCCTCAATGCAGATGGCGCAGCTTGTCGGGGTTGCGCATGATGTAGATGGCCGTGACCTTGCCATCCTCGATATCCAGCGCCGTCGTCTGGACCTCGCCATCGGCCTCGCGGGTGACGAAGCCGGACAGGCCGTTGATGATGCAGGTGCGCAGCAGCGTCGATCCATATTTGCCGAACAGCACCGCCAGCGCCTTGTGTACCTGCATGACCTGGCCGAAGCCGATCGCCGGCCGCACCGCCGCGGGGCGCTTGCCGCCGCCATCGCTGTGCAGGCTGACATCGGCCGCCAGCATCGCCCCCAGCGCCGTCATGTCGCCGCTGCGCGATGCCGCGAAGAAGGCGGAGGCGATCTCCATCCCGCGCTGCTTCTCCAGCCGGTAGCGCGGCCGGGCGTCGCGCACATGGCTGCGGGCGCGCGCGGCCAGTTGGCGGCAGGCGGCGGCGTCACGCCCCACCGTAGCGGCGACTTCCTCGAAACCCAACCCAAACACGTCGTGCAGCAGGAAGGCAGCGCGCTCCAGCGGCGAGAGCCGTTCCAGCGCCAGCATCAGCGGCAGGGCGACATCTTCCTCATCATCCCCTTCCTCGACCAGCGGTTCGGGCAGCCAGGGGCCGACATAGGTCTCCCGCTGCACCCGCGCCGATTTGAGCTGGTCCAGGCACAGGCGCGTCACCGTGCGCCGCAGAAAGGCTTCCGGTTCCCGCACCGCGCCGCGATCCGTGCCCATCCAGCGGATGAACGCCTCCTGCACCATATCCTCGGCATCGGCGACCGAGCCCAGCATCCGGTAGGCGACGCGGATGAGGCGGGGACGCAGCGGGTCGAACCGCGCCGCCGCGTCCTCCTGCGTCCCCCGCTCCATCAGGCTGCCGCCTTCATCGGCATGTCGTACCAGAGGTTGAACCCCACCGCGATCCGGTTCCAGCCGTTGATGATGTTGATCATCAGCGTCAGCTTGACCTGCTCCTCCTCGGTGAACTCCCAGTTCAGCGCTTCCCTGGCGGCTTCGTGATTGTGGCCCTTGGCGATTTCTGTCAGCGCCTCCGTCCAGGCCAGCGCGGCGCGCTCGCGCTCGGTATAGCAGGGGGCTTCGCGCCAGGCGGAAAGCAGGTAGATGCGCTGTTCTGTCTCGCCCTTCTCCCGCGCTTCATACGTGTGCATGTTGATGCAGTTGGCGCAGCCGTTGATCTGCGACGACCGGATCTTCACCAGCTCGATCAGGCTCGGTTCCAGGCTGTCGGCGACGGCGGTCGACAGGGCCGTCCAGCTCTTCATCAGTTGCGGCGCGGCGGTGTAGGGATTGATCTTGTCGGTCATGATGCAGCTCCTTCGTTACGATTGCTGACATGACGAGACGGCAATGCCGGATGTGACATGGGCGGCGAAATTTTTTCGACCCACGCGATTTTCGTGGCCTGCGGCTCTGGACAGAGGGCGTCGCCGGGCGTTAGCGGGCGCGCCCTATGTCAGTCATCACCACCATCATGAACACGGCCACCGGCCAGCCGATCCAGAAGATGAAGTTCGAGCGCATGCCCAAGCCCTGGGTGTCGTTCAACCTTGAAAATGGGGAGCTGGTGACGGCCGACCGCGTCGTCGTCGGCAAGCCCGCACCGGGCAAGTTCATCACCCCGGTCGAGGTCTGGGTCACGCCCAAGACGCCGGGATAAACGCCAAAACGCATTGGGGCCGGCGCATAGTCCCGATGCGCCGGCCCCGCAGCATGTTTTCAACCTTCATGCGACCCGAAGGCCGTTTCCATGCTGCTCGACGGAATGACGTCGCTCGCAGCGATCAGCCGTGCAGCTTGATCGCGGTCTCTGCAATGCGGCGACCCTGATAGCGGGCGCCGTCCAGTTCTTCCTCGCTCGGCTGGCGGCTGCCGTCGCCATCGGCGAGCGTAGTCGCGCCATAGGGCGATCCGCCGCGCACCTTGTCCACGCCCATCTGGCCCTGGAAGCCATAGTCGAGGCCGACGATGGTCATGCCAAAATGCAGCAGGTTGGTGATGATCGAGAAGAGCGTGGTTTCCTGCCCGCCATGCTGCGACGCGGTCGAGGTGAAGGCGCCGCCGACCTTGCCGTTCAGTGCGCCGCGCGCCCACAGGCCGCCCGCCTGGTCGAGGAAAGCCGCCATCTGGCTCGACATCCGGCCAAAGCGGGTGCCGGTGCCGATGATGATCGCGTCATAATCCGCCAGTTCGGCAACGGAAGCGACCGGCGCATCCTGGTCGAGCTTGAAATGCGCGTTCTTCGCGACTTCCAGCGGCGCGGTTTCGGGCACGCGCCTGATATCGACCTGTGCCCCGGCGGCGGCGGCGCCTTCGGCCACGGCCTTGGCCATCGTCTCGATATGGCCGTAGGAGGAATAATAGAGAACCAGAACCTTTGCCATTGTCATATCTCCTTGTCGGAACGTCGATGAAAGCAGGGTGGCCGCCCGCATGAGGGAGGGGGATATGCGGGCGGCCCGGTCCGTCCGGGGGGAGGGGAGAGAGGACGGACCGAAAGCGTCAGATGCTGTCGACCAGGACGATTTCGGCGTCCTCGATCGCGGTGATGGTGATGGGCGCGCCGCCGATGATCGCTGCGCCGTCGCGCGCCTCGAAGGTCTGGCCGTCAATCTCGATCCGCCCCGTCGCCGGAACCAGATAGAGGTGGCGCCCGTCGCCGCTGTCATAGGTCACGCTTGTCCCTGCCTTGATGGTGCCGCCCAGCAGGCGGGCGTCGGCACGGATGCGCAGCGCTTCCTTGTCCGCGTCATGCCCGCTGGCCAGCACCACCAGCCGGCCGGAACGGTCGCCCTTCGGAAAGGGCTTGGCGCCCCAGCAGGGCTGGCCGCCGCGTGCACGGGGGATGACCCAGATCTGGAACAGGGTGGTGGTGTCATCCTCCAGATTATATTCGGCGTGGCGGATGCCGGTGCCGGCCGACATGACCTGAACGTCGCCCGCAGCGGTGCGGCCCTTGTTGCCCAGGCTGTCCTGGTGGGTGATCGCGCCGGTGCGGACATAGGTGATGATTTCCATGTCGCTGTGCGGATGCGGCGGGAAGCCGGATCGGGGGCCGATCTCGTCGTCATTCCAGACCCGGATCGCGCCCCAGTTCATGCGCTCTTCGTCATGATAGTCCGCGAACGAAAAATGGTGGCGTGCATTGAGCCAGCCATGGTCGGCATGGCCAAGCGACGCGAACGGGCGGCGCTCGATGCGGCTCGCAGTGGTCGTCGTCATGAGTCTTTGCCTCTGGGTTGTCGAACCCGAAGGTTCGTTGCGGAGGCGAATGCTTCCGCTTGCTTTCCGTCAATCTAGTCATCAAGATCGTTTCTTGAACAAGCAGCTTTGAAACGGATTGTTTCCTGATGCGACTACCTGATTTCGAGGCCTGGGCGATGTTCGCCGCGGTCGTCGAGCATCGCAGTTTCACTGACGCGGCCAAGGCGCTGAGCGTATCGAAGGCCACGGTGTCCAAGGCGGTCACGCGGCTGGAGGAGCATCTCGACACCAGCCTGTTCAACCGCACCAGCCGCCGTCTGGCGCTGACCGAAAGCGGCAAGCGGCTGGCCGACCACGCCCATCGCATCCTGGCGGAAGGGCAGGCGGCGGAGGAGGCCGCGCGCGACGAGACGGCGGAACTGTCAGGCGTGGTGCGACTTGGCGCTCCCATGACCTTCGGCCTGCTGCGCGTCGCGCCGCTCGTGGCGCAGTTCACCAGGGAGCATCCGCTGGTCGATGTCGACCTGCATCTGTCCGACGCGAAGATCGACATCGTCGAAATGGGGCTGGATGCGACCATCCGCATCGCCGACATGCCCGACAGCAGCCTGCGCGCGCGACGGCTGGCGGACGTGACCATGCATGTTGTGGCCTCGCCCGCCTATCTCGATGCGCGCGGGCGGCCACAGCATCCCTCCGACCTCGGCACCCATGACTGCCTCTGCTATTCCAACGTGACGACGCCGGACGTCTGGCGCTTTGCCGGGCCGGGGCAGCAGAATGTCGTGGTCCAGGTGCGCAGCCGCATCACGGTCAACAGCGGCGAGGCGATGCTGCCTGCGCTGCGGCTCGGGGTCGGGATCGCGCGCCTGCCCGACTTCATCGTCGGGGAAGCGCTGGCAAGCGGCGAACTGGAGGAAATATTGATCGACTGGCGCTCGGCGCCCTTCGGCCTGCATCTGGTGACGCCGCCGTCGCGCCTGCGGCCGGCGCGGGTGGACGCGTTGCTCGACTTCCTGACCCGCCATCACGGCTGTTAACCGCACGCATTCACCTCCGTAAAAAAATTCTCCCGACAGGCCGGTTGCTTGGCTGCGGAACGGGCGTCCTGGCTCGTTTCGCAGGTGAATCCGTCTTGACTCAAGGCCGACCGTTTCGGCCTCAACCCTTTGTAAACAGATTCGTTTTGACGCGACTCGTGGATTTCTGCCGGTTAGCGAAAAATTAACCTTTGTCCTTCAGAAGTTTTTTGGTTAATGATTTGGAGCAGAAGCCGTTCTGGTGGGGTGAACGGGACTGCGACGCAAAGGGGCATTCATATGCGCGTGCTGCTGATTGAGGACGAACCGACCACCGCCAAGGCGATCGAGCTGATGCTCACGACCGAGGGGTTTAACGTCTACACCACCGACCTGGGCGAGGAAGGTCTCGACCTCGGCAAGCTCTATGATTATGACATCATCTGTCTCGACCTGAATCTGCCCGACATGCACGGCTATGACGTGCTGAAGAAGCTGCGCGCGGCCAAGGTGCAGACGCCGGTGCTGATCCTGTCGGGTGTCAGCGAGATGGACAGCAAGGTGCGTTCCTTCGGCTTTGGTGCCGACGACTATGTGACAAAGCCCTTCCACCGCGAGGAACTGATCGCCCGCATCCACGCCGTGGTGCGCCGCTCGAAGGGCCATTCGCAGTCGGTCATCCGCACCGGCAAGCTGTCGGTCAACCTCGACGCCAAGACCGTGGAAGTGGACGGCAACCGCGTCCACCTGACCGGCAAGGAATATGCGATGCTGGAGCTGCTCTCGCTCCGCAAGGGCACGACGCTGACCAAGGAGATGTTCCTCAATCATCTCTATGGCGGCATGGATGAGCCGGAACTCAAGATCATCGACGTGTTCATCTGCAAGCTGCGCAAGAAGCTGGCGCTGGCCTGTGGCGGCGACAATTATATCGAGACGGTCTGGGGTCGCGGCTATGTGCTGCGCGATCCGGATGAAATCCTGGAGGAGCAGGCGAAGGTCGCCTGATCGCAGGGACGGTTTTGAGGGGGTGGAAAGGCCGGGGTCCGCAAGGACGCCGGCCTTTTCCGTCGCGGCGACGAGGGCAGTAGGAATATAAACAGGTGGCAGAGGCCATGACGACCCGCCACCTGATCGACCCGAAAATCGCCCCCGTCCTCGAATTTCTGCCCGAACTCGATCTCGGCCATGAAAGCCTCCCGGCGATCCGTGCCGGCATGTGCCGCCGATCGACTATCCCGGTCCTGTCGCGACGCCAGACATCCGCGCGATCCCCGGTCGCGACGGCGCGCCTGACGTGCCGCTCCATATCTTCAACGCCGATCCCGCCCGGCCGGGCCGCAGGGCATCCTGCATATCCATGGCGGCACCGCCGCGATCCGCCGCCTGCTGACGCTCGATTGACGAAAAAAACGGGCCGACGATCCCCGAAAGGTCGCCGGCCCGTTCCAGGCGTCGGAGCCATGCTCCTGCGGGGGTCAGTCTTCCGCCTGATCCGGGCCGGACGATCCGGTCGATGCCGCTCCCTGGCCGCTGCCCGAAACCTGCCCGCTGGCGTCGATCGATGCCGCATTGTCCAGCGTTCCACCGACGCTGTTCGCGCCTTGGCTCGCGACATTCTCCACCCGATCGCGACCGTTGGTCACCGTGTTGGTGGCGCGGGATCGGGCGTTCTCCGCAATGGCGGTCGCTCGATCCCGCGCGGTGCCGGCGGTGTCGCTGGCGCGGTCACGAACGGGCGCGACGGCGTTGCGCGCGTCGCTGACACCCAGCGTGTCCACCCCCAGACTGCCGCTGGCGGAGCTTTCGGCCGAACCCGAGGTACTGCGGGTCTTGCCCTTGCGAGTCGCCGCGCCCTCGGCGGAGGCGCGGCCTTGGTGCGATCCGCTGGCGCCCACGCGCCCATCGTCCAGGTCGATGCTGCGGTCGAGGTGGCCGGCTCCGCCCAGCGCACCACCCAACGATCCGCCAAGGCCGCCGGACCCACCCAAGGCGCCGCCGAGTGATCCGCCCAGGCCGCCCCCGCCGCCCAGCAACTGGGCGGAAGCGGGCGCCATGGTCAGCGCGGTAAGGCAGGCGGCGGCAATCAGAAACTTCGTCTTCATCGCTCATCTCCTTGATATGTGTCGATGCGATGGAAGGAGAACGGGAGGCGAAGGCGCTTTAATCCCGGAACCGGGAAAAATTTAGCAAGGCTCTGAAATTCAATTCATATTTCGGCATGATCCGCACAGGATCGGCGGTTTTCCCTTGGTCGCTTCGGTGTTCAGTGCTTCTACGCTGCCCCTGGCAAACAACCGTCCGGCAACCAGTGGCGCGGCAAAGCTGGTGCCCCGCACCTTCGCCATGCCACCAAAGGCGTCCGCCGCCTGCATATCCGCACCTGGCGCGGCAAAATCGATATGCAGTGCACGTCCCGCTTCGGGCAACGGGCGTCCGCGCGCATCAATGCCCGTGACCGCAATCACGCCGGGGTACGAGGCCGGATAGGCAGGCGGGGCGGCAGGCCCGTCATTGCCGACCGCCGCGACCACCATCACGCCCTTGTCCCGCGCAAGCCGGATCGCGCCCTCCAGCAGCGGATTGGCAGGCCCGACCAGGCTGACCGTCACCACCCGCACGCCGCGCGCCGCCATCCAGCCCAGGGCGCGTGCGATGGCGAAGGCGCCGCCGCCGGCCGGATCATCGCCATAGACGTCCGCGACCAGCAACGGCGTCCCAGGGGCGGCCCCCCTCACGATGCCGGCACCGCTGATGAGCGAGGCGACGGCGGTGCCATGGGCGCTGGCGCGGGGCGCCCCCTGCGCAAAGCCGCGCTGCTCGATCGCGCCGGTCAGGGCGGGGTGGCGCGCGACGCCGCCGTCGATCAATCCGGCGGCACGCCCCTCGATCTGGCCGCCCGCCAGCGCGTCGCGGGTGGGCGCGCGCGTGGAGCCGCTGGGGAAATAGAGATTGTCCGCACTGGCCTGCCCGCGCGGGGCGATCCTGCGCACCTCACGCAGCGCTCGTGCAAGGCTGCGGCCCTGCGGCACGGTGAGGCGGACCAGGGGCAGGTCCAACCCCTCCACCACCTCATGTTCCACCCCATAGCCAGCGGCCTGCAGCGCCGCCAGCGCGGGCGCATCGGCGCCGGTCAGCAGGATGATGCCACGCCGGGCCGGCGCACGGCGATCATCCAGTTCGACCCGGTCGCCATGGTCGCGCAGCAAACTGGTCAGGCGCGTCGCCCGCATCGCTGCGAGCCGTCCGGCAAGACTGTCGGGGGACAGGCGTTCGATGCCGGTTGCGTCGACTGCGCCCTCGACCCGTCCGAGCAGGTCGGGCACCGCTCGTCCGACGTCTGGCAACAACTGGGCCTGGCCTTCCGGAGCGATCAGGATCAGCCCCGCGATCATCCAGGGGCGCGTCAATTTCATCTCTGTCTCACCAGTCCCTTCACCCGCAAAATCATCCATTGCGAAAAAATTTCCATCTGTCTTCTCTCATCGGGGATGAAACGGTCGAGGAAGGGCGTTTCATCCAGCGAACAAGAGACGGAGACCTGATGTCGTTCGAGCGCGACCTGTTGGCGATACTCCCCAGGTTACGGCGCTTTGCCGCCAGCCTGTCGCGCAACCGCGCCGACGGCGACGATCTGTGCCAGGCGGCGCTGGAGCGTGCCTTGAAGGCGCGCGATCAGTGGCAGCCGGGCAGCCGTCTCGACAGTTGGGTGTACCGGATCATGCGCAATCTTTGGATCGACGAGGCGCGTGCGCGGCAGCGCGCCGCCCGGACCTTTGCCCCCGAAGAGGCGGGCGCGAACATCGGCCATGCCGGCGACCGCGATATCGAGGCACATATGGCCCTGTCCGATGTAGACCGGGCGATGCAGGCCCTTCCGGAGGAACAGCGCGAAGCCATCGCGCTCGTGCTGGTGGAGGGGCTGTCATACAAGGAGGCCGCGCAGGTGCTGGGTATCCCAATGGGGACACTGACTTCGCGGTTGGTGCGCGGGCGCGGCGCGCTGATCGAACTGATGGGAGAAGCGGCATGAACCGGATCGACGAAGCCATGCTGATCGCGCTGGTCGACGGAGAACTGGACGAGGTCAATCGCCGACGCGTCGAACGCGCGGTGGCGGACGATCCGGCACTGGCGGCGCGGCTGGACCTGCACCTGCGGTTGCGCGCGCGCCTGACCGCCCATTATTTGCCCGTCGCGGAAGAGCCGGTGCCCGAACGGTTCAGCGCCCTGCTGACCGACGGCGAACGCGTGACCCCGATCACGCGCACGGCGCCGCGCTGGCGTGACTGGGCGATGGGCGGTGCGATCGCCGCCAGCCTCCTGCTCGGCCTTGGCATCGGCCGCATGACGGGCGAGGGGACAGGACCAATCGGTCTGCGCGATGGCGTGATGGTGGCACAAGGTCCGCTGGCCGCTGCGCTCGACACGCAACTGGCGTCGGCGCAGGATGGCGTCGCGATCCGCATCGGCGTCAGCTTCCGGCGCAAGGGCGGCGGCTGGTGCCGCAGTTTCGACGGTGCATTGGCAGGCGTCGCCTGTCGTCAGGGTGAAGGATGGCAGGTGCAGCAGGCGCTGCCGGGCGCGGGGCAGGGGACGGCCTATCGCCAGGCGTCCTCGGCTGATGCGCGGGTGATGGCGACCGTCGATGCGCTGATCGACGGTGCGCCGGTGGATACCGCCGGCGAGCGGGCGGCGCAGGCGGGCGGATGGCGCTGACCGTGTGTCATCCGCGCTTCGAGACCGAAGTCAGGGGGCGCTTGTGCCCCCCTGTCCCTCAGAACTCCAGGTTGAACCGGCCATAATAGAAGCCGCCGCTGATGCCATAGGGGGCATAGGCGTTGTAAAGGCTGCCCGCCGCGCGGTTCACCGGCTTCAGCTTGTCGGGATAGGTGTTAAGCAGATTGTTCGCTCCGATCGACAGCTTCACGCCCTTGGCCAGCTTGTAGCCGATCTCCAGGTCCAGGATCGCCTTGGGTGACAACACCTCGTCCACGAAACCCAGCGTGCAGCCGGCGCTGCCCGCGGTGCAGGCGACATAGTCGCTCGTGTGATAGACGCGCGCGCTGGCCCGCTGGGTGATCTTGCCGAAGCGGGTGGCGCGCAGGTTGAGGTTGAACGCATCCTTTTCCCACAGGATGTTCGCGATGAACTTGTTGCGTGGCGTGCCTTCCGACAGATCGCCGATCTTGGCGCGGCCGATCAGCGCCAGTCCCGAAGCGGCGATCACGTCGGGAACCGGGTCGATGTGGGTGAAGATCGTCTTGTTGAAGTTGGCCGACAGGCTGACCGTCGCTGTCCCCATGTCGCCCAGTCCCGCGCGATAGGTGCTGACGATGTCCAGGCCGCGGGTGCGCGTGTCGGCGGCGTTGGAGAAGATCAGGCCACCGGCCACGCCCTGGATGCCTGCCGCAGCCAGCGCGTTCATGACCACCGTACCGCTCAGCGTCTCGGACAGCAGGATGCGGTCCTTGATCTTGATCTGGTAGGCGTCGATGGTGAGGTTCAGGTTCGGCGCGGGAGTGATGACGATGCCAGCCGAAAAGTTGGTCGACTTTTCGGGTTTCAGCGACACCGCGCCCAGAGCGCGCGCGGCAACCCCGTCGACCGGCAGCGCCTGCACCGGCAGCAGCTGGTTGACGCCGTTCACCGGCACGTTGATGGTCGACGATGACGCGTAATGCTGTTGTTGCAGCGTCGGCGCGCGGAAGCCGGTGCTGGCGGTGCCGCGAATGGCGAAGCCGCGCGTCGGTTCGATGCGGATCGATGCCTTGCCGGTATCGGTCGTGCCGAAGTCGGAATAATCCTCATGCCGCCCGGCCAGGCCGAATTCCACGCCCTGGACAATCTCGCCTTCCAGGTTCACATAGGCGCTCCAGTTGTCGCGGCTCCAGCTGCCCGAACCCTCGGGCAGGAAGCCGGTGACGCCCTGGGAGCCGACGCCAGTCCGCGTCACCCCCGCCAGCCAGCTTCCCGCCGGCGACACATATTTGCCGTCGATATAGGATTCCGGGTCGCCGGCGCCGATCAGGAACTTGTTTTTCTTATATTCGGCGCCCACCGCCAGGGCGAGCGGCTCGCTCAGGCCGACATCGAATTCCTTGGTCAGGTCCAGGTTGCTGGTCCATTCATCGAACCGGATCTTGCCCAGGTAGAAATGGGTGGGGCTGGCCGTGCCCATGGACGGATTGAGCGATGTGGTCTGCGAATATTTGACCTCATCCTGTGCATAACTTGTGGATAAGTCGAAATTGACGCCACCGCCCAGTTCTCCGCGCAGGCCCGCGGCGACCTGGAAATCCTCGTCATAGACGTGGATGCGCGGGATATAGCCTTCCGGGTAGATCGCGTAGATGTTGTTGAGCGCGGCCGGATTGCGATAGGTCAGCCAGCCGGCGGCGTGGCGCTTGGAATAGGTGCCGAAGCTGTAGAGTTCCAGCCCGCCATTGCCCACCGGCATCATCGCGTCATAGCCGACATTGCCACCGATCACCTGCGGCTGGCCATATTTGGCGCGGATGCGGTCCGGGTTCGCATTGCGCGCGTCGCCGGTCGGGTAGAAGGGATTGGTGGTGATCGGGCTGCTGGCGACGACCGTATTGTCCTGCAACACGCCGTCCGCCGACAGATGGATATAGCCGCCGTCGGGGCCGATCGAAAAGCCCTTGTCGATCTGCCAGCGCCCCTGCCAGCCGCCATTGTCCGCGGTGCTGCCCATGGTCAGCGCCGCGCCGCCCGCCGTGTCGTTCTTCAGGATGATGTTGACCACGCCCGCGATCGCATCTGACCCATATTGCGCCGACGCACCGTCGCGCAGCACCTCGATTCGCTGGATCGCGTTGCCGGGGATCAGGTCCAGGTCGGGCGGCGACTGGCCGTTCTGGACGGACCCGTTGATGAACAGGGTCGCGGTATTGTGCCGGCGCTTGCCGTTCACCAGCACCAGCAGCTGGTCGCCGCCCAGACCGCGCAGCGACAGGGTACGCACCGCCCAGCTCGCGCCCGCGCCATTATTCGAAACGTTGATGGAGGGGACCAGCGTGCCCAGCAGGTCGCGCACCGACTGCTTGCCGCTGGTTTCCAGATCCTTCGCGCCCAGCACGTCGATCGGCGCCAGGCTCTCGGCGACGGTGCGGGTGGTGGTGCGGGTACCGGTGACGATAATCGGCGTCGCATCCTCGACCGGCTCGGGGGCAGGGGCCATCGCCAGAGTGTCCGACCCTGCGCCCGGCACGCTGGCCTGCGCATATTGCAGCGCCAGCGGGCTGCGCCGGGCGGCGCTGCGGCTGGCGGGGGATGCCAGCGCGATGACGCCGGCGCCGGCTTCGGAGGATTTGAGGTCGGTGCCCGCAAGCAGGCGCGCCAGGGCTTCCTGGGTCGACATCCATCCCTGTACGCGGCGGCTGCGGATCGCGGCGACCTCGTCATAGGGAAAGAGAATACGCACGCCCGACTGGGCGGACAATTGCCGCAGCGCCCCGCTCAGCGGCTGGACATGGATGTCGAACTTGTGACGCTGGACCAGTGAAGCGTCCGTGGTCGCCGCGGCAACAAGTTGACTGGGCGAAACAAGGCTGATGGCGAGGGCAGCCCCCGCCACGGCATGGCGAATACGCATTGTCTGTTCCCCTGATGCGACGACAATTATTGCCGTTCTGCTGCTAGGGAACGAATGTGGTCGTGCGATCCACTATTTCATTCGGGCAAAGCAGGACATTTGTCCGAAATTATCTTTGGCGGACCGCCGCGCGTCTTCAGCTTCCGGTCTGGAGGAACCAGCGGTCGGTCCGTTCCAGGCCGATGGCGGTCAATCTTCCCGAAAAATAGGCGCCGGTGTCGACGCCGATCCGGTTGGTGCGCAGGTCGACGTCCGGGGTGATGCTGTGGCCATGGACGACCATCTTGGGGTGGGCGCGGTCGTGGTCCAGAAAGTCCCGTCGGATCCAGCGCAGGTCGACCGGGTCCTGATCGTCGATCGCTATGCCGGGACGGATGCCCGCATGGACGAAGAGATAGTCGCCCCACTCGATACTGTTCGGGCAGCCATCCAGAAAATCGACATGGGCGCGCGGAACATGGGCCTGCATCCACGCGACGATGGCGGCGTCCTCCATCGTTTCGAACTGGCGTGGCGTCAGGCCGTAGCTGGCCAGTGCCTGCGCGCCGCCCGCCCGGCGGAAGGTCGGAACGACGCGTTCGTCGCCATAAGCGGCCGCGACGAACAATTCCTCATGATTGCCCTTCAGGCAGATCGCATCCTCCCGGTCGACCAGCCCCATGACACGATCGACCACCGCGCGCGATGAGGGGCCGCGATCGACCAGGTCGCCCAGGAATAGCAGGCGCGAAGCCATCGGTTCCCGCGTCAGGCAGTCGGCGGCGATCAGCCGCAACAACTGCTCCAGCAGGTCCAGTCGCCCATGGATGTCGCCGATCGCATAGCAGCGCCCATCCTCGCCTATGCTCGGCGGCGGGCGATCATCAGGTTCGGCGTGCCGCTGTTTTCCGATGCGCCAGAAGCTCATGGACCCAGTGTCGCCTACAGGCGGGGCAGTGTCACCCCCTGCTGGCCCATATATTTGCCGGCGCGATCGGCATAGCTGACCTCGCACGGTTCGTTGCCCTGGAGGAACAGGAACTGGCAGGCGCCCTCGTTCGCGTAGATCTTGGCGGGCAGCGGCGTCGTGTTGGAAAACTCCAGCGTGACATGGCCTTCCCAGCCCGGCTCCAGCGGCGTCACGTTCACGATGATGCCGCACCGCGCATAGGTGGATTTGCCCAGGCAGATCACCAGCACGTCGCGCGGCACGCGGAAATATTCGACCGTGCGGGCCAGGGCGAAGCTGTTGGGCGGGATGATGCAGCAGTCGGTCTTGCGGTCAACGAAGCTGTTGGCCGCGAAATCCTTGGGGTCCACCACCGCGCTGTCGACATTGGTGAAGATCTTGAACTCGTCCGCGACCCGCGCGTCATAGCCATAGGAGGACAGGCCATAGCTGATGCAGCCGTCGCGCTTCTGGCTCTCCACGAACGGCTCGATCATGCCGGTCCTCAGCGCCTGTTCGCGAATCCACTTGTCGGAAAGAATGGCCATGATGTCTCAGCTCTTTTTGATGGGGCCGATGCCCAGGTCCGCCGGACCGAAGGCATGGGGAAGAAGGTCGGCGACGCGAAGGTCGAGCACCCGTTCGCCGCCGGGCGTGGCGCAATAGACGGCCAGGGTGCGGCCGGCCATCTGCTCGGCCTCGTTCATGATCTGGCGGCATCGCCCGCACGGGGTGACGAGCGCGTCCTGCGGACCATCCATTGCCCCGCCCACGACTGCGATCGCGGCTACGTCGCCAAAACGCCCCTGCGCATTGACGCTCGCCAGCGCCACCGTCTCGGCGCAGAGCGACAGGCCGTAGCTCGCATTCTCGAAATTGCACCCGGTGACGATGCTGCCGTCGGTCAGCCGCACCGCCGCGCCCACGGCGAAGCGGCTATAGGGCGCATGGGCGTTCGCCATCGCCCCGCGCGCGGCGGCGATCAGCATCTGGATATCGTCTGTTTCACTCATCACGGCGCCACCACATTCCATCGGACCGGACCATCGACGCCGTCGATATGCCGCATGTCGCTGGCTGTCCACATCACCCAGGGCTTGGAGGCATAATCGGGCGGGAAGAAATTGCCGTCCAGCCACAGCGTCCGGTTGATGCCCGACCCGACATCATAGGCCTTGTCGAAATCCTCGGTCAGGTTGAGCAGGGCGGGCCTTCCCGCCTGGCCCTCCACCAGGTTGATAAGCGTGTTGAGGTCCGACAGCAGCTGGTCGCGCCGCGGCCGCGCCCTGCATCCCGGCTGGAACGCAAGTCGGATGACCGGGGGCAGCGCGGCGTTGTCGCGCGGCACCGTGGTCATGAAGCCGGTCGCCTGGTCGCTCGGCCGGCGGCACAGGCTCAAATCGATGAACGCTCCATAGCGCATCCCCGCCGCGCGCGCGGCGCGCCAGTTGGCGGCGAAGGCGGGGTCGCGCCGGCCGGCGCCATCCACCGCGCGCACATAGGCGAAATCCGTTCCCTGCGCGGCCAGCGTGCCCCAGTCGACCACGCCATTGTCGGCGCTGATGGTGACGCCTTGCACCGGATATTGCTCGCGGTCAGGGGCCCAGGCGCGCGCATGGAGCCACAGCGCCAGAGCCAGCGCCGCGACCACCGCCAGTCCCGCCCCGATCCGGAACAGCAGGCCCCCCAAAGTCACAACCCTGATCTTTCTACCCCTTGATATGCAGCACGCAGATCAGCGTGAAAAGGCGCCGCGCCGTGTCGAAATCCACGTCGATCTTGCCTTCCAGCCGCTCCTTCAGGACCTCCGCCGCATCATTGTGGATGGCGCGGCGGGCCATGTCGACCGTCTCGATCTGCTGGGGCGACGCATTGCTGATCGCCTGATAATAGCTGTCGCAGATCGCGAAATAGTCGCGGATCGGGCGGCGGAACCGGCCCAGCCCCAGGATGATCGCCTCCAGCGGGCTGTCGTCTTCCCGGTTGATCTCGATCACCAGCCGACCTTCCTCGACCCGCAGCATCACCTTGTAGGGACCGGCATAGCCGTCGTCATGAACGCGCTGGGGCGCGAAATGATTATCCTCCAGCAGGTCGAAGATCGCGATGCGCCGTTCCTGCTCCACGTCGGCATTGCGCCACAGGATCGTGCGCTGGTCGAGCTGGATGTCTATGATGCGCGGATCAGCCATATGCAAGCGCACTGTCAGTGCGGCGGCGCGCGCCGAAATGCAAGCGGGACTTATCCACAGATGCTTTCGGATATTGCCCTTGCGCGGCGCGTGTCGGGAGAGGAAAGAGGGCGCATGGTCGAACTGCTGAAATTGAATCCCGCCGAAACGGGCGGAACCGAACTGCCGCGCAATGTCGAGGCGGAGGCCGCGCTGCTGGGCGCGATCATGATCGACAACCGCATTGCCGAGGATGTGCAGCTCAGGCTCAAGGCCGAACATTTTTTCGAGCCGCTGCACGGCCGCATCTACGACGCGATCATGCGCCTGCTGGACAAGGACATGGTCGCCAACCCGGTGACGCTCAAGCCCATGCTGGAACAGGATCCGGCGCTCCGGGAACTTGGCGGGGCGGCCTATCTGGCGCAACTGACCGGCAATGGCGCGGCGCTGATCGGCGCGCGCGACTTCGCCAGCCAGATCTACGACCTGGCGTTGCTGCGCCAGCTTGTCAGCGTCGGCCGAGAACTTGTTGAAAATGCAATGGACACCAGCGAGGATGTCAATCCCCGCGAGCAGATCGAGGCGGCCGAAGTCGCTCTCTACAAGGTGTCGGAGGGTGAGGGCGAGACGGGATCGGTCAAAAGTTTCCTCACCGCATCCACCGCCGCCGTGCAGGTGGCCGAGCGCGCGCTCAACAGCGGCGGCCATGTGTCGGGCATCACCACCGGGATCAACAGCCTCAACGCCAAGATCGGCGGCCTGCACAATTCGGACCTCATGATCCTGGCGGGACGTCCGGGCATGGGCAAGACCTCGCTGGCGACCAACATCGCCTATAATGCGGCGTCGCGCTGGCTGCGGGACAATGCCGACGGCATCCCGGCGGAAAAGAATATGGGTGCCAAGACCGCCTTCTTCTCGCTCGAAATGTCGGCGGATCAGCTGGCGACCCGCGTTCTCGCCGAACAGTCCGGCATTTCCGGGGAAGCGCTGCGCATGGGCAAGATCAGCCGCGCCGATTTCCAGAATCTGTCCCGCGCCGCGCGGGAGCTACAGGAACTGCCGCTCTTCATCGACGATACGCCCGGCCTCACCATCGCGGCGCTGCGCACCCGCGCGCGCCGCCTCAAGCGCCGCCACGACATCGGCTTCATCGTCGTCGACTATCTCCAGCTACTCCAGGGAACCGGGCGGGGGAACGAGAATCGCGTCAATGAAATTTCGGAAATTTCTCGTGGTTTGAAGACCTTGGCGAAGGAACTTCATGTCCCGGTGCTGGCCCTGTCGCAGCTCAGCCGCGCGGTGGAACAGCGCGAGGACAAAAGGCCGCAACTGTCCGACCTGCGCGAATCCGGCTCGATCGAGCAGGACGCGGACATGGTCTGGTTCGTGTTCCGCGAGGATTATTACGAGGCCGCCAAGGAACCCAAGCCCGACGACGAGGCCGCCTACGCCGCGTGGAAAGAAAATATGGAGCGCATCTACGGCAAGGCGGAAGTCATCGTCGCCAAGCAGCGCCACGGTTCCACCGGCCGTATCCGCATGAAGTTCGACGCCAAGATCACCCGCTTCTCCGATCTGGCCGAGGACAGCTATGAGGATCTGAGCTACGAATGAGCTGAGACAACAATCATCGTCGTCATTCCCGCCCAGAGCGATTTCCCATCAGATGGAATCTTCTGATGAGTCGTCAATCGCATAAAACCAGTGGAGCGGTTGATCCGATCCACCAGGATCGCAAACAGCTCCAGGCGGGAACCCTTCTCCGGACCTTGAACCAGGTTCGATGTCAGGGAGAGGGATTCCCGCCTCGGCGGGATGACGAAAAAGATTATTGGGCTTTGGCCGCCTTGGCCCGCGCCGCTACCCGCTTCTCCAGCATCGACAGCGGCATAGCGCCTTCCTCAAGAATGGCGTGGAACTGCTTGATATCGAAGGCATCGCCCAGCTCCGCCTCTGCCGCCTTGCGAGCCTTGCTCCACACGCCATGGCCGACCTTGTAGCTGGTCGCCTGCCCCGGTTGGGTGCAATAGCGTTCGACCTCGCGCTGGCAGCGGGGCCGGGCGAAGCCGGTCTTCTCCACCATATAGTCGGTCGCCTGTTCGCGGCTCCACTTCTTCGCATGGATGCCGGTATCGACGACAAGCCGCGCCGCGCGGAACAGAAAGGACTGGAGATAACCCGCCCGGTCGAGCGGCGTCGCATAGCCGCCCAGTTCGTCGGCCAGTTGCTCGGCATAGAGCGCCCAGCCCTCGGTATAGGCGCTCATGAACGCGGTCTTGCGCAGCATCGGCACGTCGCCCGCATTCTGCGCGGTCGAGATTTGCAGATGATGGCCCGGCACGCCCTCATGATAGGTGAGCGCGGGCAGGCCATATTTCGGCCAGTCGCCGACATCCTTGAGATTGATGAAGTAGATGGCCGGTCGCGATCCATCCAGCGCCGCGCGGTTATAATAGCCGTTGGACGCGCCATCCTGAATCTCGATGGGCACCGCACGAATTTCCAGCACAGTATCAGGAATCGTGGAGAAGGCATTGGGAAGCTTGGCCTTCATTGCGTCGAGATCGCGGTTCAGCTGCGCCAGCAGGGCGGCGCGCCCCTCCGCGCTGTCGGCATAGAGCTGCGTCGGATCGACATTGAGCGCCGCCAGCCGCTCCCCGATCGTGCCGCTGTTCCGTCCCGCGCCCTTCAGAATGCTGTCCAACTGCGCGCTGATGTCGGCGACCTGCTCCAGCCCCATGGCGTGGATCTGCTCGGCGCTGAGATCGGTGGTCGTCGCCTGGCTGAGCGCGGCGGCATAGATTTCGTCTCCGCGTGGGGTGCGCCATACGCCATCACCCGCCGCCGTCCTGTCCGTGAGGGCCGCGATCGCCGCGATCTGTTCGTCCAGCGCGGGGTAGATCGCCCGCTCCACGATCGCGCTCGCCTGCCCCTGCCAGTCGCCCGCGATGCCCTTGGCCGCCGCGCGCTTCACCAGCGACTGGACCATCGAACATGCGGCCGCCGGCTGCCCGCGCAGCTTTTTCAGTTGCCCCAACGTCAGGTCCAGCGACCAGGCCGGCGCCAGATAGCCGCGCGCCGCTTCGTCCCGCTGGAGCGCCGTGTCGGTCCGCAGGTTGCGGGCGAAGGCGTCGAGCCGCGCGACATAGGCGTCGCAGTCCGCCGCCGCGTTGATGGTATGGGCGGTATTGAGGAAATCGGGCGTCTGGAAATAGCTGCCGCCCTGCTGGAAGATGCGATAGGGCCGCTGCACGCTGTTGAGGCCGAATGTCGCCGGCGCGACCGTCTGCTGGCCCAGCGAATAAAGGATGACCTCCAGGTTCAACCGCTGCGCGTCGGACAGGCTGGCCGCCTCATAGCCCTGCAATTCCTGGATCGCCGCCTGCGTCGCCGCCAGCTTCTTCATCATGCCCGACTTGCTGTTGTCATCGAGCAGGCTCTTCGCCCCGGCGCGCGCGCCCTTGTCGAGGCCCAGGCTCGTCACCATCCCCGGCGACAGGTCGAGCGCGCGTTCGAAGATTGCGGCGAAGGTGGCGGACAGCCGCGCATCGTCGTTGCCCGCGACCTGCGCAAATCCGCGCGGCGCGGCGGTGGCGAGCGCGGCGGCGCCAGCGGTGGAAAGAAAGGAACGGCGATCCATGGCGGCGACTCCCTGATTTTGTCTGGCTGCTGATTTTTCAGGCTCTTGTCTTACTCCGCCGACGCCGCTCGTCCAGTGCTTTGTAACAAAGTTACGCTGTTGCAATATGTTCGTGCGTGGTCAGAGCGGGTAGGACAGCGCCAGCCCCGCCACCGCCGCCACCGCAAGCGTGGTCATCACGCCCTGCTTAAACCGGAAGATCATCACCGCCGCGCCCATGGCGATCAGGGCGATGCGCCAGTCCAGGCTCGCCGGATCGGGCAGCAGCAGCGTCATCCCCGCCGCCCGTATCGTCTCAAGCCGCGTGAACAGCACATGCAGCGCGAACCACAGGGTCAGGTTCGCGATCACGCCCACGACCGCCGCCGTCAGAGCGGCCAGCGCGCCTTGCAACCGCGGCGCATGTTCCAGCCGCTCCATCCACGGCGCGAAGCTGAAAATCCACAGGAAACAGGGCGCGAACGTGACCCAGAGCGTGACCAGTCCACCCAATATCCCGGCGATCAGCGGCGAAAATGGCTCGGGCGCGCGGAAGGCGCCCAGGAAGCCGACGAACTGCGTCACCAGGATCAGTGGCCCCGGCGTGGTTTCGGCGAGGCCGAGGCCATCGGTCATCTCGCCTGCCGACAGCCAGTGCATCTGTTGCACCGCCTCCTGCGCCATATAGGCCAGCACCGCATAGGCGCCGCCAAAGGTGACGACCGCCAGTTGCGAGAAGAAGGCGCCGATCCTCCACAGCACATGGTCCGGCCCCAGCAGCAGCAGGATCGCGGCCATCGGCGCGGCCCAGATCAGCAGCCAGAGCAGGATGGTCCGCGCCGTCTGCGCCCAGGGCCGGGGCCCCGCCGGCGCACTTTCCGGCGCCGCGCCGTGCGCCTTCAGCCATGCCGGTCGCCACCGCGCCAGCACGAAGCCCAGCGCGCCCGCGCCCAGCACGACGATCGGAAAGGGCAGGGCGAAGAAGAACAGCGCCAGGAAGGCGGCGACCGCCAGCACCCGCTTGAAACCGGTGTCGAGCGCCCGCCGGCCGATGCGGATCAACGCCTGAGTCACGATCGCCAGCACCGCCGCCTTGATCCCTAGGAACAGCGCCGCCACCGGCTTCAGGTCGGCGGCATAGCCGTAGAGGATCGCCAGCCCCATCATCACCGCCGCGCCGGGCAGCACGAACAGCAACCCGGCCGCCAGCCCGCCCTTCGTCCCATGCAGCCGCCATCCGATCCAGGTCGCCAGCTGTTGCGCTTCCGGTCCCGGCAGCAGGTGGCAGACATTGAGTGCGCGCAGGAACGGACCTTCCTCCACCCAGCGCCGCTCCTCCACCAGTTCGCGATGCATCAGCGCGATCTGACCCGCCGGCCCGCCGAAGCTCAGAAAGCCGATCTTGCCGAAAACATGGACAAGGTCCGAAAAACTTGGATGCGACACGCACGTTCCCCCTGGGCGACAACGCCCTTTTCGCCGCAATGCTTGGGCGGGGAACGCCTGAACGGGGGATTGCCTTGCCCCGTGCGCCGATCATGGCGGCGCGTCGTGGCGGGATCAAGCGGATTCAGGCCGCCAGCGCCCCCTCTCCGTCATGCGCCCGCCGTGACGCCATGATGGCGCCCACATGGGCCTCGGCCCAGCGGGTGATCTGGTCCAATATGCCGATCAGCCCGCCGGCCAGCGGCGTCAACGCATATTCCACCGTCACCGGCACGGTGGGGAAGGCGGCCCGGCTGACCAACCCGTCGCGCTCCAGGCTTTTCAGCGTCTGCGACAGCATCTTCTGCGAGATTGCGCCGATCCGCCGCCGCAGATCGTTGAACCGCACCGGCCCGTCTTTCAGGCTCAGCAGCACCAGCACCGCCCATTTGTCGCCGATCCTGTCGAGGATCTGGCGCGTCGGACAGTCGGGATCATAGGCGTCGCCCACGCGAAGCGGCTGGGGATCGGTCATGTCGGTATCCTTGGCGTAACCAGGTGACGGCAAAGTGCCTTCTTGTCGCCCTGATAGCCTGATCGCTATCTGGTTTCCATCAGTAACCATACAGGATATCAGCCATGAAGGTAGCGATCATCGGCGGCAGCGGCCGTGCGGGCCGGGAAATCAGCACGGAACTGGCGCGGCGCGGGCATCGGGTGACCGCCCTTTCGCGCCATCCCGAAAACGCCGTCGAGGCCGAAGGCGTCACCGCGATCGCGGGCGACGTCAATCATCCCGCCGCGCTCGCCGAAGCGATTCGCGGCCATGACGTGGTGGTCAGCGCGGTGATGTTCTCCGACACCGATCCCGCTTCGCTGGTCGGCGTGGTGCGGGCAGCGGGCGTGCCGCGCTATCTGGCGGTCGGTGGCGCCGGCAGCCTGGAGGTGGCGCCGGGCGTCGCGCTCATCACCACCCCGGACTTCCCCGATGCCTACCGGGCCGAAGCCGGCAAGGGCGCGGCCTTTCTAGACTATCTGCGCGGGGTGGACGACATCGACTGGACCTTCCTCTCGCCCTCGGCCTATTTCTTCGTCGGCGACCGCACCGGACATTTTCGCCTCGGTCGGGACGAACTGCTGGTCGACGCCGACGGCAACAGCAGCATCTCCTATGCCGACTATGCCATCGCCATGGCGGACGAAATCGAGACGCCCCGGCACAGCCGCGCGCGGTTCACTGTGGGCTATTGAGGGCGGCGTAGCTAGGCGACGTTCCGGTTTTCCGACTCCCGTTCGCCCTGAGCTTGTCGAAGGGCTTCACTTCTTCTTCCAGACGCAAGGCTTGAAAGAGAAAATGGGACTTCGACAGGCTCAGCGCCAACGGATGTGGATGTGTCCAAAAATGGCCGCTCCAAGTCCTCACCTGAAGCGACCCTCCGCCAGATGCGCAACGCTTACTGCGCCCCCTCCAGCTTGTCCTGGGTCTTAGTCTCGAAATCGCCGGCGTCATGGCGTTCGCGCAGTTGTTCCTCCAGCGGCCCGTTCGCCTTGTTGACCATGCGGCCGCGCTTCACCGCCGGGCGGGCGTCGATCTGCTCGGCCCAGCGCAGCACATTGCCGTAGCTCCGCGCGTCCAGGAACTCTGCCGCTTCATAGGCCCGGTTCAGCACCAACCCGCCATACCAGGGCCAGATGGCGATGTCGGCGATCGAATATTCGCTCCCGGCCATATACGCATTCTCCGCCAGATGGCGGTCGAGTACGTCCAGTTGCCGCTTCACCTCCATCGCATAGCGGTTGATCGGATATTCGTATTTTTCGGGCGCATAGGCGAAGAAATGGCCAAAGCCGCCCCCCAGCAGCGGCGCGCTGCCCATCTGCCAGAACAGCCAGCTCAGCGCCGCGGTGCGCCCGGCCGGGTCGGTCGGCAGGAACCTGCCGAACTTCTCGGCCAGATAGAGCAGGATCGCGCCGGATTCGAACACGCGCTGGGGCGGGGACGTGCTATGGTCCATCAACGCCGGGATCTTGCTGTTGGGATTGACCTCGACAAAGCCGCTAGAAAACTGGTCGCCCTCGCCGATGCGGATCAGCCAGGCGTCATATTCCGCCGCGGTGATACCCGCCTCCAGCAATTCCTCCAGCAGGATCGTCACCTTCTGCCCGTTGGGTGTGGCGAGCGAATAGAGCTGGAAGGGATGCTTGCCCACCGGCAGCGCCTTGTCATGGGTCGGCCCGGCGATCGGGCGATTGATATTGGCGAAGGCGCCGCCACTCTCCTTGTCCCAGGTCCAGACTTTGGGCGGGGTATAGCTGTCGGTCATGCGGGCGTGGCTCCGAAATTGCGTTCTCGCCCGCAGGTAGGAAGCGGCCTTGCCGCCCGCAACCGAGTGTCGCCCGCCGCCGCGTGATTATTTCTCGCCGACCCGCACCACCAGAACGCTGATCGGCGACTGGTGGACGATGGCCGACGCATTGGAGCCGAGCAGGCGGGACACGAGCGAGGGCTGGTGCGAGGCGAGGATGATAAGGTCGGCCTTGCAGCTTTCCGCCTCGTTCAGCACTTCGTCGCGCACCCGCCCGCGATGGGTGACGAACCGGGTCCGCGCCGGATCGAGTCGCGTCTCATCCGCCCATGCCTTCATGTGGGCACGCGCTTCAGCGCCCTCGCGTTCGTCGAAATCGCTGGCGAGCAGGGCGGAATAGCGGGTCGGCAGATGATGGCGCACATAGAGGATGTGGACCAGCCCCTGTGCTCCGGCAACCTCCGCCGCGCTGGCCATGGCGGCGTGGGCCAGCGCCGGATTGTCGATGTCCACGGCCACAAGGATCGTCGCGTAGCTCATTATCCTCTCCCGCCGAATGCCGGCCTTACGGGCGTCTTGCACGCTGCCGCGCCCTGTCTGCGATGATACTCCAGATCGGGGGAATCCGGAACAGCCGCAATATCCGCCCATCCCGTCGCGGACCTCGTGACCCGCGTCGCGCGCGGAGCTATGGAGCGCGGCGAACGGCCACAGACAGGGGTGGAAAATTTTTCTGCGATTCCACCCTTGACCCGAGAAACGACTTTTCCATATTCACGCCGCTAGCACTCTTCATCAGGGAGTGCTAACAACGAAGAGTTCATCGGGAGAAGGAAGGGTGAAAAAGGCATTTCGGGGCATGAACCCGGCGTCCTTCTCGCCCATCTGATCCCAAGACGCTAGGGAAAGGCAATCAACATGGCATTTCGTCCGTTGCACGACCGTGTTCTCGTCCGCCGCGTGGAAGCGGAAGAGAAGACCGCCGGTGGCATCATCATCCCCGACACCGCCAAGGAAAAGCCGCAGGAAGGCGAAATCGTCTCCGTCGGCACCGGCAGCAAGGCCGAAGACGGCAAGGTGACGCCGCTGGACGTCAAGGCTGGCGATCGCGTGTTGTTCGGCAAATGGTCGGGCACCGAAGTCAAGGTCGATGGCGAAGACCTGCTCATCATGAAGGAATCGGACATTCTCGGTATTGTTGGCTAACGCCAGCGGACTTGGCCTCATTGGCTAAGCTGCGAACCGGGCAGAAATCTGATTTTTTCGCGGAATTCCGACACCTGCAACGGTGTGAACTTCGCATATTTTGCAATTCTCAAAGAAGGTGAAAGATCATGGCAGCGAAGGACGTAAAGTTTTCGCGTGACGCTCGTGAGCGCATCCTGCGCGGCGTCGACATCCTGGCCGACGCGGTCAAGGTGACGCTCGGCCCCAAGGGCCGCAACGTCGTCATCGACAAGAGCTTCGGCGCGCCCCGCATCACCAAGGACGGTGTTTCGGTCGCCAAGGAAATCGAACTGAAGGACAAGTTCGAGAATATGGGCGCCCAGATGGTCCGCGAAGTCGCTTCGAAGACCAACGACATCGCTGGTGACGGCACCACCACCGCGACCGTTCTCGCCCAGGCGATCGTGCGCGAAGGCATGAAGTCGGTTGCCGCCGGCATGAACCCGATGGACCTGAAGCGCGGCATCGACCTCGCCGTCACCAAGGTCGTCGATGACATCAAGTCGCGCTCGAAGCCGGTTTCGGGTTCGAACGAAGTCGCCCAGGTCGGCATCATCTCGGCCAATGGCGACCGTGAAGTCGGCGAGAAGATCGCCGAAGCCATGGAAAAGGTCGGCAAGGAAGGCGTCATCACCGTCGAAGAGGCCAAGGGTCTCGAATTCGAGCTGGACGTCGTCGAAGGTATGCAGTTCGACCGCGGCTATCTGTCGCCCTACTTCATCACCAACCCGGAAAAGATGGCGGTCGAGCTTGCTGACCCGTACATCCTGATCCACGAGAAGAAGCTGTCGAACCTCCAGTCGATCCTGCCGATCCTCGAAGCCGTGGTGCAGTCGGGTCGTCCGCTGCTCATCATCGCGGAAGACATTGAAGGCGAAGCGCTGGCGACCCTGGTCGTCAACAAGCTGCGCGGCGGCCTGAAGGTCGCGGCAGTTAAGGCGCCCGGCTTCGGCGACCGTCGCAAGGCCATGCTGGAAGACATCGCCGTCCTCACCAAGGGCGAAGTCATCTCCGAAGACCTCGGCATCAAGCTCGAAAACGTCACGCTCGCGATGCTCGGCACCGCCAAGCGCGTCACCATCGACAAGGACAACACCGTCATTGTCGACGGCGCTGGCGACCATGAGTCGATCAAGGGCCGCACCGAGCAGATCCGTGCGCAGATCGAAGTCACGACTTCGGACTATGACCGCGAGAAGCTCCAGGAGCGTCTGGCGAAGCTGGCTGGCGGCGTAGCCGTCATCAAGGTTGGCGGCGCGACCGAAGTCGAAGTCAAGGAGCGCAAGGACCGCGTCGACGACGCTCTCCACGCGACCCGCGCGGCTGTCGAGGAAGGCATCGTCCCCGGCGGCGGTACGGCCCTGCTGTACGCCACCAAGGCTCTGGAAGGCCTCAAGGGCTCGAACGACGACCAGACCCGCGGCATCGACATCGTCCGCAAGTCGCTGACCTCGCTGGTGCGCCAGATCGCCGCCAACGCCGGTCAGGACGGCGCTGTCGTGTCGGGCAAGCTGCTGGATCAGGACGACACCTCGTTCGGCTTCAACGCTGCGACCGACACCTATGAAAACCTGGTCGCCGCTGGCGTCATCGACCCGACCAAGGTCGTGCGTACCGCGCTCCAGAACGCTGCCTCGGTTGCCGGTCTGCTGATCACCACCGAAGCCTCGATCGCCGAGCTGCCGGAAGACAAGTCGTCGGCCCCGGCGATGCCGGGCGGCATGGGCGGCATGGGCGGCATGGACTTCTGACGCGAAGCGTCACCCCAGCGCAGGCTGGGGTCTCATGCCCCATGGGATAAGAACGAGGCCGGCGGAGCGATCCGCCGGCCTCTTTCGTGCGTGAGTGCGGCAGGCCGTGTTTGAGGCCCATCAACCCCTGTCCCTTGAGGGAGAGGGATGCGCAGGCTTCTCAGCTTGCTGCCTGGCCGAAGCCGGGTGAGGGGGGATGTGCTGGCATCCGGCCGCTCGCTCTCAGTTCGCGGGCGGGTGCGTCACGACCATCATCGGCAGCTGCGCGCGCACCTCGAAGCCCAGGGTCCGGTAAAGCGCGATCGTCCGGTCATGCGCGGCATAGGCATGAAGGAAGGGCGTTTCGCCACGATCCAGCATCGCCTGCATCACCACCCGCATCAGGGCGCCGGCCAGGCCGCGTCCGCGCCAGTCGGGATGGGTGCAGACCCCGCTGACTTCGGTGAAGCCCGGCATCCGCATCCGTTCGCCGGCCATCGCGACCAGCCGGCCGCCCTCCCGCACGCCGATGAAGCGGCCGAGGCGGTGGGTGAGGGGGCGAAAGGGGCCGGGCTTGGTCAGCAGCGCCAGCTCCAGCATGGTCGACGCATCCTCCTCGCCCAGCACGACCCAGTCGGGCAGGGTGGTGGTCGCGGCGGTCACGCGCGGCGCGACCATCTGCGCCAGCAGCGCGGTCCGCGCGACATGGATGTCCGGCGGCGCCGTCGCCGCTGCGTCCCGGCCGACCAGCCATAATTCGCCGTCCGCCGGGATCAGCGGGCGCAGGGCCGCGAGTTCCTGGCCTGCCGTCGCGGCAAAGGGCCCGTGTTCCGTGTGCAGGCGCATCGCCAGCGCGTCGCCTTCCGCCAGCGCGGACCAGCCGGACCTCAGGCTGTGCCAGACCGGATGGTCGAGCGGGTGGCCGGGCGCGGCAGGATCGGAGGCAGGGGAGGTCATCGTGCGACTCGTCGGGCCGGAGGAAAGGGACGGGCAGATGCACCGCTTCGGCCTCTTGACGTCAACCGCCAATCTGCGCCTTGCTCACGTCCAGCATCTTGCCATTGGTGATGACGACGATGTCGCCCAGTTTCGTCACGCCGAACAGCTTTTTCGCGAACGCGACCGGCACGCCGATGCAGCCATGAGTGCCGCGCCCATATTCGACGTCGCTGCCGTGGATGAAGACGCCGTCGCTGGTCAGCCGCTGCGCATAGGGCATGGGCGCGTCATAGAGGTTGGACACATGGTCGGCGTCCTTTTGCGTGATCGGGAAGGCGCCCTGTGGGCTTGGCTTGTCGGTCGCGCCATAGAGGATGACCGCCGCCCCGATCTCGTAGCCGGCGCGGAACACCGACAGCGTTTCGGCCTTCAGGTCCACGGTGATGACCACCGGCCCTGTGGCCGGTGCGCCTTTCTCGTCCCAGACATAGTCGCCATGGCGGAACGGGCCGTCGATCCGCAGCACGCGCTTCACCGCCAGCGCGCGGGGATCGACGTGCATCGGCTGGTCGCTGCGCCGTTCGGCAGGCTTGGTCGGAGGGGGGGCTGGCGCGGTTTTCTCGGCGGCGAGTTCAGCCGGGGTTGCATCGCTTGCCGCCGGCCGGTCGATCCACTGCATCGTCAGCAGCGCGCCACCGCCCAGCAGCAGCGCGACCGCCAGCTTGGGCGCCAGCCTGGCCACAACGCTTTTCAACAAACCCGCCATTACGTTCCTCATGCCTCCGTTCAGGCGGCAGCGTAGCGGCGAAAGGTTAAGTTCAGCCTTCCCGCGCCACTTCCGCCGCCGCGATCGCGGTCAGGTTCAGGATGCCGCGCGACGTTACGCCGGGCGTCAGCACATGGATCGGCTTCGTCAGGCCCATCAGCATCGGCCCGACCGTGGGCGAGCTGGAGGCGGCCGACAGGGCGGTCAGCGTGATGTTCGCCGCGTCCAGATTGGGCATGACCAGCAGGTTGGCCGGTCCCTCGAAGCGGGAATCGGGGATCAACCGCTCGCGCAACGCCTGGCTCAGGGCCGCATCGGCATGCATCTCGCCATCCACCGCCAGTTCCGGCGCAGCCTCGCGGACCAGCTTCAGCGCCCGGCGCATCTTGCGCGCGCTGTCGGTGTGCGATGCGCCAAAATTGGAATGCGACAGCAATGCCGCGCGCGGCGCAAGGCCGAAATGCTGCAATTCGGCCGAAGCCGCCAGCGTCATTTCCGCGATCTGCTCGGGCGTCGGGTCCGGCACCATATGGGTGTCGGTGATGAAGAGCGCGCCCGCGTCCAGGATCAGTCCCGACAATGCGTAAACGCGGCTGTGGCCGGGCACCCGGTCGATGATCCGCAGCACATGTTCGACCTGGCCCCAATATTCGGATCGGCCGCCGACCAGCGCGGCATCGACCCGCCCGGTGCGCAGCAGCAGGGCGGCGGTGATGGTCGGGCGGCGGTAAACATGGCGCAAAATCTCGTCGGCCGGCACGCCACGGCGCGAAGCGACCGCGCGATAGGCCTCGACCAGTTCGCCCATCACCAGATGATCGGTTTCGGGATCGATCACCTCGACATCATTGTCGAGGTCGAGGTTCAGCCCCATTTCCGGCAGCTTCTGCGCCAGAATGCGGCGGCGCGCGATGATGGTCGGACGGACGATGCCTTCGTCCAGCGCGTCGCGTATCGCGCGCAATACGCGTTCATCCTCCCCCTCGCCATAGGCGATGCGGCAGGCGCTGCCGCGCGCCGCCTCGAACACGGGCAGCATCAACTGGCCCGATCGGGTGCTCTGGCGCGCCAGGCTGCGCTTATATTCGTCCAGGTCCAGCGTCTTCTTCGCGACGCCGCTGTCCATCGCCGCCTTGGCGACCGCGACGGCGATCTCGCCGATCAGGCGCGGATCAAAGGGGGTCGGGATGATATAGTCTGCGCCGAACACCAGCTTGCGACCGCCATAGGCCTGCGCCACGCTGTCATGAGCGGGCTTGCGGGCGAGGCCGGCGATGGCGTCGGCGGCGGCGACCTTCATCGCCTCGTTGATCTGCGTCGCGCCGACGTCCAGCGCGCCGCGGAAGATATAGGGGAAGCACAGGACGTTGTTGACCTGGTTGGGATAGTCGGACCGGCCGGTGGCGATGATCGCGTCCGGGCGCACTTCGCGGGCAGCCTCCGGGCGGATTTCCGGCTCCGGGTTGGCCAGTGCGAAGATCAGCGGGTTGGGCGCCATCAGCGGCAGCCATTCGGGCTTCAGTACGCCCGGCGCGGACAGACCCAGAAACAGGTTCGCGCCCGGGAGCACGTCGGGCAGGGTGCGCGCATTGGTGGTGCGGGCATAGCGCGCCATGTTGGGCAACATGCCCTCGCGGCCAGCATGGATGACGCCGTCCTTGTCGGTCATGGTGACATTCTCGACCGGCAGGCCCATCGATACCAGCAGGTCGACGCAGGCGAGCGCAGCGGCACCCGCGCCAGACGTCACCAGCTTCGCGTCGGCCAGCGTCTTGCCCTGCAACACCAGTGCGTTGCGCACGGCGGCGGCCACGACGATGGCGGTGCCATGCTGGTCGTCATGAAAGACCGGAATATTCATCCGTTCCTTCAGCCGCGCCTCGATCGCGAAACATTCGGGCGCCTTGATGTCTTCCAGGTTGATCCCGCCGAAGGTCGGCTCCAGCAGCGCGACGGCCTCGACGAACTTGTCGGGGTCGGTGGTATCGACCTCGATGTCGAACACGTCGATATCCGCGAATTTCTTGAAGAGGACGGCCTTGCCCTCCATCACCGGCTTGGACGCCAGCGCGCCGATCGCGCCCAGGCCGAGCACTGCCGTGCCGTTGGAGATGACGGCGACCAGGTTGCCGCGCGCGGTATAGTCCATCGCCTTGTCGGGATCGGCGGCGATCTCGACGCAGGGCGCGGCGACGCCGGGCGAATAGGCCAGCGCCAGGTCGCGCTGGTTGACCATGCGCTTGGTCGGCTCGATGCGGAGCTTACCGGGCTGCGGATAGCGGTGATAGTCGAGGGCGGCGCGGCGGGTGTTATCGTCCATGCGATGCGCCTTAATGACTGCGTTTCGCTAGGGCAACCGCCGATAGCTCCCAGGGTGGCGTCGGGGCATATAGTCCGACAAGAAATTCGACGAAGGCCGTGATGGCGCGGGGCGGATTGGCCTGCGGCAGCGTCACCGCGAACAGGCCTACATCGCTCGACCCCTCATAAGCCGGCAATATCTGCCGCACGGCGCATCGAGCCAGCGCGTCGCTGATGTCCCAGAGCGATCGCAGCGCGATGCCGCCGCCGGCCAGCGCGAGTTCGCGCACCAGTTCGCTGCTGTTGGTGCGGACATGGCTGCGTCCCTCGACGGGGACCGGCCCCTTCGGCCCGACGAGCCGCCAGGGCATCTGGCCTTCCGCTGCCAGCAGGCGATGCTCCTTCAGGTCCGCGATCGTCTCCGGCACGCCGAACCGCTCCAGATAGGCGGGCGCGGCGCACAGGATGCGCCGGTTGGTCGCCAGCCTTTTCGCTGTCAGCCCCGGCCCCGGATCGGCGGTGATGCGGATGGCGAGGTCCGCGCGGCTTTCGATCAGGTCGGCGAAATCGTCCGACAGGTCGATGCTGAGTTCAACCTTGGGATGCGCGTCGATGAAGCGCTGGAGGTAGGGGGCGAGATGCATCCGCCCGAAGGAGGTCGGCGCCGTGATGCGCAGCGGCCCGCTCGCCACCGCCGACGCGCCCGACACCCGCCGCTCGGCCTCTTCCAGCGCCGCCAATATGCCACGCAGGTCGGTATGGAGCCGCTCGCCCGCCGGCGTCAGCGCCAGCCGCCGCGTGGTGCGATGGACGAGCTTCGCGCCCAGCCGCTCCTCCAGCCGCGCCAGCCGCTTGGACATCATGGCTGGCGATATATGCAGCCGCCGCCCGGCTGCGGCCAGCCCGCCCTCGTCCACTATGCTCACGAACAATTCATGGTCGGGATCCATCATATTCGTTCACCATAGGAATGACTGTATTCGCATAATAGCGTCTACACGACATAATAGGAATCGCGTAAACACTTTCCAGCATTATCGTCGTCCCTGCGCAGGCGGGAACGACGAACAGGAAATGTGCAGGAGAAGATGATGACCGACCGCATGATCGACAAAGCCGGCCTCCAGGTCGCCGAGCAATTGGCCGATTTCATCGACAGCCGCGCGCTACCCGGTACTGGCATCGCGCCCGACGCCTTCTGGGCCGGCGCCGCCGCCATCTTCGCCCGCTTCGCTCCCGAAAACGCGGCCCTGCTACGCAAGCGCGATACGCTTCAGGCGCAGATCGACAGCTGGCACGAACAGCGCAAGGGTCAGCCGCATGACGGCCAGGCCTATCAGGCCTTCCTGCGTGGGATCGGCTATCTCGTCCCTGAACCCGCGCCCTTCACCATTGGCAGCGAGAATGTCGACGATGAAGTCGCCCGCATGGCCGGGCCGCAGCTGGTCGTCCCCATCCTCAACGCCCGCTTCCTGCTGAACGCCGCCAATGCGCGCTGGGGCAGCCTCTATGACGCGCTCTACGGCACCGACGCCATTCCCGGCGCGGCGGCGGGAAATGGTTATGACGCCGCCCGCGGCGCACAGGTCATCGCCTGGGCCAAGGTCTTCCTCGACGATGCGATCCCGCTGGCGACCGGCAGTTGGGCTGACCTGTCGAGCGACGACATCATCCTCGCCGATCCGTTGCAGTTCGTGGGCACCAGCGCCAAGGGCAAGCTGTTCCGTCATAACGGCCTGCATATCGAAGTCGTCTTCGATCCTACCCACCCGATCGGTGCGACCGACCCGGCGGGCATCGCCGACGTCATCCTCGAATCCGCCCTGACCGCCATCTGTGACCTTGAAGACTCGGTCGCGGCCGTCGATGCGCAGGACAAGGTCGCGGCCTACGCCAACTGGCTGGGCCTGATGCAGGGCGACCTGACCGACACGTTCGAGAAGGGTGGCAGGATGATGACCCGCGCCCTCAACCCCGACCGCGCCTACGCCGCGCCGGACGGCGGCAGCTTCACCCTGCCGGGCCGCAGCCTGTTGTTCGTCCGCAATGTCGGGCATCTGATGACCAACCCGGCCATCCGTCTGCCCGATGGCGACGAAGCGCCCGAAGGCATATTGGACGGCATCGTCACCAGCCTGATCGCCATGCATGATCTGGCGCGCGACGGCGGCAACAGCCGCGCGGGCAGCGTCTATATCGTCAAGCCCAAGATGCACGGGCCGGAGGAAGCCGCCTTCACCAACCGCCTGTTCGACGCGATCGAGGACATGCTGGGCCTCGCCCGCCACACGATCAAGGTCGGCGTCATGGACGAAGAACGCCGCACCTCGGCCAATCTCGCCGCCTGCATCCATGCCGTCCGCGACCGCATCGTCTTCATCAACACGGGTTTCCTCGACCGCACCGGGGACGAGATGCACACGTCGATGCAGGCCGGGCCGATGATCCCCAAGGGCGAGATGAAGACGAGCGACTGGATCGCCGCCTATGAAGATCGCAACGTCCAGATCGGCCTCGCCTGCGGCCTGTCGGGCCGGGCGCAGATCGGCAAGGGCATGTGGGCCGCGCCCGATCGCATGGCCGACATGCTGGAGCAGAAGGTCGGCCACCCCCGGAGCGGCGCCAACACCGCCTGGGTGCCTTCGCCCACCGCCGCGACGCTGCACGCGACCCATTATCACCGCATCGACGTTTTCGCCCGTCAGGCGGAGCGCACGGCGGAGGGTGTCGCGCCGCTCGACAAGCTGCTGACCATCCCGGTCGCGGTCGGCCGCAACTTCTCCGAGGAGGAAATCGCGCAGGAACTGGACAACAATGCGCAGGGCATATTGGGTTATGTCGTCCGCTGGGTCGACCAGGGCGTCGGCTGCTCCAAGGTGCCCGACATCCACGACATCGGCCTGATGGAGGACCGCGCGACCTTGCGCATCTCCTCGCAGCATATGGCCAACTGGCTGCTGCACGGCATCTGCACGCCCGATCAGGTCGACGCCGCGCTGGCCCGCATGGCCGCCAAGGTCGACGCCCAGAATGAAGGCGATCCGCTCTACCAGCCGATGAGCGGCCGGGAAGGGGAGAGCCTCGCCTATCAGGCCGCCCGTGCCTTGGTGTTCGAGGGCGTCGAGCAGCCCAGCGGCTACACCGAACCCCTCCTCCACGCCTTCCGCGCGAAGCAGAAGGCGCAAGGGGCATTGGTCGACGCCTGAAAATAAGCACGTTCATCCCGGCTCAGGCGGGGATCCATCTCCAAAGCCATCCTCCTGCGCGAGGTCGGGAGAAGGATTCCCGCCTGCGCGGGGATGACGGGGCCTGGCTTGAACTTGGCAACCCTTCCATGCTGCGTTACGCCCTGACCGGCGCGCAGCAAGGGAGCCGCCATGACGATCATCGTCCATCATTTGAACAACAGCCGGTCGCAACGCATCCTCTGGCTGCTGGAGGAACTGGGCGAACCCTATCAAGTCCGCCGCTACGAACGCGACGCCAAGACGATGCGCGCGCCCGCAGAATTGCGCGCCATCCACGCGCTCGGTCGCTCCCCGGTGGTGGAGGTGGACGGCCATCGCCTGATCGAAACCGGCGCGATCATGGAGCATCTGGTCGCCCGCGCCGGCAACCGCTTCGGCCCGCCTGCCGATACGGAAAGCGCGATCCGCTACCGCCAATATATGCACTATGCCGAAGGATCGATGATGCCGCCGCTGCTGGCGCTGCTCATCATCGGCAAGCTCGGCCTGCTCGGTCGCCCCGCGCGGCCCACGGTGCAGAAGATGCTGGACGATCATCTCGACTGGCTCGAAACCGAACTGGCGTCGCGCCCCTATTTCGCGGGTGACGCCTTCACCGCCGCCGACATGATGATGAGCTTCCCGCTGGAGGCGTCCCGCGCGCGTGGCGGCCTGAGCGAATCGCGCCCTAACATCATCCGCTGGCTGGACGAGATGCACGCCCGACCCGCCTATCAGGCCGCCCTCAAGACCGGAGGCGCATATGCCTACGCCTGACCGCCGCACCTTGCTGCGCTATGCCGCCGCCGGGATCGCCACGTCGCTCGTCGCCCCGCGTCTCTTCGCGCAGGAAAAAGCCACCGAGGCGCTGAAATCCCTCACTGGCGCTGTCGCCCCGATCGGCAAGGCCGAGCGCGCAGACCGACTCGCCCGCGCGCAAACGGCGATGCAGGCGGCGGGCATCGACGCGCTGTTGATCGAACCGGGTGCCAGCCTCATTTATTATAGCGGCATCCGCTGGCACCGCAGCGAACGTCTGACCGCCGCCGTTATCCCGGCCAGCGGTGCGCCGCTCATCGTCTGCCCCTTTTTCGAGAAACCGTCGATCGACGAATCGCTCGCTATCCCGGCCGAGGTGCGCGTCTGGCAGGAGCATGAAAGTCCCTATGCCCCGATCGCCGACTTCCTGACCGCAAAGGGTTTGGTGAAGGGCCGCATCGGCATCGAGGAAACCGTCCGCTATTTCGCGGTCGATGGCCTGCACGCCGCGTTGCCTGCCGCGACTTTGGTGAAAGACCCCGTCACCCGCGCGATCCGTATGCGCAAGACCGCCGCCGAAATCGCGCTTATGCAGGCTGCCGCCGACGTCACCATGGCCGCCTATCGCTGGACCTACCCGCAGGTGAAGCCCGGCATGACCCCCGCCGACATCGGTGCGCTGATGAGCGCCGCGACGAAGCAACTGGGCGGCAAAGTCGAATTCAACCTGATCCTGCTCGGCGAAGCCGCCGCCTATCCGCATGGATCGGGCAAGCCGCAGGCGGTGCGCGCGGGCGAGGTCGTGCTGATGGACTGCGGCTGCACGGTCGAGGATTATCAGTCCGACATCAGCCGTACCTTCGTCCATGGCGCCGCGCCCACCGCGCAGCAGCGCAAGGTCTGGAACGACGTGTCGCAGGGCCAGATGATCGCCATCGAGGCGGCAAGGCTGGGCGTCCCGGCGGGATCAGTCGATGATGCCGTGCGCCGCTGGTACGAAACACAGGGCTACGGCCCCGGCTATGCGCTCCCCGGTCTGTCCCACCGCACCGGCCACGGCATCGGCATGGAGGGGCATGAGCCGGTCAACCTCGTCCATGGCGAAGCCACGAAGCTGGACGTCGGCATGTGCTTTTCCAACGAACCGGGTCTCTATCTGCCAGGCGTGATGGGCGTCCGCATGGAGGATTGTTTCCACATGACCCCGCAGGGACCGGCATGGTTCTCGAAACCGCCGGTGTCGATTGAAGAGCCCATCGGATAAACATGGTAAGATGAGGTTGATTGAACTCGATGCGTGCGGCTGGACAAAGCCATTGGACTTCTATCTGGCCTTGTTGCCAAAACTGGGAGCACCCGACTGGCATGGCCTTAATTTAGACGCGCTATACGACAGCCTGTTGGGTGACATTAACGCCGTCGAGCCGCCCTTTTGTGTGACGATAAGAAATATCGACCGCCTGCCGGCCGAGATGTCCGATTTTTTGGCGCAGGCGGCAACCATGTTCGCCGATGCGCGACATGACTATGGTGTGGAGGTCACGCTACAACTAATCTGAAGAGTGATGTTGCACCGCGACCAAATCCCCCGCTTGTGCGGCGGGCCGCTTCCCACTAAATCGCGCGCATGACCTCGACCAACGACATTCGCCGCTCCTTCCTCGACTATTTCGGGGCCAACGGCCACACCATCGTTCCGTCCGCCCCGCTGGTGCCGCACAACGACCCGACTTTGATGTTCGTGAATGCGGGCATGGTGCCGTTCAAGAATGTCTTTACGGGTCTGGAAACGCGCCCTTACAAGACCGCGACGTCGAGCCAGAAGTCGGTCCGCGCCGGTGGCAAGCATAATGATCTCGACAATGTCGGCTATACCGCGCGCCATCATACCTTCTTTGAAATGCTGGGGAATTTCAGCTTCGGCGACTATTTCAAGGAACAGGCGATCACCCATGCCTGGACCCTGCTGACCAAGGAATGGGGGCTGCCCGCCGACAAGCTGACCGCGACCGTCTATCACACGGACGACGAGGCGTTCGACCTGTGGAAGAAGATCGCCGGCCTGCCCGAAGAGCGCATCATCCGCATCCCGACCAAGGATAATTTCTGGGCGATGGGCGACAGCGGCCCCTGCGGTCCCTGCTCGGAAATCTTCTACGACCATGGCGACCATATCTGGGGCGGCCCTCCGGGTAGCCCGGAAGAGGATGGCGACCGGTTCGTCGAGATATGGAACCTCGTCTTCATGCAATATGAGCAGGAAGCGAACGAGATCGTCAGCGAACTGCCCAAGCCCTCGATCGACACCGGCATGGGGCTGGAGCGCATCGCCGCCGTGCTTCAGGGCGTTCACGACAATTATGATACCGACACGTTCAAGGCGCTGATCGCCGAGAGCGGCGCGCTCAGCAAGACCGCGACCGACGGCGAGCACAAGGCCAGCCATCGCGTCATCGCCGACCATTTGCGTTCGACCAGCTTCCTGATCGCGGACGGCGTGCTGCCTGCGAACGAAGGCCGTGGCTATGTCCTGCGCCGGATCATGCGCCGCGCCATGCGGCACGCCCATATCATCGGGGCGAAAGACCCGCTGATGTATCGTCTGGTTTCGAGCCTCGTCTCCGAAATGGGCGGCGCCTATCCCGAACTGGTCCGCGCCCAGCCGCTGATCGAGGAAACCCTGCTGCGCGAGGAAACCCGTTTCCGCAAGACGCTGGAAAACGGCCTGCGTCTGCTCGACGAAGCGACCGGCGACCTTGGCGAAGGCGGCACGCTGCCCGGCGAGACCGCGTTCAAGCTCTACGACACCTATGGCTTCCCCTATGACCTGACCGAGGACGCGCTGCGCTCGCGCGGCCTGACCGTCGATCGCGCCGGTTTCGACAGCGCCATGGCCGAACAGAAGGCCGCCGCGCGCGCCGCCTGGAAGGGATCGGGCGAAAAGGCGTCGGACGAAATCTGGTTCGACATCGCTGAAAAGGCCGGCAATACCGAGTTCATCGGCTATTCCTCGACCGAGGGCGAGGGCGAGGTGCTGGCGATCGTCAAGGACGGTGTGAACTTCGACAGCGCGAGCGCTGGCGACACCGTCACCATCGTCACCAACCAGACGCCTTTCTATGGCGAAAGCGGCGGCCAGATGGGCGACGCGGGCGTCATCACGTCGCAAGCCGGCCTGTCCGCGAAGGTCGAGGATACGTCCAAGCCGCTCGGTCGACTCCACGCCCATCGCGCGACGATCGAGGCGGGCAGCGTCAAGATCGGCGACACCGTCCACCTGGTCGTGGATGTGGAGCGTCGCGATCGCGTCCGCGCCAATCACAGCGCCACCCATCTGATGCACGCCGCTCTCCGCAAGGAACTGGGCGCGCATGTCACGCAGAAGGGCAGCCTGGTCGCGCCCGATCGCCTGCGCTTCGACTTCTCGCACCCCGAAGCCCTCACCCCGGCGCAGATCGCCGCGATCGAGGCCGATGTGAACGCGCAAATTCGTCACAATGAAGAGGTCACGACCCGCCTCATGACGCCCGATGACGCCATCGCGGCCGGCGCCATGGCGCTGTTCGGCGAGAAATATGGCGACGAGGTCCGCGTCCTGTCCATGGGGCGTCCGGGCGTTGGGGGCGACGAACAAAGCTATTCGGTCGAACTGTGCGGCGGCACCCATGTCCGCGCGACCGGGGACATCGCCCTGTTCAAGATCGTCTCGGAAAGCGCCGTCTCCTCGGGCGTCCGCCGGATCGAGGCACTGACCGGCGAGGCCGCGCGCCTGTGGCTGAGCGAGCGCGACGAGAAGCTGCGCCAGACCGCTGCCGCGCTCAAGACCACGCCCGAAGACGTGCCCGCGCGCATCGCCGCGCTGGTCGAACAGAGCCGCAAGCTGGAACGCGACCTCGCCGACGCGAAGAAGGCGCTGGCGCTCGGTGGCGGCGGGTCCGCCCAGGCGGCCGGTCCGGAGAAGGTCGGCAGCATCGACTTTCTCGGCCAGGTCATCGACGGGCTCGACCCCAAGGAACTGCGCGGCATCGTCGATCAGAACAAGGCGACGCTGGGCAGCGGCGTATCGGCCGTGCTCGCCGTGGTGGAAGGCCGCGCCACCATCGCGGTGGGCGTGACCGACGACCTCAAGGGGCAGGTCAGCGCCGTCGATCTCGTCCGCGCGGGCGTGGAAGCGCTGGGCGGGAAGGGCGGCGGCGGCCGCCCCGACATGGCGCAGGGTGGTGGCCCCGATGGCGACAAGGCGCAGGCTGCGCTCGACGCGGTCAAGGCTGCGCTCGCCAGCGTCCCGGCCTGACGCCTGCATCCGCCTCTCCCTGCTTCGGCGGGGAGGCGGCTCCATGACGTGATCCTCAGCCGACCTGCCGCTTCGCCAGCTTGCGGGCCAGGGTGCGCCGGTGCATCCCCAGCCGCCGCGCGGCCTCGGAAATGTTGAAGTCGCTGTCCTTCAGCACTTCGTGGATATGTTCCCACTCCAGCGTCTTGATCGAAGTCGGGCGCGGCGCGAGCGGCGCGTCCGGATTCCCGCCCGACCGCGCGAATGCCGCCTCGATGTCGTCCGTGTTGGACGGCTTGGCCAGATAGTTGGTCGCGCCCAGCTTGATGGCTTCCACGGCGGTCGCGATGCTGGCGAACCCGGTCAGCACGACGATCAGCATTGCGGGATCATGGGCGTGCAGCGCCTGCACGCAAGCCAGCCCGGATTGCGGCCCCAGCTTCAGGTCCACGACGGCAAAGCCCGGCCGCTGCGTGGCGAGCAGGCGGTGGACCGCTTCCAGGCTGTCGGCCAGCAGCACTTCATAGCCGCGCCGCTCGAAGGAGCGCTTGAGCGTCTTGGCGAAAGCGTCATCATCCTCGACGATCAACAACTGCCTTTCAGTCGCCAAAGCCTGTCTCCTCCAGGGCCAGTGTCGCCAGCGGCAGGCGAAGCAGGATCATCGCGCCGCCTTCCGTGCCATTGCTGGCGTCGACCCTTCCGCCCAGCTTGCGCACCACATTGACCACCAGGAACAGGCCAAGCCCGCCGCCCTGCTTGCCCTTGCTCGACCGGTATGGCTTGCCGACATCGGCGAGCATGTCATCGCTGAAACCGGGGCCATTGTCGCGCACGGCGATATGCAGCCACTGGCTGTCCCGGCTGACCATCATGTTGATATAGGTCGCGCCTGCCTCGCGCGCATTGTCGAGCAGGTTGGTCACGGCCTGGCGGATCACCGGATCGGCGACGATCCGGGGGTAATCATGGGGACCAAAGTCGCAACGCAGCGCCATGCCCGGATTGGCGCCGCGCCAGTCGCGCGCGATGATGTCGATGAAGTCGCGGACATTGGTCACTTCCGGCGCCTCGCCGCGCGCCTCGCCGGCGGACATAAGGATGCCGCTCAATATCGCCTTGCAGCGCTTGACCGCCGTCTCCATCTCGCCGACCTCCTCCACCAGCGCGGGGTGGCGATTGATTTCGGGCATGTGCCGCCAATCCCCCAGCACGACGGCCAGTTGGGCGAGGGGCGTGCCCAATTCATGCGCGGCGCCCGACGCCAGCAATCCCATCCGCACGATATGCTCTTCCTCCGCCGCCTGCTGGCGCAGCCGCGCGAGATAGGCTTCACGCACTTGGAGATTCTGGTTGATGCGGGTCATGAACAGGACCAGCAGCACCGCGATCATGGTGAAGCAGATCCAGGTGCCGACGATGTGGAGGTCGAACAGCCGCCCCTCCAGCGCGTCGCTCAGGTTGAGCGGACGGTAGGCGAAGCCAAGGCCTGCCGCACAGAGCGACGACACGGTGACGATCCCCCAGGCGCTCCACCGATGGAGCAGCATGGCCCCCAGCGCCACCTGCACCAGATAGAGCGACACGAATGGATTGGTCGCCCCGCCGCTCAGGTACAGCAGGGTCGTGAGCGCGATGACATCGAACAGCAGCGCCAGGAACAGCTCGGCATGGCTGATGTCGGTGCGGCCGCGCAGCACCATCAGGCTGCCCAGGTTCATGGCGATGGCGATGCAGGGAACCACTAGCATCGGCAGCAGCGGCAGGCGGATGCCCATGCCATGATGGACGATCAGGATGGTCGCGATCTGCCCGGCGATGGCGATCCAGCGAAGCTGGACGAGAAGCGCCATATTCTTGCGGCCGGCCGCGTCGGCGGGCCACTGGCTGGGCAACCAGCGCGCGCGGTTCGGCGCCTTGGCGCTCATCCCCGGCCGTCTTTTCCTGTCTGGCGCATGACGAGAATATAGGCGCCCAGGGTCATCGCCGCCAGTACGAACCAGGTGATCGCATATTGCAGATGATTGTTGGGGAAGGACACGACCGTCAGCCCGCCGACCGGGAAGCCGGCGGAGGAGGGGCGCGCTTCGGCATCGATGAAATAGTTGGCGACCGTGCCGATGTCCCGCGCCCGTGCGATGGCGTCCACATCCCTTGAATACCATCTGTCGGCAGCGGGATCATTGTCGCGCAGGAAGCCGCCGCCCGGCTCGGTCAGCCGCAGCAGTCCGGCGATCCGCACGGTCCCTTGCGGACGGTCATAGGCCGTCTTGCGATCGGGTACGAAGCCGCGGTTGATGAGGATGATCGTGCCGTCCTGACGGCGCAGCGGGGTGAGCACCCAATAGCCGGCGCCCCGGACGGTGGAGGCCTGCGCCAACGCGGCCTTATCATGGAGGAAGACGCCGCTCGTGGCGACGCGCCGATATTCGTCGTCGCGACGCGCGCGGTCGGGCGCCGCTACGGGCGCGGCATGGATACGGGCGTCGACGCGGGCGATCAGGTCGCGCTTCCAGCCCAGACGCTGGACCTGCCAGGCGCCGAGCGCGCAGAAGCCGGAAAAAAGAAGGAGGGCGATCAGCGTCAGGCCGATCAGGAACGCCGGGGAGCGCCGGCGGCGCCCCCCGGTTTGCGCCGTTGTCACGGCATCTCGCTCATATGCTGCATGGCGTTCATGTCGGCATGGGGCATCATGTTGGCGTTCAGATGATACATGACCCACATCGAACCCGACAGGGTGATGACGACCAGCACGATGGTCAGCATCATGGCCATGAACGACCAGCCGCCTTCGACGCGGGTGTTCATGTGCAGGAAGTAGATCATGTGGACCACCACCTGCACGGCGGCGAAGGCCATGATGATGAAGCCGGTCAGCTGCGGATTGCCGAGCGTGCCCGACATCACCAGCCAGAAGGGGATGGCGGTCAGGATCACCGACAGGCCGAACCCGATCATGTAGCTGCCATAGCTGCCATGCGCGCCTTCATCATGATGCCCATGGGCGTGGTCGTCATGATGCCCGTGGCTTTCGTGGCTGTGGACGGCATCGCTCATCGCAGCATTCCCATCAGATAGACAAAGGTGAAGACGCCGATCCAGATGACGTCGAGGAAGTGCCAGAACATGCTGAGGCACATCAGGCGGCGCTTATTGGCGGGGATCAGGCCTTTTTTCGCGACCTGCACCATCAGCGTGATCAGCCAGATCGAACCGAAGGTGACGTGCAGGCCGTGGGTGCCGACCAGGGTGAAGAAGGCCGACAGGAAAGCCGAACGCCACGGGCCCGCACCCTCATGGATCAGGTGCGAGAATTCGTAGAGTTCGATGAACAGGAACGCTCCGCCGAACAGCAAGGTGACGAGCAGCCAGCCCTGGGTGGCGCTGACCCTGTTCTTTTCCATCGCCAGCATGGCGAAGCCGTAGGTGATCGAAGAGAAGAGCAGCATCGCGGTGTTGAGCGCGATGAGGTTCAGGTCGAACAGATCCTTCGGCCCCGGCCCGCCGGCGAAATTGCCGCCGAGCACGGCATAGGTGGCGAAGAGGATGGCGAAGATGAGGCAGTCGCTCATCAGGTACATCCAGAAGCCCAGCATGGTGCTGTGGCCTTCATGGAGGTGCGGTTCCTCGGGCAGATGATAGGCCCGAGGTTCCATGGTGGTCGCAGTTGCGCTGCTCATGATGGTCAGACTCCCGCCGCGAGGATGCGCGTGCGCTCTTCCTCGGTGCGCGTGACGACATCCGCCGGGATGTAGAAGTCGCGCTTGTAGTTGAAGGTGTGGCCGATGGCGACCGCGATCAGACCCAGGAAGCTGAGGCCGGCGAGCCACCAGATATACCAGATCAGCGCGAAGCCGCAGAGCGTGGCGAGGGCGGCCAGGATGACGCCGGCACCGGTGCTGCTGGGCATGTGGATCGCCTGATAGCCGGTCAGCGGACGCTGATAGCCGTTCTTCTTCATGTCCGCCCAGCTGTCGGCGTCATAGACGACCGGCGTGAAGGCGAAATTATACTCCGGCGGGGGCGAGCTGGTCGCCCATTCCAGCGTGCGGCCATCCCAGGGATCGCCCTCCACCTTCAGCTCGTCGCGCTTCCAGATGGAGACGGCGAACTGCACCAGCATTGCACCGATGCCGGCCGCGACGATCGCGGCGCCGATCGCGGCGATGACGAACCAGATCTGCAAAGACGGATCGTCGAACACGCGCATCCGGCGGGTCACGCCCATCAGCCCCATGATGTAGAGCGGGGTGAAGGCCAGCCAGAAGCCGATGTTCCAGCACCAGAAGGACACATGGCCCCAGAACTGGTTGAGCTTGAAGCCGAACGCCTTGGGCCACCAGTAGTTGATCGCGGCGAACAGGCCGAACAGCACGCCGCCGATGATGACGTTGTGGAAGTGCGCGATCAGGAACAGCGAATTGTGCAGCACGAAGTCCGCAGGCGGCACCGCCAGCAGCACGCCGGTCATGCCGCCGACCGTGAAGGTCAGCATGAACGCCACCGTCCACATCATCGGCAGTTCGAAGCGGACGCGGCCGCGATACATGGTGAACAGCCAGTTGAACAGCTTGGCGCCCGTCGGGATCGAGATGATCATCGTCGTGATGCCGAAGAAGCTGTTGACGCTGGCGCCCGATCCCATGGTGAAGAAGTGGTGCAGCCACACCAGGTAGGACAGCACCATGATGGTGCAGGTGGCGTAGACCATCGACGTGTAGCCGAACAGGCGCTTGCCGCAGAAGGTGGAGACGACTTCAGAGAAGACGCCGAACAGCGGCAGGATGAGGATATAGACTTCCGGGTGGCCCCAGATCCAGATCAGGTTCACGTACATCATCGGGTTGCCGCCGAAGTCGTTCGTGAAGAAGTTGGTGCCGGCATAACGGTCGAGCGACAGCAGGACCAGCGTGGCGGTCAGGATCGGGAAGGAGGCGACGATCAGGACGTTCGCGCACAGCGAGGTCCAGGTGAAGACCGGCATCTTCATGAGCGACATGCCCGGCGCGCGCATCTTCACGATGGTCGCGATCAGGTTGATGCCCGACAATGTCGTGCCGACGCCTGCCACCTGCAACGCCCAGATATAATAATCGACACCCGTGGCCGGGCTATAGTCGATCCCCGACAGCGGCGGATAGGCGAGCCAGCCGGTCTGGGCGAACTCGCCCAAGAACAGCGAAGCCATCACCAGCACCGCGCCGCCCGTCGTCATCCAGAAGGAAAAATTGTTGAGGAACGGGAAGCTGACGTCGCGCGCGCCGATCTGCAACGGGACGATATAGTTCATCAGGCCGGTGATGAACGGCATCGCCACGAAGAAGATCATGATCACGCCATGGGCGGTGAACACCTGGTCATAATGGTGGGCGTTCAGATAGCCCTCCGACCCGCCAAAAGCCAAAGCCTGTTGCAGGCGCATCATGATGGCATCGGCAAAGCCGCGCAGGAACATGATGAGGCCCAGCACCATGTACATGATGCCGATCTTCTTGTGATCGACGCTGGTGAACCACTCCTTCCAGAGATAGCCCCAGAGCTTGAAATAGGTCAGCGCCGCGACCAGCGCCGCGCCGCCCAGCACCACCGCGCAGAATGTCGCGACGACGATGGGCTCATGCCATGGGAAGCTGTCCCATGTCAGACGACCGAAGATCATCTGTGCTGTTGTCATTGTGCCAGTCATGGGCCTTACCGATGCTGCGCGTGCGCGTCAGCGCCGCTGTGAGAGGAGTGATCGGCCGGAGCCTTTTGAGCGCCGGGCGCGTCGGGGGCGGTCTGCTTGCCTTCGTTGCGCTCCGTCTGGTCGATCACATGGCTGTTGGGGAAGTCATACTGGAGACCGTGCGTCTCCTTCGCCGCTTCCTTGCCCGCGCCGCCCATCTGGTCGATGTGCATCAGCTCGCTCATGCAGCGCTGGCCGGGCTTGGGGCAAAGGTTCACGACCGCGTCGAACAGCTTGGGATCGGCGGCGGTGAAATAGGCCACCGGCGCCTTTTCGCTGGGCTTGGCCAGGGTCAGATAGACGTTGCGGTCTAGCGCCGCGCCGCTGGCCTTCACCTTGGCGACCCAGGCGTCGAAACCGGCCTGATCCAGCGCCTTGTACCCGAAGCGCATGTGGGTGAAGCCCGCGCCCGAATAGTTGGCGGAAAAGCCGGTGCCGGACACCGCCTTGTTGGCGACGGCGTGCAGCTGCGTCTTCATGCCGGGCATGGCGTAGATCTGGCCGGCCAGTTCGGGGACGTAGAAGCTGTTCATGACGGTCGATGCCGTGATGTCGAAGCGGACCGGGACATTGGTCGGCAGCGCCAGCTCATTGACCGTCGCAACCCCCAGTTCCGGGTAGATGAACAGCCATTTCCAGTCGAGCGCGACGACCTGCACCGTCAGCGGCTTGACCTTCGGGTCGATCGCGGTCTTCGCGTCGATCCGGTCGAGCGGGCGATAGGGGTCCAGCTTGTGGGTGCTGACCCAGGTCAGCGCGCCCAGCGCGATGATAATCAGCAGCGGCGCCGACCAGATCAGCAGCTCCAGCTTGGTGCTGTGATCCCAGTCCGGATCATAGTCCTTCTGGGTCGCCTCGTTCGTGGCGCGATAGCGCACCGCGAACCAGACGACCATCGCCATGACGGGGACGACGATCAGCAGCATCAGCGCGGTCGAGATCAGGATCAGATCGCGCTGCTGCACTGCAATATCGCCCGACGGGTTCATCACGACCCAGTTGCAGCCCGCCAGCGGCGCCGCAAGGATCGGAGCGGACCAGCGCAGGAGCCTGATCCGGTGGGGGGAGGGAGCGGTAGACATGGCGCGCGACTAGCGGGTCCGCACGGAGTCGGCCAGTGGGCAATTTGTCCAATTGTGTGCGGCCGCAAAAAATGTTTTGGGTGTGGGATACTGCTTAGACTCTGTGGGTTTTCTGTTATGTTGCCATTCTCTGGCCGTCGGAAGACTTGAAACAGGCGCCGCCGGCCCAGCTAGGGAGCGGATGCTTATGAGTTCTGGGGCCATTGCCTTCACCTCCACGCAACTTGAGGATGACGCGCGGAAGATCAACGCGCGCGACCATTCGATTGCGCCGGGGGATATCTCGATCGGGGTGATTATCGGTCGCACCTCCGAATTTTTCGATTTCTTCGTCTACGCCATCGCTTCGGTGATCGTGTTTCCCAGTTTGGTCTTTCCCTATGTGGATGCGCTGACCGGCACCCTTTATTCCTTCGCCATCTTCGCGGTGGCGTTCATCACCCGGCCGATCGGCTCGCTGATCTTCATGGCCATCGACCGACGCTACGGCCGTGGCACCAAATTGACGATCGCCCTGTTCCTGCTGGGCGGATCGACCGCCTCGATCGCCTTCATGCCCGGCTATGCGACGATCGGCCATTATGCGGCCGTGGTGCTGCTCATCCTGCGCGCCGCGCAGGGGATCGCGCTCGGCGGCACTTGGGACGGCCTCGCATCGCTCCTTTCGCTCAACGCACCGCAGCATCAGCGCGGCTGGTACGCCATGGTGCCGCAACTCGGCGCGCCGCTGGCGCTGCTGGTGGCGAGCGGACTGTTTGCCTTCTTCCTGCTCAACATGACGGAGGCGGACTTTCTCGACTGGGGCTGGCGCTATCCCTTCTTCGTCGCCTTTGCGATCAACGTCGTGGCGCTCTTCGCCCGTCTGCGGATCGTGGTCACGCATGAATTCGAACGGCTGTTCGAGCAGCGGGATCTGCAACCCTCGCCAGTCCTGCCCACGGTGAAGGCGGAAGGACGCAACATCATCATCGGCGCCTTCGCCCCGCTGGCCAGCTTCGCGCTGTTCCACATGGTGACGGTGTTCCCGCTCAGCTGGGTCGCGCTTTACACCGACCAGCCGCTCGAACGCTTCCTCATCATCGAAATGATCGGGGCGTCGGTCGGCCTGCTCGCCATCGTCGTGTCTGGCTTCATCGCGGACCAGATCGGCCGCCGTTCGCTCCTCGCATGGTCGGCGCTCGGCATCGCGATCTTCAGCGTCATGGCGCCGCTGCTGCTCAACGGTGGGGAACTGGGCGAGGTCGCCTTCATGATCCTCGGCTTCATGCTGCTTGGCCTCGCTTTCGGTCAGTCGTCGGGCGTGGTGGCGTCCAACTTCGCCACGGAGGCGCGCTACACCGGATCGGCGCTCACCTCCGACCTTGCCTGGCTGGTTGGCGCAGGCTTCGCCCCGCTGGTGGCGCTGCTGCTGTCGGTGAAGTTCGGCCTGGCCGCCTCGGGCATCTATCTTCTGTCTGGCGCGGTGGCGACGATGGTCGCGCTCTACGTCAACAAGGAACTGGCCGGCCGCGACCGTTAAGCGGCGGCCCGCATCCGCTCGAGCGCCTTGCGGTCGAACCATCCGGTCAGGCCGGGGCGCGGGCGGAAGCGGGGCAGCCAGTCCGCATAGAGACTATCCAGACGCGCGGGGAGGCCGACCGGCCCCTCGCGCGTCATGATGTCCGACACGATCCGGTTCTGGAAGAAGCGGACCGAATAATTGATGAGCCGCTTATACTGCATCGCCCAGGTCGATGGGCGGGCGAGGCTCACCTGCTCCGCCAGAAATCCCGCCCCATCGCAGGCCAGCACCCGGTCATGCACCCAATGGCTGTCATCCCTGAGGTCGGTATGCGCCCATGCCGCGATCATCCCGTCATCGCCGATCAGGTCATCGGGCAGCCGCAGCGCGCGCGCGCGGATCGCCGTGACGAAACGGCCCGACAGCGCATAAAGATCGCCGAACAGGCCGCCCTCGGCGCGCAGCCCCGCGCGATAGGCCTCCACCATCCGCCCGTTCATCGGCATTCCGGCGGCGGCATTGGCGGCGGGATGGGCGGCCAGGTCGGCTACCAGCGCGTCGATCGAACCCGCTGCAATCTCGGCGTCACCGTCCATGAAGATCACCGCGTCATCATCCCCGGTCAGCAGTTCGTGGACGCAATGATTCCAGGTGCGTGACTTGCCGCCCTGCGCGATGTCATGGACGATCACGTTCGTGCGTCCGCCCGCCGCAGCCCTGGCCCGCTCGACCGTGGCGTCTGTAGTGCCGTTCACCAGCACATGAAACAGCGTGCCTGGCCGGTCCAGCGGCAGCGAGGCGAGGCAGCCGGCGATCCGGCGCTCCTCCTGATGGGCGAAGATGGCGACCGTGACGGTCATCGGATCAACGAAAGTCCCAGCCCTGCTGGCCGTGCTGGGCCGCATCGAGCCCGGCGGCTTCCATCGGTGCATCGACCCGCATCGGGATGATGATCGACACGATCAGCGCCGCGATCGCGCTCCCCACCATCGCCCACAGCGCCACGATCAGGACACCGATCGCCTGATAGATCAGCGCGCTGCTGAAATGGACATCGGCGTCGAAGCCGACGCCGCCGAACAGGGGCAGGGCGAAGACCGGCAACAGCAGGGCGCCGGTAGCGCCGCCCACCCCGTGGATCAGGAAGATGCCTGCGCCGTCATCGACCCTGCGGCCGACAATGGCTGCGGCGATCCGGCTGGCCAGCGCCGCGATCACGCCGATCAGCATCGCGCCGCCGGTCCCGACCAGCGCGGCGGAGGCGGCAATGGCCGCGATGCCCGCCAGCGCGCCGGACAGGATGCCGCTCGCGCTGCTGCGCGCCGACAGCAGCCGGTCCAGCAAGGCCCAGGTCAGCGCCGCCGCGCAGGCGGCGAGATGATGGTTGAGCAGGGCGGTCGCGGCGTCGTCGGTCGCGCCCAGCGCCCATCCGCCGACAAGTCCAGACAGGCCGATCCAGACCAGCGCGCTACCGGCCATGCTCAGCACCATGCTATGGCCTCCGCCGGACGGCTCCCGCCGCGGGCCGACGATCAGGACAAGCGCCAGCACGGAAAAGCCGGCGACCATATGGACGACCAGCCCGCCAGCGAAATCCATGACGCCCAGCCCCGCCAGCCAGCCGCCGGCCCAGACTGCATGGGCGACCGGCACATAGACCAGCAACAGCCACAGCAGCGTGAAGGGCAAGAACCAGCCGATCCGCGTCCGCTCCGCCACCCCGCCGACCAGCAGGCAGGCGGCGACCAGCACCGCGGCCAGCTGGAACAGGACGAAGGCCGATTCCGGCACCGTCAGGCCGTCGCGCAACTGGCCCAGATTGGCGAGGAGGAGATTGCCTCCGCCGCCCAGCCATTCGCTGCCCGGCGCATAGACCAGGCTGTAGCCGGCAATCGCCCAGCCGATCGAGGCGACGGCCGCCACCCCGGCGCCCTGCGCCATGACGGACAGGGCGTTGCGGACATTCACCTGTCCGGCGTGACGCAGCATCAGGCCGGGCAGCGCAGCCGCGAACATTAGCAGCGCACAGAGCATCATCCAGGCCGTATCCCCGCTGTCGGCCACAGCGACCTGCGCGCGCGCCGCGTCCGGCGCCACCAGCAGGAAAATCAGGGAGAGGGCGGCATAAGGGCGCATCAAATGGTCCGTCGGGTCGAGAGGCGTCCGCTTCTAGCCGCATCAGGGTGAAGAATTTGATAAGGATGCCGCCGGCGCCACCTCAAGCTATTTGGTGATATTTAGTCACGAAACAGCATATATGATGCGTTCAATTCACGAAATTTGCCACTTTCGCGCAACTGTCTATTTCGTTGTAGCCGGGGCCGCGATGCCCGCCTTTCTCAAGTTTGTCCTTGGATCAAAGCTGGTCTGTCGGTCTCGTCGTAGCCGGTCGTTGGGCACGGTCGGGCGGTGTTCCGAAATTGCGGCACGCCGCAGGATGTTGAGAGAAAATCGGCCGGGCAATGGTCGAGCCAACGATATGGTTCGCAATCGCCTCACTTGCGTTGTACGGCCAGCGCAACATGACCTATGGTGCGGTAATGATCGGTTTGCAGCTGAGTTCAATATGTCCTTGTCGGACCTGATCGCCACGAGTCCGATAGCGGCCCTGATCTGTGATCCGCGACAGGCTGATGTTCCGATCGTGGCCTGCAATGCCGCGTTCGAAGCGCTGACGGGCTATGCATCTGACGAAGTGGTGGGGCGCAATTGCCGGTTCTTGACCGGGACCGGGACAGAACCTTGGCTGACCGAAAGCCTGCGGACGGCGATCCGCAACCGCCGCCCCATCCTGGTCGAAATCCTCAATTACAAGAAGGACGGTACGCCGTTTCGGAATGCCGTGCTGGTGGCGCCGATTTTCGACGAAACCGGAACATTACTATATTATCTCGGGTCTCTCATGGAGATCAGGGAAACGGTCGGTGACGCATCCGACGCTGCCAGGCGGTCGGATGCGTATATGCGTGTCTCCGCGCTGACGAGACGTCAGCGCGAGGTTCTGATCCAGATGGCGGCGGGGCAACTGAATAAGCAGATCGCCCATGCGCTGAACCTGTCGGAGCGCACCGTGAAAATGCACAAGGCCGCCTTGCTCAAGGCATTGGACGTATCGACGCCGGCGGACGCCATTCGACTGGCGGTTGAGGCCGGCTATTGACGGCCTGCGCCGGACGAATTGGCGGGCATTTTGCTGTCTCGCAACCCCTGTGCCGTTGCTACCCTGAACTGATTGCTTGGGCATTGAATGAGTAGCCCCTAGATTACATCGAGATGTTCTACAACCTGGTGCGCAAGTCTGGCAAGGCACAGTGGAGGCTGGCCAATCGGTGCTATGACGCCGAATGGTTCAGGGACGCCGTTGAAAAAAAAAGATCATCAACCTTGCGTTACAGACCGCAAATCCCGCTCCATGCCCGTCCAATACGAGGCGCACCGATACAAGCATCGCAACCGCATCGAGATTATGCTCGGCCGCCTCTACGACTGACGTCCGCGTCGCAATCCGCTACGATCGGAGTGGGACCGTCTTCTTCTCCGCCCTTGCGGACGGCGCCCCCCCCTCTCTTCTGGCTGTGATCAGCGAGTTCTGAGCCTTGAACGCGCGTCCTGCATCTCATTCAATGCAGCGCGCTCGAGTCACCAGCATCGGAATTGAGCCGGGTCGGCATGGCCCGACCGTCGATCGCGGCAAAAATGTTCGTCTTCGCCATATGAAATAACGCCTGTAGGTTTTCCTGAGTATGGGAGATCTCGTGACCGGTCAGGATCGCATTGGGGTGATCGCGCAGCGGACTGGTCATTGGCAAGGGTTCGAATTCGAAGACGTCCAATGCAATACCCCCCAGATGCGCCACCACCTCCGGATCATAGAGCGCGGCTTCGTCGATCACCGCGCCCCGCGACAGGTTGATGAGGATCGCCCCCTTCTTCATTGCCATGAATTGCGCTTTGGAAAGCATGTAATGCGTGTCGCTCGTCAGCGGCAGGAGCGGCAGAACGATATCGCTGCGCTGAAGCAGGGTGGCCAGATCGCAATGGTTGATATTTTGCTGATTCGTCGCGTTGGCGGTACGGGTGCACAGTAGGATATCGGCGCCCCATCCCGCGAGGCGCTGGACCAGCGCGCGCGCGATGTTGCCGAAACCTATGATGCCGATCGTCTTGCCCTTCAGCATCCTGGCCGTGGGCGGACCGGCGCGCGCCACGCCCTGTCGTAACCGATCCTCGACCGCCCGGATCTGGTAGAGCGACATCAGCATGAAAAGAAAGGCCGCCTCTGCGACGCTTTCAAAATTTTCCGTTACATGCCCATTGGCCACGCTGATGCCCCGTGCCGTCGCTTCCGCGACATCGACGCCCTCAAATCCGAGCGACGGAATGACGACAGCCTTCAATCGTGGCGCGCGCGCCATGTCCTGAGCGGTGCAGGGAACGGCAAAGGCGACCAGAATGTCCACGGCTTCCCAGCCCGCACATTCGGAAGGTGATCCGATATCGTAAAGGCTTCGGACATGCGCTGCCTGATCCGGGATCGCACCCGCCAGTTGCTCAAGAAACGGTTTAGGTCGTGAACCCATAAATCGCATCGCTCGAACGTGGCGGATCGTTATTGATGATCGCGCAAGAGGGGCTATTCATTGGGCATGATATCGCGCATCGCCTATTGCCTCATATTCGCAATGCTTGCGGGCTCGTGCAGTCCGAGTTTTCCTGAGCCATCCGCCCAAGACCCTAGCCCTATTCTCGGTTGTTACATCGCCCCAGATGCGCCGTGGTTTGTCATCGATGCTTCTACCGTGAAATTTGCCGGTGACGGAAAGGGTGTGTCCTATCGTTACGAACTGCCAAAAGTCGGAACAGTGCTTCGTGTGCCAATGGACGCGGCCATCGTTGATGGTCGTTTGATTTTTACGCCTTCGGAGGACCGCTTCTATCGTGTGTTACACACGAGCGCGGGACCAGTGGTTCGCGTTGCCTTCGGAAAGGAAGGCCTCCTTCGCGACTATCAACACAAATCTCTCGATGAATGCACGGGATAACGCGAAAATCCGTTTGGTGGATTACATCTTGCCCCTGAATCTGATTCAGCATCGGCATGAGCCGATATGATCTGACCGATTTCGAATGGCGCGTGATCGAGCCGCTGTTGCCCAACAAATCCAGAGGAGTGCCGCGCGTCGATGATCGGCGCGTGCTGAACGGCATCTTTTGGGTGCTGCGTTCCGGTGCGCCGTGGCGCGACTTGCCCGAGCGCTATGGGCCGCGCACGACATGCTACAATCGCTTCGTGCGATGGCGGAAGGCCGGTGTCTGGGACCGGATGATGGACGCTGTCACCGCTGCCCATGACGGCGACATCCAAATGATCGACAGCACCTCCGTTCGCGTCCACCAACAGGCCGCGACGGCAAAAAGGGGGATCGAGATCATTGTCTCGGTCGCTCCCGAGGTGGGCTTACGACCAAAATCCACGCCGTCGTCGATGCGCAGGGGCTCCCGATCCGTCTCGGCCTGACCGCTGGCCAATCTCATGACGGGCAGGTCGCGGACACGCTGCTCGACCATCTTGGTCCCCACACCATCGTGCTGGCAGACAAGGCTTATGACGCTGACCGCATCCGCGCTCTGATCGAGGAACAGGGCGCAACGCCCAATATCCCGCCCAAAAGCAACCGCCGCTGGAAACCCTGCTTCAGCAAGCGCCTCTACCGCGAGCGCAACCTGATCGAGCGGTTCTTCTCCAAGTTGAAGCACTTCCGCCGCGTCGCCACTCGATACGACAAACTCGCGGCCAACTTCCTTGCAATGGTCCAGCTTGCCTCAATGCGGCTGTGGCTCAGGGCTTATGAGTCTACGGCCTAGTATATCGCGCTCCTCGGTCACCCGGGCCAGCTCGCGCTTCAACTGGCGAATCTCGGCATCCTTGCTGGCATCGCCAGACACCACCTTCGCCAGTTGCCGCTTCCATGCGTACAGCGAATGCTGACTGACGCCGAGCCGTTCAGAAACCTCCGCTACCGGATACCCGCGCTCGGTGATCTGGGCCACCGCATCACGCTTGAACTCATCGCTGAAATTAGGCTTCCCCATCGTCGTCTCCTGTCCTCAAAATTAGGATAGAAGGCGTCCAGAAATCTAGGGGCTACTCAGAGACGTCGTCCAGCATGGCATAATATTGTGCTTCGGCTTCAGCGGTTGGATATTGCCGATTGGCTTCAGCAAGCGCCTGTTGTTGAACCAGTCCACCCATTCGAGCGTGGCATATTCGACAGCTTCAAAAGATCGCCACCGTCCCCTGCGATGGATCACCTCGGCCTTGTAAAGGCCATTGATCGTCTCAGCCAAAGCATTGTCATAGCTGTCGCCAACACTGCCAACCGAGGGTTCAATCCCGGCTTCTGCAAGGCGCTCCGAGTATCGGATAGAGACATATTGGGCGGACTCAACCGGTCGTCGCAACACCTGCTCGATACTATGAGGCAAGGAACTGGTCGAGGACTTCTGCAGGCGTCTTCCATCCGAGTGTCTTTCGCGGCCGGGTATTCATCGCGTGAGCAACTGCTTCGAGTTCGTCTTTCGAATGCCGACTGAGATCAGTGCCTTTCGGGAAGTACTGTCGCAGGAGGCCATTGGTATTTTCGTTGGTGCCTCGCTGCCATGGGCTTTGCGGGTCGCAGAAGTAGACTTGCACGCCAGCATCGACCTTGAGGCGCGCATGCTGCGCCATTTCCGCACCCTGATCCCATGTGAGCGAACGGCGAAGTTCTTCGGGCAAGGTCATAATGGTACGGGTGATCGCATCGCGTACGGCGTCGGCCCCATGTCCTGTAAGCGCGGGGCCATTTTTAACACTTGGGCCAACACCATGACCTTCCAATCGCGGTAGGTGCAGCAACATCGTGAAGCGCGTCGTACGCTCGACTAGCGTGCCTATCGCGGAACTGCCCAAGCCCAAAATGAGATCGCCTTCCCAGTGGCCCGGTACTGCCCGATCGTTGGCTTCAGCGGGACGTTGGCTTATCATGATATCGCTTGAAACGAAGTTCTTACCACGCAGGGCGGTACGGCCGCGCGGCATTCGTAAAGTCCGTCCCGTTCTCAGGCATGCAGTCAACTCGCGACGCAAAGCGCCGCGACCCTGAACGTAAAGCGCTTGATAGATAGCTTCGTGACTGATGCGCATTGTCTCGTCATTCGGGAAATCGATGATCAGGCGGCTTGCAATCTGTTCCGGACTCCAAGCCCAAGCCCATCGTCGATCCTGGCGCGGTCCGTGCCGCCGCCCATTCCATGGCACAGCGGGACCAGGAACAGCAGTGCCGCCATTGGTGCGTACGACGCCAGCGAGTTTTTCTTCGACATACGAGCGCAGAGCAGGATTTTTGGAGAGTTTCGTTGCCTTGGGCCGGAGAGCAGATCGTTCAGCATGCCACTGCGCGACGGTAGCACGGTAACTTGAACGACCACCGCGAGTGGCTGCATTACGGCGAACCTCTCGTGAGATTGTCGAAGCAGAACGACCAATCTGGCACGCTATCTCGCGTAAGCTGCAGTTCTGCACGAGAAGCAGCGCGATCTCCTCGCGCTCCGCCAACGAGAGGTACCTTCCCGATAGCGGCTTCGCCGTCGCCCTGAAAATCGTAGGTGGCATACCGCCGGACTCCCGAAACCACCTGGTTCCTACAGGTTGTGAGATGCCAGCCTCGATAGCAGCAGCCTCGCTACTCAGTCCTCTCGCGATATGAAACCAGAACGACTGCCGCTCATCACGCGCCGCAGCACTAGGGCGGCCAGGGGACCGTAACGGCGGTCGCCCACATCGATCTGCACCTTGCCTTTGCTTCCCCATCGCAACCTCCAATTTGTTGGGTGTTGCGACGACCGGTTGAGTCCGCCTTGGCTGCCGCGATCGCTGTGGTGGACAAGGCCGCCACGGTGAACAGGGCGCCGCTCATGGATAGCCTGCTCCAGTGCATCCAGCACAAAGCTGGCATGCGCAGTTCTGCTGACGCGCCAGCCCACAATGTAGCGGGCATAGACGTCGATTACGAAGGCGACATAGACGAAGCCCGCCCACGTCGCGACATATGTGAAGTCCGACACCCAAAGCATGTTGGGCGCCAGAGCATGGAACTGCCGGTTGACGTGATCGAGCGGGCATGGCGCAGCCTTGTTACTGATCGTGGTCCGCACAGGCTTGCCACGGACCACCCCCTGTAAGCCCAAATCGCGCATCAGCCGTTCGACAGTGCATCGGGCGACTGCAAAGCCCTCGCGGTTCATCTGCCGCCAAACTTTGCGCACGCCGTACACCCCGAAATTCTCGGCAAAGACCCGGACCACCTCTGGCTTCAGATCCTGATCGCGCCGGGCACGATCAGACAGGCGCTCTGGATCACGCCGCTGCGCGACGCGCTCATGATAGGTGGATGGGGCAATCGGCAGAACCCTGCAAATCGGCTCGACCCCATATTCCGCGCGATGCTCGTCTATGAAGGCCGTCATCGTTTGAACGGGCGGTCGAGCTCCGCCTGGGCAAAATATGCGCTCGCCTTGCGCAATATCTCGTTGACCTGGCGCAGCTCGCGGTTCTCGCGTTCCAGCGCCTTCAGGCGATCAGCCATCTCGGTAGGCACGCCAGCGCGCTTCCCGCTGTCCACCTCGGCCTTCTTTACCCACTCGTTCAGTGTGTGTGCCGAGCACCCGATCTTCTCGGCGATAGAAACCATCGCCGCCCAGCGAGAGGGATGATCTGCCTCGTGATCCAGCACCATGCGTACCGCCCGCTGGCGCACCTCAGGTGCAAACTTGTTCGTCGTCCTGCTCATATTGGCTCCACTTACTCAGAAGTTGGAGCCTCCGGCAAACCCGGGGCGGCTCACTCCGCGCGCGCCGTGGCGATGGCGTAGCGGAATATCTGGCTGCATGTGCTGCGTAGGCGTTTGGCCGTCTCGTAGCGGCCCTTGCCCTCCATCTTACGCAGCATGTTCAACACCTCCTGCGCGGTGATGGCGGTGACAGGGCGCTTGCCCAGCGACGCATTAATGAAGGCCAGCAGCCAGCGCAGCTTTTTCATCGTGACGGCGGAGCGGCCTTCGCGCTCGACTTTCACCAACCATTCGTCGGCAACCGCCTTAAAGCTGTTGGACGCGGCTACGGTCGCGGCAATCCGATCCAGTCTGATCTTTTCGGCGGGATCATCCCCCTTTGCTAGCACCTTGCGGGCGGCGTCGCGCTGCTCGCGGGCGTCGGCGAGGCCGGTGTCGGGATAGACCCCGAAGGCCAACGTCTTCTGTTTGCCAAGGTGGCGATAGTTCATCCGCCAGTAGCGCCCACCATTGGGCGTCACATAGAGAAACGGGCCATCGCTATCGGTGAGCTTATAGGGCTTGGCTTTGCCCTTGGCGTTTTTGATCGCAGCGGCGGTGAGCGCCATGATGGTATCTCCTTTTCGAGGAGGGCCGCGCTACCATCAGACATACCATCAAGTTGCTGGTATCCGGTGGTCCGAGACCGCTCCGTATGGGATACCTATACCATGAAAAACCGCAGAATCCCGCCGTTCTCGGCACATTCTGATACTCTCTGGGAGAGTATTTTGGTGACCCCTACGGGAATCGAACCCGTGTTTCAGCCGTGAGAGGGCCGCGTCCTGACCGCTAGACGAAGGGGCCACATGGCCGCATGGCGGCCGGGCAGGGGGAGCGCTTTAGCAGGCCGATCCGCCGCGTCAAGAGAAAGCGCGTGCGCCATTATCGCTGGATAATAAAAAACCACCCCATGCAAGCATGGGGTGGCCAAGGTTCAGGGAGGAGACGCCTCCAAAGGGGGGAGGCGCCCATACGACACACCCGAAAGGGGGGCAGGCGCGCCGTATATTCAAGAGATAGGCCAGGTCGCACTGCCTTTCAAGAGGGATGCGCCCTGGCTTCCATCAATTATTTGAGCTGGTTCGGGTTAACTTGCCGTTCAGGCTTCTACGGGGACCGGGGTTTCGGGCATGGCGATCGGCCCCTTGCCCTGGGCGATCTGCGCCTCGAAAATCTCGCGCATCAATTGCAACGAGAAGAGATGGGCGTGGATCAGCGGCAGCATCCCGCTCTGATTGATCTTGCGCAGCTGGTCGCCGCGCAGGTCGCGCAGCTTTTCCTCATTGATCATGCGGAAACCACGGTAGACGAAGGGCTGGTCCGCGATCGGGGTCTGGATCGACACTTCGCCATCCATCAGCAGGCCCAGTTCCTGAAGCTCGCGGACGAACTGGCCGGTGCGGGCCGCTGCCTGCTCGAAATCCTCGCAGAACTTCAGCACACCCTGGGTCAGTTCGCTGGGCTTGCCGTCCTCGAACAGGGCATTGCCTTCCTCGAACGCGCCGATTGCAGGGCTTGTGGGGTCGAAGCAGAGCGACAATTCCTCGCTATCGGGACGCAGCTTGGCCAGCATCCAGGGATAGCGACGGACATAGGCGGGGACATAGGCCGGACCGCGCAGCTTGCCTTCATCATCCACGAAGATGTTGACGCCTTCATTGAGGCCCATCAGCAGCAGCGGCACGGAGTCCGCGCCGGCCGAGAAGATGATCGGCGCAAAGCGCTGCGCGTTGACGAATTCATCGACGGTCAGCGGCACGGCATGTTGCGTCGTGAGGAAGGGTGCCGATTCCACGCTGCGGCTCTTGAAATCCGCATGATCCACGGTGCTGAGCGGGAGCAGGTCGTTATAGAAGATCGGCAGGTTGTTCGCGGGCGCACTGGCCATGATCAGGTCCATTCTCTCAATGATGCGACGCGTTGACCTGCGCCGCGGGTCCGTAGATTGGGGCAGGGCGATATAGGCCTTGCGGGTCGGGTGCAATCGCTTTGTCGGTGGCCCGCGTTCAGCCTTCGCCGGGCAGCGGGATCAGCTTGCCGGGATTGAACAGGCCCTTGGGGTCGAAGGCCGCCTTGATCGCGCGCAGCGCGCTGATCCGGGCAGGGCTGGCGAGGCGGCCCAACTCCGCCCGCTTCATCTGGCCGATGCCATGTTCGGCAGAAATGGAGCCCCCGGCTGCGACCACGGCATCGTGGACGAAGGCGTTGATGACCTGACCCTGTGCGGCGATCCACGCCGGGCCGTCGCTCGTTCCCCTGGGAGCGCGGACATGGAAATGGACATTGCCGTCGCCCAGATGGCCGAAGGACGAGGCAGTCGTACCGGGAAAGGTCGCTTCCGCCGCCGACGCCGCCTCGATCATGAAGGCGGGCATCTTCGCAACCGGCACGCTGATATCATATTGCAGCGCTGGCCCCTGCGCCCGCTCCGATTCCGAGAGGGATTCGCGAATCCGCCAGAAGGCCTCGGCCTGGGCCTCGTTCGCGGCGATCGCGGCGTCCATGGCGATGCCGCGATCGAAGGCTTCTGCCAGCGCCCCTTCCAGCCGTTCCGACGGACCAGGTTCCGACAGGTCGGCATGGTCCACCTCGATCAATACATGCCATGGGGTGCGCGTTTCGATCGGCGAGCGGGTGCCGGGTACATGGCCGAGGACGAAGCCCAGCGTATCGTTCGCGATCACCTCGAAGCCTTCCACGCTGTCGCCGAGCTTTTCCTCGGTCAGGCGCAGCAGGCGGAGGGCATCGGCGGGGCTCTTGACGCCGACCCAGCCCACCGCCCGCGCCGCGATGGCGGGTACCAGCCGCAAGGATGCCGCCGTGACCACGCCCAGCGTTCCTTCGGCGCCGATCAGCAACTGCTTTATGTCGTAGCCGCGATTGTCCTTCTTGAGCGCGTCCAGCCCGTCAAAGATGCTGCCATCGGGCAGAACCGCCTCGATCCCTTCGACGAGCGCGCGCATCGTGCCATGGCGCAGCACCTGCGTGCCTCCGGCATTGGTGGATACGAGGCCGCCGATCGTGGCCGATCCCTTGGCTCCCAGGCTGAGGGGAAAGCGGCGGCCGGCGGCTTCCGCTGCGTCGTGCAACACGCTCAGGATAACCCCAGCCTCGCAAACCGCCAGATTGTCCTCGGGCGACAGGCTGCGGATGCGGTTCATCCGACGCAGCGAGAGGATGAGGGCGGAACCATCCGCCGGCGGGGTGGCGCCGCCCACCATCGACGTATTGCCGCCCTGGGGCACCAAAGCGACGCCCAGTTCCGCCGCCAGCTTCACCGCGGCGGCGACTTCCGCCGTCGACGCGGGCGACAAGATCGCTGCTGCCGCGCCATGGTAGCGGCCACGCCAGTCGCTGACCCAAGGAACGATATCGTCGGGGTCGTCGGTGACGCCCTTGGGGCCAAGCAGGGCGGCGAAGCGGTCGATGATATCCTGTCCGATCATGGACGCACCTATGCCCCGGAATTCATCGACTGTTCAACCGTTGGTCGATAGCGTGGGATCGCAAGAAGGGGTCCATTTTGTTTCATTCCGTTTTGCTGCTCCTTGCCGCGCCTGCCGGAGAGCCTGTGCAATTGGCGCAGCTGACGATTCAGCAGCGCGTCATCATTCGCGTGCCGATGCCCCGCAAGGGCAAGGCGCCGCCGCGAATCGCGCCGGAAGCCGGGGATGCCTGGGAAGAGAAGAAAGGACCGCGCTGTATCGCGCTCCGTTCCATTCGTGGGGCCAACATCCTGGTGCGCAATGGCGTGGACCTGTTGCTTGCGGATGAGCATCGCTATCGCGCCCGGTTGGAACGGGGCTGCGATTCGACCGGCTTCTATTCGGGTTTCTATGTGGAACCGCATGAGGACGGGTCGCTCTGTTCGGGGCGGGACGAGTTGCACGCGCGTAGCGGCCTGAGCTGCGCAATCGACAGCTTTCGTCGCCTGATTGCCGCAGAGTCGGACGATTAAGCGAATTGATGGCGGGAAATGACGCGATTTTCTTGACAAGAGGCCGATATTTCCGCAAGTCGCGGCCGATTTCTGTCCCGCGGACGCGCAGGGCAGGCCACCTCCTGTCCCGGACCATTGAATGACTTTTGCCGATCTCGGCCTTTCCGACGAATTGCTCAAGGCCGTAACCGAGTCCGGTTATGACACGCCGACGCCCATCCAGGCGCAGGCTATCCCCTCCGTGCTGATGATGAAGGACATTATCGGCATCGCGCAGACGGGGACGGGCAAGACCGCCAGCTTCGTGCTGCCGATGATCGATATCCTCGCCCATGGTCGCGCTCGTGCGCTCATGCCGCGCAGCCTGATTTTGGAGCCGACGCGCGAACTCGCCGCCCAGGTGGCCGAGAATTTCGAGAAGTACGGCAAATATCACAAGCTCTCGATGGCGCTGCTGATCGGTGGCGTGCAGATGGGCGATCAGATCAAGGCTCTGGAACGCGGCGTCGACGTGCTGATCGCCACGCCCGGCCGGCTGATGGATTTGTTCCAGCGCGGCAAGATATTGCTGAACGGCTGCTCGATGCTGGTCATCGACGAAGCCGATCGGATGCTGGACATGGGCTTCATCCCGGACATCGAGGAAATCTGCACCAAGCTGCCGGCGCAGCGCCAGACGCTCCTTTTCTCGGCGACCATGCCTCCGGTCATCAAGAAACTCGCCGACCGCTTCCTCAGCAATCCCAAGTCGATCGAGGTGGCCCGGCCGGCCACTGCCTCCACCAACATCACCCAGCATCTGGTGAAAGTCGATTCGCGCAAGAAGCGCGAGGCCCTGCGCGCCATGTTGAACGTCGAGGATGTCACCAGCGCGGTGATCTTCTGCAATCGCAAGACCACGGTGCGCGAACTCAACAAGAGCCTGCAACGCTATGGCTTCAAGTCGGGCGAGATCCATGGCGACATCGACCAGGCGTCGCGCATCGCCGAACTGGAGCGGTTCCGCGAGGGCAGGGTCAATATCCTCGTCGCGTCGGATGTCGCAGCCCGCGGGCTGGACATCAAGGGCGTAAGTCACGTCTTCAACTTCGATGCGCCTTGGCACCCCGACGATTATGTCCACCGCATCGGCCGCACGGGTCGCGCCGGTGCGACCGGCGTCGCCTATACCTTCGTCAGTGAAGCGGACGCCGAGGCAATCGACAATATCCAGAAGCTGATCGGTACCAAGATCGCCTATGCCGATCTGCCGGCCGGTGCGACCGGTGCCGAAGCTCCGCGCGAAGATCAGCGTGCCGAGGGCCGGGATCGCCAGGATGACCGTCCACGGGGCGAAAAGCGCGATGCGCGCCCTCGCAGCGAACGGCGCGAGGAGCGTCCCCGCGACGACCGCCGCGACGACCGCAAGGATCGCGCCGCCGTCCCGCAGCGCCAGCGTCGCCACGACGCGGCCGACGAGGGGCCGGATGACGGCTGGAACGGTCCGGTGCCTGCCTTCCTCTCGGTCGGCTTTGCCGGCTGACCGGTATCGCAACGGTGACGGCGATTGTTTTCTTCCGGAACATGGCCCTGTTGCCCCGCAACTAACCTATCGGCTTTATCTAAGTGCTTGAATGATCGTATCGGCGGCGTCGGACGCCGTGGTGGCGCCGATGTCGATCGGAAAGTGCGGCGGTGGCATGGCATCCATGCCTCCGGTGATCGCCGGCCTGAGTTCGTGCAGGAGCGTCAGGCAGCTCAGCGTCCCATATGCGGTACGATCCGTTGCCACCAGACGCCGCTCCAGCTCCGCTGCGCTCAGATCGAGCGCTACTCCCAGGCCGCTGCCACCTGCGCGGCATACCTCCTCAAAAAGACGCGCGGGAAAGTTGCTTGCAACGCTGGGCTCAGGCGCCGCGGTGAATAGGAGCGATCAGGCCGGATCGTGCTGCCTGGGAAATGGCTGGCATCCACAAGCTTTCGCGCAGGCTGTCCCACGATCAAATGATTGTGGAACAGCGTAGGTAGATGCGTTCGACGATGATGCGGCCGATGTCAGCTTGCCCGAGGCGGGCGGGCTGTAAATGAACACGAGGCGCATCGCGGCGTTCTGATGCGAGCAGCTGTCTATCCGAATGAGTGTAGAGACCAGGCAAGCCCGCAGCGTCTGGCGGTGGGCGGCCAAACGAAAAGGGCCGGTGCGACGATGCGCATCGGCCCTTTTCGTTTCCGCCTCAGTGCGGGCTGCTCAATTAATCGTGCCGAGATTCCTGATAGCGCCTTCGACCAGTTCCTTGTCCGCCTTGGCATCGTGGCCCTGGGCGATCAGGGTGGCGGCGGCGGCAGTTGCCGCGCTCACCGCCTTGGCCCGGATGCCGGCGATCGCAGCACGCTCCGCGGCCCCGATCTTGTCCTCTGCCATCTTCTGGCGACGGGCGACCAGGGCTTCGGCGTTGATCTTGGCGTCGGCGATCAGCCCTTCGGCCTCATGCTCCGCAGCCTTGCGCATCGCTTCCGCTTCACCGGCGGCGGCCGCCAGCTTGGTTTCATACTCGCCTTTGAGCGCTTCAGCCTCAGCGCGAAGCTTCGAGGCCTCGGCGAGTTGTTCCTTGATCTGAGCGATCCGGCCGTCCAGCGCCTTGCCGATCAGGGCAGGCACCTTCTTGACAAGCAGGATAGCGATGAACACCGCCATCGCCAGGCTGACCCAGGCGGTGGCGTCCATGCCGATCGCCTTGGGATCGGTGTGGGGAACCGCGCCTTCATGGGCGACGGTGCCGACCGGCTCCATGCCTTCGGCATGAATGGCCTGATCGAGCGTGGGGGGCGTTTCCGCCGAATGCTGTGCTGCTGCCTCAGCCATGGGCCAGTGCCGCCTTTACTGCGTTGCGGGCTGCTTCTTCCGACGCTTCGACGCCGGCAATGCGAGCCACCATGTCGCGCGCCGCATCGGCGGCGACGGTTTCGATTTCTCCCAGCGCCGCGTCGCTCGCAGCCTGGATACGGCCTTCGGCCGCAGCGATCCTGTTCGCCACCTCGGCATCCGCGGCGGCGAGCTTCGCTTCCGAAGACTTGGCCGCCTCCGCCTTCGCCTTGGCCATCACGGCCTGGGCAACGGCGCGGTTCTCTGCGTCGCGAATGCGATAGTCCGCCTCGGCTTCGTCGGCACGGGCGAAAGCCGCCTTGGCCGCATCCAGATCGCCGCTGATCTTCGCGTCGCGCGCGTCCGCCGTGCCCTGGACTTTGGGAACCATGCCCAGGCCAATGACGAAGAAGACGAAGCCGAACGTCACCAGCAGCCAGAAGATCTGACTGGAATAGGTTTCGGCGATTTGCGCGATTTGAGGCATGTTACGGTCCGTCCGATCAGAGGGCGGTCAATAAGGGAAGCGGGCAGGGCCGGCGATCACGCCGCACTGCCCGCTCCGGATTCGTGATCAGGCCACGAACACCAGGATCATGGCGATGACGAACGCCAGCAGACCCAGAAGTTCCGCCGCGGCGAAACCGATGAACAGGCGGCCCTGCTGACCGTCAGCGGCGCCCGGGTTGCGCAGCGCGCCTTCCAGGAACGAGCTGAAGACGTTGCCCACACCGAGGGCGGCGATGCCCGCACCGATCGCGGCCAGGCCAGCACCGAGCAGCTTTGCGGCTTCTGCGTCCATGTCGTAAACTCCCTTGTTAAATCTGTCTAAACGTTGAGGAAAATCAATCGAAACTCAGTGCAGGTTCTCGGCATCGTTGAGATAGACCGAGGTCAGCAGCGCGAACACATAGGCCTGGATGACCGCGACCAGCATTTCCAGCGCGCTGATGCCGACCATCAGGACGAAGCTGGCGGTGCCAACGGTCAGGCCCAATGCTGGCGAAGCATTGGCGCTGTTGATGACGAAGCCCGCAAGCACCTTCAGCAGGACGTGTCCGGCGGTCATCGCGACGAACAGTCGCAGGCCCAGGCTGAACGGACGCACCATGAAGGAGACGAGTTCGATGAAGAAGAGCGGTACCACCATCAGCGCCGGGGTGCCGTGCGGCACGAACAGCGAGAAGAAGTGGAAGCCATGCTTGGCGAAGCCGACGATCAGGACGATCGAGAAGCTCATGATCGCGAGGACGCCGGTTGCGGTGAAATGGCTGGTGAAGGTGAAGGGGTGAAGCCCGAAAAGCCCCAGCGGCAGCATACCCAAAAGGTTCGCCAGCAAGATGAACATGAAGAGCGAAAAGACGTAGGGAATATACTTCCGCCCCTTGTCGCCGATGTTGGCGATCAGCAGGTTCTTGATGAAGCCGGTCATATATTCGACCGCCATCTGCCACCGGCCGGGCACCAGTTCCCGCTTCATCCCGCCAATCACGAACACCCACAGCACCACGGCTGCGAGCACCATGTAAAGCGCACTGTTGGTGAAAGCGATGTTGAAGCCGCCGAGCGACAGATGATCCGTCCCGAACAGCGGTTCGATCGCAAACTGGTGCATCGGATCGATTTTGCCGGATTCTGCCACGTTGACCCCTGTAACGTCTAAGCCTTCGGACTATGACAAAAGCGTCCCTATTGGTCGGGACGCTTCGCCGTCGTCAATCTGATGATGTTCCTGAACGCCGCCACGATCCCGAGACCGAGGAACACGAGCAGGAGCCATGGGGATGTGCCGAACAGCCGGTCGAGAACCCAGCCGATCAACGCACCACCGACAAGACCCCCGATCAGTTCAGCCAGAACCCGGTTGCCCAGACGTGACCCATCGTCCGCCTGCTGCTCCGTAGCCCCCTGCCTGACCTTTTCGACATGCTCGGCCTTTGCGATCCGCTCCTCAAGGGAAGCGATCCGCGAGTCCTCGCCCGCCGGGTCCTGTCCGGGTGTATCCGCTGCCATGCGCCTCCTCCATCGGGTATTTCACCCCATGGCGGTCGGCATGGCGCTTGCGGCTGCACCCGTCAAGGCGCGGCCCGTTTAGAAAGGCGATTGCGGATAGTCAACCATGGTTGCGGCAGAGAATATCCGTGCGGTACGAAGGGATGAGAAAAGTCCGCTACCGCGGAATATCATCCCGCATTGGCGCAGTAGGACGGCAGGGCGACCGGCCCGGCACCCTTGGTCTGCCATGCGCCGGCGCCGATCCGGTACACCTGGCCGGGCTTCACGCGATTGCTGAGCGTCTGGCATCCGGTGGCGGCGGCCACGTCCTGGACGGTCACGCCGCGTTGTCCTGCAAGCTGTGTATAAGCCGCGCGGCGCTTGATGTTGATCGATTCGACTTCGGAACGAACTTCGGCACCCACCGTCCCTGCGATGCCGAGATAGCCGTCGGCCTGCTCGCCCACGGTGCCCGCATTCATCGCGGCGGCGACGGCGCCCGACTGGGCGCGCGCGGGCGCGGTGATCACAAGGCAGCTTGCCAGCGCAACAGCGGCGCCTGCGGCGATGAGCATCCTGCGTGTCATTGCGGAAACAACTCCGGGTTATTTTGGATGAGATTCTGGGCGTCGCGTTGCAGCTTGACGACGACCTCCTGCTGCACCTTCACGTTCAGGTTGATCTCGATCGGCCTGTCGGGGGCTTTCACCTGAATACATCCCCCCAGCGCAAGGCCGGCGAAACCGGCGGTCATGATTGCTCGTGTCTTCATTTCTGCTCCCCGTCTGGCACAGTCTCGCTTTCGCGAGGCTGAACCGCAAGTTCTTGTTGCGAGGCCGCCCGCATTTCATCCTGCACCTGGTCGCCTATGCTGTTCTGGATCAGCTGGGAAGGGTCGATGAAGGACTGGGCCGTACCCAGCAATCCGCGGAAGGGCGCGGCGATCCGCACGTTGAAGATGAAGGGGAGGCCGATGAAGTTGCGCGCGATCCCGCCCGGCACATCGCCCAGCCTGCCCCGGTTGACGCCATTGAAGACAACGTTCGTCACCATCTCGCCATCCAGCGCGCCGTCCATCAGGATTGTCAGACATTTATACTGGAGATCCTTGAGCGCGTCGAAGGCCATGCGCCCCATTGCGCCCAGTTGCTCGTTGGATACCGGTCCGACATAGGACAATATGCCGGACTGGCGGGCAGGGTCGCAGGGAATGCTGGGCAGCACGCCTTCGGGCATCATCAGCGGCGGCATCCCCTGCTGCCGCGCCACCAGTACGCCGCCCGCGACGCGCCCGCCTTGGGCATTGAATATCAGCGGCATGATGCCGTCGAACGTGCCGGTGGCGGAGACGTTGTCGAGTTGCATCGCCTGGATGAACGCGCCTGCGTCCAGGCCGATGACGCGGAAGGTCAGGTAACGGTCGACGTCGGCCGAAAAATCCATAGTCGTCGGCAGCAGGACGAGCTGTCCGCCGGAAAAAGGCCAGCCCCCGCCTTCGATCCGCACCTTCTGCCCCGCTTCCAGGCGATAGCGCACCACGCCGTCATGCACCTCGACGCCCGGATTGACGGTCCGGATACGCGCTTCCTGTCCCGGCGCCGTGACCAGATTGATCAGGTCCGTGAAGCGTATCTCGCCCGACAGCCCTTCCACCGGGCCGAAGGCGGCTGCCAGATCGGCATCGTCGGTGCGAAATGTGCCATTGCTGGTGACGGTAGAGCCGTTCCAGTCGATTCGACCCTGGCCCGTGACCGTGGCGGTCACATTGGCGACGACGCCGAGCGCCAGCGGCGTCACATCCTCTGGCTGGAGACCCGAGCCGAATGTCAGGCCGGGGACGCCCAGGTCGGCATGACCCCGGCCGCTGGCCAGATCATGCGCGATGTCTGCTTTGGCGACCGTTGCGCCATTGCGCTGTGCGGCCATCGTGCCTGCAGCGGCGATGCGGCCATCGTTCAGGGTGAGGGTGAAATCCGGCACCGTCAGCGGGGTGAAGCGCGGCGCTGGCTGCGAATCGCGCAGTGTCATGGTGGAGCGCAGCCCGAACAGACCCTTGGCAAAGCGCCAGTCGCCCGCGCCCTGTTCCACGATCAACGGCACCGAACCAATCTGTCCGCCCATGCCGCTCAGCTTCCCTGCAATGCCATCTTTCGTCATCGCGCCCGTCATCGACGCGGCGGACAGGCGCACGGGGGCATCCTGCGGGCCGATCGTGAGGGCGGGATTGGCGAGCGCGAAGCCTGTCTTGCCCAGCACAACGCGCGCATGGTCGGCCGTAAGGCGCAGGGGGCTGTCGGCGGTGTGGCCATCGAGCGCCAGATCGCGAATCGCCGCGCCCCCGCGAATCCCGTCTGGTCCCACAGCGACCATCGCGCCGCCATCGACCGAGCACAAAGTCTGGCGGGTCCGGCCCAGCGCGAAATTGCCGTAACGCGCTTCCAGCAGCGACACGGGCACGCAATCGGGATTGATCGCCACCGTTCCGCCGGCCGCGATCCGCCCGGTGATGGGCAGGGTCAACCCGCGCAGGCGGCCGTCAGGCAGTGGTCCGTCCAGCCGCATGGCGGTCGTGAAACGGGTGGCGCCATTACGATCCGCGGTGAAGCGCACCCGGTCCAGTGCGAGCCGCGCTTCGCCCGCCGCATAGGGATCGGAGAACAACTCGCCGCCAAAGCCGCCTCCTGGCCGCCGCGCGAGGCGCAGCGCGGCCTGGGGCAGGCCGCCGCCCTGCGTGGTGATGGCGCCATTGAGCGCCCAATCCAGTCCCGCAGCCTTGCCCGGCCAGGCCAGCGTCAACTGACCGCCCTGTGCGATCCCGACGCGTGCGCCGTTTTGCGCGTCCAGACCAGTGTCGGTCAGGACGAGGCTCCCGCGTCCCGGCTTCTGCACGAGGGCGAAGGTGGTGCGGAGCCGGTTGCGGCGTCCCGCCTTCTCGACAGCGTCGGCCAGCTTCACCGCGAGGGGGGCGACCGGAGTCCCCGCGGTCGCCGCGCGCAGCGCGGTCAGCGGAGCGCGTCCGGCCAGATGCAGATCCTGGCCTGACAACAGACCTTGAAGGCTGTTGCCGCCCTGGTCCAGCACCCAGTCGCCCGAAAGCGCCGCATCGCGTAAAACCGCGCCGCGCCCGGTCAGCGCGGTCGCGACTATGCGCAGCTTGCCGCCGGTCCGCGTTGTGTTGCCATCGAAGTCGATACGGCCGTCAGGTGAGGCCAGCACCAGGCCGCCACCCTTGAGCGCCTGGCCCGATAGGTCGACATGTCCGCTCCAGTGATCGAGCGCCTTGTCCAAGGAGATGTCGACGACGGCCGCCGGCCTGGCGATCGCTGCGCCGGCGTCGCGACAGGCGAGCGCGTCGGCGCGCACCGGGCCCGATAGCTGCGGGTTGCCCTGCTGCATCGCGATCGTCATCATAGCGGTCGTGTGCGACAGGCTGCAGCCCGCGATCGCGGCGCGCGGCATTGCGGCTGCCAGCCGGCCCCTGAAACCGGACCGGAGATGGCCGTTGCCGTCGATCTGCATCCCGATCCGCCCGGCATCGGTGTCCAGCGTCACCCGGGCGTCGCTCAGCGTGACGCGAATATCGGGCAGGCTGAAGGGCGCTGTCGAATCGGGATCGCGAAACCGGTCCAACTCGCCCAGCCGCATCGCTCCGTCATGCCAGGAACCGCGCATCCGCACGCCGCCTGCACGCACGGCGGCGACCTGCGGCGTCAGCCCTGCAAAGGCGATGTCGACTTCTACCCAGCGGGCGGTGAGGTCCGGCCTCGCGGGGTCGCCCAACACGATATTCTCGATCCGCTGGGTGCGCAGGCCCACATCGATCAGGTCATAGCTGGCCTGGACGCCGCGCCGATTGAGTTCCCGGCTCACGAAATTCTCGGCGATCGGCGCACGCTGGGTCCACAGACCGACCAGCACCAGCGCCAGCGAGCCTGTTCCCACGCCAAGCCAGCGCAGCCATGCCCGGCGAATCGCCTCTTCGCCGTCTTCTTCTTTCATGCCTATGGCCAACCCCGGCTCTCGCTTGACGCTGATGGTCCGTAACGGGACCATAACGTCTGTGCCCCCCTAAATATCCTTGCCCGGCGATTTCGCAACGCATAGCGTCACTTGGCGTCGACGAAGGGGACGGAAGATTGGCCGAACAGGGCGCGAAAGCCATGCATGACGGCGCGGGGCATCGCGCGCGATTGCGACAGAAACTAGCGGATAGCGGGGGCGATGCGCTGCACGACCATGAACTGGTCGAATATCTGCTGGCGCTCGCCATCCGCCGACGCGACACCAAACCGCTGGCCAAGGAATTGCTGCGGACCTTTGGCGGCATCGGTGAGCTGATGACGGCCGACTGGCAAGCTATCGCCCGCGTGCCCGGCATGGGCGACACCAGCGTCGCCGCGATCAAGATCGTTCAGGCTACAGCGCTGCGGATGCTCCGCAACGAAGTCGCCGCGCGGCCGGTGCTGGGCAGCTGGCAGGCGCTGCTCGACTATCTGCGCGCCGACATGGCCTGGCTGGGCGTCGAGCGCGTCCGGGTGCTGCACCTCAACAGCCGCAATATGTTGATCCGCGACGACCATATGGGCGACGGGTCGATCGACCAGGCAGCGATCTACACGCGCGAGGTTATCAGGCGCGCCATCGACTTCGGCTCGGCGGCGCTGATCCTGGTCCACAACCATCCCAGCGGGTCGCCCGAGCCTAGTCGGCAGGACATCGACATTACCCGCCAGATCATCGACGCCGGCAAACGCCTCGGGATCAGCGTCCACGATCATATCATCATCGGGGCCCAGGGGCATGTCAGCCTGCGGGCGAAGGGACTGTTGTAGGGCGAGAGCGGCAATAGGGCCGGATGGTCCGCGCATGTCGCACGGCTGCCACCCGGCCGTCGCGCGGCCATCAGGCAACGGCGCGGTCCAGATAGGGGAGGCGATCGGTCAAAGCCGGCGGCAGCCCGTTGACGACCAGCGCCCGCGCATGGTGCCACAGCGCTGACAGCAGCAGCAGCGCCGATCCGATCACAAGGGCGGTAAAGGCGGCCGACAGTTCGACCGCGCCCGCTTGCTTGAACAGGGCATAGAGGGCGAACAACACATAAGCGAGGCTGGACACAAGCAGCGCGCGCCGGTCGATCGCCAGCGCCACCAGTCCGAAGGCGATGTAGAGCGCGATCACCATCAGCGCCTTCGCGACGCTGATCTCGTCGCCATCGAACACGCCCAGCAGGTGGAACAGCGAGTGGGCAATCATCGGAGCGGCGGCAAGATGTAGCCAGAATGCGACATCGGAACGGCGTGTGGTGCGCGCCCGGTCGCTCATGTCCCATCGCATCGCGAGGATGAAAATCGCAAGGCCCGATGCCAGCAATAGCAGATAGGGGAGCTGCACGCTGGTGGGAAAGGCGGAAATGATGAGGCTGGCGATCACGCCAGCAGCCGCAGCGGCGCCGACCGCAACGGTGATCGGCACCATGAAGCGCTGCCAGTGCGCCCAGGCGGCGACGGCGCTCAGGGCGGCCACGCCGGAAAAGATCAACGCGGCCTGCCGTTCGCCGGCATCCGGGAATATCTGCGCCGCGAGTGAGCCGAGCGCGAAGGCGACACCGCCGACAAAACCGCACAGCAGCAGGATGGACGGCAGCGCCATGCGCCGCTGCCGCGTGAAATATTCGGCCAGCCCCCAACTCGCCGCAGCGACCAGCAGGCCGGACATGAAGGCCGGATGATGCTCTTCCGCCCCGAATCGCAGGCTGTTACCGAGCCAGCCGACCGCCACGAGCATGATCACGCTGGCTATCGCCACGAAGATATCGTTGAACCCGGTCAGCAGCCGGAAATGTTCTTCATCGACCATGGGTGAGGCGCGTAGTTTGGCCACATGGTCGCGAAATGCCTGAGCGGCCTCGGGCGTCATCGCGCCGGCCGCTACGGCATCCTGTAGGTCGCTCTCGCTATACATCGGTCCTGCTCCTGGGACATTTGGGCCACGTCATCCTATCATCACTGTATTATATCATCAATACAGCTATTTTCGCCTTTTTCCGCGGCTGGAGCGGTGTTAGCGCGGGGATAAGTTGAAGAGAGAGGATTTTCCTGCATGAGCCTGCCGCCGCTGCTCCGTGACCGCCTGTCGCTGCCGCTGATCGGTTCGCCGATGTTCATCGTGTCGCAGCCCGACCTGGTCATCGCGCAGTGCCGCAGCGGCATCGTCGGCGCCTTTCCCTCGCTCAACGCGCGGCCTTCGGGAGTGTTCGAGGCCTGGCTCCAGCGACTGGGCGCGGCACTGACCGACCAGGATGCGCCCTTCGCCGTCAACCTGATCGTCCATCGCACCAATGCGCGGCTGGAGGAGGATTTGAAACTGTGCGTCCAGTATAGGGTGCCGATCGTCATCACGTCGCTCGGCGCCCGGGAGGATGTGAACCAGGCGATCCACAGCTATGGCGGTATCGTCCTGCATGACGTCATCGATAATGTCTTCGCGCGCAAGGCGATCGAAAAGGGCGCAGATGGCCTGATCGCGGTCGCCGCCGGCGCAGGCGGCCATGCCGGCACGCTGTCGCCCTTCGCGCTGGTTCAGGAGATCCGTCAGTGGTTTGACGGACCGCTGGCGCTTTCCGGCGCGATCGCGACCGGGCGGGCGATCGCGGCGGCGCGGATGATGGGCGCGGACCTCGCCTATATGGGCTCGCCTTTCATCGCCACGGCGGAGGCCAATGCCGATGCCGCCTACAAGCAGATGATCGTCGAAAGCGGGGCGGCAGACATCGTCTATTCCGACGTGTTCACCGGCGTCCATGGCAATTATCTGCGCCCCAGCATCGTCGCGTCGGGGCTGGACCCCGATAGTCTGCCGGAGGCGAAGGACATGGACTTTGCATCGCTGACTGGCGGCGATAAGAAGGCATGGCGCGACGTCTGGGGGGCGGGACAGGGCATCGGCGCGATTGCCAAGGTGCAGCCGGCTGCCGGCTTCATTGCCCAGTTGCAGGCGGAGTATCGGGCGGCCGTGGCGGACTTCACGGCCTGAACGCGGCGGGGCCGCATTGCCCGCCGGTCACAGGAACGCGCGCAGCTCCGCGATGAAACGGTCGAACTGGTCATGGTGCAGCCAGTGCCCAGCCTCGGCGAACTCGACCAGTCGCGCGTCGCGGAAGTGCGCCATGCGTCCGTCCCGTTCGGGATTGGAGGCCCAGCTGTCCTTGCCCAGGCAAAGCAATGTTGGGCAGGCGATGCGCGCCCAGAATTCCGGAAGGTCCGCATCGGTGCCCGCTTGGGGCGCGGCGTTGTTCAGATAGGGGTCGAATTTCCAGCTATAGCTGCCATCCTCGTTACGGTTGACGCCGTGCTGGGTCAGGTGCAGCGCCTGTTCGACCGAGAGATGCTCGTTGCGTTCGCGCATACGGCCGATCGCGGCTTCGATCGTGGGATAGCGTCGTCCGGCGCGAGCTGCGCTGGCGCGCCGGCCGTCGATCCACAGACGCCAGGCATCGGGGACATTTTCCTCCGCCTTCTGCTTCAACCGATCGGGCGACAGGCCCAATCCTTCGATCGCGACGATCTTGCGCACCTTGTCGGGGAAAAGCCCGGCATAGCGCAAGCTGATCGATCCGCCGAGCGAATGGCCGACGATGGTTACTGGCGCGCGGTCGAGCAGATCGACCAGCAGCCCCAGGTCATAGACGAAATTGGCCATCATGTACGAGCCTTCGGCCGACCAGGCGCTGTCGCCGTGGCCGCGCAGGTCCGGTGCGATGACATGATAGTCCTTCGCCAGCAACCGCGCCGTCCAGTCCCAGCTCCGCGCATGGTCGAAGCCACCGTGGAGCAGGATCAGCAGGGGGGCGGAAGGATTGCCCCAGTCCAGATAGTGCAGCCGGGACCGCAGCGACGTGAAGAAATGGGAAGTCGGGGTCGGCACGGTCGGCATGTCCATTCGGTCCTGCGGCGGCTGGAGGGGATGGCTGTCCGGCCCCCATTGGCCAACTGGCCCATGCTTGCAAGCGCGAAAGAATGAAAAGGACCTTTTTTCTTGTATTTCGGCAACGCGTTTCAAATGAATTGCTGCTTCGCGGCGAAGGGAATGATCAGTCGTGATCGAACGGCGCGGTGAACCGGATCAGTCGGCCGGAGGAAGCGTCATGGCTCGCTTCCATCACCGCCCTGGCCAGCTCCGCTTGTTTGAACGGCTTGTCGAGCCGGAGGCGGCGGCTGGCGTGGGGGGGCAGTTCGGCGAAACCTGTAATGATGATGACGGGCAGGCCCGGATGATTTTGCTCGATCATATCGGCCAGTTGCGCGCCGGTCATGCCGGGCATGGCATGATCGGTCACGACCAGATCGACATTGGCTTCCTCCAGCATCCGCAATGCGTCGGCGGCGTTGCTGGCCTGGAACACGGTATGGCCCAGGTCTTCCAGCATTCCCGCCGTGTTCATCAGTACCAGATTGTCGTCGTCGACCGCCAGGATGACGAGAGGCACCGGCGCGCTGTCCCGCAGGTCCAGGCTGGGGATATGCTCCTCTGCCGGCTGGGCCTGGGATACGGGAAGCCATAGGGAGACGGTCGTGCCGAGGCCGGGCGCGCTGATGATGTCGAGAGCGCCGCCGCATTGTTGCGCAAAGCCATGCACCATCGAGAGGCCAAGGCCCGTACCCTTGCCGACGCCCTTGGTCGTGAAAAAGGGCTCGCGCGCCCGCTCCAGCGTCGCGGCGTCCATGCCTTCGCCTTCATCGACCACGGACAGGCATATATAGCGTCCGGGAGAAAGGCCCGGCGGGGCTTCCTCGGCGACGAATATTTCGCTCGCTTCGATGCTGATCCTGCCGCCATCGGGCATGGCGTCGCGCGCATTGACCGCCAGGTTGAGCAGCGCAAGTTCCAGCTGCGCGGGATCGGCGTGGGCGGGCGCGAGCGCCAGGGGAAAGCGCGTTTCGATCGCCACGCTGGCGCCGATGGTGCTCTGGAGCAGTTCCGCCATGCCGCGGACAAGGCCGATGCAGTCCACGCTCTGGAGCTTCAGCTCCTGCCGCCGCGCAAAGGCGAGCATACGCTGGGTCAGGGTCGCGCCCCGTTCGGCTGCCGCCATGGCATTGTCGAGATAGCGGCTGATGTCCGCGCCATTCGCCATCCTTTGGCGCGCCAGATCCAGGCTGCCGACGATGACGGCGAGCAGATTGTTGAAATCATGGGCGACGCCGCCGGTCAGCTTGCCGATCGCATCCATCTTCTGCGACTGGATGATGGCGTCGCGGGCGTCGTCGAGCGCCCGCTGCGCCTCGCGCCGCTCGGTGAGGTCGCGGGTGATTTTCGCAAAGCCCAGCAGATGGCCATGGTCGGGGTCGCGGATGGGATCGATCACGACATTGGCCCAGAAGCGCGACCCGTCCTTGCGGATGCGCCACCCCTCGGCCTCGAACCGTCCCTCGCGCTCGGCGGTGTGCAGCGCACGGGAGGGGAGGCCGGCCAGCCGGTCCTCGTCCGAATAGAAGCGCGCGAAATTCTCTCCCAATATCTCGTGCGCTTTATAGCCCTTGAACCGCTCGGCGCCCGGATTCCAGCTGGTGATGGTGCCGACCGGGTCCAGCATGTAGATCGCATAGTCGCTGATGCTCTCGACCAGCAGGCGAAAACGCTCTTCGCTCTTGCGCAGCGCTTCCTGTGCAGCGCGTCTTTCGGTGAGATCCTTTGTGACCTTGGCGAAGCCCAGCAGTCGCCCTTGGGGATCGCGGATCGGGTCTATGACGACATTGGCCCAGAAACAGGTGCCATCCTTGCGCACGCGCCAGCCCTCGGCCTCGAAGCGTCCCTCCCTTTCGGCGGTCGCCAGGGCGCGGGCGGGCATTCCCTTCGCCTGGTCCTCCGGTGTGTAGAACCGGGAAAAATGCTGGCCGATGATTTCGTCGGCTTCATAGCCCTTGAACCGGCAGGCGCCGGCGTTCCAGCTGATGACTAACCCGCTGGGGTCGAGCATGTAGATGGCATAGTCCGTGACGCTCTGCACCAGCAGTTCAAAGCGATTGCCACTGTCCGACGTTAGGCTGGTCATGAGTTCCCCGATCAGGGCGCAGTGAAAGAAGCGCGCCCTTTTGCCATGGGCAAAACGCAAGCCAGTGACGAACGTTCCTCTCATCCGCAAGCGGATATGTACGCGGACGACTTGACTTGCGGGAACGGTCTGCCCACCACGCAGCGCAGCAATCAGCACGGGACGAGGGAAGAGCATGGGTGCAGGCGCGACGATCACGGTCATTGGCGAGGCGATGCTGGAACTGAGCCGCGGGCAGGGGGACAGTTGGAACCTGCGTTATGGCGGCGACGTGATCAACACGGCCGTACACCTGGCCCGTTCCGGCGATACGGTTCGGCTAGCGAGCGCGCTGGGCGCTGACGCGATGAGCGCGGACTTGCGCGCGCAGTGGGAGGCCGAGGGCGTCGATACCGGGCTGGTGCTCGCCGCGGCCGATCGTCTTCCGGGTCTCTATGCCATCGAGACCGACGCGACCGGCGAGCGGACCTTCCATTACTGGCGCAGCGAAGCCGCCGCACGGCGTATGTTTGCGCTCCCCGACAGCGAGGCGATGGTGGAGGCGGCGGCCCAATCGGATCTGCTCTACTTCTCGCTCATCACGCTGGCCATTCTGCCGGACGAAGGGCGTGAAGCGCTGCTGGCCCTGTGCGCGGCGGTCAAGGCGCGCGGCGGAAAGGTGGCCTTCGACGGCAATTATCGCGCGCGGCTCTGGCCCGACGCGACGACGGCTTGCCATTGGCGCGACCGGGCGATCGCGCTGGCCGACATCGGCCTGCCGACGCTGGCCGATGAGGTCGAGATGGGCGAGGTGGACGATGCACGCGATGCGGCGGCGCGCTGGGGCGCGGGAGAAGGGCGGGAGATCATCGTCAAGCTGGGCGGAGAGGGCTGCCTCGTCGGCGACCAATTGGTCGCACCGCCCCGCCGGATCGACGTGGTCGATTCGAGTGGCGCGGGCGACGCCTTCAATGCGGGCTATCTCCACGCAAGGCTCGCGGGCGCGGCGCCTGTCGAAGCGGCGCTGGCGGGCCACCGGCTTGCGGGATGGAATATCGGCCGGCGCGGGGCCATTCCGGCCCGGGATGCTGACTCGCCCTATTAAGTTCCGTTGACAGCGCCCCATGGCTTGGGCCATGGACGCTGGGCTTCGCGGGTGTAGCTCAATGGTAGAGCAGCAGCTTCCCAAGCTGACGACGGGGGTTCGATTCCCCTCACCCGCTCCACAGGCCGAAATCACCCATCTTCCTGCTCGACCGCGCGCATGGGTGCAGGTAGGGCTGGCCTTGCCTAATAGCGCTCGCCACCGCACAGGATGCGCCCTGTGCCGCGATTGTCGACGGTGCAGGCGGGCTTGCCGCCGACCGTCACATCGCCCGATCCGGTCGCCACGATTTTCGCTGTCACCTCCGTCGTCAGGATGACGCTGCCGGGGCCATCATTGCTGATGCTGGCCTGTCGGACGCGCAGTGGTTCCGCAGCGACCGCTCCGGGGCCGTTGACGCGAATATTCGCCACGCCGGCCCGGCCCGTCAGAGTCGCGCGTCCGCCACCCGCCAGCATCAGGTCGATCCGGTCGAGCTGAACATCCCCCACTCTCACATCGCCATTGCCGCCGAGGATGATCTGTCCCGCCAGCCCCTTCATCCGGTTGACGGCAATGGAGCCGCCTCCGGTCAGCACCACGCGCTCGATCATGCCCGTCGACAGCCGCAACGTGGCTGCGCCACCGCTTTTCTCACCGGGACGGGGACGGTCCATGGTCACCGTGAGCAGTCGTCCCGACACGTCGACTTTCAGCCGGTCGAGCGCACCTTGATCGCCTTCCGCCCGCGCCGACGCGCCGGTCCCGGTAGTGAGCACTATGATGACGGGCGCGTCCACGCGGATCGCGTCGAAACTCGTGATGGTGAAACCCCGCGTCGCCGCGCCCGCAGGTGCGGCGATCGCCAGGCTCGCCGTAATCAGGGTATGCAGCGCGCTTCGCCCGGTCCCACGCCGCTGGTCGTGCATTGCGCCTTGCCTTTCACCGTCACGTCGCCTGGTCCCATGATGCTGATAGCAACCTTCCCGTCGGAGGCAAAGTCGATGTCGCCCGCGCCCAGTATCGAAACGTCGGCGCTGCCGACCTTCAGCGCTTCGCCGTCAATGTCGCCGGCGCCGGTGATCGACAGCTTCGCCGTGTCCGCCGTGCCGGAGATTTTCACCGATCCCGCGCCGGTGATATCGGCCGACAGCGACTTGAGCCTCACCATGCCGATGCGGAAGTCACCGGCGCCGGTCAGCGACAGGTCCAGCCTTTCGCCCTCCGCCTTGTCTAGGTCGAAATCGCCTGCCCCGGTCAGGTCGGCGGCCCGGATGGCAGGCATGGTGATGCGGATTGTCGCGCCCTTGTCGCCATTCCTGCGCCCCCAGTTCCAGTCACCCTTGGATTTGCGACCGATCACCAGCTTGCCGTCCTTGACGCTGATGGCGAGGTCCGCCACCGACTTGGGATCGCCCTCCGCCTTGATCGAGAAATCGGGCGCGATGGTCACGGCGACATTGTCGGGACCGGTCGCTTCGATGGCGGTGAAGTCCTTGAGGGCGGACCAGTCCTGCGCGGTGCGCGCGACATCCTCGGCGGAGGGTGACTTTTCGGTGCGCGAGCAGGCGCTGGTCGACAGGCTCAGTCCGGCAATGACAAGCGCGAAAAGCGGAAGGGGGAGCGGCATCGTTATCTCCTAAGTGTGTTGTCGCAACAATACACATTGGCAGTGGTGGTTCCAAGCCCCTTGTTCGTCGGACTTTTCCGGCCAAGATAGTCTACCGAACACGCGGAGTCCCAAACCCATGCGCCTGTCTCATCTCGCTCTTCCGCTTCTTTCGCTGATTGCTGCCGGCGCGGCCCGTGCAGAGGACGCGGGCGACGGCGGCGCACGCTGGTGGAGCCATGTCCAGTCGCTTGCCAATGACGGCATGGAGGGGCGCGGCACAGGCACGCCGGGCTATGACCGCGCGGCCGACTATGTCATCGGGCAGTTCCGGGCGCTTGGCCTCAAGCCGATGGGAACGGAAGGATACAAGCAGCCCGTGTCCTTCGTCGAACAGGTAATCCTCTCCGACCGAAGCAGTGCCGCGCTGGTCGGTCCGGCTGGCGAAAAGGCGCTGGCAGTGCCGGGCGACCTCATCGTTTCGGGCAGCGGCGGGCCGGTTCCGGAAAGTATCGACGCGCCGATGGTCTTTGCGGGCTATGGCCTGCATCTGCCGGAGGTCGGCCATGATGATTTCGCCGGGCTGGACCTCAAGGGCAAGATCGTGGTCGTCTTGTCGGGCGGGCCCGCCACCATCTCCGGCGCATTGAAGTCGCACGCCCGTTCGGAGCGCGCGCACTGGCTTGCGGCGCGGGGCGCGCTCGGCCTCATTACATTGGTGACGCCCAAGCAGGTTGAAATTCCTTGGACGCGGCGGATTGCGCTGGCCGGCGCGCCGGCCCTCTATTTCACGGACAACAGCCTGCGCGACACCCAGACGCCCTTTCTGGGAGCCCAGTTCGATCCCGCCAAATCGGCCCTTTTGTTCGAAGGCTCTGGCAAGACTTTCGACCAGATCGCAGCGGCGGCGGACGCTTCCGCCCCGGTGCCGAGCTTCCCGCTGGCGCTCCGGCTGAAGGCGCAGGTCGCGGCCAAGCGACGCGATGTCAGTTCGCCCAACCTCGTCGCCATGATGCCGGGCGGCGATCCGAAGCTGCGCCAGGAATATGTGGTCCTGTCCGCCCATCTGGACGGCTATGGTATCGGCACACCCATAAAGGGCGATGCCATCTACAACGGCGCGTTCGACAACGCGTCCGGAGTGGCCAGCCTGCTGGAAATCGCCCGCGCGCTGAAGGCCGGCAAGGTGAAGCCCAGGCGCTCCATCCTCTTTGCGATCGTGACGGCGGAGGAGAAGGGATTGCTGGGGTCGCGCTATTTCGCCCGCCGGCCAACGGTGCCGCAGAAGGACATTGTCGCGGACCTCAATTTCGACATGGCGCTGCCGATCTTCCCGCTGACCAGCGTGACGCCCATCGGCTATGACCAGAGCTCGCTGGGGCAGGATGCAGCAGCTGTCAGCGCGGCCATGGGCCTGCCGATCACGTCCGATCCCTTCCCGGACCGCAACGTCTTCATCCGGTCGGACCAATATGCCTTCATCCGCGAAGGCATCCCCGCGCTTTTCTTCAAATATGGCTTCAAGGCCGGCACGCCGGAGGCGGAGACGGAGAAGGCGTGGCGCGCCAATCTCTATCATTCGCCCTTCGACGATCTGAACCAGCCGGTGCTGCCGGCGGAAAGCGCGAAGCTGAACGACTATGTCACTGCGGTCACGCTGCGGGTCGCCAATGCGGCCGCGCGGCCGCGCTGGAACCAGGGCAGTTTCTTCAGGCGGTTCGCGAAATAGCGACCGGGCCTTTCGAACATGCATTACTCCATCCGGATAGCGCCTATGTCCGGTTCGCTCGCTTTTCTGAACCTTGGATTAGAACATAAAAGTTGCCCATTCGACGTCGCCAGTCGCGTACGCCTTGCGCGGACGAATGGAGAAATTGCTGTGACATTGGCCGGGAATTTTCGATCCGCACTGATGGACTTTTATGTGCACCAGGTTCCCAATTTTCGCGGGAAATGGCGGATTCTCTCGCCCTTCGCGAAAATGGTGAACGGGACGTCGGTGCGATCGGGCTACGGCAGCTTCCGCTTGGGCATGGACGTACATGACAGAACATTTCAACTGGGGGTAACGGCCAGATATGGGACAGTCGTGTCCAATGAGGTTGAGCGGCTGAACCCCGGCGATTGTTTCATCGACGTGGGGGCCAATTGTGGAGTGTTTGCCCTTCTGGCGGCCGAGCGCGTCGGTCCGGAGGGACTGGTTGTATCTTTCGAACCGTGTTTTTCGACTTTCGCGAAGCTGGTGCGAAACATCCACATCAACGATGCGGAGAATATCCTGCCCTTCAACATGGCCTTGTCCGCGCTGACCCGGCCTGAACTTCTTGATAACAGCGCGGTCGGCCATTCTGGCAGGTTCGCGATCGCGCCCGATGCAATCGAGCGTGGGGGGGAGCGCGTCATGTCGCTCTCAATTCAGGATTTCCCCGGACTCTTGAAGTTGATCGGTGACCGCCGGATACTCGTCAAGATCGACGTCGAAGGATTCGAGCATTCGGTACTTCAGGGCCTGGAACCGATCCTGGCCCTGCCACAGACGTGTGGCGTTGTAGTGGAGGTCGATGAGAAGAATTTGGGCCGATACGGCGTTGATCCGCAGGCCATCTATGCACTGCTCTATCGGCACGGCTTTTCCTGGACCAACGATGTGGACGCGGCGAGCCATTTCGACGCTGTGTTCCATCGGGAATCGTCACTCTCGCGGGACCAGCAAGTTTCTTCGGCCTTCCCCCTTGAAGCGGCGCGACGGCGCACCGCTCGTCAGGAGAACGGTATGCGCTGGGTCCATTTGTCACAGATCGCGGCGGCTGTGTTGTTGGTGATCGGCGGCTGGATGATCGCGCGGACGGGGTTCTCCGCATCCGCCCCGCCCGCAGAATATTTCGTCGAGGAAGCCTTGCAATCCCATGACATAGCGCAGGTGCGCACGCGGTTGCGCCGTTCGCCACCTGCTGTTTATGATCCACAGGAAGTCGCCGCCTTCACGCGCATCGCATTGCCGAAACTGCCTGCCGGGTGGCGGGTAATAGACGTTCAGCTCTTCCCGTCGGACAGCGGAGCCAGCCTTCAGATGACCATCAGCAACGGCAAGTCTGCGTCCATGTCCTTGTTTGCAGTGCGGGATGACAAGGTCGCACCATCCAGGCCCGACGTAATGAGCCGCAACGGCACATCGGTAGCCTGTTGGCAGGAAGGCGATTTGGCCTATGCACTCGTCAGTCGGAATCCGCCCGCCGAAATTGATCGCCTTGCGGAGGATATCGCTGACAATGTCACTTCGTAGATCGGGATGAAACTTGAGCGCAGGAGATTCTTGCCAGCAGCACCCCGCTTGATCCCCCGCACGCCCACGCCTACACCCGCTCCATGACCCATGCACCCTATCCGGCGCTGCGTATGCGCCGCACGCGCGTTGCTGCCTGGAGCCGGGCGATGCACGCCGAAAACCGCTTGTCGCCCAGTGACTTCATATGGCCCCTGTTCGTGACCGAAGGGCAGGCCGTGGAAGAGCCGATCGCGGCGCTGCCGGGTGTTTCGCGCTGGTCGGTCGACCTGATGGTGGAACGGGCCAGGGACGCGCGCGACGCCGGCATCCCCTGTCTCGCCCTCTTTCCCAATACCCAGGCCGAACGGCGCAGCGATGACGGCTCTGAAGCGCTCAATCCCGACAACCTCATGTGCCGGGCGATCCGCGCGATCAAGGATGCGGTTCCCGATATCGGCGTGCTGACCGATGTGGCGCTGGACCCCTATACCGCCCATGGCCAGGATGGGCTGCTCGACGAGACGGGCTATGTCGTCAACGACGCCACCATCGACGTGCTGATCGGGCAGTCGCTGAACCAGGCCGCTGCGGGCGCCGACATCATCGCACCCAGCGACATGATGGACGGTCGGGTCGGCGCGATCCGCGAGGCGCTGGAGGAAACCGGCCACGCCAATGTCCAGATCATGGCTTATGCCGCCAAATATGCGAGCGCCTTCTACGGTCCGTTCCGCGATGCGGTCGGTTCGCGCGGATTGCTCAAGGGCGACAAGAAAAATTACCAGATGGACCCTGCCAATGGCGAGGAAGCGCTGCGCGAAGTCGCGCTCGATCTGGCCGAGGGGGCGGACAGCGTGATGGTGAAGCCGGGCCTGCCCTATCTCGACATCGTGGCACGGGTAAGGGACCGTTTCGCCGTCCCGGTTTTCGCCTATCAGGTGTCGGGCGAATATGCGATGATCGAACATGCCGCAGCGGCCGGGGCGGGGGACCGCGACGCGCTGATCCTGGAGACGTTGATGGCGTTCAAGCGGGCGGGTTGCTCCGGCGTGCTGACCTATCATGCGCTCCACGCCGCCAGGTTGCTCGGCGCCTGATGCGGATGAGAACGCGCCCGCGCTACGTCGTCACGATCTGCGCGGGCTCGTTCCTGCTCTTCCTGGTCCAGCCCATGATCGCGCGCATGGCGCTGCCCCGGCTGGGCGGCGCCCCATCGGTGTGGAATTCGGCCATGCTGGTCTATCAGGCGCTGTTGCTTGCCGGCTATGCCTACGCCCATTGGCTGGGCCGCTTCGGCGTGAGGCGGCAGGCGATGATCCATCTCGGCCTGTTCCTGGTCTGCGCCATCTTCCTGCCGATCGGACTTGCGGCGTGGCAACCGCCGGCCGGCATGGAGCCGGCCTTCTGGGTGCTCTGGCTGCTCGGCGCGTCGATCGGGCCGCTCTTCTTCGTCGTCGCGGCCCAGGCGCCCCTGTTGCAGCGCTGGTTCGCAATCGCGGACAGGAGCGATCCCTATCCGCTCTATGCCGCGTCTAATCTGGGCAGCTTCGCCGGCCTGATCGCCTATCCGCTGCTGGTCGAACCGCTACTGACGCTCAAGGCGCAGAGTATCCTCTGGTCGCTTTGCTATGGTGCGCTCTTCTTTCTGGTCTATGCCAGCGCGCGTCGCTTGCCGCCGGACGGAAGGATGGCGACCGAGGCTGTCGAAGCCTCGCCGCCGCCGCCGGACGGCCGGACGATGCTGCACTGGACCGCGCTGGCGGCGGTTCCGTCGGGACTGATGCTGGCGACCAGCCTCTACCTGACGACCGATATCGTGGCGATGCCGCTGCTCTGGGTGCTGCCGCTCGGCCTCTATCTGCTGAGTTTCAGTCTGGCGTTCGCGGTCGGCCGGCGGCCCGCCGAACTATGCGTGTTGATCGCGCCGATCATTCTGCTGATTGGCGCGTGCATCGCCTTCACCGGGGGCGTCAAATTCCCGGTTTTCGTGGCGCTCGGCATCCTTGTCGTGTTGTTCGTGACGGCCGTGGCGCTCCATGCCCGGCTTTACGAGCTTCGGCCCGCGCCGGTGCATCTGACGCGTTTCTATTTGATCATGTCGGTCGGCGGCATGGTCGGCGGCCTGTTCTGCGCGCTGTTGGCGCCTTTGATCTTCGACTGGACCTATGAATATCCGATCCTGCTTGTCGCCGCCGCGCTTCTGCTGCCGCCGCGCGAGCCATTTCTGCGTTTGCCGCGCCTCTTGTGGGAAGACCCGCGCCGGCGTGTCTGGCTCGGCGCGCTGATCCTGGTGGCCGGTCTGCTGCTGTCGGTGATCGGCGGGGGCATGGTGATGCCGGAATGGAAGTCGCCGGCGATCAAGACGGCCAGCTTCCTGACTATCATCGCCCTGGGCATTGCTGCGCTCGGCCACCGGTTGCTGACCGCCGGCCTGCTGCTCTATCTTATGCTGTGCCTCAGCGGCTGGGAAAAGCTGGCCCAATCCCTGACGCCGGGGATGCTGACCCGCAGCTATTTCGGCGTCTATGGGGTCGCAGACAGAGGGGCGACCCAGCGTATCCTGTTCCACGGCACGACGCTGCACGGCATCCAGGACCGGACACCCGGCCGAGAGCGCGAACCGACCAGCTATTATGCCCCAGATTCGGGAGTGGGCCTCGCGCTCCGCCATGCGGCTTCACTGTTCGGCCCCGGCTCACGCATCGACGTCGTCGGTCTGGGGGCGGGGACGCTTGCCTGTTACATCCAGCCCGGACAGACATGGCGCTTCTACGAGATCGACCCCGCCATGGTCGACATCGCGCGCGATCCGGCACATTTTTCCTTCCTGTCGCGCTGCCAGCCCCGCGCCGCCATCGTCGTGGGTGACGCGCGCATGACGCTGGCGCGGCAAGCGGCCGGAGGCGCCGACCTGCTGGTGATCGACGCCTTCTCTTCCGATTCCATTCCGGTGCATCTGCTGACGCGGGAGGCACTGGCCATCTATGGCCGTCGCCTGGCGCCGGATGGACTATTGCTGATCCATATTTCCAACCGCTATCTCGACCTGCGGCCGGTTATCGCGGCGGACGCGACGGCGGAAGGCTGGCAAGCGCGATTGCGCCATTACCGGCCGGACCCGAAGGACGCAAAACGCCATTATGCGGCGTCGGTGTGGATCGCCCTGTCCCGCGACGGGACGCAACTCGATCGACTGGCGCGAGCGAGCGGGGCGGCCAGCTGGCAGCCGCTGCCGGCCCGTCCCGGCTTCAGCGTCTGGTCGGACGACCATGCCAGCATCCTGCCGATCCTGAAGATCAGACCATAGAGGAGAGCCACCATGTCGGTCCCGGTCTACCCCGACGTCAGCATCATCCCCTTTGCGGGCAAGACGCCGATCATCCACCCCAGCGCCTTCATCGCACCGGGATGCCGGATCATCGGTGATGTCGAGATCGGCGAGGATGCCAGCATCTGGTATAATTGCGTGATCCGGGGCGACGTGAACCGAGTGCGGATCGGCGCCCGCACCAATGTGCAGGACGGGACGATCATCCATTGCGACAGCCCCGGCGATCGTGCCGACGGACGTCCCAGCGATGGCTGGCCCGCAATTATCGGTGAAGATGTGCTGATCGGCCACATGGCGATGATCCATGGCTGCGTCCTCAACGACAGGGCGTTCGTCGGGCTGGGCGCGATCGTCATGAGCGGCGCGAAGGTGGAAAGCGACGCGATGCTGGCGGCCGGTGCGCTGCTGTCATCGGGAAAGACGGTGCCCCATCGTCAGCTCTGGGCAGGCCGCCCCGCCAGATATATGCGCGACTTGAGCGATGAAGCGCTGATCGACATGCGCGAGGGCGTGGATCATTATGTTCACGCCGCCAAGGCGCACAAGGGCGCAGTCAAGGCGGCCGGGGAGTAGGCGAGGGCGGTCATTGCGCGAAAAGGTGATTAGCGGACTGTCAATTTCGCACAACGCTTCAAGGGGAAGGCGACGTCCCGCTACCCGAGCGACCCGGAGGACGGTAATACAGTATGGCCGCACTCGAGCGGCGTCGCATCGCGCTTGACTGTCTGCCTCTGGTTGCTTCGCGATAGTTAGCCCTAAGGCTGCGGCAATCGCGACTTCATCGCGTCGATCCGGTCATTCTGCTGATCGACCAGGGCCAGCGTCGCGCTGCGCGCCGCGTCGACATCCTCGAGCCCGCCGCGCGCCTTGCCGTCGGCGATGGCGTTGCTCCGCTGAACATAAAGGGTGTCGAGGCTGGCAAGCGCCGACACGCTGTCGTTCCTCGCAGCTTCGAGCGAACTGATCGCCACCTGCGCGGAGACCCAGGCGTCGGATGAAACGGCAGCGCCGGATGCCGCGCCGACGGCGCGATCCGCCTTGGCATAGGCCGCGTCGAATGCCGCCGCGCCCTTGCCCGCCTGACCGAGGTGGCGTGCGATCTCCTCGGACAGCGCCGGGTCGGCTGGCGCGGTGGCGGGCGCTGGGCCGACTTCGGCCATCGGGGCGCTTTCGATCGGCCGCTTGGCAAGCGAGGGATAGCCCTGCGGTGCGCCGGCGCAGCCCGACAGGAACAGGGCGAGGGCGGCAAAGAGGCGACGAGGGTTCATGACCTGCATCTAGGACGGGCCGGCCCGGCGCGCAACCGATCCCGCATCATCCCTAACGGGGGAGGGCGGCGGCTTCGCGGGCCAGTGTTTCGATCCTGGCGGGGTCAACCGGCCCCTTGGGCACGACCCAACTGCCGCCGACGCATTTGATGAAGGGCTGGGCCAGCCATTCGGGGGCGCTTTGTGGCGTGATGCCGCCGGTAGGGCAGAAACGGGCCGTGTGCAGCGGCGCGGCAAGCGCCTTCAGCGCGGGGAGGCCACCCGAGGTTTCCGCCGGGAAGAATTTGAAATGGCTGAGCCCCATGTCCATGCCGCGCATGATGTCGGCGGCGGTTGCGGTGCCCGGCAGGAAGGGAATCTTCGCTGCGATCGCCGCCTTGCCCAGCGGCTTGGTGAGGCCTGGGCTGACGATGAAGCGCGCGCCGGCCTCCATCGCCGCGTCGAGCTGCGCGGGGTTCAGCACCGTGCCTGCGCCGACGACCGCGCCCTCGACCTTGGCCATTTCACGGATCACGTCCAGCGCGGCGGGGGTGCGCAGAGTCACCTCCAGCGCGGGCAGGCCGCCCGCGACCAAAGCGCGCGCGATCGGCAGCGCGTCCTCGACCCGATCGACCACCAGCACCGGGATCACCGGGGCCAGTTCCATCACCTGCTCGACGGTCAGCTTGCTCATCATTACTTCTCCCGGAATGCGGCTGCGGCCCCGAACAGGCCGATTTCATCGTGGATGGCCATGCGAATCGGTACGGTCGCCATCAGGCTTTCGAACCGGCCCTTGGCCGTGAAACGGGTATGGAAGCCGCTGTGCGGCAGAAAGTCGCGCATCCGTTGCGTCAGCCCACCGGCCAGCACCACGCTGTGCGGGCCATGGGCCAGGGCCAGGTCGCCCGCGACCGATCCGTAGCAGAGGCAGAACCGTTCCAGCGCGGCGCGCGCGAAGGGATCGCTGTCGTCCAGCGCGGCCTGCCACAATTCGGGGTCTTCCATCAGCATCACACGGTCATGGCCGATCGTCGCCAGCGCCTTGTAGATATAGTTGAGGCCCGGCCCGGACACGATCCGCTCCGTCGACACGCGCAGGAACTTGTCGCGCAGATAGGAGAGGATCTTCTCTTCCATATGATCGAGCGGGGCGAAGTCCAGATGACCGCCTTCGGTCGCGATGACATGAGGATGTCCGTCATCATAGGCGATCATCGCGACGCCCAAGCCCGTGCCCGGACCCAGGATGGTGACACCGCCATCGCTCGGGAAGGGACGGTCCTCGCCGAACAGCAGCGGCAGATTTTCGTCCGGCAGGCGCGACACGGCGTGTGCCACCGCTTCGAAATCATTGACCAGCCGCACGCCGCGCACGCCCAGATCGTCGGCCAGCGTATCGGCGCGGATCACCCAACTGCTATTGGTCAGCTTGATGACCTCGCGCCCGATCGCGGTGGCGAAGGCGATGGAAGCGGCCTTGGGCAGGTCACCATTGCCGTCCTTCCGCTCATCCTCGGCGAAGGCGGCCCAGCAGGCCTGGAGGCTGGGATAGTCGGCCACCTTGTACTTGCGCACGGTGCCGAGCGTCGGCACGCCCTTCGCGTCCAATGAGGCGCGGGCGAAACGGGCGTTGGTCCCGCCAATGTCGGCGGCGATGATGTCGGTCATATTGAGGCGCCTCGATTATATTCTGATCGTCATCCCCGCGACCGCGGGGATTCAACTCCCGCCATGGCTCTCAGCCGCAACGCCGGGAGATGGGTTTCCGCCTTCGCTGGAACGACGGAGGTGATGATTTCAAAACTCGTCTTCCATCGCAGCCAGGATCGGCGAAGCGCCGGCTTCCGCCAGGTCGCTATGATGGCGGAACAAGGCGAACAGTTCGCGGCCCGTGTCATAGGGCGGCGGCGGAGCGGCGGGGATGTCCCGCGCGTTCCATGTCGCCGCGTCGACCAGCGCATCGACCGTGCCGCTCTCCGCGCACACGCGCACCATGTCGCCGTCGCGCAGCTTGCCGATCGGTCCGCCGCCCAAGGCTTCGGGCGACAGGTGGATGGCGGCAGGCACCTTGCCGGACGCGCCGGACATGCGACCGTCGGTCAGCAGCGCGACCTTGAAGCCGCGATCCTGCAAGACGCCGAGCGCCGGGGTCAGCTTGTGCAGCTCGGGCATCCCGTTGGCCTTCGGCCCTTGGAAGCGGACCACGACCACGACGTCGCGCTCCAGCTCGCCCGCCTTGAATGCTCGCAACACATCGTCCTGGTCGTGGAAAACGGCGGCGGGCGCCTCGATCGTCCAGCGTTCCTTATCGACCGCGCTCACCTTCATGACGCAGCGGCCCAGATTGCCCTGGAGCAGCTTCATGCCCCCATCGGCCTGAAAAGGGTTTGCGGCCGGCCGCAGCATGGCTTCATCCCGCGAAGCCGGAACGTCGCGCCATTGCAGCGCCTCGTTTTCCAGCACCGGCTCCTTGCCATAATCGCTGAGGTCGGCCCGCGCGACCGTCATGATGTCGCGGTGTAGCAGGCCGGCGTCCAGCAGTTCGCGGATGATGACCGCCATGCCGCCCGCCGCGTGGAAATGATTAACGTCGCCCGATCCATTGGGATAGACCCTGGCCAGCAGCGGCACCACGTCGGAAATTTCGGCAAAGTCGGTCCAGTCGATACTGATCCCGGCCGCTCGTGCGATGGCGGGCAGGTGGATCGCATGGTTGGTGGAGCCCCCCGTTGCCATCAGCCCGATGATCGCATTGACGATCGCCTTTTCATCGACGCAATGGCCGAGCGGCCGATAGTCATCTCCGTCCCAGCCGATGTCTGCGATCCGGTGCGTCGCCGCGCGGGTCAGTTCGCTGCGTAGCTTCGTGCCGGGATTGACGAAGGCGGCGCCGGGCATGTGCAGCCCCATCATCTCCATCATCATCTGGTTGGAATTGGCCGTGCCGTAAAAGGTGCAGGTGCCCGCGCCATGGTAACTGGCGCTTTCGGACTCCAGCAACTCTTCCTTGCCGACCTTGCCCTCGGCATAGAGCTGGCGGATTCGCACCTTTTCCTTGTTGGCCAGGCCCGACGGCATCGGACCGGCGGGGATCAATATCGTCGGCAGATGGCCGAAGCGCAGCGCGCCGATCAGCAGGCCCGGTACGATCTTGTCGCAAATGCCGAGCAGCAGCGTGCCTTCGAACATCGCATGGCTGAGCGACACGGCGGTCGACAGGGCGATGGTGTCGCGGCTGAACAGCGACAGGTCCATGCCCGCCTGGCCCTGGGTCACGCCGTCGCACATGGCCGGCACGCCGCCTGCCACCTGCGCCGTGGCGCCCACTTCGCGCGCGGCGATCTTGATCTGCTCGGGATAGCGGCCATAGGGCTGATGCGCCGAGAGCATGTCGTTGTACGAGGTGACGATGCCGATGTTCATCGCCGCGCCCGTGCGGATGACGGCCTTGTCCTCGCCACTCGCGGCAAATCCATGGGCCAGGTTGCCGCAGGACAACTGGTCGCGATTGGTGCCGGCTTCGCGGCCGCGCTCGATCAGGTCGAGATACTGGCGGCGGCGCGAAGCACTGCGCCGCACGATGCGCTCCGTCACCTGGGCGATTACGGGGTGAAGATCAGTCATGCCAGCTTGCTCCGTCGCGTTCGATCAGGGCAATGGCCGAGGACGGGCCCCAGTTCCCCGAAGAATAGGTGGAGGGCTTCACATGAGCCTCCTTCCACCCGTCGATGATGCTGTCGATCCAGGTCCATTGTGCCTCCACCTCGTCACGACGGACGAAAAGAGTGGCGTCGCCGGCCAGCAGATCCAGGATCAGCCGCTCATAGGCGATGCGGCGGCGCTGTCCGGCGAAGGCGGCGGTCAGCGACACGTCGAGCGTGACCTCCTCGAGATGGACCTGCCGCTCCAGGCCCGGCCTTTTGCTCATGATCTGGAGGCGGATATATTCTTCCGGCTGCAAGCGGATGACCAGCGTGTTGGGTTCCAGTCCCGTGCCATGGCCATCGCGGCCGAAGATGCTGTGCCGGACCGGCTTGAACTGGATGACGATTTCCGACTGGCGCGCGGGCATCCGCTTGCCGGTACGCAGGTAGAAGGGGACGCCCTGCCAGCGCCAATTGTCGACAAAGGCCTTCAACGCGACGAAGGTCTCGGTGTCCGATGGCTTGCCCAGTTCGTCAGCATAGCCGGTGACGATCTGCCCCTGCACGGCGCCGGGCGTATATTGGCCGCGCACGCTGTGGGTCTTGACCGTCTCGTCGGTCATCGGGCGCAGCGACCGCAGCGCCTTCACCTTCTCGTCGCGGACGGAGGTCGGGTCCATCCTTGCTGGCGGCTCCATGGCGATGATCGACAGGATCTGGAGCATGTGATTCTGCACCATGTCGCGCAGCGCGCCGACGCCGTCATAATAGGAGACGCGCCCTTCGAGGCCCACCGTCTCGCCGACGGTAATCTGTACATGGTCGATCGCGCTGGCGTTCCACAGCGGTTCGAACATCACATTGCCGAAACGCAGGGCGAGCAGGTTCTGGACCGTTTCCTTGCCCAGATAATGATCGACACGGAAAATCTGCTCCTCCGCGAACAGCGCGCCGATGCCGTCATTCACCTCTCTCGAGGAGGCGAGATCCTTGCCGATGGGCTTTTCCATCGCGATCCGGGTCTTGGGCGTAATCAGGCCGGCGTCGGCCAGTCCCTGCGCGGTCGGCGCGAAAAGCGAGGGCGGCGTCGACAGATAGACGGACAGGCCGCGCTCCAGGCGGCCGTCGATGCGTGCGGCGAGCGCTGCGAACTGCGCGCTATTGCCCGCCTCGACCGGCTGATATCCGATCATCGTACGAAATGTCGCCGCAATCGCCGGATCATAGCGGTCGGCGGGCAGGAACTGCTCCAGCGCGGCGCAGACTTCGTTGCGGAAATCCTCGTCCTCCATCTCCGACCGGCCCGATGCGACGATCAGGAAGTCTTCGGGCAGCAACCCGTCCGACAGGAGGTTGTAGAGCGACGGGAATATCATGCGGCGGGCCAGGTCGCCGGTGGCGCCGAATAACAGGAACGTAGCAGACGGCTCGGTCAAAGGAAGATCCTTCTCCGTTTGTAAGTTGTCTATGTCTGCACGATGCCGCCCTTATAGCGTGCGCGGATCGTTACGCAAGAAGCCTATCGAGCACGGCCTTCAACCGCAACATTATGGGTCCGGGCGCGCCCAATCCGCTGGAATCGGGCTGTCCTCAAGATCGGCGTCCGTCGGGGCTGCGAAGCCGACGCACACTGAGGACGCGCATATCGTCCGGATGATTCGCGCTGCGTCCGCCGCTGCGCAATGTCGGGATCGTGTCGATTCAGGATGACACGGTTTTCGTCCTGGTGCTCCGCCAGTTGAGGATATGCGCGCCGGCCAGAAGGGCGCTGCCCGTCAAAGTCCATGCCGCTTCGTGCAGCGCGCCTTCTACCAATAGCGCGCCGATGCTCATCGCGAGCAGGCCCGACAGGCCGAAGAATAGCGGCAACCGCTTGCCATGTCGGCGCCGCCCTCCGCGCAGCGCGACCAGGCTAGTCGGAATCGCTATCGCGAGCATGACGATATGGAAGGTCTCGCCGGGGTCGACGCGTGTCGCCAGCGCTGGAAGCAGGGCGAAGAGCAGGGGCAGTCCGATGCAATGGAGGGTGCAAAGCGACGAGGCGCAGACAGCGAATCCGTCGAGCCAGTTACCCGCGGTTCCTCCATTTTCCGTAGTCGCCCCACCAATGGTCCTGCAAGAAGCCATATCTTGTCCAATGATATAATATTACATTGATGGTCAGATGGAGGCGCCAGGGGGCATAGTCAAGCACGCGGATCACGCTTTGAGCCGTCAATCCGATTTTCGGCTGGACGCCCGCGGCGGATTTTGCCATCTGGCGGCACCAGCCGTGCGGGTGTGGTGAAATTGGTAGACGCGCCGGACTCAAAATCCGGTTCCGAAAGGAGTGTCGGTTCGAGCCCGACCACCCGCACCATCCTTTGACGGAAACGGCCTGAGTGTCGCCGCTCCCCTCGGCCTATTCCCCAATTCCCGACGTAGCGTGCTATTAGGCCGCCCAACAGGGTGAGGCGCGTTGCGCGCGCCGGTCATCTCGGGCATTATCGATCGGGCCGCGCTCGCGCATGATGAATTTCCGGAACAGGAAGATCATGTGGGGGAACGAAATGCGCGTGGTTTTGGGATGTCAGGCTTTTGTCGATGGAAACGCAGCCTTGGGGAAGGCTGGCCTTACGCGCTCGATGGATGCCGGCCGCAGCCATCCTGGTGGCGTCATGGTCGTTGATCTCGTCCGGCACGGCGCAGGCACAGCAAAATCTGCTGTTACCGCCCAATTCCGAACCCTTTTCCCGTCCCGTCCGCTCCGACCCGCTGCTCGACCTTGCGCGCCAGGTCGGCCCGATCGGACCGTTGCGCGACGAGGTGCAATCCGCGGTGGAAACCAACGCGGTACTTGACGAAGCCCGCGCAGGGGAGCGGGAGGCGGAGGCAGCACGGATGCAGGCTCGCTCGGCACTTTTCCCGTCGCTCGACCTGACGGTCGACGCGAACCGGTCTTTCGCACGCAATTTCTCGAATGATCCGGGCAACATAATCGAACGCTCCCGGCCGGAGGGGCGAACCGACGCGTCGGCATCCGTCCGCCAGCGGCTGCTCGATTTCGGCGCCACCTCCAGTCGTATCAATGCCGGCAATGCGCGGGTCGAGGCGGCGCGGACCACGACCCTGGGCTATGGCACGGATGTCGCGCTTCGGCTCGTCACCGCCTGGTACTCCATTCTCGCGCAACGGCTGATGGAGCAGGCGGCGCTGGAATATGCCCAGCGTCAGACCGAATTGCGCGCCGCGGTGGAGCGGCGCATCGCTCAGGGTTTTTCGGCCAGGGGCGACCTGCCGCGGATCGACAGCTCCATCGCGACGATTCAGACCCGGCTCGCCAGCTTCCGCCGGGACCGGGCCAGCGCGGAGGCGCAATATCGCGCGCTCGCAGGACATGATGCGCCCGAATGGATCCGCCGCGTCTCGTTACCCGACGACGTGCAGGGGCGTGAGGCGCTGGAGGCGCTGGTTCTGCGTGCGCCGGCCGTGCAGAAGGCCGACGCGGAAGCGCGCGCCGCCCGGCAGGATGCGCGTGCCGTTCGCGCCGAGCGCCTGCCGACCGTAGCGGCGGGCGTGGATGCGGGGCGTTATGGCGTGTTCGAAAACTCGGGCGACTATGACGTGCGCGGCCGCCTCATCCTGCGCGCGCAGATCGGCGCCGGGATCAACGCGCGCGCCGATCAGGCGACGGCGCGGGCCGACGCGGCGGAGGCCTATGCCGCGCGCATACGTCGCGAAGCGCTGCGCGACGCCGAAATGGCCTGGGCGGATGTGCATGGACTTGAAGCGCAGCTTGCGGCGGCAGAGGCGGCCTATCTTGCCAGCCGCACCAATCGCGACGTTTATGCCACCCGGTTCGAAACCTCGGGCGGCACCCTTTTCGATCTCATCACGTCCGAAGACAATTATTTCTATTCCATCGCGACCTATGTCCAGACGCTGGCGGAGCGCGACCTGTCGCGCTTCATCCTGCGCGGTCGGACCGGGCGGCTGCTCGACGATCTGTCGATCCGGGTCGATTCGGCCGACGGTCGCAATGACGGGAACCCCACGCCATGATCCAAGAGCCGTTGCTCGCCGCTGCCAAACCGCGTTTCGCCCCTTGGCTGATCGAGCCGATGCTTCGCAACAAGGCGATTTACATGAAGGTCGCGGTCGCCGCCGCCCTCATCAACATCTTCGCGCTGGTATCTTCGCTCTTCACCATGACCGTCTATGACCGCATCGTTCCCAATGACGGCTCCTCCTCGCTGATCGGGCTGAGCATCGGCCTCGTCTTCGTCCTCGTCTTCGACTTCGTGCTGCGGCTGCTGCGCGTCTATTTCGTCGATATCGCCGGCGCCAATATCGACCATGACGTCGGGGAGACGCTGTTCGGCCGGCTGCTGGCGCTCCGGCTGGACCAGCGACGCGGTTCGACCGGCACCTTGACCGGCCTGATGCGTGAACTGGAAACATTGCGCGATTTCTTCGCGTCGGTGACGCTGACGGCCATCATCGACGTTCCTTTCATCATCGTGACGCTTGCGGTCATCGCGTGGCTGGGCGGTGTGCTGGTGTTGCTGCCGATGGCGATGATCCCGGTAGTGATCGGCGCAGGCTTGCTGACCACGCCGGCGCTCGACCGGCTGTCGGCCCGCAGCCTGGGCGACGGCTTGGTCAAGCAATCGGTGCTGATCGAGGCGATCGGCAGCCTGGAGACGGTGAAGGCGATCGGCGCCGGCCCGATGCTCAGCCGTCGCTGGCAGGCCGCGCTTGTCAGCCATTCGGAAAGCTCTCTGGGCCAGCGGCTGGCCGCCGCCATCCCCATGACGGTCGCCAACAGCGCATCGACCATCGCCTATTGCGGCATCATCATCGTCGGCGTGGGACTATTGCGCAATCATGAGGTCACGACCGGCGCGTTGCTCGCCTGTTCGATCCTGTGTGGCCGGGCGCTTGCCCCGCTGGCCCAGATCGCAACCTTGCTGTCGCGCCTTTCCGCAACACGCGTCGCCTATCGCCAGATCAACGCGCTGATGGAAACCCCGACCGAGGGGCCGCAAGGCGATGCACTGCATCCGGCCCGGCTGGAGGGCGCGATTGAACTGCGCAACGTCTCCTTCCGCTATCCCGGCGCGCCGGAAAAGGCGCTGGACGGCGTCAGCCTCGCGATCAGGCCGGGGGAAAGGGTCGGCTTCCTGGGTCGCGTGGGATCGGGCAAGTCCACCCTCGCGCGGCTGGTGCTGGGACTTTACGAACCTGAAGAGGGGGTCGTGCTGATCGACGGCGTCGACCTGCGCCAATATGACCCGGCCGAATTGCGCAAGCTGATCGGCGCAGGAATGCAGGACAATGTTCTTATCGCCGGCTCGGTGCGGCAGAATATCTGCCTCGACCGGCCGGGGGTCGAGCAGGAGGAGATGATTCGCGCGGCGGAAATCAGCGGCACGCATCGTTTCATGGGACAGATCGCCAATGGCTATGACCTGCGTCTCGCCGATCGCGGCGATGGCCTGTCGGGCGGCCAACGCCAGTCGATCGCCATCGCGCGCGCCATCGCGGGGCGACCGCCCATCCTTATCTTCGACGAGCCGAGCAGTTCGATGGACGCGCAGACCGAAGCCGACCTCATATCTCGCCTACAGCCCGAAGTTGCCGGACGCACCCTTCTGCTCATCACCCATCGCACGTCGCTGCTGTCCATGGTCGACCGGATTGTCGTGCTCGACCGGGGCAAGATCGTCGCCGATGGTCCGCGCGACGCGGTGTTGCAGCGCCTTGCCAGGGGGAAGGCCGCATGAGCGCCGAACTGCCTTTCCAGCCGCCCGCGACGACCATCAAGCCGCGCGTGCCGGCCAACATCATTCTCTGGGTCATCGCCGCTTTCTTCCTGATCTTCCTGATCTGGGCCTGGCTGACGGAGATCGACCGCACCGTCCGCGCTATCGGCAAGGTGATTCCCAGCTCACAATTGCAAGTCATCTCCAACCTGGAGGGCGGTGTGATCGAATCGATCCTGGTCCGCACCGGGCAGGATGTGAAGCGCGGAGCGCCGCTGGTTCGGCTCAGCCCGGTTCAGCCCGGCGCTGAACTGGAAAGCAACCGCGCGAGCAGCGATGCGCTCCAGTCCAAGATCATCCGGCTGGAAGCCGAGATCGCCGGGCGCTCCCCGGTCTTTCCGCAGCCGCGCAATCCGCTGATGGCCAGCCAGATTGCGGCGGAGCAGAGCCTCCACCGATCGCGCATGGCCGAACTGGCCAGTCTCGGCAACGTCGCGGCCGCGCGGGTGGCCCAGGCCCGGCGCGCCATCACGGAGGCGAGCGCTACCGAAGAGGCACGCATTTCCGCCCGCGAAACGGCGCGCGCCGATCTCAACCTCCTTCGGCCACTGGTGCAGGAAGGGATCGAGCCGCGCCGTTCCTTGCTTCAGGCGCAGAACAGCTTTGCCGTGTCGAGCAGCGAAGCGGCGGGCGCTGCGGCGGCGGTCGGGCGCGCGCGCTCGGTCCTGACCGAGGCGCAGGCAAGCGCGCAGCAGCAGAAGCGCGACTGGCTGTCGCGCGCCGCCGATGAACTGACCGCCGCGCGCGCCGACATGTCGGTGCGTCAGGCGGCAATGCCCGCCTATGAATATAAGCTCACCCGGACTGTGGTCCGCGCGCCGGTCGATGGACGGATCAACCGGGTCTTCGTCACCACGGTCGGCGGCAGTGTTCGACCCGGCGACCCGCTGCTGGAAATGGTGCCTGGGCGCGACAGCCTGCTGATCGAAGCCGCCGTCGCCGCCAAGGACATCGCCTCGGTCCGATTGGGGCAGAAGGCGAAGGTGCATATTTCCGCCTATGACAGCGCCATCTATGGTTCGATGGAGGGGAGCGTCGTCGCCATCTCGCCGGACGCGGTAGTGAACGAGCGGACAGGGGACAGCCATTATCTCGTCCGGGTCCGCACGGCCAGCGATGCGATCACCGATGATGCGGGGCGGAGGCTCGCAATCGGGCCTGGCATGGGAGCGGACGTCAACCTGCTCGGCGACAAGCGATCGATCCTGGCCTATATCCTGACACCGCTGACCCATTTGAGCGAGACGGCGTTCCGGGAATAGGCTACTGACGGCCAAGTTGATGGTCTTGTTACGAAATGACCAGACGTTGCCCGCGCCCGGTTCCGCCGGGCGCCTTTTCTATGCCAGTCGCAGCGCGACCTCGCTCATGAAGCGGACATCGTCGCCCTTGGCGAGCCACTCCGCCTCGGCGCCGATCGCGCCCAGCATGTCGGCCAGCGCGTCCATCTCGCTCTTGGCGTAATTGCCCAGCACATAGCCATGGACCTTGTCCTTGTGACCCGGATGGCCGATGCCGATTCGGACCCGGCGAAACTCGGCGCCGATATGGGCATCGGTCGACCGCAGTCCATTATGCCCGGCATTGCCGCCGCCGCGCTTTATCTTGACCTTCATCGGCGCCAGGTCGAGTTCGTCGTGGAACACCGTCACATCCTGCGGCGTCAGCTTGTAGAAGCGCATCGCCTCGCCGATCGACCGGCCGCTTTCGTTCATGAAGGTGGCGGGCTTGATCAGCAGGATCTTCTCCGGTCCGATCCGCCCTTCCTGCACCCAGCCCTGAAACTGCTTCTTCGGTGGGGAGAAGCGATACATGTCCGCGATCAGGTCGGCGACCATGAAGCCGACATTGTGCCGGTGCATCGCATATTGCGCCCCCGGATTGCCGAGGCCCGCCCAGATCTGCATGTCGCTACTCCAAACAGGCAAAACCCCGTTCGCCCTGAGCCTGTCGATGGGCGCGCGCGCCAGAATTCGACAGGCCCAGCCCGAACGGGGTTGAGCAGAAACCTTGCGGTCGCAAAAGCCTTATTCGGCTTCGGCTTCCTTGGTCGTGTCGCCTTCGGCGCTCTTCAGCGAAGAGGGAGCAACGATGGTGGCGATCGTGAAGTCGCGATCGTCGATCGCGGTCTTCGCGCCCTTGGGCAGCGTCACCGCGCTGATATGGATCGAATCGCCCACTTCGAAGCCCGAGAGATCGACAACGACGTCTTCGGGAATCTTGGCGGCGTCGACGATCAGTTCGATGTCGTGACGGACGACGTTCAGAACGCCGCCCTTCTTCAGGCCCGGCGAGGCGTCTTCATTCTCGAAGCGCACCGGCACGTTGACGTGGACCGAGGCATGTTCCGAAACGCGCAGGAAGTCGGCGTGCAGCGGACGGTCGGAGACGGGGTGGAACGCCACGTCCTTGGCGAGCGTGCGGACGGTCTTGCCGCCGACTTCGACCATGATGACCGAATTGAAGAAGTGGCCGGTGCCGAGCTGCTTGTTGAGGAGCTTTTCCTCGACGTGGATCGACAGGGGTTCTTCATTGTTACCGTAGATGACGGCGGGTACGCGGCCCTCGCGGCGGAGAGCGCGGGAGGCTCCCTTGCCTGCCCGATCGCGTGCCTCGGCCGACAGCGTAAGCTGCTCGCTCATTGCGTGTCTCCAAAAGCTTGATTGTACATTTTCCCGCCACGCCTCCAGGGATGACCATCGCGGGAAGGCGGCCCTTTAGCAGAATAGGGCCGAAAGGCAAGGGTGCTGCTGTTCACGACGTCCGTTCGTTTTGGGCCGGGCGTGGAGGCGAGGCGTCACTGCACTCGCGTGACCGTGAACCCCCTGGCCTTGAGCAGATCGATCAGATTTTCCCGTCCGGTCAAATGCCCCGCGCCCACGGCGATGAACGGGCGACCCTTCATTGGCTCGATCGCCTTCACCCAATCGCGGTTCCGGGCGACCAATATGGCTTCCTCGACCACCGGGTCGGGCTGTTCGCCGATCTGATCCTCCCTGGCGATCGCGTCCATGTCGCCCTTCGTCCAGGCGGTAAGGATGCGGTCGTACAGTGCCTTCATGTCCTTGGCTTCATGCACGGTCTGCACCAGCAGCCCGGCCTGCGCCGGCTCGGGCAGCGTATCGAATGCGCCGAACTGCCGCTCCACCGTCTCCAGCCCTTCGATCGGCTTGCCGGCCTTCTTGAAGGTCGCGATCAGGACCGGCTCCACTCCGTCATCCTGGCTGACGCCCAGCCCCTGCTGACTGGCGGCCGACAGCAGCATCGCCGCCGCCCAGCTTTCATAGCCGGACAGGAGTTGCGAACTGGTCCCGCCATCGCCGATCGCCTTCAACAGCGGCGCCTTTTCGCCCTCCGGCACGCGCGCTTCCAGCGGTGGCAGGTTGGGGCTGCGTCCCATCTGCTCGAACAGGGCCAGCGTCTTCTGCTCGTCCTGCAAGTCCGCCGCTTCCAGCACCAGCCGGTCGGCCCGCTCCATGGCCTCCCTGATCGCAGGCGTGTCCCAGGCGACACCCTTGGGCAGGACGTGGATCGTGCCGAACAGCCAGCCTGTCAGCGCGCCGCGCTGCACCTGCCACAGCGCCGGGCCGCCCCGTACCGGCGGCGGCTCGGGCGCCTTGTCGCAGGCCACGACCAGGGTGAGGGCGCAGAGCGCAAGGAAACGGGTGACGAGCCGCATCATCTCAATCCTTCACCCGGTGCGAGGCGACGCCCAGTGCCTTCAGCTGGTCCTGCACGCTGCCCTTGCCCGCCAGATGACCCGCGCCGACGGCGACGAACGTTATGCCCGGCTGCTCCAGCCGCGCCTTGATCCACTTCGCCCAATTGGCATTGCGCCCGATCAGCAGCACCTGCGCCAGTTCCGGCGTGGCTTCCAGCGACTCGTTCATCGATTTCGCCAGCTTGTCGGGCTGGCCCGACTGCCAGTAGGTCAGCAGGTCGCCAAATTCCTTCTCCATCTCCGGCAGGCCGTCCACCGTCGCGTTCAGGAACTGGACCTGCTGGACCATCGGCAGGCCGGCGAAGAAGCCGACCTGCTGCTCCACCGTCTCCAGCGCATCGACCGGCTTGCCCGCCGCCTGCGCCGCGCCACGCAATATCTTCTCTGCGCCCAGGTCATTCTTGTAGCCCAGGCGCGCCAGCGGCGCGACCGACAGCGCCATGCCTGCCATCCAGGGATTGAACAGGTCGAATGTCCGCCAGGGCAGGCCGCTTGATTCCATCGCCGCCTGGTATCTGGCCCGCGCTTCGCCGCTCAGCCGGTCGGACAGCTTCACCCCGTCCTTCGCCAGCGCCATGCCGCCCATGGTCGCACCCAGTTCGTTGGGATTGTCTGGCTCGATGATCTCCAGCACCAGCAGGTCGGACCGGTCGAAAGCGCTTTTCACCGGGCCGTTGAACCAGTCGATGCCCGGCTTCATCACATGGACGGTCCCGAACAGATAGATGGTCGTGTCGGCATCGCTCACCTGCCACAGGGCAGGGGTGGCGGTCGCGGCCGGGCGGGCTTGCGCCACGCCGCCGACCAGCAGCAGCGCGGCGCTCAGGCCACGCAGCAAGGCGGAGAAGATCGTCATGCCTTCCTCCATGCGCAGCGCGCGCGCGAAGGGCAAGCGGCTTAACCCTGTTTGCCGCCGCTTTTCCTTGACCCTGTCGGCCCCATGCGCCAAGGCGCGCGACACGTAAAAACGCTATTTTGACAGGGACCATCCGTGGCCGAAGGCAAAGCGCTTTCCTTCCAGGACCTGATCCTGACCCTCCATGCCTATTGGGGGAAACAGGGCTGTGTCATCCTCCAACCCTATGACATGGAAGTCGGCGCGGGCACCTTCCACCCGGCGACGACGTTGCGCAGCCTTGGTCCCAACGCCTGGAACGCCGCCTATGTGCAGCCCAGCCGCCGCCCGACCGACGGCCGCTATGGCGAAAACCCCAACCGGCTCCAGCATTATTACCAGTATCAGGTCATCATGAAGCCCAGCCCGGCGAACCTCCAGGAACTCTATCTGGGATCGCTGGTGGAGATCGGCATCGACCCGCTGGTCCATGACATCCGCTTTGTCGAGGATGACTGGGAAAGCCCGACGCTCGGCGCCTGGGGGCTTGGCTGGGAAGTCTGGTGCGACGGCATGGAAGTCACCCAGTTCACCTATTTCCAGCAGATGGGCGGCTTTGACTGCAAGCCGGTCGCAGGCGAACTGACCTACGGGCTGGAGCGTCTCGCCATGTATATTCAGGGCGTCGACAGTGTCTACGACCTGAAATTCAATGACGCGGGCGTCACCTATGGCGACGTGTTCCTGGCGAACGAGCAGCAGATGTCGAAATGGAATTTCGAAATCGCCGACACCGAAAAGCTGTTCCGCTGGTTCAAGGACGCCGAGGCGGAGTGCAAGGCTTCGCTGGAAGCCGGGGTTCCGCTCGCCGCCTATGACCAGGCGATCAAGGCGAGTCATGTGTTCAACCTGCTCCAGGCGCGCGGCGTCATCTCGGTGCAGGAACGCGCCAGCTATATCGGCCGCGTCCGCGACCTCGCCAAGGGCAGCTGCGAAAAGTGGATGGAAGTGAACGGGTGGACGGCGTGATGACTGACTTCCTCCTCGAACTGCGCTGCGAGGAAATCCCGGCGCGAATGCAGTTGAAGGCGTCAGACGACCTCGCCCGCCTCTTCACTGAGGAACTGGCGAAGGCAGGCCTCAAACCCGCCGTGATCGACAGCTTCGTCACCCCCCGTCGCCTCGCGCTCATCGCCCGCGACCTGCCGCTCGAAACCGCGGCGGTCAGCGAAGAATTCAAGGGGCCGCGCACCAGCGCCCCGGCGCAGGCGCTCGAAGGCTTCCTGCGCAAGACCGGCCTGACGCAGGACCAGCTCGAAGATCGCGAAGGTGTCTGGTTCGCTGTCGTGAACAAGCCCGGCCGCGCCACCGCGCAGGTGCTGGCCGAAGCCGTGCCAGCCGTCATCCGCGCCTTTCCCTGGCCCAAATCGATGCGCTGGGGCGTCGCCAGCCAGACGACCGAGAGCCTGCGTTGGGTCCGTCCGTTGCAGGGCATCGTCGCGATTCTGGGCGAAGACCTGGTCGACATCGAGATCGAGGGCATTCGGTCGGGCTATGCCACGCTCGGCCACCGTTTCCATCATCCCGGTGAGATTACCATCGGCAGCGCGCACGACTATGTCGAAAAGCTGCGCGCCTGCCATGTCATCGCCAGCCATCAGGAGCGCCAGGCGATCATAGAGGCGAAGGCCGCGCAGGCCGCCGCCGCCCATGGCTACAGCGTGATCGAGGACAAGGGGCTGGTCGCGGAAAATGCGGGCCTGACCGAATGGCCGGTGCCGCTGCTCGGCGATTTCGACCCGGCCTTCCTGGAGGTGCCGCCCGAAGTCATTCAGCTGACGCTGCGCATCAACCAGAAATATTTCGTGCTGCGCGATTCGGCAGGCAAGCTGGCGCCCGCCTTCATCTGCACCGCCAATATTGAGGCGAAGGATGGCGGTGCGGCGATCATCGCGGGCAACCGCAAGGTGCTGGCCGCGCGTTTGAGCGATGCCCGCTTCTTCTGGGAGCAGGATCGCAAGACCAGCCTCGCGGACCACGCGCAGAAGCTGGAGCGCATCACCTTCCACGAGAAACTGGGCACCGTCGCCGACAAGGTCGAGCGCGTCGCGAAGCTCGCCCGCTGGCTGGTGGAAGATGGGATCGTCAAGGGCGCCGACGCGGACCAGGCCGAACATGCCGCCCGCCTCGCCAAGGCTGATCTCGTCACCGAAATGGTCGGCGAGTTCCCCGAATTGCAGGGCGTGATGGGCGGCTATTACGCCCGCGCCGAAGGCCTGCCCGATGCAGTCGCCGACGCCATTCGCGACCATTACAAGCCGGTCGGGCAGGGCGATGACGTGCCTACCGCGCCGGTTACGGTGGCGGTGTCACTGGCGGACAAGCTGGACACTTTGGCGAGCTTCTTTATTGAAAAGATGCCGCCGACGGGGTCGAAGGATCCGTTCGCGCTGCGTAGGGCTGCTATCGCAGTTATTTCGTTGATTTTGCAGAACAAGCTTAGTTTCCGTTTGGAGCGCGCATTGCTGGCGGCGGCAGATGATGACCAAGCGAAATTTGAAATCATCTTCTTTAGTAAGACTGAGCAAGATTTGGCGTCTTTCTTCATTGACCGCCTTAAGGTCCAGCAGAAGGAAGCCGGCGTCCGTCACGACCTGATCGACGCAGTGTTCGCGCTGGGTGGCGAGGACGACCTTGTTCGCCTGCTTGCCCGCGTGAAGGCGCTCCAGTCGTTCGTTGCGACCGACGACGGCGCGAACCTGCTCGCCGGCTACAAGCGCGCCGCCAACATCCTCAAGAAGGAAGGCGTTGAAAGGGCGGAAGCAATTTCCCTTTCCTACGAACCGGAAAAAGCGGAAGCTGATCTGATCGCGGCACTTGATGCGGCGGAACCGCGGGCGGCGCAGGCTGTGGCGGCGGAAGATTTCGAGGGCGCCATGGCCGCGCTCGCGACTCTCCGCGCGCCGATCGACGCCTTTTTCGACAGCGTCACCGTGAATGACGCCGATCCGGCCAAACGCACGACTCGCCTCGCGCTGCTGGCGCGGGTTCGTGATGCAGTGCACAATGTGGCAGACTTTTCGAAAATTACGGGATAACGAAACGATATTCCAAAATTTACGGGAAATATTCGAAGTTAAGCGGGATATTTCCTATCCCATCAAGTATTATGACGCTAATTGCGACAACATTGTTGCAACGCACAAACTCGGCAATCAGTGCAGGGAGAGCCGGACACTATGGTTATGACGGAAGAGGCCCAGATGAGCAGCACTTCGACCCGCTATGTCTATCGTTTTGGCGGTGGCGTGAATGATGGGGGGAAGGGCGACAAGAACTTGCTGGGCGGCAAGGGCGCCAACCTCGATGGCATGGCCGCGATCGGCCTGCCGGTGCCGCCGGGCTTCACCATCACGACCGAAATGTGCACCCGCTATTATACCGATGGCGGCGTCTATCCCGACAGCCTGAAGGCGCAGGTTGCCGCCGGCATTGCCCATATCGAGGCCGTCACCGGCAAGCGTTTTGGCGACGCGGCCGATCCGCTGCTCGTCTCGGTCCGCTCCGGCGCGCGCATCTCCATGCCCGGCATGATGGACACGGTCCTCAACCTCGGCCTCAACGACGAAACCGTCCTTGGCCTGGCTGCTGCATCCGGGGACGAGCGGTTCGCCTGGGACAGCTATCGCCGCTTCATCCAGATGTATTCGGACGTGGTGCTCGAACTCGACCATGGCGCCTTCGAGGAAGCCCTCGAAATCGCCAAGGAAGATCAGGGCTATACTCTCGACACCGAAATGACCGCCGACGACTGGAAGGTGCTGGTCGGTGAATATAAGGCGCTGGTCGCCAAGCTCTGGAACAAGCCCTTCCCGCAGGATGTGCATGACCAGCTTTGGGGCGCCATCAACGCCGTGTTCGGCTCGTGGCAGGCCGACCGGGCCAAGGTCTATCGCCGCCTGAACTCGATCCCCGGCGACTGGGGCACCGCCGTCAATGTGCAGGCTATGGTGTTCGGCAATATGGGCGACACCTCGGCGACGGGCGTGGCCTTCACCCGCGATCCGGCCACCGGTGAAAATGCCTATTATGGCGAATATCTTATCAACGCCCAGGGCGAGGACGTGGTCGCGGGCATCCGCACGCCGCAGTACCTCACCAAGCAGGCGCGCGAGCGGGCAGGGGCCAAGCCGCTGTCGATGGAAGAGGCGATGCCCGAAACCTATGCCGAACTGGCCCGGGTGTTCGAGATCCTCGAAAAACATTATCGCGACATGCAGGACATCGAGTTCACGGTGCAGCAGGGCAAGCTCTGGATGCTCCAGACCCGGTCCGGCAAGCGCACCGCAAAGGCCGCGCTCAAGATCGCAGTCGAAATGGCGAGCGAAGGCCTCATCACCGAGGAAGAAGCCGTCGCCCGCGTCGATCCCGCCGCGCTCGACCAGTTGCTCCACCCGACCCTCGATCCCAAGGCGCCGCGCGACGTGCTGACCAAGGGTCTGCCCGCCTCGCCGGGCGCGGCCAGCGGTCTGATCGTGTTCGACGCCGACACTGCCGAGCGTCGCAACGAACTCGGCGATGCCGTCATCCTGGTCCGCGTCGAAACCAGCCCGGAGGATATTCATGGGATGCACGCGGCCAAGGGCATCCTGACCGCACGCGGCGGCATGACCAGCCACGCCGCCGTGGTCGCGCGCGGCATGGGCCGTCCCTGCGTCTCGGGCGCGGGCAGCCTGTCGATCGATAATGCCAACAAGATCCTGCGCATCGGCAATCGCGAGCTGAAGGAAGGCGACATCCTGACCATCGACGGCGCCACCGGTGAAGTCATGGCGGGTGAAGTGCCGACCGTGCAGCCCGAACTGGCCGGCGACTTCGGCATCCTGATGCAATGGGCCGACAAGGTCCGTCGCCTCAAGGTCCGCGCCAACGCCGAAACCCCGCTCGACTGCCAGACCGCGCGTGATTTCGGCGCGGAGGGCGTGGGCCTTTGCCGCACCGAGCATATGTTCTTCGACGCCGCGCGCATTACCGCCGTGCGCGAGATGATCCTGGCCGACAGCGAGAAGGGCCGCCGCGCCGCGCTCGACAAGCTGCTGCCCGAACAGCGGGACGATTTCGCGCAGATCTTCATGGTGATGGCCGGCCTGCCGGTTACCATCCGCCTGCTCGATCCGCCGCTGCACGAATTCCTGCCGCATGGTGAAGCCGAGTTTGAGGAAGTGGCCAAGGGCGCCGGCGTCAGTGTCGACACGCTCAAGCGTCGCGCCGCAGAACTGCATGAATTCAACCCGATGCTGGGTCATCGCGGGTGCCGCCTGGGCGTCACCTATCCTGAAATCTACGAGATGCAGGCCCGCGCCATCTTCGAAGCGGCGCTGCTGGTCAAGCAGCGCAGTGGTGAAGCGCCGATCCCCGAAGTGATGATCCCGCTCGTTGCCACGCGCAAGGAGCTGGAGCTGATGAAGGCGATCGTCGACAAGGTCGCGCAGGACGTGTTCACGGAGCAGGGCGCTTCGGTGGAGTATCTGGTCGGCACGATGATCGAGTTGCCGCGCGCGGCGCTCAAGGCGGGCGAAATCGCCGAAGTCGGCGAATTTTTCTCCTTCGGCACCAACGATCTGACGCAGACGACGATCGGCATCAGCCGTGACGATGCCGGCCGCTTCCTGACCCAATATGTCGACAAGGGCATCTTCGCTCGCGATCCGTTCGTCAGTATCGATGTGGAGGGCGTGGGTCAGCTCATCGAACTGGCGGCCGAACGTGGCCGTGCGAGCCGTCCCGGCATCAAGCTGGGCATCTGCGGCGAACATGGTGGCGATCCGGCCTCGATCGCCTTCTGCGAAGCGACCGGCCTCGATTATGTATCGGCCTCGCCCTATCGCGTGCCGATCGCGCGTCTTGCTGCGGCCCAGGCCGCGCTGGCGAAGAAATAAAGGAAAGGGCGGGAGGCAACTCCCGCCCTTTTTCGTTCAGGCCGATCCGGTCAGCCGGCTGAACAATCCGGGCTTTTCGCCCCGTTCCAGTTCGACCGCCTGACCCCGCCAGTCCTCGTGCGCGATGGTGCCCGGCTTCAGGCCCAGCCTCGCCTCCAGCGTCGCTTCCTGTTCGGCATTGATCGCGGCGATCTGCCCGAAGCGGTGATAGCCCGCCTCGTTGAGCGCCACTTCCTGCGCCTGGCTGATGCCCCTGATTCGGCTGAGGTCGTCGCGCCCATGCACCGCGCCCGAGACTGCGGTTGCCGTGCCGGGTCCGATCGGGCCGGCCGACTGGCGTTCCAACTCGGCGATCCGCAAATTGGCGGCCTCGATCCGGGCGTCCCGGTCCTTGATCGCGGTGCGATGCGCTACTTGCTCGTCCCGCCAATAGCGTCGATATTTGCCGCGCCCGCTCATCATCAGGCCCAGCAGCCAGCCGATGGCCAGGGCGATCAGCAACAGCACCAGTTCGTTCATGGTGAAGCTCATGGATAGCATCCTTTCCTGCGTGCTGAACGGCGGAGCGCCGCAAAGGTTGCCGACCGGGCCGGGCCCCGGATTTAACCGTAGGAAAAGTGTAAAAAGGGGCTTGCCCAATTGGCCGGACGCTTCTATCTGCGCGTCTCCAACGCACCCGTAGCTCAGCTGGATAGAGCATCAGACTACGAATCTGAGGGTCGGACGTTCGAATCGTTCCGGGTGCGCCATTTTGGAAAAGCGGCAGGGATAGGCTTCAAGCTCGACCTGCCAGAAAAAACGCACCCGTAGCTCAGCTGGATAGAGCATCAGACTACGAATCTGAGGGTCGGACGTTCGAATCGTTCCGGGTGCGCCATTTCTTCCAGAAATCAGGGGTATGAGGCGGCCAAGTCCGCCTTTTTCTTTGCCCTCAGCCCGTCGCCAGCGCAACCATCGCGTCGATGTCGGCATGGGTCTCAAGCCGCACCGCGATGTCATCCAGCGCATCTTCGACCGATCGGTCATGATCCGCGCCCGCCGATCGCCCGCCCACACGCTGGAGCAGCGCATCGCGCAGGTCGGTGCTGGCCAACAGCCCATGAACATAGCTGCCCATCACCCGCCCGTCGCGGCTGAGGACGCCGTCCGGCCGCCCGTCGAGCAGCGCAAAGGGCTGCGCGCAGTCGGGCCCGCCCGTCCGCCCCATATGCATCTCATAGCCGCTGAAATCGGCCCCCAGCGCCCGCCCTTGCACTGCCTTCAATGTCTTGGTTCCGCTCAGCACCGTCTGCACGTCGAGCAGGCCCAGTCCGGCGACGGAGCCGGGCGGCCCTTCCAGCCCCTCGGGATCGCCGATCGACCGGCCCAGCATCTGATAGCCGCCGCAAATGCCAAGCACGGCACCGCCACGCCGATGATGCGCCCGAATGTCGATGTCCCAACCCTGTTTCACCAGCGCCCTCATGTCGGCGATCGTCGCCTTGGAACCGGGCAGGATCACCAGCGCCGCCTCCGCCGGGATCGGCTGGCCGGGTCCGATCATGCGTAGGTCGACTGCCGGTTCCAGCTTGAGCGGATCGAGATCATCGAAATTGGAAATGCGCGGCAGCACCGGGCAGGCGACTACCAGCGGCGCCTCGCTCGAAAAGCTCCGCTGCTCCAGCACCACCGCATCCTCGCTCGGCAGCCGCGAGACAGCGTCCAGCCACGGCACCACGCCCATGCCGCGCCACCCCGACAGCGACTCGATCTGGGCGTAACCATCCTCGAAAAGGGCGGGATCACCGCGAAACTTGTTGATCAGGAAGCCTCGGATCATCGCGGCGTCCTCCGGGTCGATCACCGTCCGCGTTCCGACCACCGCCGCGATCACGCCACCCCGATCGATGTCACCCACCAGCACGACCGGGACATTGGCGGCGCGGGCGAAGCCCATATTGGCGATGTCGCCCGCGCGCAGGTTGATCTCGGCGGGCGAGCCAGCACCCTCGACGACGACGATGTCGCATTGCGCCTTCATCCGGCCATAGCTTTCCAGCACCGCGGCCAGCAATTGCCCCCGCGCCGCTCGGAAATTGCCGGAACCCAACGCGCCGCGCACCTGTCCATGGACAATCAGCTGCGACGTCCGGTCGGCCTGCGGTTTCAGCAGCACCGGGTTCATGTCCGTGTGCGGCGCTACGCCGCAAGCCATGGCCTGCAACGCCTGGGCCCGGCCGATCTCGCCCCCGTCGCTCGTCACGGCGGCATTGTTGGACATGTTCTGCGGCTTGAACGGGCGGACCCGATAGCCCCGCCGCACCAGCGCCCGGCACAGCCCGGCGACCAGCACCGACTTGCCCACGTCCGACCCTGTTCCCTGCAACATGATAGCGCCCATGGCCCCCTCCTGCCGTCAGCGGGCGGGCAGGGCAAGCGCGTCGACGATACCGATCAGATGCCGCGTCGATATTCCAGTGCGTCGATGATCATGCCGCCCGCCATGAATACGGCGCCCGAACAGGCAAGCGCCAGCAACTGGCCGCCGGTGCCCGGATATTGCTGCATATAGGCGACCCCGCGTTCGGCGGCGCCCAGCGCCAGGGCATAGATGACCAGGAACGCTTCGAACTTGGTCTTGATGATGAAGAGGCCCTTGATCCGTTCCATGGTCGTCCCACCCGGCGCCGGCCCCTCGCGGTCAGGGGGCCAGGTCGCCTGAAAGCTGCAAATGGTCAACAAGGGCTAACCATGATTGCTCGATCCGCGCAATCAGCCGAGTATCGCCCAAATCGTCGGGTGCGATCGATTCTGGCCAATAATCGGACACTATACCCGCAATATCGTCCAGCTTGGCCTCATCGACCAGGAAGCGGGGGTCGATATTGGCGGGGTCGGCGACGACTCGCAGGCGCAGGCAGGCGGGGCCGCCGCCATTGGCCATGGACTGGCGCACATCGACCGGGACCAGACGCCGGATCGGGCCGTTCCCGGCCACCATCTGTTGCAGCCAGGACCAGACGGCCGGCGTCTCCTGCGCCTCGGTCGGCAGGATCAGGGCCATGGCCCCGTCGGGCAACGTCACCAATTGTGCATTGAACAGATAGCTTTTGATCGCGTCGGCCAGGCTGACGGCGCTCGCCGGCACTTCCACGATCTCGACACAGGGCAGAGCCTCTCGCAAGCGTGCATGGAACAGCGCCTTGTCGGCAAAGGCGAGTTCATGGGTAAACAGCACCCGCTCATTGGCCACGGCGACCACGTCATTGTGGAAGGCGCCGGCCGCGATCGCTTCTTCCGATTGCTGCACGAACAATGCGCGTGCCGGCGCAAGCCCATGGAGTCGCGCGACTGCCCGACTCGCCTCGACATGCTGCCGCGCGGGGAAGGGGCCGCCCGACTGGCCGTAGACGAATATCTCGACGCCGGGCAGGTCGTGCCGCTCGGTCAGCCGCATATGATTGGCGGCGCCCTCGTCGCCAAAGGGGGGCGGTACCGGGTCGTGCACGACGAAGGCCCGCGCATCGGAAAAGGCGACGCGCAACTGCGCCAGCGTCTGGGGCCATTCATGGCTGCGATGCGGCATCGTCACCAGGTTTGCGACGGTCAGGTGCGTCCGCCCGTCGGCGGCGTCGGCGGCGGGCGACACGGTCGCTGCATTGGCGGCCCACATGGAGGAGGCCGACATGGCCGCCGCCCGGATATGGGGCTCCGCGTCCCCCACATCGGTTCCCAGCCGCGCAAGCCAGGCGCCGTCAGGACGCCATTGCGGCAGGAAGATGCCCTGCTTCAGCCCAAGCCGGATGTTGCCGCGCATCTTCTCGATACCCTGGAGCGCGGCTGCCCTTGGCTGCGAGACCTGCCCGGCGTTGCGCGCGGAGGCGAGGTTTCCCAGGCTCAGCCCCGCATAGTTGTGGCTTGGTCCGATCAGCCCGTCGAAATTGATCTCGGTAACGCTCATGCCCGTCCCGCCATGGTGAAAGTCTCGCCAATATCCAGCCCAAGCCGGACGGCGCTGGCCGCGTCCAGCGACACCGCGCCGTCCGCGCCTTCCTGCACGAAACCCCAGGTGCAACGATAATCGGCCAGCCGCCCGGTGGCGATCAGCATCTTGTCGCCGCCCTTCTCATGCGTGGTGGACAGGGTGACATCGCGCGCGGCCGCGATCGTCTTCAACTGGTCTATCTGTCCCACCATGGTCGGGCCGCCGTCGAAAATGTCGACATAACCGGCATTATCGAATCCTTCGGTTTCCAGCATCCGCATCGCCGCGCGGCCATTGGGATGGGGCAGGCCGATGACCGCGCGGGCGCTGTCGGTCAGCATCGCGGTATAGATCGGCGTCTTGGGCATCAGGTCGGCGATGAACTGGTTGCCATTGACGGCGTTGAACTCGTCCGCCTCCTGAAAGCTCATGCCGAAGAAGCGACCGGCAAGCCCGTCCCAGAAGGGCGATCCGCCCGCTTCGTCGATGACGCCCCGCAGTTCCGCGATGATCCTGTCGCCAAAGCGCGCCCGGTGATTGCGGATGTAGAGATAGCGGCTGCGCGCGAGCAACAGGCCCAGCCCCTCGGCCCGTTCGCGCGGGTGTAGGAAGAGGCCGCCGACCTCGACCGAACCTTCCAGGTCGGTGGTCAGCGAGAGCATCTGCGCGCGGAACGTGCGGCCCAGTTCGCGGCTATGCTGGGTCAGCACGCCCAGGCGATAGGAATAGAAGGGCCAGCTTTGCCCCACGGTGGAGAAAATCTGGCAGGTTCCGCGCACCTGGCCGGTCTCCACATTCTCCAGCACCATGACGATCAGTTCGTCCTCTATGCCCTCATTCGCCCGCGCCAGCGCCTTTTCGGTGCGTTCCAGCTTGGCGGCCAGCGCCTTGCGGTCGGGCGGCAGGTTGGTGAAGCCGCCTCCGGTAAGTTTCGCCATTTCATAGAGCGTCTGCAGATCGTCCGCGCGCGCGATGCGCATGATGAAGCTCAAGCGGTCATCCCCTCTTTCATATCTTGTCCCGGTTGGAATCCTCCCTGCGCGATCCGCCACAGCGTCAACGCCGACAATTGCGCGCGCTCGACCAGGCTGTCGGTCAGCAGATATTCGGCCTCGCTATGGATGCTGCCGCCGCGCACACCCATCGTATCCACCACCGGCACGCCGCAGGCAGCGATATTGTTGCCGTCGCATACGCCGCCGGTATCGCGCCAGCCAATGGCAAGGCCCAGGTCCGCGCCGCATTGCCGGACAAGGCCGAACAACCGCTCGGCCTTCCCGTCCATCGGCTTGGGCGGACGGCCAAAGCCGCCATGCAGGTGCAGGCTGACGTCATGTTCGTGCGCGATCGCCGTCATCATGGTATCGATCAGCGTCCGTGCAGCGATCTCGTCCTCCGGCGTACTGGGACGGAAATTGACGCGCAGAACGGCATGGTCGGGCACGACATTGTTCGGCCCGCCACCGTCGATCTTCGCAGGGTTGCAGGAAAATCCAGCGCCGCTGCCGGCCTTGAGCCGCAAGGCGAGGTCCGCCGCCGCCAGCAGCGCGTTGCGGCCTTCATCCGGGTTGCGCCCGGCATGGGCGCTGCGCCCGGTGACGATGATCGAGAAATTGCCGCTGCCGGCCCGCGCGCCGGCCAGCGTGCCGTCGGGGAGCGCCGGCTCGTAGGTCAAGGCCGCGACTTTTCCTCGCGCGACCTCGCGCAGAAGCGCGGCGGAGGAGGGGCTGCCCACTTCCTCGTCGCTGTTGATAACGATGTCATAGCCCAGCCTCGACACCGCATCCGACGTTTCGATCGCCATCAGCGCAGCCAGCATCACGGCAATGCCGCCCTTCATGTCGGCAACGCCCGGACCATTCAGGATGCCCGGCTCCAGCCAGCGTTGCTGCTGAAAGGCATGATCGACGGGAAAGACCGTGTCCATATGGCCCGTCAGCAACAATCGTATCGGCGCATCGGCGCGCACCGCCACATGCAGGTGACGGCCATGGGGGATCGTCTCCACCCGCCCGTCCGGCGCCACATTATCGACCGGCGTCGGCTCGACCAGCCGAACGGTGCCGGGTAGCCGGGCGAAGGCATCAGCCAGCATCGCCGCCATGCGCGCCAGGCCATCCAGATTGCGCGATCCGCTGTTGACCGCAGCCCAATCCTGCACCTGCGCCAGCATGGGTGCAGCCGCGGCATGGTCCAGAATCCTCAATTCCGCTGGAGTCAGGAGGGTCATGGCAAGGGTCTATCAGAGCCCGACCCGTGCCTCCACCCCCGCACGAAAATTGCGTGGATCAGAAATCATATGTCAGGGTCAGGCGACTGAGTGTGTCGAAATCCCGCGCCGACAGCATCGTCTCCGATTCATACTGGATATTGTAGGACAACGCCGCCGACCAGCGTGTGGCGACCTTGGTTTCCAGCGAAGTCAGCGAATTGAGCGTGTAGACATCACTCTCCGCATAGCCCGATGCCGTCTGCTTGAAGGTCAAAGTGGGGGAGGCGCGCCAAGCCATGGCCATCGAACCGCGCGCGCCCATCTTGGTCTCGCGCTCGCCAGTCAGATAATTGGCATGACGGACTGACGGACCGATATCGACCGACAGATCGAGCGGCTTGCTCATGACCAGCTTGTATCCGACGCCGACCGACCCCGTGTAGCGTTCATCATAGCCGATCGACGTATCCCGCTCGAACTGTACCAGGCCATAGGCGAAGCCGCGCGGATCGAACTCGTAGCGCGGCTCATAGCTTCCGAGGTAACGTTCGCGCGATGTCACGCCATTGGCGCGACGATAGTCCGTGGTGGCTGTCAGCTTGTGGCTCCATTGCAGCCCGGTGCGGGACACCGTCGCATTGACGCTGATGCCGAACTCGCTCGTCGACCCGGTGGACCGGAAGCCGCCCGCCGCGACCCGACCGGTCCAAAGGTCGGTGAAGCTGGCTTCGCGTATCAGCGTGTCGTGTGTCGCCTTGGTCCGTTCCTTCCAACTCGCGACCATTTGCTGGATCGCGTTGGCCGATTCGGGATTGGTCTGACGGGCGATCTTTGCGACGGTCACGATTTCCGTCTCGTTGCCGTTGGCGATGGCGGCCTCCAGCATCTCCCGCACGGCCGGCGGCAGCAAAGCAGTATCGGCCGCGACCGCGGCGGTCGAGAAGGGGAAGCAGGCGAAAGACAGCAGGATCAGGGGTGCGCGCATGGCCCTTTCTTAGCCGCCCGACAGCGGAATTTAAGCCCCTTTTGCGTCAACCGCTTCAGATAAGCGCCCTGAACTCCTGCAAAATATCCCGATACAGCTTGCGCTTGAAGGACACGATCAATTCCGGCAGCGTTTCGGGCGCGGCCCATTTCCAGTCCCGGAATTCCGGATGCTTGGTCTGGATGTCGATATCGCTGTCCTTGCCCAGAAAGCGGGCCAGAAACCAATGTTGCCGCTGGCCGCGATATTTGCCGCCCCACAGCTTCCCGATCAGTTCCGGCGGCAGGTCGTAGAAATGCTCCTCGCGCGTCGCGGCGATGATTTCCACATGATCGCGGATGATGCCCGTTTCTTCATGCAATTCCCGAAAGGCGGCGGCGCGGACATCCTCGCCCTCATCAATGCCGCCCTGCGGCATCTGCCAGGCTTCGACCGCGTTATCGAGCCGCTGGCCAACGAAAATCTTGCCATCCATGTTGACGAGCATGATCCCGACACATGGTCGGTATCCCAGTTCCTGATCATTCGGCATCGAAGCCATTCGTCCCCTGATTCTGGCTGCCGGCGCGGTCCCACCCCTGGAAAGCGCCGACGCATAATGACCGTGACACGATAAGCGGCGCTCTGCGTCACGTCCATGATCGAATCGCGATTCGTGCGATTTGCGGCGGGTCTCGTCGCAGATATGCCCCATTGGTCGGCTGGAACTTGCCGCACGAGCGCGCATTGCGGACGCATGACCCAAGTCGTTCTGCTCTGGTTTCGCCAGGATCTCCGTCTCTCCGACCAAGCCGCACTGATCGCCGCAGCGTCGGAAGGCGCCGTCCTTCCGGTCTATATCCTCGATGACGAAGCTCCCCGCCAATGGGCGATAGGCGGCGCATCGCGCTGGTGGCTGCATCACAGCCTCGCCCGGCTCGATGAAAGCCTCCGCGCCAGGGGATCGCGGCTCCTCCTGCGTCGGGGCGGAAGCGCGGAAACACTGGAAGAGTTGGCGCGGGAGGTCGGCGCGTCGCGTGTTCACGCGCTGCGTCATCATGAACCCTGGTGGCGGAACGCCGAGAAAGCGGTCGCGAAAAGGCTCGATCTATGCCTGCATGACGGTGGGCTGCTGTTGCCGCCCGGCGCGGTCAGGACGGGCGGCGGCGGCCTCTATCGCATCTACACGCCTTTCGCCCGCGCGGTAATGAACCATATGCCGCCGGCCGCACCGTCGCCCGCGCCGCACCGCATACAAGCCCCGGCCCGTTGGCCCGCCAGCGATTCGCTTGATGGGTGGGGGCTGCTTCCGACCAGGCCGGACTGGTCGGCGGGTTTTGCCACGGACTGGACCCCCGGAGAGGAGGGCGCGCGCAGGAATGTCGCGGATTTTCTTGAAGAGGTGCGCGACTATCCCAACGCACGCAATCTTCCCGCTGTCGAGGGAACATCGCGCCTGTCGCCCCATCTTCATTTCGGCGAGGTGTCACCCGCCTATGTCTGGCACCGCGTTGCATCTTCAGGTCATGATGCCACAATCTTCCTCAAGGAACTGATCTGGCGCGATTATGCCCATGTCCAGATTTGCGGCTTCCCCGCCTATGGATCGCAAAATGCCCGCGACGATTTCGACCGGTTGCCTTGGCGGGGCCTTCCCGAAGCGCACGCCGATCTCGTCGCCTGGCAGAAAGGGCAGACCGGCTATCCTATCGTCGATGCGGGAATGCGGCAGCTCTGGGCGACGGGCTGGATGCATAATCGCGTTCGCATGATCGCCGCCAGCTTCCTCATCAAGCACCTGTTGATCGATTGGCGGCACGGCGCACGCTGGTTCTGGGATACGCTGGTCGACGCCGATTATGCCAACAACAGTGTCAACTGGCAGTGGGTGGCAGGCAGCGGTGTCGATGCCAACCTGTTCACCCGGATCATGGCGCCGCTCAGCCAGTCGGAAAAGTTCGATGCGGCCAACTATATCCGGCGATGGGTATCCGAACTGGCCCACCTCCCCGATGCGGTCATCCATGATCCCGATGCACACGGTGCGCGTCCGCCGGCCTATCCCGCCAAGATGATCGGGCATCGGGAGGGAAGGGAGCGCGCGCTTGACGCCTATCGACGCATGAAGGGGTGATTGCGGCGGCGTTCACCTTGCGGCAGGATCGGCGACATGAACGCCATAGATCCTCGCCGCGGCCGGCGCGCCCTGTCTGTTCGGCATCCGCCCCGCAGCGGTGCGTCCGGTCGAATAGCACGATGGCTGGCGCCGATATTTCATCGGCTTCTCGACCGGATCGACCAAGGTCTCGAGCAGGGCGCGCTTGAGGCGGGCCTGCCCGACGGCACACGCCGGTTGCTGGGTGGCCGCGCCGAAGGACCGTCCTGCATCGTCGAAATTCACCACTGGCGCGCGCTCGTCCGCCTCGCCAGCGGTGGGTCGGCCGGATGGTATCGCGCCTGGGCGGCGGGGGAGTGGTCAAGCCCCGATCCGGTGCCGCTGTTCGCGCTGTTCATGCGCAATGCGGTCGCGCTGGGGCAGGTCGCTCGCGCCCGCGGACCGGCACGTTGGATCGGCCGTCTGGCGCACTGGACGCGGCGCAACAGCCGCAGCGGATCGCGCTACAACATCGCCTATCACTATGATCTCGGAAACGACTTCTACCGCCTCTGGCTGGACGAGAACATGCATTATTCCAGTGCCTTGTTTCTCGATCCGGATAGCCCTATCGAAAGTCTGGAGCGGGCGCAGCACCGCAAGGTCGATGCCATCCTCGACCGGCTGGACCTGAAGGATGGCGATGCCCTGCTGGAGATCGGCTGCGGCTGGGGCGGCCTCGCTGAGCAGGCGATGGAGCGGCAGGCCGTTCACTATACTGGTCTCACCCTGTCCACCGAGCAGGCCGACTATGCCCGCGACCGACTGGGATCGGGCGCCCAGATATTGCTGACCGACTATCGCGACGCGGAGGGGCAATATGATGGGCTCGCCAGTGTCGAGATGGTGGAAGCCGTCGGCCAGCGCTATTGGCCCGACTATCTCGCCGCGATCCACCGGCTACTCAGGCCCGGCGGCAGGGCGGCGATCCAATATATCCTGATCGATGACGCCATTTTCGACGGCTATGCGCGTGGCGCCGATTTCATCCAGACCTACATTTTCCCCGGTGGGATGCTGATCTCCGAGAGCCGTTTTCGCGCACTGGCCGAAGAACAGGGACTGGAATGGCGGGACGAGCGCCGCTTCGGCCTCCATTATGCGGAGACGCTGCGACGCTGGCGGCTTCGTTTCGACCGGGTGATCGACGAAGGCCGGATGCCGGCGAGTTTCGACCAGCATTTCGTGGCGCTATGGCGCTATTATCTGAACTATTGCGAAGGCGGCTTTCGCGGCGGCGGGATCGACGTGGCGCAGGTGACGCTTGTCAAGCCCGTCTGAGCTTCAGTCCGGCACCCGCATCCGGTGCCCAGTGGGAGTATCGGCCATCACCAGTTGCACGATTGCGTCCCCCACCGCCTCCGGCCCCTTGAGGCTCGCGGGGTCTTCTCCGGGGAAGGCGCGAGCGCGCATGGCCGTCCGAGTCGCACCGGGATCGACGATATGGGTACGGATGGCGGAGATATTCTTCACTTCCTCGCCATAGGCGCCTACCAGGGTTTCCAGCGCCGCCTTGGACGCGCCATAGGCGCCCCAATAGGCGCGAGGACTAGCGACGGATGATGTCAGCGCCACCACGCGGGCGTCCCGACTGGCGCGCAGCATTCCGTCGAATGCCGCGATCAAAGCTTGCGGCGCGCCGACATTGAGGGTCAGCAACCGGGCAAATTCCTTGGCGTCGACCGCCTGCACAGCGGCCAGCGATCCCAGCGTCGCGGCGTTGAGGACAAGGATGTCGAGCGCCTGCCAACGACCGCCGATCGCCTGCGCCAGACGGCCGATGCTTTCGCCGTCGATCAGGTCGAGCGGCGCGATGGTCGCATGGCCGCCCGCCTGGTGGATACGTTCCTCCACTTCCTCCAGACCACCTCCGGTCCGCGCCGTCAGTACGACATGCGCGCCGGCGCGGGCCAGAGCTTGCGCCGTCGCTGCGCCGATGCCACGGCTCGCGCCGGTCACAAGGGCCAGTTTGCCGGAAAGGGGAAGGTCGGACATGGGACTCCCGTCGCTCCGGCCGGTCGCCGGAATCATCTGGTATCGGAAAAGGGAAAGGGGCGGCCGTGCGCGGCCGCCCCGGAACTGTCAGACCACCCGTTCGGCGAGCAGTTCGAACTGATTGGTCACCACGGCCTCGTCCTGGTCGGTCAGCGTGGTGGGATAGTCGCCGGTGAAGCAGGCATCGCAATATTGCGGCCGGATGTCCGCGCGCTTCGCCTCGCCCAGCGCCTTGTAGAGGCCGTCGATCGAGATGAAGGCCAGGCTGTCGGCATGGATGAAATCCTGCATCCCGCCCACGTCCAGCTTGTGCGCCAGCAGCTTGGTCCGTTCGGGCGTGTCGACGCCGTAGAAACAGCTATGCTTGGTCGGGGGCGACGCGATCCGCATATGCACCTCAGCCGCGCCCGCCTCGCGCATCATCTGCACGATCTTGAGGCTCGTGGTGCCGCGCACGATCGAATCGTCGATCAGCACGATCCGCTTGCCCTCGATCAGAGCGCGATTGGCGTTGTGCTTCAGCTTCACGCCCAGATGGCGGACCTTGTCGCCCGGCTGGATAAAGGTGCGGCCGATATAGTGGGAGCGGATGATGCCCAGTTCGAACGGGATGCCCGACTCCTGAGCATAGCCGATCGCAGCGGGCACGCCGCTGTCGGGCACCGGGATGACATAGTCGGCCTCGACGGGGTTCTCGATCGCCAGTTGCGCGCCGATCGCCTTGCGCACCGAATAGACGCTGGAATTGTCGATGATCGAATCGGGGCGGCTGAAATAGACATGCTCGAAGATGCAGGGGCGCGCGTGCGTCTCTCCGAACGGCCGGTGCGACCGGATCTGGCCGTCATTGGTAACGATCACCAGTTCGCCCGGATCGATCGAGCGGACATAATCCGCACCGACCACGTCGAATGCCACGGTTTCCGAGGCGAAGATCGTCGCATCGCCCAGCTTGCCCATGACGAGAGGGCGGATGCCCAGCGGGTCGCGACAGGCGATCATGCCCTCCGGGGTCATGACGATCAGCGAATAGGCGCCCTCGACCTGCTTGAGCGCATCTATGAACTTGTCGAGCAGCGTCCGGTAGCTGGAGGTCGCCACCAGATGGATGATGACTTCGGTGTCGGAGGTGGACTGGAAGATGGAACCGCGGCGAATCAACTCGCGGCGCAGCTTCATCGCGTTGGAGATATTGCCATTATGGGCAATCGCAAAGCCACCCGAATTCAGCTCCGCGTAAAGCGGCTGAACATTGCGCAGTGACGTTTCGCCCGTGGTCGAATAGCGCACATGGCCGCAGGCGCTGTCGCCCGGCAGGCCGCGAATCACTTCGTCCCGGTCGAAATTGCCGGCCACATGCCCCATTGCCCGGTGGGTATGGAAATCATGCCCGTCCCAGCTGGTTATGCCGGCTGCTTCCTGACCGCGATGTTGCAGGGCGTGAAGGCCGAGCGCGACGATGGCCGACGCCGTTTCCCCGCGGGAAACGCCGAAAATGCCACATTCCTCGCGCAACTTGTCGTCGTCGAAGGGATTGGTCGTAATCATGGGTGCGAGCGGTTCCATAGCCGTTCTTGGCGCGCCCCAGCGGGCTGCCTTTCCGCGCGCATATAGTCGGTCGAGGCTCGTTTGTCGCCTCCCTGTCACAAAAAAGGCAGGATATGCTGCGCAAACGCTATGTTTCCGGGATCAGCCGTTGTCCGATCAACCGTTTTTCAACGTCGCGCCATCGGCAAAATGCCCTACTGGCGCAGCGTGATCGGCGCGGCTACACACGCAGCCCTGATGCATCGTTTCGCCAATCCCGCCCGCTTTTTGAAGATCGCGCGTCCCTTGACCGGCTGGTTGTTCTGGCCCGGCCTCGCGCTGCTGCTCGCGGGCGCGGTCTGCGGCCTGTTCGTTACGCCGGCCGATTATCTTCAGGGACAGACGGTGCGGATACTCTATATTCACGTGCCGGCCGCATGGCTCGGCATGGGTGGCTGGACCGGCATAGCGGTCGCCGCGCTGATGCAGCTGGTCTGGCGGCATCCGCTGGCGGCGGTTGCGGGACGCGCCATCGCCGCGCCCGGCGCGCTCTTCACCGCGATCTGCCTGATGACTGGCTCCATCTGGGGGCGCCCGACCTGGGGGACCTGGTGGGAATGGGACGGGCGCATGACCTCCATGCTGGTGCTCTTCTTCCTCTATCTCGGCTATATCGCGCTCGCCAACGCCAGCGCGCGCGACGGGCAGGCGGGGGGCGTCAGCCATGTCACGGCCATTTTCGGCCTGGTCGGCGCGGTCAATATTCCGATCATCAATCGTTCGGTCATATGGTGGAACAGCCTGCACCAGGGACCCAGCATCACGCTGCGCGGCTCCAGCATCGACGCGGCGTTGCTCTGGCCACTGGGCCTCACGCTACTGGGCTTTTCGCTCTGGTTCGGGGCGATCGTGCTGATGCGGATGCGGGCCATCTTGGCGCGGAACAAGGTCGAGGCGCGGATGCAGCGCCTGGCGAGAGGATAGGATGAACCAGTGGGATTTCGTGATCGCCGCCTATGCGGTGACGGCGATCGGAACGGCGATCGTCACCATGCTGAGCTGGCGTGCGATGTGCCGCGCCGAACGCGCGGTCGAGAGCTTCGCCGAGCGGCCATGAAAGCGTCGTCATGAAGGCAAAGCATCAAAGATTGATCCTGGCGCTGGCGGGGCTGGCGGCGATCATCGGCGCCGGGCTGCTGGCCGCGTCCGCGCTGAAGGACGAGGCCGCCTATTTCTACACGCCGGGCGACGTGAAGACCAAGGGCGTGGAGCCTGGCAAGGCCATCCGGCTGGGCGGCATGGTGGTAAAAGGCAGCCTCAAGCGGGCGGCCGACGGCGTCACCATCCGCTTCGATGTGACGGACGGCAAGGCGACCGTCCCCGCCACCTTCAGCGGCATCGCTCCCGATCTGTTCAAGGAAGGCAGCGGCGTCGTGGCGGAAGGATCGTTCGACGCGCAGCGCATGTTCGTCGCCAGCAATTTGCTGGCCAAGCATGACGAACGCTACATGCCCCGCGAACTGGAAGGCATGAGCTATAACGAGACCACGCGAGAGATGAAGGTGGAACGGTGAGCAATCTCCACCAGCACCGTCATCGCTGCGCAGGCGGGGATTCATCTCCCAAACGTTGCGGATTGGCGATGACGCCGGAGACGGAGTCCCGCCTGCGGGGGGATGACGTGAACGGGGGTCGTGTCGCATGATCGCAGAGACCGGCCTTGCCGCGCTCTGGCTCGCCGCGGCGCTGGCGCTGCTCCAACTTGTCCTTGCCTTCGCCGGGCTGAAAGGCGGCAAGCCAGAACTGCTGGCTGCCGTCCGTCCCGCCGCCGTGGCGCAGGGCGCACTGACCGCCGGTGCCTTCGCGCTGCTCATCACGCTGTTTCTGCGTTCGGATATGTCGGTGCTGCTGGTCGCGACCAACAGCCATTCGATGAAGCCGTGGCTCTACAAGTTCGCTGGCACCTGGGGCAATCATGAAGGGTCGATGCTGCTGTGGGTAACGGTGATGGGTGTTGCGGGCGCCGCCGTTGCCCTGTTCGAACGGGCGCTGCGGCGTGATACCCATATGGCGACGCTGGGCGGGCAGGCCGCGATTTCGCTGGGTTTCTATGCCTTCCTGCTGTTTTCCTCCAATCCCTTCACCCGTATCGACCCGCCGCCGCCCGACGGGCAGGGGCTGAACCCGCTGCTTCAGGACCCCGGCCTCGCCTTTCATCCGCCCACCCTGTATCTCGGCTATGTCGGCCTCTCGGTCGCCTTTTCCTTCGCCGTCGGTGCGCTGCTGACGGGCCGTGTGGACGCTGCCTTCGCCCGCGCGATGCGGCCCTGGGTGCTGGCTGCCTGGGTGTTGCTCACGCTCGGCATAACGGCGGGCAGCTATTGGGCCTATTATGAACTGGGCTGGGGCGGCTGGTGGTTCTGGGATCCGGTAGAAAATGCTTCGCTGATGCCATGGCTGGCGGCCACCGCCCTGCTGCACAGCGTCACGGTGCTCGCGACCCGCGACGCCTTGCGCGCCTGGACGATCATGCTCGCGGTCATCGCCTTTTCGATGTCGATGGTCGGCACCTTCCTGGTGCGGTCCGGCATCCTGACCAGCGTTCACGCCTTTGCCGTCGATCCCGAGCGCGGTAGCTTCATTCTGGCGCTGCTCGCTGTCTATATCGGCGGCGCGCTGGCCCTGTTCGGCTGGCGCATCGGTTCGGTGCGTGAAGGCGCGCCGTTCGAACTGGTCAGCCGCGAAACCCTGCTGGTGGTCAACAACCTGCTGCTTTCGGTGATTCTGGGCGTCGTGCTGATCGGCACCCTCTATCCGCTGATGACCGAAGCCTTCGGCCACAAGGTGTCGGTTGGCGCGCCCTATTTCGACCGGATCGCCGGGCCGATTGCCCTGACGCTGATGCTGGCGCTTGCGATCGGCCCGCTCACCCGCTGGCGGCGCGATCGGGTGTCGGTTGTCAGCAAACGTTTGCTGTTTCCCGCCTTTATAGCGATTCTGGTGTCTGTTTCGTTGTCCATCTTTGCCTGGGACCGCATGGGCATCCTGCCGTTCCTCGGCCTTGTCATTGCCCTTGCGGTCGGCGCGGCGAGCCTGGCCCCGCTGTGGAAGCGCAACCTGCTGCGCACGCCGCTCTTCACCTGGGGCATGGTCATCGCGCATCTGGGCTGCGCGGTCAGCCTGGCCGGCATGGCCTGCGATTCGGCCTTTACGGTAGAAAAGCTCGTTGCGGCCCGCCCCGGCGACACCATCAAGACCGCGGGCTGGACGCTGCGTTTCACCCGGATCGCCCCGCTCGCCGGCGACAATTGGACTGCGCTCCAGGCCGACATGCAGGTCGACCGGGGCGGCACGCCGGTCCTCATCCGCCCGCAGTCGCGCTTCTTCGCCTCGCCGCCCACCACGACCACAGAAGCAGCCTTACTGACCCGCTGGAACGGACAACTCTATGTCGTGCTGGGCGAGGAGGTTGAAGGCGGCCGTTGGCAGTTGCGCATCTGGTGGAAGCCGTTCGTCACGCTCATCTGGCTCGGCGGCATCCTGATCGCGCTGGGCGGCGTGCTGGCGCTGGTCGGCCGCGAGAGGCGCGGTTGGTTGATGAAGTGGCGCGCGCGTCAGTCTCAGCCATGGGAGGCGGTGGCGTGAGGAAGCTTCTGATCTGGCTGCCGTTCATCCTGTTCCTGGCCTTTGTCGGCCTGTTCGCGAGCGGGCTGTTCCAGCCCGATGACCGGATCATCCATTCGCGCCTTGTCGGCCAGCCGCTTCCGGCCTTCGCCTTGCCCGCCGGCGCCAGCGATCGGCCTGCGCTCGCCAGCGCCGATCTCGCGACCGGCCAGCCGCGCCTGCTCAACATCTTCGCCAGCTGGTGCGTGCCGTGCGCGGCCGAAGCGCCGCAATTGATGGCGCTCAGGCAGGCGGGGGTGGAGATAGACGCCATCGCGATCCGCGATGCCCGCGCCGATGTCGATCGCTTCCTCCAGCGCTACGGCAATCCCTATGACCGGATCGGCCTGGATGCGCGCAGCGGCGTGCAGATCGCGCTCGGATCGTCCGGCGTCCCGGAAACCTTCGTGATCGATGGCCAGGGGCGCATCGCCTATCAGCATATCGGCGACATTCGCGCGGACGATGTGCCGATGATCCTGGACCGGCTGAGGAGCGCGCAATGAGGGTTTTTCCCGCCTTGCTGCTCGCGCTCGTTGCCGCCCCGCTCGCCGCGCAGACCGCCCTGCCGCCGGCGCCCTGGGCGGACCGGCAAATCCCTGATGATCGCCAGGAGCGCACGGCGAGGGCGTTGATGGAAACCATCCGCTGTCTCACCTGCCAGAGCCAGTCGATCGCCGATTCGAACGCCAGCATGGCCGGCGACATGCGATCGCAGATCAGGGAGCGGATCATGGCGGGCGAACAGCCGGAGGCCATTCGCGCCTGGCTGATTGCCCGCTATGGAGACTGGGTCAGCTATGAGCCGACCGCCTCGCCGATCCTCTGGCCGCTCTGGGTGGCACCCCTGCTGCTGCTGGGCCTTGGCCTGCTGCTGTTGCGCGGTCGAATCAAGCGGAGGAAGGGTCGATGACAGGCTGGTTCATCGCGTTCGGGCTTGCGGCGCTTGCCTTTGTCGCGCTGCTTCTCATCGGCCGTATTCCCCGGTCGGTGCGGGAGATCTCGGCTGCCGCTTTGCTGCTGGGGCTTGCGGGCTATGCCTGGCAGGGCCATCCAGGGCAGGCAGGCGCGCCGCGCCGGCACGCCGACACCAAGGGCGAGGCCTTTGACGAGGAGCAGGCGGAAAAGCGGCGCGGCCTGGCCGAACGATTCGGGCCTGCGGCGCAGTGGATGATGCTGTCCGACGGGCTCGCACGACAAGGCAAGACCAAGGAAGCGGCCAACGTCCTTCTTTCGGGCCTGCGCGACACGCCCGACGACGCCAATCTCTGGCTGGGTCTGGGCAATGCGCTGGTCAATCATGCCGATGGCGTGATCTCGCCGGGGGCCGAGTTCGCTTATCGTCGTGCCTTGGCGCTCGATCCGGAAGGGCCGGCGCCCCGCTATTTCTACGGCTTGGCTCTCGCCCGCGCGGGTCAGCTTCAGGCGGCCCGCGACCTGTGGGCGCCGCTGGCGGCCAGCGCGCCGGCGGACAGCCAGGTCAAGGCGGAACTTCAAGCGAATATAGCGCGTATCGACGCCATGCTTGCTCAAGCGACTTCCGTCCCGCAATGACGCGCCGCAGCGCGGATGATTGCACCCTGTCGGGAGGCGTGATAGGGCGCGCCGCTATGCAGGGTATGACATATCCTTTTCAACCCGGTTCCTTTCAGCCTGGTGTCCGATGACCATTTGGCATTTTCTCCATGGCTGATCTTCTTCCCAACACCGCGCCTTCTTCGGCCGAGGACGAGCATGGCGGTCATGGTCATGCCCGGCAGAAGGCCACGCTGAAGCTTGTCGTCGGCGCGATCGGCATCGTGTTCGGCGATATCGGCACCAGCCCGCTCTATGCCTTCCGCGAAACCTTCGCCGGCCATCATCCCCTGACCCTCGATCCCGATCATATATTGGGCGTCATCAGCCTGATGTTCTGGTCGATGATGCTGGTGGTGACGCTGAAATATGTCAGCATCATCATGCGCGCCGACAATAAGGGCGAAGGCGGCAGCCTGGCGCTGCTGGCGCTGATCAACGGCCAGACGAAGACTCAGCGCTGGTCGCGCGGCATCGTTCTGTTGGGTGTGTTCGCCACCGCCCTCTTCTACGGCGATTCGATGATCACCCCGGCCGTGTCGGTCCTGTCCGCTGTCGAGGGTCTGGCGGTCTATAATCCCGAACTGGCGCCGGCGATCTTGCCGGTCGCTGTGCTCATTCTGCTCGGCCTGTTCTGGATACAGGGCCTGGGCACGAACCGGGTGGCATCGCTCTTCGGGCCGATCATGCTGCTCTATTTCGTCACGATCGCAGGCTTGGGCCTCATCTCGATCGTGCAGACGCCGGGCATTCTCTACGCCTTCAATCCCTATTGGGCGTTCATGTTCTTCGTGACCGACCCGTTGCCTGCCTTTCTTGCGCTGGGGTCGGTTGTGCTGGCGGTAACAGGGGCCGAGGCGCTCTATGCCGACATGGGCCATTTCGGCCGCAGTCCGATTCGCGTGTCCTGGCTCTTCTTCGTGCTGCCCGCCCTGATGCTCAATTATATGGGACAGGGAGCGCTGCTGTTCCGCGAGGGCGCGGATGCGCTGCACAGCCCCTTTTATAACCTGGCGCCGCAATGGGGGCAGTTGCCTCTGATCGTGCTGGCGACGCTGGCGGCGATTATCGCCTCGCAGGCCGTCATTTCCGGCGCCTTCTCGGTCACGCAGCAGGCTATCCAGTTGGGGTTCATGCCCCGCCTGCGCATTTCCCATACCAGCGCGTCGGCCGCGGGCCAGATCTACATCCCCCTCATCAACTGGGGGCTGATGGTCATGGTGATCCTGCTGGTGCTGGTGTTCCAGACGTCGTCCAACTTGACCGCGGCCTATGGCATCGCGGTCACGGGGGCGATGTTCATCGACAATCTGCTGCTGACCGTGCTGCTCTACCGTCTGTGGCACTGGAAATGGTATTATTCCGCGCCGCTGCTGTCGGTCTTCTTCCTGGTCGACGGGGCCTATCTGGCGGCCAACCTGACCAAGGTTCCCGACGGCGGCTGGTTCCCGCTGTTGATCGGCTTTGTGATCTTCACGCTGCTGACGACCTGGTCGCGCGGCCGGCGGCTAGTGCAGGACCGGCTGCGCGAAGCGGCCATGCCGATCCCGGTCTTCGTGGCGTCGGCGGCCAATAGCGCGGTTCGCGTCCCCGGGACGGCGGTGTTCATGACCTCGACGCCCGACGGCGTCCCCCATGCGCTGCTGCACAACCTGAAGCACAACAAGGTGCTGCACGAGCGCGTGATCCTGCTGACGGTCAAGATCAAGGATGTGCCCGTGGTCGAGGATGACGGGCGGTGCCGGCTGGAGGATCTGGGCAGAGGCTTCTTCCGTCTCGTCCTCCATTATGGCTTCATGCAGGAACCGGACGTGCCCGCCGCGCTCAAGAATGTCACCGGCTGCGGCCAGGCGTTCAAGATGATGGACACCAGCTTCTTCCTCGCCCGCCAGACGCTGTTGCCGTCGGCCAAGCCGGGGATGCCGCTGTGGCGCGAAAAAATCTTCGCCTGGATGCTGCGCAACGCTGAAAGTGCGATGGAATTCTTCCGCCTGCCGACCAACCGCGTCGTCGAACTCGGTAGCCAGGTCGAGATCTGATCGCTTTTCATATGTGGAAGTTCACACCGTTCAGAGTGGAACGATGGTGAGCGATCGTTTCCGAACAGGACAGCAAAAAGGGCGCGGCCATTCGGTCGCGCCCTCCATCATTTCAGGTCATCGGACGCTCAGGCGGCGTCGCGATCCTGGGCGGTGATATCCACCAGCTGACCGCCGTTGATGGCGATCTTCTTGGGCTTCATCGCCTCGGGCACTTCGCGCAGCAGGTCGATCACCAGCAGGCCATCGGCCAGATCCGCCTTCTCCACCCGCACGAAGTCGGCGAGTTCGAAACGGCGTTCGAAGCTGCGGTTGGCAATGCCGACATGCAGATATTTCGAGCGGTCGGTCGCCGTGGCGTCATCCTTGCGGCCGATCACCTGGAGCAGATTCTGCTGGGCGGTGATGTCGATCTCGTCGGGACGGAAGCCTGCGACGGCCAGAGTCACACGATAGCGATCCTCCGACAGGCGCTCGATATTGAAGGGCGGATAATTGTCGCCCTGGCTCAGCCGGGCGTTGTTTTCGATCAGGTCGAACAGCCGATCGAAGCCAACGGTCGAGCGGCGATAGGGGGTCAGGTCAAAACCACGCATTGTCATCATCTCCCAAAGAGCAAAATGAACATGCCGGACCCTGAAACTGGCATCCGGCGATACGATGTCCGACCCCATATGGCGGCCGGACGCGCCTGATATGGTCTGCTCATTTTTCGGTTTCAAGAGGTCCGAAGAACGGTCCTGGGACCTTTTGTCCAATGGTCCGGTGGGCGAAGGCAGGGCAATAAAAAAGCACCCGGACCGTGTTTTCACGATCCGGGTGCTTCATGGACGATTGCTCGTCTCCCCCTTGGCCTGCCTCGACCGCTTCTTAGCCCCCTAAGCTCGAAGCGGGATGCAGTATCCCTGAACCACGGCCTTTCACCTGTGCTTCGAGTGTCTTGCTATGCCCGCAACAGGGCCGAGTCACGGTCAAAATCGGGGGGCGATGATTTTCGGTTCGGGGCTGTGGCGGCGATGCAACAATCCGGCAATGCTTGCCGTTGGAGGCCCGCGTCCCTAGACGATGAAACAGACCATTTTTCAAAGGGCCGTTCGCGCCACATGATTCTTTCCCGTTACGAACGCATGATCGCCAAGCGCTACCTGCTGCCGGGCAAGGGAGAGGGGTTCATCTTCCTGGTCGCCGGCATCAGCCTGGCGGCGGTGATGCTGGGCGTCGCCGCACTCATCATCGTCATGAGCGTGATGAATGGTTTTCGCGCTGAACTGTTCGACAAGATCGTCGGCCTCAATGGCCATGCGGTGGTGCAGGGCTATGGCGGCCGGCTGCCGGACTGGCAGGCCGTGCTGAAGGAGGCGCGGGCGACGCCGGGCGTGACGACGGCCACCCCCATGATCGAGCAGCCGCTGGGCGCGATCTTCCAGGGCCGGTTCGAGCCGGCGCTGGTCCGGGGCATGACGGTCGCCGACATTCGCGACAACCAGACGATGAAGGGCAAGATCATCGCAGGCAGCCTGGACGCGCTGACGCCCAATGGCGGCAAGGTGGCGATCGGATCGCGCCTGGCCGAGAATATGGGGCTTCAGGTCGGCGACACGATCACCATCTATAATCCGTCCGGGCGGGCGACGCCGTTCGGCACGGTGCCGCGCGAGGTCGGCTATCAGGTCGCGGCGATCTTCGAGGTCGGCATCTATGATTATGACAAGGCCTTCGTGGTCATGCCGATCGAGGATGCCCAGACCCTGTTGCTGATGGGTGATGTCGTCAGCATGATCGAGGTCGAGACGGTCGATGCCGACCGGGTCGGCCAGATACTGGAACCGCTGGCGGGCAAGGTGGCCGGGCGCGCGGTCATCACCGACTGGCGTCAGATGAACAGTTCGCTGTTCGAGGCGCTTGCCGTCGAGCGGGTGGCGATGTTCGTGGTCCTCTCGATCATCGTGCTGGTCGCGGTGTTCAACATCCTTTCCTCGCTCATCATGCTGGTGCGCGCGAAGACCCGCGACATCGCCATCCTGCGGACGATGGGGGCGAGCCGGGCGGGACTGGTCCGCATATTCATGACCGTGGGCGTCACCATCGGCGCGCTGGGGACGGTGGCCGGCATCCTGCTGGGCTTCACCTTCCTCTTCTTCCGCCAGAGCGTGGTGAACGCCATCCAGTTCGTGACGGGGCAGAATCTTTGGGATCCATCGATCCGGTTCCTGACCGAATTACCGTCCAAGGCGGACCCGGTGGAGATCGTCATCATCTGCGTCATGGCATTGCTGTTCAGCTTCCTCGCCACGCTTTATCCGGCCTTCAAGGCGGCCAATACCGATCCCGTGCAGGTGCTGCGCTATGAATGATGTTCTGAAGGTCAGCGGCCTTACCCGCAGCTTCACCCAGGGGGGCGTCACGATCGACGTGCTTCGTGGCGTCGACCTGTCGGTCGGGCCGGGCGAGATCGTTGCGCTGCTGGGGCCGTCGGGATCGGGAAAATCGACACTGTTGCAGGCGGTGGGCCTGCTGGAAGGCGGCTTTGACGGGTCGATCCGCATCGATGGCGAGGAGGCGGCGAAGCTGGACAATGACGGGCGCACCCGGCTGCGGCGCGATGCGCTGGGCTTCGTCTACCAGTTCCACCACCTGCTGCCGGATTTCAACGCGACCGAGAATGTGATCCTGCCCCAGGTGATCCGCGATGTGGACATGCCGGCGGCGAAAGCGCGGGCCGAATCGCTGCTGACGTCGCTGGGGCTGGGGCATCGGCTGGACCATCGGCCGAGCCAGTTGTCGGGCGGCGAGCAGCAGCGCGTCGCTGTCGCCCGCGCATTGGCCAACCGGCCTGCGCTGGTGCTGGCGGACGAACCGACGGGGAACCTGGACGAGCGCACGGCCGATGTGGTGCTGGCGGAGTTTTTGCGTTTGGTGCGCGGCGAAGGGTCCGCCGCGCTGGTCGCCACCCATAATGAACGGCTGGCGGAGAAGATGGACCGTGTCGTGCGGCTGCACGAAGGGCGGCTGGAAGAAACCGTATCAGGCGGCCTCTGACGCGGACGGATCGCGCTCCGTCGCAAGGATGATCCGGTCGCGGCCGTTGCGCTTGGCGCGCAGCAGCGCTGCGTCGGCGGTCCGCAGAAGCCGGTCGGCCGATCCATGGTCGGGGAAGGTGGCAAGGCCGAAGGAGGCTGTCACCGGGCCCAAGGGCTTGCCCCGATGTTCGACCATCAAATTGCGAATGTCCCGCTGTACGCTATTTGCCCGCTCCAGCGCCTGATCCGGCGCGAAACCGGGCATCAGCAGCACGAATTCCTCGCCCCCCAGGCGAAAGGCATGGCCCTTTTCCCGCATGGCCTGACCCAGCACCTGCCCGACGGCCTGAAGCACGGCGTCGCCCGCATCATGGCCGAACTGGTCATTGAACTGCTTGAAATGGTCGATGTCCAGGATCAGGCAGGACAGGGGCGACTGGTGCCGCTCGGCCTGTTCGGTGTGATGTTTCAGCATCTGGTCGAAATGGCGACGATTGGCGAGGCCGGTCAGCGCATCGGCCATCGCCATTTCGCGCAGCGCATCGCGCAGGCGCAGGTTGGCGAGGGCGAGACCGATATTTTCCGCCAGCATTTCCAGATATTTCTCGCTTCGACCGACCTCGTCGGCTGACGCTTCCGGCCGTTGCTCGAGATAGAGGAGGCCGATGCTCTCGCCCTGCGCGATCAGGGGAATGCAGAGCGTCGGCGCGTCGCCGCCCTCGTCCATATGGTCGCAGCCTATGTCGATGGTCCGGCCCGCCGGTCGATGCGGCTGGCCGCGGCGCAACGCCCAACAGGCCGACGGCGGGAAATCCGGTCGGGAAAATGTGGGCGAACCCCAGGTGCAGACCTGCTGCATCAGGGCGGTGCGGCTGTCCTGGACATAGAGCCGACCGGCAAAGAGCGGGGCGATTTCGGGCGTGAAGCGGCGGACGACCTCGGCAAGGTCGGTCATGCTGTCGCAGCCCTGCAACCGCTGGGTCATACGGGACAGAAGGTCGCGCATCGCCCGATTGCGTTCCTGCTCCTGTTCGAGCCGTTGCCGTTCCAGCCCGTTTTCGCGAAAGATGCGGATCGCCTGCGCCATGTCGCCGATCTCGTCGACCTGACGCAGGTCGGGCGGGATGGCGGCATAGTCCTGCGCCGCGAGCCGGGTGACGACGTCGCTCAGCCTTACGACAGGGTGCAGGATGCGCTGCTTCAGGATGAAATAGAGCACGCACAGGAACAGGAGCGCCGTCGCGGCGAGCATGATTTCCGACATGCTGCGCCATTGACGCGCCGTTTCGGTGGCGGCCGCCACCGCCTGTTCAGTGCGGGTTTCGAGCAGATACCGAAATTTGGCGACCTGGCCGGCGATCCGGTCCATTTCACGGCCATATTCGTCGCCGAACAAAATGGCGCGGGCAGTCCGATCGTCGCCTTGTCGAGCCGCCTGGAGCGCGGCGTCCTGTTCGTCCATCAGCGCATCGGCCCAATAGAGCGCCTGTTGCAGCGCCTGGAGTTCCCCGACACGGGCGCCGGCGTTCTTCAGATACCGGACGCGATCTTCCACCGAACGCAAGGCAGCCCGTTCGCGGCGATAGACGATCAAGTGGCTGGGGTTGCCGGTGACGACGAAGCTGCGGGCCTGTTCGCTCAGGCGATAGACATCTTCTTCCAGAGAGGCGGTGAGTTGATCAAATGTGGCGCGTTGGGCAACCGCGGCGCGCTCGCGCTGTTCTGCACCCGAAGCGAGCAACATTGTCGAGCCGGACAGCAGGGTGAGGGCGACAGTGGCGCCATAGGCCCAGTTGGTGATGGTGGAAAGACGCATGGTCGCGCGAGTCTAGGGCGCAAATCTTGGGATTTGATTAACCATTGGCGCCATCCTGCTTGTCCACAGCTTTCCTGTTTCAAGGGCTAGCGGCGAATCGCCGGCCATGGGTAGAACGGGTCATGCCTCATGCCGCTTTCGTACCGCTTCGCGTCTTTTCCTCCTTCACCATGCTCGAAGGGGCGATCGATCCCAAGAAGATCGCGAAGCAGGCGCGGGCGCTGGGTTTTCCCGCCGCCGCGATCACCGATCGCAACGGGCTCTATGGCTCCATGGCTTTTTCCGACGCCTGCAAGGATGAAGGGGTGCAGCCGGTCATCGGCGCGATGCTGGGCCTGTTGCGGCCTGGCCGCCCCGCCAATGCCGCGCCGGTGCATGACTGGCTGGCGCTCTATGCGCAGGATGCTGCGGGCTATGACAATCTCTGTGCGCTGGTTTCGATGGCGCATCTCGACCGGCCGGTCGAGGAAGTGCCGCATGTGACGATCGAGGCGCTGCATGGGCGGACCGATGGGCTGATCGCCCTGACTGCGGGTGGCGAAGGAGCGCTGGCGCGGCTGTTCGCCGAAGATCAGCCCGAGGCCGCGATCGCTTATGCCGAGCGGCTGGAGGCGCTGTTTCCAGATCGGCTCTATGTCGAGCTCTGCCGGCGGCTGGACCCGGTGGAGGGCAAGGCCGAGCCGCATCTGCTCGACCTTGCCTATGATCGCAACCTGCCGCTGGTCGCGACCAACCCGACTTGCTTTGCCGAACCCGATTTCCACCGGGCGCATGACGTCATGCTGTGCATCGCCGACGGCGCCTATGTGGAAACGCCCGATCGCCGGACCAGTTCGCCCGACGCCTGGATGAAGCCGGCGGCGGAGATGAAGCGACTGTTCGAGGATCTGCCCGAGGCGCTGGCCAATACGCTGGTCGTCGCGCAGCGCTGCGCCGTGGCCGCGCCAAAGCGCAGGCCGATCCTGCCGAGCCTGGCCGGCGACATTGAGGGCGAGGCGGCCATGCTGCGGGACCAGGCCGCAGCGGGGCTGGAGGTGCGGCTGCAAAAGGCCGGCATCGTCACGGAGGAGGCGCGCCGGCCCTATTTCGAACGCCTCAAGTTCGAGACCGACATCATCATCCAGATGGGCTTTCCGGGCTATTTCCTGATCGTTGCCGACTTCATCAAATGGGCGAAGGATCATGATATTCCGGTGGGGCCGGGCCGTGGGTCCGGCGCGGGGTCGCTGGTCGCCTGGGCGCTGACGATCACCGATCTCGATCCGCTGCAACTGGGGCTGCTGTTCGAGCGCTTCCTGAACCCGGAGCGCGTGTCGATGCCCGACTTCGACATCGACTTCTGCGAAACGCGGCGGGGAGAGGTGATCCGTTACGTCCAGAATAAATATGGCGCGGACCATGTGGCGCAGATCATCACCTTCGGTAAGCTCAAGGCCCGCGCGGTGCTCAAGGATACCGGCCGCGTGCTCCAGATGAGCTATGGCCAGGTCGACCGGCTCGCCAAGCTGGTGCCCAACCATCCGACCGATCCCTGGACGCTCGAACGGTCGCTGAACGGCGTTTCCGAATTCAAGGCGGAATATGACAATGACAATCAGGTCCGCCGCCTGATCGACTATGCGATGAAGCTGGAGGGCTTCCCGCGCCACAGCTCCACCCACGCGGCGGGCGTGGTGATCGGCGACCGGCCCCTGAGCCAGCTCGTGCCGCTTTATCGCGATCCGCGATCCGACATGCCGGTGACTCAGTTCGACATGAAATATGTCGAGGGGGCGGGGCTGGTGAAGTTCGACTTCCTGGGTCTCAAGACGTTGTCGGTGTTGCAGAAGGCGGTGCAGCTGCTGGCCGCGCGGGGCGTGGCGGTCGATCTCGATACGCTCGCCTGGGATGATCCGGCGGTCTACGAACTGCTCCAGCGCGGCGACACGGTGGGCGTGTTCCAGCTGGAATCGGAAGGAATGCGCAAGACGCTGGCAGCGGTGCGGCCGACCAATTTCGGCGACATCATCGCGCTCGTGTCGCTCTATCGCCCCGGACCGATGGACAATATTCCGATGTTCGGGCGTCGCAAGAACGGGCAGGAAGAGATTGAATATCCGCACATATTGCTGAAGCCGATCCTCGAAGAAACCTATGGCATCTTCGTCTATCAGGAACAGGTGATGCAGGCGGCGCAGATACTGGCAGGCTATTCGCTGGGCGACGCCGACCTGCTGCGCCGCGCCATGGGCAAGAAGGTGCAGGCGGAGATGGACGCGCAGCGGTCCCGCTTCGTCGAGGGGTGCGCGGAAAAGAGCGATATCCCGGCCGCCAAGGCGAATGAACTGTTCGACTTGATCGACAAGTTCGCGGGCTATGGCTTTAATAAGTCGCACGCGGCGGCCTATGCGCTGCTCGCCTATCAGACCGCCTGGCTGAAGGCCCATTATCCGGCGGAATTCTATGCCGGGTCGATGGCCTTCGACATTCATCTGACCGACAAGCTGACCATCTTCGTCGACGATATGCGGCGCATGGGGCTGTCCTGCCTGCCTCCTGACATCAATCGCAGCCTGGCGGATTTCTCCGTAGAGCCGGTGCCGCATGAAGGGGATGACAAGCGATTGGGCTTCGCCGTGCGCTATGCGCTGGGCGGGCTGAAAGGCGTGGGCGAGAAGGCGATGGAGCAACTGGTTGCCGAGCGCGAGGCGGCCGGGCCGTTCCAGTCGCTAGACGATTTCGCCGACCGGATCGAACCCCGCCTGCTCAATCGGCGGCAGCTGGAAAGCCTGGCCGCGGCGGGCGCGTTCGACGGCATCCATGCCGACCGGGCGGGCGTCCATGCGGCGGCGGAGACCATCCTGTCGGTGGCGGCCAGCAATGCGCAGGCGCGCGAAAGCGGGCAGGGCGGCCTGTTCGGCGACGTCGAGACGCCGCACGCCGACGTGCGTATTCCGCCGCACCAGGCCTGGACCGTGGCGGATCGCATGGCGCAGGAGAAGGAGGCGTTCGGCTTCTATTTCTCGGCCCATCCGGTCGATCGCTACAAGCATCTGGCCGATGCGCGCGGCGCGCGCAGCTATGGTGTCATCTGCCAGGCGCCGATGGGCACGCCCAATGCGGAAGGCCGCGTGATGACGATCATGGCCGCGATGGTCGAGGATGTGCGCTGGCGCGAGACGCGGCGCGGCGCGCGCTACGCCAATGCGACTTTTTCCGACCAGAGCGGGCAGTTCCAGGCGAGCTGTTTCGACGAGGACGCGTGCAAGGCGATCGAGGAACTGGTGACGGACGGCGACTGTGCGCTGCTGGTGGTGGAGCTGGATCGGCTGCCGGGCGAGGAAACGCCGCGCGTCACCGTGCGCGGGGTCGAGCCATTCCGCCAGATCGCCAGTGCATCCCGCATGGAGCTGACCGTCGATGTCGAGACGCCGCAGGCGGTTGCGTCGCTGGCGGCGCTGCTTGCGGGCGCCGACGGTGGCCGCAGCGAGGTGTTCCTGCGCGCGCCGGTGGGTGGCGGACAGGCGGCGCGCGTGTTTCTGGGCGACCGTTACAGTCTGGGCGCGGACCAGGTCGATGCGATTGCGACCATCGCGGGCCTGTCGATCCATCGGTTCGAGCGGATGGACGTGAAAGCGGACGGCTATCGCACGCGCACGCGGCGGTCGGGGATGCGGCTGGTGGGGTGATGGCGCGAGGCAGGTGTGACCAGACGCGGGCTGTCATGGAACGGGAAGCGGTCAGTCCGCCAGCCATCCTTTTCGTCATCCCCGCGCAGGCGGGAACCCATCTCCTGGCCTCGCGTCCCGCGCCACGCTGGGGAGATGGATCCCCGCCTTCGCGGGGATGACGGACGAGTTTCCGCTGTTCTTTCTGTCAGGTCGATCTCCCATCCCACTCACAACAGCCGCATCTGCGCGCCTTCGGGCGGGCGGAAAAGGTCGGAGCGGAGGGTCAGGGGCTCTCCGCCCAGCCCCGCTTGGCGGCGGGCGCGCCGGAAGCGGGTGCGGATCAGGTCGGCCCAGACGCCTTGCCCCTTCATTCGGCTGCCGAAGTTGGGATCATTGTCGCGGCCGCCCCTTATGTCGCGGATCATCGCCATCACCTTGCCCGCGCGTTCGGGATAATGTTCGGCCAGCCAGGCGCGGAAGAGCGGGGCGACCTCGTGCGGCAGGCGGACGAGGATATAGTTGACGTCGCGGGCGCCAGCGGCGGCGACGCGCGCGACGACGCTTTCAATCTCATGGTCGTTGATGGCGGGGACGATGGGCGACATGTTCGCCGACACGGGTATGCCCGCCTCCGCCAGCCGCGCGATCGCAGCAACGCGGCGATCGGGATGCGGCGCGCGCGGTTCGAGCGTGCGGGCAATCTTTGGGTCGAGTGATGTCACGGAGATCATCACCGCCACCAGATTGTCGCGCGCAAGGTCGGCGAGCAGGTCGATGTCGCGCAGGATGCGGTCGGATTTGGTAGTAATGAAAGTCGGGTGGCGGGTTTCGGCCAGCACCTCCAGCACCTCCCGGGTGATCCGCCAATCCTTCTCGATCGGCTGATAGGGATCGGTGTTGGTGCCCATGGCGATCGGGCTGGCGACATGGCCTTTCTTCATAAGTTCAGTCCGCAGGAGCCTCGCGGCGTCGGGTTTGGCGAACAGCTTCGTTTCGAAATCCAGACCCGGCGACAGATCGTGGTAGGCATGGGTGGGACGCGCGAAGCAGTAGATGCAGCCATGCTCGCAGCCTCGATAGGCGTTGATCGACTGACTAAAGGCGATGTCAGGGGATTGGTTACGGGCGATGATAGTGCGGGGATGTTCGACCGATACCTCCGTGCGTAGGCGCGGCGCTTCCCCGTCGATCGCTTCGGACGCATCCAGCCAGTCGCCATCGGCCTGCCGTTCGGGCAGGTTGAAGCGTCGGCTTTCGCCGTTCGATGTTGCACCTCGGCCCTTGTGCGCAGTCATGGAACAACAATAGAACAAATAAAGAACATTGGCAAGTGAGCCAGAGTTCAGCCGGCGCTTTCCCGCTGCGGGCGATCGTGCAGTCCCGACCGGTAGCCGCCGATTTCCGGCGCGACGAAGCGGATATTCTGTTCGCGCAGGCGGGCCGCGGCATCATCGTAGAAGAAGGGCAGGAAGGCGTAGCGGCGGCCGCGCGTCACCGGTAAGGCTTCATGTAGCAGCGAACAGGAAAATATCAGCGCGCCGCCGGTGGGGGCGCGGTAGCTGCGGGCACCAAATTCGGGAAAGCGCAGTTCGCCGCCGTCGAACTCCTCGGCATTGAGGTTGACGGTGCAGGCGAAGCGGCGATGGGCGGTGCCCTTGGTCGTGTTGTCCCGATGCGGCCGGAAATAACCGCCCTCCTGCGCGTCGTAGCAGGCGATCAGGAACCGTTCGACGCGCGTGACGTCGAACTGGAAGGCGCGCTGGATCATGGGACGCAGCGTCTGGCCCATGCGCGCCTTGAGATGATCGATCAACGCCGTGTCCTGGATTACGAGATCGCGTCGCTTCTTGTGCGTGTGATCGACCTTCAGGACGGTGATCCCATTCTCTTCCCGCATGAATCCAGAATCCTCTCCGCCCTGCTGCGCGTGCAGCGCGATCATCCGGCGGCAGAGGTCAGGGGAGAAAATGTCGGGCACGACAAGGACCGGGGCGTCGATGTCGGGCAGGAGCGGCGGCCTGTCGCGCAGCATGGCGATCAGCCCGTCTCCTTCGGCGAGGGACGCGACGTGGCGGACACGCATCATCGGGTTGATCAGCAGCCAATGGGGATGATAGGCCCGCTGCCCGTCCCGACCCCGGAGCGCGCCGAACTGCGCTGAGATCGCGCCATCATAGTCCAGGAACCAGCGTATGCCCGGCAGGCTTTGCGCGATCCGTCCTTGCGCAGCATCCTGCGGGTCCATCGTCACCCCGAAGAAGCAGGCGCCCTCGTCATCGAACATCGCGCGGTGGCGCGCCACCAGGTCCAGCGCGTCCTGGCTGCCCGCCGCTGTCCCGCTGCCCATCAGGAGCATCACGATCCAACGGCCGCCCACGCTGCTGAAGGCGTAGTTGGGATTGCCGTCCAGCGCCGCGCCATGGAACCAGGGCGCCACCTCTCCCGGATTGAGCTGACGTGTCATGCCGGGAGATTGCGTTGGACGGGGCGGTCCTGCAAGGGGGCTTCGCCGGCGAATAATGGCTACCACTGGCGGGATGGCGTCCCTATACCCGATCCATGGCATCGACCCAGAAGCACAAGAAACCCGCAAAGGTCCGGCCCGCCGGCTTCCCCTCCCGTGATCAGATCATGGCGTTCATCGCCGAGTCCGACACGCCCGCCGGCAAGCGCGAGATCGGCAAGGCGTTCGGCCTGAAGGGGCAGGAGAAGATCGCGCTCAAGGCGCTGCTCAAGGACATGGCGGACGAAGGGCTGATCGACATCGGCCCGGCGCGCGCCTTTCACAAGATGGGCGGCGTGCCGAAGGTGACGGTGCTGCGGATCGTCGATGTCGATGACACGACCCTGATCGCCACGCCCGAACGGTGGGAAGCGGAAGGCCAGCCCGCGCCGAGACTGCGCGTGGTGGAACGCGGCAAACGCGGGGCGCTGACGATCGGCGACCGCATCCTTGCCCGGACCGAGGAGGCGGGGCGCGGCTGGATCGCACATCCGATGAAGAAGCTCGCCAAGGCCAGCGAGGAATTGCTTGGCGTGGTCGAGGAGATGGCCGACGGCAAACTGTGGCTGCGGCCGGTGGACAAGCGCATTCGCAAGGATACGCCGATCAGCGACGCCGGCACGGCGAAGCCCGGCGATCTGGTGCTGGCCGAACCGCATGGGCGGCCGCCGCGCATTTCGGCGCGGGTGACGGATATTCTCGGCGATCCCTTTGCGCCGCGCAGCTTCAGCCTGATCGCGATCCACAAGCATGGCATCCCCCATGTGTTCCCCGAGCGAGTGGAGGAGGAGGCCGTGAAGGCGTCCGCCCTGCCGCTGCATGAGGAAAAGCGTGAGGATCTGCGCCATCTGCCGATCGTGGCGATCGACCCGGTCGATGCGCGCGATCATGACGACGCCGTCTGGGCCGCACCCGACGAAGATGGTGCCAATCCGGGCGGTTTCAAGGCGATCGTCGCCATTGCGGACGTCAGCTATTATGTCCGCCCCGGCAGCGCGCTCGATAAGGAAGCGAGGAAGCGGGGCAACAGCGTCTATTTCCCCGACCTGGTCGTGCCGATGCTGCCGCATCAGCTTTCGTCCGACATGTGTTCGCTGCGCGCGGGTCAGGACCGGGCGGCAATGGCGTGCCACCTCACCATCAACGCGCAGGGCAAGGTGACGGCCTGGCGCTTCACGCGGGCGGTGATCCGCGTGGCGGCCGTGCTGGCCTATGAGGATGCGCAGGCGGCGATAAATGGCGAAAAGGATCATGAATTGCTGGAGCCGGCGCTGCGGCCGCTCTGGGCCTGCTGGGCGCTGCTGCACAAGGCGCGGGCGGCGCGCGATCCGCTGGCGCTGGACCTGCCCGAACGGCGGGTCGTGCTGGACGAGCATGGCAAGATCGTGAGCGTCGCCGTGCGCGAGCGGCTCGACGCGCATATGCTGATCGAGGACTATATGATTGCCGCCAATGTCGCGGCGGCCAAGGCGCTGGAGCAGAAGAAGGCGCCGGTCATGTACCGTGTCCATGAACCGCCGAGCCGCGACAAGCTGGTGGCGCTCAAGGAATATCTGGCGACGTTCGACATCAGCTTCGCGCTGGGGCAGGTGGTGAAGCCCTCGACCTTCAACCAGCTGATCGCGAAGATCGGTGAGGCGGAGGAGAAGCCCCAGATCATGGAGCAGATCCTGCGCAGCCAGACGCAGGCCTATTACAGTCCCCAGAATATGGGACATTTCGGGCTGGCGCTGGGCAGCTACGCCCATTTTACCTCGCCCATTCGCCGCTATGCCGACCTGCTGGTGCATCGGGCGCTGGTGGGCGCCCATGGCCTGGAACTCCCCGCGCCCAAGGGCGGGGTGATCCCCGATCGCTCCTCGCTCAGCCAGGAGGATTATGAGAATATGGGTCGGGTCGGCGAAATGATCTCCGGCCATGAACGGCGCGCGATGGAAGCGGAACGGGAGACGATCGACCGCTATGTCGCGGCGTTCCTGTCGGCGCATGTCGGCGAACTGGTGAAGGCGCGGATCACAGGGGTGCAGAATTTCGGCTTCTTCGCCACGGTCGAGGGGCTGGGCGGCGACGGGCTGGTGCCGGTGTCGACGCTGGGTGCGGAGCGATTTTTCTATGACGAGGCGGGCCGGGCGCTGGAGGGCGTGGAGAGCGGCGATCGCTACACCGTCGGCCAGCGGCTGGAGTTACGGCTGGCGGAGGCGGACCCGATCAATGGCGCGCTGCGCTTCGAACTGCCCGATGCGCCTAGCCCGCGCGGAGGACCGATGAAGCGGGATCGCACGCGGCCGGGGATCAAGCGCGGGCGGCCCGCCAATATCCGGCATATCGGGGCGAAGCGGGGGAAGCATAAAAGATAGAAGCCGGCCCTAACCCTTGCCGTCATTCCCGCGAAAGCGGGAACCGATCTCCGCCATCGCACCAAGCAGAACGCTCAGGAGATGGATAGCCGCCTCCGCGGGGAAGGCCGCTTCCAAAAATTCAGCTCAGCCGGTCGATCGCGTCGGCGTCCAGGCCGCCCGGGATGATCATGATCGGGCAGGGCAGCTTGCCCGCGTCCGCGCCCGCGAAGTGGGTCACCAGCTTGCCCGGATTGCCGCTGGCGGCCGCACCCAGCACCAGGGCGGCGACATCGTCCATTTCCTCCAGCGTCTTGCGCACGACCGCCACGGCTTCGCCCTGACGCACGGTGATGCTGGGGCGGATGCCCGATTCGTCGGTCAGCGTGCCTGCGGCGCTGGTCACGAGCGCCTCGGCCCGTTGCAGCGCCTCATCCTCCATCGTCGCCTGTACGCCGCCCCACTGGACGAACTCGGCCGGCGGGATCAGCGCCAGGATGCGGACCGCGCCGCCCGTCTTGGAGGCGCGCCGCGCGGCGAAGCGCAGCGCGGTTTCGGCCTCCGGCGATTCGTCCACGACAACCAGATATGTCCGCACTTCTTATCGCCCCCGCGTTGAACTGATGGCCCGGACGGTCGGGAAAAACACGCCAACGAACCAGTGAGGTGAAATGTGGGGGATAAATCCGGCTTCCGCAAGCGCTCGCTTGACCGATCCGGCGAATGGGTGGAAACGGGGCACCAAATGGCGCGTGCCGCATAATCAAGAAGAGGCCCCGAACGCATGAGCAAGACGATCCAGATGCCCGCTTTGTCCCCGACCATGGAGGAAGGGACGCTGGCCAAGTGGCTGGTCAAGGAGGGCGACACGGTGTCGTCGGGCGACCTGCTCGCGGAGATCGAAACCGACAAGGCGACGATGGAGTTCGAGGCGGTGGATGAAGGCGTGGTCGCCAAGATCCTGGTCGCCGAAGGGTCCGAAGGCGTAAAGGTCGGCACCGTCATCGCCATCATCGCTGAAGAGGGTGAGGATGTTGCGGCCGCTGCCGCTGGTGGCGGCGCCCCCGCGCCCAAGGCCGACCCCATTCCCGCCAAGTCGGAAGCCGAGGCGCCCGCGGCGAAGGCGGATGTGATCCCCGCCAAGGCGCCTCCCGCTGCGGCCGACAATCGCGTGAAGGCAAGCCCGCTGGCGCGCCGCCTGGCCGAGGCGAAGGGCGTCGACCTGTCGGCCGTGGCCGGCTCCGGTCCCAATGGCCGCGTCGTGAAGGCCGACCTTGAGGGCGCTGCTCCGGCGGCCAAGCCGGCTACGCCTGCCACCGCCGCGCCGGCTCCCGCGGCGCCTGCCTCCACGCCGGCTCCGGTCGCTGCCGCCGCGCAGGATTTCGGCATCCCGCACGAGGTCATCAAGCTCAGCGGTATGCGCAAGACGATCGCGCGCCGCCTGACCGAATCCAAGCAGCAGGTGCCGCACATCTACCTGACGGTGGACGTGCAGCTCGACAAGCTGCTGAAGCTGCGCAGCGAATTGAACGCCGGTCTGGCCAGCCGCAACGTCAAGCTGTCGGTCAACGACCTGCTGATCAAGGCGCTCGGCGTGGCGCTGATCCAGGTGCCCGAATGCAACGTGCAGTTCGCGGGCGACCAGATGCTTGCATTCAAACGTGCCGACATCAGCGTCGCCGTGTCGATCCCCGGCGGCCTCATCACCCCGATCGTGACCGGCGCCGACAGCATGGGCGTGGCCGCGATCTCGACCGCGATGAAGGATCTGGCTGCCCGCGCCAAGGACGGCAAGCTCGCGCCGCAGGAATATCAGGGCGGCACCGCATCGCTGTCCAACATGGGCATGTTCGGCATCAAGCAGTTCGAAGCGGTCATCAACCCGCCCCAGGGCATGATCATGGCGATCGGCGCGGGAGACCGTCGACCCTATGTGGTCGATGACTCGCTTCAGATCGCGACCGTCATGTCAGCGACCGGCAGCTTCGACCATCGCGCGATCGACGGCGCCGATGGCGCCCGCCTGATGAAGGCGTTCAAGGAATTGGTCGAAAACCCGATCGGTATGCTGGCCTGATGGCTGCGCCCGACGAGCAGCCGCCGGCCGAAAGCCCGGCGGTGCGCGTCATCGCCATGCCCGCCGATACCAATCCCCATGGGGATATTTTCGGCGGCTGGCTGATGAGCCTGATGGACTCGGCGGCCGGCTCCGTCGCGGCCCGCTACAGCCATGGCCGCGCCGTCACCATTGCGGTGGAGGGCATGTCCTTCCTGCGCCCGGTCATCGTCGGCGATGAGGTATCGGTGTTCGCAACCCTCAATTCCGTCGGGCGCACGTCGATGAAGATCGACGTAGAAGCATGGCGCCGTGCGCGCCATGACGACCGCAGCTATCGTGTCACCCGCGCGACCTTCACCTTCGTGGCGATCGGAGAGGATCGCCAGCCCCGTTCCGTGCCGCCCCTCCCGACCCATTCCGGGCCGGCGGAATAAGACAAGAGAGACTGACCATGGCTGAGAATTACGATGTCATCGTTCTGGGCTCCGGCCCCGGCGGCTATGTCGCCGCGATCCGCGCCGCCCAGTTGGGGCTGAAGACCGCGATCGTCGAGCGCGAAAATCTGGGCGGCATCTGCCTCAACTGGGGCTGCATCCCCACCAAGGCGCTGCTGCGCTCCGCGGAAATCTTCCATTATATGCAGCACGCCAAGGATTATGGCCTGGCGGCCGAGAAGATCAGCGCCGATATAGAGGCGGTGGTGAAGCGCTCGCGCGGCGTCGCCAAGCAGCTCAATCAGGGCGTCACGCACCTGATGAAGAAAAACAAGATCAGCGTCCACATGGGCGACGGCAAGCTGACCGGAAAGGGCAAGCTGAGCGTCACCAAGGATGGCAAGACCGAAGAACTGACGGCGAAGCACATCATCATCGCGACCGGCGCCCGCGCCCGCGATCTGCCGCAGCTCAAGGCCGACGGCAAGCGTGTATGGACCTATCGCCACGCCATGACGCCGCCGGAAATGCCGACGAAGCTGCTGGTCATCGGATCGGGCGCGATCGGAATCGAGTTCGCCAGCTTCTACAACGACATGGGCGCGGACGTGACCGTCGTGGAAATGATGGATCGCATCGTTCCCGTCGAGGACGCGGATGTCTCCGCCTTCCTTGAAAAGGCGGTGAAGAAGCAGGGCATGACCATCATGACCGGCGCCAAGATCGAGAAGATCGCGACCGGCGACAAGGGCGTGACCGCGACGATCAAGGGCAAGGACGGCAAGGATGTCACGGCCGAATACAGCCATGTCATCGTCGCCATCGGCATCGTCCCCAATGTCGAAAATCTGGGGCTGGAAGATGTCGGCATCGAGCCGGACCAGCGCTTCCACATCAAGACCGACGCCTATGGCCGGACCAATGTCGACGGCTTCTGGGCGATCGGCGACGTGACCGCGCCGCCATGGTTGGCGCACAAGGCGAGCCATGAGGGCGTGATCGTCGCCGAAGCCATCGCGCAGGCGCTGGGCAACAAGGATGTCCATCCCCATGCCATGGACGTGCGCAATATTCCGGGCTGCACCTATTGCCATCCGCAGATCGCGTCGGTCGGCTTGACCGAGGCTAAGGCCAAGGAGGCCGGCTATGAAGTGAAGGTCGGCATGTTCCCCTTCATCGGCAATGGCAAGGCGATCGCGCTGGGCGAGGCCGAAGGCTTCACCAAGACCGTGTTCGACGCCAAGACCGGCGAATTGCTGGGCGCCCACATGATCGGTGCGGAAGTGACCGAGATGATCCAGGGTTATACCATCGGCAAGACGCTGGAGACGACCGAGGCGGAACTGATGCACACGGTCTTCCCGCATCCGACGATTTCCGAATCGATGCACGAAAGCGTGCTCGCGGCCTATGGCCGTGCGCTTCATATCTGATCGACGCATAACGCTGGTGAAAGGCGCGGGGGCTTTGGCTCTCGCGCTTTTTTGCGTGCTCGGGATCGCGCTGTTGCAGCGTGCGGGGTGGCTCGACGGACTGAACGCTGGGCTGATGATGGCCGCCGGCCAGGCGCGGGAGAGCGGTGCCGGGCAGCATGTCACCGTCCTGATGCGGATGGCGTCGGCGATCGGAGGGACCGTGGGGCGACTGCTCCTGCTGGCGCTGGTGCTGACGCCCCTTCTGTGGACCGGGCGGCGCACGGCGGCGCTGTGGCTGGCCACGACGATCGCGGGCGGGACCGTCCTCAACCTTTTGCTGAAGCAGGTCTTTGCCGCGCCCCGGCCGGACTTGCTGCCGCACCTGGACATCGTGCACACCTACAGCTTTCCCAGCGGCCACGCGGCGGGCAACATGATGGTCTTCGGCGCGCTGGCAATGCTGGCCGGGCGGCGCCGGGTCTATGGCGCGGCCGCCGCGATCATCGCGCTGATCGGGGTCAGCCGGGTGTGGCTGGGCGTCCATTGGCCCAGCGATGTAACCGCCGGCTGGATCGAGGGGCTGGGCTGGCTTGCCTTCTGTTCGGTCTGGCTACCAGCGGGGAGAGGGGAGGAGCAGCGCGCGACCAATGCTCTCATGCGGCGGCATCCCGTCGCGGGTGATGAAGCCATGGACCCAGAAGCTGTCGAAGGCCGTGGCGGCAGCGACCAAGGTTAGCGTTATGGCCGTCAGCAGGAGAAGACGCGGCGCGCCCCGCACCGGCTGATCGGGCGACAGGGCCAGCAATAGCAGCGGCAGGAGGGGCAGAAAGTAGCGCCCTTGTGTTCCCTGGATATAGTCGGCGCCGAGCGGCGTTCCGGTCAGATACATGGCGGTTTCGACGAGCAGCGCCCCGCCCGCCGCGACCGCCAGCCACCAGAGCCGCTGGCCGATGCCGAAGCGCGCGCCCGACCCGCTCGCCACGCCAGCGCCCAGCATCAGCGCAGCCAGCGGATAGGCGAGCAAGGGCAGCAGGATGGCGTTCCAGCCGAAGCGGCCGACGATCTGGAGCGCATAGACGGGCGCGCGCTCGATCACGCTGCTTGTCAGGATGCGCGCATAGGCCGCAGGATCGGCCACCATGATGGCGAGTTGATCGCGCAGCGGCGCGGTCATCATCGTTTCGCCGGTCTTGCGGGACTGGATATGATAGAGCGCCTGGCTGCCGCCGGAATAGTGCATCCAGCCGATGAAGGCGACCGCGCCCAGCGCCATTGCGCCCAGCATCAGCCATGGACGGCGATCGCCCGTCCAGCGCAGGCCTGCCGCTATCAGCGGCAGATAGACGCCCTTGCACAGCGCAAGCACCGGCGCGGTTACGACCAGCGCCGCCGATCGCGTCGGCGGGGCGCCCATGAAGCCGGTGCGTAGCGCCAGCGCGAGGCCGAGGAAGCCAAGGCCGTTGATGACGGAATCGGGTGACAGCGAGCCGGTTTGATAGGCGAAGGTCGGAAGCAGCGCGGTCGCCAGCATGGCATTGCGGCCAAAGGGCAACAGCGCGAGCGAAGCGATCAGCAACATCAGGCCCGTCACCGCATTGACCAGCCGCCCGACATGGAAGGCGTCGATCCACGGCAGCGCCAGCGTCCGGCCGATCGTCAGGCCCGCCGCGCCCGGTGCGTAGAGGCTGGGGGCATAGCTGGCGACATTGGGGAAGTCGGCGAAGGCCGTGCCCGCGCGCGCGGGATCGGCAGCGGCGCTGCGGGTCAACTGGTCGCGCTCGAACCGACGGGGCGTTGGCGGCACGTCGGTCGGAAAATCGACGGCGTGGATGTCGAGCGCCGCTCGCGGCAGGTCGGCGCCGATCGCCTCGCCCCGCTGTTCGGTCAGGATATTGCCCTGCGCCAGCGAGAGCGCCTTCATATAATGCTGATTCTCGTCGGGCGCCTGAAAGGGCGGCGTCGCGATCGCGAAGAATAGAGTTGCCACGCAGACGATAGCCAGCAGCAGCTTTTCGACACCGCTCCAGGGCGCAGCGAACAGCATGTCCGCGCTGCCATATCGTCGCATCGATTGTCGTTCGTTCCGCATTGCCAGCCATGCCCAACAGGACGGTTCACGCCCAGCTTTTTCCGAGGCCATGCTATGCGCGCAGAGGCTTAATATTTCGCGTCAGTTACGGGAAATTGCCGGCGTGCGGCTTCATTCGTCCACCACTTCCCGTTCGACCGGCGGGTGCAGGCGCAAGCGCGTGACGCGGCGGCCGTCGCTGGCGACGATCTCCAGTTTCCAGCCGCTCGTCCCATGTTCGACGATCTCGCCTGGTTCCGGTACGCGGCCGGCGAGGACGAAGGCGAGGCCACCCAGCGTGTCGACATCTTCCTCGACATCGCCCAGCCGCTCGTCAATCTCCTCCGCGACATCATCCAGTTCCGCACGGGCGTCCGCTTCCCAGAGGCCGCCTTCCAGCGGCACGAGCATCGCTTCGGGCGCGTCGTCATGCTCATCCTCGACCTCGCCGACGATTTCCTCGACCAGATCCTCGAAGGTTAGCAGCCCTTCGGTCCCCGAATATTCGTCCAGCACGATGGCGAGATGGGTGCGCTTGGCGCGCATTTCGGCGAGCAGGTCGAGCGCACCCATGCTTTCTGGCACGTAGAGCGGCTGGCGGATCAGCGGTTCCAGCGTATCGGGCACCGGCGCCTTTCCGGCAAGGATCGCGAAGGCATCGCGGATGTGGATCATCCCGACGATGGTGTCGAGATTTTCACGATAGACCGGGATGCGACTATGACCCGCTTCGGCGAACAGGGCGGCAAGATCGCCGAAGCTCGCCTTCTCCTCGATCGCGATGATGTCGGAGCGGGGTACCGCCACGTCGTCTACCGTATGTTCGGAAAAATGGAGCAGGTTGCGGACCATCTGGCGCTCGATCGCCGACAGGTCGCCCTTGGCCGGCGGGTTCTCGTCCTGCTCGTCCTCGTCATATTCGTCGAGCGCTTCCTCCAGTTCCTTCCGGAGGCTGGTTTCCTCACCCTCGCCGAACAGGAGCGACTTGATGCCGCTCCATAAGCCGCCCTCGTTGCTACTGTCCGCTTCTTTCGAAGAGGCGCTGTCCTTCGGGCTGCCTTCAGCCATATTTCTACTCAGTCCCCTGTTACGCGGTCCCCGTAGGGATCGGAAAGGCCCATGCTGAGGAGCGCGGCAATCTCCAGCGCTTCCATCGCTTCGGCTTCATTGTCGTCCATATGATCATATCCAAGCAAATGAAAAGTCCCATGAACAATCAGATGCGTGGCATGATCGGCAACCGATATGCCCTTCTCCGCGGCCTCTGCGGCGCAAACGCCTTCGGCCAGCACGATATCGCCCAGCAGCACTTCGCCATCATCGGTGTTGCCGGTGACTTCCAGCAGGTCGTCCTGCACCATCGGGAAGGACAGGACGTTGGTCGGCTTGTCCTTGTCCCGATAGGCGCGATTGAGGGCGTGCACCTCCTCGTCGGTGGTCAGCTTGACCGCCACCTCGTACAGCGCTTCGTCCGTCGCGAAAGCGGCATAGGGGCTGTGCGCGATGGCGGTGACGACGGCACGCTGGGCCAGCAGGTCCCAGTCGATGCCGGGCCAGCCTTCTTCATGGAGGACGGCGACTTCAATCATTCAGACATCTTTCCATTTATCAGGCATCCGGCCCCTCATAGGCCTGGACGATACGGCCGACGACCGGGTGGCGGACGACGTCGCCAATGCCGAAGGGCACCATCGCGATTCCGTCCACGCCATCGAGCCGCGCAACCGCGTCGGCGAGGCCCGATATGCCCGGTTGCGGCAGGTCGACCTGCTTGGGATCGCCGCAGATGACCATTCGGCTGCCCTCGCCGAAGCGGGTCAGAAACATCTTCATCTGGGCAATGGTGGTGTTCTGGGCTTCGTCCAGCACGATGAAGGCATTGGCCAGGGTACGACCGCGCATGAAGGCGAGCGGAGCAATCTCGATCTCGCCCGATGCGATGCGTCGCTCGACCTGTTCGGCCGGCAGCGTATCATAAAGTGCATCGTAGATCGGCCGGAGATAGGGGTCGACCTTCTCCTTCATGTCGCCAGGCAGGAAGCCCAGCCGCTCGCCCGCTTCGACGGCGGGGCGGGACAGGATCAGGCGATCGACGCTGCCGGTGATGAGCTGGCTCACCGCCTGCGCGACGGCGAGATAGGTCTTGCCGGTGCCGGCCGGGCCGAGCGCGAAGATGATGTCGTTCCGGGTCAGCGCTTCCATGTATGTGACCTGTGTCGCGGAGCGCGGAACGATGGTCTTCTTGCGCGTGCGGATCATCACCTTGGGCGGTTCGGCAACATCCTGGCGGATGATGCCGTCGAGCGTCGGTTCGGACGACATGGCGATCACCGCCTCGACCGCACCGGCATCGATTTCCTGCCCCGCGACGATGCGATTGTAGAGCCCGGTCATCACGTCCCGCGCGCGGGCGGCGGCTTCGGCCTCGCCCTCGATCTGGAGCTTGTTGCCGCGCGCGGCGATATAGACGCCCAGGCGATTTTCGATCGCCACCAGATTCTGGTCATATTGTCCGAACAGCGCACCCAGTAGATGCGGCCGGTCGAACGTGACTTCGAGCCGGGCGCGTTCGGCGATGTCTTCGCGGTGATGCGGTTTCTTGGCCATGCTCAGATCCTCCCTTTTTCCGTCATCCCCGCGAAAGCGGCGATCCATCTCCCTTCGATTGAGCCTGAAGGACAGGTTCGGAGATGGGTTCCCCTGTGTGCGGGAACGACTTTGAGTAGGTTCAAGCGGCCTTCCTCCTGCTGATTTCGCCGGCCAGACTGTTCGGGCCGGCGCTGATGATATCGACTTCGACCATGTCGCCGATGCTGAGTTCCGGCGCGGTCACGACCACCGACTGGAGCCAGGGCGACTTGCCGATGAGCTGGCCGGGATAGCGGCCCTTTCGCTCCAGAAGAATGTCCGTGGTACGGCCGACGGTGGCGCTGTTGAATTCCACCTGATGACGGTTGATCAGCGCCTGGAGCCGGGCAAGCCGGTCATCCATGACCGCGGCCGGGATCTGGTGATCCATGTCGGCGGCGGGCGTGCCGGGACGGGGGCTATATTTGAAGCTGTAGCATTGGGCGTAACGCGCTTGCTCGACGATCTTCAGCGTATCCTCGAACTCAGCGTCGGTTTCGCCGGGGAAGCCGACGATGAAGTCGCCCGACAGCGCGATGTCCGGCCGCATTTCGCGCACGCGCTCGATGATGCGCAGATAGCTCTCCGCGCTATGGCTGCGATTCATCGCCTTGAGAATGCGGTTGTTGCCCGACTGCACCGGCAGATGGAGGAAGGGCATCAGCTTGGGTTCGTCGCCATGGGCGGCGATCAAGCCTTCGCTCATGTCGTTGGGATGGCTGGTGGTGTAGCGGATGCGCTTCAGGTCCGGGATTCTCGCCAGTTCGCGGGCCAGACCATCCATGCCCTGCTTGCGGCCCTTGTCGTCCTCGCCCGTCCATGCGTTCACATTCTGGCCGAGCAGGGTGATCTCGCGCACGCCGCCATCGACCAGCGCCTTGGCCTCGTCGATGATCGCGCTCCACGACCGGCTTATTTCCGCGCCACGCGTATAGGGCACGACGCAATAGGTACAGAATTTGTCGCAGCCTTCCATGATCGTCAGGAAAGCGGTGGGGCGGGCCTGCTTTGTACGGGCGGGCAGGGCGCCGAATTTCGAGGCCAGTGGCATGTCGGTATCGACGGCGTCCTCGCCGCGGCCCGCCTTGTCGATCAGGTCGGGCAGGCGGTGATAGGCTTGCGGGCCGACGACGATATCGACACTGCGCGCGCGGCGCTGGATCTCGCTCCCCTCCGCCTGGGCGACGCAGCCGGCGACGGCGATCATCGGGCGCGTGCCATCCTCGCGGGTCAGGCGGCCAATGTCGGAATAGACCTTGTCCACGGCCTTTTCGCGGATGTGGCAGGTGTTGAGGATGACGAGATCGGCTTCGCTGCCGTCCGCCGCAACGGTCATGCCCTGCGTGCCCAGCATCTCGGCCATGCGTTCGCCATCATAGACGTTCATCTGGCAGCCGAAGGATTTGACGTGGAAAGTCGCTGGAGTCTTTGGGGCGTCGTTACGATTCATGCTGTCCAGCTATACAGGGGGCAAGGCCGGAGCGGAAGGGCGCTGATGCATGGCAATGCTTCGCGCGATCTTTTCATGCGCCAGGGCGGCGATCGCCTTGCGATCGGCGCAGGCTGCGGGATCGAACGACTCCAGGAAGCGGAGCGTGACCGGCAGCCGCCCCTTGCGATCCAGGATGCGTTTCGCATTGGCGCCGGCAGGCTCGTCGCCATGCCAGGCGATCGCGTGGGTCGCGTCGCCATAGTCGATATGCACGGGCTGGATCATCACCGCGCGCGGTGGTGGGAGAAGCACCGCAAGCAGCGATGGCTTGAACGGCAGCAAGCCGCTGCCGTCGCTGGTTGTGCCTTCCGGAAAGAGCGCTACGGGTTGATGACCCAGCATCGCGGCGCGCAGCGCGTCGAGCTGGCCGGACAGTGCGCCGCGCCGCTCGCGCGTGACGAACAAAGTATTGTTCTGTGCGGCGAGCCAGCCGATGACCGGCCAGCCGGCCACGCCGTCATGCGAGACGAAGGCGGCGCCGGTCGCGCCGCCCAGCGCCAAGATGTCGATCCAGCTGACATGATTGGCGAGCAGGAATATATCGCCGTCATGCGGGCGCCCCTCGATCCGCACCTCTGCCCCGACCGAGCGCGCGGCCAGCCCCAGGAAACGGCGCGGCCAAGGCGATCTGCGGCGGACAAGCCGCCAGATCAGGTGCAATGGAAGGCAGATCAGCAGGCTGCCGACGAGCGCCCCGATGCGAACCAGTCGACGCAGGCGGGCCAAGTCGGATCAGTTCTTGCGGTCGAGCGCGACGCCGTAGAGTTCCATGCGATGGTCGACCAGGCGGAAACCCAGCTTCTCGGCGATCTGCTTCTGCAACTGTTCCAGTTCCGGGTCGACGAATTCGATGACGTTGCCGGTTTCGACATCAATAAGATGGTCGTGGTGCGATTCCGGCGCCGCTTCATACCGGGCGCGCCCGTCGCCGAAGTCGTGGCGTTCCAGGATGCCGGCCTCCTCGAACAGGCGCACGGTGCGGTAAACCGTCGCAATGGAGATGCCGGGGTCGATGGCGGCAGAGCGTTTATGCAGTTCCTCGACATCGGGATGATCGGTTGCGTCACTCAACACCTGGGCGATCACCCGGCGCTGCTCGGTGATGCGCAGCCCCTTTTCATGGCACAGGGCTTCGACGTCGATTTTGCGGTTCATGCAGGCTCGCTTATTGGCTTTGGCGAAAATTCGGACAAAGCCTAGCGGCTTTTACCCAGACAGGAAAGGGGCGCGTCCACGACGCGCCCCTCTTGTAACCGGCTTTTGCCAGGTGCGACGATTATTTGCTGCGGGTGCGGCGACGCTTGGTGCCCAGGCCGATCTTCTTCGCCAGGCTGCGGCGCTGTTCGGCATAATTGGGCGCGACCATCGGATAGTCGGCCGGCAGGCCCCACTTGGCGCGATAATCTTCGGGGGTCATCTGATAATGGGTCATCAGGTGACGCTTGAGCATCTTCAGCTTCTTGCCGTCCTCAAGGCAGATGATGTAATCCGGCTTAATCGACGAACGGACCGAAACGGCTGGCTCCGGCTTTACTTCCGGGGCGGCGACCGGCTGGTTCAGAGCCGACAGGGCGGCATGAACATTCTGAATCAGCGAAGATACGTCCGAGACCGCTACACTGTTGTTCGACACATGGGCGGCGACAATATCCGATGTCAAAGTAATGAGCAGTTCGCTCTGAGCCGATTCGGTTTCCATTTTTCTATTTCCTACAAGGCTATATTGTGTTGCGACCCGCCCGAGGAATTGATTTCAGGAGCGGTACGGCCTCGCTAAACCTTGGCGTCCCATTTCGCAATACCGGAATGCGTCAGATTCGCATGTCTTTGCGAAAACTCAGTGCATCATAAAGTTGACCATCTTTACCACGATAATAACCAGGGCGCCGATGCACATATTCAAAGCCTGCTTTCTCATACAGGCGGACGGCGTTGTTGGTGGCGCGTACTTCAAGGTTCATCGACAAGATGCCTCTGCGGCGCGCCGTCGTCAGGCTATCGCGCAACAGGGTTTCCCCGACACCACGCCCGCGCCAGAGCGGAGCCACGGCCAGCAGCAGCAATTCGCATTCGTCGAGCACCGACCGGACCAGTGCGAAGCCGAGCGGTGTGGCGTCCACCCGCGCGACCGTCAGCCAGGTGCCGGGCATCATCATGACGCCGGCGACTTGAGGCAGCGTCCACGCCTCGCCAAAGACCGGGTCGAAGGCTGCGACCATGACATCCATGGCGTCAGACATCGCGTTGCGATCCGCTTCGTCATAGCTGTCGAGCACGAGGCCGGGGATCATGATGCGGCGCGCTCCGCCATGGTCCTTGCGTCCGCGCCCCGGCCGTAGATGGGAACCGGGGGCAGGGGCGCGAGGTCGGCGATCAGCATGAAGTCGCCTGCATCGGGGTACAGAGTCGCCGCAGCGCCCGATCCGCGCGCGGTGACCAGCGCTTCGGCCCCTGTCCCGAAGATGGTTGTTGCGTCGATCCGTTCGGCAAGCGCTGCAATCGGCGTCGAGGCGATGTCGCTGGTGGCGGTCAGGCCGTCGGCGGTGAAGCTCTGCCAGAAAAGCTCGCCATGCCCGCCGGTGATGGTGACGATCAGCGGGCCGCCTTCATGAGACCGGGCCGCGCGCGCAGCGATCAGCGCCGGGGCGCTGTAGCCGTGCAGCGGGATGTTCCAGGCGAGCGCCAACGCGCGCGCGGCGGCGATACCGATGCGTACACCCGTAAAGCTGCCGGGTCCGACATCGACGGCGATCGCGCCGGCTCGACCGCCATCGGGCAGGGCGGCGATGGCGGGCAACAGCGCTTCGGCATGGCCGCGCCCGACAATGTCGTGAAATCGGCCGATCGGCGCACCGTCCTCCAGCAGCGCCACGGACAGGGCCTGTGTCGCAGTGTCGATCACCAGCAGGCGCAAAAATCACTCCCTCAAGCGGCCGCAGGATGCGGATTCGCCTAGCGGTTAGTCGATCCGGCCGGATTTGCCAAATCGGCGGCGTGGTTCAGACCGCGCGCACCTCGGTCACTTCGGGAACATAATGTTTGAGCAGTTGCTCGATCCCGTTCTTCAGCGTCGCGGTGGAGGAGGGGCAGCCCGAGCAAGCGCCCTGCATCTTCAGGTATACGGTGCCCTTGTCGAAGCCGCGATAGATGATGTCGCCGCCGTCATTGGCGACGGCGGGGCGGACACGCGTGTCGATCAGCTCGCGAATCTGCTCGATGATTTCGGCATCTTCCGGGTCGTCGGCAAAGCCGTCATCATCGGCCGGGACAGTGATGCCGGCCGCGCTGCCGGGCGCGAAGAGCGGCATGTTGGCGGAGAAATGCTCCAGCAGCGTGGCAAGAATGTCGGGCTTCACGTCCGACCATTCCGATCCGGGTGCGATCGTCACCGACACGAAATCACTGCCGAAGAACACGCCGGTCACGTCACCCAGGCCGAACAGGGCTTCGGCCAGCGGGGAGGCCTCCGCTTCCTCGGGCGTCGCGAAATCGCGCGTGCCCGCACCCATGACCTCGCGGCCAGGCAGGAATTTGATGGTGGCCGGGTTGGGCGTCAGTTCGGTCTCGATCAACATGGCGCTCATGTGGCGATTGGCGCGGCCAAGATCAAGCGTTTCGGGAACTTCGTCGTGCGACGACCATTGAAGGGGAAAGCCTTAAGGAGACAGGATGATGACCGACGAAGCCGATATCCGCGACCGTTTCTGGGCCGATCTGTCGAGCAGCCCCTTCCTGATGGTGGGATTGAAGGGCAATGCGGAACACAGCCTGCCGATGACGGCGCAACTCGATCCGCAAGCCAATCACTGCTTCTGGTTCTATACGGCCAAGGACAATCGCCTGGCGCCCGGTGGACCGGCGATGGCGCAGTTCGTGGCCAAGGACCATCATCTCTTCGCCTGCATCGAAGGGACGCTCGTGCCCGAGACCGACCCGGCGGTGATCGATCGTTACTGGTCGAAGCAGGTGGAGGCCTGGTATCCGGGCGGGCGGAATGATCCCAACCTGCTGATGCTTCGGCTGGACCTCGGTAAGGCTGAAATCTGGCGCGCCGACCTCTCGCTCAAAGGTGTGTTCAAGATGATGTTCGGCGGCGACGTGCGGAGCGAAATGAAGGGGAAGCACGCCGAAGTCGCGCTCTGATCCCTATTCCATTCAAGCCCTATTCCATTCAAGAATGTGGCGGCTCCGGTGTGATGGTCGGGGCCGCTTGCTATTTGCCCGCACTTCCTCCATATGCGCCGCAGCGCAGCAGATGACCCCTGTGGTCCCCAGCGATTGGCAGCGTGATCGTCCCGAACCCCCGAAGGGTTGGAGGACCGGCCAATGACAGTCTGCGCCAAGCTTGAGGCTTCCCTTTTCACGCGGGTCGTTTCGTAACCCGCCTCGCGCCCTTGCTGCGTCCGCAGCGAAGTCGGCGCATGGCCGACTTGTGAGTTTATCCATGGAATTTACCGATCTTGGCTTGTCCGAGCCAATCCTGAAGGCGCTTGCCGCAAAGAAATATGCCACCCCGACACCGATCCAGCAGAAGGCGATTCCCGTTCTGCTCGAGGGCAAGGATCTGTGCGGCATCGCCCAGACCGGCACCGGCAAGACCGCGGCATTCGCGCTGCCCAGTCTCGACTATTTTGCGCGCAATCCCAAGGTGACGCCGGTCAAGGGCTGCCGGATGCTGGTGCTGTCGCCGACCCGCGAACTCGCCGCGCAGATCGCGCAGAGCTTCCGCGATTATGGCCGCTTCCTCAAGCTGTCGGTCGAAACCGTGTTCGGCGGCGTGCCGATCAACAAGCAGATCCGGGCTTTGTCGCAGGGTGTCGACATCGTTGTCGCCACGCCCGGCCGCCTGCTCGACCTGATCGACCAGCGCGCCTTGACCATCAAGGACACCGAAATCTTCGTGCTCGACGAAGCCGACCAGATGATGGACATGGGCTTCATCCATCCGCTGCGCCGCGTCGCCAAGCTGCTGCCACGCGACCGCCAGAACCTGTTCTTCTCGGCCACCATGCCCAAGGAGATCGAGGCGCTGGCCGGCCAGTTCCTGAACGATCCGGTCAAGGTCAGCGTTGCGCCGCAATCCACCACGGCGGAACGGGTGCGCCAGCAGGCGACCTTCGTGAATCAGGCGGAAAAGCAGGCATTGCTGCATATCGTCCTCAATACCGAGGATATTGACCGCGCCCTGATCTTCACCCGCACCAAGCATGGCGCCGACCGGGTCGTGCGTTTCCTGGAAGGCGCGGGCATCGATGCCTTTGCCATCCATGGCAACAAGAGCCAGGGCCAGCGCACGACCGCGCTCCAGGCGTTCCGTCAGGGCAAGGTGAAACTGCTGGTCGCGACCGACATCGCTGCGCGCGGCATCGACGTGTCGGGCGTCAGCCATGTCATCAACTTCGAAATTCCCAACGTGCCCGAACAATATGTCCACCGCATCGGTCGCACCGCGCGTGCCGGCGCCGAGGGCGTGGCGATCAGCTTCGTGGCGGATGATGAACGGCCCTATCTCAAGGCCATAGAGAAGGCGACGCGCGTAAAGCTCGACATAGCGCCGCTTCCGGAGAATTTCCTGGAGGCAGTACGCAACCTTCCCAAGCCCGCTGCACCGCGCAAGGGGCCGAGCCAGACGCCGCAGCAGCAGGCCAAGCGGGCCGAAGGGCAGCGCCGCTACCAGGACGGGCAGAAGGCGCAGCGCGGGACGCCCGACCGGGCGCATCGCGCGGATTCGGAGGGCGGTGAGAAAAAGCCGTTCCGCCGTCGCCGTCGTGGCGGCGTGGGCGCACATAAGGGCGCGGTCCAGCGCACCGGCGCCCCGCGCTGATTGCCTGATGCCGTTCGCTTCGGACGCGTCGGGAAAGTTTCCCGGCGCGACCGAAACGAAGGCAGGCATGACCATGATTGTCAGTGGCCATTCAGGAAAATGCCGTTAGGCTTTCGCGCCTATGCATTTTTTCCCCCGCCGTCCGGCCGCATCGCTCACCATCCTTGCCCTGCTTCTGTCGGGGTCTTCGCTGCCGCTCGCCGCAAGGACCGCCACGACTACCGCACCGGCCGCTGCGGGAACGACCCAGGCGCACGTCCGACCCTGGCTCTACGAAAATAGCGATGTGCCGATCGACGCGGCCTGGCGGTTCGGGACGCTGTCGAACGGACTGCGCTACGCGATCCGACGCAATGGCGTGCCGCCGGGGCAGGTTTCGGTCCGTCTTCGAATTGACGCCGGCTCGCTCATGGAGCGGGACGACGAACAGGGCTACGCCCATTATATGGAGCATCTGACCTTCCGGGGCTCCCGCCATGTGCCTGATGGCGAATCCAAGCGGATCTGGCAGCGGCTTGGCGTGACCTTCGGCAGCGACAGCAACGCCCAGACTACCCCGACCGGGACCACCTATGCGCTGGACCTGCCGCAGGCGACGCAGGCGACGCTGGGCGAAAGCATGAAGATTCTGGCCGGCATGATGGTCGATCCCAACATCGTCGACAGCGCGGTCAGCGCCGAGCGGGCGGTCGTGCTGGCGGAAAAGCGCGAGAGCGACGGGCCGCAGAGCCGCATATCGGACGCCAGTCGCCAGCATTTCTTCGCGGGCCAGCCCCTCGCCGAACATGCGCCGATCGGCACGGTGGCGACGCTGAACGCGGCGACCGCGGCGAGGATGGAAGCATTCCACCAGCGCTGGTATCGCCCGGAATATGCCGTCATCGCCATATCGGGGGACATAGACCCCGCCGTGGCCGAGCAACTGATCAAGGATAATTTTGCCGGCTGGACGGTGCCTGGCAAAGGGGCGGCGATCCCCGACTTCGGCACGCCGGACGCGACGTTGCCCGCGACCCGCGTTCTGGTGGAACCGGGCGCGCCAACGGGGCTGACGATGGCCTGGCTGCGGCCCTGGACACCTCATGCCGATACCATCGTCTACAATCAGGACAAGCTGACCGACATGCTGGCGTTGCAGATCATCGGCCGCCGGTTCGAGCAGGCGGCCCGCGCGGGGGGCAGCTTCCTCCAGGCCAGCGTCGAGCAGCAGGATGTCAGCCGGTCGGCGGACGGCACTTTCCTGTCGATCATCCCCAGCGGCAATGATTGGGAAAAGGCGCTGGCGGACGTCCGCGCGATCGTGGAGGATGCCAAGGCCACGCCGCCAAGCCAGGCGGAAATAGACCGCGAATATGCGCAGATGGACATGGCGCTGGCGATCCAGGTCGAAAATGCATCGACGGAAGCGGGCGCCAAGCAGGCCAGCGATCTGGTCAGCGCGGTCGATATTCGCGAGACGACGGTCAGTCCGCAGGCGGCCGTCGATATTTTTCGCGCGGGGAAGCCCGCCATGACTCCGGCCAAGATACTGGATTCGACGCGGCGTCTCTTTTCGGCCGGGGTATTCCGCGCGATGCTGGTGACGGGCAAGGTGGAACCGGGCGTGGATGCGAAGCTGGCGGCGGCTGTCGCTGCGCCCGTCAAGGCGGCGACGAACGCCCGCCTGGCGGACAAGCCGGTAACGATGGACGACCTGCCGAGCCTGGGGACACCCGGGGCCGTGGTATCCCGGACGCAGGCGGGGCTGCCGGGCATGGAAAGCATCAGCTTCGCCAACGGCGTCAAGCTGATCCTGTTCGCCAATGATGCCGAGCCGGAAAAGGTGCGTATCAATGTGCGGTTCGGGCACGGGCAGCAGGCCTTCTCGCCGACAAGGCCGGTGGCGAGCTGGGCGGGCGATTATGCGCTGGTCGCCAGCGGCATCGGCAAGCTGGGGCAGCGGGAACTGGACGAACTGACCATCGGCCGGCGAATGGGCCTGGATTTCGGTATCGACGACGACGCCTTCGAATTGCAGGCGGTCACGCGACCGGCCGACTATAAGGATCAGTTGCGCCTGTTCGCGGCCAAGCTGGCGGCGCCCGGATGGGACCCCGCCCCGATCGGTCGGGTGAAGACGGGTGCGATCGTCGCTTATGACGCGATGTCGCGGTCCCCCGACGCGGTGCTTGGGCGTGACCTCAACTGGCTGCTCCATGATAAGGATGTGCGTTTCCGCACCCCGTCACGCGCGGAAATCGAGGCGCTGACGCCCCAGGCTTTCCGCGCGACCTGGGAGCCGGTACTGGCCTCCGGCCCGATCGAAATCCAGATTTTCGGCCATGTCGAGGCGCAGGACGCGATCAATGCCGTGGCGGCGACCTTCGGCGCGCTGCCGGCGCGGCCCGATACGCCGGTTCCGGCCACGAACCGGGCGATGCGCTTCCCAGCCCATGTCGAGGCGCCCGTCATCCTGCGCCACAATGGCGACAAGGATCAGGCCGCCGCGGTCATGGCATGGCCGACATCGGGTGGGTTCGGCTTGCAGAAGGAGGCGCGCCAGCTTGAGATATTGACGCAGATCTTCAACGATCGCTTGTTCGACAAGCTGCGGTCGACCGAAGGCGCGGCCTATTCCCCTAGCGTGCAGAATAACTGGCCCTTTTCATACGAAAACGGTGGCTATATCCTCGTCACCAGCCAGATCCGGCCCGATCGGATCAGCTATTTCTACGATGTGGTCAAGGCGACCGCGGCCGATCTCGCCAAGAACCCGGTCAGTGCCGATGAATTGCAGCGGGCGGTAGCGCCGATGCAGCAATTGCTAATGCGCGCCAGCACGGGCAACGCCTTCTGGATGAACCAGATGGAAGGCGCGACCCACGATCCCCGCTACATCCAGGCGATGCAGTCCATGTCCCGCGATCTGCTGAGCGTCACGCCGGCGGAGCTTCAGGGATTGGCCGCCAAATATCTGGTTCCGGGCAAGAGCTGGTCGGCGATCGTCCTGCCCGAAGGCGCGGCGGCGAAATAGCTATGGGTCTGGCCGGTCATTTCGCTTGCTCTGGGAGCGTCCGTCCCGCTAGGCGCGCGGTGGAAGCTGATTGGAGACTATCGGGAATGTCGGACGGCGTGCAGTGAGCCTGCGGGTCATATTGTCCGTCGAGGCGCTCGAGCCGCATCTTTCGGGCATCGGCCGCTACAGCTGGGAATTGTCGCAGCGCTCGACGTTGATCAATGGCGTGCGTGAGATCCGCTTTTAATGGATCATTGCGGTCTCGCTCGCGGCCAGCCCGGCCATTCATCCCGGGCCCATGGGAGTACGCCCGATACGATCTCAATCTGCCTTTACGCGGGCGGCTATAGCTGGGATCGCTGCGCCAACGAAACCGTAGACGTGTACCGGCGGCTGCGCTGACGCCGGTCAGCGGACGGCCTTCAGCCCGGCGATGATCATCTGGGCGGCGCGGCGGGCCGCGATCGGAGCGCTCAGCTTGGGTCGCGACAGGCTGCGATGGCCAAGGCCGAACATGCAGGCAAGAATCAGTTCTTCGGCGGCATCCAGGGCTTCCCCTGAAAGCTCGGGATTGGCGACGCAGGCAAATTCCCGAAGGATGGAGCGGAATCCGACGCACAGCGTGCCGATCGTCTCGCCAACGGCCTCGTTGCGGAACGCCTCCGCCAAAATGTCGAACGACAGCGCCTCGTCGTTCGCATTGTCGGTCCCGTGCAGCAATATCTGCTCGAATGTCTGTTCGATGCTCATCGCCCCGGCATCGAGTTGCGAGCGCAACGCGGCCATATCCGTAGCCCATGCGTCGGAATCGGCCTTCACCAGCGCTTCGATAATGTCTTCCTTGCCTTTGAATAGGCGATAGATCTGACCCACGGAAACCTGCGCGGCGGCAGCGAGTTGCGCCATCGATGTCTGGTGAAAGCCCCTCGTGGCGAACAGGTCGCGCGCGGTGGACAATATGCGGCTTCTGCCATCTCTCTCATGGTGCACTGCAACCATTTTCTACCCCTTGGCGTTTTTCGCCTCTTGAATATTCTGTGGCATGATCCTACCTGCGCGGCAAGCGGAATGAACGTTCATTCCTTACATATGATCCAAATCGAAACGGAAATCAGGCGATGCAAAAGGGGATTTTCACTGGATTGCTGGCGTGCGCGTCGGCCCTGGCGCTGAGTGGGTGCGGCGAGAGCGCTCCGCCGGCGCCAGGGCCGCCCGCCGTGGGCGTCGTGACGCTCAAGACCGAGTCGGTGCCATTGCTGAACGAGCTGCCGGGTCGTGTCACGGCCTTTGAAACGGCCGAAGTTCGCCCGCAAATCAGCGGAATCATCCGTCGTCGCCTGTTCCAGGAGGGCGGCTTCGTGCGGGCGGGGCAATTACTCTATGAAATCGATGATGCACCTTATCGCGCAGCCCTCGCGCAGGCGCAGGGTTCGCTCGCCAGTGCCAATGCGACGATCCAGTCGACCAGCCTTCAGGCGCAGCGCTACAAGGAACTGGTCGCCATCAATGCCGTCAGCAAGCAGCAATATGACGACTCGGTTGCGGCGGCGCAGCAGGCGCGCGCCAATGTTGCGGCGCAGCGTGGTGCAGTGCAGGCGGCGCAGGTGAACCAGAATTTCACCCGTATCCGCGCGCCCATTTCCGGTCGTATCAGCCGGTCGCTCTTCACTCCCGGCGCGCTCGTCCAGGCTGGCCAGGCTGACGCGCTGACCACCATCCAGCGCACCGACATGGTCTATGTCGACGTTACCCAGTCCGCTGCGCAGATCATCGACCTCAAGCAGGCGATGAAGAGCGGGGGCGTGAGTGAGGCGGATGGCGCACGCATCACCTTGCTGCTTCCCAACGGCAGCAGCTATCCGATCGAAGGACGGCTGCAATTTTCGGAAGTGACGGTCGACCAGACATCGGGCGCCGTTACCCTTCGCGCCACCTTCCCCAATCCCGATGGCCTGCTGCTGCCTGGCATGTACGTCCGCGCGCGACTGGTCGAAGGTCAGCGAACGCAGGCGATCCTGGCGCCACAGCAGGGCATCAGCCGCGATCCGCGCGGCCGCGCCACGGCCATGGTCGTGGGCCGGGACAACAAGGTCGAACTTCGCCAGGTAGAGGTCGATCGCGCGGCCGGCGACAAATGGATCGTCACCAGCGGCCTCAAGCCGGGAGACCGGCTGATCGTCGAGGGGCTGGTCAACCTGCGCCCCGGCACGGTGGTGAAGCCCGGCGCTCCGCAGCAGGTCGCAGCGGCGCAGAATGCCGCACAGGGCGGAGCGAACTGAACCATGGCCCGCTATTTCATCGACCGGCCCATCTTCGCATGGGTCATCGCCATCGTCATCATGTTGGCCGGTCTGCTGGCGATCCGCTCGCTGCCGGTCGCCCAGTTCCCCGAGATCGCGCCCCCGGCGGTGACGGTCCAGACCAGCTATCCGGGCGCCAATGCCCAGACGTTGGAAAGCACGACCACGCAGATCATCGAGCAACAGCTCAAGGGCATCGACAATCTGCGCTATTTTTCGTCGACCAGTGACGGTTCGGGCAATCTTAACATCACCTTGACCTTCGAACAGGGCACCGATCCCGACATCGCGCAGGTCCAGGTACAGAACAAGCTGTCGCAGGCCACGCCGCTGTTGCCGCAGGAGGTGCAGCAGCAGGGGCTACGCGTCAGCAAGTCCACCTCCAGCTTCCTTCTCATCATGTCGGTCTACGCCGATGACGGCATCCACGACCAAGAGGATGCCGCCGACTTCATCGCGTCGAACCTCCAGGATCCTATCAGCCGTGTGACCGGCGTCGGCGATACCCAGCTCTTCGGGTCACAATATGCGATGCGTATCTGGCTCGATCCTTACAAGATGGCAAATCTGGGCGTCACGACCGGCGACGTCAAATCAGCGATCACCGCACAGAATGCGCAGGTCTCGGCGGGCCAGATTGGCGGATCGCCCTCGCCAAAGGGGCAGGCGCTCAATGCCACGGTCACAGCCCAGTCGCGCCTACGCACCCCCGAAGAGTTCCGTAACATCCGCCTGCGCAGCAACAGCGACGGTTCGGTCGTGCTGATGTCCGACATTGCGCGGGTCGAGCTGGGCGCGGAAAATTACGGCTTCGGTGTGAAGTTCAACGGCCATCCGGCCTCGGGCTTCGGCGTCAAGCTCGCGCCGGGCGCGAATGCGCTCGACACGGTCGATGCGGTCAAGAGCCGGGTCGATCAACTGTCGAAGAATTTTCCGAGCTGGGTGAAATATGATTTCCCGGTCGACAATTCGACCTTCGTCAGGCTGTCGGTCGAGCAGGTCATCCACACTCTGTTCGAAGCCGTCCTGCTGGTATTCGTCGTTATGTTCCTGTTCCTCCAGAACTGGCGGGCGACGTTGATCCCGACCATTGCCGTGCCGGTGGTGCTGCTGGGATCGCTGGCCATACTGAGCGTGGCGGGCTTCACCATCAACACGCTGACTCTGTTCGGCATGGTGCTGGCGATCGGCCTGCTGGTCGACGACGCGATCGTGGTGGTCGAGAATGTCGAACGCCTGATCCAGGATGAAGGTCTAAGCCCCAAGGAGGCCGCGCGAAAGTCGATGGACGAGATCAGCGGCGCGCTGATCGGCATCGGCCTTGTGCTGTCTGCGGTGTTCCTGCCGATGGCCTTTTTCGGCGGATCGACCGGCGTTATCTTCCGCCAATTCTCGATCACGATCGTCTCCTCGATGATCCTGTCGGTGCTGGTCGCCTTGATCCTGACACCCGCACTATGCGCCACCATCCTGAAGCCGGCTTCGCATGGGCACAGTTGGAACGGGCCGGTCGGTTCGATCTTCGGTCGCTTCTTTGACTGGTTCAATCGCAGCTTCGACAAGGGCGTGGTCCGCTACGGCCGGGGTGTCGAGAAGGTGGAGCGTCGTTGGGGCCGTACGATGCTGGTCTATGGCCTGATCGTGATCGGCATGGCGTTCATCTTCCTGCGCCTGCCGAGCGGTTTCCTGCCGGACGAGGACCAAGGGATCATCATCAACCAGGTGTCGCTGCCTGCGGGCACGACGCTGGAGGAAACCGAGCGCGCGCTCGCCCGGATGCGCGATCATTATCTGGTCGATGAGAAGAAAAATGTCTCGGCGGTCTTCACGATCGCGGGCTTCGGTTTCGTCGGACAGGGGCAGAATGTCGGCATCGTGTTCGCGCGCATGAAGGATTGGGAGGATCGCCAGGGCAGCGACAACCAGGTTCCGGCCATCGCGCTGCGCGCCAACATGGCCTTTCAGAAAATCTCCGCCGGCATGGCCTTCGCTTTCGTCCCGCCGGCGGTGCAGGAACTGGGCAATGCATCGGGTTTCGACTTCCAGTTGCTGGATCAGGCCAATCTGGGCCATGACAAGCTGCTTGCAGCGCGCAACCAGTTGCTCGGCATGGCGATGGCGGACAAGCGCCTGGCGCAGGTCCGTCCCAACGGGCTGGAAGATACGCCCCAGCTCAAGCTTAATGTCGATCAGGCCGCGGCCGGCGCTCTGGGCATCGCCCAGGCCGACGTGAACGATACGATCAGCACCAATCTGGGCAGTTCCTACGTCAACGACTTCATCGACCGTGACCGCGTGAAGCGGGTCTATGTGCAGGCGGATGCGCCGTTCCGCACATCGCCCGAGGCCATCGGCGCCTTCCACGTCCGTGGCAGCACTGGCGCCATGGCGCCCCTGTCGGCCTTCGCCACGACCGAATGGGTCCAGGGACCGGCGCGCCTGGAGCGTTTCAACGGCGTTCCGTCTATGAACATCCAGGGCGCGCCCGCACCGGGCGTATCGAGCGGCGCGGCGATGCAGGCGATGGAGGAATATGCCGCCAAGCTGCCTGCGGGCATCGGCTATAGCTGGAACGGCATTTCCTACGAGGAACGCACGTCCGGTGGCCAGGCCCCCTATGTCTACGCGCTGTCGATGCTGATCGTGTTTCTCTGCCTTGCCGCGCTGTATGAAAGCTGGTCGGTTCCCATCGCGGTCATGCTGGTGGTGCCACTGGGCGTGCTGGGTGCTGTGATCGCCGCGACGCTGGCCGGGCTCGACAATGACATCTATCTGCAGGTCGGCCTGATCACGACCATCGGCGTGTCGGCGAAGAACGCGATCCTGATCGTGGAGTTCGCCGAGGAAAAGATGCGTGAAGGACTGTCTCCCGCGCAGGCGGCGCTGGAGGCGGGCAAGCTGCGCCTGCGGCCGATCCTTATGACCAGCTTCGCCTTCATCTTCGGCGTTCTGCCGTTGGCGGTCGCGAAGGGGGCAGGGGCTGGCGGCCAGAATGCGATCGGCTGGGCGGTGGTCGGCGGCATGTTGTCGGCGACAGTGTTGGCGATCTTCTTCGTCCCGGTCTTCTTCACCGTCGTGAAGCGGCTGTTCCGCGAACATAAGAACCAGGAAGCGGCAGGCGGCACGGCAACGTCCGGCGCCCCGCAGGAGGCTTGAACACCATGCGCAAAATGAACGCGCTCGGCGCCGTTGCCCTTTCGCTGGCCCTGACGGCCTGCGACATGGCGCCCAAATATGTCCGGCCGGAGCTGCCGGTGCCCGCTACCAGTCCGCAGGGGCCGGCCTATACCCCCGCTGACGGGCAGGGGGCGATCGCGCCTGCGGATACCGGCTGGCGCGATTTCTTCACCGATGCCGGTCTGTCGCGGGTGATCGAAACCGCTCTCGCCAATAATCGCGACCTGCGCCTGGCGCTGGCCAATGTCGAACAGGCGCGGGCGCAATATAAGGTGCAGCGCGCCGACCTGCTGCCCACGGTTGCCGCGGGCGGGACTGCCACCTATCAGGACCAGCCCTTTTCGCAGGCCGGTTCCGGACGCGCCGACATCTATCAGGCGCAGGTCGGCATTTCGGCCTGGGAAATCGACCTGTTCGGCCGGGTGCGAAACCTGACCAAAGCCGCGCAGGAGCAATATTTCGCCAGCGTGGAAAATCGCAACGCGGCGCAGACGACGCTGATCGCGGAAACGGCCAATGCCTGGCTTACCATGGCGGCGGATCAGGACCGGCTGCGTATCGCCCGCGATCTGGAGCAGGCTTTCGGCAAGACGCTGGAACTGACCCGGGCGCGCTTCGACAAGGGCGTCGCCTCCGAACTGGAGGTGCGGCAGGCGCAGACCAGCTACGACGCTGCCCGATCGGATATTGCGGAGGCGACGACCCTGGTCGCGCAGGACCAGAATGCGCTCAACCTGCTTGCGGGCACCACCGTCCCGACCGCAGACCTGCCGCAGTCCCTTCCGGAATCCGGCGTGACGATCGACACGCTGCCCGCCGGCATTTCTTCCGAAATATTGCTGCGCCGGCCGGACATCGCATCGGCCGAGCATCAGCTTCGCAGCGCCAATGCCAATATCGGCGCGGCGCGCGCGGCCTTCTTCCCCAACATTTCGCTGACTGCTGCGCTCGGATCGGTCAGTCTGGGGCTGTCCAACCTGTTCTCATCGGGATCGGACTTCTGGTCGGTGGCGCCGTCCGCGACGCTCCCAATCTTCGATTTCGGCAAGAACCAGGGTAATCTCCGCTACGCCAAGGCGACCTATGACGCGATGCTCGCCACCTATGAGAAAAGCGTCCAGACCGGCTTCCGCGAGGTAGCCGATGCACTCGCCCGGCGTGGGACGATGGGGCAGCAACTCGAAGCGCAAACGTCGCAGCGCAACGCGGCCCGGACCGCCTACCGCCTGTCGGAGGCACGGTTTCGCGCGGGTGTCGACACGTTCCTGACCACCCTGGATTCGCAACGTTCGCTTTACACGGCCGAGCAGAGCCTGTTGGCAACGCGGCTGACGCGCGCGACCAATCTGGTAGAACTCTACCGCGCAATGGGTGGCGGTCTGAAATAGGCCGTCGCTTTGAGCGCAAGGGAAAGGAAGTGAAAGTCATCGTTCCGCGCTATGGCGGCGCGGCAACGATGGAGATCCACATGAACCTTGTCCGCACGACATTCCCGTCGCCGGTGGGCGCGCTTCCGCTCGTGGCGAGTGACGTCGGATTGGTCGCGATCCTCTGGCCGGACGACGCGCCTGGACGGGTCCGCCTTGACGCGGAGCGGGAGCAGCCCGATCATCCGGTCCTAGTCGAAGCGATCGCCCAGCTCACGACCTATTTCGACGGCCGCCGACATCGTTTTGACCTGCCGCTCGATCCGCGCGGCACTGATTTCCAGCAGAGCGTCTGGAGCGCGCTGCTCGACATTCCCTATGGTGAGACGCGGAGCTATGCCGAGATTGCGCGCGCCATCGGCCATCCATCCGCGGTGCGCGCGGTCGGCGCCGCGAACGGACGCAACCCGCTGTCGATCGTCGCGCCCTGCCACCGGGTCGTGGGCAGCAACGGCGCGTTGACCGGCTTTGCGGGCGGGCTTGAGACAAAGCGCTGGCTGCTCGCGCATGAACAGGCGCATCGGCGGGGCTGATTATGGCTGTCCAAAATCTGTGCTTTCCCTATGCTTGGCACCGAAGCGGGGATATGCAGCGCGACCATGACACCGGATTTGGATGCGATCGTCGCCGATATTGTGGCGGCCATGGCGGAGGCGGATGAACGCGGGACCGTCGCCAGCTATATTCCTGAACTCGCCAAGGTCGACCCGGGCCAGTTCGGCATCGCGATCGCGACGGCGGACGGCCGCCTCCTGACGGGCGGAGATGCTGATATGGGCTTTTCCATCCAGTCCATATCCAAGGTCTTTGCCTTGACCCTGGCATTGGGCAAGGTCGGGGACCAGCTTTGGGACAGGGTCGGTCGGGAGCCTTCTGGCAATGCGTTCAATTCGATCGTCCAGCTGGAACATGAGCATGGCATCCCGCGCAATCCCTTCATCAATGCGGGTGCGATCGTCGTCGCTGACGTCAATCTGGGCGGACATCAGCCGCGCGTGGCGATCGGGGAAATGCTGCGCTTCGTCCGTTACCTCGCGGGCGATGACGGCATCGCGATCAACGAGGCGGTGGCTGCGTCGGAAACCGCGACCGGTTTCCGCAACATGGCGCTCGCCAACTATATGCGGGCGTTCGACAATGTCCGTCATCCCGTCGATCTCGTGCTGGGCACCTATTTCCATCAGTGCGCGATCGAGATGAACTGCCGCCAACTCGCACTGGCCGGCCGCTATCTGATGCTGGATGGCCGCCATCCCGGCGGGGGCAGGGTGGTGTCGCCGCGCCGGGCGCGGCGCATCAACGCCCTGATGCTTACCTGCGGGCATTATGACGCATCGGGCGATTTCGCCTTTCGCGTCGGCATTCCGGGCAAGTCAGGCGTCGGCGGTGGCATTCTGGCGATCGTGCCGGGCCGCGCGTCGATCGCGGTCTGGTCGCCGGGGCTGAACGCCAGCGGCAATAGTGAACTGGGCACCCGCGCGCTGGAGGAACTGGCGCGCCGGACCGGCTGGTCGGTGTTCAGCCCGGCGTCGCTGGACGCGGATTAGCCGATCTCGTCGGCGCGCAGGCGGCGCAATTTGGGCGCGGTCTGCAATTGCGCCGCATCCTTGATCCCAACGCGCAGATCCTCGCGCATCTGGTGGATGGACGCGATCACCGGGCCCATCGCGACGCCCAGGTCGACCAGCGCCGTCTCCGCCAGTTGTAGCGAGCTTTCCAGCGTTTCCGGGACCGCGTCGCTGGCCCCGGCCTTGTAGAGTTGCGCCGCATGATCCGTGTCGCGCGCGCGCGCGATGATCGGCAGGTCGGGCACCCAGCCGCGCACGCGCTTGGTCACGCGCACGGACAGCACAGGATCGTCCATCGTCAGGATCAGCGCGCGGGCATGGCCCAGCCGCAGCTTGTCCAGCATTTCCGCGCGGGCGACATCGCCGAACAGGATCGGATAGCCGCTCCGTCGCGCCTCCGCCACGACATCGGGGTCGGATTCCACGACGATGAAGCGCTGGTTATGCGTGCGTAGCAGGTCGCACACCATGCGCCCGACCCGGCCGAAACCGATGACGACAGCGGCCGCCTCGGTCTGGTCATGTTCAGGTTCGACGACTTCCTCCCCCAGCGCCATTTCCAGTCGCCGGGCAATGTCATGGCCGACCCGCGCGAGCAGCGGCGTGATGGTGAGCCCGATCGCGGTCACGATCTGCCAGAAGGCGGCGGTCGATGGCAGGATCAACTGGGCCGCAGCGGCCGCCGACAGCACGATCAGCGTCGTTTCGGAAGGGCTGGACATCAGCACCCCGACTTCGAGCGCCACGCCCTTGCGCGCGCCCGAGATGTAGAGCAGCGTCGATGTCACGAGCATCTTGGCCACCACCACGCCGACAACCGCCAGCAGCAGGCTTTCCCAGTTCGCGAGAATGACGCGGACATCCAGGCTCATGCCCACGGTGATGAGGAATACGCCGAGCGCCAGCCCCTTGAACGGGGCGGTCATCACCTCGACCTCGCCATGATAATCGGTTTCCGCGATCAGCAGGCCCGCGAGCAGCGCGCCGACGATCGGCGACAGGCCGGCGATCGACGTCGCCATGCTGGATATGATGACGACCAGCAAACTGGCCGCCAGAAACACCTCGGGGCTCTTGGTGCGCGCCGCCTGGCTGAAGACGTGGGGCAGGAAGAGGCGGCCCATCACCAGCATGATGGCGATTGTCACGCCGCCTCTTAGCAATGTGCTGGCCATTTCGCTCCATGCGCCGTCCGGGCTGGCGGCAACGGACGGCGCCAGCGCGCCCAGCATGAAGATGATGGGGACGAGGGCGAGATCCTCGAACAACAGCATGGAGAAGGCCGCGCGGCCGACGGCCGTCTGGGTGCCGACCATCGGCAACACCACGGCGGTCGAGGACAGCGCCAGCGCCAGTCCCAGCCCGATCGCACCGGCGGTGGGTTGTCCCAGCAGATAGAGGCCGGCCGCGATCAGCAGGCCGCTGCCGATCAGTTCGGCCGCGCCAACGCCGAAGACTTGCGTCCGCATCGTCCACAGGCGCCGGAAGCTGAGTTCCAGCCCGATCGAGAAGAGCAGCAGGATGACGCCGAGTTCGGCAAAGGGTTCGATCGCTTCCCGGTTGGAGATGGTCACATGATAGAGCCAGGGATATTGGCCGACCAACGCCCCAAGACCCGCCGGTCCGACCGCCAGGCCAACCAGGATGAAGCCGATCACCGGACTGATGCGAAAACGGGCAAAGCCGGGAATGACCAGCCCCGCCGCGCCAAGAATGACGAGGGAGTCACTGAAACTATTGGGATTGATCACGCCTGCCATGCGGCCATCATCGCGGCTGGCGCGGGCAATTTCTACCCCTGCGCAAGAAAAAGCCCGAATTTATCCGGGCGGGGCCGGGCTTCCACCCGCGGACTGACCTGTCGGAACAGTGCCGAAATAGACTGTAGGAACGGCTAGACCTCATCAAGGCAAAGCGCGCCGGAAAACCCAGTCGAATCAGGTTGGTGCGGACGGCGGGACTTGAACCCGCATTTCCAGGGGAAGGCGGATTTTAAGTCCGCTGCGTCTACCGATTTCGCCACGTCCGCCCGAAACCTTCAGGGCGGATTTCCCCCTGAAGGCTGGCGCGGGCGAGGTCAAGCCTCGGCAGCGGTTTCGCCAACGGCGTTCAACCGTTCGCGCATTTCCTTGCCCGGCTTGAAATAGGGTACGCGCTTGGCGCAGACCGGCACCTGTTCGCCGGTGCGCGGATTGCGGCCTGTGCGCGCTTCGCGGGCGCGCGTCGTGAAGGCGCCGAAGCCCCGCAATTCGACCCGCCCACCCGTGGCCAGTCGATCGACGATTTCCTTGAAGAAAAGGTCGACGATGCGCTCGACCTCCGGAACGGTCAGTTCCGGATTCTCTTCCGTCAGCTTCTGGATCAGTTCCGATCGGATCATTGCTCCACCAGCGCCCCTCTGCTGTTCCCCTCCTGCATTTCATAAAGCTTTTGCAAGAAGTTGGCAATTGGCTGGCGCAAGATCGTTTCGGATGGCCAAGAATGAGAAAAGCCCGCCGGAACCTGGGTTCCGGCGGGCTTTTCTGAGGTAATCCCTAAGGGGATCAGCCTTCGCTCTTGGCCTTGAGGGCTTCGCCCAGAATGTCGCCCAGCGACGCGCCGCTGTCCGACGAGCCATACTGAGCCACAGCCTGCTTCTCTTCAGCGATCTGCATCGCCTTGACCGAGAAGGTCGGCTTCTTGGCACGGTCGAAACCGGTCACCATGGCGTCGAACTTCTGGCCGATCTGGAAGCGCTCCGGACGCTGCTCGTCGCGGTCGCGGCCCAGGTCGCTGCGCTTGATGAAGCCGGCGGCGCCATCTTCGCCAGCCTGGACTTCCAGGCCGCCGTCGCGAACTTCCAGAACGGTCACGGTGACGATCGCGTTCTTGTTGAGACCGGCAGCGGCAGCGGCAGTGCCGCCAGCGGCAGGGCCGCCACGCTCAAGCTGCTTCATGCCGAGGCTGATGCGTTCCTTCTCGACGTCGATGTCGAGAACGACGGCCTGAACCGTCTCGCCCTTGCGGTGCAGCGCCAGCGCGTCTTCGCCCGAAATGCCCCAGGCGATGTCCGACATGTGGACCATGCCGTCGACGTCGCCGTCCAGACCGATGAACAGGCCGAATTCGGTCGCGTTCTTGACTTCGCCCTCGACGGTCGAGCCGATCGGGTGACGTTCGGCGAAGCTGTCCCAGGGGTTGTTCTGGGCCTGCTTGAGGCCGAGGCTGATGCGGCGCTTCTCGGGATCGACTTCCAGAACCAGAACTTCGACTTCCTGGCTGGTCGACACGATCTTGCCGGGGTGGACGTTCTTCTTGGTCCAGGACATTTCCGAAACGTGGACCAGACCCTCGATTCCGGCTTCCAGTTCGACGAACGCACCATATTCGGTGATGTTCGTGACGCGGCCCGACAGCTTGGCGCCAACGGGATACTTGGCCGATGCGCCTTCCCACGGATCGCTTTCCAGCTGCTTCATGCCGAGGCTGATGCGCTGGGTGTCGCGGTTGATGCGGATGATCTGGACACGGACGGTATCGCCGATGTTGATCATCTCGTTCGGGTGGTTGATGCGCTTGTACGACAGGTCAGTGACGTGCAGCAGGCCGTCGATGCCGCCCAGGTCAACGAACGCACCATAATCGGTGATGTTCTTGACGACGCCTTCGATGATCTGTCCTTCGGCCAGCGTCTGGATGAGGCCGCTGCGCTGTTCGGCGCGGGTTTCTTCCAGGATGGCGCGGCGCGACACGACGATGTTGCCGCGGCGGCGATCCATCTTGAGGATCTGGAAGGGCTGCGGAATGTCCATCAGCGGGGTGACATCGCGCACGGGGCGGATATCGACCTGGCTGCCGGGCAGGAACGCCACGGCGCCGTCGAGGTCGACGGTGAAGCCACCCTTGACACGACCGAAGATGACGCCTTCGACGCGCGCGCTCTCGGTGAACTCGGCTTCCAGCTTGTCCCAGGCGGCTTCGCGGCGGGCGCGGTCACGCGACAGCATGGCTTCGCCATGGGCGTTTTCGACGCGGTCGACATAGACTTCGACTTCGTCGCCGACCTTCAGGTCGGCCTTCTGGCCGGGCATCGCGAATTCGCGCAGCGGCACGCGGCCTTCCGACTTCAGGCCGACGTCGATGACGGCGAGGTCGTTTTCGATGGCGGTAACGGTGCCCTTGACGACGCGGCCTTCGAAGCCGCCGTCCTCGCCACCGAGAGAATCATTGAGCAGCGCGGCGAAATCGTCGCGCGAGGGGAATGCCACAGAGGCCATTATATAGTCCTTCACTCGTCATTGCTGGCCAATCGGTTGTATCCGATGGTCTTTGGCCAAACCACGCGCAGGGCCGAATACCCTGAACGTATCCAAGGAGTTGGGCGTTGGAACGCTCGGCCATGAAAAGCGAAAAGGGCGCCCGGAATATCCGCGCGCCTTATCGGGTCACGCCTCAGGGGCGACCTTCAAGCTGGGCGTCCACAAGCGCGATGGCCCGCTGGACGGCGGCGTCTATAGTCAAATCCGACGTATCTAGCAAGTCCGCGCCGTCGGCGACCTTCAGGGGGGCATGGTCGCGACTCATGTCGCGGGTGTCGCGGGCCTGGATGTCCGCGATCAGGCTGTCCATGTCGGGGTGGCCGCCATGGGCCAGGGCATCCTTGTAGCGCCGCTGCGCGCGGACATGGACGCTGGCGGTGACGAATATCTTGGCGTCGGCATCGGGGGCGATCACCGTGCCGATGTCGCGCCCGTCCAGGATGGCGCCGCCCGGCTGCGTGGCGAAGTCACGCTGGCGCTGGACCAGCGCGTCACGCACGCTCTGGTGGACGGACACGCGCGAGGCGAGGCTGCCCACGGCCTCGCTGCGCAGCGCCATATCGCTCAGGATCGCGTCGCCGAAGTCGCACGCGGCCAGCGCGTCGGCTTCAAGGTCCGGGTCGCCGCCCTGCTTCAGGACCGACAGACCGACCGCGCGGTAGAGCAGGCCGGTGTCGAGCACCGGCAGTCCGTAATGTCGCCCCAGTTCCTTGGCGATCGTGCCCTTGCCCGAAGCGGCCGGGCCATCCACGGCGATGATCATGCGATGGCTCCGAGCGACTGGAGCAGCGGCAGGAAGGTCGGGAAGCTGGTCGCCACCGGGCGCATGTCGTCGATGGTAACGCCATCCTTCGATACTAGGCCGGCGACAGCGAAGCTCATGGCAATGCGATGGTCCAGCTTCGTCGCGATCGGGCCGCCCCCGGCCAGCGACGCGCCGCCGCTGCCCTCGATGATGAGGCCATCCTCCAGTTCCTCCACGCGGACGCCGATGGTGCGCAGCCCCTCGGCCATCGTTGCGATGCGATCGGATTCCTTGACTCGCAATTCTTCCAGGCCGCGGAAGATGCTGCGGCCTTCGGCGAGGGCGGCGGCGATGAAGGCGACGGGATATTCGTCGATCATGCTGGGCGCGCGGGCCGGATCGGGCTCGATGCCCCTGAGCGCCGATGCGGTGACGATCAGGTCGCCGACCGGCTCGCCGCCGACCTCGCGGACGTTCACGACCTCGATCGATCCGCCCATCTCGCGCAGCAGGTCGATGAGGCCGGCGCGTGTCGCATTGAGGCCGACATTGGCGATCGTCACACGCGAACCCGGCACCAGCAAGGCCGCGACCATGGGGAATGCGGCGGAAGAGGGGTCGCCCGGCACGACAATCTGCTGGGGCTTCAATTCTGCTTCGCCGACCAGCGTGATGATACGCGTGCCGTCCGCCTCGACCTCGACATCGATGTCCGCGCCAAAGCCCTTTAGCATACGCTCGCTATGATCGCGGGTCGGGATCGGCTCGATGACGCGGGTGATGCCCGGCGTATTGAGGCCGGCGAGCAGGATCGCGGACTTCACCTGGGCCGACGCGACGGGCAGGCGATAGTCGAGCGGCACGGCCGGGCAGGCGCCCTTCATGGTGAGCGGCAGGCGTTCACCGGGGCTGGTGGTGAAGCTGGCGCCCATGCGTGAGAGCGGCTCCGTCACGCGGGCCATCGGGCGCTTGCTGAGCGACGCGTCCCCGATGAAAGTGGCGGTCAGGTCATGGCTGGCGAGCAGCCCCATCAGCAGGCGGGTCGAGGTGCCGCTATTGCCCATGTCGAGCGCGGTCTGCGGCTGGAGCAGGCCGCCGACTCCGACGCCATGGATATGCCAGATGCCGTCGTCGTCGCGCTGAATGTCCGCGCCCATGGCGCGCATGGCGGAGGCCGTGGCCAGCACGTCCTCGCCTTCCAGCAGCCCTTCCACCCGGCTTTCGCCAACGGCGAGAGCCGACAGCATCAGCGATCGGTGGGAAATGCTCTTGTCCCCCGGTACGGTGACGCTTCCGGACAGGGGCGGCGCGGCGGTGAAGGTGCGGGGGGCGGGCTGTTCGTCATGCTGGGTCACTGGGGGGTATCCGATGTCTTGGAACCGAAAAAATGCGAGCGGCTTTTGACAGCGCGGTTTCGCTATGGCAAGGCGCCCGACGTTTCGCGGGCGACATCCGTCGCGCCGCGTGATTTCTGTTTGAGCATCGAAGAAGGAACAGGCCGGACATGGTGAAGGCTGAATGGGGCACGAAGCGGACCTGCCCGAAATGCGCGACTCGCTTCTACGACCTGGGCAAGGATGACCCGGTGAACTGCATCAACTGCAACACCGCCTGGGAACCGGAACCGGTGCTGAAGTCGAAGCAGCCGCTGCCTTATGAGGAAGTTGCGCCCAAGAAGGTCATCGAGACCGCCGATGGCGAGCTGGAGACTGCCGACGACGATCTGGACATCGATCTGGACGTCGATGACGATGGCGATTCGCCGGACAATGACGTCGATCTGGGCGGTGACGACGACCTGGGCGTCGACGCTGCCGGCGACGATAATGACGACGACAATTAATTGAATTTTGTGCTTGCCAACGGGGTCGCCTGACCCTAGAGGCAGCGACCTCCGAGGCGCCGGACCCAAACGGCGCTTCACTGGTGACGGGGCCTTAGCTCAGCTGGGAGAGCGCCTGCATGGCATGCAGGAGGTCAGCGGTTCGATCCCGCTAGGCTCCACCAGTGTTTCGGAGGCAGAAAATGTCCGGGGGACATTTTCCCGAAAAACTCCCGAGCGTAAAGCAAGGGCTTGAGGTTGTGAAAGACCTCCGCCCGGAATCGCGAGGGACAGTATAATCGGCCGACGGTCTTGACCGGACATGGCCTGACCATATAGCGGCCGATGCCGCTACGATGGGGCCTTAGCTCAGCTGGGAGAGCGCCTGCATGGCATGCAGGAGGTCAGCGGTTCGATCCCGCTAGGCTCCACCATTTTCCAATCTTCGTTGTTGCCTGCCGGCTCAGCCTTTCTCAGGCTCTGCCGAGCGCCTTTCTGCCTTCTGGCTATGGGTGGCGTCGGATAGGTCGGCTGGGGGGCGCGCATGGTCGCTTTCCAACTGGCGTTCCAGCAGCTTCATCCGGTCGACGATCGAAAAGAAGAAGGCTGTGGACCAGCCGATCAGGATTATGCCGCTGGCCCCCTCGATCGAGCCCAGGATCCGCATTCCCGGCGGCAGAACGACGTCGCCATAGCCGATCGTCACATAGGTCGAGGTCGAGAAGTAAATGGCGTGTTCGAAGTCGGCAAAAGCCGCCAGCCACTGATACACGCCCGCCCATATCCAGATCTCGATCGAATGAAGCGCAAAAAGGCCGAAGGCCGCCACCAGGATTGCGGCTGCATTATGGACAATGACCAGCAGACGGCGTGACGCACGACGATAACGACTGAGGACGGCAAGAAGCAGAGCCAGGCCAATCAGATGTACCACGACTGTCGTGGCTACGACGAATGTGGCGGCGAGGAGCTGTTGCGCAAGCGTCATCGCATCACATTGTGCTGGGCTTCCGTCCTGTCCACAAGCGCCATTGCGGGCCTTGGGTTCGATCACCGGCCGGCATCTCATATGCAGCGACGCGGGCGTTCTCAGACAATGGCGGGCTCGGCGTCAAGCCAGTGACACGAAACTGTCCATCACCCTTTTCCGCCCGGCCGTCTCGAAATCGATCTCCAGCTTGTTGCCCTCGATCTCCGCAACGGTGCCATAGCCGAATTTCTGGTGAAACACGCGCAGGCCCACGCTCATGTCGCTGCGTCCCTTGTTGCCCAGCGACACCGCGGACGCACGCGCCTCAACGATTCGCACCGGCTCGCGGCTGAACTGGCCGGACGATTGCGCCCGCTGCCAGCCCGGCCCGCGCCCGCTGCCCCTCGCGACATTGGCGAAAGGATCGTCGCGTTCCGACCAGTTGGCGCGCCACAGCGACGCGCCGCCCGACATGCTGCTTTCTTCCTCCACATGCTCGGGCGGCAATTCGCCGACGAAGCGCGACGGGATGCTGCTGGTCCACTGGCCGTAGATGCGGCGGTTGGCGGCATGAATGATGGTGCAGCGCCGACGCGCCCGCGTGATCGCCACATAGGCGAGCCGCCGTTCCTCCTCCAGGCTGTTCTGCCCGCCTTCGTCCAGCGCTCGCTGCGATGGGAACACGCCTTCCTCCCAGCCGACCAGGAATGTGGTGTCGAACTCCAGGCCCTTGGCGGCGTGGATTGTCATGATGGTGACCTTGCGCTCGTCCGCCTGCGCTTCATTGTCCATGACGAGGCTGACATGCTCCAGAAAGGCGCCCAGCGTCTCATATTCCTCCATCGCGCGCGCGAGTTCGGAGAGATTTTCCAGCCGCCCGGCGCTTTCGGTGGTGCGCTCCGCCTGCAACATCGCGGTATAGCCGCTTTCGTCCAATATCTGCCGCGCCAGTTCGGCATGAGGCAATTGCGCCGCCCGATCGCGCCAGCGGGCGAGATCGCCGATAAACGCGCCCAGCGAACGGCGCGCCTGCGGCGTCAGTTCGTCAGTGTCGAGGATGCGTGCAGCGGCGAGAGCGAGGGGGATGCCCTGCGCCCGCGCGAGTCGGTGCAGCTTCTCCACTGCCTTGTCGCCCAGGCCACGCTTCGGCACGTTGACGATCCGCTCGAACGCCAGGTCGTCGGCAGGCTGGTTGACCAGCCGCAGATAGGCGAGGGCGTCTCGGATTTCCGCGCGCTCGTAAAAGCGGAAGCCGCCGACGATGCGATAGGGCAAGCCGATCTGGATGAAGCGGTCTTCGAACTCGCGGGTCTGATGCTGGGCGCGGACCAGGATCGCGACCTCGTCCAGCGACCCGCCGCCGCGTTGGACCGCCTCAATCTCCTCACCGACCCGCCGGGCTTCCTCCGGCCCGTCCCATACGCCTATCACCCGCACCTTCTCGCCGACATCTATGTCGGTCCAGAGCGTCTTGCCCAGGCGATTGCCATTTTCCGCGATGACGCCGGACGCCGCGCCCAATATGTGGGGCGTGGAGCGATAATTCTGTTCCAGCCTGATGATCGTCGCGCCCGGAAAATCCTTTTCGAACCGCAGGATATTGGCGACCTCGGCTCCGCGCCACGAATAGATGGACTGATCGTCGTCGCCCACGCAGCAGATATTCTTGCGGGTCTGGGCCAGCAGCCGCAGCCATAGATATTGGCTGGAGTTGGTGTCCTGATATTCGTCCACCATGATATAGCGGAATTTCTGCTGATATTGCTCCAGCACGTCGCGATGCTTCTTCAAGATCGTCAGAACATGCAACAGCAAGTCACCGAAATCGCACGCATTTACGTCGCGCAACCGCGCCTGATAGGCCGCGTAGAGCTTCTGCCCCTTACCATGGGCATAGCCCTCGCTCTCGCCCGCGCCGACATCATCGGGCGTCCAGCCCTTGTTCTTCCACTGGTCGATAAGGCCGCCCAGCTGCCGTGCGGGCCAGCGCTTCTCGTCGATCCCCTCCGCCTGGATCAGCTGTTTCATCAGCCGCAACTGGTCGTCGGTATCGAGAATGGTGAAATTCGATTGCAGTCCGACCAGTTCAGCGTGGCGCCGCAGCATCTTGGCGGCGATGGCGTGGAAGGTGCCGAGCCAGGGCATCCCCTCCACCGCATCGCCGATCATCGCGCCGACGCGCACGCGCATCTCCCGCGCCGCCTTGTTGGTGAAGGTAACAGCCAGGATTTCCGACGGCCAGGCGCGGCGCGTGGCGATCAGATGGGCGAGCCGCGCGGTCAGCGCCGCGGTCTTGCCCGTGCCTGCGCCGGCCAGCACCAGTACCGGGCCTTCCGTGGTCAGCACGGCTTCCCGCTGGGGTTCGTTCAGCCCCTTGAGATAGGGCGGGTCGTTGGGAGTGGGGGCTGGCAGCGTCATCTTCGATCAACTAGGGACAGGGGGAAGGTTGAGCAAGGGGCACGGCCTTGACGCGTGCCCTTGCCGTGGGGGCCTTTCTATGAGAACAAAAGGCGAATCATGCAAGGAGGGACGAGCCATGGTTTCGGGTAAATGCCAGTGCGGCGCGATCCGCTACGAAGCTGAGGGCGACCCCGCCTACAGCGCAATCTGTCATTGCGCCGACTGCCGCGCCAGCGCCGGCGCGCCGATGGTTGGCTGGGCGCTGTTTCCGGAGGAGAAGGTGAAGATCAGCGGCGATCCGGTGCGCTACCAATCTTCGCAAAACGCGACCCGCCATTTCTGCGGGGTTTGCGGAACGGGGCTGTTCTACACCAATCCCGTCATCTTCCCCGGATCGATCGACATCCAGACCGCGACGCTGGACGATCCCGCCGCGCTACCGCCGCAGGCGCATGTGCAAATGGCGGAAGCGGCACCCTGGATGGACAAGGCCCATGATCTTCCCAAGTTCGACCGTTATCCCGAAGGGGACTGAACGCGCGAAGAAAGGTCGTCCGGCGCGCATCCGGCACATCTGGTCGTCGGCGTAAGGAACGTCCAACACATCCTGCCGGTTCTTTCGCTGCCCGATCGGGCGAACGGGGCGAAGAACATAGGAAAGGATGATCCCGATGAAAAAGATTCTGCTGGCGGGCGCGGCCCTGCTGAGTTTCACCACCTTGTCCGGAATCGCGGTCGCGCAGGAGACGCCCGCGCCGAGCAGCCAGCCTCCCGGTGACGCCATGACACCGCCCGCTGATCCCGCAACGCCCACGATGCCACCCCCGGCCGCCGATCCAGCCATGCCGGCCACACCGGCTGAACCTGCCATGCCGCCGTCGCCGCCTGCTGGTGCCGATCCCAATGCAGGACTGCCCACCGGCGCTGTTCCCGCCGATCCCGGGATGACGCCGGCGCCCGCCGAGGTGCCTAAAGACCCGGCCGCGCCAGTCGGCTCCTCCTCGAATCCTGTGACGGTGGGCGGCAACATGACACCGCCCCCGAGCGAGACGAAGGACTATCCGGTCTGTTCGCGCGCAGTGCAGGACAGCTGTATCAATCCCGGCGAGGTCAGGAAGGGACGCAAGCCTCGCTGACGCCTGGCGCAGGGGCGGGCAGGGCGGCAATCAACGCCGCCAGCCGGCCCCGGTCCCTCGCAGCATCGGTCAGGCTGTAACGATCGAGAACAGAGAGAAAGGCGTTCGTCGCTTCGGTCAGAACGCCTGACAGGCCGCAGGCCGGGCGGATTGCGCAAGCCGCGCAATCCGCCATTTTCATGTCCGGCTCGCTGTGCCGTACCACCGCGCCGATGCGGATGTCCGCCGGTGGACGCGCCAGGGTAAAGCCGCCGCCGCGCCCGCGCTGGGTTTCGATGAAGCCGCCCTGCGCCAGATGATGAACGACCTTCATCAGATGATTGCGCGACAGGCCATAGGCCGTCGCGATTTCCGGGATCGTCGCGCGACCGGTCGGAACGACGGTCAGGTGGAGCAGCACGCGCAGCGCATAATCAGTGTGGCGGGTCAGCTGCATCGCTGTTCTCGATAGGGGCGCAACAGGCGCCTTGAAACATGTAACATATTTACATCTTATAACATGTATTTTAAATGAACCTTATCGACTCTGGAGAAAGGTCCATCAGGTGTCCAATTCGCTGTCTGCCGAAACCATCGCCATCGTGAAATCCACCGGTCCTGCGCTGCGACAGCATGGCGTCGCGATTACCACCGTCATGTATTCCCGCCTGTTCCAGGACGAGGAGGTGAAGGCCATGTTCGACCAGGCGGCGCAGGAAAGCGGCGAGCAGCCGCGGCGACTGGCGGCGGCGATCCTGGGCTATGCCGAGAATATCGACAAGCTGGAGGCGCTGGGCGGTGCGGTCTCGCGGATGGTAGCCCGCCATGTCGACACCGGGGTGAAACCGGAACATTATCCGAAGGTCGCCGCAGCGCTGCTGCCCGCGATCCGCGAGGTGCTGGGTAACGACGTCGCCACCGATGCAGTCCTGGCGGCCTGGGCGGAGGCCTATCAGTTCCTGGCCGATATCCTGATCGCCAAGGAGGAAGAGGCCTACGCGGCCGCGGCCTGAACCGGTGGGGCGGACTAAAGCCGCCCCACCCGCACGCTGATCGGCCACAGGATAGCGCGCGTCTGATCGGGATCGCCCCATAATGCGGTCAGCTCGGCCGCGAAATCCGCCAGTCGCTGCGCCTGCCCGGCGTCGCGCGCCCGGCGGACAGCCGACCATGTGCCGACATAGCCGAGCAACTGACGCGCGCTCCATTCACGGTGGATCGCCATTGGCGGCACGAGGATGGGCGCGAAGGGAAAGTCCATGTCGGCATAGCCATTTTCGACCATGTGGCGTTCGGGCGGCGAATAGGGGCCTATATCCTCATCATGAAAGCGGGCCAGCCGGTCGTTGATCGGTCCGGGGTCGAGCCGGACGACCCCATAGCTCACCAGGGCGATGACCGCGCCCCTGGACGCGACGCGCCGTGCCTCCCCGTAGAAGGCCGGAAGGTCGAACCAGTGCGCCGCCTGCGCCGCGGTGATCAGGCTGGCGGATCCGTCCGCGACGGGCAGCGCTTCGGCAGGGCCGCAGCGATAGACGATCCGTGGATCAGGCGCAGCATGGGCGATCTGGTCGGCGCTGGGATCGACGCCGACGACCGTCTCGAAATGGTCGGCGAGATGGCGGGTGAACTGACCATTGCCGCATCCGACATCGACCGCAAGTCGGCGGTCAGGCGCAAGCGCCGCCAGCACGGCCGCCAGATCATCGGGATAGCCGGGACGATAGAGCAGGTAGCTGGCGCCGCCCTGGTCGAACCAGTTGGGCGCACGCTCCGCCATCATGCTCAGTCCTCGGCGCGCAGCAAGGTAAGTCGCGCCTTGCCCACGTCGCGCACGGCGTCGATGGCGAACCCCTTGACCTCGACATCCTCCCGCCGGTCAGTCTCGATGCTGACCCAGGTCGCGCTGCCCGTCCAGCCGAGCCGCGCCAGCTTGTCGAGCGCCACCTGCCCCGCGCCCGTATTATAGGGCGGGTCCATGAAGATGAGGTCGAGCGGCCTGGCTGCCGGCCCAAGTGACATGACGCTGCCGGACCGGATGTCGGGACGGACACCGAACTTCTCGCCATTGGCGCGGATCACGTCCAGCGCCGCCTTGTCCTGCTCCACGAACAGGCAGGAGGCCGCGCCGCGCGACAGCGCCTCATATCCCAGTGCGCCGGAGCCTGCGAAAAAGTCGCCCACCGCCAGACCCTCGAACGATCCTATCCGGCTAGTCAGCATGGAAAAGAGCGTCTCGCGGGTACGGTCGGCGGTCGGGCGCGTGGCATCGCCCTTGGGCGCAGTCAGCGGCCGACCGCGCCATTGGCCGGAAATGATCCTCATTTCGTGTCGGCTTTCAGACTGTTGCGGAACTGGATCAGATCGTGCTGGCGTACCTCCTCGACAGCGCCGACCGGCAGCTCGCCCAGGTGGAAGGGGCCATAGCTGGTGCGGATCAGGCGATTGACCTTGAGATCGAGATGCTCGAGCACGCGGCGGACTTCCCGGTTCTTGCCTTCGGTCAGGGACATTTCGATCCACTGATTGCGACCCGTGCGCCGTTCCAGATTGGCCTCGATCTGGCCATAGCGGATGCCGTCTATCTCCAGCCCGTCGAACAGATCCTCCAGTTGCTGCTGGCTGACTTCACCGAAAGCGCGCGCCCGATATGTGCGCGGCACGCCCGTCGAGGGCAATTCCATCTGGCGCTTGAAACCACCATCGGTGGTCAGCAGCAGAAGCCCTTCGGTATTCATGTCGAGCCGGCCGATCGGCATCAGGCGCGGCAGGCCAGCGGGCAGGCGGTCGTAAATGGTTGGCCGTCCGGCCGGATCGCGCTCGGTCGTAAGACAGCCGACCGGCTTGTGGAAGAGGAAGAGGCGCGCGGGCGGCGGCGCGGCGACGGCGACCCCATCGACCGTAACGCCGTGCAGCGAGGTGAGCAGGGTGGCGGGCGTATCGAGCAGGACGCCGTCCTTCGCGATCCGTCCTTCTTCGATCATCCGCTCGATTTCCCGGCGGGAGGCGATGCCGGCGCGAGCCAGCAGCTTGGCGATGCGCTGCGGCTCGCCCTTGCCGTCCGAAGCGGCTGCGGCGTGGGCCGGGTGCGGATTGGCGGGGCGGGCGGGCGCTGGCTTCTTTGCCCCCGGCTTGCGTGGCGAATAGGGTTTGCGGGTCTCCGTCCGCTGTCGTTCGGGCCGGCTCCGCTCCGCGCGGGGACGATCGGTGCGGTCGCCTTCGCTCAGATTGGCGGGGCTGTCCTGTGGCGCCGCGCGACGACGCGAGGGGGCCTCCGCGCGTGGGGCATCTACGCGCGCCCTGTCCGGACGGGGGCGATCCGCGCGAGGGCGCTCTGTCCGATCGCCTTTGCCACGATCGGCGCGGGGTCTTGCATCGTCGTCCTTCAGCGAAGTGGCGCGTGAGGTGGGCGCGGCCGGGCGCTTGCCCGCCGGCCGATCGGGACCGCCGGGACGTTTCGGCCCGCCAGGGCCTGCCCGGCGGGGAGGTCCGGATTTTTTCGGCGGTGACACGGGCAGTTCCTTTTCTTGCGCACTGGCCATTCCCATATGGGCGAAAGCCAGCAACAGGCTGAAATGTGCCGCTCCGGCGTTTGGGTGAGGGGGACCTGGGCGGTCCCTGGGCAACCCTGTCCGGGAGCGCGGCGTTTCATCGGGTGCATGGCGGAAACAGGGCGGACTTGGCAAATGTTTTTCGGATTGGTGAAAGAGGGAGACGTTCGCGGGCCGCGCCGCAAGGCCGTCCGCACCGTGCTGGTGGTGGAGGATGAGCCGCTGGTCGCCTTCGACAATGAACATGCGCTGGAGCAGGCCGGCTATCGCATCGCTGCGACAGTCGATGAATATGGCCATGCCGTGCGCGTCATCGACGAAGGCGGGGTCGATCTGGTGATCGCCGACGTCTCCCTGCATGGCGAGAAAAGCGGTGTCGACGTCGCGCGCCACGCCGCTGCCTTGGGGCTACCCGTCCTGTTCGTCACGGGCCGCTGTCCGATCGACGCGCGCACGCTGGCGGTCGGATGCCTGGCCAAGCCCTATGCGCCACGCGAACTGGTCGCCGCGATCCATGTGGTCGACGCGGTGTTGCGCGGCGCCCGTCGACCGAAATTACCGCATGGCCTCAGCCTGTTCGCCGCCGAAGGCTGATCGTCGCCCCTTGCCAGCGCGCGATCAGGCCATATGGTGGCCCCCGAATTGACGCCACGGGGGACGCGCGCATCCATGACCGATACCATTGATGCCAGCCATGGCTGGCTCGACGCCGTGAAGCCCTATGTGCAGAAGGCGCCGTTGGCCGCCTTTTTTCTGGGCGTCTCGTCGGGTGCGCCCTTTGCGATGATCGCCGCAACGCTGACGACGCGGCTCGCACAGGACGGGATCGACAAGAAGGCGGTGACGGCGTTCACGCTCGCCTTCCTCGTCTATAATCTGAAATGGCTATGGGCCTGGATCGTGGATGGCGTCAGGCTGCCGATTCTCGGTCGGTTGGGACAGCGCGTATCGTGGCTGATCCTGGCCGGGCTGTTCGTCATGGCCGCAATGAGCTATCTGGCGCTGGTCGATCCCAAGACCAGCCTGGTCCAGACCGCCTATGCCGCGATATTGGTGGGCGTGGCCGGTGCCACCTACGACATCGTCATAGACGCCTATCGCATCGAACTGCTGAAACCGGAACAGTTGGGTGTCGGCTCGGGCATGTCGCAATATGGCTGGCGGATAGGATCGGTCGCCGCCGGGTCGCTGGCGCTGGTGCTGGCGGCGAGGATCGGCTGGCACGGCGCCTATCTGGCCTGCGCGGCCTTTGCCCTTCCGGCGATGTTGACCGGGCTTATCATGGGTGAGCCGGAACGACACCGGGAACCAGTCGCCCGTCGCGGCGTCGGCGAAGTCATGGCCTCGATCACCGGGCCGCTGGTCGAGTTCTTCCAGCGCCGGGGGGCGCTCCTCGTCCTGCTGTTTATCCTGATGCACAAGATCGGCGACACGCTGGCGAACCTGACCTTCCGCCTGCTGTTCGACGACATGGGCTACAGCAATGACGAGATCGCCATTTACGACGTCGGCATGGGTTTCTGGGCCTATCTGATCGGCATCTTCGTCGGCGGTATTTTCTATGCGCGACTGGGCATGAAGCGCTCGGTGCTGCTCAGCCTCATCCTGATGTGCATTTCCAATTTCAGCTTCGCCGCGCTGGCCGCGCTGGGAAAAAGCAACTGGGGCATGGCGGGGGCCATCGGCTTCGAGAATTTCGCCAGCGGCATCGGGGGCGTGACGGTGGTCGCCTATTTCTCCGCACTATGCGACCTGCGCTTTACGGCGGCGCAATATGCGCTGATTTCGGCGGCGGCGAGCATCGTCGGGCGCTTCCTGACCGGGACGACCGCCGGCGCGCTGATCGAGCGGTTCGGCTATGTCGATTTCTACCTGTTCACGACCGCATTGGCGGTGCCGGGGATCCTTCTTTTCTGGCTGATGATGCGTGCCGGGCTGATCGATGCCAGCGTCGGGACCGCGGCGACCGAGGCGGGCGGTCAGCCCGCCGCGTAGAGATCGAGCGGACGGCCGAGGTCCGCATGGGCCTGCGCGACCGCCTGAAGGCAGGTGAGCGCACCCAGCGCATGATCGTTGCCCAGCAGTTCGCTGACCCGCCCATAAGCGGCGTTGGGATCACGCAGGGCATCGCCCGTCGCCTGCATCATCAGAGCTTCATCGGCGGTCATGCGGGCGCAGCAGCAGGGCGCGACCAATATCTTGCGGCTCGACGCGCGCGCCAGTTCCAGCATCATCGCGCGCATCAGCACCAATGGCCTGCGATAGCTGCGGCCAAAGGCGCCCAGCATTGCATTGGCGGCATGGGCATCATTGACGCCGGCAGTCGCCATGCGCCGCATCACGAACAGGAAGAGGCGATTGCCATAGCCCCCCGGGATGGGACGGGGCAGGTCGAGGGGGGATGTCTCTCCATAAGCCATAGAATCGCGCCTTTTGCGTTAGTCAGGTAACGCAGCATACGCTATTGCGAGTCAGTCGCAAGTATATTCAATCAGGCAGTTGCGCATTCAGTCGCAAAATCTCGCCCGCCAGATAGAGCGAGCCGCCGATCAAAAGCTTTGGCGGCGCGTTGCCCCACGCGGTTGCGCCAGCCGCGACGGCCCGGATGGCCGCTTCCGGCCCGGCGTGGGCCGTGCAGCCGATGCCCCACGTCGCGGCAACGGCCGCGAACCGTTCAGGCGGATGATGGTCATGCCCGGGCACGGGCAAGGCATGGATATGCGCGATCTTGCCAGCGAACGGCGCGAGGAAGGCGTCCATTTCCTTGTTGGCCAACATGCCGATGATAAGGTGCAGTTTCTGCCCTTCCAGCCGGTCGGCGGTGAAATAGGCGCCGATCGCCTCGCCCGCACCTGCATTATGGCCGCCGTCCAGCCACGCTGTGCTGCCTTCGGGGAGGGGAGCGATCAACGGGCCATGCTCCAGCCGCTGTAGCCGTGCGGGCCATTGCGCCCAGAGTGGGGCGGCCTTGAGCGCGGCTTCGGGAAGCGGCACCGCATTTTGATGGCGCAACATGGCGAAGGCGAGGGCAGCATTCTGAACCTGATGCGCGCCGGCAAGGCGCGGCATTGGCGTGTCGAGCCTGCCCAGAGCGTCGCGATAATGGAGCCGGTCGCGATAGACGGCTGCGTCCCATCCTTCGCCCTGGCCGATCCAAACCGTGCCGGCCCGATCGGCGGCGTCCTGCATCACCGGGAAGAGCGAGTCGGGATAACGCTGGGTCACGAGCGCGGCGCCGGGCTTGGCGATACCAGCCTTTTCGGCGGCGATCCGATCGAGCGTGTCGCCCAGGAAAGCCTGGTGGTCGATACCGAGCTGGGCGATGCCGCACACTGCCGGATCGACGATCACATTGGTGGCGTCGAGCCGCCCGCCAAGCCCCACTTCGACGATACAGGCATCGGCGTCATGTTCAGCAAAGGCAAGGAAGGCGGCGGCGGTCGTCACTTCGAAGAAGCTGGCGTTCACGCCCTCTGCGATATCGAGGACGCGCTCCAGGTAACGGGCGAGTTGTTCGTCGGCGATGAGCTGGCCCGACACCCGGATTCGCTCGTTGAAGCGGACCAGATGCGGCGAGGTGAAGACGTGGACGCTCTTGCCGTCCGCCTCCATTGCCGCGCGCAGGAAGGCGCAGGTCGACCCCTTGCCATTGGTGCCGGCCACATGGAAGATCGGGGGCAGGGCGCGGTGTGGATCGCCGAGACGCTCCAGCAGCCGGGTGATGCGCTCCAGGCCCAGCACATCGGCACCGGGCGACAGCGACCAGAGCCGGTCTAGTTGGGCTTGCACCTGGGGATCATCCGAAACGGCGTGGTCGGCCATGGCGCTTGCTCCCCCCTGTCGCGCGATGATGTCTGGATCAGGCGGCGGCGCGCGGGCTGAGATAGCCGATCACACGCGCCAGCGTATCGCGCAATTCGTTGCGATGGACCACCATGTCGAGCATACCGTGGTCCAGCAGATATTCGGCGCGCTGGAATCCTTCGGGCAGCTTTTCCCGGATCGTGTTTTCGATCACGCGCTGTCCGGCGAAGCCGATCAGCGCGTTCGGCTCGGCGATCTGGATATCACCCAGCATCGCATAGCTCGCGGTAACGCCACCCGTCGTCGGATCGGTCAGCACGACGATATAGGGCAGGCCGGCCGCATGGAGCTTCTGGATCGCCACGGTGGCGCGGGGCATCTGCATCAGGGAAAGAATTCCCTCCTGCATCCGCGCGCCGCCGGCGGCGGTAAAGATGACATAAGGGCATTTATGGGCGATCGCGTCATTGACGCCCTGGATGAAGGCCGCGCCCACGCCCATGCCCATGGAACCGCCCATGAAGGCGAAATTCTGCACGCCCATCACGAGGGGCACGTCGTCGATCGCGCCGCGCGCATTGATCAGCGCATCCTGGTCGCCTGTGGCGCTGCGGGCAGCCCTGATGCGATCGGGATAGCGCTTGCTGTCGCGGAATTTGAGCGGGTCTTCGGGTACATGCGGTGTCGGCAGCAGGATGAAGCCGGCGTCGAGGATCTGCTCGAACCGCTCATTGGGCCCGATACGGCCATGATGGTCGCAGCGCGGGCAGACCGAGAGATTCTCCTCCCACTCCTTGATGAAGATCATCTCCATGCAGGAGGGGCATTTGTGCCACAGCGTCTCGGCTGTGGTTTCCTTCTTCGTGAAGGGGAGGGCGTTGCGGACGCGGTTGATCCAGCTCATGCGGCGGTCTCTTGGGTGTTTGCGGTGAGGGCGCTGCTGAGGGCAGCGACGAAATTCTGGACGAAGGGAGCTGCGGCATCGCCATGTGATCCCACGATGTCCACAATCGCCGATCCGACCACCACGCCGTCGGCGATGCGACCGATCGCGGCGGTCTGCTCGGGCGAGCGGACGCCGAAACCGACCGCAATCGGCAGGTCGGTGGCCGCCTTCAGCTTTTCCACAGCGATTTCGATATTGGCCTGTGCCGCTTGCTGCTTGCCAGTGATACCGGCGACGGCGACATGGTAGAGGAAGCCGCTGGCGCCATCAAGCACGGCGGGCAGGCGAGCTGCATCGGTGGTCGGCGTCGCCAGTCGAACAAGGTGGACGCCGACGCCGCGCAGGGCGGGGCCGACCTCGGCATCTTCCTCCGGCGGGATATCGACGCAGATGACGCCGTCGACGCCCGCAGCCTTGCACTGATCGGCGAACCAGTCGGGCCCCCGCACCAGCATCGGATTGGCATAGCCCATCAGGATCAGGGGCGTATCGGGATGACGCGCCCGGAAATCAGCGGCAAGTGCGAAGACATGCTTAGTCTTCGTGCCGGAACCAAGGCTACGCAGGTTCGCCAGTTCGATCGCCGGGCCATCGGCCATCGGATCGGTGAAGGGCATCCCCAGTTCGATGATGTCCGCCCCGCCCGCAACCAGCGCGTCGAGGATGGCTGGGGTGGCGGCAACGTCGGGATCGCCGGCTGTCACGAAGGTGATGAGCGCGGCGCGGCCCTGCGCCTTGCAGGCGGCGAAGCGGGAGGCCAGACGATCCATGCTCACATCTCCACTCCCAGCGCGTCGGCGACGGTGAAGATGTCCTTGTCCCCCCGGCCCGACAGGTTGATGACGATGATCTTGTCTGCGTCCAGCGTCGGCGCGATCTGTTCGGCCGCCGCCACGGCATGGGCGGATTCGAGCGCGGGGATGATGCCTTCCAGCTTGCTGAGCGTCTGGAAGCTCTCCAGCGCCTCGTCGTCCCTGATCGGCATATATTGCACCCGGCCGATCTCGTGCAGCCAGCTATGTTCCGGGCCGATGCCGGGATAGTCGAGGCCGGCGGAAATGCTGTGGGCCTCAGTGATCTGGCCGTCCTCGTCCTGCAACAGATAGGTGCGGTTGCCGTGGAGGATGCCCGACGCGCCGCCGGCAAGGCTCGCGGCGTGCTTTTTGTCCAGCCCTTCGCCCGCCGCTTCCACACCGATCATCGCGACCTCGGGATCATCCAGGAATGGATGGAACAGGCCGATGGCGTTGGAGCCGCCGCCAACCGGTGCGATCAGCATGTCGGGCAGGCGGCCTTCGGCCTCCAGCATCTGCGCGCGGGTTTCCTTGCCGATGATCGACTGGAAATCGCGGACGAGTTCGGGATAGGGGTGCGGCCCCGCTGCCGTACCGATGATGTAGAATGTGTCATGCACATTCGACACCCAGTAGCGCAGCGCGTCGTTCATCGAATCCTTGAGCGTAGCGGATCCCGATGTGACCGGGATCACTTCCGCGCCCAGCAGCTTCATGCGGAAGACATTGGGCTTCTGCCGCTCCACATCCTTCGCGCCCATGAAGATCTTGCATTCCATGCCGAACAGGGCAGCGACGGTCGCGGTGGCCACGCCATGCTGGCCCGCGCCGGTTTCGGCGATGACCTTCTTTTTGCCCATGCGCCGGGCGAGCAGCGCCTGGCCGATGCAATTGTTGATCTTGTGCGCGCCGGTATGGTTCAGTTCCTCGCGCTTCAGATAGATTTTTGCGCCCTTGCCCGGCTCCGCTCTGGCGCGCAGCGCTTCGGTCAGCCGCTGGGCATAGTAAAGCGGGTTGGGGCGACCGACGTAGGAACGGAGCAGTTCGGCATATTCGGCGTCGAATTCGGGATCAGCCTTGGCGGCCTTGTAGACCTTCTCCAGCTCCAGGATCAGCGGCATCAGCGTTTCGGCGACATAGCGGCCGCCGAATGCGCCGAAATGGCCGCTCTTGTCGGGCTGGGATCGCAGGCTGTTGGGCAAGGTAGCAATATCGGTCATGATGTCAGTCTTTCCGGGACAGATATGGGTGTTCGCTTCGGTTCAAGGGAAGCGATCAGCGCCATCGTCCTTCGATGCGCAGGGCAAGGGCATTCAGCGTCAACATGCGGACACCGCTTTGCAGAAGGCCGTGATCTTGTCCACACTCTTGATGCCCGGCCCGTCTTCGACACCAGACGAAACGTCGATCAGAGGCGCGCCGGTGACACGGATCGCCTCGCACACGTTGGCGATCGACAGGCCGCCCGACAGCCCCCAAGGCGACGGGATGGAAAGGCCGCACAACAATGTCCAGTCAAAGCGCAGACCCATGCCGCCAGGGAGAGCCGCGCCGTCGGGCGTCTTGGCGTCAAACAGCAGCCGGTCGACAGCGCCCGAATAGCGGCTGGCGCCATCGATGTCGGCACGCGTCTTGACCGAGATTGCCTTCCATACCGGCAGGCCGAAACGCTGGCGGATGGCCGCCGCCCGTTCAGCGCTTTCCTTGCCGTGAAGCTGGAACGCAGTCAGCACGCCGCTCCTGGCCAGCCCGGTGAGTTGTTCGTCGTCGGGATCGACGACAACCGCGATCCGCTCGACATGGGCCGGGACGGCTGCAGCGAGCGCGGCCATCTGCTCAGGCTCGACGTGACGCGGACTTTTGGGAAAATGGACGAAGCCCAGATGGCTTGCGCCCGCGCGAACGGCTGCCCCCACAGTCTCGGGCGTAGAAAGGCCGCAAATCTTGATCGCGAGTCGGGACATGGCAGCGGGCTTTAGCGGGGATGGACGTTCAAGTCACATGGTGGCCGTCTGCGGTCAGGTCCATGTCATGCAATGCGAGCCACTGGTCGGCATGGGTGATGCAGGCGTCTCCCAGAAACCGATCGAGCGCGGCGACGATCTCTGCGTCGCTCATCATCGCGGGATCGAGCGGCGGATGCCAGTGGAGCCTGAAATGGGGGCCGCTGGTACGAAGAAGATAGAAGGGCAGGAAACGCGCGTCGGTCTTGCGCGCGAGCCGCAGCGCGATCGACAGATTGCCGGACGGCTCCACCGGCCGGCCGAACGTCGGAAACCAGACCTGCCGGTTGCGCCGTTCGTCCAGCAGGATGAACAGGCTGGCGCGGGGATGGCGGGTCAGATGCCTCAATATGCGGCGTGCCGCACCATCGCCGGTTACGACTTCATCCATATAGCTTTGCCGCGCCTTGCCGAGTTGAGCAGCGGTCTTTTCATCGGCCGGGGGCGCATAGACGCCAAGGCCGGGCCGGTCGGTCGATGCCTTGCCATGCGCGCCCAGCAGGTCCCAGTTGCCCAGATGGACCGACAGACCGATCAGCGGACGCGGCGCGTCCAGCACGGCCTGATAGTCCGCCGCGTTTTCGACCTGGATATGCGCCCCGTCGACCAGCCGGTCGATATTGGCGAGTTCCGCCAGGGTGCGCCCCATATTTTCCCAGCGGTGCGTCAGAAGGGATTCGCGATCGGCGGGGGTCAGATCGGGGCGGAGGAGCGCCAGATTGGCGCGCGCGCGCGCATCCCGCAACTTCATGCGCGGGCGTGCGATGCGGGATGACAGCCACCCTCCAAGCCATGATGCCGGGGTGGCCGGCAACCGGCGAAGCAGCATGAAGAGAAAAGGGTTGGAGAGCATGAAGATAGCGTCATACAGCAGCAGTTGAGACGGTAAAGGGGCGCAGCGCCGTGACGATCATGCTTTGGATATGGGCGCTGCTTCAGGCGCTGACCCTCATGGGGGTGGCGCTGTATCTGCGCCATGTGCCGACAGACCGGAAGATCGAGGCTCCCGATGGCGCAGTGGCCATTCTGAGCGTCCGCGACGACTGGGATGGCGGACCGGTACTGATCGCGCGACTGAAAGCGCAAAGCGCGGCTTTTCGTTTGCTGATTGCGACATCGGGCGCCTGTCCGGCGGCCGACGCGCTGGCGGCGCGGGAAGGCGGCTGGGTGCAGATCGTCGCCGCCGGAATCGCGCAGGATGAAGGCCAGAAGGTGCACAAGTTGCGCGCGGCGCTACGCGCTTTGCGGCCAGAGGATCGCTGGCTGCTGTTCATCGATGCCGACATTGATCCGCCGACGCGGCTGGTCGGACGGCTGCTTTTCCCGCTGGTCCGCGACAAGGCGGACATCGTCACCGGCTATCGGCTTCTACTCCCCGAACGCAACATGGTCGCGGCGCTGGTCGGCGCGGTGGAGATGCAATTAGCGACACTGCCGCGGTCGGCCAACGCGACCATGCCCTGGGGCGGCGCGATGGCGATATCGCGGGCGGTGGCGGACCGGCTGGACCTGGATTCGGCGTTGGCGGGGCGGCTGTCCGACGACATGGCAGTTGGGCTGGCCGGTTGGCGCGCGAAGCTGCGGCTGCGGCCGGTGCGGGACTTGCTGGTGGCGAGCCCGTTGCAGGCGAGTGGGGCGCTGGCCTTCGGCGTTCGACAATATCGGCATGTCATCACCAACAGCGCGGGCATGTGGCGCTTGGCGACCGCCTTGGTCGCGGTCCAGTCGGCGTTTTGGTTGTGGGCGTTGCTGTATGGCGGCTGGCCCGCAGTCATGATCGGCTACGGGGCGGCGGCGGGCAGGGCATTGGTGCGGGCGCGGATCATCGCTGACATACTGGAACCGGAGCAGGTGCAGGCGGCCCGCCGATCGCTCTGGTGGGACATATTGGCGCCATTTGCCGTGTGCTGGACGCATTTGGGGATGCAGTTGGCGGCGGCCTGCTCGGACCGGATCCGCTGGGGTGGGTTTGACTATTGGGTGAAGCAGGGGGCGGTCGTGCGGATCGAGAAGCTGCGCTAAACGTCTCAAGCTTCGCAAAATCGCCAGCTCCCTGAAATTCATGGTGGGCCCGGCAGGACTCGAACCCGCAACCTAGCCGTTATGAGCGGCCAGCTCTAACCATTGAGCTACAGGCCCCACCCTTGAACATCGGCGGGATTAGGCAGCATCACGCCGCTTGGCAAGCCTTCCTGCGCGCAGGAATGGCCGCGAGCAATTCGCCGAGGCTGGCGGCGCGAACGCCGCGCCTGGCGAGATGGGTCAATATGGCGTCCCACCACGCGAAAAAAGCGCTTCGGTCCGCTTCGGTGCGGACATAGGGCGTGTGTCCCGGTTCGAGCGTGGGCGAGTGGAAGCTGAAATTGAGAACCCTGGCGCGTTCCTCGATCAGCGCGTCGATAGCCGCTATGGCGTCATGTACCGGGACGCCTTCCGGGGTTAGCGGCACCCGGCTCAACATCCGCGCGCGCGACAGGGCGCCGGCAATCGGGCCCATGCTTTGGGCCGCCCGATAGAATCGCTCCCCGCCCCCGCGCATCATTCCAACAAAAGCTGTGGACAGCGGCAATTCTACCAGAGTGCGCGCGGGTCCGGCCCAATAGGGATTTTGCGGCAGGCCGCGAAAATCGGGACCATGTTGCGCACTGTAATCGAACCGACTGCGAACTGAACTGTCGAGCCTGAAACCCGCTTCCTCCAGTAAGCGGGCGCTGTTTGGCCCAACGCCATAACGCCCCGCGCGATAGGCCGTGGGACGCACGCCGAAGCGTTCCTCCAGTCGTCGGCAAAGCGCTTCGAGTTTCGCGCGCTCGACCGCCTCGGGCAGAAAGCCGACATAGCTGTTGGCCGCATTGACATCCTCGACATGGGGCGGATTGACCCACGGATGGAGATGGGCGCCAATATCGGCCGCTCCGTCGCTTGCCCATTCCCCCATCATAGCGGCCGCCGCGTCTGATTCTACTACGGGATAGTCGGTCACGTAGACAGGCTTGACGCCGGCCGCCGCGAAAAAGGCCTGACCGCGCGCCATACCGTCGAGCGCCGAAACGGCATGATCTGCGCGGCTGAACGGCGCATTCCAATCAAACTCTTCCTCGGTATCGATGAAGAGCATGAAGCGTGTCCCGAACGCGGGATCGAGGTGGATCATATCCTCGACCAGCGGCTGCGCCAGCAGATTGCCGTCATGTACGGAAGCAGTCATGACACGTCCCTAGCGGCCAATGGTTGCCAGAGAGTTTCGCTGATTGTGTGTCAGCCCAGATCCGCCGCGTCGTTCGCCGCCGATGCGGCGGGCAGGACCAGCAGCAGGCGGCCGGATTCGATCTCAAGACCGCCGCCGCAGCTGCTGGCCAGACTGCGGATGAGTCTCAGCGAAAAGCCGATGCCCAGCAATGGCCCGTCCGCCCACTCGCCATCCGCACCATAGCCCGGATCTAGCAGCTGCCTCTCTTCTAGGCCGACGAGGCTGGACGGCCGGTCGACCGCGAGCACGATGCGGCCTTGCGCGCCGTCTGGACGCATCCAGCAGGCTCCCGTCACGGCCTCACCCGCCGGCGAGACGGAGATCAATGTGCGAAACAGATGCTGCACCATGCGCTCGCCCTGGACCGGATCGATCAGCAGCGGTGGCAAATTCGGGGCTATGGCGATGTCGAGCGGCGCGGGCAGTGCCGCTCCACTCTGTTCGCGAAAGCGGGCAGCGACCTGCATGACCAGATGCGCGGAATCGATCAGGCAGGGAGCGGCAGGTTCATCGCCGCGCGACGCGCGCGCCGCCAGGTCCAGATCGTCGAATGCGGTCAGCAGATGGCGGGCATCGACCGCGATCTTGCCCGCCATATCGCGATAGGCGTCACCCGCCGGGCCGAACAGTTCCTGCTCGATGATCTCGGCAAAGCCCAATATGGCGTTCAACGGCGTGCGCAGTTCATGCACCAGTTGGCGCAGCGAATCAGCCGACAGGCCAGTGATTGGCGGCGATTCCGGCGGCGTGGCAACTTCATGCAGATAAGGCCTGCGCGCCTGGCCGCGATAGCCCTGGAAACGTCCCGAACGCGGATCGAAGAACGGCGTGGCCGACAGCCGCCATTCCCCGTCCATCGCGCCTCCGACAATGCTGAAGCGGCCATTGCGGAAGGCGCTGCGCCGGGCAAAAGCGCCCGCGACATGACCGTCCGGTCCACTACCGCCTTCCATCACGGCTTCTCCCAGCGAGAGGCCGATCAATGCCGCGCGCGGACCCTGGTCTATCCACAGGATCACGCCGGCTGCGTCGGTTTCGAAGGCGAAGGCGCGCGCGGCAGGCCGGGTCTCTTCGGGTGCCGGCGCAGGCTCGGGCGTTGGCCGCCGCGTGCTGGTGAATTGCGCGATGCGATCCACCAGGTTACGGATCTGGTCCTCGCCGCGAGCGGGTGGTCGCAAGGGCGTGACTGTTGCGCTCCGCATTTCCGGTGCGCCATCTGCCTCGACCGCGGCCATTTCACCGGTCAGTAACAGGGCGGGGTCGCCCACCATGTCCTGCCGCGCGGTGGTGAGGACGAGATCGGTGGGACCGAATGCCTCCAAGCCCTGCCGCGTCGCCGGCCCCATGTCGCGGCGGCCGCGCAACACGCCGCGAGCCGTGGGCGTGAGTTCCGGCAAAAGACTCGCCCATGCGTCGTCAGGCAGTTCCGCCCGCGCCATCGCGGCGGCCGCGATGGACGGTCGATCGCTTCCGAAAAAGGACACCAGTGCCGTCGAACGCAGCCGCCGTCCGAGTTCGACCACGGTTGCGATTCGCTGGGCCTCGCTGAGCTTGGGCCGCAATCCGCTCAGCCGGTCGAGCAGCGCGGACTTTTCTTCAGGCGCCATCGGCGCGCGATCCGCCCGATCCTGCTGGGCAAGCAGGTCTACGCACTGGCGCCACAACGTCACCGCATTCGGGCCACTGGGGTCATCCGCCGCCAGCACCGTAAGCATGAGATCGTTGAACCGCACCCGAAATCCCCATATGCGGCGCTGGACCGACCTGGGGTCAGACCGCGCGCTCCGTTGCAGATGCTATGGATAGGCATTCGTTACGAAAAGGGAAAGAGAGTCGGTGTCGCGACAGAAACGCAACGTCGCATAGTGGGACAATTGCATTGTCCTGAAACATTATTATGATGAGCCTCTCAAACAGGACAGGAAATAATCGGAATAATGGCCGGGCCGAATATCGACGACATCGACCTGCAGATCCTTGGAGAGTTGCAGCAGGACGGACGAATGACCAATGTGGAACTGGCCCGGAAAGTGGGCCTGACGGCGCCTCCGTGCCTGCGCCGCGTGCGCGCATTGGAGGAGGCTGGGGCCATTACCTCCTATCATGCCGTGGTCGACCCGGCGATGCTGGGCTACACCATCACAGTCTTTGCCATGGTCAGTCTGAAGAGCCAGGCGGAAGCCGATCTCAAGGCGTTCCAGGATCATGTCGCCGGCCTCCCGGAAGTCCGCGAATGTCACATGCTGAACGGTGAAATCGACTTCATTCTCAAGGTGGTGGCCAAGGATCTGCAAAGCTTCCAGCAGTTCCTGACGTCCAAGCTGACGCCGGCCCCCAATGTCGTGAGCGTGAAGACGTCGCTCACCATCCGCACGTCAAAGAATCTGCCGGGCGTGCCGCTGCCGGTTTGAGCCGGCAGCGGAAGGTTAAAGGCGGATTTATGCCGCCTTTTTGCTTTGCTGGTCGATCCAGACCGACCAGAATCCTGCAACATTCCCCCAGTCGCCATTGCCAGCTTGACTGAGTGCGGTCTGGGCGCTCGCCAGGTCGCCTGATCGTGCCAGCGCCATGCCGAGCCGGGCATTGACCCGTCCGGCATCGACGCCACCTTTGGTCAAGGCCAGGCGATATTGCTCGACCGCCTGCGGAAATTGACCCAGCGACACGTAGCTGTCCCCCAGCGCCAGCGCATCCTTGCCGGTCGATGCGGAGGCTGCTTTCTTCGCCAGTGCGGGCAAGCCCGCAATTTCCTTGGTGGCCTTGGGGGTCACGCTCTTGAGCAACTGGCTCGTGACCGCCTGAGTCGGGGTCAGCTTGCCGGCCTTGCGCCCGGACTCGATGATGGCCTTGGCTTCAGCATAATAGCCGGCCTTTTCCGCCAACTGGGCATAGTTCTGATAGTCGCGCTCGCTCGCCATCGCCCCATTGGCCGCCTGCAACCGGTAGAGATCAAGCTGGGCCTGGGACTCCAGGCTGCCGACGGACAGATAGTTGGTCAGTGCCGACCGCCAGTCCTCCGGACTGGACGATCGCGCGAGCCGCTCGCGGTATAGCTGGCTGACTTCGGCCCAGTCCCCGGCCTGATAGGCCATGGCGATGCTGCGGTCGATCCAGGGGAGCGGAACGGGTTCGCCAGAAGCGCGCTTCTGCACGATGGCTGCCTGCAAATAGGGACGGGCGTCCTTCGGCTTGTTGCGCCGCATGGCGATGTCCGCCCTCAGCATCGTCGCATCCACGCCGTCATAGCCAAGCGTCTTGGCGTAATCGAGTTGGGCCAGGGCATCATCATAATTGCCCACGACATAGGAAAGGTAGCCCGCGATGTAGCGCAAGCGGGGAGCATCTGTCCGGGGAACGGCGGTCGTCTTGAACAGATCGGTCAGCGCGATCCGCTGGGCCTGCACGTCCCGCCGCTGCACCGCAAGCTGATAGCGAAGGCCGGCTGCGGCATAGGCCTCGAAATCGGTCGTCGGCATCAGAGCGTTGATATGCGTCGCCGCCGTCGTCACATCCCTTGCCTTGAGCGCCGCTTCGGCGGACTGCACATTGGCACGAAACGCGTCCGACATCGTGATTGGCGGGCCGGCGACCACCAGCTTCTTCTTAGCCAGAGCAGGCGTGCCAGCGAGCATTACCGCCGCCGCCACGGACAGGCCGCACGAAATAACCGTCGATACACGCATGGCCGTCCTGGCCTCCCCCATATCCAGACCGGAACCTGCCGGCATCATTGCAACATACAGCGCGGCGCTGCCGCCGTGGAGGCGGCAGCGCGTGGCAGGATCAGGCGCCCTTGGTGCCCAGATAGGCCAGCCAAAGGTCGGCGATCTGCTTGCGCGATCCGGCCTGGACCGACTGGAACGCTGCCTTCGCACCGGTCGTGTCGCCCCCCATCATCTTGGCGATGCCAAGGCGGGTATTCACCTCATCCGCATCGACGCCGCCCTTCTGCTTGGCCAGTTCGAACAGCGCCGCCGCCTTGGCATAGTCGCCATAGCCGAGATACGCATCCGCAGTGGCCGCCGCGATCTTGCCGTTAGCCGCCTTTTTCGCGTCGGCTTCGGCAGAACCGAGAGAACCCTTGTCGCCGGCGATCTTGGGCACGGCGGTCTGGTAGACATCGGCGCCCGCGCTGGCGCTCAGCACGCCCTTCGAACGGCCCTTGTCGATGATCGACTTCACTTCGCCGTAGATGCCGGTCTTCGACGCCATCTCAGCATATTCGGTGTAGTCGGCCGCGATCACCAGCCCGTCGGAAGCCCCCAGCAGGCGAAGCACGTCCAGATTTTCGCGGTTGGAAATCGCGGGATTGGCGCGCTGGAAGAGGCGGACGAGCGTGCGGAGATTCTGCCCGCTCGGCTCGGCCTGATAGGCCATCTTCGCCCATTCCGTCACTTCCGGCAGCTTCGCCGCTTCGGCGCGGCCCACGCCAATCTGGTACCATTGCGCCGGCACGGGCTGCCCCGAAGCCTTCGCGGCATCCGCAGCAGCCTTGAGCGCGGCAAGCCCTTTCTGGTTGAAGCCGCGTGCCGGTTCAGCCGAAGCGTTGGCCGTCCCCGCTTTGCCGAAATAGGCCTGGGCAAGCGTCGGATTCACCGCGGCAGGCTTGTATCCGGCGGCCAGAGCCGCCTCGGCCCGCTGGATGGCGAGGTCATAATTTTTCGCGCCCAAGGCCTGATCGGCAGCGACCGCATTGAACTGGCCCGCCTGTTCCGGCGGCGTCAGGCCGCTGTCGAGCATCTGGGCCAGCGCCTCGCCTTGAAGGGCATTATCCTTAGCCGCGATCGAGGTGTTCAGCTTGATCGCGCCGATCTGATATTTGTCGTCGTTCGACTGCGCCTTGCTGTCGGCTTCGGCCAGCGCGGCCTTTGCACCCGCGAAATCCTGCGCTTCCGCTGCCTTCTGCGCCGCCTGCAAAGCCTTGATCACGTCGGGGGAGACGTTGAGCTTCGGTCCAGCCTTCTTCTCTTCCTTCTTCGCGGCAAAGGCGGGTGCCGAAACGGCGCCGCCCGTCAGCGCCAGAGCCAGCGCGAGCGCCACCGGGGTAACAAAACGCATGATCCTCATCTCCTTTGCGTGCCTGACAGGGGACTCAGGCGACCTTTCGGGGTTAAGCGCCGATTAGGGGGCGACGCGTGAATGGGCATTGAACAAGCCTAAATCGGCACGATTTGCAACCGTTATGCGTCGCCTTCGTTCCGTTAGCGGCCATGAGCGGGCACATACTGCCTAGGCTGCGCGCGCAGGCGCGCGAGCGCGCGCGAGGGGTGACAGATTTGTTTCGCTGGGCTAGGGATCGGGCAGCACATCATCATCCTGAAAAAAGAGAATCGCTTTGACCGACGAGACTGTCCTCGCCGACCCTTCGGACATCAGTCCCATCTCCATCGTCGAGGAGATGAAGACCAGCTATCTCGATTACGCCATGTCGGTCATCGTCGCCCGCGCCCTGCCGGACGTGCGCGACGGCCTCAAGCCGGTCCATCGCAGAATTCTCTTCTCGGCCCAGGAATCGGGCTTCGTCTACAATCGTCCCTATCGCAAGTCCGCCCGTCTGGTCGGTGAGGTGATGGGTAAATATCACCCGCATGGCGACAGCTCCATCTACGATGCGTTGGCGCGCATGACCCAGGACTGGTCGATGCGCGTGCCGCTGATCGACGGCCAGGGCAATTTCGGCTCGATGGACCCCGATCCGCCAGCGGCAATGCGCTACACCGAAGCGCGCCTGGCCAAGGTGGCCGGCGCCCTGCTGGAGGATCTCGACAAGGACACGGTCGATTTCCAGCCTAATTACGATGCCTCGGAAAATGAGCCGCAGGTTCTGCCCGCACGCTTCCCGAACCTGCTGGTCAATGGCGCGGGCGGCATCGCGGTCGGCATGGCGACCAACATCCCCCCGCATAATCTGGGCGAAGTGCTGCGGGCCTGCCTGGCCTATATCGACAATCCCGCCATTTCCACAGACGAACTGATCCAGATCGTCCCCGGGCCGGACTTCCCGACCGCGCCGCTGATTCTCGGGCAGTCGGGCGCGCGCAGCGCCTATCATACCGGGCGCGGCTCCATCATGATGCGCGCGCGCCACGAGGTCGAGGAAGGGCGTGGCGACCGCCGCTCGATCGTGCTGACGGCCATCCCCTATCAGGTCGGCAAGAGCGGCCTGGTCGAAAAGATCGCCGAAGCCGCAAAGGACAAGCGGATCGAAGGCATCAGCGACATCCGCGACGAATCGAGCCGTGAAGGCGTCCGGATCGTCATGGACCTGAAGCGCGACGCGACGCCGGATGTGGTGCTGAACCAGTTGTGGCGCAATACGCCGGCCCAGTCGAGCTTCCCGGCTAACATGCTGGCCATTCGCGGCGGTCGTCCGGAACTGCTGGGCCTGCGGGAGATCATCGAAGCCTTCGTCAGGTTCCGCGAAGAAGTCATCACTCGCCGGACCAAATATGAGCTGAACAAGGCGCGGGACCGCGCTCATATCCTGCTCGGCCTCGTTGTCGCGGTCAGCAATCTCGACGAGATGGTGAAGATCATTCGCGGCTCGTCCAGTCCGGCCGAAGCGCGTGAAAAGCTGCTGGCGCGCGAATGGCCGATCGGCGAGATCGCGCCCTATCTGCGCCTGGTCGAAGCGGTCGAAACAGATGTCCATGGCGACGTCTACAAGCTGTCCGACATTCAGGTTCGCGCCATCCTTGATTTGCGCCTCCATCGCCTCACGGCGCTGGGCCGTGATGAAATCGGCAAGGAACTGGCCGAACTGGCCGAAGCCATTGCGGAATATCTCGCTATCCTTGGCGACCGGGTGAAGCTCTATGCCGTGATGCGCGAGGAGTTCGAGGCGATCGAGCGCGAGTTCGCAACACCGCGCCTGTCCGAGATCACGGCCGCTGCCGACGGAATCGAGGACGAGGATCTGATCGAGCGCGAGGAGATGGTCGTCACCGTCACGGTGCAGGGCTATATCAAGCGCACGCCGCTCGAAAGCTTCCGCGCCCAGGCGCGCGGCGGCAAGGGGCGTTCCGGCATGGCGACCAAGGATGAGGACGCCGTCACCGAACTCTTCGTGACATCGACCCATACGCCGGTGCTGTTCTTCTCGACTGCGGGCAAAGTGTACCGCATGAAGGTATGGCGCCTGCCCGAAGGCGGCCCGGCGACACGCGGCCGACCAATGGTCAACCTGCTTCCGCTCGGTCCCGGCGAGACTATCCAGACGGTCCTGCCGCTGCCCGAGGATGAGGAAAGCTGGAAGGATCTGCACGTCATGTTCGCGACCGCGAACGGCACGGTTCGCCGCAACAGCATGGATGCCTTCGCGAACATCCCCTCGAACGGCAAGATCGCCATGCGCTTCGATGATGAGAGTACCGACCGCCTGATCGGCGTCGCGCTGCTCACGGAGGAGGATGACGTCCTTCTCGCCACGCGCCAGGGCAAGGCGATCCGTTTCCAGGCAACCGACGTTCGCGAATTCCAGAGCCGCACCTCGACAGGCGTGCGCGGCATGACGCTCAAGGGTGATGACGAGGTGATCTCGCTCTCGGTCCTGCACCGCGCGGGCGCGTCGCAGGAAGAACGCGACGATTATCTCCGCTTCGCTCCATGGAAGCCGGAGAAGGAAGGCACGCCGCAGATGAGCGAGGAACGTTTCGCCGAATTGCAAGGCAAGGAACAGTTCATCCTGACCGTCTGCGCCAATGGCTATGGAAAACTGTCCTCCGCCTACGACTATCGGCGCACGGGACGCGGTGGTCAGGGTATCACCAATATCGACAATATCGGCCGCAACGGCCTGGTAGTCGCCAGCTTCCCGGCGACCCAGGCGGACCAACTGATGCTGGTCACGGATCAGGCGAAGCTCATCCGCATGGGACTCGACAGCTTGCGGGTCATTGGCCGCAATTCGGCCGGTGTCCGCCTGTTCAACGTCGCCGATAACGAGCATGTGGTGAGCGCGGCCAAGATCGAGGAAAGCGACGAGGATGGCGAACCGGAAGCCACTGAAGCGTGAGCGACCTCTTCGCCTACAAGGTCCTGACCGCCGAGCAATTTGACCAGTTCAGGGCCGACGGCGTCTTCAAAGGGGCGCCGATCGACCTGACCGATGGTTATATCCATATGTCGACGCGCGAGCAGGCGGCAGAGACCGTCGCCAAGCATTTTGCGGGGCAGGATCGGCTGGTCATGCTGATGGTCGACCTCGCCGCTTTCGGCGACGCCATCCGGTGGGAAGAATCGCGCGGCGGAGCACTCTTTCCTCACCTCTATGGCGACCTGCCGATGACCGCAGTGGCGGGCAAGGTGGTGCTGCGTCTGGACGACCAGGGCAATCACCTCTTCCCGGCCGGCTTTTGATCTTCGGCAGGGTTTCGGACGGCAGGCTTCGGGCGCACGCCTGAATCGCGATCGTCGGACTAGTTGAACGGATGGAAGCCTCTTCCCTGCGAGGGCAAGTGGTGACATTATGCCTTTTGGAGGCGATCGTTCATCGCCGTGGCAGTATATCGGCGCACCAGGCTTGTGTGTCGGCGTCGTAATTCGTCCTGCCGATATTTGAAATTTCCCAGAAGTGGGAAGTCAATCATAATTGAAAATGGATGTCATCGCGGATTTTGCGAGGAATTTAGCGCGTCCTTGTCAATGTTGACCATTTTTCGATTGCCATCTTGTACGGGCTGTTTTTGCCCCCGCTTTCGTATTATATTCAACATAGTGGCGCATGTGGCGGGAGTCGCCTGTGACGAAAAATGAACTGTTTTCGAGCTTCGCGACAAAGTTCGACGATCGACGGCAAGCCGAAATGTCCATCGAGGATTATCTGCTGGGATGCCGTAGCGATCCGCTGATGCACGCATCCGCTCCTGAACGCTTGCTGGCGGCGATCGGCGAGCCGGACATCATCGATACCTCCCGCGACCAGCGGCTCGGCCGGATATTCATGAACCGGACGATCCGTCGTTATCGCAGCTTCGCCAATTTCTACGGCATGGAGGGGACGATCGAACATATCGTCAGCTTCCTGCGTCATGCGAGCCAAGGGCTGGAGGAACGCAAGCAGATCCTCTATCTGCTCGGCCCGGTTGGCGGCGGCAAATCCTCGCTGGCCGAGCGTTTGAAGGCACTGATGGAAGTCCATCCCATCTATGTGCTGAAGGCCGGGGACGAGGTCAGCCCGATCTTCGAAAGTCCGCTGGCGCTGTTCGACGCCGAAACCCATGGCGACGTCATAGAGCAAAATTATGCGATTCCCCGCCGTCGCCTGACGGGAATGATCAGTCCCTGGTGCCGCAAGCGGTTGGACGAATATGCCGGCGACCTGACGCGCTTTTCGGTGGTGCGGATGATGCCCTCACGGATGCGGCAGATCGCCATCGCCAAGACCGAGCCGGGAGACGAGAATAACCAGGATATCAGTTCGCTGGTCGGCAAGGTCGATATCCGCAAGTTGGAAATGCTCTCGCAGAATGATCCCGACGCCTACAGCTATTCGGGCGGCCTCAACCGGGCGAACCAGGGGATGCTGGAATTCGTCGAGATGTTCAAGGCGCCCATAAAGATGCTCCACCCGTTGCTGACCGCGACGCAGGAGGGCAATTATATCGGTACGGAAAATATCGGCGCCATTCCCTTCAACGGCATCGTCATGGCCCACAGCAATGAATCCGAATGGGCCAATTTCAAGAACAACAAGAATAACGAAGCCTTTATTGACCGCATCTACGTGATCAAGGTGCCCTATTCCCTGCAAGCAAGCGAGGAACGGCAGGTCTACGAGAAGCTGCTGCGGGAATCCGACCTCAGCAAGGCGCCCTGCGCGCCAGGAACGCTCGATATGCTGGCCCGCTTTTCGGTGCTGACCCGGCTGCGCGAGCATGAGAATAGCAACCTCTACTCAAAGATGCGCGTCTATGACGGCGAAATGCTGCGGGAGATCGATCCGCGAGCGAAAAGCCTCCAGGAGTATAAGGACGCGGCCGGCGTGGACGAAGGGATGTCGGGCACTTCCACCCGTTTCGCCTTCAAGGCGCTGTCGGCAACCTTCAACCATGACAGCAACGAGATTGCGGCCGATCCTGTTCACTTGATGTATGTGCTGGAAGGCATGGTGCGGCAGGAACAATTCCCCGCCGACGTCGAGGCCCGCTATCTGGAGTTCATCAAGGGCGAATTGGCCCCGCGCTATGCCGAGTTCATCGGCAACGAGATCCAGAAGGCCTATCTGGAATCCTACAACGACTATGGCCAGAACCTGTTCGACCGCTATGTCGCCTATGCCGACGCATGGATCGAGGATCTGGATTTCAAGGATCCCGATACCGGCCAGTTGCTGGACCGGGAGGTCATCAACCAGGAATTGTCCAAGACCGAAAAGCCGGCGGGGATCGCCAACCCAAAGGATTTTCGAAACGAGGTGGTGAAGTTCGCACTCCGGATGCGGGCCAGCAATGACGGGCGCAATCCCAGCTGGACCAGCTATGAAAAAATCCGCGAAGTCATCGAGAAGCGGATGTTCAGCCAGGTCGAGGATCTGTTGCCGGTCATCAGTTTCGGATCGAAGAAGGACGGCGAGACGGCGACCAAGCATGATGAATTCGTCGCCCGCATGATCGAGCGGGGTTATACCGAACGGCAGGTCAGGCGCCTGGTCGAATGGTATATCCGCGTCAAGCAGGCGGGATGACGGAGCCAGGCTTCCTCGAAGACAAACCGGCGGTGCCATGCACATAGTCGACAGACGTTTGAATCCGGGGGGCAAAAGCCTGGTCAACAGGCAACGCTTCGTGCGTCGGGCGAAGGCCTATGTGCAGCAGGCGGTGCGTGACAGCCTGAAGGATCGCAGCATCAAGGATCTGGACAAGCAGGGCCAGATTTCGATCCAGCGGGACGCCATCCATGAACCCACATTGCACCGCGCAGCGCAGGGCGGCAATCGCGAGCGCGTACTGCCTGGCAATCGCGACTATATGGAGGGCGACAGGATCAAGCGCCCCGGCGGCGGTGGGGGAGCGGGATCGCAGGCGGGGCAGGGCGAGGGGGAAGATGATTTCCGGTTCGTGCTCAGCCGCGAGGAATTTCTAGACCTTTTCCTCGATGATCTGGAGTTGCCCGACCTGGCGAAGCGTAGGCTGATCGGGGGCGCAGTCGACGGGATCAGGCGCGCGGGCTATTCGACCGCAGGCAATCCGTCCAACCTGTCCGTGCCGCGCACCATGCAAAAGGCGCTGTCGCGTCGGCTGGCGCTGCGCCGGCCGAGTGGCGGCGAGCTGCGGCGGATCGAGGACGAGATCGCCGAGATCGAGCGCCAGAGTCCGCCCACACCCGACGGTGCCGCAAGATTGGAAGCGCTGCGTGAGGAGCGGGCACATATCATCCGTCGGCGCAACCTGATCGCCTATATTGACCCGGTCGACCTGCGCTACCGCCGCTTCGAAACGGTGCCCAAGCCCGTTGCGCAGGCGGTGATGTTCTGCCTGATGGACGTGTCCGGCTCCATGACCGAGCATATGAAGGATCTCGCCAAGCGGTTCTTCGCGCTGCTCCATCTGTTCCTGTCACGCTGCTATGAGCATGTTGAAGTGGTGTTCATCCATCACACCGACCGGGCGGCGGAGGTCGATGAGCAGACCTTTTTCTACAGCACGGTGACGGGCGGGACGCTGGTATCGAGCGCGCTTGAGAAGCTGCTGGAAGTGATCAAGGAACGCTATCGGCCCGACGACTGGAACATCTATGTGGCGCAGGCTTCGGACGGCGATACGATGCAGTCGGACAATGGCCGAGTGGTGAACCTGATGCAGGACGACATCCTGCCCATGTCGCAATATGTCGCTTATCTGGAGGTCGGGCGCGAGGAGTTTGCCGATGTCGACATGATCGGCACCACCACCGGCCTGTGGCAGGCCTATGCACCGGTCAGTGAAGCGCATCGCCATTTCGTGATGCGCAAGGTGCATCATCGGCGGGAAATCTATCCAGTCTTCCGCGAACTGTTCCAGCGCAGGGGCATGGCGGAGAAAAGCGGATGAAGGCGAGGCAGGCGGATGCCCCGCTGTTCACGGGCAGCGATTGGGATTTTGCTCTTATCAACCGTATCCATGATGCGATCGAGCCGATCGCGCTCAAGGAAATGAAGCTGGATATCTATCCCAACCAGATAGAAATCATCAGCGCGGAACAGATGCTGGACGCCTATTCGTCGATCGGTATGCCGCTCTTCTACAAACATTGGTCCTTCGGCAAACAGTTCGTGACCAATGAAATGCTGTATCGAAAGGGACAGCGGGGGTTGGCCTATGAACTGGTCATAAACAGCAATCCCTGCATCAACTATCTGATGCAGGAAAATAGTGCGACCATGCAGACGCTGGTGATAGCCCATGCTGCCTTTGGGCATAATCATTTCTTCAAGAATAATTATGTCTTCCGGCAATGGACCGATGCGGAAGGGATTCTCGATTATCTGGAATTCGCGAAGCGCTACATCGCCCAGTGCGAGGAACGTTATGGCCAGTTGGCGGTGGAGCGTGTGCTGGACGCGGCCCATGCACTGATGAACCAGGGCGTTCATCGCTATCCCCGCGTCCGTCCCCGTGACCTCAAGAGCGAGGCCGCGCGGGAGGCTGAGCGGCAGGCTTATCGCGACCGCATCTATGACGATTTGTGGCGCACTGTGCCCGTCGGCGCTCGCGCCGACGCGGTGCCCAGCGACGCACGCCGCGCCGCGCTCGGTCTGCCCCAGGAAAATATCCTCTATTTCCTGGAAAAGACGGCGCCCCGGCTGGAGAGCTGGCAGCGTGAAGTGCTGCGTATCGTCCGCCTGATCGCCCAATATTTCTATCCCCAGCGCCAGACCAAGGCGATGAATGAGGGGGCGGCGACCTATACCCATTATCGCATCATGACGACGCTGCATGAGCGTGGCCTGCTCACCGACGGCGCCTTCATGGAATTTCTCCAGTCGCATACCAATGTCGTCTATCAACCTACCTATGATTCCGGCCACTTCGGCGGCTTCAACCCCTATGCGCTGGGCTTCGGCATCATGTCGGATATCGACCGGATCTGCCGGGAACCGACAGAGGAAGATCGTGAATGGTTTGGCACGATTGCCGGATACGGCGATCCGGTCGAGGTGCTGAAGGATATATGGGCCAATTATCGGGACGAAAGCTTCGTCTCCCAATTTCTCAGCCCCCGCCTGATCCGACACTGGCGGCTGTTCAGCATTGTCGATCGGACGGGCGAGTCGGAATTGCGGGTCGACGCAATTCATGACGAACGCGGCTACCGACGGATCCGGCGGGCTTTGGCGCGCGAATATGATATCGGGCGACAAGAACCGGACATTCAGGTCGTCGATGTCGATCTGGCTGGCGACCGCAGACTGATGCTGGAGCATTCGGTGCTGGACGGGGTGGTGCTCGATCCCGGTGACGCCGTCCTGGTTTTGCAAAACCTCGCCAATCTATGGGGTTATGAAGTCGCCCTGAAAGAGGTTGATGCCGATACGCGGCGCGAACTGAAGAACCATGTCGCCCAACCCAGGCTCAACTGGCTGTGCTAGGATTGGCCGTGATCGCGCCGTTTGCCGCATCGGTGAAGATTCCATTTCCATTCGGCGGTGGAAGCGTTAAAATCCGCGCGTTTTCTGCGGGTGGCACGCGACGGAGTACTCGCGAAACAGCAGGAGTGCGTCATGGTGAATGATATTACCTCCGCAGAATGCCTGGAGCGGGCGCGTATGCACGAACAACTCGCGAGGAGCACGGACGACGTTTCGGCGCGCAAGATGCACCAGGCAATGGCGGCAGAATTCCGCCGCCGCGCGGAAGCCGGTGGGGTGGAAGCCGCGCCTGTCAACCGGCCTTTGCTGGAGCTTTCCGCCGCTCCGTTTCAGTGAGTCCCGTGGGAAGCGCCTTATGCAGTACCACGGACGCGGAATGTAATTATGGAGTAGTTTTTCGCCGTCTCGGACGGGTATCTAGCCAGCCTGCTTATTCCCATGGCGTCTCCCCAGTTCTTGATCAGTAGTACGGATTTGCAAGTCTGCCTCGCCCCGCCAGTCGCCGGGATCAGCAAATCCTGCAAGCGAACCTCGAAGGATTAGCTCAAACGTCATCCTACGCCAGGGCGCTGGATTGTGCCTTGCGCACAGGCGGCACTTCCTTGGCATGAATAAAACAGAGTTGTCACGCCATTGAGGATGGTCGACCGGTCGAAAGGCTTGCCGATAACGGGATGGCTGTCGAAGCCGGCCGGCAGATTTTCGCGGCCGTAGCCGGTAACAAACGCAAACGGAATGCCGTTGGTGGCGAGTGCCTGTGCGATGGCATCGACCGGTGCGCCCTGAAGATTGCCGTCCAGCAGGGCGGCGTCGAAACCGCCGGTCTTTACCAGCGCCATGGCTTCGTCGGCCGATGCGGCGACCGCCGGGACGACGGCGCCATGATCTTCGAGTAGCGCGGCCAGTTCCATCGCGACAAGCGGCTCGTCCTCGATCAGGAGGATGTTGCGGCCGGCAATGGCGACCGGTGGCCCGCTGCGGTCGCTGCTCGTCAGTTCCTTTCCCGCGTCGCGCGACACGACGCGATTGATGCGCGGCCCCATCGGAAGGGACAAGGTCCAGCGCACGCCTTCGGATGCGTAGTCAGCCACTGCCGCGCCGCCTTCGGCGCGCATACTACGCTCGATCAGCGCCGTGCCGAAGCCCTTTCGCGTCGGGGTACCTGCGCTCGGACCTCCGCGCTCTTCCCAGTTAATGAGCAGGCGATCGTCCCTGACTGCCCAGTTCAGGCTCAATCGTCCTCCCGGCATCGAAAGCGCCCCATATTTATGGGCATTGGTGACCAGTTCGTGCAGGATGAGCGCGAGATGCAGCGCCAACTCCGGCGCAAGTTCCAGTTCCGGCCCATTAATGTCCCATTGCCCGACATCGACCGCGCCGATGTCCACCTGACCATCGATCAGTTCCCTCAGCCGCGCGCCCTGCCAGGTAGAACTGCTCAGGAGCGAATGGGCGCGGGCGAGCGCATGTATGCGGCCGGTAAAGGTCGGTGCGAAATCGGAGGGGCCGTTGGAATGGCGAAGTGTTTGCACGGCAATGGCCTGAACCGAAGCGAGCGTGTTCTTGACCCGATGGTTGAGTTCGCCGACGAGCAGGCGTTGCGTCTCTTCGGCGCGCTTGCGTTCGGTAACGTCAAGGATCTGGGCGTTAACGGACACGAGGCGTCCGCGCGCATCGAGCAAAGCGGACCAATAGCATTCGCAATCCAGGCTGGTCCCTTGCGCAGTACGCATTCGCAATGGCTGCATGTCCCTCGGCCTGCGCCCGGCAATCATGTCGCCGATCAGCGTGCTGAAGGCTCCGGCGTCGTCCGGGTCGAGCCAATCGAATTCCAGCGCCTTAAAACCCGCCACTTCGGGCGCGCGCCAGCCGAACATCCGCTCGGCGCCGGCCGACCAGGAGATGATGTGCTGGCCCGCGTCGAACTCGACGATACCGAGCGGGGAGTTGTCGCCATGTGCCTGCAAACGGGAAAGGGCGGCGGCGTGCTGGTCCCTTTCCCGCGCCAATTCCTGTCGCTGCCGGAACAGTTCGATGAAAATGCTGACTTTGTGCCGCAGAATGTCCGGGTCGACGGGCTTGAACAGATAGTCGATCGCCCCGGCCTCGTAGCCCCGGAAGCGCCGCATCTCGTCGGTGCCGACGGCGGTCAGGAATACGATCGGCACACGGCGCGTCCTTTCGGTGCCGCGCATCAGTTCGGCCAGTTCGAACCCGTCCATGCCGGGCATCTGGATATCGAGCAGAGCCAGCGCGACATCCTCGACGAGAAGCAGTTCCAGTGCTTGCAGTCCGGACCGGGCCTTGATGATCTCGATCCCGTCCGCCTTGAGCAACGCCTCGATCGCCGTCAGATTTTCCTCGACATCGTCGACGGCGAGGATTTTTGCGGTCTCAGGCAGCATGGTCGAGCGCTTTCAGGTCGATGAGGTTGCGGCGGTAGATTTTCTGATGTTCGTCAAAATCAGCGAAGGCATCGGAGTAGCGCGAAAACCGCAATGTCTCTTTCGAACCCAGCCCCAGGAAGCCGCCTCGCACGAGCGAACCGCCGAACAGGCCGAGTGCCCGATCCTGCAAGTCACGGTCGAAATAAATCAGGACATTGCGGCTGGAAACCAGCTGCGCCTCAGCGAACACCTCATCGCTGGCCAGATTATGCTCGGCAAAGACTGCACGGCGACGCAGGCCCTTGTCGAACACGGCCGCACCATAGGCCGCGGTATAATAGTCCGACAGTGACGTCTTGCCGCCCGCCAGCCGATGGTTCTCGGTAAACTGCTGGATTCGGTCGAGATCATAGATACCCGCCTCCGCCTTCTCCAGCGCGGCCGGGCTGATGTCGGTGCAATAGAATATGGTGCGATCTTCCAGTCCCTCCTCCCGGAACAGGATAGCCATCGAGTAGAATTCCTCGCCATTTGCGCATCCCGCGATCCAGACCTTCAGCGAAGGATATGTGCGCAGGTGCGGGATCACCTGTTCGCGGAGCGCGCGGAAATAGGCCGGGTCGCGAAACATCTCGCTCACCTGGATGGTGAGGAACCCCATCAGATCAGCAAAAACCGAGGGGTCGCGCAGCACGAGATGCTGCAGCTGTGACAGGCTCTCGCAATGGTGGCGTTGCTGCGCGCGAGCGAGGCGACGGTGAAGGGAGCCTCGCGAATAGCCACGAAAGTCATAATGGCAATGGCGGTGGATCGCCTCCAGCAGGAGATCCAGTTCCAGTTCTTCATGGGGTGCGAAGATCGGCTCGCTCATCGCGGCATCCAGACTCGGGTCAGGCTGAGCAGTTTGTCGACGTCCAGCGGCTTGGCGAGATAGTCATTGGCGCCCGCATCCAGGCAATCCTGCTGGTCGCGTGCCATGGCTTTGGCGGTCAGCGCGATGATCGGCAATTGCTTGCCCCAGGGCTTGGTCCGGATTTCCCGCGTGGCCGTGAGCCCGTCCATCTCCGGCATCATCACGTCCATCAGCACCAGGTCGACCGGATCGGCCAGACCTTTGGCAGCTTCGTCGAGCAGGTCCAGCGCTTCGCGCCCGTTGCGCCCGATCCGGACATTCGCGCCGTGCGGTTCGAATATCGAGGTCAGGGCATAGACATTGCGGATGTCGTCCTCGACCACGAGAATGTTGCGCCCGTCCAGCGCGGCATCGCGATTGAGCGACTTGGCGATCAGCGCCTGCTGCGGTTCCGGCAGGTCCGACACGACCTGATGCAGGAACAGCGTCACTTCATCGAGCAGTCGTTCGGGCGACTTGGCGCCCTTGACGATGATCGACTTGGAATAGCGTCGCAGGCGCATTTCCTCGTCATGGGACAAGTCGCGGCCGGTATAGACGATGACCGGCGGAAAACCGACCGCATCATCATTGCTCAGCCGATCGAGCAGGTCGAGGCCGGAACTGTCGGGCAGGTTGAGGTCGAGCACCATGCAGTCGAAGGTTTCCTGACCCAGCTGCTCGAAACATTGGGCGGCCGAATGAGCCTGGATGGTTTCGACATCACGCGAGGCCAGCAGCAGCTTGACGCTTTCGGCCTGCTGCGCGTCATCCTCGACCACCAGCACCCGCCGCACACGCTGGGACATGCGGGCTTCCAGCCCCGCGAGCATGTCGGTCAGTGCCTCGCGCTTCACAGGCTTGAAGAGATAGCCGATGGCGCCACTGGAAAGAGCGGCCTGGCTGTCGTCGTCCACGGAAACGACATGGACCGGAATATGCCGCGTCCGCACGTCGCGCTTGATCCTGTCCAGCACCGAAAGGCCGGTATGGTCGGGCAGGTTCATATCCAGGATGACGGCATTCGGCACATATTGCCGTGCCATCAGCGCGCCTTCATCCGCCGTCCCCGCCACCAGGCACTGGAACCCGAGTTCATGGGCGATGTCGCACAGAATCCGGGCAAATACCGGATCATCCTCGACGATCAGAATGACCCGGGCGTCACCGGAGAGCTGCTCGCGATCATCCAGCGTCGCCGGACCGGGGCGCGTGCGACCGGGTTTCGGGTTCGATGGCGGCGTGCGGAGCGTGGCGGTTCCCTGCGGCACATCCGCCAGCGTCGCTACAGCAGGATCGAAGCGCTCGGGGAGGATGAGCGTGAAAGCGCTGCCTTCACCGGGTTTGCTCTCTACCTCGACCTGCCCTCCCAGCAGCCGGGCCAGTTCGCGGGAGATGGAGAGACCCAGCCCGGTTCCCCCATATTTCCGGCTGATGGTTCCGTCCGCCTGTCGAAACGCCTCAAAGATAAGCTGCTGCTGGTCCGCCGCAATACCTACACCGGTGTCACGGACCGTGAAGGCGATGCGGCCATCGTCTCGACTGGCCACCTCCAGCGACACCGAGCCTCGATCGGTGAACTTGATCGCGTTGGAGAGGAAGTTCTTGAGCACCTGCTCGATCCGAAGCGGGTCGCTCTCCATGTCGACGGGCGTGCCGGGGCCGGCGTCCGCCGCAAAGCTCAGCCCCTTGGCCTCCGCGGACGGGCCGAAGATCGCGGTCAGCTTGTCCAGCATCGCAGCGATGCGGATGCGGCGCGGCTGCAACTCCAGCTTGCCGGCCTCGATCTTCGATATGTCGAGAATGTCATTTATGAGGTTGAGCAGGTCATTCCCCGACGTTTCGATCGTCTCGGCATGGCGGATCTGTTCACCAGACAGGTTGCCACCCCGATTTTCCGCCAGCAATCGCGCCATGATGAGCAGCGAGTTGAGCGGTGTGCGCAATTCATGGCTCATATTGGCGAGGAATTCGGATTTGTAACGGCTCGCCTGTGTGAGTTCTTCTGCCTGGGTCTTGAGCGACTTTTGCGACCGGGACAGGTCATCGCGCTGAATTTCCAGCTGGCGGGCCTGCTCCTCGAGCTGGACGTTGGTCTGCTCCATTTCCGCCTGCTGGGCCTCCAGCCGTGCGGCAGATTCCTGGAGCTGGCGACTCTGCTGTTCCAGTTCCTCGTTATTGGCGCGCAATTCTTCGCTCTGCGCCTGTAATTCTTCCGCCTGCTGCTGCGTCTCTTCCAGCAGTTCGCGCAGCCGCGCCCGATATTTGCCCGATCGGATGGCGACGCCGAGTTGATCGTGAACCCGATCGAGCAGCGCAAGTGCATTGTCACCCGCGCCAGCGCGCAGGCCGAGTTCGATCACCGCATTGATCGCGCCACCCGCCTGAGCGGTGGCGATGACCAGCGTCTCGGGCCTGGCGGAACCAAGGGCCGATCCGTAGGACAGATAGTCCGCCGGAACCTTGTCGAGATGGAAGCTGCGACGGTCGGCGACGGCCTGTCCCAGCAATCCGTCGCCGGCGTCGAACCGCTCCGGCAGGGGCGCATCGGCGGGAACGGCATAGGTGGCGTAACGGCGGAAGCCGTCGCCGTTGGCGATATACAGCGCGCCGGCCTGCGCCTGGAGATATTCGGCCAGAAAGGTCAGCGCGCTGTTGGCCAGTTCAGCCAAGGGCTGTTCGCCGCCGACCGCCTTGGCCAGGCCGAGTTGCCCTCCGCGCAACCATTCCTCCTGCAAGATCGCCAGCCTGTTGCGGATGAAAAGCAATCCGATGACGGCAAGAATCCAGAAGACGCCTACGACGAGTGAACGATTGAGAAAGGCAACCGTCGGATCGACGCCGGCCGGCGCGTAGAAAAAGCCCGTCGCGGTCAAGATGGTCGCCGCCGTGGCGGTGATCAATGGTACCTGTGGTCGCCGGGCCAGATAGGCCAGCACCACCGGAAGGAGATAAGCCACCCACACGGCCGTCCCCAGCGGGAAGACAAGGTCTGCGAGAAACGGCAGCATGAGCAGGGCGATCAGCCCTGCATAGAGCCAGCCCTGGACGAAATTGGTGCTACCAGCGTACTTGTTCTTCATGATGATCGGATCTGGACGAGCGGCCGGCCGACCGCGACGCACTGGATCAATACCCCCTTGCAAAGATGCCGGCCCCCGCGCGGCCGCTCCGCACGAACGAGCAAATCCGCAAAGAGTTCCCGCGACGCATCGCCATCAGGACGGAGGGGCCGCGTCGGCATCCTGCTCCGCAGCCTTTACATCGCTCCGCATCTGCCCATGGGCCAGAACCGCGAACAGGCCAGTTCCTCCGATGACATTGCCGACGAGCGCAGGCAGGATGAAGTCGGCCATCATCTCGGACAAGGACATGACGCCGTTCAGCCAGAGAAACGCGCTCTGGGACGAACCTGTCACGACATGGCTGAACCCGCCTAGCGCGATGACGTAAGTCAGCATCGAAATGACCCAGAATTCGCTGCCTTTCGCACTCGGAAGTATCCACGCGATGGCCGCCATCAGGAAACCGGCGGGGATACCAAGGGTCAGGGTCTGAAGCCCCTCCTGGCGCGGCAGCTTCTCCAATATATCCAGTGCGATCAGACGCTGGTCATGTGTGATGATGACTTCGTTCGCCATCAGCGCAGCCACGATGACGACGCCAAGCAGGTTCGCCAGGAGAACGGTGGACCAGAGGCGGAGCAGCCGACCCAGATTTTCCCAATCCGGATGCGCCGCGACGGGCAGAACCGCCGTGATGGTGCTTTCCGTGAACAGCTGAAGCCGCCCCATGATGACGATGACGTAGCCGACCGGATAGCCGAGGAGAAAAATAAGTTCCGCCCACCGTGTGTCGGGCAGGCGCATACGCAGATATAGTTCGGTGAGGAGCGAGGCATTGATCGCAAGGCCAGCTGCCATGCCGGACAGGACCATCGACAGGATGGGCCGCTTCAACTCCTCCTCGCCCTGTAGCCGGACGACCTCGTGGACGACCATCGGCGAACTCGCGCGCCGCTGGTTGACGTCGCGCGCTTCATCTGCCGAGAGCGCATGGTCGGGTTTCAAATGATCGTCCATCCTGGTGAGACGCCGAGGCGACCAGTCTGTTCCGCACCCGTTTCATTTGGTGCCGATCGCGTTTATCCCCGCGCGGCGCGCCTTCCGCCCAGACGGCGCCGGTTCTTCGCCACCGCCTTGCGGTAATGGGCGACCGAATGGGCGAGCGCTTCGTGGCCCGTTCGTCCGAGTTCGCCCGTCATCATCTTCCATTGCAGGATTGCGACTGCCTCGATCTTTTCCGCAACCATCCGGTGCGCCTCGATCGCGGCCGCCGGATTGCCGGCCATCAGGCGGGGAATGCGCAGCCCGATCACGGACCAGGCCTCGACGCCGAGGCTCCAGCAGTCGAAGGCGAGCGTGAAGGGAGTGGCTTTTGTCACGCCGGCGACAATGGTCTGTGGCGTGCAGGGTTCCGCGCTATCTTCATCCATGATCGCGAACGATGCAGCGGAAGCCGATATGGCTGGTCGCGCTGTCCACCGCCTGGGGATGGCGCGCTGCCGGCCGATAGCGTTGGCAATAAGTGGCGGCGCACAAATGCGATCCGCCCTTCAGCACCTTGCGGGGGATGGAGACGCGGGGCGTCGCTGGGTCGAAGCTCTCACGTTTCGTCCCGCCGCGGGGGTTGGACGGCACGCAGCAACTCCCCTTCGCCTTGCGCTCTATCCGGTGCTGGGCGAACCAGTCTGTCGTCCATTCCCATACATTGCCGATCATGTCGTAGAGGCCATAGCCATTGGCGGGATAGGAGCGCACGGGCGACGTGCGCTCATAGCCGTCCTCCAGCGTATTGCCGTAGGGAAAGGCGCCCTGCCAGTAATTAGCAAGCATCCGTCCGTCAGGCGCAAGCGTGTCGCCCCACGCATAGTCCGCCCCGTCCAGGCCGCCCCGTGCGGCATATTCCCATTCGGCCTCGGTCGGCAGCGCCTTGCCGGCCCAGCGGGCATAGGTTTCGGCATCCTGATAAGCGACATGAACCACGGGGTGATCGGGCAATTCCTCCGCGCTGCTGTCCGGGCCGTGGGGATGGCGCCAGTCCGTGCCGAAGCTGAAAGTCCACCACTGGCTGTAATCGAAAAGGTCCACCGGGCCGGCTGTGCGCTGGAAGAGGAGCGATCCGGCCCGCGCCATGGCCGGGTCCATGCCGGGATAATCCTTGGCGTCCGGCGCGATTTCCGCCAGTGTACGGTAACCGGTGGCCGCGACGAACAGGGCGAAATCCCGGTTGGTGACGGGCGCCTCGTCTATCCAGAAGCCGTCGACCTGGACCCGCCGGGCGGGCGCTTCCTCCGGATAGAAGCGGTCCGAGCCCATCAGGAAGGTTCCACCAGGCACGAAGCGCATGTCCTGCGTGCGTGCGACTGCGATCTCAGTCATGTCGGCTGTTCGGAAGATGGGCCGGCAAAGGCATGACGCGATATGTTCCAACGGACGGTGCAGGCTGCATTGTAGCGATGGAAGGCGGAGCGCCGCAATGGCCCGATCGGCAGATATTCTACTGGCGGCGCACGGATTTATTTCAGACGGAGCGGCAGCCCTGCTGCGACCAGCAGGACTTCATCGGCAATCGCCGCCACCCGCTGGTTCAACCGACCGGCATCGTCGCGAAACCGGCGGGCAAGCACATTGTCGGGGACGATCCCGAACCCGACCTCATTTGCGACGAGGATGATGTGACCGGAGAAGTCACCGATGGCCCGCGTCAACCGATCGCACGCGGCAGGAATGTCGGCATCCATCAGCAAGAGGTTGGACAACCACAGGGTCAGGCAGTCGACCAGTACGACATGGTCCCGGCCGTCGAGCGCCTGGATCGCTTCGGGGAGAGCGACGGAAGCATCGATCGTCCTCCAGCGCTGGTCGCGATCGGCCTGATGCCGGGCGATGCGGTCGCGCATTTCATCATCATGGGCCTGGGCGGTCGCGACGAATGTCAGGCGTCCTTCAAGCGACTCGGCGCGGTGTTGGGCATGGCGGCTCTTGCCGGATCTGGCGCCACCCAGCACGAAAAGGCGATGTCCGTCCATGCAAAGCTCCTTTTGGGCAGGGTCATGACAACCACGCGACGACAGCGGCGATCAGCCACAGCAGAATGCAGGCGCGGCGGTAAATGGCGAGCGCACGTCCGACATCGCCGGCGATCGCATCCAGTCCCTCGTCCCCGATCCATGGCTTGGCATGGACATGACCGTCATAGGATACGGGGCCGGCAAGGCGGACACGAAGCGCCCCCGCCATGGCCGCTTCGGGCCACCCGGCGTTGGGGGACGCATGGTTACGCGCGTCGCGCAACAATATACGCCAGCCGCCCCCGCCCGCAACGCAGAGCAGCAGGCCGGACAGTCGCGCCGGGATGATATTGAGCAGATCATCCGTCCTGGCTGCGGCCCAGCCGAAAGCGCGCCAGCGTTGCTCATAATGACCGATCAGGCTGTCCGCGGTGTTGATGGCCTTATAGACCCAGATGCCGGGCAGCCCCAGGACCAACAGCCAGAAGAGCGGAGCCACGACCCCGTCGCAAAAGCTTTCGGCGAGGCTTTCGATGGCGGCCCGTGCGACCCCGCATTCTTCAAGGGCCGCCGTGTCGCGGCCGACAATGGCGCTTACGGCGATGCGGGCGGCCGGCAGATCGCCGGTTTCCAACGCGATGGCTACCGGGCGGACATGATCGAACAGGCTGCGCTGGGCCAGTCCCGGCCAAGCGAACAGGGCAAGAGCCGTCCAGGCAAGACCTCCCGGAACCTGGGCTGCGAGGCGAGCCAGCATCCAGGCCAGGCCGCCGCTGCTCAGTACGAGCATCAGGACCGTGACAATACCCAGCGCCCGGCGCACGGCGAATGATCGCTCCGGCCGGTTCCAGCGCGTCTCGCATCCATCGATCAGGCGCGCGAAGCATCCGACCGGATGGCCTATGCGGCGATAGAGCGAATGGGGCCAGCCGAGCGCGGCGTCCAGCATCAGTGCGCCCAGCGCGACCGGATCAGCCATGCGCCATGACCCGCTCAAGACGGTCAAGCGCCGCCTGGTCGGGCGGCAGTCCGATCCGCAACCAGCGACGGTCGGGCTCATAGGGCCGCGTCAGGATCGCCGCGCGGGCCAGCCGGTCGAACAGTTGAGGCGCCTCGTCCGTCTCGATGAGCCGGAACAGCGGGCAGCGACCGATCGGCTGATGCCCGCATCGCACAAGCACGGCGTCAAGCCGCGCGGCTTCGTGGTCCAACCGCTCGCGGGTTGCCGCGATCCACGGTCGATCGCGATAGGCGGCGGTCCCGATCGCGATCGCCGCCGTGGAAAGTGGCCAGGCGCCCAACTGCTCCCGCAACGGCGCCAGCACTTGCGAGGGGCCGATCACGAAGCCAAGGCGCACGCCGGCCAGCCCGAAAAATTTGCCGAAGGAGCGGAAGACGAGCAGCCTTCGCGTTTCGCTCACCAAAGATGCAACGCTGATCGCCGGATCGCTGTCCGCAAAGGCTTCGTCGACCAGCAGCCAGCCGTGATGCGCGCGCGCCTCCAGCAATGCGCGCATTTGCTCCCGGTCCAGCCACCGACCGTCGGGATTGTTGGGATTGGCGAGGATCAGCGTTTCCGATGAGCCGCCCGTGGCGATCCATTCGATCGCTCTGGAGCCTACGATCATTTCGCCATGGGTGCGATAGCTGGGAGCGACATGGCGGGCCGGGCCGCCGATCAGGCACCCCGCCAGTCGCAACCCCGTTTCGGTTCCCGGTACGGCGCAGACATGCTGCGGGTCGACACCGAAATGGACAGCTGCTGCGGTTTCGAGTTGTCGCAAACTGTCGGGTTCGGGCAGGCGCCGCCAGTCGATGGAGAGTCCCGCCGTGCCGGGCCAGGCTTTCGGATTAATGCCGGTCGACAGGTCGATCCACGGTTCCGCGCCCGCCCCGAAATGGCGTTTCGCCGCCTCCAGCGCGCCGCCATGCCAGGTCCAGATGTCCGTCATGCCGCCTGAACCCACAGCAAGGCAGACAGGAGCAGCAGGCTTTCCGCCACCTCGATGCCCGCGCCATGCCCGTCACCCGAAATGCCGCCGATGCGGCGACGGAGCCACATGGCCCAGAGCGGCAGGATCAGGGGCGTCGCGAGCAGCGGGGGAGAGGCCAGTGCAATGACGGCGAGGGCCGCGGTCCATATCGCAAGATCGCGCACACGAACCGCGTTGCGGAACTGCGCCGCCAGCCCATCATGAAGTTGCGGCAGGGCGCGGGACCAGAAGAGGGGACCGATACGCGCGGCAAATGGGATGACCGCGATCATGGAGAAAGCCTGCGTCTCGATGAGCAGGCGGAGCAGGATCAGCTTGGCGATCAGTTGCAGGACGATGGTCACGACCGCGAAGCTGCCCACATGGGGGTCGGCAAGGACCGCGATCAGCCGCGCGCGGTCCTTGTGCGCTGCGCCGGCGGCATCGGCTATGTCGCCCAGCCCATCGAGATGAAGCCCACCCGTTATCCGAACCCACAGGGTCAATGCGCCGAGGGCGCCGAGCCACGGATCGATCAGCGCGCCACCCCAGGCAGCGACCGCGATCATCGCGCCGATGATCAAGCCGACCGCCGGAAACCAGCGGATCGAGGCAGCGAAATCCCCGCCGTCCGCGGTGACGCGGGGCATCGGCAGGCGGGTCAGGAACTGGATGGCGAGGATCAGCCCCTTCATGCGCGCAACCCCTTGATCCGGGCGGCGCGGGGCGTGCCCGGCCAGACGTCCAGCGAAAGCAGCGCACCATAAGGCAGGTCGAATGCCCACAGCTGCGGCAGGGGGATGCCGCAGAGGATGTGAAGCGCGGCACGCATCGCGCCACCATGGGTCACGACCAGCGTGGGGCAGGGCGCGAGGTCCGCAATGGCCGCGCCGATGCGGTCGACCAAGGCCGCCCAGCGCTCGCCTTCGGGCGGGGGGTGCAGGTCGGGATCGTTCCAGAAGCGCCCGATCGCGTCAGGATCAATGGCGCTGGCCGGCAAACCGTCCCATGCGCCAAAGTCCAGTTCGCGCCAGCGGGGATCGCTCTCCACCGGCAGGTGCCGGCCATCGCCGATCGCGCTGGCGGTCAGGCTGCATCGTTGCAGGTCGGACGTGGCCAGTCGCTCGACATCGAGATCCGCCACCTGCCGCACGCAGGCGCTGATGCCCTCCGTCGTGGGCGCGTCGTCGCTCCACCCCAGCATCAGACCGGGATGCAGCGGTGCGCCATGGCGCAGCAGGTGCAGCGGAAAGCTGTTCATGTCGATCCGGAGACGGCGGCTTGCGCGAAAGTCGCCATCTGATCATGCGCGGCCAAGGCAGCGCGGACGACGGCAGCGGCGACCGCTGCCCCGCTACCTTCCCCCAGACGCATCCCCAGCGACAGCAGCGGCGCAAGGTCGAGCTGTTCGAGCAATCGGGCATGACCTGGCTCGGCCGAACAATGGCCAGCAAGACAATGCGCCGTGATCGCGGGACGTTCGACGGCGAGCGGCGCGATCGCAGAGCAGCAGATGAAACCGTCGAGCAGCACCGGCACCGAGAGCTGGCGCGCGCGCAGCACCGCGCCCGCGATGGCCGCGATTTCCCGGCCGCCTACGAGGCGCAATGTCTCGAAGGCGGAGCGGGGCGCCGAGGCGTGGCGTGCGATCGCGCGGTCTATGACGTCGATCTTGCGGCTGATGCCCGCGTCATCGACGCCCGTGCCCGGACCGACCCAGGTTTCCGCTGCGGAGCCGAAGCTGCGCGCACAAATGGCAGCGGCGGACGTAGAGTTGCCGATGCCCATCTCCCCGAGGACGAGGAGGTCCAGGCCTTCTTCGACCACCGCCGCTCCGGCATTCAGCGCGTCGAGACATTCCGCGGCCGTCATGGCAGCCACCGCCGAGAAATCGGCGGTGGGCCGGTCCAGGTCGAGAGCGACGACCTTGAGGTCCAGCCCGGCCGCGCCCGACAATGCGTTGATGGCCGCGCCGCCCGCGCGGAAGTTGGCGACCATCTGCGCCGTGACGCCGGTCGGGAAGGCGCTGACGCCGTGGACAGTGACGCCATGATTGCCCGCAAAGACGGCCGCGCGCGCCCGGTCCATTCGGGGGCGTTCCCGGCGCTGCCAGCCCGCCAGGAAGATAGCGACGTCCTCCAGGCGACCGAGCGAGCCAGCCGGCTTGGTCAATTGCGCCTGCCGCGCGCGGGCGGCCGCCTCCGCCACCCAATCCGGCGCAGGCAAGTCGGACAGCGCGGCTTCGAAGGCGGCGATCGAGCCATAGCTGGTCATTCGGCGACAAATCCCGGTGGCGGCGTGCGCGTGATGAAATGACCTTTGACGCCCTGGGGCCAGTGTGAAAAGGGCACGCGGCCATGTTCGCTCGCCGCATAATGGACGGCATAGTCGAGGATGGCGCGGGCGGACTCTTCGCCCGGCTCGAAACGGCCCAGCACATAGCCGACCTTGTCCGGCGCGCGCAGGTGGACGGTGCAGAAATCCTGGCAGGCGAAGAGGCACGGCATTTCCTGCACGGCGATGCCATCATAGCGCGGATCGCTGGCCTTCACGCGTTTCAGGGCGGCGGCCAGTCGCGCGCCACCGCGCGCGCCGTCCTGATCTTCCCGCGCGTCGCGACTGTGACGGCAAGTGTTGCACGCCACCACGGCCGGTCCCGTATCGACCGGCTTCAGCACTGGACATCTCGCTCAACAAATATCGGCACGGCTACCCCCCATCGACAATGCCGCCCGAACCGGCCGATGCGATTGCCCTGGCGCGCACGACATCGACCGCGCTTCGCGCGGCTTCCCTGTCGTCGCTCGGGTTGACCCCCGTCCGCCCGGCTCACCCTGTCCGCGCGAAAGACGACGGCGACAGGCAGGTCTCCTGGCTTGCGGGTCAGCGCCGGTCGGCCGCCTTCTCGGGACATTCGTCCCAATGGCATATGGCCGATGGCTCGCCGCGTACAGTTGCAGGGGCAGCCGGGTTTGTCCCGTTCCCATCTTCGTCCCCGTCTCCGGGGAACCTGTCGCGACGCCGCGTTACATCGATTTCGATGGCGCGGTCAACGGGCTGCGCGCCAGCGGCGTGACCGTTGGCCAGGCTCCGCCCAGATGCACCTCCGCCTCGATCCCATAGACATCGCGAAGATGGCCGTTGGTAAGGACATCCGCAGGCGTGCCGTCGGCGACCAGCCTTCCCTGATCGATCAGCAGGAGCCGGTCGCAATAGCGAGCCGCCATGGTCAGGTCATGAAGGACGGCGATGACGAGCGCGCCGTCATGCGCTTGTGCGCGGAGCAGGTCCATGACGTCGATCTGGTGGCCGGGGTCCAGGCTGGCGAGCGGTTCGTCGGCGATCAGGGTGGGCGCTTCGACCGCCAGCGCCCTTGCCAGCAGTACACGTGCGCGTTCGCCGCCGGACAATTCGGTCGCGACTCGCTGCCGCAGGTCCAGCACATCGGCCCGCGTCATGGCCCGCTCGATGGCGGCGGCATCGTGCGGGCCGATCCGCGACATGGGTCCGAGATGGGGCAGGCGACCGAGGCCGACCAGGCGCTCGACCGTCAGAGGCCAGTGCAGCGTCTGGCCCTGGGGAAGATAGGCGATCCGCCGGGCGAGGTCATCGCGGCGCATGGCGGCCACATCTGAGCTGTCGATCAGGACGCGCCCCTGCGCGGGTACCAGCGCCAGCATGGCCCGCGCGAGGGTGGATTTGCCGGCGCCGTTGGGACCGACGATCCCTACCAGCGCCCCGGCGCCGAAGGTTGCCGAAACGCCGCTCAGCACCTGGCGGCGGCCCAGTGCGACGCAGACCCGGTCCAGTTCGAGCATCACCATAGCCGCCGCTCGCGCATCAGGTGGAGGAGGAAGATCGGGATGCCGAGAAATGCTGTCACCACGCCCAGCTTCAACTCGTTCGCCGTGTCGATCAACCGCACCGCCATGTCTGCGAGGGTCAGCAATGCCGCGCCGCCCAGCGCCGAGGGCAGCAGGATCGCCGAAGGGCTGCGGTCCGTCAGCGGGCGCAGCAGATGCGGCACGATGAGGCCGATGAAACCGATCGCGCCCGACACGGCTACTGCGCCGCCCACGCCGATGGCCGTGCCCAGCATCAGCCGCAACCGCGTGCGGCGAAGGTCGACGCCCAGCGCCTGCGCGCCATCCTCGCCAAGGGTGAGTGCATCGAGCGATCGTGCATTCCACAGCAATAACGCCAGGCCGGCGACGATGCAGGGCAGGGCGATCCAGAGATGGTCGAACGACCGATTTTCCAGGCTACCCATCAGCCAGGTCATGATCTCCATGGCGGCGAAGGGATTGGGTGACAGGTTCAGCGCCAGGGCAATCCCGGCCTGCGCCACGGTCGCCACGGCGATCCCGGCCAGGATCAGCGTCAATGGACTTTCCGACCGACCGGCCAGCAGGAACAGCAGCAGCAGCGAGAGACAGGCGCCGCCAATCGACAGAAGCGGCAGCATCACCGGATGGATGTTTGCAAGGCCGTAATAGATCGCGGCGACCGCGCCCAGCGCCGCGGCGCTCGATGTGCCGAGCACCGACGGTTCGGCCAGAGGATTGCGCAGATAGCCCTGCATCGCGGCGCCAGCCAGCCCCAGCATAGCGCCGACGGCAAGGGCAATCAGCGTCCGGGGCAGGCGCAGTTGGAACAGGATCACGCGTGTAGCATGATCCGCCCCGCCGAAGAGCGCCGCCCAGATCCGCGCGATCGGAATGTCGACCGGGCCGAGCAGCAGCGAGCCAATGGTCGCAGCGGCCGCCACGGCCGCCAACCCGGCAAGGAGCATGGCGCGATTGTGCGTCGTCTCTGTCATCTTATCGCCTTGCCACGCATGAAGGTGCGATTATGGGAAGACGCATGTCGCGCAAGGTCTTTCTTCTCTTCGCCTGCCTGTGTGCCGCCATGGCAGGTTCCGGGCTGTTGGCCACCGCCTTCCGCGCCGCGCCCAGCGCAACCCGGCCGCCGCAGCGGATCGTGTCGCTCAACCTGTGTGCCGATCAACTGGTGCTGGCGCTGGCCGATCGGCGACAGATCGCGGGATTGACCCGCAATGCCGTCGATACCCAGATGTCGGCCGAAGCGGCAAGGGCGCGCGGATTGCCGATCCTCACCCATTCCGCCGAGCAGATACTGACCATCGGCCCCGATCTGGTGGCGGGTATGCCGGCGCGCGGCAACGCGGTTCTGACGGGTCTCGATCGTGACGTGAGGACACTTGATCTTGAGAGCGCCGACCGACTGGGCGACATTTACCGTTCGATCCGCACGACCGCAGCCGCGGTTGGGCATCGTGACAGGGGGGAGGCGATGATCGCCCGGATGCAGCGCGAACTCGCCGATCTGCCTCGTCCGGGCGCGGGACGGGTCGCCGCCTATTATCAGCGACGCGGCTTCATGACCGGCACCGGCACGCTGATCGACGACCTGATGCAGCGCATGGGGCTGGTGAACCTTGCCGCAAAACTGGGGAAGCCGGCGCTGGCGCAGGTCAGCCTGGAGGAAATGGTGGCCGCCCGGCCCGATTTCCTGATCGTGGAAAGCGCGACCGACCGCATCACCGATCAGGGCAGCGAAATGCTGCACCATCCCGCGCTGCGCGACATTCCACGCATAAGTATCCCACAGGCCTGGACGGTGTGCGGCGGTCCCAGCTACACGCGCGCGGCGCGTAGCATGGCGGATCAGATCATGCGGTTGGACGGCGCGCATCGCTGACAGGCTTCCGGAGCGATGGCGCGACGTCCCTGTCATCAGAAGGTCAGCCGCACGCCGCCATAGGCAGCGCGACCGGCGGTCGCGAAGCTGAACACTTCCTCATATTGCTCGTCCGCCAGGTTCTCGATCCGGCCGAACAGCGCCACATTGCGGGACACCCGGTAGTCGAGGCTGAGGTTTACCAGCACATATTCCCGCATCGACACGGTCACGGGGACATAGCTGGGATCGGTATAGGCGGTGTCGGTCGTCCTGCCGTTATAGCGGATCGTCAGCGTGGTCGCGAAGCGCTGGTCGGCACTCGTCACCGTGGTGTTGACGCTCGCGACATGCCTCGGCCGGCGGATTTCGCGGACGCCATCCTCCTTCGCCTTCAGCCAGGTATAGGCCAGGTCGAAGCGCAGTTGCGGCAGGGGCTGGGCGCTGACGAACGCTTCGATGCCATGCTGCTTGCTCTTCGTGTCGCGGTTGGCGGGCGTCGCGACATAGGCCGGTGCGGGATAGGAGGTATAGATTTCATTGTTCAGCGTGGAATCGAACCAGGTCGCACTGATCGTCGCCCAGCCACCGACGCTCTGCTCCAATCCCGCCTCCCAGCCTTCTGACTTTTCCGGCTTCAGGTTCGGGTTGCCGATATAGGTGCCGTCCATATAGCCATAAAGTTCGTAATAGCCCGGGTTCTTGACGCCTGTACCATAGGCGGCGCGGATGCGCGTGCCCGTGGGCAGCAGATAGCTGCCCTGGACCCGCCAGGTCGTGGTGTCGTCGAACCGGTCATTTTCGTCATAGCGCACCGAACCGCCGAGCGAGAGGCCGCCCGCCGTCAGTTCATACTGGCCGACCACGCCCAGATTGTCGGTATGCCGCTTGCCCATGAAAGCGAAGCTCGACAGGTTGCGGAAGCTTTCCCGCTCCACATCGACAGCGCCGGTAATACGGTGCGTGACCGCCTCGGTGCCCAGTGTCAGGCTGGAGGTGAGGGAGCCTTTATAGCGCCGTCCCTTGTCGCCATAGTCGAAACCATAGGAGGCATAGCCCTTGCGCGTAGTGTCCGCGAACTGGCCCGACAAGGTGCTGATCCAACGACCGTCCAGTCCCGTGATCTGCGCCGAAAGCAAGCCATAGAGCGCTTCGTTACGATACCGCACGCCGGGGCTGTCGACGGTGTAGCCGAAGAGCGGGCTGGACGGATCGAATTCGCTGTTGTTGGTGTCCGCCTTGGTCAGGCTGTAGCGTACCACGCCGGTCAGCTTGATATTGTCGGTCGGCGTCCAGTTCAGCTTTCCGCTCGTGCCCAGGCTTTGCGAGCCGATGTCCCTGCTGCCGCCGCGCGCGGTAGGATAGCCGTCCGTGTCGTAATAGGACGCGGACAGCGCATAATCGAGGGCGTCGCCGGCGCCCGCGACGCGTGCCGCGCCGCTGACGGTGCCAAAGGAGCCGCCCTCGATCCGACCCCTGATGCCCGGCGCTTCGCGGCCCGACAGGGTGATGTAGTTGATCACGCCGCCGATCGCATCGGAGCCGTAGAGTGAGGATTGCTGGCCCCGCAATATCTCGATCCGGGCGGCCGGATCGGCGATCAGCGTGCCGAAGTCATATTCGCCATAATAGGGATCGGCCGCCTCGATGCCGTCGATCAACACCAGTACATGGTTGGATTCGCTGCCGCGCAGGCGAACCTGAGTCTGGCCACCGACCCCGCCGATGCGGCTGACGGCGATGCCGGGTACGTCGCGCAGCACGTCGGACACGATCCGCGTCTGCCGCGCTTCCAGCGTGGCATTGTCGATCACCGTGACGGACGCGCCCAACTGGCTCGCCTTCACGCCCTCGCCGGAGCGTGACGCGGTGACGATGATCGCGTCGCCGGGCAGGGCGCTGGCTTCGCCGTCGGGCGCTTGCGCCAGCGCGGGCGCCGCCGCCGTTATGGCAATCAGGGAAATGGTCGTGACAAATTTCATGGAGGCCCCCTCCGAACACCGGCAACGAAGGCGGGGCCTGCCGATGCGCAGCGTGCGATCGACCGGCGCAGGACCGGCGAGCCGGCGTCATGCGCCCGCATACCCTGCGCCGAAGCGGCCCGCGCCGCTTGGTCGTCGCTCGACGGACATTCTCCGTGCCCCGGCCTTTCCCTGGACCTGGGACAATGAGCGACCCACGCCGGCAGGTCTCCTGGCTCACGGGTCGTCGCGCGATGCACACCTTCCCAGGTTTCCCCAGTGGCCGTCCCGGATCGTTCCGGAACCCGTGCATCGCGCTCACCGCTTACAGTTGCAGGGACAGCCCTGGATTTGCCGACCTCTGAACGAAGCCGCCTCACCATGTTCCCATTCAAGCCCCGAGGGGCACCGGCGCGATCATGTGGGGCGCATCTGCTCCCCACGCGCCTGCCCATAGCGCCGGGCGCCATTTTCGCAAACGGCTTTCGCGTTGGGGGGCTGGAAGCCCAGCTATGGACCCCGGGAAACATGTAAGGCGAATGGCGCCATATGCTGGACATTCCACGGGCCAGATCCTGACGCGAAAATATCCAGTGCTTTTTCGGGCTATGGGACGCATTGGGCCGTAGCGAACTTCTCATGCGGCATTTCGCCGGTTTCAGTCCGCAAGGCGTCGAGCGTCATAAGCCCGCCATCTCCGGAGAGGGATATCGCAAGCGGCCCCTTTCCGTTTGCAAAAACGGTGAAAAACCACAAAGGGGGCCAAATCGAGGGGAGCGCCATGAAGAAGCCGTGTCTGTCCATCCTGTTGTTGGCTGTCCCGACTGTCGCTTGGGCCGAAGCGCCGGGGGATGCGCCGTCCATCGTCGTGACCGGCGCGGGGCTTGACCTGCCGCCGGGCACGCCGGCCTATGGATCGGTGGTGATCGAGCGGCAGCGGCTGCTGGACAGCGCATCCGGGCGGATCGAGACGGTGCTGGGCGATGTCGCCGGCTTCCAGCAGTTCCGCCGGTCGGACAGCCGATCCTCCAACCCGTCCAATCAGGGCGCGACGCTGCGCGCGCTGGGCGGCAATGCGTCGAGCCGCACGCTGATGCTGCTCGACGGGGTGCCGATCGCCGATCCCTTCTTCGGCTATATCCCCTTCAGCGCGCTTGTTCCTGAACGGCTGTCGGTGGTGCGCGTCACCCGCGGAGGCGGCATCGGCGCCTTCGGAGCGGGCGCGGTCGCCGGCACGATCGAGATGGCGAGCGCGACCCGCGACCAGTTGCCCGATGTCGCCGCCAGCGCCTTCTACGGCAGCCGCGATTCGACCGAATTGTCGGCGACCGTGACGCCCGACCTGGACAGCGGCTATGTCTCCCTGTCGGGCCGCTGGGACCGGGGCGATGGTTTCCAGACAACGCCAAAGAGCCAGCGCAACGCCGCGACCATGCCGGCCGCCTATGATGGCTGGTCGACCAATCTGCGCGCCGTCGCGCCGATCGGCGCCACGTCAGAACTGCAATTCCGCGCAACCCTGTTCGAGGATAAGCGCACGCTGCGCTTTGTCGGCGCGGACAGCATGAGCCAAGGGCAGGATGCCAGCATCCGTTATATTTCGCGGGGGCCGTGGCAGGTCGATGCGCTGGCCTATATCCAAACGCGCAACTTCTCCAACATCGTCATTTCGTCCTCCAGCTTCCGCAAGTCGCTCGACCAGCGCAACACGCCATCCACCGGCCTTGGCGGCAAGATCGAACTGCGGCCGCCGGTGGGCGCCGACCATGTGCTGCGAATCGGCGCGGATACGCGCTTTGCGACCGGCGACATGTACGAGGACGCCTATAACGCCAATATCGCCAGCAATCCGCGCACCTTCCTGCGCCATGCCGGTGGCGATCAGCGGACGACCGGCCTGTTCGTCGAGGACGACTGGAGCATCGGAAAACTGGTGCTGACCGGCGGCGCGCGGGCGGATCGCTGGACGATCCGCAACGGCTTCTACCGGCAGGTGAGCGCCACGACCGGCGCGGCGACTGGCGGGGACTTTGCCGACCGGTCCAACTGGGAAGTGTCGGGACGGGTGGGCGCGCTCTACAAGGCCAGCGACGCACTGGCGTTACGGGCGGCGGCCTATAGCGGGTTCCGCCTGCCGACGCTGAATGAACTTTATCGCCCCTTCGTCGTCTTTCCGATCACGACACGGGCCAACGATGCGCTGGTGCCGGAAAAGCTGAAGGGGGCGGAAGCCGGGATCGACCTGACCCCGGCCGAGGGGATCAGCCTGTCGGCGACCGCTTTCTACAATCGGCTGGACGACGCCATCGCCAATGTGACGATCGACAGCATCACCCGCCAGCGGCGGAATGTCGAACGGATCGTCGCCAAGGGGATCGAACTGACGGCGGCGGCGGCCCTGGGCGATGTCCGCCTGTCGGCCTCCTACGCCTATAGCCACAGCACGGTCCATGCGCCCGGCGCGGCCTTTGACGGCTTCACGCCGGCGCAAAGTCCGCGCCATGCCACCAGCGCGACGCTGGCCTGGGCGCCGCAGCAGGGGCCGTCACTGTCGGCGACCCTGCGCTATGTCGCGGATCAATATGAGGATGATCTGCAAAGCGACGTCCTGCCCGACGCCTTGACCATGGATGCGGTCGCGCGTCTGCCAATCGGCCATGGCGTGAGCTTAGTGGCGCGTGGCGAAAATCTGTTCGACGAGGAGATCGTGACCCGCAATGCGGGCGGATCGATCGACCTCGGCACGCCGCGCACGCTCTGGATCGGCCTGAGCTTCAGCCGCTGACCCAGTGCGGCAACAGCGCCGAACTCGCATTTCCCCTCCCGCGCCGGCCTTCGTGAAGGCGGCGCCTGGCGACGTCATCCGGTTCAAGCCCGGATGAGGTGCCCCCGCGCGGCGACGGTCAGGTTCAGGTCGTCGCCCGCTTGTCAAACGCATGGAACGGTTCGACCGGCGCATCCGTGGCATCGATCCGCGCGACCTGCGCTGCGGGCGGACCATCCTGCGCCAGGGCGATGAAGCGGTCGATCCGGTCCGCCTCGCCCTGAACCAGCGCCTCGACGCAGCCGTCGATTCGATTGCGGACCCAGCCCACCAGCCCCAGCCCGCGCGCCGTCTCGACCGTCCAGGCGCGGTACCAGACGCCCTGGACCCGGCCGTGGATCATCAGGCGGCGGGCGACAAGCGGCATCAGTGCAGCCGCTTGATCCAGGTCTGTCCGCCCTCGCGCACCTCGACGATGAAATTGGGGATGGCGCGGACCAGATCCGACAGGCGTTTATAGCCATAGTTGCGCGCGTCGAAGCTGGACCGGTTGCCGGCCAGCTGGCCGACGCTGCCCAGCGCGGCGAAGCCCTTTTCGTCGCGCTTCACTGCGTCATAGGCGTCGATGAGCAGTTTCACCACCTCGGGATCGACGGGCTTGGCCTTGCTGTCTTCGGTTTCGGCCGCCACGGCCTTGGCAGGCGCGGCCTTGGCCGTGCGCTTCGCGGCCGGCTTCGCCACCGGCACCTCGGCCGCCTCCAGCGCGGCGACGTCGATGAAACGGGTGCAGGCGCGGCGGAAGCCCTCCGGCGTATTGGCATTGCCGAAGCCATAGACGGGAATGCCGTTCTGGCGCAGGCGCGTGACGAGCGGGGTGAAGTCGCTGTCGCTGGACATGAGGCCGAAACCGTCGACGCGCCCGCTGGCCAGCAGGTCCATCGCATCGATGGTCATCTTCATGTCGGTGGCGTTCTTGCCCCTGGTGAGGTCGAACTGCTGCTGCGGCTCAATCGCCTGAGTGATGGACAGCGCCGCCCAGGCCTTCAGCGTCGCCTTGCTCCAATTGCCATAGGCACGGCGGATGTTGACGGTGCCAAGCTCCGCCAGCACGGTCATGACCGAGTCGAAATGCGCCGCCGACGCGTTGTCCGCATCGATCAGGAGGGCGATATTGCCCCGGCCTTCCAGCGGTGTCGCCATCGGTGCTGACCCCTTCAGGCAGGCGAGAAGGCGCCGCTTTCCTCATCCAGGACGTGCAGTTGCCCGTCCGAAATGGCGAAGAAGCTGCCGACCAGTTTCAGTTCGCCCTTGCGTTCCTTCGACCGGACGCAGGGAAAGGTGCGCAGGTTGGCGAGGCTGACCTTGACCGCCTCCAGTTCCATCGCGCGCTCCACGTCGCGGTCGCGCTGCTCGCCATAGCGGCCCACCACCGTCTCGCGCGCGCCATCCAGCAATTCGATCCAGTTGTGGATGAAGCCGCCTTCGCCCGGAGGCGCATCCTTCAGGTCATGGCTGAGCGCCGCCTTGCAACCGCCGCATTTGCCATGGCCCATCACGACGATCTCGCCGACCTTGAGCACTTGCACGGCAAATTCCAGCGCCGCCGACACGCCATGATGGCCCGGATTGGTCTCGAAGGGCGGCACCAGCGCGGCGACATTGCGCACGACGAAAATCTGGCCGGGACTGGTGTCGAAAATCTGCGCGGGATCGACCCGGCTGTCGGAACAGGCGATCACCATCACCTTCGGGCTTTGCCCCTCGTTCAGTTCGTCCCATCGCTCTCGCTGCTGGCTCCAGCCGGTGTCGCGGAAGCGGTGATAGCCCTGGAGCATGTCGGCAAAGTCGGTCATGGCCGCGTGATGTGCCGCACAAATAGGGGGCTGGCAAGAGCGGCCGCGCATCGCTATCTGGGGCGCATGACCGACATCGCCCCCATTCCCGGCATCGCCAAGCCGGAACGCGCCCGCAAGCCCGACTGGATTCGCGTCAAGGCTCCGACCAGCCCCGCCTATCATGAGACGCGCAAGCTGATGCGCGACAAGGGGCTGAACACGGTCTGCGAGGAGGCGGCCTGCCCCAATATCGGCGAATGCTGGACCAAGAAGCACGCCACGGTGATGATCCTGGGCGATGTCTGCACCCGCGCCTGCGCCTTCTGCAATGTCAAGACCGGGATGCCCCGCAAGGTCGATGTCAACGAACCGCAGAATCTGGCCGACGCCTGTGCAGAAATGGGGCTGGAGCATATCGTCATCACCTCGGTCGACCGTGACGACCTGCCCGACGGCGGCGCCGCGCAGTTCGTCAAGGTGATCGAGGCGCTGCGCCGGACGACCCCGGACACAACGATCGAGATCCTGACCCCGGACTTCCGCAACAAGCATGAGCGCGCCGTCGAGATGATCGTCGCCGCCCGGCCCGACGTGTACAACCACAATCTCGAAACGGTGCCGCGCCTCTATCCCACCATCCGTCCCGGCGCCCGCTATTATGCATCGCTGCGCCTGCTGGAGTCGGTGAAGAAGCTCGATCCGTCGATCTTCACCAAGTCGGGCATCATGCTGGGCCTGGGCGAGGAACGGCTGGAGGTGCACCAGGTGATGGACGACATGCGATCGGCCGACATCGACTTCCTGACGATGGGCCAATATCTCCAGCCCACGCCCAAGCACGCCAAGGTGATGGAATTCGTGACGCCGGCCGCCTTCAACGCCTATGCGGCGATCGCGCGGGCCAAGGGCTTCCTGCAGGTGGCGTCCAGCCCCCTGACCCGCTCCAGCTATCATGCCGGGCAGGATTTCGCCGAGATGAAGGCTGCGCGCGACGCGAAGCTGGCCAAGGCGGCGGCGAAGGCCTGATCCGTCAATGCCCAAGCATCAAGAGACGCGCCAGCTTCCCTATACCCCCAGGCAGATGTTCGATCTGGTATCGGACGTCGCGGCCTACCCGCAATTCCTGCCCTGGGTGAGCGCGATCCGGGTGCGCGCCGACAGCGACACGGAAATGGTCGCCGACATGATCGTCGGCTTCAAGGGGGTGAAGGAAAGCTTCACCTCCCGCGTCCACAAGCATCGTCCCGATCATGTCCGGGTCGATTATCTCGACGGACCATTGAAGCATCTGCACAATGAATGGCGGTTTCGGGACGACGGGCAAGGCGGCGTGCTGGTCGATTTCGAAGTGGAGTTCGAGTTCAAGAACCGCCTGTTCGAGATGCTCGCCGGGCAGTTCTTCGACAAGGCGTTGCGCAAGATGATCGGCGCATTCGAGACGCGGGCGGCCGAGCTTTATGCCCCTTCGGGCAACAGCAGTTCCAGCGCGCACAGCGCCGCCTGAAGGCGGACACCGCCCCGGCCATTGTCCGCGAAGTGGCGCATGTCGGCCACGACCTTGTCCGGGCTGGCGCCGCGTTCGGCGCGGGCGAAGACGACCGTGCCGACCGGCTTCTGCTCGCTGCCGCCGCCCGGTCCGGCGATCCCGGTGATGGCGACCGCGACATGGGCATGGCTCTTGGTCAGGGCGCCCTGCGCCATCGCCCAGGCGGTGGCGATGGACACCGCGCCGAACGTGTCCAGCACATCATGCGAAACTTTCAGAAGTTCTGCCTTCATATCATTGGAATAAGTGATGAAACCGGCTTCGAACACCTCGGACGAGCCGGCGATTTCGGTGAGCGCCGCCGACACCAGCCCGCCGGTGCAGCTTTCCGCGACGGCGATCGTGCGCCCGGCGCGACGATTGGCGATGATGACCTTTTCGGCGAGTTCGACCAATTGGGTCGGTAGGACGGTATCGGGCATGGGATCAGGATAGCGCGGGGAGGGACAGGGTGGCAACAGCCTGCGCGGCGATGCCTTCGCGCCGGCCGGCAAAGCCCAGCCGCTCGGTCGTCGTCGCCTTGACGCTGACCCGGTCGACCGGCACCGCCAGTATCTCCGCGATCCGCGCGCGCATGGCGTCGCGATGCGGGCCGATCTTGGGTGCTTCGCAGATGATCGTCAGATCAACATGCTCGATCCGTCCATCCCGCGCCGTCACCCGGTCGCGCGCATAGGCGAGGAAGCGATCGGACGAAGCGCCGCGCCATTGCGGATCGGATGGCGGGAAGTGGCTGCCGATGTCTCCCTCCGCCAGCGCGCCGAGCAGGGCGTCGACAATGGCATGGAGGGCCACGTCGGCATCGCTGTGCCCGGCCAGGCCGCGATCGTGCGGGACCAATATGCCGCCCAGCCACAATTCCTCGTCAGGGGCCAGCCGATGGACGTCATACCCCATGCCGACGCGCGTGGTGCACGCCATCGCCAATCGGGCTTCGGCGCGCGCGAAATCCTGCGGATAGGTCAATTTCTCCAGCCTTTCATCGCCTGGCACCATCATGACGTCACGGCCCCACGCTCGTAATATCTGTGCATCGTCGGTGGCTTCCCGCGCATCGTCCCAGGCGCGATGGGCGGCGAGGATGGACTCGAAACGGAATGCCTGGGGGGTCTGCACCCTGTGCAGTCCGGCACGATCCACGCCCTGGCCCATCACGCCATCGACACCCCGCACCAGCGTATCGGCGACGGGCAGGACCGGGATTGCGCCTTCGTCGCGGTCGAGCGCCGCGAGCAGCCGGTCGATGGCAGCACCGGGCAGGAAGGGGCGGGCCGCGTCGTGGATCAGCACGATGTCCGCGCCGCCCGCCGCCGCGATTGCCTCCAGCCCCGCGCGGACCGAGCCGCGCCGGCTGTTCGCCCCAGTGACGAAGGCGGCCGCACGATCGCCCAGAAGGGCGCGCGCCGTCTCCGCCTGCCCTTCGCCCAGGACGACATGGATGGCGTCAATCCGGCCATGCGCCGCCAGCGCGTCATGGGCGTGGGCGAGGACGGCCTTGCCCGCGACGATTCGGAATTGCTTCGGGGCATCGCCGCCCGCCCGGTTCCCCTGGCCTGCGGCGACGATCAGGGCGACAATCTTTCTGCTTGCTGTCATGCGCGGCGCATAGCGGGTCGCGCGGCGGACTGAAAGGGGCGGCGCCATGGGCCCGTCTTGTCCGCGCCTTGCCGCCGGACGCGATTTCCGCTAAAGGCTGCCTGTTTTTTAGGCAGTTTTCCCAAAGTAGATCATGCACAGGCTTTCTCCCATCGCCATCGGTCCGGTAACGATCGACATGCCGGTCGTGCTGGCGCCGATGACCGGCGTCACCGACATGCCCTTCCGCACGCTGGTCCGACGCTACGGATCGGGCCTCAACGTCACTGAGATGATCGCATCCGCAGCGATGATCCGCGAGACGCGCCAGTCGTTGCAGAAGGCCGCCTGGCATCCGCTGGAGGAACCGGTGTCGATGCAGCTGGCGGGATGTTCGCCGACCGAAATGGCGGAGGCGGCCAAGCTCAACGCCGATCGCGGTGCGGCGATCATCGACATCAACATGGGCTGCCCGGTCAAGAAGGTCGTCAATGGCGATGCCGGTAGCGCGCTGATGCGCGACTTGCCGCTGGCCGCCGCGCTCATCAAGGCAACGGTCGAGGCAGTCGACGTTCCCGTCACCGTCAAGATGCGGATGGGCTGGGATCATTCGAGCCTCAACGCCCCCGAACTCGCCCATATCGCCGAGGATCTGGGCGCGCAGCTCATCACCGTCCACGGCCGCACCCGGTGCCAGATGTACAAGGGCAGCGCCGACTGGGCGTTCGTCCGCTCGGTCAAGGATGCGGTCAAGCTGCCGGTGATCGTCAATGGCGACATCTGCTCCATCGAAGATGCCGACACGGCGCTGGAGCAGAGCGGCGCGGATGGCGTCATGATCGGGCGGGGGGCTTATGGCCGCCCGTGGCTGATCGGCCAGGTCATGGCTTGGCTGACCGACGGCACGTGCATCCCCGATCCGACGCTGGCGGAACAATATCAGGCGATCATCGGGCATTATCATGCAATGCTCGACCATTATGATAGCTATACCGGCGTCAACATGGCCCGCAAGCATATCGGCTGGTACACCAAGGGGCTGCCCGGATCGGCCGAGTTTCGCCACAGCGTCAACCAGGAACCGGACGCGAAGACCGTGCTTGACATGCTCGCCCGCTTCTATGAGCCGCTGATCGCCACCGGCCTCCACCCCGCGGAGCTGCGCAGGGCTGCATGAACGGGGCGATGACGTCAGTCCCGCCGCTTCGCGTGCAGCAGGACGGACCCTCACTGGCCGAACAGATGACCGCGCTGCCCGTGGCGACGCTGGTGGTGAAACCCGACAACAGCATCGCGGACGCCAATGTCCGCGCTGAAACCCTGCTCAACATGGCACGCTCTGCGATCATCGGCAGCGATGTGGCGCGCACCATCCGGATCGCGGAAGCGGGCGCCCGCTTCGACATCTGGCATAACAACAAGCCGATTGCGGCCTATGACATCAAGGTCCATGCCGGCCGCACCGCGGAAATGGAGGTCGACCTGATGATCGCGCCGATCGTCGATCATGACGGCTGGCGCGTGGTGTCCCTCCATGCCCAGAGCCAGGCGCGCAAGATCGGCCATCGCGGCTCGTCGGGCGGGGCCCGGTCCGCCATGGGCGCCGCGGCGATCCTGGCGCATGAGATCAAGAACCCGCTGTCGGGCATTCGTGGCGCGGCCCAACTGCTCGAATCCAGCCATGGCGGACGGGATGCGGCGCTGACGCAGCTCATCTGCAACGAAGTGGACCGGATCGCCGCTTTGATCGACCGGATGCAGGATTTCACCACCGACCGGACATTGGAATGCCGGCCCGGCAACATCTATCCGCTGATCGATCGCGCGGCCGGGATCGCGGCCGCAGGATTTGCAAGAAATATAAGAATCATAAAGCATTATGATCCATCATTGCCATTCGCCAATATCAATGAGGATGCGCTGGTGCAGGTGATGATCAACCTGCTCAAGAACGCGGCCGAAGCGCTGGAGCATGTCGCCAAGCCGCGCATCCGGGTCGAGACTGCCTTCCGCCATGGCGTGTCGGTCGTGGTCGGCGGCGGCAAGGGCAGCGCCGTCCTGCCGATCGAAATCGTCGTGATCGACAATGGACCGGGTGTGCCGGAGCATATCCTGGACCATCTGTTCAATCCGTTCATCACCGGCAAGCGCGACGGGCAGGGGCTGGGGCTGGCGCTGGTCGACAAATTGGTGCGCGACATGAGCGGCTTCGTTCAATATTCGCGTGACGCCGAGGCGGGCGAATCGACCTTTCGCATCCTCCTGCCCATGGGGATGGCATGATGGCCGTGACGGGCACGATCCTGGTCGTGGACGACGATCCCGCCATCTGCGTGGTGGTGGGCGAGGCGCTGCGGCGGCAGGGGCACAAGGTCAAGACCGCAGCCTCCATCCGCGAGCGGTCCGCGCTGATGGACAGTTTCGCGCCTGATGTTCTGATTACCGATGTCATGCTGCCCGATGGCGACGGGCTGGACGGCGTGGCCGAGATTCTGGCGAACAGGCCGGAACTGAGTGTGATCATCCTGTCGGCGCAGAATACGCTGAACACCGCGATCCGCGCGACCGAGAAGGGCGCGTTTGAATATCTGCCCAAACCCTTCGATCTCAACGAACTGACCCGCGCAGTCGCCGATGCGCTGGGGATGCGGCACAGCGCGGAGGAAGCGGACGGAGAGGGCGGCCTGCCCCATGACGGCCTGCCGCTGGTCGGCCGTTCGCCGGCGATGCAGGAAGTGTATCGGACGATCGCCCGCGTATTGTCCAACGATCTGTCCATCCTGGTGCTGGGCGAATCGGGGACGGGCAAGGAACTGGTGGCCGAAGCGATTCACAGCCTGGGCCAGCGCCGCACCAAGCCATTCGTGGCGATCAACATGGCGGCCATTCCGCGCGAGCTGATCGAAGCAGAACTATTTGGTTATGAGAAAGGAGCGTTCACCGGCGCGCACGCCCGGACCGCCGGAAAGTTCGAACAGGCGCAGGGGGGCACGCTGTTCCTGGACGAGATCGGCGATATGCCGATGGAGGCGCAGACTCGCTTGTTGCGCGTGCTCCAGTCGGGCGAGGTCACGACGGTCGGCGGGTCGAAGCCGGTGCGGGTCAATGTCCGCATCATCGCCGCCACAAACAAGGATCTGCCGCTGCTCATCGAGGATGGCCGCTTCCGGCAGGATCTTTATTATCGCCTGAATGTCGTGCCCATCGCGCTGCCGGCGCTGCGCGAGCGGCGCGAGGACGTGATCCTGTTGGCGCGCCATTTCCTGGAGCGTGCGGCGCAGGAGGGGCTGCCGCGCAAGACGCTCTCGGACGATGCGGCGCAATTGCTGATGGCCTGGCACTGGCCGGGTAATGTGCGCGAGTTGCAGAACATGATGCAGCGCCTGTCGGTGCTCACCCGCGAAAACGTCATTACCGGCGAGATGCTGCGGAACATGCTGCCGATCGACGCCGTGCCGGCAGACTATGCCGCACCCGCCGACCTGCTGGTTAATGCCGTGCGCGACTGGGCGAAGCGGCAACTGGGCGTGGGCATTGGCCAGCCCCAACGTAGCCTGTATGACGATCTGCTGGCGGTGATCGAGCCGGTCCTGCTGGAGGAGGTTCTCTCCAGTGTCGATGGCAACCAGATCCGCGCGGCGGCGCTGCTGGGGATCAACCGCAATACGTTGCGCAAGAAGTTGACCGACCATGGCCTGGACCCGCTCCAGCTGCGGCTGGGGGATTGACGGGATTTCGGTGGCAAATCGGGACGAAATGACGACCTGCATCGACCAGCGACATGGCTTGTCCCAAATACTGTGTTTGAACGGGCACGGGCTTGTTGTAACAAAGCCACTATGACCGGCGCGACTACCCTTCGCAGGCGGGCCTCCGCATGGCGGAGGCACTTGCCGCCCTTCCTGCGCAAGGGCCGCCTGGCGCCGCTGGTGGAGGGCGTCACCTTGGCGCTTTTCCTCGGAATGGCAGGTCTGACCTATCATCTCCTGTCGGGCAGTCGCGAATCCTACACATTGCTGACACCGCCGATCGTGGCGTTGCTGCTGGTGGCGAATCTGGTGCCGGCGATCGCCCTGCTGGTTCTTCTCGGGCGACGCGTGGCCAAGCGTCGTGCGGCCCAGTCGGCGATCGGCAGCGACGGGCAGTTGCACGTTCGCCTGGTCGCGATCTTTTCGATCGTGGCCAGCGTGCCGATGCTGCTGGTCGTGATCTTCGCCTCGCTGTTGTTTCAATATGGCGTGCAATTCTGGTTCTCGGACAGCGCGCGCGGCATGTTGCAGAATGCCAGTGACCTGGCGCGCGGCTATTATGAGCAGAATTTGCGCGAAGTGCGGGACGAAACGCTGACCATGGCGGGTGACCTGCGTGACTATCTCAACCAGTCGGAAGTCTCCAGCCCGCGCTTCGCCGAAGGCTATATCTACCAGGTCGTCACCCGCAAGCTGAACCGGTCCGCGATCATCGAGGTCGGCAAGGACGGCATCGCCCGCACTGCGGCGACCGTCGATCCGGAAAATCGTCCCGCGTCGGAAATGCTCTCGCCCGAAGCGGTGAAGCGACTGGCGGCCGGCGAGGATATCGTGGTCCAGGCCCGCCCCAACCAGGTCGAGGCGGTGACGCTGCTCTATCCCAATTCCAAAATCTATCTCTACGCCACCCGCAATGCCGGCACCTCTTCGTTCAGCAATGTGACGCAGGCGCAGAAGGTGCTGGCCGATTATGACATCTTCTCGGCTCAGTCACGCGCGCTCCAGTTGCGGTTCAACATCGCCCTGTTCGTCGGTTCGCTGCTGCTGGTGGGAATTGCGGTCTACATCGCGCTCGCGGTCGCCGACTGGATGGTGCGCCCGGTCAACGAACTGGTGACGGCGGCGCGGCGCATCACCGCCGGCGACCTGTCGGCGCGCGTCACCAGTCCGCAGAGCCGGGACGAGATCGGCACACTGGCGGCCGCCTTCAATCGCATGACCCAGCGGCTGGAGGCCCAGACCGGCGCCCTGGTCGCGGCCAACAGCCAGCTGGATGAACGCCGCGCCTTCATCGAGGCGATCTTGTCGGGCGTCAGCGCAGGGGTGCTGTCGGTCGATCTCCAGGGCGTGATCCTGCTGCTCAACAGCTCCGCCGCCGCGATCCTGGTCGAGGAGGGGGATGATCCGGTCGGTCGCCCGCTGGCGGACGTGTCGCCCGAACTGGCGGAGTTCGTCGAATCCGAGGAAGCGGCTGGCATCGTCCAGGTGCGCGCCCATGGTGATCTGCGCACGCTGGCCGTCAAGCTCGCGCAGGACGCGTCGCGCCATATCCTGACCTTCGACGACATCACCCAGCAGCTGTCCGACCAGCGCCGCGCCGCATGGTCCGACGTTGCGCGCCGCATCGCCCATGAGATCAAGAATCCGCTGACGCCGATCCAGCTCGCCGCCGAGCGGCTCCAGCGCCGTTATGCCGATGAAATCACGAGCGACAAGGCGACCTTCACCCGCCTGACCGGCACGATCGTGCGGCAGGTGGGCGATCTGCGTCGGATCGTCGACGAATTTTCGTCCTTCGCGCGGATGCCCAAGCCGGTGTTCCGGCGCGAGGCGATCGGCGACATCGCCCGTCATGCGCTGTTCCTGCACGAGGTGGCGCACCCCGACATCCGTTTCGAATATTCGGCGGATGCCGAGGAAATGGACCTGGTCTGCGATCGGCGCCAGCTGGGCCAGGCGCTGACGAATATTGTCAAGAATGCAGTGGAAGCCATTGAACCAAAAACGGTTCCGGACGAAGGAGGGCCGCGTGGCCATGTCCGGATGCGGCTCATGCGGGACGGAGACGACCTGTTGATCAGCGTGCGGGACGACGGCATCGGCCTGCCGCCCGAACGCGAACGAATATTGGAACCCTATATGACGACGCGGTCCAAGGGGACGGGTCTTGGCCTGGCGATCGTCAAGAAGATTGTCGAGGAGCATCTGGGAGAGATCCGCTTCGACGATGCCGAAGGTGGCGGCGCGTGCGTGACCCTGCGGTTCGCCGCCGGCGCGCTGGAAAAACTGGAAGAAGGGCAGGTGATAACCCTGCCCAAAGGAAAAGTGACGGCCAATGGCGCTTGATATTCTGATTGTGGACGATGAAGAGGATATTCGCGATCTGGTCGCGGGCGTCCTGGAAGACGAAGGCTTCACCACCCGCACCGCCGCCAACAGCGACAGCGCGATCGATGCGCTGGATTCGCGCCGCCCTTCGCTCGTGCTGCTCGACGTCTGGCTCCAGGGATCGCGGATGGACGGGCTGGAATTGCTGGACGAGATCAAGCGTCGCGACCCTAGCATACCGGTGCTGATGATTTCGGGGCACGGCAATATCGATACAGCCGTCGCCGCCATCCGCAAGGGCGCGGCCGATTTCATCGAAAAGCCGTTCGAGGCCGACCGGCTGCTCCATCTTGTCGCCCGCGCAACGGAGACGGAGCGGCTGCGGCGGGAGAACCAGGTGCTGCGGGCGCGTTTCGGCCAGGATGACGAGCTGACCGGCACGTCCGCGGCGATCAACAGCGTTCGCGCCACGATCAAGAAGGTCGCCGGAACCGGCAGTCGCGTGTTGATCTCCGGCCCCGCCGGCGTTGGCAAGGAAGTCGCCGCGCGGATGCTCCACAGCTGGAGCGGCCGCGCGGATTCGCCCTTCATCATTGTCGCCGCCGCGCGGATGGACCCCGATCGGGTGGAGGAGGAACTGTTCGGCCTGGAAGACCCCAGCGGCCTGGTGCGCCCCGGCTTCCTGGAGCAGTCGCATGGCGGCACCCTCTATCTCGACGAAATCGCCGACATGCCGCTGACGACGCAGGGCAAGATCCTGCGCGTGCTGACTGACCAGAGCTTCACCCGCGTCGGCGGCCAGCGGCAGGTCAAAGTTGATGTGCGGGTGATTTCCTCGACCGCGCTCAACCTGGCGACGGAAATCGAGGAACGGCGTTTCCGCGAGGATCTCTTCTATCGCCTCAACGTCGTCCCGCTCGCCATCCCGCCCTTGTCCGAGCGCCGCGACGACATTCCGCCGCTGGTCGAACATTATCTCGCCCGCTTCGCCGCTGACCGACGCGTACCGCCGCCGGAAATCGCCAGCGACGCGATGGCCGCGCTCCAGGCCAATGAATGGCCCGGCAATGTCCGGCAACTGCGTAATGTCATCGAACGCACGATGATCCTGGCGCCGGGCGACCGGATCGGCCGGATCGAGCTGGACATGCTGCCGCCTGAACTGACCAGCGGCGGCGGCGGGGAGGGGATCGGCCAGTCCGCCATCATGGGCGCCCCGCTGCGCGAGGCACGCGAGAGTTTCGAGCGCGAATATCTGCGCATCCAGATCCGCCGCTTTTCCGGCAATATCTCGCGCACGGCCACTTTCATCGGCATGGAGCGATCGGCGCTGCACCGAAAATTGAAGCTGCTGGGAATCACCGAAGGCAAGGAATAGCGCGGGTCTGGTCGATCCGCGGCGGAATTTGGCCAAGGCATATCTCGACCATGGACGCCTCTTCGCAATTGCGGTAGAACTGCCCCCGCCTCCGGTGCGCGGGGGCAGGCAAGACATCCTGCTTAAGGGTGCGAGAGCGGGTAACGTCCCGCCAAGAATACAGGACTGGCGACGACCATGGCCGATAAAGTGAACAATCTTCAGGATATTTTCCTGAACAGCCTGCGCAAGAGCAAGACCCCGGTGACCATGTTTCTGGTCAAGGGCGTGAAGTTGCAGGGCATCATCACCTGGTTCGACAATTTCTCCGTGCTGCTGCGCCGCGACGGCCAGTCGCAGCTGGTGTATAAGCACGCAATCTCGACCGTGATGCCGGCCCAGTCGATGGACCTGACCGACCTGCGTAAATCGAGCGAAAGCAATGGCAAGCCCAAGCTGTTGCAGGAAATCTTCCTGTCCGCGGTCCGCAAATCGGGCAGCCCGGTGACGATGTTCCTGGTGAACGGCGTCATGCTTCAGGGCGAGATCGCCGCCTTCGACCTTTTCTGCATGTTGCTCGAACGCGACGGCATGGTGCAGCTCGTCTACAAGCACGCCATTTCGACGGTCCAACCGCTCCACGCGCTCGACCTGACCGGCGAGAACGAACAGGACGATTGATCCTTTCCGCCGCGCGTCGGTTCCGTTGCAGTGGACCGGCGCGCGGCGAGGTGCTTTAAGCCGCCATGGCCATATTCAACCGCGACTCCGATGACGAGGTGGCGCGCGGCGCGCGCGCCGTCGTCGTCCATGCCGAAACCCATGGTGCAGATCGCCGCGACAGCGATGCGCGGCTGGAGGAGGCGCGCGGACTCGCGCTTGCCATCGGCATCGACGTGCGCGCGGCCCAGGCTTTTCGCGTCCGCGACCGCAAGCCGGCCACCTTGTTCGGCAGCGGACAGGTCGATCAGATCGCGACGCTGGTCAGGCAGGAAGATGCCGAGCTGGTCATCGTCGACAACAGCCTGTCGCCGGTACAGCAGAGCAATCTTGAAAAGGCGTGCGAGGCGAAGGTCATCGACCGAACCGGCCTGATCCTCGAAATCTTCGGCGAGCGCGCCGCCACCAATGAGGGGCGGCTCCAGGTCGAGCTGGCCCATCTCGATTATCAGGCCGGGCGCCTGGTGCGCAGCTGGACCCATCTGGAGCGACAGCGCGGTGGCTTCGGCTTCCTCGGCGGCCCCGGCGAAACCCAGATCGAGGCGGATCGCCGCATGATCCGAGACCGCATGGCCAAGATTCGCCGTGAACTGGACCAGGTTACGCGGACCCGCGGACTCCACCGCGCCCGGCGCCAGCGCGCGCCCTGGCCGGTGATCGCGCTGGTCGGCTACACCAATGCTGGGAAGTCGACGCTCTTCAATCGGCTGACGGGCGCGGACGTCATGGCGGAAGACCTGCTATTCGCCACGCTTGATCCCACCATGCGCCAGATATCGCTCCCCGGCCTCGACAAGGCGATCCTGTCCGATACGGTGGGGTTCGTTTCCGACCTTCCGACCCAGTTGATCGCGGCCTTCCGCGCGACGCTGGAGGAAGTCCTGTCGGCCGACCTCATCGTCCATGTTCGCGACATCGCCCATCCCGATACCGATGCACAGCGCGATGACGTGCTGGATGTGCTCGGCGAACTGGGCGTTGCCGGGGAGGCGGCGCTGGAGCGGGCGGAAGGCGAGCCGGATGCGCCACCGATCATCGAAGCCTGGAACAAGCTCGACCTGCTGGGCGAGGAGGATGGGGCGCTGATCCGTGAACAGGCCGCGCGACGGGATGATGTCGTGATCCTGTCGGCGCTGACGGGTGAAGGCGTCGACGCGCTACAGCGCACGATCAGCGACCGCATGACGCGCGGCGCAAAAGTTTATGGCCTGCGCATCCCGGTATCCGACGGCGCGGCGCTTGCCTGGTTGCACGAACATGGCGAAGTGCTCTCGACCATCATGGAAGATGAGGAAACGCGCATCGACGTGCGCCTTTCCGACGCCGCGTTCGCCCGTTTTACCAAGCGGGGGCAGGGGTAGCATTTACGGGCGGACGCGCGCCGCTGGATAGGGCGTCCGGCAGCGGAGACAATGTCCCCGCCGCCGGAATTCTTCCGTATCAGATCAGCGCCTTTTCAACGACCGACACTGCCTGGTCCAGAGGCTTGGCGCGGTCGCAGTCGCTACCGCACTTTTCCTGCTGGTAACGCAGTTTCTGGAGAATGTCGCGAGCGGCATCTCTGTTACCCAGGCGGATTTCCGCCAGGGCCAGGCCCGACATGGCGCCGGGATGCCCATTGCGTCCTGTATATAGACTTTGTTCAAAATAGCGCCGTGCCGCTTCCGCGTCGTTCAGGCCGAGCTTCGCGACGCCCTTCAGGAAACGGACTTGCCGGCTGCTGGTCTTGCCAATCAGCGAACCGAGCAACTTGTCTGCTTCGGCAAAATTGCCGCTCGCGATGAACCCCTGCGCCCTTTGCATGTCGCGGCCCGGTATCGAGGCGGAAGGGCCAGCGAAATCATAGGACGCGTAGCCCGTAACAGGCTGGACCATCGGCGTGAATGGGGATTGCGTGATGCTTCCGCTGGTCTGCGCGTAAGCAGGCACGACAAAAACACAGAAGGCGGGGAGCAGGGACGTCCAGCGCATAGCATGATCCTCCATCAGACAAGGAAAAGCTATCGCGATCGCAAGCACTTGTCAAATTGCATTGCAATGAAGGACTTTTCGGCAGCCGGCCTAGAGGTCGCGATACATGACGAGAGCGTCGCTATAAACGCCGCCGGGGAGAAGGAATGCGCCGGGCAATCGGCCGACGATGGCAAAGCCCATGGCCTGCCACAATGCGACGGCGCGGCTGTTGGTCGTGATCACGAAGTTGAACTGCATCGCGCGAAAACCCATGTCGCGCGCCAGGTCGAGGGATGCGGCGCACATGCGTCGCGCGATGCCGCGTCCGGTTGCGTCCTGCGCCACGACATAGCCGGCATTGGCTACATGGCCGCCGCCGCCGGCCTGGTTGGCGCGGATGTAGAAGAGGCCGAGCACCCGGCCATCCTCCTCAAACACCCGCACGGTCCGGTCGGGCGCGAGCCAGAGCGCGAGCGTGGCCTCGCGGCTCATGTCGCGGGGGATGGCCAGCGTCTCGCCCGCACGGATCACAGGCTCCAGGATCGCCCAGATGGCGTCATGATCCGCCGTCGCGACGCGGCGGATCATTCCGTCTTTTCCCGCCGCTTGGCCTGTTGCCACAAGGCTTCCTTGTCGTCGAGCGACAGGCCGGCAAAGGCATCGCCCGCCAGTTGCTCCATCGTCCGGAAGCGGCGATCGAACTTGCCGTTGGCCTTGCGCAGCGCGACTTCCGGATCGACCTTGAGATGGCGTGCGAGGTTGACCACGGCGAAGAGCAGGTCGCCAATCTCCTCTTCCCGCGCGTCCTGGTCCTCGGCCTCGCGGACTTCGTCCAGTTCCTCGAAGATCTTGTCGATCACGCCGACCGTGTCGGGCCAGTCGAATCCGGTCCGCGCCGCGCGATTCTGCAACTTTTCCGCCCGCACCAGCGCGGGCAGGGTGATCGCGACTCCGGCCAGCGCGCTCGGGTCCGGCTCCTTCTCGGCGCGCTCGGCAGCCTTGATGACCTCCCACTGGGCATGACCATCCTCACGGCGCGCGCCCTCGCCGAATACATGGGGGTGGCGCCGGATCATCTTCTGGGTGATCGCGTCGATCACATCCTGCAGGGCGAAATGGCCGGCCTGTTCGGCCATGCGGCTGTGGAACGCCACCTGGAGCAGCAGGTCGCCCAGTTCATCGCGCAGCGCCGCCATATCCTCACGCTCGATCGCATCGGCGACTTCATAGGCTTCCTCGATCGTGTAGGGGGCGATCGACGCGAAATCCTGTTCTATGTCCCATGGACAACCCGTGTCGGGATCGCGCAGCCTGGCCATGACCTTGGCGAGTGGCATGATGTCGGCGGGACTTGCGTTGGACATGGGATGAACTCGTGGCGCAAATGAAGACTAGCCGCAGCGATAGGGGCTTAACGCCGAGCTGACCAGCCCCGCAATATAAGTTCGATAATAAGGATTATGTTAAATTTCGTCACGCCGTACAATGTCGTTCAGCTGTCCAGATCGCTGTCGGCTTTCGCGCGTCAATCCTCCCGGATCATGCTGTGCCGCGCCGTGTCCCGCATCCGCACATAGACGGTCAGCGAAATCGCGATCATCACCGTGACATAGACATAAAATGCCTCTTCATGGCCGACCTGCTTGAACCACAGAGCGACCAACTCAGCCGTCCCGCCGAACAGCGTGTTCGCAAGCGCATATGGCAGCGCCACGCCCAGCGCGCGGATATGCGCCGGGAACAGCTCGGCCTTCACTACCGCGTTGATCGACGTATAGCCCGTCACGATGACCAGGCCCGCCATCACCAGCAGTCCGGCCACCAGTGGATTTCGGGTTTCGGCCAGGGTCGCGAAGATCGGATAGGTCAGGAACATTCCAAGAACGCCAAAGCCGACCATCAGGGGCTTGCGCCCGATCCGGTCGGACAGCGCGCCGGCCACCGGCTGCAACAACATGAACAGGAACAAGGTCACCGCGTTGATCTGCGACGCCGTTTCCCGGCTCAGGCCGCTCGTGTTCACCAGGAATTTCTGCATGTAAATGCTGTAGGCGTAGAAAGCGATCGTCCCGCCCGCCGTCAGCAGCATCACCGTCAACGTCTCGCGCGGATGCCGGGTGACGAGTTCCACAAAGCCGGACCTGGGCGCGCCCTCCGCCTTGGCCACCGCGAAGCTCTGCGTTTCCGACAGGCCGCGCCGCAGCCAGAAGACGACGATCGCCAGCGCCCCACCGATGAAGAAGGGTATCCTCCATCCCCAGGCGTCGAGTTGCGCTTCGCTGAGGGTCGCCTGGAGCAGCAACAACACGCAGATCGCAACCAGCTGGCCAGCGATCAAGGTTACATACTGGAAGCTGGAATAGAATCCGCGCCGGCTCTTGCCCGCCATTTCCGACAGATAGGTGGCGCTCGCGCCATATTCGCCGCCGATCGACAGCCCCTGCATCAGCCGCGCCAGCACCAGCAGCAGCGGCGCGGCGACTCCGATCGTCTCGTAACCGGGCGTGACGCCGATCAGCAGCGACCCGGCGCACATCAGCGCCACCGACAGGGTGAGACCGCTCTTGCGCCCATGCCGGTCGGCATAGACGCCCATCAGCCAGGCGCCGATCGGCCGCATCAGGAAGCCGACGGCGAAGATGCCCGCCGCGCTCAGCAACTGCGCGGTGCGATCCTCGCTGGGGAAGAAATGCGGCGCGAAATAGAGGGTGAAGGCGGCATAGGCATACCAGTCATACCATTCCACCAGATTGCCGGTGGAACCGCCGATGATCGCCCTCAGCCGCTCGCGCTGTGTCGGGGCTTGCGGGGCCGAAGCACCCTGTCCTGCCGGTGTCGTCATGGCGTCAGCACCATTTCCCCATTCTGCACGCCCCATTGGCGAAGGCGGGACAGCATGTTCATGCCGATCACGTTGACGTCGCCGAACGCGGGGGAAACGACGACGGGCAGGTCGGCCGCGCGGATCGGCCCGATCGCGAGCGTGGCAATGCTGGAGCGCCGCGCCTCCACCTTGCCGTTGGCGGTGGACATGATGACGCCGGGCGAGCCGACGTCATAGTTCAGCCCGGCCGCGCGCGCCGTGGTTTCGGACAAGGCGGTGAAGGTCGCGCCGCTATCGATGAGGAAGCGGGCGGGCGTACCGTTGATCGAGCCTTCGACCCAATAATGGCCATCGCGCGCCACGGGGACGCGCAGCGCCTGCCCTTCGGTCCGGGCGGGCGGCAGCGCGGATGGGGTTTCGCCGGGTGCGGCGACGCCGCCTTGCTCGGCCCATCGCCCGGTCAGATAGCCCTGGTTCTGGGCGAATTTGAAGAGGCCCAGCAATCCGGCAAAGATCGCGACCCAGAGCAACGCCATGCGCAAAAGGCCGCCCCAGGCCAGACGCCGACCGATCAGTGAGGATGCGACCAGCATGATCGCCAGCACATACCAGATGATCGATGCCGTCTGATCCGTGCCGTCCATCAAGCCCCCTGCCCGTTCAATTCGACCACCATGCCATCATAGCCCGGCTCTACGCCATTGGGGAGGGTGCCGCACAGGGTCGCATAATCCATGCTCTGGTCCATGTGCGTCAGGATCGCACGGCCCGGCCGGGCGGCGGCGATGGCGTCCAGTGTCAGCGCGAGATGGGGGTGGGTCGGATGAGGCTTTTCCCGCAACGCATCCACCACCCAGATGTCCAATCCGTCATACAGCGCCAGCATGTCCGGCGTCATGGCATGGAAATCAGTGGCATAGCCGATGGAGTGGCCATCATGACGGAAACGAAAGCCGGTCGACCAGATGTCGCCATGGGGCTGATCGACGCAGGCAATGTCGATGTCGCCGATCCGCAGTCCGTCGGGCAGGACATGGGCGTCGATCGTGGGATGATAGCCATTCGCGCCTTCGAAGGCATAGGCGAAGCGGCGCCGGAGCAGCTTTAGCGTCTGTGCCCGCGCATAGCCCGGAACGGGACTGCGGCGGTGGTGGTAGATTTGCCGGACATCATCCAGGCCGTGGCTGTGGTCGGCATGGTCGTGCGTCCACAGGATCGCGTCGATATGAACGACATCGGCCGCCAGCAATTGCGCGCGCAGGTCAGGCGAGGTGTCGACCAGGAGGCGGGTCGTCGGGCTTTCGACCAGGATCGAAACGCGCGTCCGCCGGTTCTTCGGTTCGGCGGGATCGCAATCGCCCCAGTCATTGCCGATCCGGGGAACCCCCGACGACGTGCCGCTGCCGAGGATCGTGAGTTTCAGGCTCATGCGACCTTCGAGAAGAGGGCGCGGAAATTGGCCGATGTCGCGGCCGCCAGTTCCTCAACGCTTTCGCGGCGCAGGGTGGCGAGGAATTGGGCGGTATCGGCGACATAGGCAGGCTCGCACGGCCTGCCGCGATGCGGCACCGGCGCGAGGAAGGGGGAATCGGTTTCCACCAGCAGCCGGTCGATCGGCAGACGGGCCGCCGTTTCCTGCAAATCTTTCGCGTTCTTGAAGGTCACGATACCCGAAATGCTGATGTAGAAGCCCAGTTCCATCGCCGCGTCGGCAAAGGCACCGCTGGCGGTGAAGCAATGGATGACGCCGCCATAGGCGCCCTTCCCCATCTCGTCGCGCATGATGGCGAGCGTATCATCCTCCGCGTCGCGGGTATGGACGATCAGCGGCAGGCCGGTCTCACGGCACGCGGCGATGTGCGAACGAAAGCTGTTCTGCTGCCGTTCGCGGTCACTATGGTCGTAATAATAGTCGAGCCCCGTCTCGCCGATACCGACGACGCGGGGATGCGCGGCGCGCGCGACCAGTTTGGCGGTGTCGACATGGGGATGCTCGTCGGCTTCATGGGGATGGATGCCGACCGTGGCCCAGACATCCGGTTCGCGCACCGCGGTATCGAGCACCGCGTCCCATTCGCTTTCGCGCGTGGCGATATTGAGCATCAGCCCGACGCCGCGCGCACGTGCCCGTTCCAGCACATTGGCCTGATCCTCGATCAAGCCTTTGTAATTCAGGTGACAATGGCTGTCGATTAACATGGCGTCAGACGTCCGCTTCGGCCAGGTCGAGGCGTGGGAAGAGCGGCTTGGGGGCGGCAAGCAGGAAATCGCTATCGGCCAGCGGCGAATACCAGTGATCGCCGATCGCCGCATAGCCGCGCTTGTCGGCCGGCACGCCCATATGATCGAGCAACGCGGCGGCGCTCGCCGGGATGACCGGCAGGATCGCGACCGCCAGCTGGGCGATCGCGATATAGAGCGTCGCCAGCACCGTCTCCATCCGCTCGGGATCGGTCTTGCGCAGCGCCCACGGTGCCTGCGCGTCGATATATTGGTTGCAGGCGAAACAGGCGCGCAGCCAAGCCTCGATCGCGACGCTCGGCGCGAGATCGGCGAAGGCGGCGGGCATGTCGGTGCGGATCGTCTTGTCGAGCAGCGCGAACAGCTCGCGGTCGGCGGCGTCATGCCCATGGACCGCAGGCAGGCGACCGTCCAGATTCTTGGCGATGAAGCTCAAGGTCCGCTGGGCCAGATTGCCGAAGGCATTGCCGAGGTCGCTGTTCGCCCGCTGGACGATCGCTTCCGCGCTATAGCTGCCGTCATTGCCGAAGGTCACTTCGGACAGCAGGAAATAGCGCAACTGGTCCACGCCGAAACGGTCGGCCAGTTCCATCGGATCGGCGACGTTCCCCAGCGACTTGGACATTTTTTCGCCGCGGTTGAGCAGGAAACCGTGGCCGAATACTTGCTTTGGCAACGGCAGCTTCGCGCTCATCAGAAAAGCCGGCCAGTAAACTGTATGAAAACGCACGATATCCTTGCCGATGATGTGCGTTATGTCGCCGCCCTCAGCCCAATAGCGCGCCATCCGAGATGCATCGTCGGGATAACCGCAGCCGGTCAGATAGTTGGTGAGCGCGTCGACCCAGACATACATGACATGGCCATCCGATCCTGGCACCTTGACGCCCCAGTCGAAGCTGGTCCGCGAGACGCTGAGGTCGGACAGGCCGCCCTCCACGAAGCGGAGGATTTCATTGCGGCGGCTGTCGGGCTGGATGAAGTCAGGCTGGCTTTCGTATAGCGCCAGCAGTCGGTCCTGATAGGCGGAAAGGCGGAAGAACCAGCTTTCCTCGACCGTCCATTCGACTGGCGTACCCTGGGGGGACAGCTTGACGCCGCCTTCTCCTTCCGTAATTTCCTTTTCGTCGTAAAAAGCTTCGTCGCGGACCGAATACCAGCCTTCGTAGCGGCCGAGATACAGGTCGCCGCTGGCCTCCATCGCCTGCCAGATCGCCTGGCTGGCGCGGTGATGATCCGGTTCGCTGGTGCGGATGAAGCGATCATAGCTGATATTCAGCCTGTCGTTCATATCCTTGAAATAAGACGCCATTTCATCCGCAAGTTCGCGCGGCTCGATACCGCGTCCACGCGCCGTCTGGGCCATTTTCAGCCCATGTTCGTCAGTGCCGGTCTGGAAGAAGACGTCGCGGCCCATCATCCGCTGGAAGCGGGCGACCGCGTCGGTCGCGATCACCTCATAAGCGTGGCCGATATGGGGCCGGCCGTTAGGATAGGAAATGGCGGTGGTGATGGTGAAGGGCTTGGACATGGCGCTTCCCTACCCGCAGTTCGCGCCGTCGCAAAGCCGCTTTATGCCCCCTTTGGCGCCAGCGCCGCAACGTGCCCGGACAGTTCGAACACCACCGCGGCCGGATCGAGCGACAGGATCACCGCGCCGCCCGCCAGATGCCGCGCCTTCTCCCAATGGTCGAGCGCCTGGCCGAGCGCGGGCCCGTGCCGCGTCCGCGCCGCCTGCGCGATGAAGGCAGGCGCACGTTCCAGAAAGGCCTCATAGCGCGGCTTGGCCGATTTGAGCGCCAGCGCCTTGGCCAGCGCCAGCCTTTGACGATTGCCTGGATCACCCTGCATCGCGAGACTCGTCAGCGTCTGTTCGATTTCCGAGAGGTTGAGGCCGGCAAAACGCAGCGCCTGCCCCGGCGAACCCTCGCCTGCCCGCACCAGCTCGTCGATCTCCTGTGGTGACAGCCTTTCGTCGCTGGCCTTCAACACCGCCCGCATCGTCGCCGCATCGAGCGGATCGAAGCGCAGGGTGCGGCACCGCGATCGGATAGTGGGCAGCAGTCGCCCCGGCGCATGGCTGACCAGCAGGAACAGCATGTCGGCCGGCGGCTCCTCCAGCGTCTTGAGCAGCGCGTTGGCCGCGCCCCGCTCCAGATCGTCGGCGCTGTCGATAACCACCACCCGGCGGTTCGACAGCGAAGGGGCGGACTGGATCAGCCTTTGCAGCCCCCGCACCTGATCGACGCTGATGTTGCGTGCGGTCCCGGTTTCCTTCTCCAGTGGCGCCAGTTCGGCATAATCGGGATGCGCGGTCGCTTCGATCAGCCGCCGGATCGGGTGATTTTCCGGTACGGACAACCCCTCCCCCCCGATCAGCGGCCCGGCGGCGTCCGCCAGCAGCCGCAGCGCCAGTGCCCTTGCAAAGCTGCCCTTGCCGACACCTCTTGGACCAGCGAAAATCCAGCCATGGTGCATCCGTCCGCCGCGCGCGGCGGCGATCAGCATATCGGCTTGCGCGTCATGGCCCAGAAGTGACGTCATGGCAGCAGGTCTACGATCGCGTCGAACAGTCGCCCGGTCACGGCCTCGGGCGGACCAGCCGCGTCGACGGCACGGACCCGCTCGCCTTCCTCGCGGGCGAACCGGGTGAAGGCGTCGGCCACGGCGCGGTGGAAATCACTTGCCCGCCCGCCGATTCGGTCCGCCGCATCGCCGTCGCGCGCCTTGGCCCGGCCGGTCGCTTCGGCCTCGGGCAGGGTCAGCAGCAAGGTGCGGTCGGGCAGGAAGCCCGCGCTGCCGATCCGGTGCAGCATCAATATGTCAGCGTCGGTAAGGTCGCCCTGCCCCTGATAGGCGCGACTGGAATCCAGGAAGCGGTCGGACAATATCCAGGCGCCCCGCGCCAGCGCCGGGCGGATCGTCTTTTCGACATGGTCCGCGCGCGCAGCCGCGAACAGCAGCGCCTCGGCGCGCGGGCTCCAGCGATCGGCGCCCCCGGTCAGCAGCAGCGCGCGGATCGCCTCCGCCCCTTCGCTGCCCCCCGGTTCGCGCGTCTCGACCACTTCCAGTCCGCGCGCGCGCAATGCCGCCGCCAGCGCACGAAGCTGTGTCGACTTGCCCGCGCCCTCGCCGCCTTCCAGCGTGATGAACCGCCCTTGGTTCAAGCGAAGAGCGACTTCAGGCCGTTCCACAGGCGACCGAAGATGCCGGCCTCCGCGACCTCCTCACCGGCAACCAGCGGCATGATCTGCGGCGGCGTGTCCGGCGTCTGGACGATGAGCTGGGCGATCTGCTGCCCCTTCGCGATCGGCGCCTTGATCGGGCCGGTGTAGACGACCTTCACCTGCACATTGGCCGACGCGGTGCGCGGCAGGGTGACGGCCAAATTCTGTGGTGCGACCAGCGGCACACTCATCGCGCTGCCCAGTTGCACCTCCGCCGTCTCGACGGTCTGGCCCTTCTTGAACAGAGGCTGGGCCTTCCACGCCTTGAAGCCCCAATCCATGAAGCGCACCGATTCAGCGATGCGGCCGTTGAAGCTGGTCAGGCCCGCGACCACCATCACCAGGCGGCGGCCATCCTGTTCGGCCGAGCCGGTGAAGCCGAATCCGGCTTCCTGAGTATGGCCGGTCTTGAGGCCGTCCGCGCCGGCGATCTTGCCCAGGATCGGGTTGCGATTGCCCTGGGCGATGTCAGCGCCGCCCATGGTCTTGCCCCAGGTGAAGGACCGGGTGGCATAAAATTTCTTGTAGAGGTCGGGCGTCTCCTCGACCGTCGCCTGGGCCAGCTTGGCCAGATCCTCGGCGGTGACATAGGTCACGCCTTCATCGGGCCAGCCGTTGCTGGTGCCGAAATGGCTGTTCTTGAGGCCCAGCCGCTTGGCTTCCTCATTCATCGCCGCGACGAAGGCCTGCTCGGTCCCGGCGATGCCTTCGGCCAGCACTACGCAGGCATCGTTACCCGACAGTGTGACGATGCCGTGCAGCAGATTTTCCACCGAAACCTGCTCTCCAGCCGAGAGGAACATGGTCGATCCCGCCTGCGGCCCATGCCACTGCTTCCATGTCTCCGGGCGGACGGTGAATTTGGTGTCGAGCTTCAATTCGCCCTTCTGGATCAGGCGGAACGCGACATGGGCCGTCATCATCTTCGCCATGGAGGCAGGCGGCATCCGGGTCTGCCCCCCCTTGTCGTACAACACCGCCCCGGACGACAGATCCTTCATATAGGCGATCGGCGCTTCGCTGGTGTAGGGCGGCGCGGCCGCGATCAGCGGCTGGGCCAGCAGCCCGACGGCAAGGAGGAGGGCAACGCTTTTCTTCATCGGGGACTGCCTTCGAACAAGATGGAATCGCTTCGATGCGCGATGCCTATCGCGCGTCATTAGCCATGATGCGGACATTCTCAAAGCCCTTGGCGGTTGCCGTGCGTAGGCCGGCCTGCGCGGCCTGGCGCGTCGGATAGGGGCCGAAGCGCACGCGCCACAAGCTTCCGGCCCGTTCGGCCCTGGCGCCCATGCTACTCGCGAGCGTTTCGGCCCGTTCCTGCGATGAAAAGGCGCCGACCTGCACGACATAGCCGCCCTTGCCCGCCGGGGTTGCCACCGTGGGTGCGGCGGGCCTGGCCGCCGGGGCCGCCAGAGGGGATTTCAGCGGAAGGCGCGGCGTCGGCTTGTCGAAATCAGCGCCCGGCCGGGGCGCCGAGGCCGCCGCTGAGGCGATCGGGGGCTGAGGTGGTGACGGCGGGGCTACCGGCCTAGCGGAAAGTTTGCTCCTGAGCGCCTTGAGCAAGGCAGGCGGCGTTTCCAGCCGGTCGGCGGCGCGGCCGTGGGCACGGAGCGCAGCGCGCTCCTGTTCGGGCGGATTGACCCGCCGCACGCGCACGGGGAATGGCCCATCACCGACGCCGAGCTGCGCTGCGGCGCCGGGTGACAGGGCGATCACCTGGTCGCCACGCATCGGTCCCCGATCATTGACACGCACCAATATCGTCCTGCCGCTGTCGAGCGCCGTCACCTCGACATAGCTGGGCAGGGGCAAGGTCTTGTGCGCGGCACCGACCGCTGAAGACACGAAGGCTTCGCCATTGGCCGTCGCCTTCCCCAGGCTGCCGCTGTCCGAGATGCCGGCATAGCCGACTTCGTCATAATGGACCGGATCGGCCGGCGTGTAGGTCGTACCGGCAACGACATAGGGCTCGCCCAGCAGGACCGGCGCATCCGCGACCATCCGGCCTGACGGCGGCGTTACGGTCTTTTTCGGCTGCGCCGCCAGCGCGCTACAAGCCATTGCCAGCATCAAGGCGGCTGCCGCGCGCCCGCTATTGTTTGACCGCATCCGCCAGCAATCCCACCGACAAGGCATAGAAATTGGAACAATTATAATCGAGGATCACGCGATAATTGCTGGTCAGCAGATAGGCGGTCTGACCCGGCCCGTCCGGCTCCAGCAGCGTGGCCAACATGCTGTCCGCGGGCCAAATGCCGTTCGCCGGCGCCAGCCCCAGCTTGCGCCATTCCGCTATGGTCAGCCAGCGACTATGCCGGTTGAACACGCGGGGGCAGCGGGGCGGCGTGGTCCGCGCCGCGATGGCCGCGCGGTTCAAGCCGGCGGGAACCGATACGGCCACGCCCCAGGGCTGGCCGCGACGCCATCCGGATTGGACGAAATAATTGGCGATCGAGGCGAGCGCATCGGCCTCGCTGGTCCAGATGTCAGCCTTGCCGTCGCCATCGCCATCCTTGGCCAGGCGCAGATAGACGCTGGGCAGGAATTGCGGATAGCCGGTTGCGCCGGCCCAGCTGCCGACCAGCCGGCTGCGCGGCACGCCATTGTCCAGCATCTTGAGCGTCGCCAGCAGTTCCGGCTCGAACAGCGCGCGCCGTCGCCCTTCCCATGACAGCGTCGCCAGCGAACGGATCAGGTCGAAATCGCCCGTGTAGGAACCATAATTGGTTTCATGGCCGTAGATCGCGACCATGATCTCTTCCGGAACGCCGGTTTCCGCCTCGATCCGCGCCAGTCGGCCGCGATTGGCCCGATAGGCGGTGCGGCCGCGACTGATCCGCGCCGCGTCGACATGCTGGCGGCGATAAGGCTCGAAATTGGGGATCGGCGAATAGGCGCCGCCCCCGGGCTGGCTCTGGTCAAGCTGGATGACGCGCGCATTGGGGGTCAGGCCGGGAAAGACGCTGTTCAGCGTTCCGTCGCCTATGCCCATGGCCCGCGCCTTCGGACGCAGGCTTTCCAGATAGGCCTGGAAGGACGCATTGTCCTGCGCCAAGGCAGGCACGGGAGCAACCGTAGCGGTAACGGTGGCCAGCCCCAGAAGCAGCGCCAGAGCGGATGAGCGCACAGAATCTCTCATGACCCCGTTGTTGCACAGCCGGTGCGAGACGGGAAACCCCTTATCGGGATCGATGGCGGAGAAGGCGATGAACCGTGCATCGCGTGATTTTGCGCTTGGCAAGTCCGCTCGGCACGTTAGGAAGCGGGCAACGGACAGGTGGCCGAGTGGTTTAAGGCAGCGGTCTTGAAAACCGCCGTGGGTTTACGCTCACCGTGGGTTCGAATCCCACCCTGTCCGCCACCCTGCGCTCTGGCAGCTCATCTGCATCAGGCGTAGCTGCCGGGCGCGACCTGGCGGAGGGTGATGGGAGCGGACGCCGTTGCCCGCGCGCCCGATTCTCCGATGATCGCCACGGGATCGACGGCCCGGCTCAGCAATATGCCGCATCGATCCGGCCCGTTCCAGATCACCGTGCCGCACACCTCCAGATGGTCGGCGATCAGCGTCACGCGCTCGCCCACCGGGGGCAGCCACGCGCCAGCCAGCAGTGCGCCGTAGATCGAGATATTGCGGATCTCTACCGGCTCGGACAGGCCGCTCCAACTGAGTATTGCTTCGACATCGGCGGCGAAGCGCTTTTCTCGCCGTCGTTCGGCGCGCGCGCGATAAATGATGCTGTCCATCGCCATCTCCCGGTTAGCCCCCCGGGACAGATGCAGCCTCGCCGCCTTGTCTTGCGAAATTCCTAAGCGCGATGGTTAAGACGGCCTGGGGCGAACATCGTCCGCCCATGTCGGATCAGGCCAGCGCACCGTGGCAATGCTTGTATTTCTGGCCCGATCCGCACGGACAGGGCGCGTTGCGGCTGATGTCGAGATTGGCGAACTCGCCTGGCGATGCCGGGGCGAGCGCCGCACGCGGGATCGTCGTCGTGATGCCGCCCAGCTGCCCAGCATCGATATCGGCGCTGTTGTCCTCGCCCGAAAACGGATCGATGTGCGTGGTGATGAAATCGGGCAGCACCGGCAGGCCATAATCCTGGATCGGCGGCTGCTCCATCCGGAACTGCACCCGCGCGATCGACCCGGTCACATCCTCGCGGATATTTTCCAGCATCCGCTCGAACAGGGCGAAGGCTTCCTGCTTATATTCGTTGATCGGCGTCTTCTGAGCATAGGCGCGCAGATGGACAACCTGGCGCAGCGCGTCCAGCGTCGCCAGATGCTCCTTCCAGTGATGGTCCAAGCTCTGAAGCAGGATCGACTTCTCAATCATGTGCCAATCGGCCGCGTCGATCTCCTTGACCTTCTCGGCCACGGCTTCGTCGGCCAGCGCGACCAGGCGTTCCTCGATCATTTCGGGATCGACGGCATCCTCGGCCAGCCAGGCATCAAAATCAGGTTCCAGGCCCAGGATTTCCGCAGTACGGACCTTGAGACGCTCCATATCCCATTGTTCGGGATAGGTGCCCGGCGGGCAGGATGCACCGACCAGATCGTTGACCGTTTCATGCCGCATGTCGGCGACGACATCGTCCACCGTGTCGGCATCCATGATGTCGCTGCGCTGTTCGTAGATGACCTTGCGCTGGTCGTTCATCACGTCGTCATATTCGACGACCTGCTTGCGAATGTCGTAGTTGCGCGCCTCGACCTTCTTCTGCGCAGTCTCGATGGCCTTGCTGAGCCATTTCGACGGCGGCAGCGCCTCGCCATCCTCCAGATTGGAGCGGATCATCTTCGCGAACATCGTGTCCGGGCCGAAGATACGCATCAGGTCGTCGTCGAGGCTCAGATAGAAGCGCGACAGGCCGGGGTCGCCCTGACGGCCCGAACGGCCGCGCAGCTGATTGTCGATGCGGCGGCTTTCATGCCGCTCGGTCGCCAGCACGAACAGGCCGCCGGCGGCCAGCACTTCCTGCTTCTCCGCCTCGATCTCGGCCTCGATCCGGGCGATGGCCGCTTCGCGCTCCGGCCCTTCGGGCATGTCGCGCAGTTCGTCCTCGACCCGCATCTCCAGATTGCCGCCCAGCTTGATGTCGGTGCCGCGCCCGGCCATGTTGGTGGCGATCGTAACCGCGCCCTTGCGGCCCGCCTGCGCCACGATATGCGCCTCGCTCTCATGGAAGCGAGCGTTGAGGACCGCGTGCTTGACGCCTTCCTGGTTGAGGAATTCGGACAGCATTTCCGATTTCTCGATCGACACTGTGCCGACCAGCACCGGCTGCCCCTTGAGCTGATGCTCCTTGATGGTCCGCGCGATCCCGCGGAACTTGTCTTCCAGATTCTTGTAGAAACTGTCTTCCTCGTCGACGCGCTGCACCGGCCGGTTGGTCGGGATGGTGACTACGTTCATCTTGTAGATTTCGTAGAATTCGGTCGCCTCGGTCGCGGCCGTGCCGGTCATGCCGCCCAGCTTGGGGTACATGCGGAAATAATTCTGGAAGGTGATCGAGGCGAGCGTCTGATTTTCCGGCTCGATATTCACCGCTTCCTTGGCTTCGACCGCTTGGTGCAGGCCATCGGACCAGCGGCGACCATCCATCATGCGGCCGGTGAACTCATCGATGATGACGACCTTGCCGTCCTTCACGATATAGTCGATGTCGCGGCGGAACATCACGTTCGCGCGTAGCGCCTGGTTCACATGGTGGACGACGGCGGTATTCTCGAAATCATAGAGGTTCGCGCCCTGAAGCAGGCCCGCCTGCTCCAGCAGCCGCTCGATCTTCTCGGTGCCGTCCTCGGTCAGCGTGACGCTGCGCTGCTTCTCGTCCTTCTCATAGTCGGATTCGGTGATCTGCTTCACGATCGCATCGACCGCGACATAGAGTTCCGACTTGTCGTCGGTCGGGCCGGAGATGATGAGCGGCGTGCGCGCCTCGTCGATCAGGATCGAGTCCACCTCATCGACGATCGCGTAATTGAACGGCCGCTGGACCATCGAGCCGCGGTCATATTTCATATTGTCGCGCAGATAGTCGAAGCCGAGTTCGTTGTTCGTCGCGTAGGTGATGTCGGCCGCATAGGCCTCGCGCCGCTGGTCCTCGCTGATGTTCGGCACGATGACGCCGGTGGTGAGGCCGAGGAAGCGATAGACCTGACCCATCCATTCGCAGTCGCGGGTAGCGAGATAGTCGTTCACGGTGACGACGTGAACGCCCTTCCCCTCCAGCGCATTGAGATAGGTGGCGAGCGTCGCGACCAGGGTCTTGCCCTCACCAGTGCGCATTTCGGCAATCTCGCCGCGATGCAGCACGATGCCACCCACCATCTGCACGTCGAAATGCCGCATTCCCAGAACGCGGACGGACGCTTCGCGGACCGTGGCGAAGGCCTCCGGCAGCAGGTCGTCCAGCGTCTCGCCGGCAGCCAGCCGTTCGCGGAATCGCGCCGTCTGAGCCGCCAGATCCTCGTCGCTCAGCGCCTGGACCGCAGGTTCGAACGAGGCGATCTTGTCGACGATCTTGCCCAGCGACTTCACATAACGTTCGTTGGACGATCCGAAGATGGACTTGGCGAGTGCGCCGAACATGAGCTCTCCCTGAGCGAAAAAGACTGAAGGCGTAAGCGCCGACGCCGATGAACAATTGTGCGGCAAATAGGGATCGGTCGCCCGAACGTCAATTCAGCGCCGTCCTTCCGGGCGCGGAAATGACGTGCAGTGCAATTAATCATCTGCCGATCGAGGCGCGAGTTCGTCAAGAATCTCGAGCCATCGCGCGGCGATGCGCTGTCGGCCGTAATTCCGATCCAGATATTCCCGCGCCCGCAACAGCCTGGCCTGCTCCCCTTCCCAATCGAACGCGTAGCGGGAAAGTCCGTCCTGCCAGTCGTCCAGGGCGATGTAGGGCCTCAACTCCTCGTAGGATTCGATCGAATCCGCGATGACCCCAAGCCCCGCCAGAATGGCGGTCGCAGGGCGATTGATCGATTTGCCCAGAGTATAATCATTGCGGGATACCGGTACGATCGCCACGCGATGCAGCTTGAGCGCCGCGGGAAAGCTCACCAGCGACCAGGGCATGTAGAAGCTGGGAATCCCCCATCCGGCCGACGCCTGGCGGTAGACGGCCGGCTTGTTGTTGATGATGGTCAGCGTAATCGGATGCGTGGCAGCGAACTGGCGCAACTGGGCGACCGCATCGTCCAGTTCGCCGACCCCTGCGATGCCCGCCATGTTGTTGCCGAACCAGACGATATGGAGAGCCTGCGGGTGGCTCGCAAGAAAGGATTGCAGGCGCGCCAGATGGTACCGTTCCGTGATCGACAGGCGCCGTGTCGACAGGGTGGAGATGTCCTCAAGCATATCGGGAATGACCCGGATGCGCCCCTCTATCTCCGGGGTCGAGGCGACGAGCAACTGCCCCATCATCTTGGTCGGTACCGTGACCAGGTCCGCCTGGGCGAGAAGGCTGCTGGTGCGCTGTCCATGGTGCGCCGATCCCTTCACCCGGTTATTGGCGAAGCGATTGTCGCAAATGTCGAATATCAGCCTGCAACCGGCCTTTTGCGCGGCCTTCGTCGCTTTGACCGCGCCCCGTCCGAACGCCTTGGAGATGATGACGGCGTCGAGACCTTTCGGTCCCGTCAGCTTGGGATAGCGGCGCACATCCACGCCCGCCTCGCGCAGCACGGCCATCGGCTCCAGCACGCGCAACCGAATACTGGCCTTCTTTCGGGAATAGCGTTTGGCGTAGAAGGCGAAGCGGCGATTGCCGGTGACTGTCATGGAAAGCTGCACTCGTGATGATGGCGCCTTATGCCTCCGGCGTCGTGATGAACACAAGCAGCTATGCGTCATTTTCGACCGAAGCCGTGCAGCAAGGCTGGCAATCGGCGGCGGCTCATCTTATGGCGGCGGCATGGAAAAATCGCCTCTCGCTCCAGCCGCCTTTCCGTCCCTTCCCGCCATCGGCGGCGTCATGCTGCGCGTCGCCCGCGCCGGGTACAAGGCGTGGGAGCGCTGCGACCTGACCTATGTCGAACTGGACGCCGGCACCGCCGTCGCGGGGGTCACGACCCAGAGCAAATGCCCCTCGCCCGAAGTCGAATGGTGCCGTGACGCCATTCCTCTCGGCGCCGCGCGGGCTCTGGTGGTGAATGCGGGGAACGCCAACGCCTTTACCGGCCATCGCGGCCGCGCGGCGGTGGAGGCGATCGCGGCGAAGGTCGCCAATCACCTGTCCTGCCAGCCGTCGGACGTGTTCATCTCCTCGACCGGGGTGATCGGCGTGCCCTTGCCGGTCGACAAGGCCGAAGCGGGCCTGGACGCCGCCTTCACCGCCGCGCCCTGCGGCTGGGAAGAGTCCGCCACCACCATCGGCACCACCGACACCTATCCGAAGGGAGCATCGGCCTCCGCCATGATCGGCGACACGCGGGTCGAACTGGTCGGCATCATCAAGGGGTCCGGCATGATCGCGCCCGACATGGCAACGATGCTGGGCTATATCTTCACTGACGCGGCGATCGACCCCGCTTTGCTCCAGCAGATGCTGTCGACGGCCAACAAACGCACATTCTCCTGCATCACCGTGGACAGCGACACCTCCACCAGCGACACCGTCCTGGCCTTCGCGACCGGCAAGGCGGGCAATGCGCCGCTGACCAACATGGACGATGCGGGTGCTGACGCCTTTCACGCGGCGCTGAGCGATCTTTGCCGCCAGCTCGCCCATCTGGTGGTGCGCGACGGCGAAGGGGCCACCAAGTTCGTGGAGATCAGCGTGGACGGCGCGGTCAGCGACGAGAGCGCGCACCGCATCGGCCTGTCGATCGCCAATTCGCCGCTGGTCAAGACCGCGATCGCGGGCGAGGATGCCAATTGGGGCCGCGTGGTCGCCGCCATCGGCAAGGCGGGCGAGCCGGCGGATCGCGACAAGCTGTCGATCCGGTTCGGCAGCACGCAGGTCGCGACCGGCGGCCTGGCAGTAGAAGGCTATGACGAGGCACCCGTCGCGGCGCACCTGAAAGGACAGGACATCGTCATCGGCGTCGAGCTGGGCCTGGGCGAAGGACGCGCGACCATCTGGACCTGCGACCTGACCCATGGTTACATCTCCATCAACGCCGACTATCGCAGCTAGGAAGGCGCGGCGGATGCTGTTCGAACTGCATGAACCGGTCGTCGCGCTGATGCGCGAAGTGGGGCGCGACATCGTGATGCCGCGCTACCGCAATCTCGCCGCTCATGAGATCAGCGAGAAGGCGGCCGACGATTTCGTCACCGTCGCCGACCGGGAAAGCGAGTTGCGGCTCGCGGAGGGGCTGTCGGATATCCTGCCGGAAGCGGGCATCATCGGCGAGGAAGCCTGCGCCGCCGACCCCGCCATATTGGAACGGGCGGGCGAAGGGTTGAACTGGATCATCGACCCGATCGACGGAACCGGCAATTTCGCGGCGGGCCAACCGCCCTTCGGCATCATGGTGTCGCTGGCCGATGGCGGGACGACGCTGGCCGGATGGATATTGGACCCGCTGACCGGCCGCCTGTGCCATGCGATGCTGGGCGGCGGCAGCCATATCGACGGCGAACATGTCCAGGCGCGGGAGAGCGGCGGCGACATACCGATCGCGGCACTGGCGGTCTATTTCATGTCGCCCGAGGAGCGGACCGACATCCAGCGCCGTTCGCAGGCCAGCTTCACGCTGGTGGATATTCCCCGCTGCGCCGCCGAACAATATCCCCGGCTGGTGCTGGGGCAGAATGACGTGTCGGTGTTCGCGCGGACCTTGCCCTGGGATCATGCGGCGGGCACCCTGTTCGTCAATGAAGCGGGCGGCTGTTGCCAGCGGATCGACGGAACGCCCTATGTCGTGGGTGATCTGCGCCGCGGGCTGATGGGCGCGTCCTCGCCCCGCCTGTGGGACCGGGCGGCGTCGATATTGTTCGGATAGAGGGATCGGGAATGCTGACCATCTGGGGACGGCTGAATTCGCACAATGTGAAGAAGGTCGTCTGGTTCGCGGACGAGATCGGCCTGCCCCATGTCCGCCATGACGTGGGCGGCGCGTTCGGCATGGACGCGACCTATCTCGCCAGGAACCCCAATGCGCTGATCCCGACAATCGAGGATGGCGACCTGACCCTGTGGGAATCCAACGCCATCCTGCGCTATCTGGCGGCCCGCCATGCCCCTGCGCTGTGGCCGGCCGATCCGGTCGAAAGGGCGCAAGGGGACAAGTGGATGGACTGGCAGTTCGCCTTCGCCGATGCACAGCGGGACGCCTTCCTGCAACTGGTGCGGACGCCCGATGGACAGCGAAATGGACAGTTGATCGCGAAGTCGGCCCAAGCGACGGGCGCGGCGATGCTGGTCCTCGACCAAGCGCTGGCCGCCCAGCCATGGCTTTCAGGTGTCCATTTCGGTGTCGCGGATGTGCCAATGGGTGTTTACGCCCACACCTGGTTTACATTGGCTATCGAGCGGCCCGACGTGCCGCATGTGCGAGCCTGGTATGACCGGCTGCGCGAGCGGCCGGCCTATGCCTGGTCGGTGATGATCCCGCTGACATAGGCCAGTCGCCGGCCTGACCTGATTACAGGACGCTTTCGATCCAGCCCTTGAGCGCACTCTTGGGCGCGGCGCCGACCTTGGTCGCGCTGACTTCGCCATTCTTGAACAGGATCATCGTCGGGATGCCGCGAACGCCATACTGACCGGGCGCGTCGGGATTTTCGTCGATGTTGATCTTGGCGATCGTGACCTTGTCCGCCAGTTCCTCGGAGATTTCCTCCAGGGCCGGGCCGATCATCTTGCACGGACCGCACCATTCGGCCCAGAAATCGACGAGCACGGGCTTATCGGAATCGATCACGTCCGCCTTGAAGCTGACGTCGGTAACTGCCTTTGTGGCCATATCGGAAACTCCTTTGGTTGGGCGATATCTAGGATGCGCGTGTGTCCGGCTCAACCGGCCAGAGCGGCAAATTCTCCTGCGCGGGGACAAAGCCCGGCTTGTGGCGCGCGAGCAGGTCGGGAGGCAGGGTCAGCAGGTGCGGGCCGCTGGTGTAGAGAAGCCCGGCCTTGATCGTCCGACCCGGAAAGATGACTTCGAGCGCGGCGACATAGGCAGCCATCTGCCGCACATGCGCGAGCGGCGCGTCATCGGGTGATTGCGGGACGATGCGGCCGGTCTTGAAATCCACCAGCTGGACATGATCGTCGCCAATGTGCAGCCGGTCCACCGTTCCGGCGATCACGGCCTCCCCCACCACGGCGGCGATCGGCGCTTCGGCCAGCGCATCCGGGGCGAACAGGTCGGCGAAGGCGGGAGCCTCGATCACGCGCAGGGCCTGGTCCATGACATCGCGGCGGACGGCGGCGTCTCCTGCACCCTGCTGCGCCAGCCAGCGGTCGGCGGCATCCCGACGACGGTCGGCCGGCAGGTCGGGCAGGCGCTCGAACAGGCGATGGAGCCAGCGGCCTCGCTCGGCCGCCGCGCGCATGGCGGGAGACGGCGGCGGATAGGGCACGTCGTCCTCGACCGCGGCGGAAGGCGCGAGTGGCCGGGGCGGGCGGGCCTCGACCGGCGCGGGTGCGTGCAGCCATGCCGGTTCCTGGATGACCGGCGGCGCCTCGCCCGATTCGCGCTCCGCCTTGCGCGCGGGCAATGCCTCTGTCCCCCGCCAGCGCCGGGTGGCGCCCCACAGCGGGTCCGCCTCCCATTCGGCGCCGAGCGAAACCAGGGCGGCCTCCACCGCCGCGAACCAGCTTTCGGGCTTGACCTCCCCCTTGGCGCGCGGTCCCAGCGCGCCCGCGACGACCAGCTTTTCTTCCGCCCGGGTGAGCGCGACATAGAGCAGCCGCCAATGTTCGCGACGCTCCTCCGCCGCAGCCTGTTCGGCGACATCGCCGATCGGCCCCTGACGCTCGCCTTTGCGTGGCGCGATTATCGGAAGGCCGTTCCATTCGAGCGAATCGGCGCGCTGGCCGGCATCCGGGTCCATGCACGCATCCGCGAGAATGACGATAGGCGCCTGTAGCCCCTTGGCGCCATGCACCGTCAGCAGTCGCAGCATGTCGCCCTGCCCTGCGGCATCGCGGACGATCTCCACCTCGCCCCGGTCGAACCAGTCGATGAACCGCTGGAGCGAGGGATGCGCCTCCCCTTCGAAGGCCAGCGCGGCGTTCAGCAATTCCTCGATAGGGTCCGCAGCCTCAATCCCCAGCCGTTCCACCAGGCGCCGGCGGCCGTCGATCGGGCCCGACAATATCGCCTCGAGATAGCGATAGGGTGTCGTGAAGTCGGCGGCGGCGAGCAGGCCGCGCAACGGCGCGAGCTGCGCATCCGACAATGTCTGGTTGAGATGCCGCCACAGCGGAACCCTGCGGCCGATCAGCCGCTCCATCAGTTCGTCCTGGCTCCATCCTATGACCGGCGACACCAGGAGCGAGGCGAGGTTCAGTTCATCGTCCGGCTGCACCGCGAAACGAAGCGCCGCGAGCAGATCGCGCACGGCCAGCGGCGCGTTGAGGCGGAGGCGGTCGATGCCGGCGACCGCGACCTGTTCCTCATAGAGGCGCGCGACGATCAGGCGCGCCAGTTCGCTGCGGCGCCGGACCAGGATCATGATGTCGCCCGCCCGCACGGGCCGTCCCCGGCTTTCGAGCATCAGGCCATCGTCGATCCATTGCCGGATCTGGCCGGCGATCCGGGCGGCGAGGACGCGCTCCTGATCGGCGACCCAGTCTTCCTCGCCTTCCGCCTCCTCGGACAGGTTGGCGACCACGGGCTTCCACAGCAGCACTTCGCCGGGATGGCGGTTCGCGCTGATGTGCCGCACGTCCCCCGGCTCCAACCCCAGCCGTTCGGCGCGGAGCGTGGCGATGGTGCGATCCACCACGTCCAGGACCGCCGGCGTAGACCGGAAGCTCTGGTCCAGCGAGAGGTTGAAGAAATCATGCCCGGAGCTGACGGCATCATGCTGGAACAGGATCTGCGCGGCGGCAAAATTGGCCGGACTGGTGCCCTGAAAGCCGAAGATCGCCTGCTTGAAGTCGCCAACGGTGAAGATGGTGCGGACCTTTTGGCCCGCTTCCCATTCATTGGCGAAAAATTCCTCCGCCAATGTGCGGACGATCCGCCATTGCGCGGCGTTGGTATCCTGCGCCTCGTCCACCAATATATGGTCGATGCGCTGGTCCAGCTTGTAGCGGATCCACTCGGCGATGCCGTCCTGTTCCAGCAGGCGTGCGGTGCGGGCGATCAGGTCGTCGAAATCGACCGCGCCTGCCAGCACCTTGGCCTGCGCATAGTCGCGCGCATAGGCCCGTCCGGCATGGAGCGCCTGCGCCAGGAGCGCGGCATAGTCCGCGCGCAGCTTGACGGCGATCATCTCGCGGCATCGGTCGTGGAGCCGCGCCGCCATCTCCAGATAGCCGTCGACCGGCGGCACCCAGCCCTTGGCATCGATCAGGTCGCCATCGGCTTTCGCCCAGGCGCGATGCAGGTCCGCAAGCCCGGCCGCCCTGGCCGCAGGATCGAGCGCCCGCCAGGCCGCGATCCGGTCGCACCGCTCCAGACCCCGCCCCTTGCCCCATTCGACATTGGCGCGGACGATGCCATCGAGCGTCCGCATGTCGAACAGGGCGTCGGAACATTGTTCGCCGAGCCATTCATCTATGTCGCCGTCGGGAAGGCCGAGTTCGGATGCCAGCCAGGGGGCGATGGAGTCCGGCAGGGTCTCCAGCGCCTCCCCCGAACCCGCGCAGCGTAGCAGGAAGCGTTCGGCGCCGCCTTCTCCCAGCCGCAGACTGAGCGCCTGGAGCGCGCCGATCAGGCGTTCGTCACCCTGCTCCTGCGCCCGCACGGACAGATCGGCCAGCGTCGCGCGGGCGAGGCTCGCCTGCTCGCGCTGGTCCATGGGGCGGAAGCCGGGCGCAAGGTCCGCCTCCAGCGGAAAGGCGGCGAGCAATTGCTGGCAGAAGCCATGAATGGTCTGGATGCGCAGGCCGCCGCCGGTCGACTCCAGCACCTCGGCAAAGAGCCGGCGCGCCTTGTCCTGCATCGCCGGATCATGGTCCTCGCCCAGTGCCATCAGGTCCGCGGCCAGGGCGGGACCATCCATCTGGACCCACCCGGCCAGCCGGTCATGGATGCGATCCGCCATTTCCGCCGCGCCCGCCTTTGTGAAGGTGAGGCAGAGGATATTTTCCGGTCGCACCCCTTGAAGCAGGAGGCGGAACACGCGCGCGGTCAGCACATGGGTCTTGCCGGTGCCGGCCGATGCCGACAGCCAGACATGGGCGGCGGGGGCGGCCGCGCGCGCCTGATCGCCGAGCAGACGCTGCAAGGGGCGGGGCCGGTCAGCCATCGTCGCGACCATACCATTCCTCCAGCCGCATCAGCTGGTCATAATCACCATAATTGGCCACTTCCGGGTTGATCTCCGCGCGGAACGGGGCCGATCCCAGCAGATAATCGCTCGCCACCCCATCAAATTGTTCATGGGCATGGGCGGTGAAGGCGTCCGTGACGATCTTTTCGCGCTTGCCCAACGGATCGACCGGGCTTTCGCGATAGCCGAACTGGTCGCCCTTCTTGGCGAGCGACCAATATTCGAAATCGCCGGCGCTGGGCGCCGGTCCGAGACCGTCGAAGCCGCCCAGTTCAGCGATGACGCCAAGCAGTCCGAGTTGCAGCGCGAAGCCCGCCTTGACCTGCCGCGCGCTGGGCGGCTTGCCGGTCTTGTAGTCGATGATGCCGATGCGGCCGCCCGGCAGCCGATCGATACGGTCCGCCTTCCCCATCAACGTGACCCCGGCAACTTCGGCCCGGCCTTCCTGCTCGACCGCAACGATGGTGCGTCCTTCGGACTTGTCCCGCGCCACTTCGGCGGCGATCCAGCGGATCGCCTCGATCAGGCGCGGCTGCCAGAGGGCGCGCAGCAGCGGATGCACGTCCGGCCGTTCGAACATGGCCCTCGCCCGCGCTTCCAGGTCGGCCGGGTCGAACCTCTTTTCCTCTGCCCAGCGCTGAAGGATGTCATGCACGGCCGTACCGCGCCAGGCTGGTCCGGCATCGGCATCGACCGGATCCAGGCGCGCGAGGCGAAGGATGCGACGGGCATAGAAAGCATAAGGATCGGCTTTCAGCCGGTCGACGTCGGTGACGGGGATGACCCTGGGCCGCACCGCCAGGGGCGGCACCGGCGCGGGGCGCCGTTCGGGCCGGTGGCTGCCTGGACGGTCGATCGCCCGTGCCAGCAGGGCGTAGCGGTCCGCCGTCTTCCACTGCGCGCCCGCCATCGCCTTCAGCCGCAGCCAGAAGCGCGAGGCGACCGCCGGCCCCCCGCTGCCACGCCGCGCGCGGGTGATGAGCACATTGGGCGCACCAAGCGCGCTGGCGAAATCATGGGCCGCAAGGCCGATGCGGCTTTCCAGGCCGGGCAGGCCCAGTTCCCGCCGCAAACGCGGCGCAAGCCAGGGGTCGGGCGCCGGCAGGCCCGGCCATGTTCCTTCGTTCAGGCCACCGAGGATCATGAGATCGGCCTGCGCCAGTTGTGCCTCGATCAGGCCGAGGATCGCGACGCGGGGATGGCCGCCCTGGGGGGGGCGGACAGCGACGCCGCCGAGCATCTGTTCGAGCAATAGCGGAAGCGCGCGGATATCGGCCTGGCGCGGCCCTTCCGAAGCGAAAGCCTCCATCTCGGCCAGAATGTCCGCTGCGGCATGACCCTGATGCCCGGACCACACCATGTCGCCGGACAGGGCGCTCGCCTGGGTCCGGATCATCGCGAGTTGCCCGGCAAGATCCGAGGCGATCCGTGCGCCCTCCTCCAGCGGTTCGAGCAGGCTCCGCGCCTCGGGCCACCAGGCCCGCACCGCTTCGCGCAGTCGCCGGTCGCGATCATCCGGTCCGCGCGCCGCGAGCATGAGGTCGATGCCGACCAGCCCCGCCTGTGGGCGCGGCCCGCGCAGCAGCAGGTCAAGACCACGCACCCCCTCCAGCCAGGCGAGCCGCGCATCGCCCCGCATCACGAGCGGATGCTTGAGGAGCGTCAGCAGCGCAACGGGGGCGAAGCGTTCCGCCACGGCCTCCGCCATGGCGATCAGCAAGGTTCCCGGTGGCAGGCGCGACAAGGGCTGGCCGGCGGAATCATCCGCCACTATGCCCCAGCGCCGCAGATGGGCGGACACGCGGGTCGCCAATTGGCGATCCGGCGTCACCAGCGCGGCCGTGCGCTCCGGCGTTTCCACCGCCTCGCGCAGCGCGATGGCGATGGCCTGAGCTTCCTCGCCGGGGGTCGCGACCTCCAGCGCCTCCACGCCGGCCAGCGACCGGTCCGCCGTCTTGAGATCGCGCCAGCGGCCCGTCAGGCGCGGCGGCAGCATGGCGTTGGAGATATTGCGTCCGCGAACGGCGCGCGCATCATGCTCGCTGCCCCATCGCCATTGCGCCACATCGTCGCGAGTCACGCCCATACGATCCAGCAGGCGCTTGAGCGCATATTGCGGATGGGTTTCATGCGGCACCGGTGACCGGCCGGTCAGTGGGTCCGGATCGAATGGGCCGATGGCTTCCCAGGCCGTCTCGTCCATATTCTGGTCAAGCCCGGCAAAGACCACCATGCCATCGGGCAGCTCCGCGACGCGGCGGAGCAACCGGGCGACTGCCGGCGCGGTGGTGGAAATACCGGCCGCGACCACGAAGCCAGCGGGCGGCGCTTCTCGCCAGCGGGCAGCAAGCCGGTCGAACAGCCGGTTTCGCCGTTCGGCCAGGTCGATGCAGCCCAGTCGCGCAAGTTCCGCTGGCCAGCGCGACAACAATATCTCGAACAAGTTGAGCGACACCTGCCAGTGACTGGACAGTTCGGCCGACAGGTCGAGATTTCGGAGCGCATCCACGGGCAATTGCTCGACCTGCAACTGGTCGAGTACGCTGCCGAGCGCCTGACCCAGTTGCAGGGCGAGCGCGGCATCGGTGCCCGGCTTCACCTCCTGCACCAGGCGCGCGAGGATCATCTGGCGGCGGACGGGCGCAATCGCGGGCGCAATGGGATCGTCCTCGCCGAGCGGGTCGAGCGCCCCGCCGACCTGTTCGCCCAGATCAGGATCGCCGATCGTCACCAGGCGAGGGAGCAACAGGCCGCCGCCCGATTGCCGAACGAAGGCGTCGCGCACCGCCCTGACCGCGCGGTTGCTGGACAGCAGGACCATCCCTTGCGCCAGGGTGCGGACGTCACCGCCATGACGCGCCAATATGCCTGTCACCAGCGCATCGGCGAAGGCGCGATGCGCTGGGATGGTATAAAGAGCGGGACGGCTCCGCTCACCCATGGGCGAGCATCTGCTCCACCACCGGAATGGCGTGCGGCGTGCCGACGTCGAACCACAGCCCCTGATGCGCGACGCCGTAAAGCCGGCCCGCCTCCATCGCGCGGTTCCAGAAGATGTTGGTGGAGAAAGCGTCAGCGGGCGGATCGCGCAATATGGCGGGGGACAGGATCTGGACCCCGGTATAGACGAAGGGCGCAACGTGGGCGGGTTTGCGCCGGGTGAGTCGGCCGCTGGCGTCCATGTGGAAATCGCCGGGTCCCATGTGGCAGGTGGCGCGGGCCAGCGGAATGAGCAGAAGCAACGCGTCCATCCGCTCCGGATTCCAGAGCCGCTGCATCATGCCCAGCGTCTCCTGCGGACCATCGACCCACAGATTGTCGCTATTGGCGCATAGGAATGGCTGGTCGCCCAGCAGCTGCCGGGCCTGCATCAGGCCGCCGCCCGTCTCCAGCAGCTTGCCGCGCTCGTCGGAAATCACGAACTCCATCGGCCCCTTGCGCGCGCGCAGATGGGCTTCGACCGTGTCGGCGAGATAGTGGACGTTGACCACCACCTTGCGGATGCCGCCTGCCTCCAGCCGATCCAGCGCATGGTCCATCAGCGCCTTGCCCGCGACCTTCACCAGCGGCTTGGGCCGGGTGGCGGTGAGCGGACGCATCCGCTTGCCAAGGCCGGCCGCCATCAGCATCGCCGTTTCGATCATGCGGGCGAAAACTCCTGGAGCGCATCATGGCGCTGGTCGGCCGGAATATTGGCGTCGAACCAGGCGGCAACCGGAGCGAGCGCCGGATGTGCCAGATCGCGCTCCAGCAAGCCCCACATCCGTGGCAGGTAGGATAGGTAGCGCGGCTTGCCGTCCCGCTTCCACAGTCGCGTGAAGATGCCGATGATCTTGGCGTTGCGCTGCGCGCCGAGCACGGCATAGGCCGCGTCGAAATCATTGGGCGGCGACGCGAGCGCCTTGTAATGGGCGAGCATCGCGGCCTCCACCTCGGGCGGGACGTCGCGCCGCGCATCCTGCAACAGCGACACCAGGTCATAGGCGGGGTGGCCCGCCAGCGCGTCCTGGAAGTCCAGCAGGCCCAGGCCATGCGCGGCGGGCGGGTCGATCAGCATGATATTTTCGGCATGATAGTCCCGCAGCACGGTCACGACCGGGCTGGCCGACTGTTCCACGATCGGCAGCACCGCGTTCCAGGCGCGGATATAGGCCTGCTCGTCCACGGCCAGGTTGATGGCCGGGCAATACCATTCGGTCAGCAGGCCCACTTCGCGCTGATAGACGGCGCGGTCATAAGGCGGGAGATCGGCGGGCGGACGCCGATGCAAGGCAGCGAGCAGTTCCACAGCGCGGGTATAGACCGCCAGTTCATCCGCAGGCGCCGCGTCAATATGTTCCTTCAGCCGATGGTCGCCGAAATCCTCGATCAGCACCAGGCCTTCGTCAAGGTCATCCGCCAATATCCGGGGCGCGGCGAAACCGTCCGCGACCAGATGCCGCGCGATGGCGATGAAGGGGCGCGGGTCTTCATGGGGAGGCGGCGCATCCATCAGGACGGCGCGGCGCCCGCCATCTACGACGCGGAAATAGCGGCGGAAGGAGGCATCGCCAGCAAGCGGGACGATCGCGGCGCCCGGCCAGCCAGCCTTGGCCAGAAAATCCGGCGCGGAAATCGGGGGGATCATAGTTGTGACCATCGGTTCGTCCAAGCCTCCGGCACGTCCGCTGTCAAGCGTCGCGCGCCATCCGGTTCGATTGCGATGTGCAGGCGGAGACTATGCGGCCAGAGCGCCTCCCCCAGCCGATCGGGCCATTCCACGATCAGCAGGCTGTCCATCAGATAATCGCCCAGCGCCAGTTCCTGCGCCTCCGCCGGATCGTCGAGCCGATAGAGATCGACATGCGCGACCGGTAGCCGGACCTCCGGCAGGTCGTAGGGCTGGACGATGGCGAAGCTCGGACTGGGCGCCTCTCCTTCCAGCCCCAGCGCCGCCAAGATGCCGCGCGCCAGGGTCGTCTTGCCGGCACCCAACCCGCCTTCCAGCGCGATCACGTCGCCGATCCGCACATCGGCCGCGATTCGCCGGCCTAGATCGAGCATCGCGGTTTCGTCCGCCAGCTTCATGTCCGTATCAGCCACGCGGCAGCTCGATCACGACCATGGTCCCCTTGCCCTTCTCCGATACGAGCTGGAGGGTGCCGCCATGGGCCTGGGCGAGTTGCCGGGCGAGTGGTAGGCCGATCCCCGCCTTGCTGCCGGCCCGCGCCTGCTCGGCCCGAGCGACCGGATCGAAGATCGCGCCCTGCTGGTCCGACGGGATGCCGGGACCATTGTCCGATATCACGATCCGAGCCTTGTCGATCCCGCCGTCGCCGTGGAGCAGGACGCGAGCGCCGCGGCTGCAATATTGCAGCGCATTTTCGAGGAGATGGTCGATGGCCTGACCGATCCGGCGGGCATCGCCCTGAACGCTGCCCAGCGAGGCTTCGATCTGCACAGCAAGGTCGATGCCCTTTGCCGATGCCTCGGCGCGCAGCCGGTCGGCGCTGGCCCTCGCGACGGTCGCGAGATCGACCGCGCTGCGATCGATCGGCAGCGTCCCCGCTTCCCCCTGGGTCAGGTCCAGAACATTGTCGATCAGCATCGACAAGCGCCCTGTGCTCTGAAGGATACCGTCGACATAGTCCCTGGCGGACTCGCTCAATTCCCCCGCATAGCCCGCACTCATCATCTCGGCGAAACCGGCGATGGTGGTGAGGGGCGTCCGCAATTCATAGCTCATGTTGGTCACGAAAGCGGTCTTGATCTTGTCCGCCTGCTCCAGCGCCTCGTTGCGATCACGCAGCACCTGTTCGACCCGGCGGCTGTCGGTCACGTCGAGCATGGTGAAGAGCGCGTTGCCGTCGGGCAGCGGGATGGCGGCGAATTCGAAGATACGTCCGTCCGCAAAACCAACATGGCCGACGCGCTGCTTGCGCTCCACCGTGGCGGCGCGGACCAGTTCGCGCACCAGGTTGGACTGCTGCGGTTTGGCGAGGCGCGACTGCACTTCGCGCATCAGGTCGTCGATGCGCGGATGCGTGGCCAGCATCTCCTCATTGGCGCCCCAGATGGTGCGGAACCGGCTGTTCCACATTTGCAGGCGTCCATCGGCGGAAAAGACGCCGATCGATTCGAACAGATTGTCGAAGGTCGCGGTACGGACCCGCAGCAGCGTGTCGCGCGCGCTCGACAGTTGCACCTGTTCGGTACGATCCTCGAAGATGAGCAGCAGCCCGCCGTCGGGCAGCGGCTGCGCATAGACGCGCAGATGCGTGCCGTCCTGCAACAACCAGTTTTCCTCGATCGGTTCGGGCGACAGGAACCAGTTGCGCCGCTCCGTCCGCCAGGCCGGGAAATCGCGATGCTCGGGCAACCGCCGCGCGTCGCGCATCTCGTCCAGAACACGCTCGAACAGCGGGGCGTCCGCTAGCGACTCCTGCCGCAGCCCGAAAAGGCTGATGAAGGGCTGGTTCCAGAAGCGCAGCGCCCGATCCGGGCCGAACCGCGCCACCCCCGCGGAAAGCCGGTCCAGCAGGTCGCGTTGCGCCGCTTCGAGGCGGCGATGCTCCACCCGCGCCTGTTCCAGTTCATGCTGGTCGACCGCATAGCCGGCGATGCCCGCTTCCCCCAGCGGAACGTCGACGACGCGCATCGTCCGGCGCTCGCCTTTGATGGTGGCGGGAACCATGCGTTCGACCAGTTCGTCCCGCGCCATGGCGTCGGCCGCTGCGGCTTCCGGCGGCACGCCGCCGACCGATTCGACCAGTTCCACGCCCTGCATGATGACGTCGCGGGCATCCACCCCATCGACTGCGCGGACATAGGCGCTGTTGACCAGGCTGAGTCGCAGGTCGGGTGTGCGGTGCCACATGGGGAAGGGCGCCGCTTCGACCAGTCCCGCGAGCGCCTCCAGCGCGTCGCGCAACTGCTCGACCTGCGTCGTCAGCCCCTGGATTTCCTTCTGGCTGTCGGTCGCGTCGAAAATCCACAGCACGACGCCGCCGCTTTCGGCCAGCCCCGGCCCGGCCGGCGCGCCGCGCACCAGCAACAGACGCGACGACCCTAATCCCCGCACCGGCAGCGCAAAGCTCTTGCCGGCGCGTTGCGCCGACGCGATTTCCTGCGCCAGCAGCGCCGCGTCATCCGGCTCCAGTCCGCCATCGGCCGCAGTCAGTTCCGACACGAAGGCGGGCACGCGCGGCTTGGCCAACCATTTTGCAAGTCGGTCGGCGGCTTCCAGCCGCCCATCGGGATGAATGATGATGGGCGCGGCCGGCGCCGACGCCAGCAGCACCGTCAACCGATCCAGCTTTCCTTGCGCCTGCGTGCCTTCGCGGCGCATCCGCTGGCCGCTGGTCAGCGCCCATAATGCCGCGCCGAGCCACACGGCCAGCACGACCCCCAATATGATGGCAGCGACGGGCGACAGCGTCGTCATTCGACCGCCCCCCTTTTCTGCTGAACCTGCCCGACCCTGTTCATAATCGGCACCGACCTATCGCATGTCGGGCGCAGCGGGAAGCGGGCGATCGAAAGATTTGCGTTCGCAACGGCGAAGCGCGAACAAAAAGGGGGAAGGCGTTGCAGCCTTCCCCCTTTTTTATCGTCTCAGTAGCGGTAATGATCCGGCTTGAACGGCCCTTCGACCGGCACTCCGATATAGTCAGCCTGCTTCTGGGTCAGGGTGCTGAGCTTCACGCCCAGCTTTTCCAGATGCAGCGCGGCGACCTTCTCGTCCAGATGCTTGGGCAGCACATAGACTTCATTCTTGTATTCGCCCGACTTGGTCCACAGTTCGATCTGGGCCAGCACCTGGTTGGTGAAGGACGAGGACATGACGAAGCTGGGATGGCCGGTGGCGCAGCCCAGATTGACCAGGCGCCCCTTGGCGAGAACGATGATCTTCTTGCCGTCGGCGAATTCGACTTCGTCGACCTGCGGCTTGATCTCGGTCCACTTCTGGTTGTTGAGCGCCGCGATCTGGATCTCGCTGTCGAAATGGCCGATATTGCAGACGATCGCCATATTCTTCATCTCGCGCATATGGTCGAGCGTGATGACGTCGGCATTGCCGGTGGCGGTGACGAAGATGTCGGCGCGCTTGGCAGCTTCTTCCATGGTCACGACTTCATAGCCTTCCATCGCGGCCTGGAGCGCGCAAATGGGATCGACTTCGGTCACGAGGACGCGGGCGCCGCCGTTGCGAAGCGAAGCGGCGCTGCCCTTGCCGACGTCGCCGAAACCGGCGACGCAGGCGACCTTGCCGGCCAGCATGACGTCAGTGGCGCGACGGATGGCGTCGACCAGCGATTCCTTGCAGCCGTAGAGATTGTCGAACTTCGACTTGGTGACGCTGTCGTTTACGTTGATCGCCGGGAAGGGAAGCTTGCCCTTCTTGGCAAGCTCATAGAGGCGGTGAACCCCGGTCGTCGTTTCTTCCGACACGCCCTTGATGGCCTTGACCGTCTCGGTCAGGTAGCCGGGACGCTCGGCCAGGAAGCGCTTGAGCGTCGCAACGAAGATTTCCTCTTCTTCGTTGGTCGGGGTGAAGAGTTCCTCCCCGGCTTCGACGCGGGCGCCCCAAAGCGCAAACATGGTGGCGTCGCCGCCATCGTCCAGGATCATGTTGCAGGTCGTATCACCCCAGTCGAAGATGCGGATGACATAGTCCCAATATTCTTCCAGCGTCTCGCCCTTGACGGCGAAGACCGGGATGCCGCGCGCGGCGATGGCGGCGGCGGCATGGTCCTGGGTCGAGAAGATGTTGCACGAGGCCCAGCGGATTTCCGCGCCCAGGTCGGCCAGCGTCTCGATAAGGACAGCGGTCTGGATGGTCATGTGCAGCGAACCGGTGATGCGGGCGCCCTTGAGCGGCTGTGCAGCGCCGAATTCGGCGCGCAGGGCCATCAGGCCGGGCATTTCGGTTTCGGCGATCTCGATCTCCTTACGGCCGAAGCCGGCCAGGCCGATGTCGGCGATCACATAATCCTGCGCCAAGGTGGCGGGTGCAGTGGCCACGAGCGTGTCTCCGTTGGTCTAGAATGTGTCCACGCCGACGGCTCAATCCGACGACGATATGGACCGGTCATTACCAAGGGGCCGATGCCAAGGCAACTCAATATAAAGTTTTCTTTATGTACCTCCTAAGAGGGATCAGGCCGATCCGGCGCCACTCACAAGATGGGACGAATCGATACCCGCGGCGGCAAAGATCGCAGACCATCGGCGGCGGGTCGGCGTGTCGAACAGCAGATCCCCGTCGCCGGGCGCGAGAAACCAGCTTTCGCCGGTCATTTCCTGTTCCAGTTGGCCGGCGCCCCATCCCGCATAGCCCAATGCGACCAGATAGCGCCGAGGGCCGCGCCCTTCCGCTATCGCCTTCAGGATGTCCAGCGACCCGGACAGCCCCCAGAAGTCGCTGACCTGAACCATGTCCTGCCCACCCCAGTCGAGCGAGTGCAGCACGAAGCCCCGGCGGGGCTCCACCGGGCCACCACGCAGCACCGGAACATCGGGCACCGCACTGCCGTCTATGTCGAAACTGTCGAGCAGGTCGCGCAACCGCACCCCCTCCATTTCCTCGCCCACGGCAATGCCAAGGGCGCCTTGCGCATCATGCACACACAGGGCGATCACCGAATGATCGAACCGCATGTCCTGCATACCGGGAAGGGCGAGCAGGAAATGCCCACCAAAGAAGCGCGCATCGTTCATGGGTCGAATATAACCCACCGCAGTCGCTTGCCAAGGACGAGTGATCGCAGCAACGGGGCATTGCGACATATTCCGTCCCATGCCTTGACAGTCGACGCTCCAGGCACGACCTCCGCGGCGCGTTACAGGCCAGGAGACATACCATGACCATATCCAAGGGCGACCGCCTTCCCAGCACGACCTTTACCAAGATGACAGAAAACGGCCCGGAGGCCGTCCCGTCCGAAGATTATTTCGCCGGCAAGACCGTCGCCATCTTTTCCGTCCCCGGCGCCTTCACCCCGACCTGCTCGGCCAAGCACCTGCCCGGCTACATCGAGAAGGCCGAGGCGCTCAAAGCCAAGGGTGTCGACGAGATCGCCTGCACCGCTGTAAACGACGCGTTCGTCATGGGTGCCTGGGGCAAGTCGGCAGGCGCCGACGGCAAGGTGACGATGCTCGCGGACGGCAATGCCGATTTCGCGCAGGCCGTCGGCCTCACCATGGACGGCAGCAAGTTCGGCCTGGGGACGCGCGGCCAGCGCTTTTCCATGATCGTCAAGGACGGGATCGTCGCCGAAATCAATGTAGAAGCGCCTGGCGATTTCAAGGTGTCGTCGGCCGATCATATGCTGGAACAGCTCTGATCAGTTGCGCGCCGGGCGGTTGCCCGGCGCGCATTCCTTTCAATGTCTTCCTTCTGTCGTGCAAAGGCGATAACAGGAGGCGATGACACAAAGCATCGGCAGCGCAACGGTCGCGCAACTCGACCGCATCTATCAGACATCCATCGAAAATCTGCGTGAGGCGATGCGCGCCTATGCCCGCGATGGCAGCATCCCCCCGGCGCACGCACGCACGGATCGGCGCTTTTGTTATCCGGAACTGCGGATCACCCATCATAGCGACAGCGACGCACCGCCCCCCGGCCGTTCCTTTGCCCGCCTGTCCAAGCCGGGCCGCTATGCGACCACGGTGACCAGGCCGGCCATGTTCGCCGACTATCTGGCCGAGCAGATCGACCTGCTGGTCCGCGATTATGGCGTGGAAGTCGAAGCCGGGCTGAGCGACCAGCAGATCCCCTTCCCCTATGTGCTTGACGGGCTCGACATAAGCGCGCTGGACGGCACGCCGCCGACTGAACTGGCGCGCTATTTCCCGGCGACCGAACTGGCGGAGATCGGCGACGAGATCGCCGATGGCCTGTTCATGCCCGATGCCGGCGGCGACCGCCCTCTCGCGCTGTTCGACGGATTGCGCACCGACTTCTCGCTGGCGCGGCTCAAACATTATACCGGCACGCCGGCGGAGCATGTACAACGCTACATTCTGTTCACCAACTATCACCGCTACGTCGATGAGTTCGTGACCTGGGCCTGTGGCGAGTTGCAGCGCGAGGGGAGCCGGTTCACGGCCCTTTCGGGCGCGGGCGGCGTCTATGTCACCCCCGAAACGGCGGACCCTGCCGGCATGATCGCCGACAGCGCATGGCGCAAGCACCAGATGCCGGCCTATCACCTGATCGCCCCCGATCGCAGCGGCATCACCCTGGTGAATATCGGCGTCGGCCCGGCCAACGCCAAGACGATCTGCGATCACCTGGCGGTCGTGCGTCCCGAAGCCTGGCTGATGATCGGCCATTGCGGCGGCCTGCGTCCGAGCCAGCGGATCGGCGACTATGTCCTCGCCCACGCCTATCTGCGCGACGACAAGGTGCTGGACGATATGCTGCCCCCGGAAATTCCGGTGCCCGCAATCGCGGAAGTCCAGGTTGCGATGGAAACGGCGGCCGAGGCCATATTGGGCGGCAATGATCCGGAGGACTTCAAGCGCCGCCTGCGCACAGGGACCGTCGTCACCACCGACGACCGCAACTGGGAATTGCGCTATTCCAGTTCCGCGCTGCGGTTCAGCCTGTCGCGCGCGGTCGGCATCGACATGGAATCGGCGACGATCGCGGCCCAGGGCTATCGCTTCCGCGTGCCCTACGGCACCTTGCTCTGCGTGTCGGACAAGCCGATCCATGGCGAACTCAAGCTGCCCGGCCAGGCCAACCGCTTTTACGAGGAAGCGATCGCGGGCCACCTGCGGGTCGGCCTGATGACCTGCGAACTGCTGCGACAAGAGGGTGCGAAGCTGCACAGCCGCAAGCTGCGAGCGTTCAACGAGCCGCCATTTCGATGAGAGGGTCGGATCAGGCCGCGCTGCGCGCGATGCTGACCCGGTTCTTCCCGTCCTTCTTCGCCGCATAAAGCGCCTCGTCGGCGCGCGCGACCATGTCCTCCAGTTGCATGTCGCCGGTCGCCAACTCGGCAACGCCGAAGCTGGCGCGCAGGCGCATATCCGGAACGCGCGGAAGTGACAGGTGACTGACTTCCGCGCGCACCCGCTCCATGACGTCGGCAGCCGCGCGGGCGTCCGAATCCTGTAGTAGAAGGCCGAATTCGTCCCCGCCCATCCGACCGACTATGTCGCCACGGCGCACGGCCAGGGTCAGGAGTTGGGCAAAACCCTGCAACGCCTGGTCGCCGGCGATATGTCCGTGGCTGTCGTTCAGCGCCTTGAACCCGTCGAGATCGCACACGACCAGCGCCAGCGGCCGTCCATGGCGCCGGGCCTGCGCGATAGCCCGTTCGGCCGCTTCATCCAGGCCGCGGCGGTTGAGAACCTGCGTCAGGGGATCATGCCGCATCTGCCGCCGCAACTGCTGGGCGAGATCGCCCGCGACGACGAGGACCGCGGCAACGCCGGTCCCGACGTAGATGGACGGCATGAAGAGGCTCAGAATGGCGCGATATAATTGCTTGCCGTCTTCAGGGCCACGAATCATCGAGGCCGAAGCGGCCAGCGCTATCTGGACAAGGGCGAATGCGACCAGCAGCACGAAGAAGGCAAGTTCGGGCGAGGTAAAGCGCCTGTCCCTGGGCCAGAGCGACGCGGCGCTGATCGCCATCAGCACGCCCACATAGGCGGGCGTGATCATGCCCTGCATCACCTGGCTGCCGATCGGTGAAATGGCGATGGCCGTGGCGACGATCGCCAGCAACGCCGGAATGGCGAAAAGCCGGATCGACACCAGTCGCCCGGACCTTTGCCGGATGCCGATCGCCAGCAGCGTCGCGCTCGTCACCAAGCCGATGCCGGCAATCACGAACAGCGGACGATTCTGAAGGAAATAGCCCCCCGCATTGGCCAGCCATTGCAGCACCGCGACCGCATAGGAGGCCGTCCAAGTCAGGACATGCTTCTGGCGACCAAAATGCAGCCAGGCCACCGCCATGGCGATCGCCATGACGATGCTGGTGCCGAAAAGGAGAGAAAGGATGACGGCTGACACGCTCATGCGTCAGCCGTTTACCAAGATATACTCGGACTTACCAGCCGCAAGACTTGCCTTTATTCTGTTCGATCAACCACTTCTGGAGTGGCGCGAAGTAATTGACGAGCGCCTTGCCCGACATCTCACGGCTTCCGGTGAACGCCTCCAGCGCATCGGGCCAGGGTTTCGATGCTCCCATCTCCAGCATCGCGTTCAGCTTCGCCCCCACCTTCTTGTCACCGTAGAAGGAGCAGCGATGCAGCGGCCCCTTCCAGCCGGCCTGTCGACACGCGGCGGCATAGAATTGGAACTGGAGCACACGCGCGAGGAAGTAGCGCGTATAGGGCGTATTACCGGGGATATGATATTTGCCCCCGGCGTCGAATTTCGTCTCATCGCGGGACACCGGCGGGACGATGCCCTGATATTGGAGCCGCAGGTCGGTCCAGGCCTTTTCATACTGACTTTCCGGGATCGACCCATCAAACACGCCCCAGCGCCATTTGTCGATCAGGAGGCCGAAGGGCAGGAACGCCACCTTGTCCATTGCCTGGCGGAGCAGCAGGCCCAGATCCTTGTCCGTTCCCGGCACCTTTACCGGATCGAGCAGCCCGATCTTCACCAGATAGTCGGGGGTGATGGATAGCGCCACGAAATCGCCGATCGCCTCATGAAAGCCATCATTGGCACCGTCCAGATACAGCGGCTTCTGGACCTGATAGGCGCGCTGGTAATAATTGTGGCCCAGCTCGTGATGGATCGTTACGAAATCGTCGCCATTCACCTTCGTGCACATCTTGATGCGGATGTCGTTCTTGTTGTCCAGATCCCAGGCGGACGCATGGCAGACCACTTCGCGGTCCTGAGGCTTCACGATCTGCGACCGTTCCCAGAAGCTCTGCGGCAGCGGATCGAAGCCGAGCGAGCTATAGAAGCCCTCGCCCGCCTTCACCATCCTGACCGGATCATAGGCCTTGGTCTTGAGCAGGTCGGTGACGTCATAGCCCAGGTCACCCGCGCCCGCAGGCGCGACGATATCGTAGATATTGCCCCATTCCTGCGCCCACATATTGCCCAGCAGGTCGGCGCGGATCGGGCCGGCTTTCGGCTGCACGGCATCGCCATATTTCTCGTTGAGCTTGGTACGGGTATAGCAGTGAAGTTCGTCATAGAGCGGCTTGACCTCCGCCCAGATCTTGTCGGTCAGCCGAGCAAAATCATCGGCCGGCATGTCATATTTGGACCGCCACATCGCGCCTGTATCGGCAAAGCCCAGTTCCTTCGCCCCGGCATTGGCGATGCCGACCAGCCTCGCATAATCCTGCCGCATCGGCGCGCCGACATTATCATGCCAGCTGACCCACATTTCCTTCAGCTCTTCGGGGTTGCGATTCTCCCCCATCTGTTCTTCGATGTCGCTGCCGTTGATCGGCTGCCCCTTCAGCGTTCCCTTGCCCTTGCCGTAGGCGGACTGGAGCCTGGTCGCGAGATCGTTGAGCTGCTCGGCCGCTCCGGGCGTCGTCGGTGCGGGTAGGGTCAGTGCGGTACGCAGCAATGTCAGGCGGCGCTTCGTCTCCTCCGACAGGCCGGGCGCGGCAGCATATTTCGCCGCGTCCAGCGCATAATCGACCCGCATCTTCGTGTCGATCGCGCCGAAATAGGATGCGATCGCGTCGGTGTCGTCGGTGATGTAGGTCGCATTGATCCACTGCGCGCGACCGCTGATGATGGACTGGTCGAACAGGCTCTTCTCCGCCTTGGCGAGGAAGGCTTCGGCGTCGGCCGCCGTCGGCGCCTGCTGCGCCGCCGCCGGCGAAGCAACGAGGGCGGCCGCAAGAGCGGCCAGCGAGAGTGCGATTTTCATGGGGTTCCCCTGATCTGTTTATGCGGGGAAGCTGACTTGGTCAGGCGATACAGTCAAGCTGTCAGGAAATCGACCATAGCCTGCCCCAGTTCCTTGCGCGTGACCGCATTCATATGGTTGCCAGGAATTTCGACATAGCGACCATTGGGCAAAGTTTCAGCCAGTTCCTGCGCAATGCCATTGTCCTGATCGTCGGCGCCGCAAATTATTTCGGTTGGCTGCTGGAAGCGAGCGATCACATCTTCGGGCGTATCGACGAAGGTGTTGAGGATGTTGAGCATCGCCACCGGATCGCCCTTGGTGGTCTTGAGGAACGCTTCGGTCATCCACTCCGACGTGCCCCGCTCGAACGTGCCCAGGTTGGTCAGCACATTCTTGTAATAGCCGCCCTTGTCCAGCGTCCTGACAAGGCCGCGCAGCCCCATCCCGGCCAGGATCACGCGGCGCGGCGTTGCCCCCCGCGCCAGCATCCGCACCGTCGTCCGCGCGCCAAGGGAATAGCCGCCCAGATCATAGTCGGTCAGATCCATCTGTTCCACCAGCGCCAGATTGTCGTCGGTCAGCGCATCGGGCGGATAGGCGGCGGCGTCATGCGGCTTGGCGCTTTCACCATGACCGCGCAGGTCCGGCAGGATCAGGCGAAAGCCTGCCTCCACCAACCGGGCGGCATGGCCGTATCGAATCCAGTTGGTCCAGGCATTGGAGAAATAGCCATGGATCAGAACGAGATCGCGGCCCTTGCCCACGACATGCACCGCGATCGGCAGCCCATCCCGGCCTTTGATGTCATGGCGTTGGATCGGCAGGTCGGTCATCGGCGCATTTCCTTGTCGGACAGGGTCGGCTTGCCGATATGGCGTCATTCCCGGCGGCGCAAGAGCGCGATGAGCGCGACCGCGCTGCCGACCTGTGCGGCCGCCATATCCTTCTGCGCGTCCCACACATCGCCCTGCTGGCCATTATAATAGTCCGCCGTCTCGCCGGCGGCGACGATGGTCAGCAACCATTCGAATATCTCATAGGCCGCGCTGCCCAGGCCGATGGCAGCGAAGGCGAAGGCCAGGCTCCAGCATCGCGACAACCCGCCATGCCGCCACGCGCTTTCTGCGACCGGCAAGGTCAGCAACGCACCGAAAGCAAGATGAACCAGTCGATCATAGCCGTTGCGGGTCATGCCGAAGAGGCTGGATAGATCCTGCCCGCTCACCGCCCGCGCCCATTCGTCATAGGGCACATAGCTGTAGATCCAGCGCGCGCCGACAGTGTGAAGCAGCAGGAACAGCCAGATGCAGGCAAAGGCGGTGGTGGAGAGCGGCCAGCGCCGCAGCAGCCATGGCGCGGCCAAAATCAGCCCGACCGTCGGGCCATGCTGGAGCGGCGCGAGATCGGGATAGGGCTGTGCGAGATTGGCGAGGCCGATCGCGGCCAGCAGCAACAGGATCATCCGGCGCTGCGCGATCGGAAGAGCCTTCCAAATCGCGACAGCACCAGAGGTCATCGGGGCGACTTAACCCTTCTTGAGATGACGGCGGCCCAGCAGTTCGGCAATCTGCACCGCATTCAGCGCCGCGCCCTTGCGGAGATTGTCGCTGACGCACCAGAGCGACAGGCCGTTATCGACCGTCGAATCCTCCCGCACGCGGCTGATAAAGGTCGCATAGTCGCCGACGCATTCGACCGGGGTGACGTAACCGCCATCCTCGCGCTTGTCGACGAGCATCACGCCCGGCGCTTCGCGGAGAATGTCCTGAGCTTCCTTGGCCGAAATCTCGTTCTCGAACTCGATGTTCAGCGCTTCGGAGTGACCGACGAACACCGGCACGCGCACGCAGGTCGCCGTGACCTTGACCTTCGGATCGAGGATCTTCTTGGTCTCCGCGACCATCTTCCATTCTTCCTTGGTCGAACCATCATCCAGGAAAACGTCGATATGCGGGATCACGTTGAAGGCGATCTGCTTGGTGAACTTCTTGGGTTCGGCCGGGTCGCCGACGAAGATGTTGCGCGACTGTTCGAACAGTTCGTCCATGCCCGCCTTGCCCGCGCCGGACACCGACTGGTAGGTCGCGACGACGACGCGCTTGATCTTCGCCGCGTCATGAAGCGGCTTCAGGGCAACGACCATCTGCGCGGTCGAGCAGTTCGGGTTCGCGATGATGTTTTTCTTCGTATAGCCGTCGATCGCGTCCGGGTTAACTTCGGGCACGATCAGCGGCACGTCCGGGTCCAT